>CBFHWO010000023.1:0-61983 GCA_965659625.1 uncultured Algoriphagus sp. | reverse complement strand
TTTGAGGTTAATTTTTTTTCTAACATACTCAATTGAAAACAAAAGACTTATGAGAAATAATGCAATCCTTTTTTTCCTGCTCTTAGCTCTTGTTAGTTGTGAGATAACTGAGGACCAAGAATTCGTTCGGCCTACTATGGAAGATGAGCTCAAATCGGTAATGGCTTCCGACCAAATCTCACCTAAGGGGAAATTGAACAAAGTTGTTGTATATGGAGGAAACTCTGCTAAGGTTCATTCCTCCAGGGAAATATTCTATCCTGCCATAGGAAATGTAAGTTTTCACGTGATTTATGATTCTGACGGAGATACTATAGGGATAGGGTTAAATTATTTTAGAGAAGAATGGATCGAAACTTCTCATTTTTTCAATTATGAGAATGGCAAGCCAGTTTGGTGGTCTACTCGCGAATATTAATACCTTTCGGATGATCGCTTAGATAAAATTTTTCACAGCAGTTCTAATAAAGAAAGAATCCTTTTAGCTCAGTATGTTTACAGTTCTCAAAACTTGCTTGCCCAGATTGAATACCCTAATGAAACTGGGGCTGCATTGGAGGTTTATGAATATGATCCCTTGGGAAGAATAAGTAAAGAATGGAAATCAGCTCTAGGGCAAGAGGAATTTAAAATTGATTACTTGATTTATAGATATAAGGATGATTTGCTGGAAGCAAAAGAGTCAGGTGAAAGAGGAAGTTTGCTTGGTGATAGAGTCGATGCATTCCAATATTTCTATGATGCTCAAGGTAGAATTTTAATTCAGAAAGAATTTGACCAGTATTTCGGATTTCAGCAGAAGAGTTGGTCAGAATATTTTTACCATCCTTCTGCAGGAAAATAAAACTACCTCAATCTAAATTCAACATAAATCCTGCCCTAAACCATCTTCCAGGCATTTGGATAGTTGCTGCTTCGATATACTCGGTATTCGTTAAATTTGAGGCTTCGGCAAAGAACCCGATTCTGCCAAGCCGATTGTAATCCAGCCTCAAATCCATCACGAAATAAGGGTCTTGATTCATACGTTCGACATACCGAAGTTTAGTGTTCCACTCTATTTTCTTACTTATTCCAATCAATACGCCGCCTATCATTTGATTTTTTAAAGCAGTCAAAGCATATCTGGTTTCTACCCCAGGTTGTTGGATAAAATTTGCATCGATGTAGTTATATGAAAAGCTAAATTCCTTCACCTGTAACGATCTTCCTGAAGGATTTACTCTATAAAAAAGGGAAGCTTCAATTCCATTAAATTTCACCTCGTTGAAATTTTGAGGCTGCCAAGGTGTGTTTTCATCTGGTCTTGTCCATTCGATCAAATCATCTGTATTTCGGATGAAGTACACCAATTCAGCTCTGAAACCAGATTTTGCCCATTTTGCACCAACTTCGAAATTTTGGGCTTGCTCTGGATTTAACTGATCATTTCCAATATTGGTAGGTCCGACATAATATAGATCTGTAAAACTCGGGATTCGATAGCTGACTCCATATCCGGAATACAGTCGGATTTCTTTGCTAGCTTGAAAGCCTACCTCTACTCCTGGAAAATGCTTCCAACCATAGCCGGAATTGTAGTTACTATAAATTCCTGCTCTCAGGTCTACTTTTTGTCCAAGATTTACCAACTGTTCCAGAAAAATCCCACTCAAGGTTCTTTCTCTATCTCCAAGATTATTGCTTTCCAGAGCTTCTTTTCTCGTTTCTATTCCAAATCCAGTGGTTCCTAAACTTGTTTTGAAATTACCATTTGCCTCTAAGGCAAAAACGTCTGACTTATGGTTGTTTTGGTAAAATTCAGGTTCGTTTCTTCTCAATCTATATTCATCGGCATTGTATCGATAATAAGCTCTTGTGTTTAGGTAGAAGTTGGAAAGATTCAGAGTATGACTCAAAGAAGCCAAGGTCGTCTGGATGCTTTCCCACTGATCAGGAAAAGCGCTGGTATAAAATCCATTGGCACCAAAAGTTCTATCGGTATAAGCAATCATTCCCCTGAGGTTATTTTTCTCATTGAGGTCAATTCCTCCTTCATAAAAAATATTGCTGACTTTATAGTCTGAATTGTATTGGTAACCATTGGAGTCATCATAAGAGGCAGATAGATTTTGCCTGTATTTTCCCGCTGGAAGCGAACCTGCAAAGTTGATCCCTGTCATACCAAAATCACCAGCATATCCTTGTACTCTCAAGTATTTCTCATCATTAAGTGTTGTGATCACATTGATGGCTCCTGCATAGGCATTTTGGCCAAAGATTCTGGAGCCGGGTCCTTTCAAAACTTCTACCCGATCAATATTTACCAATGGAACGGGAATGTTCATCATATGATGTCCGGTCTGTGGATCACTAAGTTTTATGCCATTCAAAAGCATCAAGGTCTGAGCAAAAGAACCTCCTCGAATTCCAATATCCGCCTGAACGCCGGTTACACCTCTTTGCCGGACGTCAACTCCAGGCACGAAGGAGAGAATTTCTTGCAAGCTCCTTGCTGGAGTAGTTTCGATTTCTTGTTTGTCAACAAGAGTTATATTTCTGCTTTGCTTAGAAAAGGGAATTTGAATCCTATTTTCTTGAATAATTACTTCGTCAAGGTTTTGAGATGTTGTATCTGTTTGTGCTTTGAGAGAGAAAACTAGTCCAAAACCTGCGATACATAAGTATATTTTTTTCATAGGAATTTTTTAAAAACCAGACCAAATAACAGGTGAAAAAAGTCGAATTCCAACTTTGATTTTTCTGTGAAAATTAGTTAAAGGAGGATTGTCTTATTAAAACAAACTGGCAGAACCAAAGGATATACTTAATTTAGGAGCCTATAATTTAATAGTAACATGAAAAGAAAAATTATACTACCACTTCTTTTGGCAGGGTTTAGTTTTGCAGAAGTGACGAATTCTTTTGCTCAAGAGGTACAAGAAAATAATCAAAGTCAGTTTGGCGAGTTTATGGATCGTCGCGGAAACTATTCTAGAACTGCATCAGGAAAGCCTGGTGTTGGCTATTGGCAAAATGCCGCGGATTATCAAATTGAAGCGACTCTGGATGATCAAGCTCACACGATCACTGGGAAAGTCACTATGACTTATACCAATAATAGCCCAGAGCCTCTAGATTTTATCTGGATGCAATTAGAGCAAAACCGATTTACCGAAGATTCAAGAGGTACATTGACCACTCCTATCCAAGGTAATCGCTACATTGGAGATGTCGATGGCGGATTCGATATCAGTAATTTGGTAGCTAAAGTAGGTTCAAAAGGGGCTACTTCGGGGGAGCATATTATTTCTGACACTAGGATGCAAGTTTGGTTTGCTGAACCTATTCCTGCCAAAGGTGGAAAAGCTACTGTGTCGATGAATTTCTCCTTTAAAATTCCTGAAAAAGGGATGGACAGAATGGGTAGGCTGGAAGTAGAAGATGGGACTATCTATGCTTTGGCACAATGGTATCCTAAAGTTGCGGTTTTTGATCAAATCGAAGGATGGAATGTCGAGCCATATTTAGGAGCAGGTGAATTTTACTTGGAGTATGGTAATTTCGATTACAAAATCACTGTTCCCTATGACCATATTGTTGTGGGATCTGGAGAGTTGCTAAACCCAAAAGAGGTCCTAAGCAAAGAGCTTCAGGATCGCTATGAAAAAGCAAAACAGAGTGATGAAACGGTGTACTTGGTATCTCCGGAAGAAATCGGCAATAATGAGCTTACCAGACCAAAGCAAGAAGGAACGCTTACTTGGCATTTTGAAATCCAAAATAGCAGAGACATTGCTTTTGCATCGTCTAAATCTTTTATCTGGGATGCAGCGAAAATCAATCTTCCAAGCGGAAAAACAATATTGGCACAGTCTGTTTACCCTAAAGAATCCAATGGGGAAGAAGCGTGGTCCAGATCAACAGAATACTCCAAAGCTTCGATAGAGCATTATTCTCAAAGATGGTTTGAGTTTCCTTATGCCACTGCCACAAATGTTGCTGCTGAAATCGGTGGCATGGAATATCCGGGTTTGAATTTTTGTCATTATAGATCAAAGGGAGCTAGCCTGTGGGGAGTTACAGATCATGAATTTGGGCATAATTGGTTTCCGATGATTGTCGGTTCTAATGAAAGAAGATATGCTTGGATGGATGAAGGT
The DNA here is from genome assembly GCA_965659625.1 of uncultured Algoriphagus sp. Lineage (GTDB taxonomy): Bacteria > Bacteroidota > Bacteroidia > Cytophagales > Cyclobacteriaceae > Algoriphagus. Next base: position 57,841 of record CBFHWO010000023.1, on the reverse strand, counting down.
TTCAATACGTTTATCAACCATTATAGCACTTTGGCCTTCAATAATGGTGAATATCCTTCAAGATTAAATCAGTCAAGACGATCTCTCAATTATTTCAATAGCGAAGCAAGGGAAGGAATTGATACCTATCCTGATGTGGCAAATACTTCTAATTTGGGAATGGTTGCCTATAATAAGCCTGCTTATGGATTGTATATGCTTAGGGAATATATCTTAGGTCCAGAAAGATTTGATAATGCATTCAAATCCTACATCAAAACTTGGGCATATAAGCATCCTCAGCCCTCCGATTTTTTCAATCACATGGAAAATGTTGGAGGAGAAAATCTATCCTGGTTTTGGCAAGGATGGTTTTATGGAAATGGCAATATTGATATTGCGGTCAATGGAGTGTTTCCATATGCAGGGAATTATTTGATAAGCCTTACCAACAATGGCGAAATACCAATGCCTGTATTGATTGAAGTGACATACGAGGACGATTCTAAAGAGAGGTTCACCTTGCCAGTAGAAATCTGGCAAAGAGGAGATACTTGGAATCACCTTTTTAAAACGGATAAAAAATTGAAAGCAGTAGTGGTGGATCCGGATAAAATCACTCCAGATATCAATTTTGGAAATGATAGTTGGCCACAAAATATTTATGATAATTAAACCAAAGAAGCCCGATTGAGTTCGGGCTTCTTTGGTTTTAGGCAAATGGAATTATTAAAAATCATCATTAATTTCTAACCACATGCCATCAGGGTCCTGAATATAAATTTGTCGAATTCCATCAACCCTGATAGTGACTTTGCTTTTTTCACCTGTCCAGCTCTCGAAAGGATAATTAGTGTCTTTCAGCGTTTGGATAAATGAATCCATGTCTTTCATGCTAAAGCACAAGTGATTCACTTTTGATATTTCAGTTGGGATATTTGGAGCTTCAATTATGTGTAAGGCAGCACCACCTCCGATGTCATACCACGCATGAAGTCCGTCTTTGAAAGGCTCCTCGATTTCTGTTAGCCCCACGATATTTTTATAAAATTCTTTACTTGTTTCAAGGTTTGAAACGTGTGCTGCGATATGATTGACTTTGATCTGTGCTGTGGTTCCCATAATGATTCCTGCAAACAGAAGGAAGGTTAAAACATGTTTCATTAGATGTTGGATTTATGTCAGATTTAAATTGACCCTTTAAATAAAGGAATTCCAATGTCATGTTTTTATGAAAAGATTGAAAGTAAAATTCGATTTAAAAAAAAGAGCAACCCTCTCGAATTGCTCTTTTCTTTTTTAAGTATGAAAACTACTCTTCATTTTCCTGAACATTGCTTAGATCTTTTGCCAAAGCAATTTGCTCGGCTTGATCAAAGAGTTTTAATGCCTGAACATACACCTCATTGATATCATTGACTACCATGTAAAATGCGCTATCATCATACAATTGACGGCCAAGATGTGCTTTTACTAAGATTTTTAGGTATTCCTTAGATTTGTCAAAATCAGCTTTATCAAATTTCACTTTGTTTTTCTCGCCTACTGCTACCAAACCTTTTAGCATGGCATCAGAGATTTCGAAATTGTCTCGATATTCTTCAACAGGCATGTTTTCAAACTTAGCTTTGTTTTCATTGGCATATTCCAGCACATATTCTCTGTTGGAATCTGAATTGAACAATCGATTCACATAAATACTACTCAAAGTGGTATCAAGTGGCACAAAATAATCAGGCATGATTCCACCGCCGCCATAAACAGATCTTCCTTTCAGAGTTTCATATTTCAAGCTGTCATTAAACTTGATACTGTCTGCTGAGAAAAATTCTCCATGCTCAAATCTGTTGGTGAAATCTTTTTCATAATCTTCATAATTGGCGCCATAAGGTTTTTGAATAGACCTTCCAGAAGGAGTAAAATATCTTGCGATAGTCAATCTAAGCTCGCCACCATCAGAAAGGTCAATTGGCAATTGCACCAATCCTTTTCCAAAGGATCTTCTACCTACGATCAGCCCTCGATCATTATCTTGAATTGCCCCGGCAAGGATTTCAGAAGCAGAAGCACTTCCCTCATTTATCAGTACGATAACTGGACCTTCTTCAAATAAGCCAGGTCTGTAAGCGAAAGCTTTTTGGCTGTATTGGTCCACTTTACCTTCTTGAGAAACGATCAAGGCTCTTTGGCCTAATAGCTCATCAGCCATATTGATTGCAGCGCCCATGTATCCACCGGGATTGCCTTGAAGATCCACAATCAATTTTTTCATTCCTTTTGACTTCAAATCTTCAATGGAAGTTTTGAACTCATCATAGGTAGTTGCCGCAAATCGAGTGACTTTAATATACCCGATTTCATTATTCACCATGTAGGAAGCATTAATACTATACTGAGGGATTTTGTCGCGGGTGATTTCGTAAGGAATTAAATTGTTTTGGTTTTTCCTTTTGATATCCACCATTACTTTTGATCCTTTTGGGCCTCTCAGTAAATCAAAAACATCTCGATTTGTAACTCCAATACCTGCCACATTCTCACCATCTACAGCAATGATTTGATCACCGGATTGAATGCCCAATGCTTCAGAAGGTCCACCGGTAAGTGGAGCAACCACATAAATTGTGTCTCGAATTATTCCAAATTCAACTCCAATGCCATCAAATTCACCATCCAGTTGAGATTGTGCCAAAGAGGCATCCCGAGCAGGAATATAACTTGAATGTGGGTCTAGGTTTTCAAGCATCTTGGTAATACCATACTCCACTAATTCATTTGTATTGACGCTATCAACATAATCTCGGTTGATATAAGTCATGATTTCCTGAAGCTTATAGAGTGCTGCTCTTAGGTCATTTTGGTTACTTTTAGGCTCTGCAAATGTGGCTCCTATCCAAATTCCAGCTGAAATAGCTAGTGCCAGAATGATTGGGAGCCTGATTTGTGCCTTTGTGTTTTTAGTATCGCTCACGTCTTTTCCTATCTTTTTATTTTGCTATTGAAATATAAACTATCGTAAATGATTTGTGTTTTAAAAGTGACTTTTTATAAAGTTAACGAATGTTTATACGAGGGGATTAGATAATGAACCAAATTATTACCCTTTTTTATGTTAAAAAAATTATTTTTGTGATATGAGAGCTGAAAGTGATTATAACAAAGCTTTAGTAGGTGATTTGGTGTCCGAAAACTATGTTTTCGCATCTGTGTTGCATTATTTTGGAATAAGTTTCTACCAATACCAAACGAAATCTCTTGAAGAAGTTTGTAAAAAGCACAAAGTTCACCCAAATCAGCTCATTACAGAATTAGAAACTTGGGCGTTAAGAAAAGAACCTACCAATGAGGAATTATATCTTAATCCCATTGAGGTTTTGGTTGCATACCTTAAGAGGAAGCATTATTATTTTGTAAGGCAAGAACTTCCATTTCTTGCAAATTTAATTTCAGGGATTATTCCTGATATCGAATATTCTGCGCTCATTGCTGATCTCAGGATTTTATTCCCTCTTTTTGTTGAAGATTTTATACATCACATTCATGAGGAAGAAAATGGACTTTTTAACCGAATCGTGCTTTTGCAAGATGTGGAGGAAGGAAACTATAGTTTGGTCGATGCTTTAACAATTTTGGAAAAAGACCCTATTTATTTATTGGCAGATATGCATGAAGTTCATGATGATGAAATGGAAGGGATAAGAAGGTTGACAAATGATTATTCACTCCCTGAAAATGCGCCGCTCACCATGAAAGTTCTGTATCATGAGTTGCAGAATTTCGAGCGAGAGCTTACTATTCATGCTCAAATAGAAGATGAGCTACTTTTTCCCAAAGCGATTCAGCTTGAGCGTGAAGCTATTCGAAAAATCCGTAATAAAATCAGGATAAACTGATGCCAAGAATTCTTGCTATTGACTTAGGAACCAAACGAACAGGTTTGGCTGTTACCGATCCGTTAAAGATGCTCGCAAACCCATTGGAGACAATCGAAACATCAAAACTGATCGACTACATCAAGATGTACATTTCTAAAGAAGAAGTGGACACACTTGTTTTGGGTTTGCCTACCAGGTTGAATGGTAAGGATAATGAAATGACCCCAAAGGTCATGAAAATGAAAGAACAGTTGGAAAAAACCTTTCCAGCTCAAAAAATTGAATTAATAGACGAGCGATTTACCTCCAAAATGGCCATGCAAAGTATGATTGCCATGGGAAGTAAAAAGAAAGATCGTCGGGAAAAAGCAGGTAATCTGGACAAGGTTAGTGCAGCAATTATTTTACAATCGTATTTAGAAAGACAATGATTTACCCCATAGTAGCCTACGGGAATCCCATTTTGAAGAAAGAGGCAGAAGAGATTACCGAAGGAACAGAGTTAGATGGCTTGATTAAAGACATGTTTGCAACCATGGATAATGCCAGTGGGGTAGGTTTGGCCGCACCACAGATTAACCAAGGCCTTAGGCTATTTGTGATTGATAGTACCTTAATGTTGGATGAGGAAGATGAGGAAAAGGGAATTCGTAGAGTATTTATTAATCCGATTATTTTAGATGAGTACGGGGATGATTATAGCTTTGAAGAAGGCTGTTTAAGTATACCAGATATTAGAGCAGAGATAATTAGACCTGAAAAACTTACGATCGAATATTTTGATGAAAACTGGAAACTGCAAGAGGAAGAGTTTTCTGGCATGACTGCTCGCGTGATCCAGCATGAGTACGATCATTTAGAAGGGATTTTGTTTGTAGATTACTTGAAAGGCTTAAAAAAGAGAATGGTTCAATCAAAATTGATTGAGGTAAGCAAAGGCAAAGTTTCCACTGATTATAGAATGATCTACCCGCTCAAATGAGCCGAACACCCGAATTATCAATAGCGCTGGTTCAGACGGATCTTTTTTGGAAAAATAAGACGGCCAATCTTGCCATGCTGGAAGAGAAAATTTGGGATATACCAAAAAGTGTTGATTTGATTATTCTTCCAGAAATGTTTCCGACTGGATTTAGCATGGATGCAAGCGAACTTGCGGAGCCAATGAATCTTGGTATTTGTAAATGGATGAAACAGATGGCTGCACAGACTGATGCAGTTGTCACGGGTAGCGCGATTATTTCTGAAGGAGGAAAGTTTTTTAACCGTTTACTCTGGGTATCACCATCTGGTCAGGTTCTTCACTATGATAAAAGACACTTGTTTAGAATGGCCAAGGAAGAAGAGACATTTTCTTCAGGTCAAAACCTTCCCATTTTTACCCTAAAAGGTTGGAAAATTTGTCCCCAAATTTGTTATGATTTGCGATTTCCTGTTTTTTCGAGAAACACATGGCAAAATGGACAAGCGACCTATGATTTTATGTTTTATGTGGCCTCATGGCCAGCTGCAAGAACATCGGCTTGGGACGCACTTTTACAGGCTAGAGCGATCGAGAACTTGTGCTATGTGGCTGGTGTAAATAGAATAGGGAAAGACGGGAATGGGATTGACTATGTGGGGCATTCCGGGATTTTTGATTTCAAAGGCAATTCGCTTTCTGAACCCAAAAATGAAACTGAAAAAACTGAGGTTTTCAAGCTAGATGCAACGGCTTTAGAAAGTTTTAGAGAAAAGTTTCCGGCCTGGATGGACAGCGATACTTTTACAATCCGGTAAATTCTAGTGACAAAGGGTTCAACTCGGTGTATGAACTGGATTTGAAACAAGGATATTTTCTGTAATTTAGCCACAACATTTTATGACCCTGTTTTCTGAAATTTCCATTAATGAAATTTGAGAATGTGAAATGGAGATTTAAGCCATTTCTTTAAATTGGGGTCTTTTGCACTCTTTTTAAGAATCCAGATCGAATCATGAGTAACCAAACTCCAAAAATCCTCTATACGTTGACTGATGAGGCACCTGCCTTAGCAACGTATTCTTTGCTTCCGATTGTTCAAGCTTTCACTAGCTCCGCGGGAGTTCAAGTTGAAACCAGAGATATATCTCTTTCAGGTAGAATTATCTCAAGTTTTCCTGAATACCTAAAGCCCGAACAGCGGATTAGTGATGCTTTAGCTGAACTGGGAGATATCGCTAAAACGCCAGAGGCCAATATTGTTAAACTTCCAAATATCTCTGCCTCAGTTCCGCAGTTGAAGGCAGCGATTAAAGAACTTCAAGAAAAAGGATATGCACTTCCTGACTATCCTGAAGAGCCTAAAACGGAGGAAGAAAAATCGGTAAAGACAAAATACGACAAAATCAAAGGATCAGCTGTAAACCCAGTATTGAGAGAAGGCAATTCGGATAGAAGAGCTCCTCAAGCAGTGAAGGCTTATGCCAAAAAACACCCACATTCGATGGGGAAATGGACAGCTGACTCCAAGTCCCATGTGGACAGTATGAGTGAGGGAGATTTTTACGAAAGTGAAAGGTCATATACCATGATTCATCCGGCTACAGTTTCCATAGAGCTAACCAAGAAGGATGGCGGAAAAGAGATTTTAAAATCTGGATTGAAACTGTTGGAAGGAGAAGTGATTGATGCTTCAACATTGAGTGTATCTGCCTTGAAAGCTTTCTTGAAGAAAGCAAAAGAAGATGCAAAAGCACAAGGGGTTTTGTTTTCAATTCATATGAAAGCAACCATGATGAAAGTTTCTGATCCAATTATTTTTGGACATGCAGTGAAGGTTTTCTTTGAGCCGGTATTTGCAAAACATGCTGCAACTTTTGATCAATTGGGGGTTGATGTCAACAATGGATTTGGTGATCTACTTTCAACTATTGAGAAATTGCCTGCTGACAAAAAAGCTGAAATCCAAGCTGATATTGATGCCTGCTATGCAGACAGCCCTGATTTGGCGATGGTGAATTCTGATCGTGGAATAACCAATCTACATGTGCCAAGTGATGTAATCATCGATGCTTCTATGCCGGCAATGATCCGTACCTCTGGTCAGATGTGGAACAAAGAAGGTAAATCTCAGGATACAAAAGCTGTCATTCCAGATAGAAGTTATGCCGGAGTATATCAGGCTACGATCGATTTCTGTAAAGAACATGGCGCATTCAATCCATCAACTATGGGCTCAGTGCCAAACGTAGGTTTGATGGCTCAAAAAGCAGAAGAATACGGTTCTCACGATAAAACATTCGAAATTTCTGCTGCTGGAGTAGTAGAAGTGATTGATGAAACCGGAGAGATAATTCTTTCTCATGAAGTAGATGCAGGGGATATCTGGAGAATGTGTCAGACAAAGGATGCTGCGATTGAGGATTGGGTGAAGCTAGCAGTGACAAGAGCAAGATTATCAAATACTCCTGCTGTTTTTTGGTTAGATCCAAAAAGAGGACACGATCAAGAATTGATCAAAAAAGTAAATACTTACTTAAAAGATCATGATACGGAAGGGCTTGAAATTCACATCATGTCACCGATCGAGGCGACAAACATCACTTTGGCAAGAATCAAGGAAGGCAAGGATACCATTTCTGTTACTGGAAATGTATTGAGAGATTACTTGACTGATTTGTTCCCGATTTTGGAAGTAGGTACAAGTGCTAAAATGCTTTCGATTGTTCCATTGATGAACGGTGGAGGTTTATTTGAAACTGGCGCTGGTGGATCTGCTCCAAAACATGTGGAGCAATTCGTAAAAGAAGGTCATTTGCGTTGGGATTCATTAGGGGAATTCCTTGCTTTGGCAGTTTCATTGGAACATTTGGGGCAGACTTTCGACAATGACAAGGCTTTGCTTTTAGGTGAAACTCTGGATGCGGCTACTGGAAAATTCTTGGAAAATGATAAATCTCCAGCAAGAGTGGTAGGTAAGTTAGATAATAGAGGTAGTCATTTCTATTTGGCTCTTTACTGGGCCCAAGCTTTGGCAGATCAAAATAAAGATGCTGACTTGAAAGCTAAATTTACTCCGCTTGCAAAAGCTTTGACTGAAAAGGAAGAGCAGATTGTATCCGAACTTAATGGAAGCCAAGGTGCGCCGATGACTATCGGGGGTTATTATAAGCTTGATGAGGAATTAGTTTCTGCAGCGATGAGACCAAGTGAGACATTTAATGAGGTTTTGGCAGGCTTATAATTAAAATGATTCATATTTCAAGCCCTGATTCTAACTTGGATCAGGGCTTTTTTTATGCCTCCTCAAAAGTAACTTTGTGTTGCCTCATAAACTCCTTGATCACAGAAACGTGGATACATTCGCCTAAATGTATAAACGAGTAATCATTTACTTTTTTCTCTTTGCCATGGGCAATAATGGTTTTTTCTTCAATGTCAAAACCCAAATGAAGGTGCTTGGTCCTGCTTTGCATGCCAATAATTCTTCCTTCGGAATCAAATAACGGTCCGCCACTTTGGCCTCGCAACCCAGGGGTGCTCATTTCTATTCCATACACTTTGCCGTTATTATCTCCTAAAAACCGGGTGACCATCCCCTCTATAGGAAAACGGGGTGATCGTGCATTTCCAGAGGAAGTCCACTCCAGAATCTTTTTCTCTAGGTTAAGTTGGAAGTTGGAGAACTCAGGAAAAGGGAATCCCAGTCTGCAAAGCATATCACCGGGGTGAATTGAATCTGGATTTTTTAGAAATCTGGGAGTGTTTGTAAAGAGCTTTTTGTTGAAACCTTCGAATTTTATTACAGCGAGATCGTATTCTGGATGAGAATGGATTTTTAAATTTTTTATCTGATTAACACAATCCACAAAGGTTACTCGCATTTCGGCAGTCTTATCTGGTTTTAAATTGAGTTGGTAAGCAAGTTGCTTTGTTTGTTTGCCGTCATTGTTTCCTCTCAAATATTGAGAATAAACGGCATTGATCTGTTCTGCATTAGAAAGCCACTGAGCTACATGCCTGCATGTAAGCGCATAGCCATCGTCATTGACAAAAAATAAAGTTGCGGAACCTCTTTGTACTTGTTCAGATTCAAAATTTCTGGAAATAGAATGAATAGCACGGGTGAATCCGGCAACTTCTTGAATCGCTTTTGCAAACATTTAACTTTTCTTTATCCCAAATTAACTATTTCTTTCAAAATAGGCATTTCAACTTATTCTCATAAAAATTATTTCTACTTCGTAATCGATTGTTATTTAAAATAAAGGGTGTCTATTTTCCTTGAAGTCCAATCTGTTTGGGCTAGCCAATTATTTATAATAACTTAGCCTTCCCTCAGCCATTTTTAGCCAAAAGAGGCATGCCTGATGGTTGAGTTTGAAAAATCAAACCTATACGCTAATCAATATAAATTATGAGCAAAATTAAAGTTGGAATTAATGGATTCGGAAGAATCGGTCGACTAGTTTTTAGAGTGGCCCAGGAAAGGGATGATATTCAAGTAGTGGGTATCAATGACCTGATTGATGTAGATTACATGGCATATATGCTTAAATATGATTCTACGCATGGCCGGTTCAAAGGTACTGTAGAAGTAAAAGATGGTCAATTGATAGTGAATGGAGATGCTATCCGAGTTACTTCTGAAAGAAGTCCTGCTAATCTTAAATGGAGTGAAGTAGGTGCTGATTATGTGGTAGAATCTACGGGTCTTTTCTTGACCAAAGAAACTGCACAAGGCCATATTGATGCTGGCGCAAAGAAAGTAATCATGTCAGCTCCTTCAAAGGACGACACTCCAATGTTTGTGATGGGTGTGAACGAAAGTTCTTATACTTCAGACATGGTATTTGTTTCCAATGCATCTTGTACTACAAACTGCCTTGCTCCACTCGCAAAAGTTTTGAATGATAATTTCGGTATTGAAGAAGGCTTGATGACTACAGTTCATGCAACTACTGCAACTCAAAAAACTGTGGATGGCCCATCTGCAAAAGACTGGAGAGGCGGACGTGGCGCAGGTCAAAACATTATCCCATCATCTACCGGAGCAGCAAAAGCGGTAGGAAAAGTAATTCCTGAATTGAATGGTAAACTGACAGGGATGGCCTTTAGAGTTCCTACTCCAGACGTTTCTGTAGTGGATTTGACGGTAAGACTGAAGAAGCCAGCCAAGTACGAAGAGATTTGTGCTAAAATGAAAGAAGCTTCTGAAACTACCATGAAAGGTATTTTAGGATATACTGAAGATGCAGTTGTTTCCAATGATTTCATTGGTGATCCTAGAACATCCATCTTCGATGCAGAAGCAGGAATCCAGCTTTCTGATACCTTCGTGAAAGTTATTTCTTGGTATGATAACGAATGGGGATATTCCAATAAAGTCGTTGACTTATTGGCATATATTGCTAAAAAATAAGTTAAAAAGCCGGTCATTTGACCGGTTTTTTTTTGCATTTCTACTTTTTGAAATAAACCAGTTTACTACTTCTTTTCGTTTATTCTAAAAAAGTAAGCTATGAAATCGAGCATGACGATAAACGGCGGATAGTTTTGATTTTCAACCATGCGAGATTCCATGTGGCTTGTAAAATTAAATTATAAACACATGAAAATGCCCTTATTTCCTCTCAAACTAGTAGCATTCCCCGGGGAGGAACTCAATCTGCATATTTTCGAACCTAGGTATAGGCAATTGATTGCTGATGTGGAATCAGGCAATCTGACCTTTGGGATCTGTGTGTATTCTGATCAATTGAAGGGATACGGTACTGAAGTTAGTTTGGAAGAAATACACCGTAGATATGATGACGGAAGACTCGATATTAAAACCGTTGGAGGAAGAGCCTTCAAGATCCTTGATTTTCAGAATCCTATGGAAGGGAAAATGTACGCCGGAGGAGAAGTAGAGTTTTTAGACTATGACATGACTGTCAGCAATGTGCAGCATTTTGAATATCTCTTCTATTTAAAAGAGATTCTGTATTTGCTGAATTACCGTGAGGAGGTAGATCCTGATCTCACAACCTCTTTTAGTTTTGCTCATAAAGTAGGACTAAAATTGGAGGAGGAATTAGAACTTTTGAAGATGACCTCTGAAAGTGAAAGGTTAAGTTTTTTAATAAACCACTTCAAACGAATGATTCCGGCAATTAAAGCCATCGAAAAGGCTAAGGAGAAGATCCGTCAAAATGGGCATTTCAAACATTTAGACGCACTGAATTTCTAATCAGTTTCTCTTTTTAGAAATCTCCTGCACTCGCATCAAATCATCCGTTGCCTGCAGGATTTTGTTTTTCAAAATTGGATTATAATCTGGATGAGAAGCTAGAAATTCTGAAACAATCTTTGCTGCTTCTGAGGAAGAATATTGACCTGCGGTGACAGAAGCCCATCTTTTTGGAAAAAAGATATCGCCAGTCTTTTGGATTTCTTCTAGTAAATCAAGTGCAAGCCGAAGATGTTTGACAGTGCTGTCCTGATGCAAGGGATGATGGATATACCCACAAGCTGACAGTACCCAGGATTCTTTTTCTCGGTTATGTTCATTTCGGAAGGATTCAAATAAAGAATCTCTTTCATTTTCATTTTGAGAAAGTGCCGGCAGTAAGAAATCAAATCTGGCGAGTTTATCAGGATTGCTGATGCGTGTTCTTTCTTCTGTTAATATTTCATCTGCTTTTGGATGACCATAAAGTGATAAAGTCATGGCAAGGTTGGTGAAATTGTCTGGATTAAGCTTCAGGTTTTCAATTTCCATGGTCTTTTTCCAAACTTTGTAAAGCCGGGTTTGTCCAATTTCAGAATAAGCAATCCCGCTGTAAAGAGAGAAAATAGTCTTTTTAAGATTCGTTGAAATATCCTGCTGAAGTAAGTTCCAAAGTTGTTCTTCCAGATTTGTCAGTTTATTTTCTCGCTCCTCTTCGGTCATAAAAGTCCAGAACAGGGAATTCATTTCAGAAGAAATCAGTCTTGCTAGAATTTCATTCTTTTCAGAAAGGATTCCCTTTCTCAAAACCTCAAAAGTTTGAACTGGAGTAATATTTCCTGACAAAGTATTTTCGTAGAGATTGATATAGGATTGCCCGCGCATAACTTCATCAGAAAGACTGCTAATTTCATCCAAGGATTTCAAATCCAAAGGAAAAATTCCATAGCCAAGTCCATTGCTATTATAAAGGATTGAGGATGGTTTTTTTAGACCAATGGCTTCATTAAGTTCTAAAGTATTTTCATCGATTGAAATTGAAAAGGTTTTTGTTTCCTGTGGATAAAAAAACGAGACATCAAATAGTTGAGGCCATACTTTTTCAGTTCCATCTTCAGCTTTTTGGTTGATCGTGAATGAAGTGATTAATCCATCTTCTGAATATTTAATTTGATCTGAAAGAATCGGTCTGCCAGATTGGTTGACCCAGATTTTGCTCCATTTCTGTAGATCAATTTCGGTTTCCTTGTCAAGGATTTCTACTAGGTCACTCCAAGTAGCATTGCTATTTGCAAAAGTCTTGATGTAAGTCCGAATTCCTTTTTGAAAAGCCTTTTCTCCCATGGCAGTTTCAAGTTGACGCATCATGATAGGGGCTTTGTCATAGATGATGCTTCCGTAAAGAGATCCAGCGTCCTTTAGATTGGCTAGCTGCTGGCGGATCGGATTGGTTCCTTTGGTTCGATCTTCTCCATATGCAGAAGGGTAGTGGTTGGTCAAAAAAGAAAGTTCATGATTGATGTCTGGATAGGTGGGATTAACGAGTTTGCCAGCCATGAAATTTGCAAATACCTCTTTCATCCAAACATCCTCAAACCAGTCCATTGTCACCAAGTCACCAAACCACATGTGTGCGGTCTCATGGCCAATTAATTTCGCTCGGGAAAGTAATTCAGTGTTTGTCGCATTTTCATCTAGGAAAAGAGAAGATTCGCGATATTGAATTGCTCCGACATGCTCCATACCTCCATATTGGAAAATTGGAATGGTGGCAAAATCTAGTTTTTGGAAAGGAAATGAATAACCTGTGTAATCTTCCAGGAAGTCTTTTGCTTTCGCATGTAGCGAGAAAACTTCAGGAATACTGGCCTTAATTTTTTCAGGATTTGTTTCCCGATAAAGCATCTTTTGAGCGAAATCTCTGGATTCTTCCGCTTCTTCAAATTTTCCTGCTACAAATGAAAAAAGGTAAGTACTCATCAGATCAGATTTATCAAACTGATGAATAATGAAATTGCCCTTTTCTTCAGAAGCTATTTCTGGCCCGCCTGCCAGGACTTTCCATTCCTTGGGAGCAGAAATAGTCAACGTGTAATTTGCCTTGAGATTTGGCTGATCAAAACAAGGAAAAAGAGTACTAGCCCGGTCTGGAACCAATAGAGTATAAAGAAAATCATCGTTTCTATTTAAAGAAAGTTCTCCTGCTTCAAACTCAATCTCGATGATATTTGTACCTTTTTTTAAAGCCTGTTTTGGGATGATAAGGTGCTGGTTTTGATGATTGATTTCTGATACTTCGTCATTTACTTTCAAGCTGCTCAAATGGGATTTTTCTTCATGAAAATCCAAAATTAGAGGATGTGAAAGGTCTGATACATTTGCTTCTAAAATCAATCTGGCTGGAATCGGATCTGAAACCTTTTCAGGGATTTCAAAAGTCAATTGATAATGAATGTCAGAAACCTGCTGCTTACGAAATTGTGCCAATTCTATGGAAATGCCCTCGTCGTAGAAATGAGCATCCGAAACAGACTTTTGACAGGAAGTAAGGATAATGCATATGCCAAAAGTAAGTAGCAGGTTTTTCATGCTCCAACATTGAGAAGAAATGGTATGATTCGCAAATAGAATTATACAAGTCTTCTTTTTAATAGTTTGGTGAAACAAATTAAAAAATAAAAGCAGACCATTTCTAGTCTGCTTTGGTGATCCCGCTGGGGCTCGTCCCGATTGCTGTCGAGGACCAGGACCCTCCCTATAAAATCGGGATGCTCTACTCTGCTGAGCTGATCAACTCTTCAATATGTTTTCTTGATTTCATTCTTTTGATTTGAGACTCTCTTCTTTTAGCAAAAGCTAAGTCTTCAGATGTTTCTTGATAAACTAGTTTCCAAGGGGTCCCAGTAGACGTGAATTTAGAATGCTCAATTTGGTGTTCGTATAATCGCCTTTCAAGGCTGGAACAAGCTTCGATATAGTATTTGTTAAGTTTCTAAGAGAAAAGAATGTCAACAGTTGCCATAGATTTCTAAAGGTGGACATAAAAAAAAGCAGACCATTTCTAGTCTGCTTTGGTGATCCCGCTGGGGCTCGAACCCAGGACCCATACATTAAAAGTGTATTGCTCTACCAGCTGAGCTACGGAATCGGTACTTTTTGATAAAATAAAAAGCGGAACGTAATTCCGCTTTAATGAAGTGATCCTGTCAGGAATCGAACCTGAAACCTACTGCTTAGAAGGCAGTTGCTCTATCCAATTGAGCTACAGGACCTGGATAAAATATTGTTGGTCCAAACAAGACAAACAAAGGTAAATAAAGTCGGGGTGGCAGGATTCGAACCTACGACCTCCTGCTCCCAAAGCAGGCGCGATACCGGGCTACGCTACACCCCGAAACTTTTTATGAACTCAAATACTTTTTAACTCCTTGCAAGTTAAACTTGTGATCCCGCTAAGGCTTCCCGATATCAACTAGCTTCGCTTTGTTTCATCGGGAAAGGCTTCTCGCCAATCTCCCTTTTGTTTCACTAAGTGATCCCGCTGGGGCTCGAACCCAGGACCCATACATTAAAAGTGTATTGCTCTACCAGCTGAGCTACGGAATCATTTTGACTGAAAATTTTCAGAAATTTTAACCACCAAATTGTGGTTATTACACTTTCAAATCGACTCCTTAGCCTTGCTTTTTGCCAGATCATTGTCGTAATTGGACTGCAAATTTAAGCTACCGTTTTATAAATGCCAAACTCTAATTCAATCTTTCTTACGAAATTTTCCATATTCTTTATCTTCCTTTTGCAAAGTATTAATTGTCAGGCAGATGTACTTGACATCGAAAGAGCAGATTCTTTGTTTCAACAAAGAAGTTATAAGGAAGCAATGGAATTATATCAAGAAAATTATCAACTAGGGATTTATTCTCCTGCAATGCTGTTGAAAATGTCCTTTATTTCTGAGGGAATAGGAGACAAAGAACTTGCTACACTTTATCTAAGCAAGTATTATGATTTAAATCCAAATGCCCAGACCATCACAAAGATAAAAAGCCTTACGGGACAAAGTAATTTGGTAGGCTATGAAGTAAGCGATGCAGAGCGGTTTATTCTTTTTATGGTCGAGTACCAAGAGATAATGGTGGGGGTAATGGCTGTTTTTCTTCTAATTTCATTAATCATGCTTTGGCTCAATGGAAGGAAAATCAACGAAGCCAGATATTATTGGCCATCATTTTTCTTGATTGGTCTCATCTTTTTCACAAATAATTTCCTGAAAGCACCAAGGACAGCATTGATTACTCAAAGCCCTACAATGATTGTCTCTGAACCATCAGCTGGTGGAGAATTAGTAGATAGGGTAGAACCAGGGCATCGTGTAAAAATCAAGGCAAGTAAGGATATCTGGTACGAAGTAGAATGGAAAGATCGCACGGCATATATCAAAAAAAATAATGTGACTAGACTGTAATGAAAAAGCTCCCGTTTTCGGGAGCTTTTTTTATAATTTTTTGATCATTAAATTTCTGAAATAAACCAGATCTCCATGGTCTTGGAGAGAGATTTTTCCTTTCTTGAAGGTGCCAAATCCTGGCATATCTTTAAATTTACTATCAGCAATAAGTGCTTCCCACTCAGGGGTCCACATGGTGGTATTAACTATGGTTGTTCCATTTAGGATTAACTTAAGCTCACCATGATCTGCAATGATCTCAGCTTGATTCCATTCACCCCAAGGCTTCACAGTCTCTTCACTGCTTACAATTAGATCATATAAGTCGCCAGCTCTATGGCTTATGATCTTAGCATCTGGGTGGCCTTCATTATCTAAAACTTGCATTTCCATGCCTGTATTCCAGGGATATTGATATTCCGGCGCCTCATGGACATAAAAGATTACTCCGCTATTTCCATTTTTTCCGATTTTCCATTCGTATTTCAAATGGAAATTCTCGAATTCCTCGTCAGTTACGATATCACCCCCATCTCCTTCTTGCCAGTTATCTTTATTGGTAGCATCAAGATAGATAGTTCCTTCTTCGTCTATTTTCCAAGCTTTGCCTACCTCTCCGCCACCATATTTATGCCAACCAGCAAAGGTTGATCCGTCAGATAATGGTATCCATTCAGGTTCTGATGTTGAAGTTGATTCCATTATTTCAGTACTTTCTGTATCTACAGTTTTTTCTCCGAAGCTAGAAAAAAGAAAACCTACAATAAGGGCTAAAGCCCAATAACTTTTTCTCATTTTTTATCTCTTAAGAAGCAAAATATAGGCAACCATATCTCTTGCATCTTCTTGACTTACAGTTGGATGAGGAGGCATTGGGACTTCGCCCCAAACTCCAACTCCACCAGCAATAACTTTCTCGGCTAGCATGGCGATATTTTCTTCTGTGTTTTCATATTTTGCTGCTACATCAGCATAAGATGGCCCTACGATCTTTCTTTCCACCATGTGACAAGAAGTACAATCGGAAGCTTTTAACTTAGCAAGTCCCTTGATGTAGATAGGATCATCCTTATACATTTCTTCAAGGCTCATTTCTTTAGCAGGTTCTGCTGGTGTAGTTTCTACAGCTGTGGTAGTTTCTGAGCTTTTTTCTCCACCTCCACAAGCAAAGGCTAATCCTGCCAATGCGGCAAGTCCCAGGTTTAACGGTTTTGTGATTTTCATTTTTATGTAATTAATATGGTATTTAAATTCCTAAAATTTTCTTGTTAAATGCTTCATCAGCCCCCACTCCCGCAAAGTCATCAAATGCTTTTTCAGTGACTCTTATAATGTGAGAATCTATAAATGGAGCACCCTCTGCAGCTCCTTGTTCTGGATGCTTAATTGCACATTCCCATTCAAGGACTGCCCATCCATCGTAATCATACTGCGAAAGTTTGCTAAAAATACCTGCAAAATCAACTTGTCCGTCGCCTAAAGATCTAAAACGACCTGCTCTTTCTACCCATCCCTGGAAACCTCCATAAACTCCTTGTTTTCCTGTTGGGTTAAATTCAGCATCTTTTACATGGAACATTTTGATTCTATCATGATAGAAATCAATGAATTGCAGATAGTCTAGGCATTGTAAAACAAAATGGCTTGGGTCATAAAGAATGTTTGCTCTTTTATGTCCATTTACTTTGTCCAAAAACATTTCGAAAGTAATTCCATCATGTAAATCTTCTCCAGGATGAAGTTCATAACAAACATCTACGCCATTTTTATCGAATTCATCCAAGATTGGTGTCCATCTTTTTGCTAGCTCAGTAAAGCCAGTTTCCACCAATCCAGCAGGTCTTTGAGGCCATGGATAAACAGTGTGCCACATCAGCGCTCCGCTGAAAGTAGCGTGTGCAGTCAGCCCCATGTTTTGTGAGGCTTTGGCAGCATACATTAATTGTTGGGTTGCCCACTCAGTTTTACCTTTTAGGTTACCTTTTAAGTTAGCTGGGGCAAAGCCATCAAATAACTCATTGTATGCAGGGTGAACGGCCACTAATTGCCCCTGAAGGTGTGTGGACAATTCTGTTATCTGCATGCCAGTAGCTTCTACGATTCCTTTTACCTCTTCTGCATAGGTTTTGCTTTCAGCAGCTTTCTGAAGGTCAATTAATCTACTGTCCCAGGAAGGAATCTGTACACCTTTATAGCCTAAATCAGCTACCCAGTTACAGATGTTTTCTAAATTGTTAAATGGAGCTTGGTCATCTGCAAATTGTGCGAGAAAAATGGCGGGTCCTTTAATCGTTTTCATGTTCAATCTTGGTTTGTGCCGAACCAATCCTTTTTGATATAACTCAAGGAGGATTGATTGGTTTTCGGTTTGATTTTTGAGTTTTTGATATTTTATTTTTCAACAATAAATGGCGTCCATTTCTGATCAGAGGCATTACTTTTTAAGACATGATCAATAAAAGCCATTCCTCTGATTCCATCTTCTACTCCTGGATAATCCTCCCATTCTGGCTTCGGAGTTTCTCCGTTTCTTTGAGCATAAATGCATCTAGCAAAATTTCTGTACAAGTTAGCAAAGGCTTCCACATATCCCTCAGGATGTCCGGCTGGAGTTCTTGTATTTTCATTTGCCAATGATCCCAAATAACCTGTTCCTGCTCTATAAACTTGATCAGGCCTGTCAGGCCAACGAACCATTAAGGTATTGTTGAGCTCTTGCTCCCATTCTAGACCTCCCTTTTCTCCATAAACCCGAACCTTCAAATTGTTTTCCGCTCCAGTATCTGTTTGAGATGCCATTAGTACCCCAGATGCCCCGTTTTCAAATCGCATCAATACTACACCATCATCATCAATTGGTCTGCCTTCAATTTTTATGTATAAATCTGCGCAAAGGTGACTTACTTTCTCACCGGTGATATACTCTGCCATATGGAAAGCATGAGTGCCAATATCGCCCATACAGCCAGCTAAGCCATTTTTGGCGGGATCTGTCCTCCAAGCTGCTTGTTTGTTGTTTTCTGATTCGAGAAGTTTCCAAAGCCAACCCTGAGGATATTCTACATATACTTTTCTCACTTTTCCGATTTCACCATTGGCAATCATTTGCTTGGCCTGCTTAATCATCGGATACCCAGAATAGGTATGAGTCAGTAAGAATAATTTATCAGAGTCTTTGACCACCCGGTAAAGTTCCTTAGCCTCCTTATAATTCAGCGTTAAGGGCTTATCCAAAGCCACGTGAAAACCATATTTTAGAGCTTTAACCGTAGGGTCAAAATGCACATTGTTAGGTGTTACGATGCATACGACATCAATTCTTTCCGATTCCGGTAGCTGCAGTTCCTTTTCAAACATTTCATCGTAACTGGCATATACTCGATCAGATGGAAGCATTAACTCTTCTCCTCTGATTTTGGATTTTTCAGGATTTGAGCTGAATGCACCGGCAGCCAATTCGAACATTCCGTCCATTAAAGCTCCATTGAGGTGAATGGCGCCAATAAAAGATCCAGGACCTCCGCCGATCAATCCTAGTTTAAGTTTTTTTGTTGTAGACATGGGTAAAAGAGAATAGATTATTCTGGTTTTAACAGGTTGAAATAATTAATTCTAAATTGAAAATCCTTCAGACTTTAAGTGAGTCGAATGATTAATTGATTAATAGCTTCATCAAGGTATGAATGGCTGTTTAAAATCCGCATAATCTCCGAAGTTTGACTAGCTTTTGAGCTGCTTAAAATACGGTAAATTGGCAAAACTTTAAACTTTCATCGCTAAATACAGCAAAACTCACCCATTTAACTTTTGTTTCAAATGAAATTCAACACCAAATTACAGCTCTCTTTCATGATGTTTTTAGAATTTTTTATTTGGGGGGCATGGTTCGTGACGCTGGGAACTTTTTTAGGGTCAAATCTGCAAGCGAAAGATTCCGAAATTTCACTTGCTTTCTCAACCCAATCATTCGGAGCGATTATAGCCCCTTTTATCGTAGGGATGATTGCGGATAGATATTTTAATGCAGAAAAAATATTGGGAATTATTCATGTCCTCGGTGGCCTCTTGATGTTTTGGCTTTATAACACGACAGATTTTGCTGTTTTCTTTCCTGTTCTTTTGGGATATATGATCTTGTTTATGCCAACATTAGCATTGGTCAATTCCATTTCTTTTAATCAAATGTCGAATCCTGAAAAAGAATTTTCAGTAATCCGAGTTTGGGGTACGGTAGGATGGATCGCAGCTGGAATCATGATTAGCTTCTTTGGTTGGGATAGTCAAGAAGGGCTGAGTCAAGGACTGCTCAAAAACACCTTATTAACAGCTTCTTTGATGTCCTTGCTTTTGGGGTTTTATAGTTTTTTTCTTCCAAAGACCCCACCTAAAGGAAAACTTTTGGGAGACTTCGAAGTTTCTAAAGCATTGGGATTGGATGCTTTATCTCTTTTAAAACATAAGAATTTCGCAATTTTCTTTATCTCTTCTATTTTGATCTGTATTCCACTGGCTTTTTATTATCAAAACACCAGTCCATTCCTAACCGAAATTGGACTTAAAAACTCTACAGGTAAAATGGCATTTGGCCAAGTGTCTGAAGTGCTTTTTATGCTTGCGCTGCCCATATTTTTTTCCAAGTTTGGAATAAAAAAGACCTTGATTGTTGCGATGCTGGCATGGGCTCTTAGATATTTGCTTTTTGCATATGGAGATGTAGACTCGGGAGTCTGGATGCTTCTTTTAGGAATTGCATTACATGGGATTTGTTATGATTTCTTTTTTGTAAGTGGTCAGATCTATACGGATTCACATGCCGGTGAGAAATACAAATCTTCTGCTCAGGGTATGATTACTCTTGCAACATATGGAGTGGGAATGTTGATAGGGTTTTGGATAGCGGGGCTGATTTCTGAAAATTATGCGGATTTGAATGGAAATCATGATTGGAAATCAATTTGGTTGATTCCTTCTGGTATTTCCGTTTTGGTTTTGCTATTTTTCATTTCTCTTTTCAAAGAGGAAAAAAATATCTCTCCCAATTAACCTAAAAAAGATATGTCATTTAATCGCGGTAGACGCACTTCTTTCAAAAAAATGCTCGTTGGCGGGGCTTCCCTTGGAACTTTATCAAGTTTTAATTCCAAAGAATTTATGCCAGCAGACTTAAAGGGAAATATTAATCACGGCGTATGCCATTGGTGTTTCAGAGATTATAGTTTGGAAGATTTTTGTGTAGAGGTGAAGAAGATTGGAATCAAAGGTGTGGATTTGATTGGACCAAATGGATGGGAAACGCTAAAGAAACATGGCATAGATTCATCCATGTGTAATGGTGCCGAGATCAGCTTGACTGAAGGATTTGGCGAATTGAAATACCATGATCAATTGGTAGAAAACTATACCAAGATGATTCCAATGGTTGCTGAAGCTGGGTATAAAAACCTGATTTGTTTCTCTGGAAATAGAAGAGGAATGGATGATGAGACCGGTTTGAAAAACTGTCAAATCGGACTTGAAAAAATCTTGCCTTTGGCTGAGAAGCATGGAGTGATGATCCAAATGGAGTTATTGAACAGTAAAATAAATCATAAAGACTATTTGTGTGATAAATCCGCTTTTGGTGTAGAGCTATGTAAAAGGCTGGATAGCCCAAACTTCAAGTTGCTATATGACATTTATCATATGCAAATTGATGAGGGGGATTTGATCAGAAACATAACTGATTATCATGAGTATTTCGGTCATTATCATACTGCAGGGAATCCAGGTAGAAATGAATTAGGTGATGATCAAGAAATAAATTACCCTGCAGTAATGAGGGCAATCGTTGCAACAGGTTTTGAAGGATATGTTTCTCATGAATTCATCCCCAAAAAAGAAGATAAAATGGCCTCCCTTGCTGAGGGAGTTACAATCTGTGATGTATAAACCAAATAACTAACAAATACCATATTTATGGCAAATCAAGCATATGATGCAATTGTAGTTGGCTCCGGGATCAGTGGAGGTTGGGCTGCAAAAGAACTTACTGAAAAAGGTCTCAAGGTTCTCATGTTGGAGAGAGGTCCTATGGTAGAGCATGTTAAGGATTATAAAACAGCGACTCTTCCACCATGGGAAGTGCCGCATAGAGGTAGAAGAACTCAAGAGCAGTTGGAAAATCATCCAAACTTGAGAAGAGATTATGTGTTGAATGAGTTGAATATTGATTGGTGGGCCCATGAGGATGATTCTCCTTACGTTGAGGAAAAGCCATTTACATGGTTTCGCGGATATCAAGTGGGAGGAAGGTCACTACTTTGGGGAAGACAATCTTATAGGTGGTCTGACCTTGATTTTGAAGCGAATGCAAAAGAAGGAATTGCAGTAGACTGGCCTATTCGATATAAAGACATTGCACCTTGGTATTCTTATGCAGAAAAGTTTATTGGAGTATCAGGTTCTAAAGATGGCCTAGATGTATTGCCAGATGGCGATTTTATGCCTCCTATGCCAATGAACTGTGTAGAAACGGATGCTGCGGCAAAAATCAAAGAACATTATAAAGGAGCAAGAACATGGACTATTGGACGTCCTGCAAATATCACTCAGCCACTTCCAGGAAGACCAGGCTGTCAGTACAGAAATAAGTGTTCACTGGGTTGTCCTTTTGGAGGATATTTCAGTACCCAAGCATCTACATTGCCAGCGGCAGAAGCCACAGGAAACCTAACATTGAGACCTTGGTCGATAGTCAGAAGAGTTATTTATGACAAAGACACTCAGAAAGCGACTGGCGTGGAAGTGCTAGATGCAGAGACCAATCAAACGGTAGAGTACGATGCGAAAATAGTTTTCCTTTGTGCTTCAGCTTTTAATTCAACTGCTATTCTAATGAGATCAGCTACTGATATTTGGCCTGGAGGATTAGGTAGCAGTTCTGGTGAGCTTGGACATAATGTGATGGATCACCATTTCAGATTAGGAGCTAGAGGAACCATGGAGGGTTATGACGATAAGTATTATTTTGGAAGAAGGCCTACAGGACTATATATCCCTCGATTCCAAAATGTGAATGGTGATAAAAGAGATTACGTAAGAGGATTTGGATATCAGGGTGGAGCTAGCCGAAGTGGATGGAGTAGAGATGTTGCAGAGATTAACTTTGGAGCACCCCTGAAAGAAGCTTTATCTAAGCCAGGACCTTGGTCAATGGGTATCACGGCTTTTGGAGAAATTCTTCCGTATCATGACAATACCATCCGGCTTAGTGATACTGTGAAAGATAAATGGGGAATTGAGTCCTTGGTAATGAATGCTGAGATCAAGGATAACGAAATGAAAATGCGTAAAGACATGATGGCCGATGCGGCTGAAATGTTAGAAGTTGCAGGCTTTAAAGATGTTCAAGAATATGATGCCGGCTACACTTTCGGTCAAGGTATCCACGAAATGGGAACAGCTAGAATGGGTAGAGACCCAAAAACCTCTGTCTTGAATGGTAACAACCAAGTGTGGGAAGCTAAAAACGTATTTGTAACTGATGGAGCATGTATGACTTCTGCGGCAGCAGTAAACCCATCTTTGACTTATATGGCTTTAACAGCAAGAGCAGCGGCATTTGCAGTTGATGAATTGAAAAAAGGAAATCTCTAATTTAAACGACGGAAACTATGACTATGAATAGAAGAGACGCATTAAAAAGCGTAGTTCTGATGATGGGAGGAACCATGGTGGGAGCCACAGCGATCCTGACAGGTTGTACTCCAGAACATCAAATCGAAGGCCTGAATTTTATGCCTGAGGATATTGCTTTCCTAGATGAGATTGGAGATACTATCATTCCTGATACTGATACTCCTGGAGCAAAAGCTACGGGAATTGGTTCTTTTATAGTAATGATGGTAAAAGATTGCTACGATGCAAACCAGCAAAAAACTTTTGTGGATGGACTTAACACTATCAGGAACGAGTTTAAATCCGAAAATGGTAAAAGCTTTGTGGAAGCCTCAGCTGAAGAAAGAACAGCATATCTTAATAAGATGTATGAAACAGCAAAAGCTAGTGGAGACCGCAAACCTGAGGTCATTTATATGCTAAAAGATTTGACCGTTCTAGGTTATTTCACTTCTGAGATTGGGGCTACTCAAGCTTTGATTTTTGTCGAAACTCCAGGTAGGTTTGATCCTTGTGTTCCATATAATCCAGGAGACAAGGCTTACGCCATTTAAATCAAAATAGACCAAATAGGCCTGCTTCTAACAAGGGCAGGCTTTTTTTATTATGAAAAATCCTAGAAGAAAATTCATCAAAATGGGGGCATTGCTTGGGATGAGCTCTGCGATCATGCCATTGCAGTTTTGCTCTCCGGCAAAAAAAGAAGAGGAAATCCTCTTGGAAACCCCGGAAATATCAAAGTCCAAACTGAAGGATTTTGGGATCCAGTTGTATTCTGTAAAAGATGAAATGGCGGCTGATGCAAAAGCGACAATGACCGCATTGGCGGGCTTTGGATATTCACAATTCGAAGGCTTTGATGGTGGGAAAGGAATCCTTTGGGGCATGAAGCCAGCTGAGTTTAATAGATTGACGACAGACCTTGGAGTTAAAATGGTAGCTTCTCATGCCAATGTTTTTGAAAATCTTGATGCTCAGGCAGCTGATGCCAAAGAAGCCGGTTTGGAATATCTTATTTGTCCTTGGATTGGTCCTCAAGAAACCATCGATGAATATAAAATGATGGCAGATAAATTTAATCAGACAGGAGAAAAGTTGAAATCTCATGGTTTGAAGTTTGCCTATCATAATCATGACTACACATTTGTCGATTTGGAAGGATTAATTCCTCAGGATGTGCTGATGGAGAATACTGACCCAACTTTAGTGGATTTTGAAATGGATATCTATTGGGTACATGTGGCAGGAGTCAATCCCTCAGAGTATTTGGCCAAATATCCAGGACGATTTAAACTTTGCCACTTAAAAGATGCGGAAGCAGATAAAGGAGATGGTGAAGAAAGAGGTGTTTTATTGGGTTCAGGAGAGATTCCATTTTCAAGCCTTGTCAAAGAATCAAAAGACCTTGGAATGGAATATTTTATTGTAGAACAAGAGCGATTTGTAGGCACAAATCCTATGGAAGCAGCAGAAAAGAATGCGAGTTATTTGAAAAACACCTTCGAGTTTTGATCAGGAGAATATGTCTTGGTTTTTTCTCTGCCCTCTAAATAGATAAATGTAAATGACAATAATCAGAATTATCAGCAAGGCTACTTCAAATTGAGACCAGATTTGAGATCTGTTGATTTGAACTTTTGCTTTGCTGATTAATTTTTGCCCTTCCTCCATCTGGATTTTACTTAAATTTTCTAAGTCGCTTTTAGCCAAAGCAATTTTTTGATCATATAGTTTTACTTGATTGGAATTTACCCCTGAAGAGTCTGTGTAGAGTAAATCATAACTCTTTATATTCAAATCATTTTCGATTATTTGTTTAAAATCTGTCAAGTAATTTGACTCCTCAACAGTCAAGTTGGTATTTTCAAAATCTATGATAAGATCCATGATTCCTTTTTCATGTCCTTGTATTTCATTGATTACTCTTGAGTAATCATAGTCCAGATTACAATGATCAATTAGTTTTTGAATAGAAAAAAGACGATCTGAAATCTGAAAAATATATCCTTCTACGACTAATCGGTCATTGTATACTTCCGTAAATGTCTTACTGATGCTATTAAATGCTTCTCTTTCAGTTAGATTTTTGCCATAGATCAATAATAAAAGAACTGAAATGATGGCAATTGCCTGAATTTTTCTCTTTTTCAAAACAGTAGGATTAATTGTTCATTATTTATTTCAAACTCTTAATTAACGGGCTTTTGATTATAAACCCGAACATAATCTATTTCCATTTTCTGCGGCCAAATATCTGTTGCTACACCTTGCTGACCTCCCCACCCTCCGCCTACCGCGATATTTAGTATCAAGTGAAAAGGTTGATCAAATGGCCATTCTTTATAATCACCACCAGTATTTTCAAAAGTAAAATATAGGTCATCGTCGATGTAAAAGTCAATTTTTTCTTGACTCCAATCTATAGCGTATAGATGAAATTCAGTATTGAATTCCGGAACCATCAAGAATCCGCCTTTTTGTGTCCCAATTTTATGGTTGAATGCCTCGGTATGAACTGTTCCATGAACTTTTCCAGGATCGAATCCGACATGTTCCATTATGTCAATTTCACCATTTGCAGGCCAGCCCCCAAATTTGCTTTCTTCGGAAAGCATCCAGATGGCAGGCCAAGTTCCTCTTCCTGAAGGGAGTTTGGCTTTCACTTCAATATATCCATATTTCCAAGCAGCTTTTCCTTTCGTGACTAGTCTTGCTGAAGTATAGCCTTTAGTGTAAGAAGAATCCGCTTTAGCTTCAATAATTAATTTCCCATCCACTACCCTAGCATTTTCAGTGTTAGCCTCAGAATAATACTGAAGTTCCTGATTCCCCCAACCATGATCACCAACATCATAGCTCCAGTTTTGTGGATTAGGTAAGCCTTCAATATCAAATTCATCGGCCCAGATTAGTTTTGCTTTTTGGGAAAAAACCTGAGAGCTCAAGAAGCTCAAGAAAAGGAGAAATAGAAAGGGTAACTTCTTCATAGAATTATTGATTATGGGAAAATACAAAAACTAAAATAATAAAGTAGTGTTTAAATGAAAGGAGATAAGTCATTGCTTTAATTACGATTTGTAAAGACATTATTTGTAATTTAGCTAGCATATAAACCCAAAAAAATATGGCATATTATTATCGATTGGGAGGTATTCCGCCCAAAAGACATACCCAATTCCGTCAGCCAGATGGGACTCTCTACAAAGAAGAATTGGTGAGTTCCAAAGGCTTTTCTGGTATCTATTCCAACTTATATCATATCTATAATCCAAATGAGGTAAAATCTATTGGAACTCCGACTCCTTATTCTTGGGAGCCTTCCAAGGAACATGGATTAAACCAAACGCATCTTAAAACTTCTGGCGTAGAAATAACAGGAGAAGATTACCTGAGTGCAAGGAAAATCCTCATGATGAATTCTGATGTGATGATGGGGATTTGTACCCCAAGAAAACGTAAAATGGATTTTTACTTTAAAAACGCAGACGGAGACGAATTGATTTATGTCCATGATGGAGAGGGTGTTTTATATTCTCAATTTGGAAAACTATCTGTGAGAAAAGGAGATTATATTGTCATTCCGAGAACTACAATTTATCGATTTGAATTTAAGGAAGAAGGTCCACTGAGGCTGCTGATCATCGAGTCCCATGGCCCCATAGAAACGGTAAAAAGGTATAGAAACGAAGTAGGACAATTACTGGAACACTCTCCTTATTGTGAAAGGGATATACGTACGCCTGAGTCACTTCATATTGAAAGGGAGAAGAAAGATTGCCTGATCCAGATCAAAAAGCAAGGAATGCTTCATCCATATACTTATGGTCATAGCCCTTTGGATATTGTAGGTTGGGATGGGTATTTGTATCCATATGCCTTATCAATTTTTGATTTTGAGCCCATAACAGGAAGAATTCATCAACCACCACCAGTGCACCAGACTTTTCAGGCTTGGGGTTTTGTGATTTGTTCTTTTGTTCCAAGGTTATTTGATTATCATCCTCTTTCCATTCCTGCCCCTTACAATCATTCCAATATTGATTCAGATGAAGTGCTGTATTACGCCGAAGGGGAATTTATGAGTAGGAAAGGGATTGATAGAGGATCCTTTACCATTCATATGGGAGGATTGCCGCATGGGCCTCATCCAGGGACAGTAGAAAAATCAATTGGAGCCAAATCCACTGATGAATACGCGGTAATGTTGGATACTTTTAAATCTCTGCAGATTACCAAAGAAGCTTTGGAGTTTGTTGATGAAAATTATCCGATGAGCTGGACTGAATAAAAAAGGAGCCTGAATTTTAAAATTCAGGCTCCTTTTGATTTCTCTCAAAATGTTATTTGTCGGTTATTTCAGTTATCGGTTGACCGGTCGCTCCATTCGGCAATTTGATATTCAGCATCATTGAAAGAGTAGGTGCAATATCTGTGATCGTTGTATATCTAGAACTTTCGCCTTTTGGGACATTCCATCCATAAAATATCATAGGTACATTTGTATCATAAGAGTATCCTGTTCCATGAGAAGTTCCTCGTGCACCTCCGGTTAACCATCCTGGTTCGAGAACAAGTAAAACATCTCCTGAAGCTTTATGATTATATCCCATTTGAAGTTTTGCAGCTCTTCCCAGTGTGTATTCGAAGTTTTTCATGGAGTAGGCTGTGTAGACTTCCTTAATTCCGCGGAACCTCAATAGGAAATTTGCAAGGTCTTCTTGCATGTCTCTTAAGTTCATGCCTTTTTCCTTGATCAGGTCATGATTCAAAAATACCTGCTCGTTTGAAAAGTTTTCGATCCATTCACCCTCTCCATAGGTGAGTTGAGTATACCCCTTCAACTGTGCGTTGATATAGCTATTATTTAAATTTCCGGCAGGTATATTTTCACTTATCATATGAGTAGCTACCTCAGCGGCACCATGATCAGATGATAAGAAAATCAGATATTCACCTTGCCC
Organism: uncultured Algoriphagus sp.; assembly: GCA_965659625.1. GTDB lineage: Bacteria > Bacteroidota > Bacteroidia > Cytophagales > Cyclobacteriaceae > Algoriphagus. The sequence continues at coordinate 29,751 of CBFHWO010000023.1, read as the reverse complement.
TATTTTCTCATCCAGATAGTTGAGAAGTCTTTCAAATTCTAAATCCAGTCTTAAGTAGTTGTCTTCAACTTCTTTGGAGGCAGGGCCAAATCTGTGGCCGATATAATCTGGAGAAGAAAAACTCAGTGCAAGAAAATCTGTTTCACCTCGGTTACCTAAGTTTTCACCTTCGATTGCAGCGATTGCAAAATCCAAAGTCATGGTGTTTCCAAAAGGCGTAGAGGCAATTAGGCCTAATTCGCCGTTGCCTTTTTTCAGGGAATCTAAGTGGTAAGGGAAAGTAGGTGTTTCTTTTCCAGCAAAAGCAGCTTCAAAATCGTTGTTATCCTCTATACTTTGTTTGTAAGTTTCGATAGGATAAAGCGTATTCCAAGTTTGGTTGAGGTAATTTTCAGCTAACTTCTTTTCGTTGAAATTCTGAACCCACAAAGGCAAAGAATCATAGTAATAAGTGGATGTCATGAAGTCACCGGTATTACTGTCAAACCAATAAGCATCTCCCAAATGTCCAGCTGGAAGACTTGCACCTCTATCTTTTATCGCTACACCAACTACCTTGGATCGTTTATTGGATGAGTAGCGTAGTTCGTCAGTGATGGTAGTCGTCAATAAATTTCTAGGACTTATTTTTCCACTTGCTTCAGTTCCTCCAACTGCATTTACCGTAGAATCTTCTGCACAATAAACACCTCCTTTTAGACTTCTTACATACCAGCTATTGCTAATAATACCGTGAATAGCAGGCGTGGTTCCTGTATAAACAGAGGCATGTCCCGGTCCGGTATAAGTTGGGATATAGTTGTAATGACCGTTTTTCATCATAAAACCGTCATTCATTAGTCTTTTAAATCCACCTTCTTTATACCGGTCCGCAAACCTATACAAGTACTCTTGACGCATTTGGTCTACAATAATGCCTACAATCAGTTTTGGTTTTTCAGTATTGTCTTGGGCTAGTATTGGCCCGATGGTCAAAACAGCAAGGAAAAATAAGATCCCGATTTTTTTCATAATATTTAAATTTGAACCTAAAGATAAGGATAAGCTCCAATCTGTAAATTAAGACTTTGTTAAATGCGAAAAACATAGCAGATTAGACCCCATTAACAATATAGCAATATGAAAAGATTCCTTGCTTTCTTTTTCCTTATGATAGGATCAGTCAGCTCTTATTCCCAATCATTTTTTGAAAATGCCTTGAGTAGTGAATGGCATAGAGAAAGAAGGGAAGCTTTAAGAAGCGAAATGCCTTTCAATTCTGTGGCTGTAATTTTTAATAATCCTATAAAAAACAGATCAAACGATGTCGATTATGTTTATCATCCCAACACTGATTTTTTTTATTTAACTGGATTAAGAGAGCCAAATGCCGTATTGGTGATATTTAGTGAGATCCGGGAACTCGAAGGGAAATCTACTGATGAATTAATATTTGTGCAGCCAAGAGACCCAAGAGCTGAAATGTGGAACGGAAAAAGATTAGGTATTGATGGTGTGAAAGAAATGTTGGGTTTTGAAGATGTGTTTCTATATGAAGAATTTACCGCAGAGCAAAAAATTGATTTTTCCGGTTTTGATAAGGTTTTGACTTTTGACTTGTCAGAGGAGATAGAAGGGAGTAGTGCCAATGCCGATCTGAAGAAAATGGTAGATTCATTTAAAGTATCTTCTGGTTATCCGATGGTAGTTTCGCCAGTTAATCTTCAGATGTATGAAATGATTCGAGCTACGAATATTGAGAATTCGGCGAATGTTGCACAATTCATTGATAGGGCAAAACAGCGATATCCTGAAGTAGAAGACGATCCTGTTTTGAAAGATTTTTTAAATGCTGATTCTCCTGAAAAGCGAATGGCAGTGAAAGATAAATTGCCTCAGGAAAAAGTTGATCTTTTTCTATTGACAGAAATAATGGAAGGACTTCGCGAAGTAAAAACTGTGGAAGAACAAGAGCTGATGAAGACTGCCGCAAAAATTTCTGCCATAGGTCAAATCGAAGTGATGAAAGCAGCAAAGCCAGGAATGTCAGAAAGAGAAATTCAAGGGATTCATGAGTTTATTTACAAAAGATATGGTGCTGAAGATGTTGGTTATCCATCCATAGTTGGAGCTGGAAATAATGGTTGTATTCTCCACTATATTGAAAATGACTTGGAAAGCATCAGTGATAGGCTTTTGTTGATGGATCTAGGAGCGGAATGGAAAGGATATACAGCCGACGTAACGAGAACAATTCCTGTTAATGGGAAATTTAACGAGGAGGAAAAGGCCATCTATGAATTGGTATTAAAATCACAGGATGCCGGAATTGCACTGAGTAAAATAGGGACTGATTTTGCCACCATAGGAGAGGAAACTAGGAGAATCATCAATGAGGGATTGGCAGATCTTGGGATCATTAAAGTAGGCCAATCTCATACTTATTTTCCACATGGCACAAGTCATCATGTAGGATTGGATGTACACGACAGAGGCTCAAGCGGGCCACTCAAAGAAGGAGCAATAATTACAGTAGAACCGGGGATTTATATCCCTGAGGGTTCTGATTGCAACAAAAAATGGTGGGGAATAGCTGTAAGAATAGAAGATGATATATTAGTGACCGCCAATGGTCCGGTCAACTTATCTGGAGATGCTCCAAGAACTGTAGTTGCCATCGAGCAAATGATGCGAATTCCTAGTGTGCTGGAAAACTGGGTGCTTCCCGAGATAAATTAATTTTTATTATCATTAAAAGCTCTCGCTACGACGCGAAGACGCTACGATTTTTATGGAAAATGTAGAGAATGAAATAGCTAAAAATATTTTAGATAAATCCTTTCTGATTCATAGAGAATTAGGCCCAGGTTTACTTGAGTCAGTTTATCAGAAAGTCTTGTGTTACGAATTGGAGAAGTTAGGATTAAAAGTCGAGAGTGAAGTATTTATTCCCTTTACGTGGGATACATTGTGTTTTGAGAATGGGTTTAGAGCAGACTTAATCGTAGAGGGAAAGGTTATCATTGAAATCAAATCTGTTCAATTAATAGCTCCAGTTCATTTAAAACAATTGTTGACTTATTTAAAGTTAACCAAATTGAAGTTAGGTTTACTTCTAAACTTTAATGAAGCCCTGTTGAAAGATGGGATCAAAAGAGTAGTAAATAACTTGTGATTTAATTTCTTCTTTTTTAACCAAACGTAGCGTCGTGGCGCCATTGCGAGAAAAAATCAGATTTGCATGGACGATGTTAATCCCGCTTCTTCAAATCACCCCTCTTTATAGATCGGATGAATTGTGACCAAGCAAATGGATCCAACAAACGCAAAGGTCTAGGTCCGTAAAGATCCTGATTTTGAAGGGTTTGTCCTTGCTGGAAATATCGGAAATTTTCTCCTCCAGAAGCAGGCATGCTCTCTGCCCATCTGAGAAGCATTTCAGGACTCATATTGGCACGACTGATGGACATAGGGTCAACCACATTCATAGAAATTACAGCCTGTTTGAATTCTTCCTCTGTCGGATATGGCATTACTTCGATTTCCGCTAGAGCGATTTCATCCACTTCCATCGTTAAAATCAAACTGATTCGGTCATTATCCACCTTCTCAGGAATTTTGAAAGTTTGTCTTTTTAAACCAATAAAACTGAATACAATGCTATCACCTTCTAGTACAGGCATCGAGAAATAACCAAATCTACCGCTACTCGTACCACGACCTTTCTTTGGTACATATATGTTTACTCCTGCTACTGCATCTGTACTGTCAGCGTTCAAAATAATACCTGACAGTTGTATTACCTTTCTTTCCTGTTGGTCTTGGGCAGAAGCATATCGAACTGAAAAAATAAATCCCAGTAGGAAAATAAATACGGATCGAAGTAAAATTGAATTATTCACAATTAAATTAACTTATTGAAGGACGAAAGGTTGGCAAATCGGATGCGATTATACCCTAATTTCGTTTGATTTTTTATTTTACCAGCATAAACTGAGTTAAAACTTACTAAATGAGACTCAAAAATATAAGTTTAAACTACGGGCTCCGAATATTTAAGGCACTTTCTGAGGAATCCAGAGTTAGAATTATTCATTTATTGATGCTAAATAAGGAATTGTCAATTTCTGATTTAGAACATATTCTGGATTTCACTCAAACAAAAACTAGCCGACATTTGATATACTTAAAGAATGCGGGATTACTGGGGAGTAGAAGAGTAGATCAATGGATGTTTTATTACATTCTGGAAGAATATCTGGAAATCCTACAGCAGATCTTTAAGTTTTTTCAAAAGGATCCAAGTTTACTGAAAGACCAGGAAACTTTCGAAATCTTAAAATCGAACCGCGAACTTGCGATCAACAAAATTCACAATAACCAATACCGTCGATAAGTAATTGAAAAACTATCAACACATCTTCTTCGATCTGGATCATACCCTATGGGATTACGATCGAAATGTATCTGAGTCTCTTTCGGAGCTATATGATCTGTATATGCTCCAAGATTTAGGGATTCCTACTTTTGATACATTTTTTAAATCTTTTACCCATGTAAATTTTCAGCTTTGGGATTTATACAATGTGGGGAAAATCGATAAACACAATCTGAGAATTGAGCGATTTAGGCGAATTTTTGCCCATGCTGGAGCTGCGGAAGATTCTGTCCCATTGCCTTTCGAGGACGATTTTATGCATAGAACTTCTTCTAAACCGCATGTCTTTCCTTATTCAAATGAGATTTTGAAATATCTCAAAGGGAAATATCCGCTGCATGTCATTACCAATGGCTTTAATGAATCTCAAGCTAAAAAAATGAAGGCATCGGGCTTGGATCAATACTTTGATTTAATTATAACATCAGAGACTACTGGTCATAAAAAGCCGGATCCAAGGATATTTCATCATGCTATCGAGTGTTTAAAAACTAAGGCAGAGCACTGCATCATGATAGGTGATAATCCCAATTCAGATATTCTTGGAGCACAAAATGCATCCATTGATCAGGTTTATTTCAATCCTCAAGGGAAGAAAATCGAACTGACACCAACTTACACTATTGCTCACCTTAAAGAATTGGAAAGTATCTTGTAAAAGCTTTTGTTACCAAAATCACTAGTCAATAAAATCCTGTTGGTTATCTTTGCCAACAACAGAAAATCATAACCCCAGATATCATGCTTAAAGGTTTTTTTAATGTTCCAAATCCGGTAAACGAGCCGGTGAAAGCTTATGCTCCCGGAAGTCCGGAAAGAAAGGAATTACTATCTGCACTTGAAAACGCGAGATCAATCCAAGTTGATGTTCCCATGTATATTGGTTCAGAGGAAGTTAGGACTGGAAATACAAAATCCATGTCCCCTCCACATGATCACAAGCATATACTCGGACATTTTCATGAAGGTGATTCATCGCATGTAGAGCAGGCGATTAATGCCGCTTTGGGAGCTAAGCACGCTTGGGAAAATATGGCTTGGGAACAACGAGCTGCTATTTTCTTGAAAGCTGCAGATTTACTGGCAGGACCTTACCGATCCAAAATCAATGCAGCAACGATGCTTGGTCAATCTAAAAATGCGATGCAAGCTGAAATTGATGCAGCCTGTGAATTCATAGATTTCTTGCGTTTCAACGTGAAGTATATGACCGAGATCTATGCCCAACAACCACCGGTTTCGGGAAATGGTGTTTGGAATAGATTGGAACAGCGGCCTTTGGAAGGATTTATTTTTGCTTTGACCCCATTCAACTTTACAGCTATTGCGGGTAATTTGCCTACATCAGCTGCGATGATGGGAAATACCATTGTTTGGAAACCAGCTTATACTCAGATTTATTCTGCGAATGTCTTGATGCAAGTGTTCAAAGAAGCTGGAGTTCCTGATGGCGTGATCAACTTGATCTATGTGGATGGTCCTACAGCCGGAGATATTATTTTCAAACATCCGGATTTCGCAGGAATTCACTTTACTGGTTCTACGGGAGTTTTCCAGCACATTTGGAAAGAAATCGGAGCGAATATCAACAAGTTCAAGTCTTACCCAAGAATCGTTGGAGAGACAGGAGGAAAAGACTTTGTGATAGCTCATAAGTCTGCCAATCCAAAAGCAGTAGCGGTAGGTTTGGTGAGAGGAGCATTCGAATATCAAGGACAGAAATGTTCTGCTGCGTCCAGAGCATATATTCCTTCGAATATTTGGGAAGATGTGAAGAAATATATGGTGAAGGATCTTGCCTCCATGACCATGGGAGGAACTGAAGATTTTTCGAACTTTATCAATGCTGTAATTGATGAGAAAGCATTTGATAAAATCTCTAGTTACATCGCAACAGCAAAACAAGCAGAAGGGGTTGAAATCATTGCAGGTGGTAATTACGATAAATCAAAAGGATACTTTATCGAACCAACCGTAATCGTGACCAAAGATCCAATGTACACCACGATGTGTGAGGAAATCTTCGGGCCAGTTTTGACGATTTACGTATACAACGCAGAACATTTTGAAGAAGCATTGGAATTGGTAGACCAAACAGGTCCTTATGCCTTGACAGGAGCGGTATTCTCTCAAGACCGATACGCTATCGAGTTGGCCACAATCAAATTAAAGAACGCTGCGGGTAACTTCTACATCAATGACAAACCAACCGGTGCAGTAGTTGGACAGCAGCCATTTGGCGGAAGCCGGGCTTCTGGAACCAATGACAAAGCGGGTTCCATGATCAACTTGCTTCGTTGGGTTTCTCCACGTACGATCAAGGAAACATTTGTTTCTCCTGAAGATTATAGATATCCTTTTTTGGGAAGCGACCTTTGAGGTTTATAAAACCTCGAAGGTCTTGAGATCAGCCTTTTGAATTTACGTTTAGAATAAAACCTTCGAGGAGATTGTTCGCTACCTTGTAGCTTACAATAACACCTCACAGGTTTTCAAGAGCCTCGGATTTAGATTCGGGGCTTTGGTTTTTACAGGGGTATAGAAAAATGGTCAATGGCTAGTATGTTACACATCTACCATTGGCTAGTTCGTGAGACGATTCGGGGCTAGATGAGTTATCGGCAACATCGTAAAAAAGGAAAGGCCCACAATCGCGGGCCTTTTTTAATAGAGGTGAAATAAGCAACTTAATTTACTTGTCCTCTTAATTCGCCAGATGGGAAAGCATCCGAATGTACATTGACATAGGCATTTCCGGTTCTGAATGCTTCTTTTAGAATTTGTAAATCGCCACCTAACATTTGACCAGAGAAGTTGGATGGTATGATTTCGCCTTTTGCATAAACACCTGAAACAGGTCCTTCGACTTTATCCATTCTTAAAGTATATACAACTCCTCCGTTAGCACCAGCTTTTGCAAAGTGAATATGTGCAAATCTTACATCTTCAATGTTGGCAACATTCACTTGAAATAAAGCAGAATTTCCATCATTTGAAAAGTTGAATTTTGCAACCCCTGTAGCTTTGGACAATACAGAAGGTACTTCATTTGCTCCGCTAAGTTTTGAGTTGTAGTTCTTATTATCATTAGCTTTAATTTTACTGACTTGACCTCGAAGTTCACCGCCTGGATTAACTGAGGTATGCACATTTACATAAATTCTTCCTTCTTCTAATTCCCTAATTAAATCTGAAATAGACATTCCACTTAAAGGTCCAGATAAACTTGAGGCATCAATCATTCCTTCAGCAATCAATCCATTAGAAAGAGGGGAAGGGCTTTGCGCTGGGATTAATGTTACCACCACTCCACCATTTGATCCAGCAGCAGCATTGTGAAGGTGAGCGAAAATAATCCCGCTTGTATTTGCTACCCGGATTTCAAATTTTAAAGTAGATGCATCTACCTGAGTAATTCTAGCTGCTCCAGAACCTGGAGACGCAACGGAAGGTACTTCTTCCGTACCGATTAAAAATGCTCCAAATTCAGCCAGTTTACCCTTACGGGCATTGGGATCATCATCAGATGCTAAAGCGGCGGAGTTTTCATCTGAAAGCTGATTCATGACAGGAGTTTCCTCCTGAAGATTTTGACAAGAAAAAACAATCAAGGCTAAAAAAGCGAGCCCCATGAGTTTTTGAAAAGAAGTTTTCATACGTTCTAAAGTTTAGGTTTATTGATATAGATAATATACGAAATCAATAAGTGTATTGGATTGTTTATCAATTAATTAAAGTTTAAAAAATGAACGTGCAAGAAATTTATTCTCCATTAAAAAATCTTTTTAAGTCTTTAGGAGATGATTTGAATTATGGGAAAAGTTTATTTTTTCTAAACTGATTTAATCTTTCAAGTATTTTTAGTTTATTTATATTCTTCAAAATTAGTTATACTTTTAAAATCTCGTAAATGAAAAAACCTAGCCTTATTTTTTTTAGTCTGCTTTTATTCTCTTGTGCAAAAGAAAAAGAGCCAATTCAAGGAAAATTGGAAGATTTTATTGCAGGTGAGATGAGTTTTGAGCGAGATGCAGAAACTGGGTTTATGGGGTTTCTAGGTAGTGTGAATTACCATTCAAGGGAAGCAGCTTACACAGGATGGAATGGGATTTTTAAATATTATGATCCAAAAACAGGTAGAAAGCTAGGTTCATTTGTGATACCTAAAGAAGGGCCAATGTCATTGAAAGGTGGCGCTCATATTGCCAAAGTTTTTGATGAATCTCTCATTCTGGCAACGAACACTACCGGTAACACCAATATCTATAAGGATGAATCGTTAATTCAAAGTTTTCAATGGGATATGAGTGAGTTGGAGTCGAATTCTGCTTTTTCTTTCCCTATGAGCGGAAATGCACTTCATCAAATTTCTCCTGGACAATACGAGCTTTCCTTCAATCCTTTTGATTTTATGGCTCATAGAATGGGAAAGGATGGCTTTGATATAGATTTTTCAGCGTGGATAGTAAAGTTTGATGAAAAAGGAGAATTGCTCTGCGAAACTGATTTTAAAGCTCCTTATGATGAATCTTACGCCAATTCTTCTATTGCATCAGCAATGGTCAGGTTAGTTGAAAACCATAGGTCTTGGGTCATGTTTTCTCTTTCGGATTCCTTATTCCAAATCAAAGACTGCCAAGTGATAGATACACGTAAACTCGAATCAATCACTCCGATGACTTATTTTCCAGATAAATATGAAGGAGATAAGAATAGAGGAGCGTGGAAATTACAGGAAAATGGTTCGATGAACATTCGCTTAATCCAGGATATATCTTCCGGATTGAATGTAAGAATGACTTTGATCAAACACCGACAACCCAATCCGGATATTTTTGATCCACGACAAAGAATGTTTTTGGATGAAAATACCTATCTGCTTTTGATTTATGATGCGGATTGGAAGTTGCGTGGGGAATTGGAAATTATTTATCCAAGTGGAACTCGATTTGAAAACATTTTCTCCACTTCCGAAGGACTTTTCATCAATAAACCCGAGCAAAAGTCCGAGGATGAATACGAGTTTTATAAGATTGACTTATCCAGATTTGTGGACTGATGGGAAAGCTATTTTTAGGATTGTTATTAATTGGGTTGATTTTTTCCTGTGGTGGAAAAAGAGATGAAGAGATTTACCAGGGAAATCTCCAAGAACTTATAGTAGGAGAATTTTCTTTGGTCAATGATTCCTTGACTTCAATCATTGATATTAAGCAGATTTTGATGATTGATGATGTAGAATATCTGGTGTCTAGAGACAAGGAAAATGTAAAAATTTATTCATTAGGGACTGGGAGAGTTGTTCATGACTTTCAATTACCATTAGATGGGCCATATACTTTTGATGACATGGTTGTTTCTTTTCATGCTAATTCTAAAAATGAAATAGCAGTACTAAATAGTCAAGGGATGTTTTATCATTATGATGAAAATATCCTTTTGAAAAAACTCCTAGTTAATTCCGAAATACCTTATTTAACCACTTTTGGTCTGGAATCCACCCTAAATAAATTGAAAAATGGTAAGTACCGAACCGTTATCTCACCGTTAAGTTTCTATACCACTCAAGATAAGGCATCTTATAAAAAAACTCTTGAAAAATGGGTTTTAGACTTCGATTCAAATACTAAGCAAATTAATTTCTATGGTATAGACTTTCCTTTTGGATATTTAGAAAAGTTTGCAACTGATATTCGTTCTTACCCACCAGATTTATTGTACCTGGATTTTGATGATCTTAGTTATTTCACCTTTCCCTATTCAGATTCGGTATTTATCTATAGAGACTCATTACTTATTGATAAGAAATTTTTTGAATCTGCTCACAACCCAAATTATGGAGGGTCGGAATTTATCTTAAAAACTTCTGCCGGAACAAATTATAAGATCGGGCTGTATGAATTAAAAAAAGAATCCTCTGCAACAATTGATCTGTTGTTTGATAAAAAACGGGATCTCTTTCTCCTACTAAGAAAGCTTAATGAAAGCGGAACTGGAGAAACCAATGACTCTAGAACTAAAAACTATTCGCTTTCATTTTATACCCGAGGTTTTGAGTCTTTAGGGGAGTTTGACTTTTCATATCCACCAAACTCTGATCTGAAAAACTGGTTTCTGACTTCCGAAGGACTTTTCATCAATAAACCCGAGCAAAAGTCCGAAGATGAATACGAGTTTTATAAGATAGATTTGAGTGGTTTTGTGGATAATTGAATTTCAATCACTTCGCGCTCTTTGTGGCTTAAAACAAAAAAAAACGGCTGAATCTCTTCAGCCGTGAACCAGACTTTTGAGGTTTCCAAAAACCTCGAAGTTCTCATAATTTTTTAAACCTTCGAGGAGACCCTTCGATTTCGAGACTCTCGTCTCTCAAGTGCTCAGGGTGACACCTCAAAGGTTAGGTATACATCGCTCCATTCACATGAAGCACCTGTCCTGAGATATATGTACTCATATCGGACCCTAGGAATACGCAAGCATCAGCCACCTCTTCTGGCTTTCCACCCCGTTTCATTGGAATACCATCTCTCCATCCCTGAACTGTTTTCTCATCCAAAACTTCAGTCATTTCCGTTTCGATAAATCCAGGGGCGATGGCATTGCATCGGATATTTCTGGATCCAAGTTCCAAAGCCACTGATTTGGTGAAGCCTATGATACCCGCTTTGGAAGCTGCATAGTTTGCCTGTCCTGCATTTCCTTTGGCACCAACAACTGAGGTCATGTTGATGATGGATCCTGATTTTGCTTTCATCATAGTTCTGTTTGCTGCTTTCACGGTATTGAAACAGGATTTCAGATTCACATTCATGATTTCATCCCAAGCTTCTTCGGTCATTCTCATCAATAAATTATCGCGGGTGATCCCAGCGTTATTGATCAAGATGTCCAAGGCTCCGAAATCTGCAACCACGTTATTCACAAGTTCCTCAGCGGCTTTGAAGTCCGAAGCATCTGAGCGATAGCCTTTAGCTTTAATTCCAAAAGCCTCTAGTTCTGCTACAAGAGCCTGGCCTTTTTCTACACTGGACAAAAAAGTGAAGGCCACATTGGCGCCTTCCTGAGCATATTTGATCGCTATTGCTCTTCCGATTCCTTTAGAGGCACCGGTGATCAAAGCTGTTTTTCCGGAAAGTAATCCCATTGATTCTAAAATTTTGTTTTGCCAAAATTAGAAAAAAACCGAAAGTTTCCGATTTCAAAAGCAAAGGCTTTTGGATTTTACTTTTCTTCCTTAGTATTTTCTTCCAAAAATGAATAAATGCAAAATAAAATTGGATAGAAAATCGATTTCATAAAATTCTCTCTTTAGGGAAGTCCAATTCAACAATTTCTGTAGGGGCATTTACAATTTTGGAGTCTGCAACAAATTTTTTTCTGAAGCCAAAAGGTCTATTTTTGCATAGTTTCAATTCTTTTTAAAACAATATTTAGATATGTCTTCGACCAAATTTGATTTGATCGTGTTAGGTAGCGGTCCAGGTGGCTATGTTGCAGCGATTCGTGCTTCCCAACTCGGTTTGAAAACTGCAATAATAGAAGCAGCAGAGCTAGGTGGTATTTGCCTTAACTGGGGCTGCATTCCTACCAAAGCATTGTTGAAAAGTGCACAAGTTTTTGAATATATCAATCATTCAGCAGATTATGGAATTACTGTAAAGGATGCCAAAGCTGATTTCGAAGGAATGGTAAAACGTAGTAGAGGTGTAGCTGATGGCATGAGCAAAGGCGTTACCTTCTTGATGAAGAAAAACAAAATCGAAGTTATCTCAGGATGGGGTAAAATTCAGGCTGGTAAGAAAGTAGAGGTAACTGACAAAGACGACAAGAAGACAGTCTATGCAGCTGATAATATAATTATTGCCACCGGAGCAAGATCAAGAGAACTTCCTTCTATGAAAATTGATGATAAAAAGATCATCGGTTATAGAAAAGCCATGACTCTGGAAAAGCAGCCTAAGAAAATGGTGGTTGTAGGTTCTGGTGCTATTGGGGTTGAGTTTGCGTATTTCTATGCTTCTATCGGAACAGAAGTTACAATTGTTGAGTTCTTGGACAGGATTGTTCCTGTAGAAGATGTGGAAGTTTCTAAGGCTTTGGAAAAAATCTACAAAAAGTCAGGAATGACTATTATGACTTCATCTGAAGTTACAGCTGTAGATACGAAAGGAACTGGTTGCAAAGTGACGGTAAAGACAGCGAAAGGAGAGGAAACGATAGAATGCGATATAGTTCTTTCCGCAGCTGGCGTTGTTTCAAACCTTGAGAACATCGGATTAGAAGATGTCGGTATCTTAGTGGATAAAGGCAAAATCAAAGTTGACGAATACTACAAAACCAATATGCCGGGATATTTTGCTATTGGAGACGTGATACCAGGACCAGCTTTGGCACATGTTGCTTCTGCGGAGGGGATTATCTGTGTAGAAAAAATAGCTGGGCATTCTCCAGAGCCATTGGATTATGGAAATATTCCTGGATGTACTTATTGTTCTCCGGAAATTGCTTCTGTTGGTATGACTGAGGCAAAAGCAAAAGAAGCAGGATATGAGTTGAGAATCGGAAAATTCCCATTCTCTGCTTCTGGTAAAGCCTCAGCTGCCGGAGCAAAAGACGGTTTTGTAAAACTGGTATTTGATAAGAAATACGGTGAGTTGCTAGGAGCACATATGATTGGAGCAAACGTTACAGAAATGATCGCTGAAATTGTAGCTGTTCGGAAGCTGGAAACTACAGGACATGAATTGATCAAAACTGTTCATCCTCATCCAACCATGTCAGAGGCAGTGATGGAAGCTGCTGCTGCTGCGTATGATGAGGTAATCCACTTATAATTTGAAAATTAAAAAGGCACAAGACTGAAAACATTCGGTCTTGTGTTTTACTTTTAGGAATTACCCAATGTAAACGACCAACTTTTGGAGGAAGAACAATTAATAGCCGGACTCAGGGCAAAAGACAGAAAGACCACCGAATATCTCTATGAGAAATATTCGCGTGCATTATTTGCTGTCATATCCCGAATTGTCCATGATTCCGACATAGCCGAAGAAGTTTTTCATGATGCTTTTGTGAAAATCATAAAAAAAATCGATCGGTATGAGGAGTCAAAAGGCCGTCTGTACACATGGATGGCCAATATTTGCAGAAATTCTGCCATTGATAAATTGCGGTCTAAAGAAATTTCTCAATCCAATAAGACCAACACAATTGATGACTTCGTATATGGTATGGAGAGTAAATCCGGGACTGTAGAACAGACCGATACCATCGGAGTGAGAGAACTGATGGATCGATTGAATGAGGATCAGCGCTTTATTATCGAGTATATTTATTTCAAAGGATATACGCATTCTGAAGTTTCAGAGGAATTTGAAATTCCTCTTGGTACCGTCAAGTCTCGGGTGAGAGCCTCGTTACAAGTTTTGAAAAAGAATTTAGACAGAATCTAGTGGATATTCAATCATACATAGCATCAGGCAAATTGGAGCTTTTCCTTCTGGGAGAGCTGAATGAGCGGGAGCGTGAGGAGGTTCTGGCCTTGTCTAAACAGTATCCTGAGATTCAGCAAGAGCTCGATGAACTGGAAAAGGCCATGTTTGCTCTAGATGAGCTAACAGGAACTAAGCCTTCAGCAAAGGTGAAAAATCAGATTTTCGCCAGCCTAGAATCAGAATTTAAAAAGGTGGAGCCAGTTAAACCAGCAGCAGCTCCCAAAGAAACGAAAGTAGTGAAGCTTTCGCCTTGGAAACCTTTTGCAATTGCAGCTTCAATTGCGGCAATTTTGGCTTCAGCATCGGCCTTGTTTTACGCAAATAAATTCTACGAAAGAGATCAGCAGTTTACTGCTTTGCTTCAAGAGCAAAGTGTCATGGCTGACAATCTCAATCAGGTAAAATTGGAATATGAACAAAAAGACACGCAATTAGACAAGATTGTTGCGGGGGATTATCAGCGAATAGAAATGAAGGGGGAAGGTTTTGATATGCAGAAAGACGCCAAAGTCGATGTCTTCTGGGATCAAAGTGCGAATGAAGTTTTTGTAGCTGTTAATAATCTTAACTCGCTCAGCGCCGAATACGATTACCAACTTTGGGCAATTGGAGACGATGGTCCGATAGGAATCGGATTGGTGAATCCAGGTGAGCAATTCACCCTTCAGCAAATGGAAGCGGTGGCTCAAGCAGGAGCATTTGCCATCACTATTGAGCCAAAAGGTGGCTCTGAGTCACCAACTTTAGAAAAATTGGTGGTGCTTGGTGAAGTGGCATAATCGTATCTCAATTAAAAATCCTAAGGCTTGTTCTGAAAAGAACAGGCTTTTTTCATTTTAAGGTTTTTTGAATGATCTTTAACCACCTAATTTTAGACCTATGGAACTTCAACTTTCTACCCCGGCCTTACTTTTTTCTGCAATCACTTTATTGATGTTGGCTTTTACGAACCGTTTTTTGGCAATTGCCAGTTTGATTCGTGGCCTTCATAAAAACTATATTAAAGGACCTGACCAAGAGATCATCGTGGAGCAGATTCATAATCTTCGGCGGCGCCTCACACTGATCAAAAACATGCAACTCTTCGGGGTTTTTAGTTTTCTATTGTGCATTATTTGTATGTATTTGCTCTTCCGAGGCTATACTATGGCTGCAAATTGGGTTTTTGTAGGTAGCATGGCTTCACTTCTTGTTTCGCTTTTGATATCATTGGTCGAGATTCAGATTTCAACCAAGGCGCTTAATTTGGAACTGAAAGACATGGAAGAAATTTTCAATAAACGAAGTAGTGGATTGGATTTTATATTCAAGAAGGAATCAAAAAAGGATGAATAAAAAGCTAATCTGGAGTTTTCTGATAGTTGTTTTTATCAGCGCTTGCAGTCCTCAGTCTGTTGACAAAAGTGTCGATAGTAGTATAGTAGCTTCCACTACTGAAAATAATGGATATTACATCGATTTAGAGGGTGTCGGGAGCCCAGAAGATTTTTATTCTTGGACTTCGGATCGGATTCCATTGGTTTCAGCACATCGAGGCGGACCTTATCCAGGCTTTCCAGAAAATGCCATTGAGACTTTTGAAAATGTATTAAAATATACTCCTGCCATAATTGAGTTTGATGTGGCAATGACCAAGGATTCTGTATTGGTTTTGATGCATGATGATGAGCTAGATCGGACCACCACTGGAACAGGAAAAGTCGAGAAAGTTACTTACGAGTATATTCAATCCCTATTTTTGGAAGATGAAGATGGGGAATTGACGACATTCAAAGTTCCGACATTAAAAGAGGCATTAGTTTGGTCGAAAGGGAAGGCACTCTTGACAGTAGATATTAAACGATCTGTTCCTTTCGAAAAAATCATTGAAGAAGTCAGAGATACTAATTCCGAAGATCATGCTGCCTTGATTTCTTATACTTTTCCTGCGGCAAAGAAATTGCACTTGATGGCTCCAGATTTAATGCTTTCTGTGACCATCCGAAATATGGATGAAATCAAAAGACTTGAAGAAACAGGAATTCCATGGAGCAAAGTCATCGCATTTACTGGCGTAGCAGAAAGGCCACTTGAATTTAATCAAGCTCTTCATCAGCGTGGTGTGTTTACCATTCTGGGAGTTTTGGGGAACTTGGATCAACGTGCGGCTTCCCGTGGAGATCTAATTTATGTGAGTTTTATCCAAAATGGAGCCGATATTTTAGCAACAGATCGACCGATAGAAGCAGCCCAGGCAATTAAGACTTTAGCTCCATCTCAAAGTTCTAAATCTAAGTATTTCAAAAAATGATTATTGACCTAAGAAGTGATACCGTCACTAAGCCATCCCAAGGGATGAGAGAAGCCATGTTTTCAGCTCCAATCGGAGATGATGTTTTTGGTGAAGATCCCACCGTTAATGCTTTGGAAGAAAAAGTTGCCAGTTTATTTGGGATGGAGGCAGCAATATTTTGCCCATCGGGCACCATGACAAATCAGATTGCAATCAGACTACATACTAGGATACAAACGGAAGTAATCTGTCATAAATATTCTCACATCTATCTTTATGAAGGTGGAGGAATCATGGCAAACTCTCTGGCGTCAGTGAAATTGTTGGAAGGTGATTTTGGGAAAATTACAGCTACTCAAGTCGCCGCTTCTATCAATCCAGATGATATTCACGCCCCGGAGACGACGATGGTCTCTTTGGAGAATACGATGAATAAAGGAGGAGGGAGCATTTATACGTTAGAAGAGGTGATACCTATCCAGAAAGTTTGTCTGGAAAATGGATTGAAACTTCATTTGGATGGAGCTAGACTTTTTAATGCACTGGTGAAGACTGGGGAAAATCCAAAAGATTGGGGAGCGAAATTCGATACTATTTCCATCTGCCTAAGTAAGGGTTTGGGTTGTCCGATTGGTTCTTTATTAGTGGGTTCCAAATTGGATATCAAAAGAGCGAGAAAGATCCGAAAAGTGATGGGAGGAGGAATGCGTCAAGCAGGTTTTTTGGCCGCGGCAGGTATTTATGCATTGGATTATCAGGTAAATAGGTTGAAGGAAGACCATGCGCGTGCAAGATCATTAGGAGAGATGTTGTTGAAAAAGCCATTTGTATCTGAAGTGTTGCCTGTTGCAACGAATATTGCCATAGCTAAATTGGAGGGAATCACCCCTGAATCCTTTTTGGAAAAGCTGAAGGAGAAAGATATCAAAGCTGTCAAATTTGGCCCAGATTTGGTTCGATTTGTAACTCACCTTGATTTTGATGATGATCAGTTGGAGGAGTTTGGGAAGAGATTAGATTCAATTAATTAACGAATCAAATTTTAAAAATTTTCGTTTTATTCTGTAAATTCCAAAAAGATTAAGAATATGATTTCTCGGGAAAAAGTTATAGAAGCAGTCAAAAATATGCCAAAAAAGTTTTCAATTGACGATTTAATGGATAAACTACTTCTCTTAAATAAAATTGAGATTGGTATTGAGCAATCTAAGAATGAGGAGACTTTTACATCAGAAGAGGCAAAGAAGATGATAGAAGAATGGTCAAAGTAAAATGGACTAAACAAGCTATTGAAAACATTTATTCCATTAGAGAATTTTATTTAATTCATTCCCCGAGATTTGCAGATAAACTAACTGACCAGATATTTTCCAAGGAAAAAATTATTGCCTCTTTTCCTACAGTCGGTAGAGTTGTTCCAGAACTAAACAATGAAAGTGTAAGAGAACTTATTTATAAGCAATTAAGGATAATTTATATATTGATTGGAAAAGAAGTTGCTCATGTTATAGCGGTACATCCAACATCAAAACCATTATCTGAAATCTCTCTTTTTGGGTAACAAATTAAAGACGTCTCCTCCGTTTATAATTTGTTTTTTAGTGGTTTGATGGAATGCCCTAGATAATCATCCTCATTTGTGAAAAGCTTTTCAAAGGGGTATTTGATGTCAATTTAAAAGGCCACTTAAGGCCTTTTTTCTTTTCTCTGTATCTTGCCCAATGAATCTAGATTCCTAAAAATGAACAATACTCCACTGGCAGAAAGAATGCGTCCGGTCCGATTGGAAGATCTGATTGGCCAAGAGCATTTATCCTCACCCAATTCATTTTTGTATAAGGCAATAAAGTCTGGAAATGTCCCTTCTTTGATTCTTTGGGGACCTCCTGGAGTTGGCAAAACAACCATTGCTAATATCATCGCCAATGAGATTAAAGCTCCATTTTATACGCTTTCGGCGATCAGTTCCGGAGTGAAGGATATTAGGGAAGTGATCGAAAAGGCCAAGTTTCAAATGGGAGTGGTGCTGTTTATCGATGAGATTCACCGATTTAATAAATCCCAACAGGATGCCTTATTGGGAGCTGTTGAAAAAGGAGTGATCCGGTTGATTGGTGCGACAACAGAAAATCCATCTTTTGAAGTAAATGCAGCTTTGCTTTCCAGATGCCAGGTTTTTACACTGAATTCATTGGGAAGGTCAGAGCTGGAGGCGATGATTCACCAGGCATTGGAAAAAGATGTGGACTTGAAAAAGCTGAATGTGGAGCTAAAGGAAACGGATGCTTTGCTGAGGATTTCCGGTGGTGATGGGAGAAAGCTTTTGAATTTGCTCGAAATAGTGATTGATGGAATCAATGAAGATCCATGCGTGATCACAGATGAACTAGTCATGCAGATTGCGCAGCAGAAAGTTGCGCTATATGACAAGTCAGGAGAACAACATTACGACATCATTTCAGCTTTTATCAAATCTATTCGGGGTTCGGATCCAAATGCAGCGGTTTATTGGCTGGCACGAATGATCGAAGGAGGAGAGGATGTGAAGTTTATTGCGCGACGTTTGGTGATTTTGGCTTCGGAAGACATTGGCAACGCCAATCCAAATGCTCTGCTTTTGGCTACCAACTGTTTTGATGCGGTAAAACTGATCGGCTATCCGGAATCCAGAATTATACTTTCTCAATGTGTGACTTATTTGGCGAGTTCACCGAAAAGTAATGCCTCCTATTTGGCAATCAACCAAGCGCAGGCTTTGGTTCGTGAAAAAGGAGATTTGTCTGTCCCACTTCATTTGCGAAATGCCCCGACTAAATTGATGAAGGATCTGAATTATGGCAAGGCTTACAAATACTCTCATGATTTTCCAGGGAATTTTGTAGCTCAGGAATTTTTACCGGATGAAATCAAAGGGTTGAAATTGTATGATCCAGGAGATAATGCCAGAGAGAATGAACTGAGGAGGTATTTGGGAAGTAAGTGGAAGGGGAAATATGGGTATTGAATTTAGGATGTAAATCCAATTCTTTTAGTGTTGGATAAAAAAATAGTTAATATTGTTTGATAGTTGGTTTTTTTTTTTTTGTTATTTCAATCACTTTAACTAAAACTATTAAAAAATGAAAAACAAAATTATTTCCAAGACTTTTGGTCTTTTGGTGGTTGGAATTTTAATGACGTCAGGGTTCTTGGCTAACAATGCGGTAGCAGATGGCGGGAAAAAGTGTCGTATGGGAGAAAGATGCCCGAGTGGGACATATAAATATTGTGATGATTTTGCATCGGGAGATTCATGTGTATGTTATAGTTGTAAACCAACTTCAGAAAATTAATTTTTAACTTTGGCTGCTTTCTAAGCAGCCAATTTTTCTAAAAAAATGAAGAAAAATATTGCATTTTTATTTTTGCTTTTAGGATGCCAATTGGAGTCAGAAAAATATTTAAAGGAAAACACCAATTCAACTTCAATATTTATTGATTCAATATTTGAAACAATAAAAATTCAAGGGGATTCTTTAACCTTACCATATTATTCAAAGACTGAGGTTTATGAAGTGCAAGATACAGAGTATCTATATGGTTATAATTCATCCGTCCATTCCCTCGATGTATTTAACCTAGCAAAAAGAAATCTTGAAAAAAGAATACTCCTAGGTTCAGATGGTCCAAATCAGATAAGTAGATTTTACAAATTTAAAGTGATTTCTGAGGATTCGATTGTAATCATGGATGCTTTAAAGTTGAAAATTTTAAACAATAAAGGAGAAATTTTTTCAATTGTCAATCTGGATCAAAGAGTTAGTAGTGAAGAAAATCATGGATATTTTCTCAATTATAATGAAGCGGAAATAGGATATATTTCTGATTCGAAATCTTTCATTTTACATTTTATGAACGAATCAGTGAGGGATCGGGAATTTAATGAGGATGACTTACCATTAATTTTTGGAAAAATAAACATAGAAACAGGTAATATGGAGTATTTGCCAATTACGTATCCAGAATTAATAATTGATAGGAAGGGGGAAGTCGATGAATTAATGCCAAACGTTTCATTAATTGGGAATGAATTAATCTATGGTTTTCCCATTGAATCAAATATTTACAAATACAATTTGGGAAATGGGAATAGAAATATTTACGGAGGCAAAAGCAATTTTTCTGAAAATATTGAGAATTTTGATAGAACTGAAAATGAAAGTTTTAGGTTAGTTGGTACTTGGTTTAATAGAGTTAGATATAGCAAGTATTACTCTTTATTTTATAGGACCCATTGGGGAAGTCAGCCAGCTTTAAACCTAGATTTTACTCCAACTACTGCCTATACAAAGCCTGGATTCATTATGTTCTTCGACAGCGAATTTAGTGTGATAGATGAAATTAAAATTTCTGATAAATATTGGCTTGAGGATAGTTTTGAATTTTCCAAGGGGATTTGTTTTTGGCTGAAAGAATCTGATATCAAAAGCGAGGATGTTCTAGAACTTGGTGTTTTAAAATTAAATATTTCTAGTAAGTAATAAATTACAAAGTAGTGATCAATTCTTGATTACAAAGGCGAAATCGTTTCCCATAAACCCCTTCAGGCAATCCCTTCCCACAACCAATGATCATGCAGATTTCAGAGCCTTTTGGAAGGTGGAGGAGTTTGGAAATGCGTTTGGAATCATAGCCTTCCATAGGACAAGTGTCTAAGCCCACAGCTTTCATCCCGAGCATAAATGTCATGGAAGCAAGAGCAGCAGATTTGTGAACAGAAATCCGGACGTCAGTTTCACTTACTTCTCGAACCATAGGTCTTTTTAGTCCTACAAAAAATGCGATTACTTTTTTCACTAAAGTCCAACCTGGAAATTTAGAATATAGCTTTGGGACCAAACTTCCATAATAGCTGAGTGCCTGTTTTTTCTTTTTCTCAGACTGGTTTTGAACGGTAGATTTAATGTATTCATAATTAGCCGCAGCCCTTGATTTCCATAAGTCCCGTCGTGTTATTACTACCACAAGTTCCCGAGCTGTAGTTGCAGCTTTTTGACCCATGCAGAGTTGAGCTAATTTATCTTTAACCGGAGAGTTCTCGGGAATCCGAATGAATTGGTAAAGTTGAAGATTAGAGCTATTCGGGGAAAGAATAGCCGCTTCAAGACACTTTTTAATCAAATCATGATCAAAAGGTTCTTTCTGATCAAAAATTCTCACTGATCTTCTTGATTCCACAGCCTCAAAAAAACCTAGTTCCTTACTTGATCTCATCTTTTATTTAATTTTCTATTCAAACAGCAAAGCTTTTTGCATGTTTAGTTATATTTTGAGGTGAATTTAGAAAGAATTACCAACTAGCCACTCTATGATTTTTGAATTAATCCGATTACAATTTTTAAAAAGTAGCAGATCTACCTCCTTTGCAAAAAGTGTATTGGTAGCAGTTTTTTTAGGATTCTTAGCATTGCTATTGTTGAGTTATGTATTGCTCGCTGGGATATTTTTAAGGAGAATTATAGAAGAATTGGCCTCTGGAATAGATCCAGTTGAGGTGGTTTGTTCTGGACTTATCTTTTTCTTTTTGGTGGAGTTTATGTATCGGTATTTCTTACAGAACCTTCCGGTGATCGAGCTGGAAAGTTTACTCCATTTGCCAATTGGTAAAAGAAAAATCATGCACATGCTGTTGGTTCGATCTTTTATTTCACCTTTAAGCATCATTGCATTATTGTTATTTCTGCCATTTGGGATTCAAGTGGTGTTACCTCAATTGGGCCTTGCTTCTTTGATCTTTTGGATAGGAACAATCCTTATGATCAGCTGGTCACTTCACTGGTTTATGCTTTGGTTTAAGCAGAGATTTGAAGATAGTTTGATAGGAGTGGTGATCGTATTTGGAGTTTTGCTATTAGGCGGAGGATCGACTTATATGGGATGGTTTAATGTGGGAGAAATTGTGGAGCCTTTCTTTACATGGTCCCTTTCGAGTTTTATTCCACTTGTTCTAACAGGTGTTTTATGTGCAGTGATGTATTTCATGGCTTATTCCTTTTATTTGAATAATGCTTATCTCGAAGATCTATCAAAAGAAGAAGAAGCCAAATTTGTCAATCAAGATTTTGGATTCTTCTCTAGATTTGGACTAGCTGGTGAGATGGCAAACCTGGAATGGAAGCTAATTATCCGTCATAAGAAAAGTAGATCATTCTTGATGCTCAGTGCTTTCTTTTTGCTTTATGGGTTGATTTTTTATGACAATCCTCAGTACCATTCAGAAGATGGAGGGTTTAGTTTTATTTTCATTTTCGTAGGAGTTTTTATCACCGGAATCTTTATGATCCAATATGGACAACTTTTTCTAAGTTGGAATTCAGGAAATTTTGATTTCTTCATCAACAGAAAAGATGGGATCGAGGCCTTAATCAGAGGGAAATATTTATTGCTGATTTCGATTTCATGTCTATGTTTTCTCCTTTCCGTACCCTATGTTTATTTTGGCTGGAAATTTTTGCTGATCCATTTGGCAACATTTCTTTTCAATGCGGGCGTCATGATCCATTTGATAATTTACCTGGCACTTTGGAAACCTAAACCTATGGACTTAAACAAGGGAGCCATGTTTAATTATGAGGGAGTCGGTGCCGCACAATTTTTGATGATCATTCCCATGATGGTTGCACCTTATGCAGTTTTTGTGCCTTTTTCCCTTCTTGTCAATGATTATGCTGGATTATCAGCTTTAGCCATAATCGGAGTTGTAGGGATTTTGGCTTTTAAAAAACTATCACAAATCAATATCAATCGTGTTCTTAAAAATAGATACGAAATTTCATCTTCATTCCGTCAAGAGTTATGATTCAAGTCAAAGATCTAAAAAAACAATACAAGGAAGCAGTCGTTTTGGATGTGCAAAGTTTGGATATTCCTAATTCGGAATGCTTTGGACTCGTAGGAAATAATGGGGCTGGGAAAACAACCTTGTTTAGAATAATGCTCGATTTGGTAAGAGCCACGACCGGGAGTGTTACCATAGAAGGAGAGGATGTGAGTAAAAGTGAAGATTGGAAAAAGCGAACCGGAGCCTATCTTGATGAGCATATGCTATTGGCTTACCTGACTCCTGATGAATATTTCAAGACTTTGATGAAGATTTATGGTATGTCAGAAGCAGATTTGAAAAACCATTTGGATAAATTCACGGAGCTCTTCAACGAGGAGATTATAGGGAAGAAAAAATACATTCGGGACCTGTCAAAAGGTAATTTAAAAAAGGTTGGAATTGCAGCAGCCTTGATGGGGAATCCAGAAGTGGTTTTTTTAGATGAGCCTTTTGAAAATCTGGACCCAAGTTCTCAGATCAGGTTAAAGAAATTGATCCTTCAGGAAAAAGAAAATTCAAGAGTCACTTTTTTGATTTCCAGTCATGATTTGAACCATGTGACTGAAATCTGTGATCGGATTGTGCTTTTGGAAAAAGGGAAAATCATCAATGATTTGCGAGATAAATCAGCAATGATGACTGAACTGGATGCCTATTTTACTGGGTAAATAAATTTTATTTAAAGAATTCATTTGAGCTATTAAGATTTTTAGGAAAAATCTGATTTGACTCAACTACCAAGGATCATGAAATCAATTAAAACGTCTCTGAAACTGCAAGGTAGAATCCGCTGGAACGCTCTCCAAAACCATAATCAAGTGTCAAATTGGTCCGTGATGATTTGTCCACCATTACACGAAGCCCTAAGCCATACCCAGGCTTGATCGATTCGAATAATGCTAAATTTGTAGTTAGATTGTTGGTGGTTGTGGCATTTACGAATAGTACTCCTCCCAAAATACCGCTGCAAGGTGAAATTGGAAAACGGTATTCCGCTTCTGTATATACAAAATCTTTTCCCCTAAATCTTCCTTGTGTATACCCTCTGGCGCTCCTTCCTCTTTGGTCATAAGCTGTTGCAGGAAGTACCATATAAGGAAATCCACCTGCTGGAGTGAAAGTACCCATGGCCCAAAAAGCGATAAGATGGCTTGGGTTCTTTTTTGAAAGACCATGGTAGCTCCTCCATTCCATCATAATCATTTCGGCATTATTCTTATTACCGGTGATGCGATAGGCGCCTCTATATCCAAATGAAAGAAAATACCCTGCATAGGGTCGAATCATATTATCCCGTTTATCAATGATGAAAGTAGCAAGGACTGACGAAGAATAATATTTTTCAGTGCTGTGTCGATTCTGAGTATTGTACAAATAGTGTGAAGTCAGCAGGGTGTCTCCTGGTGTCAGGCTAAGTTTTTCATCATTGATTTTACTATAACCATCGTAATTATAGCCAAGCCCGAGGTATATGTCTTTTTTGATTTTGTACCCTACCGTTTGGTGAAACCGTAGAAAATTGAATTCCATGGGTTGTGCCAATGAGTCAAAGCTCGTCTCCTGTCCTGCTAAGGCAAACTGATAATCCAAGACTCCTCCTTCTGGAGCATTGGTACCCAACCCATAGGTAGCTTGGGAAAAGACCTGAAATCTCCAGTCACCCGTATAGAAAAACCGTTCGTTTTTAGAATAAACATTATTCTTTAAGAGGATTAGATATTGTTTTTTTGTTGTGGCCTGAAGGCTTCCGCTCAAGAGTGAAAATTGTTCACTCCCCTTCATTTTAAATGCGTATTGTCCTCCTACTCCAAACATAAATCCAGTAGCTGGATTTGATCCAATGATTGGCATCAGCAAGAGTGAGCCTGTTCCTGATTCTTTCACTACGGGAGGTTTGTGGAGAGCTTCTCGGATCAGTTCAGGAACGTCTTTTTGGACACATATGGTATCAGAAATGGCTATTTCCTGAGCGAAAAGACAGTCTGTGGAACTAAAAATAATTAGAACAAAAAGGATAAATCGCATAATTATATTGACAATAAATGAACTGAAAGTTTTCGATAAAAATCAGGATGAATTTCGTTAATAAAAGTTATTCGTATTTGACCGAAATAGAAATAAGTAAAACGAATGTTATTTATTTTGCATATTCATTATTTCTGCCTTTTAAATTAGTGAAAGAATAGTAAGGAATTTTCTAATAAAAAGTGGTAATTCTATTTTTTGAGCGAGTATTTAATTTAGGATTTTGCTATTCTTTTCCTTTTTGTTCATTCTTCATTTCGTGTAGCATATAAATTTATATCTACTTCCATTGCCATTTTCAATAGAAAAAGAAATGAATCAATGCGATTTTATTTACTCAAATAGAATCCAAAACTACCTCAATAGTTCCGATAAATATTAGCCACCCGGTTAAGTATAAATGAAAAAAGTAAGCGAATTTGTAGCTTACTTCTTTCATTATGATCAAAACTGTCTATTTAACTTTACAAATGCTTTAGAAGGCGCATTCTAGGAAGTGTTCAAGGTTTATGGGTCTTGTTTTAATTCCTTCCCATCTTATTTTTGAAAGGTTGTCAACCAATACACAATCTAAACTAGTTCCATCCACCGCCAAGTGCTTGGTAAATATTCACTTTGGCGTGCATTTGTTTCATCTTGGTATCAATTAGATCAAATCTAGATTCCAATGCATCTCTCTGCGTCAATAACACCTCCATGTAATCTGCTCTGGCAGATTTGAATAATTCGTTTGAGATATCCACAGATTGCGTCAATGCATTTACTTGCTGGGTTTTGAGATCATAAGTTTTTTCCAGATTACTGATATTCGAAAGCTGATTAGCAACTTCGATATAAGCGTTCAAGATTGTTTGCTCATAATTGAATATTGCCTGAATCTGCATCGTGTTGGCGGTCAAATATCGAGCTTTGATCGCATTTCTATTGATCAACGGAGCCGTCAATTCTCCAGCCAAATTGTAAATCAATGATTGTGGCGTAGTAAACAGATAGGAAGGATTAAAAGCATTGAACCCTAAACCAGCTGAAATTTCCAATTTTGGGTAGAAATCAGCTTTAGCCACCTGTACATCTATTTTTGAAGCAGCTAAATCAAGTTCTGCTTGTCGGACATCAGGTCTGTTTTCCAATAATTGTGATGGAATCCCTGCATGGATCATCCCAGGAAACAAATCAGTAAAATTACGGTAGTCTCGTTCTACTTTTTGAGGAAACCTACCCACTAAGAAATTGATCCTGTTTTCAGTTTCTACGATTTCCTGTTGGATTTCAAACTGAAGAGCTTTGGTGTCCAATACCTGAGCTTCAAATCTTTTAACAGCCAATTCAGTAACTCGAGCAGCTTCTTTCTGATATTTTACAATTTCAAGGGCATTGTTCTGGATTTCAATATTCTGCTTTACAATTTCGAGCTGATTATCCAGTGCCAAAAGCTCGTAATAAGAGTTGGAAATCTCAGAGATCAAGTTGGTGACCATGAAGTTTTTACCTTCCACGCTTCCTAGATACCTCGTCAAAGCTGATTTTTTTGCATTTCTCAACTTTTTCCAAATATCCACTTCCCAGGTTGCAAAGGCTCCAAGTCCATAATCCTGAAGTGGATCGGGAATTTCTTTACCTGGCTTGATATCCGTATTGGCATCATTGGCACCTTGACTGGTAAATCTCCCTACTTTGTCCACCCCAGCACCAGCGCCGATGTTGACTGAAGGAAGGATTTCTCCCTTTCTCACTCGTACTTCATTTTGAGCGATCTGGATTTCCTGCAAGGTGATATTTAGCTCTTGGTTGTTACTCAATGCTGTATCGATCAGGCTCTTTAGATATGGATCGGAAAAATATTCCTCCCATACCATTTCTGCTGTATTTGTAGTGTCCTGAGAGCCATTGAAGCTCTCAGGAACTTTGTCGTTAATGGCTTTTTCTGCCAATTCAGGAGTTTTGCAAGAGCTTACCAGAAAGGAAAGACTTGCAACTCCAAGGCTTATATAAATGATTCTTTTAAGCATGTTTGTGGTTAGTTTGTTCTGATAAAGGCCTCTCGTCTTCATTTTTGATCAAGTGTCGACCATCTGCCAGCGTACCGAAAATGTAGTAAAGTCCAGGCACGATGATCACTCCGAAAAGTGTACCGAAGAGCATTCCCCCCATTGCTGAAGCGCCAATGGTTCTATTCCCGATCGCACCAGCACCTGTTGCGATGATCAGTGGAACAAGACCAGCGATAAAAGCAAAGGAAGTCATCAAAATAGGTCTAAAACGGACTCTCGCACCTTCGATGGCAGCATCCAAAATAGTGGCGCCTTCCTGTCTCTTTTGCACAGCAAATTCCACAATCAATACAGCGTTTTTGCCAAGTAGGCCCACCAGCATAATCAGACCGATCTGGGCATAAATGTCATTGTCGAGTCCCATCAGTTTCAGAAGGAAGAAAGACCCAAATACCCCGACCGGAAGTGAAAACACGACTGCCAGCGGAATGAGGAAGCTTTCGTATTGTGCTGCCAAAACGAAATACACGAATACCAATACAATCAGGAAGACATAAAGCGCTTCATTTCCTCGGTTGGATTCATCATAAGAAAGTCCTTCCCATGCGATGTCATATCCTTTTGGAAGAGTGGAAGCAGCGACCTCACGAATAGCTTGAATAGCATCAGCCGTCGTGTATCCAGGTGCCGGTAAACCTCTGATAGAAGCAGAATTGTACATGTTGAAACGGGTAACTTCATTGGGACCTTGGGTTTTCTTCATGGTCATAAATGCGGAATAAGGAACCATTTCTCCTGCTTCATTTTTCACAAAGAGATTCAAGACATCTGAAGGAAGTCTTCTAAACTGGGGATCTGATTGAACATATACTTTAAAGAATCTACCGAAACGGATAAAACCTTGCTCATAGGTACTACCAATCAAAATGTTCAGGTTTTCCATCGCATTTCCGATAGATACACCCTTCTGCATTGCTTTATTATTATCAATTTCCAGTTCGTATTGAGGATAGTTGGCTGCGAAGAAAGTAAACAGACCAGTTAACTCTTTTCTCTGGCCAAGATCATCCATAAACTTCTTGTTGATCTTATCAAATTCCTGATAATCTGTGGTAGTGGTCTGATCCAGCAATCTCATAGAGAAACCTCCGGAAGAACCGAAACCTGGAATTGCTGGTGGTTCAAAGAATTCAACAATAGCACCAAGACCTTTGGATTCTTCTTCCAGTTCTTCCATGATTTCTTTGACGGTATGCTTTCGCTCACCCCAAGGTTTCAAGTTGATCAAACATGTACCTGCGTTTGATCCTCGACCTTCCGTCATGATTTCATAGCCAGCAAGGGAAGAAACAGATTCTACTCCGTCGATTTCCTCGCAGATCTTTTGGAGTTTTTGGGATACCTGATTGGTTCTTTCCAGGGTAGCTCCCGGAGGTGTTTGGATGATCGCATAAATGGTTCCTTGATCTTCACTTGGAATAAAACCTGCCGGAAGAATTTGACTTTCAAAGAAGATTCCAGCTCCGAAAAGCAATAAGATTCCGAAAGTCAACCATCTTCTATTTACCATGGATTTTAGTAATCCTACATATTTTCCAGTCAGCTTATCAAAGCCTCTGTTGAAACTATCCAAAGTTTTGGAAAGAATATTCTGCTTTCTCTCATGCCCATGATGGTTTTTCAAAAGCATTGCACAGAGTACAGGGGTCAAAGTCAAGGCAATTACCGCGGAGATGACAATAGAACTTGCCATGGTAATAGAGAACTGTCGGTAGAATGTACCTACTGGACCTGACATGAAAGAAATCGGCAGGAATACAGAAACCATCACAGCTGTGATGGCGATGATCGCACCACTAATTTCTCCCAATACACGTTTTACTGCTTGATAAGGGTTGAGATGAGGGAATTCTTCCATTTTAGCATGGACAGCTTCCACCACCACAATTGCATCATCGACCACAATACCTATTGCAAGTACAAGAGCGAAGAGGGTGACCAAGTTGATCGAGAGCCCGAAAAACTGAATGACAAAGAATGCACCTATAAGAGATACTGGGACAGCAAGGATAGGGATCAATGTCGACCGCCAATCGCCCAAAAAGATAAATACTACCAAAGCCACCAAAATAAAAGCGTCTCTCAGGGTATGAATTACCTGCTCAACGGAGGAGTCCAAAAACTGGGAAACGTCATAACTGATCTGATAATCTATCCCTGGAGGAAAGGATTCTTTCATTACCTCTAGTTTTGCTTTCACTTCTGCAATTACATCACTGGCATTACTGCCATAGTTTTGCTTCAGTACAATTGCAGCAGATGGGTGGCCATCTAGGTTGGAATAAATATCGAAAAACTCGCTTCCCAGTTCTGTTCTGGCAATGTCTTTCAATTTGATGCTTTCGCCTTTTGAATTTGCCCGGATGATGATGTTATCATATTCTTCAGACTTGTTAAATCGACCTTTATAGGTAAGCACATATTCCAAAGATTGGGCGGCTATTCCAGAGCTTTGACCAATTCTCCCCGGCCGACCAATGATGCTTTGCTCTTTCATGGCTTCCATGACCTCATCTACCGAGATGTTGTAGGCACGCATCCGATCTGGATCCAGCCAAACTCTCATGGCATAAGTTCTACTTCCCAGGATTTGAGATCTGGCTACACCTTTAATCCGGTTAATTTCCGGG
>CBFHWO010000022.1:0-68075 GCA_965659625.1 uncultured Algoriphagus sp. | reverse complement strand
TCAGTCTGAGTACACCATGCCCTTAAGGCACCATCATTTTTACAAAACGCCAGAGGGAGATGAAAACACCTTGATTCTGATGCCGGTTTGGAACGACGAGTACATGGGCATGAAACAGGTAACGGTAGCTCCGGCAAATGCAAAGGAAAATATGCCTTCTATTTTTGCCCAATACATTTTGAGCAATGCCAAAACGGGTGAACCCTTGGCTATGATGAATGCCACCGAGATTACCGCACGAAGAACGGCCTGCACTTCCGCATTGGCAGCTTCTTACCTATGCCGAGAAAATGCAGAAAACCTACTTATCGTTGGAGGTGGAAAAGTTGCCCAGCATTTAGCTCAGGCACATATGGCTGTACGGAATTTTAAAAAAGTCAGTGTCTGGATGCGAAATCTCGCAAAAATGGAAGCTTTTGTAGCGGAGTTGAACGATCAGGGGATTCCTGCAAAAGGTGTAATAGATTTAGAAAAAGCTGCTCGCCAAGCAGATCTTATTTCTTGTGCCACTCCATCTAAAACTCCAATTATTAAAGGGGAATGGATTCAGCCTGGAACCCACTTGGATCTAATGGGCTCCTATAAACCTGACACAAGGGAAACCGACAATGAAGCCATTCGTATGAGTTCCATCTTTGTGGACTCTCGTGCCGGTGCTTTGCATGAATCCGGAGAATTAGCAATACCCATCGCTGAAGGGATCATCACAGAAAAAGAGGTTAAAGCTGACATCGTGGAACTGATTAAAGGCATTCATCCAGGAAGAACTTCGAATGAAGAAGTAACGCTCTTCAAATCTGTCGGCTTGGCTATCGAAGACCTTGCCGCAGCGCTTCTGGTTTATAAAAGCTATCACCAAGCCTGAGTCAAACTAATAAAACCCCCTTTCGCCCCAAACTGCACATCATCCTCTGCCTCCTCAATTCTTCAAAGATTCCCCCCTATTTGCAAAGTTTTCCTAGTATTTGGATTAAATTAAGACCTAGAAAATCCACGACCTCATGAAAAAAATTTTTCTTGGCCTTCTCCTCGCTATTGTCGCAGTAGTGGCCATTTTACTTTTCAACACCTTTAATCTCAGTTCAAAGCAAGTAGAGGCCGAACCCTTGGAAAAAGTCACATTTTCGGATCAGATCTTCCAAAACCTTTCCAAAGCTATTACTTACCAGACAATATCTTTTAGCGAGGATGCCATTCCGGATTCGGCAGCATTCTTTGGATTTCACCGCTTCCTCGAAGAAACATTTCCTTTGACGCATTCGAATCTTTCTCTGGAAAAAATCAATACCTACAGCTTGCTTTACAAATGGGAAGGTTCTGATCCCTCGAAAAAACCAATTATCATGATGTCCCATCAGGATGTGGTACCTGTGGACCAACCAACCCTAGGAGCTTGGGAAGCTGCGCCTTTTGAAGGAAAAATCACAGATACGCATATTATCGGGCGTGGAACTATGGATGATAAAGGCACTTTGATCGCTGTTTTGGAAGCAGTTGAAAAACTGCTTTCAGAAAATTACCAACCTACCAGAACTCTCTACATCGCTTCGGGCCATGATGAAGAAGTTGGAGGAGGAAAAGGAGCAGCTGAGATCGCCGCTCACCTTAAGGCCCAAGGCGTAGAAGCGGCTATGGCGATTGATGAAGGTGGATATATCGCAGAGGGTTTGGTCCCCGGTGTAAACTCCCCAGTTGCTATTATCAATTTGGCAGAAAAGGGCTTCGCTTCTTTCAGATTGATTGTAGAAACAAATGGAGGTCATAGCTCAGCACCTCCGCGTGAGAACACCATCGGTATTCTTGCCCAAGCCATCGTTGACTTAGAAAATAATCAATTACCTTATAAACTAGTCCCTCCGATCGATACCCAGCTGGAGTACATGGGGCCGGAACTTCCATTTTTAACCAAAATGGCTTTTGCCAATCCTTGGCTCTTTAAAAAGCAAATCTTGGAAGGCCTAAATGCGCATACGACCACTGCACCGACAATTATCGATGGCGGTGTTAAAAACAATGTCATCCCTACCGTGGCAGAAGCAACCATCAATTTCAGGATCCTTCCTGGGGAAAGCATTGAAACCGTACAGGCCCATATCGAATCAATCATTTCGGATAAGGTCAGGGTAGAGACTGTTGGCTTTCTGACTAATCCTTCTCCTGTCTCAAGAGTTGATTCTGAATCCTATAAAATTCTAGAAAAGACTATCCGGGGACAATTCCAGGGAACTGTTGTTGTACCTGGCTTGGTTGGCGGTGGCACTGATGGACGATATTTCTATGATATTGCTGAGGATGTTTATAGATTCTATCCTATGCGAATCAATCCCGAATCCATGACCCGTTTTCATGGCATCGATGAGAAAATCAGTAAGGAAAACTACCGGGAAATCCTTGAGTTCAGCTACCATCTGATAAAGAACTTCAACTAATTCGCTCAGTTTTTCATTTCAAATAAACACAATGGATAACCTACCAATCAACAAGAACGAATAAGACTTCCGCTAAATAAAAATAAGATCCAAATCGATCTTTCGATTGGTTTAGATGAAGTCAATCTTTTCTTACCTATGCTGATAAATGTCAAATCTATGATCTACTGCAAAGTCATGGAATAAAAATGAAGCTGAGGTTAAAACCGCTTGTCCTTACATCTGGGATTTCGTTAATTGAATCATGCATGAAGCCTTAAAATCTTATTTTAGAGAGCGAACTAAGGTCTCTGATGAAAAACTAGAATCTTGGACTCCTTATTTTATTGAAAAAAAATACAAGAAAAATGAATTCTTGCTTCGAGAAGGGGAAGTCTGTAAGTTCAATTATTTTGTGGTTTCCGGTTGCCTACGTTTGTACTCAGTGAATCTGGAAGGACTTGAAAACACTCGTTACATTGCTTTTGAAAAAAAGTTTGGAACATCATTTACCAGCTTGATCACCGGGCAACCTTCACCGGAATATATCCAATGTCTTGAAAAAACTATTGTGCTGGCTATCACTAAGGATGATTTTTTTCTACTTGTAGAAAAAGAACCAGCGATCAATCTTATCTATAGAAAAATCCTAGAGGCAGCTTACATCACTACCCAAAAAAGAATCTATGATTTTCAGGGTTCTGATAGTTTAAACAGACTGAAATGGCTCTTAGAAAAGCATCCAACTATATTAAGCCGATTATCCAATAAAATCATTGCAAGCTACTTGGGAATATCACAATATACCCTTAGTAGATTGAAAGCCAGCCTTTAAAACTCAAAACGTTGCTGTAGCGCAACTTTATTTGGAGTTCTAATTCTCAACTTTGTCAGACACAAAACGGCAAAATGATGCATAATCGAACCCAAACAATAAAAAAATTCTTTGTCTTCATTTTTATCGGAATTTTTTTGACAATAATAGGCGCAACCGCATTTGCCCAGGAAGGCCCACCAAAAATCCCTACCCCGACAGAGTTCATGGCAGGAAACAATAGATTGTTTTTTCAACTTGTCGTAAAGAAAAAATTCACACCAGAAAGTCGATTTGGGTTTTTAACAGTTGCATCGTTGGCTGCTAGCTATGATAATGACCCTGAAGACTTGGATATGGCAATTCCAGTGGTTTTGAACTATGAGATTTACAAAGGCTTTGGAATAGTAGGAGGAGGAAGGATGAACAACCATGTAGGTTTTTCACCGCTTGTTGGTATCCAACACAACTATTCCAGTAAAAAATGGGTAGCAGTAACAATTGCTTCCTTATTACTGGAATCAAGAAGTACTGAGTTTTTTGGAATTTATGAGTTCAAGCCACAAATCAGTCCAAAAACTAATTTGTACACCCGAGCACAATTCCTCTATGTATACAATACAAAGCAAAACTTTCATGCCCGAAGTTTCCTTCAACTCCGGACAGGTCTAAAAATCAAAGAACTTAGCTTTGGGATCGGGGCGAACTTGGATCAATACGGGCCTGAAAAAACATATAAACCAAATTATGGGCTTTTTATAGGCTGGGCATTTCAATAAAAAGTAAACTTTAAAAGCAAGGAGGTTAAACTACCTCCAAACTTCTTTTGGATTTTCTATAGGTATAATTTGGATAGATCGCTCGCTTGGCAAAACGGTTGATCTTGTCGCTATTGATCATTTTCTGGAAGACCTGTGAAGTCACTCCAAAGTATTCGTAGGTAGTACCATCCATAAATGTGATTTCCAGTACTAAGCCTTTGTGATGATAATCCGCAATTCCAGCAACGTTAATTGTCTCGGTATAGCTTTCCAGATTAGCTTCTATGGTTTCGGGAGCTATACTCACCAAAAAATGGTACCCATCAATAATCTTTCGGCTTTGGGTTTCTGCTTCTACTTGCATAGGGTCCCCAGATAGGAATTTGTCAGGATGCCACTCCTTTACCAAATCGCGATACGTTTTTTTCAAGGTCTTCAAATCGATTTCCTTTTCAACTCCAAAGAGTTTTTTGTATTCATTGATGCGCTTCATGGGACGTTTTGTTTGCGGGCGCAAAAGTACTCCTTTATTTGATTTAATCTCTCAATTTTAAAAACCATTATACCAAGCCCAACCGATATCTCCGGGATCAATGTATTCTTCTGAAACCACAATCTTCTCAATATACTTCATACTTTTGAAACCAATTTGTTTCTCTAATCTTAATCGAATCGGAGCACCGTGCGGAATAGAGAGGTTTTTTCCATTCATACCATAAGCCAAAATAGTTTGCGGATGAAATGCATCCAGCAGATCAATACAATCCAACCAGCCGTCGTAGGAATAAAAATTCACCCAACGAGCTTTTGGTGAAATCCCAGCATGCTCGAGTAAGGTACCCAATGGTAATCCTGTCCATTCCGCAATAGCCGTCCAACCTTCCTCGCAGGTATGTCTGGTGATTTGCGTTTTGGCAGCAAAACTCTTGAGTTGACTAAGAGAATAATTTGCTGGTCTAGCCACAAGCCCCTCGACTAGAAGACTCCAGTTTTCAAAACCATTGCGCAACAGTTGATCATAACTTTCACTGAAATACTCCTTAGAAGTATCCGCAGGGTTTATTGTCCCCGTCGCTGGCATGGAAGAGATATCACTGAAGCTATATTCTTTGGCTAATGATTGACCTGGGAGTAAAGCACGATGAGCAGCATAAGTAAAATTATCTCCCATTCGTAAAATATTTCCATAGTTGGGAGGCATGGGTTGCTTACAACCTGGAATGATCAAAGCACCTAATGCTGCCACACCAGTTGTAATGGCAGCACGCCGAGATATAATATGTTTTCTTTTGTTCATGGCTTTTTTCCTAAAGTCATATAGCGTAAGTGTTGCTTAAATCCAGATGAGATGATCATAATTATATGCATGATCAGAAAAACTTCCAGGCCTATTGAGGTAAAGAAATGTATTGTTCTGGCGGTCTGATAACCACCAAAAATTTCCAAAAGAAATGGAAATGCAGCAGTGATCGCAGGAGACATGGTAAACCCTGTGATAATTGCCATCGGAAAGGAAATAAAAACAATACTCATATAGGCTATCTTTTGTAAGATACCGTATTGAGGACCACCTGTAGGAGGAGATATCTTCATTTTGAGATGATCTCTGATATCTCGGAAAAGCTGGGAGGGAGTCAGTTCTTTGATCCTGGGCCAAATGTGCTTTCGAAAGTGCCCACTAATAATCCCTAAAATTAAATAAACCAATCCTGTCAATACAAGGAACCAAGCTGCCAAAAAATGAAGGCTTCTCCCCCATCCATTTTCATTAAACATTTCTTCCTCGCCATTTCTTCCTGCACTTACTGGGGAGTTTTCGGAATCAAAGAACGGCACCTGCTCTTCCCAATCCGATCGATTATGATTCCGACTTATCGGCAATTCTATCAATGCCGGAGTCAATTCATTCCCTACTTCACCCCAATAAAGTCGAGGATGAACCATTAGTATTTCGATTCCAGTAAAAACCAGCAACAAAAAACTAAGCGTGATAATCCAATGGGAAGTCTTAACCCATGGCTTGTGTTTTGTTTTCTCTGGTGTGTTTGTATCTATAGAATTCATTAAACAAAAAGTATTGTTTTGTGCTAACGCGCTGAATTTAAATGTACTGATTTATTTAAACATTAAAATAGTGCAACATTTATTAGCAATTAGAGCTCGTTAAAATTGACATAAGTTTTTAGGATCGAATTGCAGTAAGTTTATTTAACCTGGATTATGGCTAGATTAGGGAATGGCCTTGTACCAATAAATGCTAAATAAACATGCTTCTATGAAATCACGACTATTCTTTTTGGCACTTTGCCTGATTGCTTTTAGCTGCAAAGCTCCTACCGAGCAAAAACCGCTTTTCGTGCATGATATCACAAGTGGCCCAACTCCTTGGACCAGTGAATCCTTTGAACTGGAAGAAGAAGATTTCACCTTTGCCATTATTTCAGACCTGACCGGCGGAGAGCGACCCAACATTTACAGCACGGCAGTAGGTCAGTTAAATCGCCTGGACCCAACCTTTGTTTTAAGTGTGGGTGATTTGATTGAAGGTGGCACAGAAGACACCATTCAATTGAAGAAGGAATGGGATTCCTTTGATAGGAGAACCTCCAATTTGACTATGCCATTCTTCCATTTAGGAGGAAATCATGACCTTTCTAATCCTGTCATGCGGAAGTTTTTTGAAAATCGATTTGGCCGACGCTATTACCATTTTGTCTATCAAAACATCTTGTTTTTAATGCTGGATTCGGAGGATTATGAAGAGCAACGAATGCTTGAAATCTACCAAGCAAGAGCTAAAGCCTTAAAAATTCTCGCTGGCGAAATCGAAGGGAATTACGAGGAATCAGAATATTTTAAAATGGAGGAACGAAGCATCGGAGGTATGAGCAATGAGCAATTTGAATACTATAAAGCGGTGCTTGAAAAGTACCCTGATGTCAAATGGACTTTTCTCTTGATGCATAAACCCCTCTGGTTGCATGAGGACAACAAAGGTTTGGAGAGATTAGAGGCACTCTTGGTTGATAGGCCCTACACCGTATTTAATGGACATGTTCATTCCTATTCGCATCGCAAAAGACATGGCCGCGATTACATAATGCTGGGAACAACGGGAGGTTCTCAAAACCCAAGAGATTCCATGGCCTTTGATGAGGTCACACTGGTGAGAATGGACAAAGAACCAGTGATCACCACCTTGAAAATGGAAGGGATTTTGGATGAAACTGGTTCAGTACCCGTGATTTATGACAGTTTGAATCAAGGAGAAGGGAATTTCTAAGTGGTAAGGAAAGCTTTTCTTTTATGAATCACCTTATCACTATTTAATAAGTCTCACTAATTCCCCAAAAATCAAGAAATTGAAATACGATCGAGATAATATTTATCTATAAAAATTAAATTCCCCCATGAAATCAGTGACAGTGGTAGGTTCTGGAATTATTGGTTTGACCACGGCAAGAAGTCTACAAGAAGCAGGACTTCAGGTAAAGATCGTATCGAAAGAACCTTTCAAAAAAAGCCTTTCCAGTAAAGTAGGGGCGATCTGGTTTCCTTTTGAAATTCAGCCAAAAGAAAAAACCAATAGCTGGGCTACATTGGCTTATTTCCGTTATTTAGAAGAAATTGATCCTAAAAAAGGAGTGACTTTCATCCAGTTTGTTACAGCCTATACTTCCGAATCTAATACAGATTGGACTTTACAATTACCGAAAGGAAAGGTGAGAGAAGCTAGAAAAGAGGAACTTCCAAAAGGAATTGACCAAGCTTTTATCTCGGAAGTTCCACTGGTGGAACCTCCTCTCTATTTACCCTATTTGTTCGGTGAGTTTTTACAAAATGGTGGTGAATTTAAACTTGACTCTATTTCCAGTTTGGAAGAAATGTCTGCCCTAGACCAAATAGTAGTCAATTGTACCGGATTGGGAGCAAAAGAGCTTTGTCAAGACGAGGAACTCTATTCCATTCGGGGACAAATACTTCGTTGTAGAAAACTGGACTCTATTTCGTTTGCAGATCCTACGAAGAAAGGATCACTTCGCTATTTGATCAACCGAAACGAGGATTCGATTATCGGAGGCACGGATTATGAAAATGATTGGAATGAACAAATTAATCCTGCCGATACGGATTTGATTTTGAATAGGATCAAAAGATCTGGAATTGTACAAGAGATCGAAATTTTGGAGCAATTAGTGGGTTTAAGACCAAAAAGGAGTACCGTTAGATTTGAATTTGATCCGAAATTCCCAACCATTTTTCATAATTATGGACATGGAGGAGCAGGATATACAGTTGCCTGGGGATGTGCGATGGAGGTGGCTGAAATAATAAAGAAAGAAGTGCTCAGTCGCTGATCAGAATTTATTCAAACCAATGACTGAGCACTTTTGAAAGGAAAGCAAATTAATTCAGGCTGGCAATAAAATTATCAACCACCAAACTCAAATACTCATTAAGTGCCTGTTGTGTTTTTGCTTTATAAGCCTCCCGATCAGCTTTTACCTGATGCGATACTTCAATTTCTTTATCGTTTGTATATGAAACTCCTGCATAAGTCGTATTGTAACTTACGCTGGGAGCAACATATTCCTTAAATTTCTTTTCTTCCATCACACCCGGAATTTCCACACCTCCCTTTGGACTATACGACAAAATAGTATTTGCTCCCAAACCATTCATTCCCCCTTTCCATACCACTCGAACAGCAACTCTAGATGTTTCTATTTTAGAACCAAAAAATCCTTCTGCAGATTTTGCAATAGCTACTTCTGGCATTTCATATTTTACTACTCCTTTCATCTTAGTAGCATCTGTCACATAAGAACTATTACCTTCGATGGTTACAAATTGAAAGCTGATATTTGCCTCGAACACAGGGATGTCTCCCAAATCTTTTGATAAAGCCGGGGTTGTATCCACAATGAAAGACCCTTTTGTTTTACCGTCCTTAGTCATTTTTTTATAAAAAAAATCAAATCCAGTGGGCACTGTAGACACATAACCTAAAAGTTGCGCTTTAGTGGGTGTTCCTCCTTGTGCTTTCGTCCAATCACTATAAAAATCAGTCTTCTCTGCCACATCGGAACTAACGATTTCTATTCCTGCATCAGTCAATCTTTTTACCACCATGACATAGGCATTATCAGTGATTTCCTGCATATCTGCTGGTTCAATCCCAACCATCCCAACTGCCATCTCAGCTCTGGTTTTTCCTCCTGCACTGGCTTCGGAACTTGCGGCTATTATTTGATAATTCACAAAGAACTGATTGAGGTAAATTTTCTTAGGTGCATTTTTTAATTTCTTTTCGCCATAACTGTTGTCGCTGATATTTTTATCTGTTACGATTTGCGCATTGGCAATAGAACAGACAAGGAAGGCAAAGATTAATAAAGTGTTTTTCATAGTTCAAGAATTTTGTATTCTATTTTATACAAATAACAGATGAAAAAGCATTTGCTTCAATAAGGTTGATTAGGTATTTTGGCATACCTAATGGTAGGTATATGTGTTTAATCATCCAATCTTGAGAGCAATTGCCATAATCCTTTTTTGTTTAGTGAGTAG
Organism: uncultured Algoriphagus sp.; assembly: GCA_965659625.1. Classification (GTDB taxonomy): domain Bacteria; phylum Bacteroidota; class Bacteroidia; order Cytophagales; family Cyclobacteriaceae; genus Algoriphagus. The sequence continues at coordinate 58,521 of CBFHWO010000022.1, read as the reverse complement.
TACCGTTTTTAGCCAAACTACACTGGTAGACAGCCTCCAAAATTTACTCAAAACCAATATAGATGACTCTGCGAAAGCCAGTGTTTTGGGTGACCTGTGCTGGCATCTAAAATATTCTGATCCTCCAAAAGCATTGGAATATGGACATGAGTCTATTTTGATTTCCAAAACGAATGGCTTTCAGGCCCTTCAGGCCTATGCTTCAAATAATGTCGGTGTTGTCTTCTGGGCAAAATCAGATTACGATTCGGCTTTTTACTACATCGAAAAAACCCGTGGTCTTTATCAATCACTTCATAATGAGCGAGGAGTTGCCGTAACCTCGGTCAACCTAGGACTGATCTTACAAAACAAAGGGGATTATGATACTTCTCTTGAATATCAACTGGAAGCCCTTCGAATAGTCAACACCTTAGAAGACAAAGGATTGCTTGGAAGTATCCTGACCAATATTGGCAATGTGCATTTTCTCAATGAAAACTTCGACAAAGCAAAAGCCTATTATTTTGAAGCTTTAGATTTTAAAAAATCGCTTCCTGAAGATGAATTCAGACAAAACCTGCAAAAGACTTTACTGAATATTGGTAATGTCTATGGTAAAATGGAAGATCAGGATTCAGCCATTTATTATTTTCAAGAAGCACTTCCCTATGCCACTTCATCCAATGATACCAAAAGTCAGGCATTAATCTACATGGACCTTGGACATTCGTATTCAAAAAAGAAAGAGTATGATTCAGCAAATAACAATTTCAGAAAAGCACTAGCTGTTTTCGCAGAAGGAAAATATGAGAATGATTATGATCAATCGATTCTACTTTCGTCAATGGCAGAAAATGAACTTAGAAGAAACAATGTGTCCCTGGCAGTAAAATTTGCTGAGCAAAGCCTAGGACTCGCCGAAAAAATTAAAAATCTCAATCGGTTAAAAGACAGTTATGGATTGTTGGCAGAAGTGTATGAAGCTAACAACCAATTTGGCCCTGCCTTAGCGGCCCAAAAAAACCTGAAAATCTACGAAGACAGTCTAATAAACATCGAGACGAATAAAGAAATCGCTGAGCTGGAAACCAAATACGAGACAGAAAAGAAAGATCAGAAAATAGTTTTTCTTAACCAGGAAAACCAACTCCAAAAGGCAAACATCCAACGAAACACCCTCCTCATTGCGTCACTATTTGTGATGGTTTTTCTGCTCCTTCTTGTTTTCTATCTCTGGAGAAAGCAGGCAAGAATCAGCCAACAAAAGGTAATGAGTGAACAAAAAACACGGCTCCGTGAGGCCCAGATCCACGCAGTAATAAGCAGCGAGGAAAAAGAACGGAAACGTTTTGCTGCTGATCTTCACGATAGCATGGGACAATTGGTAAGTGCTTTGACGATGAATATCCAAGGTCTGAAAAACACAAGCAATGATCCCTTGGTACGAAATGAGATTGTCGATAATTCGACGGTGTTACTAGACGACATTCAGCGGGAAATCCGAAATATCGCTTTCAATTTGATGCCACAGGTATTGACCAATGAAGGGTTAATTCCAGCTTTGAGAGAACTGACTGCAAGGATCAATAAATCGCATCAGGTCCATGCCGTAATTCAAACGTATGGGATGGAGGAACGATTGAATGAAGTTTTTGAAATTTCCATTTACAGGATTTTGCAGGAGTGGATTTCCAATGTTTTGAAGTATGCCAAAGCAACCGAGCTATTGATTCAATTCACAGCTCATGAAGAAGAAATAATCATTACTGTTGAGGATAATGGGAAAGGTTTTGACCTAAAAACATTTGAAAACGGTAAAGGAAATGGCTGGAGAAATATTAATTCGCGGCTTAACTTGATCAAAGGTGTAATGGAAATTGACTCTAAGGAAGGAAGAAATAACACTACCTTGACACTTACCATTGATAAAAACAAAGCTTTTACTTCTAGTCAGGTACTGATGAATACCTAGGAATAGGTATTGAAATAGAAGTTAAGCGCAGCGTTATTTGTACTAAAAAAATGGTGCGTTTATTTAAAAGTATGGTAGATAAACTGAAGATGAAGAAGTTTCAAATACTTTTAGTAGATGATCATAAAATACTGCTTGAAGGCACACAGCGTCTTTTGAGTGGTTTAGAAGACTATGAGGTTGCGGCAACTGCAAGTAGCGGTAAAGAAGCCATCGAACTCCTGAAAACCCAAGATTTTGACATACTTGTAACCGATTATGAGCTCCCTGACTTTTCCGGGTTGGAGATAATCAGAGTAGCACATTCTGTAAATCCTACTATCAAAGTGATTGTACTTAGTATGCATGACGATCCTTCCGTGGTTAAAGAATTGCTCAGAGAAAATATCGATGGCTTTGTTTTAAAAACTGACGCACATTTTTCCTTGATGCAAGCTTTGGATAAAGTCACCTCTGGAAAAAAATTTTTCAGCGATGAGATTTCCGAGATTCTTGTTAGACAAATCAATGCACCCACTGAGAAAAGCGATTTGTCTCCCAGAGAAACTGAGATCATCAAGCTTATAGTACGGGATTTTTCAACCAAGCAGATCGCCGAAGTATTGTTTATCAGCGAGAAAACAGTAGAAACGCATCGCAAAAACATCCTACGTAAAACAGATTGCTCAAGTCTGGTCAGTCTGGTAAATTATGCATATGCCAATAATTTAGTCTAAAGGAAGATGTGAAAACCCGTATACTTCTTATCATTATCTATTTGGCATTTATCAGCTTAGGCTTGCCAGATGCCTTGCTTGGTTCAGCTTGGCCGGCGATGTTTGACTATTTGAAGGTGCCTGTCGATTATGCTGGGATTATTTCAATGATTGTGGCTTCCGGAACTGTTATTTCCAGCCTTTTCAGTGGCAATTTAATTCAGAAGTATGGAGAGGCAAAAGTGACTACCGTCAGTGTCATCCTGACTGCCATTGCCTTAATGGGATTTTCTTATTCCCATCATTTTCTATTCCTCTGCTTACTCGCCATACCTTTGGGTTTGGGCGCTGGAAGTGTGGATGCTGCTCTCAATAATTATGTAGCGCTTCATTACAAAGCAAAACACATGAATTGGCTTCATAGTTTTTGGGGAGTTGGGGCCGCGATTGGACCAATCATTATGGCCGGATACTTAGCGAAAGGTGGAGTTTGGTCTCAAGGCTATCATACAATTGCCTGGATTCAAATCGGTCTAGTAGCAATTTTAATCCTATCACTTCCCCTGTGGGACAGGCAACAGGTTGTGGATGACACGGATGAAAAAAGTGCTTCCAAAAATCTACTCGCCTTGCTCAGAACCATACCCGGTCTAAAACAAGCACTTTTACTATTCTTTTGCTATTGTACTGTTGAGGCAACTTTTGGATTATGGGGTGCAAGTTTTCTTGTGTTGGAGAAAGGCTTTGAAGCAGATCAGGCAGCAAGACTGGTTTCACTTTACTATGTAGGAATAACTGCGGGGAGGATGTTTTCTGGTTATATGACAAAATACTTCACCAACCGTCAATTGGTCTACTGGGGACAGGGAATAATCGCTATTGGTTTAGTTCTTTTATCATTGCCAATTACAACCATGCTCATACCCGGATTTCTGCTGGTTGGTTTAGGTTGTGCTCCGATTTTCCCAAGTCTTTTACATGAAACACCGGTGAATTTTGGAGAAAAATACTCTCAAAAAATCATGGGAATGCAAATGGCCAGTGCTTATGTGGGCATTTTACTGATGCCATTCATATATGGAAAAATCTCTACCCTGACCGGGTATTCTACTTTAGTGGCATTTTTGGGTGTCTTCCTTTTGGCAATGGTATTCATGACCAACGCATTAAATAGAAAGACCGAAAAAAACTAAATTCCATCAAACCCTACTGGTTCTCAATCCTACTTAAAAATGTGAATTTTGGCCTTTGAATTAATTATCGTTACATTTGAATCGCTCACGATTTAATCTCTAACGATTTTCATATGAATACGAATTTATTCCAAAAAATATTGAAGGTAGTACTCGGCGGTTTTATGATGCTGGCGGGAATTGGTCACCTGACATTCCAAAGGGAAGAGTTTCAGGCGCAGGTCCCAAGATGGCTACCGACTGATCCAGCATTTATGGATTTCGTGGTGATTTCCTCGGGGATTGTAGAAATCAGTTTTGGTTTGGCAATGATCTTTCTTTGGAGACATCAGATTAAAGTTGGGATCGCCTTGGCAGTTTTCTTTGTATTGATCTTCCCTGGAAATATCTCTCAGTACACCAATGGCATCAGTGCATTTGGTTTGGACACAGATCAGAAAAGGCTAATCCGTTTATTCTTCCAACCAGTATTAATCCTTTGGGCACTATGGTCCACCGGTGCCTTAAATTATTTAATTAACCGAAACAAAAATCTAAGCAAACAACTATGACATTTTATGATTTTGAAGCACAAAAGCTAAATGGAAAATGTGTGAGCATGGAGGATTATCGCGGTAAAACCGTGGTAGTAGTCAATACTGCAAGTAAATGCGGGCTGACACCTCAGTACGAAGGTTTAGAAAATCTCTATCAGAAATACAAAGGTGAAGGACTGGTCATTCTAGGTTTTCCATGCAATCAATTTGCCAATCAAGAATCAGGTTCATCTGAGGAAATTGAAGAATTTTGTGCGCTGAATTATGGCGTTAGTTTCCCAATGTTTGAGAAGGTTGAAGTCAATGGAGAAAATGCACATCCACTTTTCAAATTCCTAAAATCTAAACTTTCCGGAGGATTATTTGGGAATAAGATTAAATGGAATTTCACGAAGTTTGTCTTGGACAAGGAAGGAAATCCTGTCAAAAGATTTGCCCCAACCACCACTCCTGAAAAAATGGAAAAGACGATTTTGGAAACCCTTTAAAAATGGAAGAAGACATGACCGACTCTCTCTTTTTGGAAAACCAACTGTGTTTTCCATTATATGCTGCATCAAGGCTCACCACCAAAGTATATACCCCTTATCTCGAAAAGATGGATATCACCTATCCACAATACTTGGTACTTCTAGTCCTTTGGCAGCATGAAGAGCAAAGCGTCAAAGAAATTGGTGCTAGGCTTTATTTAGAATCAAATACCCTAACTCCCTTGTTGAAGCGCCTGGAGCAGAAAGGTTTGATCCAACGCAATCGGTCTAAAACAGATGAGCGAACAGTTCTTATCACCTTGACTTCAGCGGGACAAAACCTAAAAAATCAGGCACTTACTATTCCACAAAGAATTTTGGAATCCTTTCAGAATGAATCCATTGATTCAGAAGAGGTGATCAACTTTCAAAAGACGTTATTTAAACTATTGGGAATTCTTAGCGAAAAAACTTCAACGGAAACGAAATAAGTTTTAGTTTATGATGTGATTTAAAAAGTAAAATGAGATTCTTGGAAAAGCAGATTTAAAGAATTTGGCAATAACTAACCTTTAGAAAGATCACACTTAAGCGTTTTTTAAATACCTCAACATATAGTTTTAAAAAGACATGAAAGAAAATCGTTTTAGTTTTAACGCAACTTTTAAATCTAACTTTCTTAATTTTCCTGTTTTATTTTTCTTTTCCATACTTACTTCATCCTGCATAAGCATAAAAGAAAAATCCTTATTTGAAGGTTATCGAGGTAATCCAAAAAAACTGGAATTCTTATTTTTCCCAACCCAGGCAGACAGTATCGAGACAGAACCTATGCCAATGATGAAGGCAGTTTATTCTTTCAATGAAAAAGGCAAGGTAACTTTCATCCAAGATTTCAGGCAAAACGGAACCCCAACAAATGGAGGAAGTGCTTATTTTTATAATCAAAAAGGACTTGAAACTAAAGCTGAATTTTATGAATTAGATGGAAGTATAAGATCAACAAGTTTCAAATATTATAACAAGAAAGGAAGATTAATCAGGTCAGAATCTCACACAAAAGACAAAGTATATTTAAGTAAAATTGCCTATGAACCAAATCCAAAAATTACTTTTAATTCTGATTTAGAGCCAAATGTGATTCTGATAGGAAATTCTGTTTACAAATTAGATAAAAAAGGAAGGCCAATCGTCTTGACTGATTACTTAAAAAACGGAAGCCAAAAGTTGAAAATTGAAAAGGAATATGACAAAAAGGGAAATGAAATTTCTTCCAGATGGTTCAATTTTCAAAATGAACTTTACGAATATTATGTATCCAGTTATAATCAAAATGCCGACCAAACCAGTATTAAAAAATTCAGCATATCAAATAATGACACCTTATTGATCTCTACAACTACACTTGAATATAAATACGATTCATTGGGAAATGAAGTAGAAAAAAGAATCAAATCAAACGGAAATATCATCTTGGAAAGAGTCAATATTATTTATCCCTAAATCTCATTTTCAATTTATTAATCCCGATTTTTTTAATAATTAAATACAATCGTTTTTCAAGATTTATGTAATTTAAAATATGGAGTCCGCAAAAACTGATTGGTCTGAACTTGAAAACCGCCTAAAAACAATATTTTCCCAAACAGAACTGACCGAAACAGTCAAGTGGGGAATTCCGGTTTACACGGTTGAAAATAAAAATGTGGTTGGTTTAGCTGGAATGAAGAATCATTTCGCCCTCTGGTTTTACAACGGAGTTTTTCTATCAGACCCCTACCAAGTTTTGATCAATGCTCAGGAAGGTAAAACCAAGGCTATGCGACAATGGCGATTTGAATCAATAGAGGAAATCGACGAGCCCAAGATTTTAGAATACCTTCAAGAATCTATCCAAAATGAGAAAGATGGAAAAGTCTGGAAGCCAGAGAAAGTAGCCCCAGCTCCGGTTCCAGATCTTTTAAAACAAAAATTACAGGGAAATAAAAGCCTTCAAAAGGCCTTTGATCAACTCACCCCTTTTAAGCAAAAAGAATATATTGAATACATTTCTACTGCAAAAAGAGAGGCTACCCAGATCTCAAGATTAGAGAAAATCGTTCCGATGATTTTAGAAGGAAAAGGCCTCAATGATTCGTATAGATAAGTAATCAGCCCCTAAAAAATTTAAAATCTCCTTCTGCCGCCGCTATACTCCATCGCTTCTCCCTTACCGAAACCATAGCTTACACCAAATGTCACGAAGCGTCCTCTTCTTCTATAATTGTACTGATAAAAATCAGGGTTTAGGTTTTCACTTTCGGAAATTCTGGAAGCAAAGACATCTCTCACACTTAGATTTACAATCACTTTACCTTTAATTATTTTCTTTCGGACACCAATGTCTGCCATGGCAAAACCACTGATATTTCTTTGGAATGTCTGATAAGAAGATCTATAATCTCCTACCACTTCGAGGGAGAAATCGGCTGGTAAATCAAATTTATTCGTTAGTCTCGAAGTCCACTGGTTAGATTTAAAACCAAAGGGCACTGCCTCAAATGTTCCAGATCGATCAAAGTAATTATAATTGAAATCTGCACTCAAAGACCACCAGTCAGTTGGAGTCATTTTTCCATTTACTTCCAACCCTGTGACATTATTGGTTCCAATATTCATAGGCCTGGTAACATTGATCCCATTTTCAAAAGTGGTCACATCCTCCACCGTCTGGGTGATGTACCGGTGATAAACAGAAGCACTCATTGAAAATAAGGCATGATCCAAAATTCCTGTCACCTCATAACTGTCCGTATATTCCGGAAGAAGGTCTGGGTTACCTGTAGAAACACTAAACGTATTCCGAATATTAAAAAAAGGATTCAGGTCAAAGAACCGCGGTCTTGAAATTCTTCTAGAATATCCACCTTGAACAGAAAAGGTTTTTGCGACTTTATAAGAAGCGTGTAGCGTAGGAAACAGATTGGTGAAATTTTGATTATTCTCCTCATTGGTTTCCTCCAAGAGTGTATTAATCTCCGTACTCTCCATTCTCAAACCCAGTTTCAAACCAAATTTATCTTCTTCATAGGCTCCTGTACCATATAGACCCAACACTTTTTGGGTATAGAAGAAATTATTTGAAAGTTCAGGAATCACTACCCAATCACCAGATTCAAAATCAGAAATAGCGTAATCATTGGTGACTTTAGTTATAAAATATTGTCCTCCTGTCTCAAGTGTTACCTTATCTCCAAAAGGTTTGGTATAATCCGCTTGGAAAGTATACTCAGCTTGGCTAAAATCATTATCGCTTAACTGCTGAGCAGACTGAGCTCCTTCTCCAAAAGTGGGCGTATTGATAAAAGAGGATGACTGGTCTTTAGCAAAAGAACTTCCTATAGCACTTAGCAATAAAAAATGGTCCTCGTCTTCGGAGAAGTCACTTTTAAACTGCATCTCATATTGCCATTTTGGGTTTTTCGCCTCGGTGGTTTCTTCTCTCAACCATCCCGATTGCAGCGTATTAGATGCATCGAACGTACTGAAATCACCGGATGAAAACTCTTTCTCACCTTCAAAGGCATAATTTCCTGAAACGGTGATCACATTTCTGTCATTGAAATAATAATCCGTCCCCAAAATCAAATTCAAGAAATTTTCATTCTTTTCCACATCACCAATACTTTGAACTTCTCCGCCTGTTGAAGAATTTCTATTCAGCGTCTCAAAATCCTCAGGCATGGTACGTTTCCCCACTCCTATCTGACTAAAGAGATTAAATTTCTCCGTTCGCTTATTAATACTAAAACCTAAGCTGTGATTATTTGGCACCCCTGTGTTGAGTGAAACAGAACCATTAATGCCTTTCTTTTCTTCTTTTTTTAACACAATATTGATAATACCAGAGGTACCTTCCGCATTATACTTGGCAGAAGGATTTGTGATCACTTCTACTTTTTCAATCATATCTGCAGTTACGGTACCTAAGGCATTACCCCCATCGCTTGTTAACACTGATGGTTTTCCATTAATCAGGACCTGGACTCCGCCAGTCCCTCTAAGTAAAATTTGTCCCTCTATATTCACAGTTACAGAAGGGACATTGTTCAATACATCTAAGGCACTAGCTCCAGTACTACTCAGGTCTTGCCCTACATTAAAAACTCTTTTATCCAATTGAAATTCGGTAGTGGATCTCTCACCTTGAACTACCACCTCATTCATTTGCTGCACATCTTCTTCCAATGCAATCACCCCGAAATCAACCTGATTCCTTGTGATTTGAAAATCTTTGATTTGTTTGGTGATAAATCCGATAAAACTAACTTCCACCCTAAACTCTTCCCTTGAGGTGGAAAACAAAAAAGTACCATCAGCAAGCGTAGTTGTACCCGAAAGCATTTGACCCGTTGAGTCGGTTGCCAAGACCTTGATAGTTGCAAACTCGATAGGAGTTTGACTTTTAGCATCTACTACTTTACCGGTAATTTCTATACCTTGGGAATGAGCAGCGCCTAGTCCTAAACCAAAAATTAAAAGTAAAGTGAGTAAGTATTTCATAGTGCAGCAGGTTAAAATATTTTGAAGTAAGTTGGTTTAAGTCAAATTTGGAAAGTAATAGCTGCTTTTTAAAATAAACCCGCTAAACAGCAGGACTTTACCGATAAACAGCAAAAAGAGAAATGTTTTGTCGTTTGACAGTAAAAATTGGTTGTTTACCGATTTTATTCCTCTAGAATGGATGCCTAAACATTATTTTTGATCAATGTACTCTTTTGTAAAACCTTCAAAGACCGCTAAAAGGGAATGGATTTTCCAGATCATCATGCACCTTCTGGTGTTTCACTTTGTGATCATGGACCATGAACGAGGTGAGTTGGTTTATGATTTACAATGGTTTCAACCCATCTTTTTCTTGAATTATGTCTGGGCAAACTTGCTGATCAGCTATGTCTTTGTGCCCAATTATTTTTATAAAAAGAAATACCTTCAATTCGCTTTGCTTACTGTATTGGTGGTGATTGGGGTGATTCTGATGGAGGAATTTGTGCTGGAGACAATCTTTTTCCCCCTCACAAGAGGCGCTGATTTCAATGGTCTTTTATTGAGTTCAGGAGAAGTGCTTTCAGTTTTGGTCGCTTTGGCAGGAATGAAAATCGCCTGGGATGCCATCCACAGACAGAGAGAACTGGATGAACTTCGAGTGACTGCAAAAGAAAGTGAGCTTTCATTTCTCAACTCTCAGATTAACCCACATTTTTTATTCAATAATTTAAACAATCTGTATTCTTATTCGGTAGAACAATCACCAAAAACACCTGAGATTATCCTCGGCTTAAGTGGTGTTTTGCGCTACATGCTTTATGAGTGCCGGGAAGCTACGGTGCCTCTGACCAAGGAAATTGAGCATCTTCAAAACTTCATCCAGCTTTATGAATTACAGATTGAGGAAAGAGGTTCCGTTGATTTTACAACAGAGAATATTGAGGAAAGCTATAGAATTGCACCTCTTATTTTGAATGTTTTTGTGGAAAATGCTTTTAAGCACAGCCAATCCGGACAATCTGATCAGATCAAAATTTCCGTTTCAATCACTGTGGATCCAAACGGTATGCTTTCTTTTATCTGCAAAAACAATTACCAGCCGGAGGAATTCGCAGTCAAACAGGAAAAGGGAATTGGGCTAGCTAACGTCAAAAAAAGGCTTCAGCTATTGTATCCAGATCAACATGAATTAGTCATTGATCATAGCGAAAGAGAATTCTTTGTCAGTTTAAAAATCCAATTGAGTAAATCATGAAATGTATCATCGTAGAAGACCAACCACCTGCACAACGTATTCTAAAAAAATACATTGAAGATATTGGTTCTTTAACTTTGGTGGGCACTTTTAGCGATCCCATTCAGGCAATGGATTTCCTCCAAAAGGAACCTGTAGACCTCATGTTTTTGGACATTAATCTGCCGAAGATTTCAGGAATTTCATTTCTAAAAAGCCTTTCCAGCCGTCCTCAAGCGATTTTGACCACCGCATTTTCTGAATACGCTCTGGACGGATATGAGCTTGATGTGGTAGACTATCTTCTCAAGCCATTTTCATTTGAGCGATTTATTAAGGCGGTGGGAAAAGTGAAACGGTCTTCAGGCAGTTTAGAGGAAAAAAGTTCTCAAAATAAGAAGGAGCATTTTATTAAAATTGGCTACGAGCACATCCGAATTGCCTTTGAGGATATCCTATATCTTGCTGCGGACGGAGATTATTGCGAAGTGTATTTGTCTGGTAAAAAGTATTTATCATCCGAGCCAATGAAAAAGTGGTTGGAGTATTTAGAGGAAGTGGATTTTTACCGAATCCATAAATCCTATGTTGTCAATATCCACAAAATCAGAAAGCTCAGTGGTAATCAAGTTTATATGATAAATGATTCAGTTTTGCCGATTGGAAGGTCCTACCGGGAGGATTTTATGGAAAAGTTTTTAAAGTAAATTCAAATTCAACAATTGTTTTTTTAAAATTGAATCAGGAACTGAAACCCTACTAGTAAATATCTCCTTAAAACATCCCATATAGCTGTTTTACGCTATTCCTTCCAAGACTGATATTTTAACTTTATCTTAGAAGACTAACCCAAAATTAAATTTCTCCGATGACAATGAAGCCTCGATTTTTAGCATCTCTCACCCTTCTATTATTCCTCTGCAGTTTTAGTAGCATTTTTTCCCAAACGACTTCCAAAACTTTCATCTACGGAGATCTTTTACCGGATGCTCCAGAATTGGCACCAAGAGGGGAATATTCTGTAGGGGTGCGAACCTTAGATTTTATAAATGAAAATCAGCTTGACATATTGAACTATGGCAAAGGTGGAGATTCGCTATACAATAGACCATTGAAAGTGGAAGTTTGGTATCCTTCAGAGGCTACTGCGGCTTCAGATGATTTGATTAAATATGAGGAGGTAATGGGCCAAAATGGTTCGCCCACCAGACCTATCATCCCCTTTACATTCTTAGGAAGAGCGACACGAAATGCAAAACCTATCTACTCGGATGCCTCTTTTCCACTGGTGATTGTTTCGCATGGCTATACAGGTTCCAGGTATTTAATGACCTATCTGACAGAGAATCTTGCATCCAAAGGCTATGTAGTAGTGGCAATCGATCATACAGAATCTACTTTTCGGGATGCGGCAGGTTTTCAAAGCACGCTACTCAATCGATCATTAGATGATCTTTTTGTCCTAAATGAAATAGCAAGATTAGAAGAAGATGATGATTCCTTTTTAAAAGGCTTAGTAAATACTGATAACACCGCATTAATTGGTTATTCCATGGGTGGATATGGTGCCGTGAATGTAGCTGGTGCTGGATATAGTCCTCAGGCAGCCCAACTTTTTGGTGGCATGACCGGAGGAAGTCAGGCGCTTTTAAAGAGAACGGCGGGTAATCCGGAATTCGAAGCATCCATAGATCCAAGAATTAAGGTCATTGTAGCTTTTGCTCCTTGGGGAATGGAACGAGGAGTCTGGAATGCAGAAGGTTTGGCCGGCATCAAAATCCCATCCTTATTTATTGCTGGAAGTAAAGACGATATTTCTGGATATGAAAAAGGAATAAAGGCAATCTATGATGGAGCAATAAACTCTGAAAGATATTTGCTCACTTATATCGAAGCGAGACATAACGTCGCTCCAAATCCTGCCCCCATAGAATCTATCAATCCAGATTTAAGCATTGACGAGTATTTGAGATATGCAGATTCTGTCTGGGATTCCAAGAGAATGAATAATATCAACCAGCATTTTGTCACGGCATTTCTAGGAAAATACCTGAAAGGAAATGCCAGTTACCAGAAATACTTGGATGTAAATGCAGATCCAGAAGCCAAAGAATGGCCTGGATTTAAACCTCGAACTACAGTTGGCTTAGAAATGGATCATAAATCTGGGAATTAAGCGACTTATTCCTCTCAATAAAAGAAATTGCCTTTGCATTGTTTCTAAGATTTGCCCCAAAATCTATCCTTCTTGCTCCTGACTTTTCATCCTTTTTCTGACTTAAATAATTGACGTATTAAACACCAAGGTTGTCGCATTTATCTAGAAAGGCACAAACTCTTTTGACTAAATTTACTTGTAATAAAATCACTGGAAATTATGCGAAAAATAATCGTCTTGTCTTTCATATCCTTAGATGGTGTAATGCAAGCTCCTGGTGGACCGGAAGAGGACCCTTCAGGAGGTTTTAACTATGGTGGTTGGGTGGCACCCTTCGATGACGAAGCTTCCAATAAGTTTATGGAAAAAATCCTGAAACCGACAGATCTTCTCTTAGGTAGAAAAACATTTGATATTTGGGAAAACTATTGGCCTGAACACGCAGACAATTGGCAAGGCGTGAATGAAGTAACCAAATACGTCCTTTCCCTCACCAGAAAAAAATCGGATTGGAAAAACTCGGTTTTTTTGAACAGCATAGCTGAAATTAAAAAAATCAAGGAAACAAAGGGATCTGACCTCAAGGTGTGGGGAAGCAGTGAGCTCGTTCAAGTCCTACTTAAGTATGATTTGGTTGATGAACTCTGGCTCATGATTCATCCATTAATCCTTGGGAAAGGGAAAAAGTTATTTGATGAAAACGCAATTCCAGCAGCATTTACATTGGAAGAAAGCCTCGTAACTTCAACCGGAGTCATAGTCGCCAATTACAAGCGAGAGGGAGAAGTTAAAACAGGTAGAGTCGGAGCTTAGCGAATATTAGAAATGCTGTCTCAGGGTCATTGTTTTGTTTTCAAAACCGTTTTTCTGCCAACCAAGGTGTAGAAGCAGCTAAAAACAATTTCAACACTAACCTTTACGCTACTTCGGTCTTTCCTCACCGGTCTCCCTTTATTTAAAGAATAGGATCTATGACAAATTGTATCATTGTGGATAACTACATTATTTTATCATGAAAAGAGGATTTGAATTTCTCGAACTTCTGAAAGAAAAGAACAATCGAGAATGGTTTACAGAACACAAACCTGAATACGATTCTATAGCGAAAGAGAATAAAGAGTTTTTCAATCAGATTTATCTGGAACTTCAAAAATATGATAGCCTAAATAAGGTCCATATTTCCAGAATCTATCGAGATGTCCGTTTTTCCAAGGACAAATCTCCTTATAAAATCAATTTCGGAGCAGGGTTCTCTCGGACAAAACCAATGCTACGAGGAGGATATTACATTCAACTGGAACCAAATAACAGCTTCGTTGGTGGAGGATTTTGGGCTCCGAATAAAGAAGACCTACTTCGTATTCGTGAGGAGTTTGTAATGGATACAGCAGAAATCCAAAAGGTAAGTTCAGATAAAACTTTCCAGGAATACTTCGGAGGGCTACAAGGCGAAGATGCGGTAAAAAATGCTCCCAAAGGCTTCGATAAAAATCATCCAGCGATTGATTTGATCAAGAAAAAGCAATTTGTAGTCAAAAGAGAATTTACGGACCAGGAAGTATTTTCTGATGATTTTCAGAAGGAAGTCATTTTGACATTTTTGGCAATGCGGCCATTTTTTGATTACATGAGTGAGGTGCTTACAACTGATTCAAATGGGGAGTTGTTAGTCTAATAACACTCTATTATTATTTTTCGCAGGAATCATAACTTCATACTGTAGTCTGAGATTTCTTCCTTCGGTCGAAATGACAAATACTGAACAAGGAAATAGTACAATCTTAAACTCATCTGCTTACCCGCAGTCCTTTAAATATTGCTATAACCGTTCAATTGAATTATATTGAATGAAATAGGATAAATTAAAGTCAAACTAGTTCGTGCCTTCGGCATATTTAAAGACTGTTTTAGCAACTTAATTTTTTAGTAAATCCTAATTTTTATAGAATACCTAATACATCAAATTGAAATTTTAGATGGAAAAAGAAACTATATCCCGTATCATCAATAAAATTGCTGATGGAAAGTGTCTCGTTATTTTAGGGCCAGAATTATTATATGAAAATGGCGAGAGTATCAATCGGAGGCTCGAGAAATTCCTTCATGAAAAGCATGGAAATCAGGTCAAATACTATCCAGAGGATGAGATGTTTAAGTTTGATAGATCCAATGTATATTTTGAAGATGATATTAAATATTTTTTTAATCAATTAGAGCCTAACGATCTCTATAAAAAAATTGCAGATATCCCCTTTGCTACTATTATCAACACTGCTCCAGACAAAACTCTGAATAAGGCTTTTGAAGAAAAAAATATCCTGTTTGATTATGATTGTTATCGCAAACAAGAAGTACAAAAAAAATATACGAGAAATTGTAAAACACTGATTTACAATATTTTTGGAGATTACTTAGAAATAAATTCCTTAATACTAAATTTTGACGATCTGTTCGACTATCTTTTTAGTATTTCAGGTGATTATAAGCTTGAAATAAAGAATGAAATAAAGCGCGCTACTTCGGTTTTATTTATAGGGTTCAATTTTGATAAATGGTATTTCAAATTGCTACTCAGGCTGATTAACATAAACGAAAACAAGCTCTTACATTCACACGATATTGCTCAGGAAAATTATAAAAATTTTTATTCTGAGGAGTTTAAGGTTGCATTTTATGGAAATAACTCTGCTGAAGAAATCATCTCAGAGCTCCACAATCAAGCCATTGAGCAAGGACTAATTGTTCCAAAACCAGAAATATTTGTATCCTATGGTTGGGGAGGAGAGAGCGAGGAAATCGTGAATAAGCTGGAGGTCATTCTTCATAAGAATAATCTAAAACTCACCAGAGATAAAACAGATCTAGCTTATTTGGAACACATTAGTTTTTTTATGAATCAAATAGGTAAGGGAAAGGGAATTGTGGTAGTCATCAGTGATAAGTATTTGAAATCTGAATATTGCATGTACGAACTCTTGGAAATCTATCAAAACAAAGACTTCGAATCCAGAATAGTCCCAATTGTACTTTCCGACGCGAAGATTTATGAAACTGATTCCCTTTTGTCTTATCATAAATTTTGGATAAAGGAGATGAACAAACTGGATAAACAAATAAAAGAAAATGGAGGAAAGTCCATTCCTGTAATTGGAGAGAAGTATGAGCTATTAAAGCGTGTAGTAGACAACTGGGGAGATCTGACGGCAAAACTAAAAGACATCAAATCTTTGCCTACTGAAGAACATCTTAAATCAGAATTTGCTGAAATAATAAAAATACTAAAGGAAAAGATTCAAGATAAATAATCTAATGGAAAAGCAATATAGATACCCCGGCACCAGGCCTTTTCAAGAAGATGATCGTGATTTATTTTTCGGTCGAAATAAGGATATTGAGAAGCTGACAGAACTTATTGTGCTCGAAAAGATGGTCCTTCTTTTCAGCAAATCCGGTTATGGAAAATCCTCTTTGCTTAATGCGGGGATAATCCCAAGGCTAAAAGAAGTAGAAAATTTTCAAACCCTTAACATTAGATTAAACGATCCTAAGCGAACTCCTATAGAAATACTGTCTTACCACCTTGAAAGAAAAAATGAGAAAAACACCTTTCTACCATCAAAATTCAATATTCCGTCTGAACTTCCTAATGACATTTCGGCAAAACTCTGGTACTATACTAAATCCATCCAACTTTCCGAAAAAGACTCTCCGGAGTTAGTACTGATTTTTGATCAATTTGAAGAACTCTTTCATTATTCTTCTTCAAAAATAAAAATATTCGCTAGCGAGTTAGCAAGTTTGCTCAGTCCAAATCTTTCCATTTCTATAAGAAGTTTATTTAAAAAAAAAATAGCCTCTTCCAGAGACTTTTTTACCAAAGAAGAAGCTGATCTTCTTTTGAAACCTCTTAATCTTAAAGTAGTTTTTTCCCTACGCAGCGATCGAATCAGTCTACTCAATCAGTTAAAAGATTCTATCCCAGCTATTTTTAAAAACACGTACGAACTTCAGTCTTTAAATGAACCTCAGGCACGAGAAGCACTCTTGGAGCCAGCTGGGAAAGAGGGAGATTTTGTTTCTCCCAAATTCTCCTTTTCAAAGGATGCCCAAGAACTTATACTTAACAGTCTGATTGACCAAGAAAAAGAGCATATCGAAACCTTCCAACTTCAATTGATCTGTCATCACGCAGAGGAAATAATAATTAAGAAACAAAAGGATCATCCAAACGCCAATAATCTTGAACTGACTGCAGCCGAGCTGGGTAAACCAGAAGATATTTTCGAAGATCATTACAATGATATTATCCGAAGTCTGCAAAAAGAGACCCAACATAAAACTAGGATCCTGATTGAAGAAAAATTAATTATTGCTGGGAACAGGGTTCCGCTTCCTGAATCTGTAATAATAACTGAACATCAAATATCTGCAAAAATCTTAGAGAAATTGGTGGAAAAGCGATTGCTTAGATCAGAACCTAATACCGTAGGAGGAATCAGCTATGAACTAAGCCATGACACATTAGTGGCCCCCATTCAGAAAACTGCACAAATACGGAGAGAAAACGAAGCTGAAATCAAGGCAGAAAAAGAAAGATTAGATGCGGAAAGACAAGCAAAAATCGAACTTGACGAAAAACTGGAAATTAAGAGAAGACTTAGGAAGACTACAATAATTTTAGTAATAGCAATTATTGGTTTCGTCTTTGCTGGAATAGCAGCATTTACCACATATATACAAACTAAAATTGCAGAAAAACAGACTTCAAACGTTAAAGCCTTAATATTAAATTCAAGGGCTAAAGAATTGATGGACAAAGGAATGAAAACGGAAGCTTTAAGAGTAACGGAAGCTGCTTATACAATTGCCAAAGATGCAGATCCTCAAACCCTTACCGCAATAGCAAAAAACTTGGAAGGAAATTTTTATTCTGATTTTACTTCCCAGCTTTTACGAAAAAAGCATTCTGCTGTTATTTCTTCTGTGGTTTTTTCGCCTGATAGTAATTCAATCCTTGCCGGGAGTTGGGATAGTACGGCTATTCTTTGGAATCTGAAGGGAGATAAAATCCAAACTTTTAAGGGACACTCTGGCCCTGTGACCTCTGTAGCATTCTCAACAAGTAGAGATTCTATCCTCACTGGGAGTACTGACAGTACAGCTATCCTTTGGGATTTAAAAGGAAATCCTATCCAAACTTTTCATGGCCATGACCATGAGGTTTCTTCCGTCGCCTTTGCGCCAGATGGAAAATCTATTCTTACTGGAAGTAAAGATAAGACAGCTATCCTCTGGGATCAGGAAGGAAAAAAAATTCAGACTTTTAGTGGACACTACGACTGGGTAAACTCCGTTGCTTTTTCACCCGATGGACAAATGATCCTAACTGGAAGCAGGGACAATACCGCCATCCTCTGGGATCTCAAAGGAAATAAAATCCAGACCTTTCTGGGACATACAGACATTGTTACCTCTGTTGCCTTCGCACCAAATGGACAATCCATATTGACTGGAAGTTGGGACCATACCGCTATTCTTTGGGACCTAAATGGGAATAAAATACAAAATTTACAAGGTCATAAAGACTTCGTCTCTTCTGTGGCATTTTCACCCGACGGAAATTCTATCCTTACCGGAAGTTGGGACAACACTGCTTCCCTTTGGAATCTAAACGGAGATAAAATACAGAATTTTGAAGGATTTAAAAGTGATGTTTTTTCTGTAGCCTTCTCTCCTGATGGAAAATCTATTCTTACAGGAAGTAAGGAAGAAACAGTAATACAATGGGATCTCAAAGGAAATATAGTTCAAACTACGAAAGGACATGAAGATGCTATTTCGGCAATTTCTTTTTCTAAGGATGGAAAAATGATACTTACTGGAAGTAAAGATAAAACAGCAATCCTTTGGGATCTGGAAGGCAAACGAATTCAGACTTTTCAGCATAAAGAGAATGTATCTTCTGTAGCCTTCTCCCCTGATGGACAATTCCTCCTGACGGGAAGTGATGAGACTGCCGTGCTTTGGGATTTGGAGGGATATAAAATCCAGACTTTTCTGAAACATGATAGAAAAGTTTCTTCTTTCGATTTCTCCCCAGATAGCAGCTTTATCCTAACTGGAAGCCTTAACGGCACTGCTATGCTATGGAATTTAGAAGGGAAAGAAATCTATCCTTTCAAGGGATACAAAGGTCAGGTTAATGCAGTCGCCTTCTCACCAGATGGAAAAACGATACTTACTGGACATTATGAAGAAACTGCCATTCTTTGGGATTTTAAAACACGAAGACAAAGGAAGGCATTTCCAATACTAAAAAGCCAGGTTAAAGCATTAGCCTTCTCACCAGATGGAGAAACAATCCTTACCGTTGACGATCGCAACAATGCTATGCTTTGGGATATAAATGGAGATACTATTCGATCATTTAAAGATTATAAATTCACTTCCGTTGCTTTCTCATTAGACAGTGTTATCCTTGGTGGAAGCAAAGACCAAACCGCATTCCTCATGGATCTTGAAGGAAATAAAATCCAGACATTTAAAGGACATAAAAGCGAAGTTTCCTCTGTAGCATTCGCTCCTAATCGAGATTATATCCTTACCGGAAGTATGGATAAAACCGCTATACTTTGGGATCTGAAAGGAAATATAATTCAGACGTTTCCTGAACATACTGAAGCAATTTTCGATGTTGCCTTTTTGCCCGATTCCACATTCGAAACAACAAGTAGAGAAGGAGTCAAAATCAAATGGGATTATGAAGGAATAAAAAAAAATAGAAATACAATAAGTTCAAATACGGAACAACCGGATC
Organism: uncultured Algoriphagus sp.; assembly: GCA_965659625.1. Taxonomy (GTDB): domain Bacteria; phylum Bacteroidota; class Bacteroidia; order Cytophagales; family Cyclobacteriaceae; genus Algoriphagus. The sequence goes on along the minus strand of CBFHWO010000022.1, from coordinate 38,937 downwards.
AGAATTCAGAGGATTTTCAGACTTTTAAGGGACATGATGGAACTGTTATTTCCAAAGTTTACTCAAAAGATAAAAGGTATTACCTAACCGGCAGTGAAGACAAAACCGCCATCCTTTGGAAAACACCTTTGGGAATTTATGAATGGTTGCAAAGTTCGGAATGTCCAATCAGGCAGCTTTCTCTAGAGGAAGAAATAGAATATGGGATTAAGCCAGAAAAGGAAGAAGAAGATTCAAACTAGAGTGACGACATGTAATTACAGTTTTCAAATCATTGCTTAAGATAAGGACTAAATTGTAAGATTTCATCCTGTGGTCGAAATGACTAAAAAACTAGTCTGCCTAACCGAGGTCTTTTTCCCCACAGACCTAAGCTTGGTATGTAAAATAGATTTAGATTTTTTAAAGGCCGTATTTCTCTCCCATAGATCGGATAAGCTCGTAGCCATTCTCTCTGCCCTAGTCTGTGTCTCCACAGACCGGAACAAACATGTGAATCAAAACTGTCTTTTTACATCCCGTGCTTCTCTCCCATTCCTTTGATCAGCTCAAATCCTTTTTCTGCCATATCCCAAGGTTCGGAGAAATTTCTCCAAACCCCGATGGAATTGGCAAAAGCAGGATCGTTTCTGGTAAAACCCTCGATGGTCAGCCAACCTTTGTAATTCACTTCGGCTAAGGCTTTAAAAGTTTCATCAAAGTTCACGTGCCCTGAACCTGGAGTGCCACGGTCATTCTCAGAGATATGAAAGTGCCCTAATTGAGGGGCGATAAACTTGATGGCATCACCAAGCTTTTTCTCCTCGATATTGGCATGATGCGTATCAAACATCGCCTGCACATTTGGATGATCCACTTTTTTTAATAAATAAGAAAGCTGTTGCATCGTATTGCAGAGATAGCATTCGAATCGGTTTAATGCTTCGGGTGTCAATAATATTCCTGCATCCTTTGAATAATCTGCTACGTTATGCAGTACCTCAGCCGACCAATTATATTCGTCTTCGATCGGTTCGCGTGAAGCAAAAACGGTAAAGGCAGAATGAAATGGCCCACAAAGCACCTGAGCATTCAGATCATGCGCACGATCGATTACCCATTTGAGTTGCTCGGTTGCTTGTAATCTGATTTTAGGATCAGAGGAAATCGGGTTTTGATCCGGACCCATTACAGTCACAGCAGTTACTTCCAAACCAATATCATCACAATGTTTCCCGACTAGCTTGAAGGATTCTTCCGGTGATCCTCCGATAAAAAATTCTGCTCCATCATATCCAATCTTCTTCAATCGATCTAAAATGGGTAAAAGAGATTCAGACATTTCTGCCGACCAAGCCAGCACATTAAAACCTATTTTGTTCATGAGTTTATTTATGTCAACAGACCACAGACCATGGTCCACTGCCGCATCTCGGTCGACAGTTGACAGTGGTCCGTAGACTAAATTTTATTTAAAATCACTAACCTTCAATCCTTTCCTAAAGCTATCAAACCCAAACATAGTTGGTTCATAGCTTCCCACGATATCAACAGAAAGTTCCGGAGTGATCACTTCCGGCATTTCGAGTAACCAAAAAGATGCGTTCAAAATCAATCTTCTCATATCTTCAGATTCAAAATCCAATGAGGAGCCAAGCGTACTTCCAAGTACTTTTCCTGTTTTCCCTCCATCCAGTGAATATTCTTTGGTCCAAGCAATAGGCATAATAGACTTATCATACATCAAAGGAGCTTCAGCTGTCATCCCAGCGGTGGATTGTCCATAGAGTAAAACATTCGCAGAAGCCGGCAAATTCTTTATGGAATACACATCTGTCGGTGCCCAAATATCATCGACTCCACGAAGAATTGGATGATCAGCATCCCGATCCACCCCGTCAATCAAAGCTCTGGTTCCTTCAAATTTATGGTTTCCATGATGAGCTACCCAAGTTTCACCCACGATTTGCTGACCGAAACCACCTTCCCATCCTGGAACCTTACTGTTATAAGTCCACTTGAAAAAGGGTGAATCTTTATCCTTGATAGCAAAAGGGTGAGTAGAAGTTCTTAAAGCAATTAATGGTTTCCCAGCTTTAAAATAATCCTCCAAATGCTTCATCTGATCCATTGGCAAATCCCGAAAACGGATCAGCATGATCACCAAGTCAGCCTCTTTTAAATGCTCCAATCCTGGAATATTATTTTGATAGCTTGGTACTATATTTCCGGTTTCTGGTTCGATCGGAAACAAAACAGTGGTAGTAAAACCAAAGTTCTTAGAGAGGATTTTTGCCATCATTGGCATGGATTCTTCCGAGCGGTATTCATCATCTCCAGCAATCAAGACGACATGCTTTCCTTTACCCGGACCAGATTCACCTTCGAATTGCAAGAAGGTTTCACCGTTTTGTGCGCAGGCCATTGAAATTGAAAAAGGCAGCAATAACAGAAAAAGCGCTGCAATTCTCCTTGTAAAAGTAATTTTCATAGCATTTTGGGATTGAGGATAGAAGAAATAAAATAATCCCCCACCATCCAAGCAGTTTTTATAATTACGGTTATTTCGAATCAAAAATTAGCGGAAAAAACTTTCCTCCCATTTTCTCTCCTTTTGGAATTACTGGAACTCCTTCCAATAAAGGTTCATCTGAATCAGATATCGTACCATCTGCAAATACATTAAGAACGAAAGCCCTTCTGGACTGATCAGAGTAATTTGCAAAACTTCCATGGACCATCAAGGGGTGATGAAAAGTGGCATATCCGGCTTTCAAGGGCACAGCAACTGGATTAAAGGCTTCCAATTGTTCCTCATTCAGCATGGTTTTTAGTCCGTCCATTTCGCCAGCCAGAGCAGGTTTATCCAATAATCCCCATTGATGGCTTCGGGGAATATAATTCAAGCAACCATTCGCTTCAGTAGCATCATCCAATCCACACCAACAAGTCAGATGCTGCATGGCGATCGTTCGGGTCCAATAGGAATAATCCTGATGCCAAGCCACATTTCCTCCATGTTTTGCAGGTTTACAGAATAGCTGATCGTGCCAGAATCGGACTGATTTATCGCCAAGTAACTGGCTTGCGGCCATAATAAAAGCCGGATTCCAAATCACATCATGAAAAGCTGGATGAATTCTCCAATGACCTAAAGAGTGAAAAAGGACTTGATTTGGATCAGAAGACTCATTACTATGAAACTCATGAAACAGATAGTTCATAGGATGCCTGGGGTCGATGACTTCTTCTAAAGCTTCTTTCAAGGTTCGGATTTGGTCTTCGTCCAATAATTTAATCCCAGATAAATAGCCGTATTCATGAAAAAAATCGACTTGATCCTGAGTCAGTCGGTACTTTCCCCATTCCTCTTTTGATTTTGGCTGATCAAATAGGTCAGTAATGGGGTGAGAATAATCAGAAAGATCTCTCATATATGGGTGCGTTAAGTGTATTAGGAAGTTAAGAAAAAGAAGAATTTGAATGATAAAATCCCTGATTTATTTCGAAATCCATTCCGTTAGTTTTCTTCCCACTTAGAACAAAAACAACTCGAATAATAATAAATTTAACTACTATTAAGCTAGCAAAACCCACTAATAACCATGTTATGAATCAAAAAAGAAGAAATTTTTTAAAAGCTAGTGCCCTAGGGTTTGCTGGCATTTCTTTCATCCCTTCCTATGTTCTTGGCAAACCTTTAGGTTATGTATCGCCAAGTGATAAAGTCAATCTTGCCTGCTGCGGTATTGGTAATCGAGGTGGTGAAATAATCAAGGCGCTACATGCTACTGGACTATGTAATATTGTAGCACTTTGTGACACGGATATGGGAGCTCCCCATACTTTGGAAGTCATGAAGATGTTTCCAGACGCAAAACATTTTCAGGATTTTAGAGTGATGTTTGATGAATTTGGAAGCGGTTTCGAGGCGATCACTGTTGGCGTTCCAGATTTTGCTCACTTCCCTATCACGATGCTTGCCATGTCAGAGGGAAAGCATGTTTATGTCGAGAAGCCAATGGCTCGAACTTTCAATGAAGTAGAGCTGATGATGAATGGTGCAAAGAAGCATAAAGTGGTAACCCAAATGGGTAACCAAGGCCATTCAGAAGCAAACTATTTTCAGTTCAAAGCTTGGGTGGATGCAGGAGTCATCAAAGATGTAACAGAAATGACTGCTCATATGAACAGTCGTAGAAGATGGCATGGATGGGATCCGAAAATGAAAAGTTTCCCAGCTGCGGAGCCAATCCCATCTACTTTAGATTGGGATACCTGGTTAATGGCTAGAGATCCTCACGATTATAATAAAGACTTTATCAATGGCCAATGGAGATGCTGGTATGATTTCGGAATGGGAGCTTTAGGTGACTGGGGTGCTCATATCATGGATACCGCTCATCAATTCCTTGATCTTGGATTGCCAGAAGAAGTTGATCCAACCTTACTAAAAGATCACAACGACTTCTTTTTCCCAATGTCCACTTCTCTATCTTTTAAATTCCCTAAAAGAGGAAAGATGCCGGCCATGAACATTAATTGGTATGATGGATTGGATAATATTCCTCCGGTTCCGGCTGGTTATGGCGTATCCGAATTGGATCCAAACATACCACCACCAAGTAATGGACAAATCCAACCGGCAAAATTGAATCCTGGTAAAATCATCTATAGCAAGGAGTTGACATTCAAAGGAGGATCACATGGAAGCACCCTTTCAATTATACCTGAGGAAAAAGCCAAAGAATGGGAATCTAAACTTCCTGAAGTTCCAGAAAGTCCTTCCAACCATTTTGCCAATTTCTTAAAAGCTTGCAAAGGTGAAGAAGAAACAAGATCTCCATTTGAGATAGCAGGACCACTGAGTCAGGTATTCTGTTTAGGAGTTCTCGCACAGCAAACCGGTGAGAAAATCCAATTTGACAGAAAGAAAAAAATAATCACCAATAATGCCATGATCAATGAAATGCTAGTTGGTGACCCTCCACGAAAAGGATGGGAAGACTACTATACGCTTTAACACTTGTTTGGCATAAAACCGAAAAGCTGAAATGATCTCTCATTTCAGCTTTTTTTATGACTCGGTCTTTATTAAAAACTTCTATTAAAACTTAGGACAAGGAAGAATGGTATCTCTTCTATTTGGCTGTCCTTCATATTTATTGGGCAAAGTCCAAGAAAGACTCAGCTCATGTGCTCCTCCTGATTGGATCCCCAATTGTGAAACTGTATAATCAAAGCTATACCCAACATTCAATCCGCTGATTAGGTTAATACCAACCATCATGACGATTGCATCTCGGTTACTCTGATTTTCTACAGGTTTGTAAGGCAAGCCTCTGTACCATAATCCGAAAACAATTGGTTCTACATAGAAATAAGCCCCAATATCCAATTGTTCAAAAGGTCCTTGCCTTTTATAATTAATTGTTGGCGTTAAATAGCGCTGACGTCGAATATGGGTAAAATCTTGTCTCATTCCTCCTTCTCCTAAGTCAAATCGGTAACCTGCATGCATAGAGAATTTTGCTGGCAACTTACTTACTCCATCCAAAAAGGACTGATTAGGCTCATTCACATGATGAGCTGAAACGCCTATCCAAAAGTCTTCGGTAAAAAACATTCCTCCCAAAGATAACGATAACATATTTACAGGTTCACCAAGGCCCGGCAAGTCAGTTCCTGGAAGAATAGGCCCAAACGGATCACTGGGGTTTATTTGATTTGCAAAAATAAGGTTTTCATAAAATCCAATTTCCCTTCGAATGTAAGAAGCCTGAAATCCTGGTCGGAAATACGCATTGTCGCTTATTTTTAACTCATAGGAATACAAGGCGGAAATGGTAGTGGACCTTAATTTTGAAGCTCCTTCTGTATCCTGCATGACCATAACTCCAATTCCAGAGTTATAATTTGGGAGGTAAGTATCATAGTAAGCCGAGAAGGTCGTAAACTGTGCATCGATGCTTGGCCACTGGTTGCGATAGTTAAACCCAACGCGTCCTGTCAATTCACCTCCTGCCATGGCAGGGTTTAGGTAAAGTGGTGCAGCATAATATTGGCTATATTGAGGGTCTTGCCCGTAGGCATTAAACTGCAGTCCTAGGAGGCAGATGGAAAAAAAAACTATTAGATGCAGAGACCGTAACAAAGATTTGTTCGTTTATTTGATTATTCAGTTGGCTTTTAAAACGATTTACATGTTTGGTTGTTTTAAATGCAGTTAGAAAATTATGAAAAGCAACCCTAATTCCATAAGGTTCAAGTATATTTTTACCCTTTCGCTTCTATTTACACTATTTGCGGTAGAATCAAAAGTTCAATCTCAAGGTTATAATGAAAATGAATGGATTTTTGGAAGCTGCGATACAGGAGAAAGTAATTATCTGTCATTTGGTAAAGGTAGTACTCCTACGGTACAATCTCTACCAAGTACCGTGCTACTTGGTAAAAATAATAGTGCAATTGCCATAGACCCTATTACTGGCCAACCACTTTTTCAGACAAATGGGGAATTAGTATACGATTTTAGCCAATCTCCAATTGAAGGGTCAGCTCCAGGACTTAACGGAAATGTAGACGGTACTCAGCAAGTAGCTACCGGTTTTTTGGAATACGATCCTGAAGGAAATAAATTGTTTTACATCTTTTACATTTCTATATCCGGAGAACTCCAATATTCTCTAGTGGACATGAATGCTCCCGGTCAAGCGACTGGAAATGAAAGACCTTTGGGAGAAGTTGTTTCGAAAGATGTCAACATGGGCAATGCTTCTGGAGCATTACTTGTAGTAAAAAGTTCCTCATCACCATCCTACTTGATCAGTTTTGATGGTGGAAATCTTGTTTCCCAAAGCCTAGATGCCGGAGAAGGCAACTTTAGTACTACCGATACGCAGAGTCTTCCTTTTACACCTGAAAGAATTATTTTTAATGAGGAAAGTGGACAATTGATTTTAATTCCTTCTGACAGCAATGACCAAATTCAGGTTATGGATTTTAACACATCCAATGGGAATTTTGGCAATGCGAATGCACTATCAAACCCTTCTGGTACCGGTGCTTATGGAGGTGCTGATTTTTCTCCTGATGGAAGTTTCATCTATTATTCTTTAGGAGATCAACTTTTCAGAGTTCCAACAAATGATCTTAGTGCTACTCCTGAATTGATTCCTTTATCTACAGGATTAAATGCAATTTATGATGTAAAAGTTGGTCCTGATGGGAGCTTATATTACATCTATGAAGAAGTTGTAGGAGGCCCTCAATTAATAGGAAAAGTAGATAATCCCGATGAAGTAGATTTGACTTTGGTTACGCTGGATGAAGATCCATTTATGGGTGCTGATTTTTGCGGAACACTATTTCCTGTTTTTGCTCCAAATGCTGATATCAACCCAAATGTGGATTTCACATGGGATCCAGAAATGCCATGTGCAAATAATCCTGTGCAATTAACAAGTTCAATCACACCGGAAAATTATAGCCCAGCAACTTACACTTGGGATTTCAATCCACCATTGACCGATTCGGACGGAAATCCGGTAGAAGCGGATTATAATCAACAGCATTTTTTAATCCCTGCAGATGCCGCTCAGGGTACAGATATCTCTGTGACTTTGACCGTAGAATATGAAGACGGGGAAACTCAATCCTCTACGAAAACAATACCGCTTACCGAAAATAACTTAGAAGCTAATTTCACTCCATCTGACACTACATTATGTTTGTCTTGTATTGACATTGGACCATTATTGGAGGCACAAGCTGCCGGTGAAGATGGCGAAGGACCAGATACTGGTGGTGGATCCAATTATGAATATTTTTGGTCTAACTACCGTGATGAAGGCTGGGGAACAAGGCAGGAAAATGTGGTTTGTCTGCCAGGATTGTATTGGGCTCTGGTAAGAGAACCTGGTTCTTCATGCTATGCCTATGCTGAAATCCGGATCAAAATTTGGGATCTAGATGACCAAAGTAATAATATCTGGTATTTTGGAGATGGTGCCGGACTAGACTTTAATCCTGACCCGGATGATCCTGATGCCCCAACTCCAAGACCAATCGCTTCTCCTCATCCTCAGAGTATTCCAGCAGGAACCACGACGATATCAGATCAAACAGGGCAAGTACTTTTCTATACAGATGGAGCAACTGTCTGGGATCTAAATGGAACCATCATGGAAAACGGTGACTCCATTGGTGGTGATAATTCTGCAAGTCAATCTGTATTGGCAGTTGCGGTTCCAGATGAACAAACTTTATTTTATTTGTTTACAACTCAGGAATCAGCCAATGGGACGAATGAAGTTAGCTACTCCTTAGTAGATATTAAGGCTGAAAATCCAACTGGAGTAGGGAATGTGGTTACTAAAAGCAATTTCTTATTCAGTCCATCAACTGAGCATACGGCCGCTTTTAACGCAGGAGACACCACCTGGATGATGTTTCATGAGCTTGGCAACAATACCTTCAGAGCATATCCTGTCTCATCACTTGGGATTGGTCAGCCAGTCCTTAGTTCTGTGGGAAGTAATCATGGATTCAACTCTGGTGTTGGGGCAATGAAATTCAATTCGGATGGCGATAAAGTAGCTGTTACTATTTCCGAAGGAGGATGTAATAAATTAGAGATTTTTGATTTTGACCAAGATACGGGTGAAATGACAGAATACGCCCGGATTGATCTTGGCTGTGATGGAGATGTATATGGTCTGGAATTTTCTGAAGATGGAGATCGAGTCTTAGTATCCTACAGAAATGGTGGTCCAGGGGTTGAAGAATTTAATATCAAACCTGTAGAGAATGATGATCCTGATGCAGCAGTCTGTCCTTCTTGCTTTGAAAATGCAAGTACAAGGGCAGAAATTGAAGCATGTATCAATAGCACAAAAAATTCTGTAAGCGGGACCTCAGGACTTGATTTAGGGGCAATTCAAATTGGACCAAATGGCCAAGTCTATGTGGCGGTAGTTGGTTCTAATCAAATAGGTCAAATCAACGTGGGCTCAGGATGTAATTCGTCCAGTACATTTACAACGGATGGAGTAGAACCTATGCCAGGCACCACCAATTTAGGTCTTCCTTCCTTTGTTCAAAATTCTGGAAGTTCAATTCCAGAGCCCTCACTTTCGGGACCTCCAAGAATCTGTTTGGATCCAGATCTTGGTGGCGGAGCATTATTTGAGGGTGCCGGTGAACCTGACATTGACAGCTATTTCTATACGATCACCGATGAAAACGGAGTAGTTGTCCTCAATAATTTTGGTGGACCTGGTGAACAGTTCCAGAGCTATGAGCATAATTTTACGGAGCCAGGTTTGTATACGGTAGATTTAAGAGTAGACCGATGTGGAGATCCAATTTATTATGAAGCTAGCTTGGAAGTACAAGTTGATGCACCACCTGTATTGACACTGGAAGATGATGTTACATTATGCTCTGGCGCTCCAGTTACACTTACTGCAATCGATGGCTATGATCCTGCCGATGGAATCTATGATTTCCAATGGACCAATGCTGCTGGTCAGGTATTGGGAGATGAAAACTCCAATGAAATTACAGTTGATGAAGAAAGTATCTATACCGTCACAGTAAGCTACAGACTTCCTGATGGCCTATCTGATGATGAGGCATTATTGTATGAAACTTGTCCATCTACTGCTGAGGTTTTTGTAGGCCCAGCTTTTGAATTTGACTTGACTCAAACTGCTGCAGAGGTATGCTATGAAGAGACCACAGTAACTTTTGCTCCTGACACTCCTATTTCGGGAGAATGGTTTTACACCTTGGATGGAGACCCAACTAGGACTTCTTTGGGTACTTTCTTCGAACTTGAATTATTAATTAACAGTCTTCCCGGGCCAGGACAATATGAAATTATTTTCGTCACTCAAGACCCGATTTTAGAGGGATGTACTGTCGAGAAAAAAATAGATTTATTGGTGAATGAATTGCCAATGTTAACAGCTGTTCAAACGACTCCTGCAACTAATTGTGCCACTGCAGATGGATCATTTGAAATAACGATGCAAGCCAATGCCTCCACTGTCACAATTCAAGAAACCGGGGAAACATTTTCAAATGTTCAGAATGGAAACACTATCCCTGTCCCTGATCTCTTGCCAGGAATATATACCATTGAGGCCATGAATGATTTTGGTTGTGCATATATCTTCCCGATAACTGTAGAAAATTTAACACCACCAGAGCTGGTTGTATTTCAGGTTACCTCGGAAGATGAAACTTGTGGTCCAGATGGAATTACTCCAGGAACTATCACTTTCACTTTTGATTCGGAGGTTGCTCAAATAGGATCCTACCGATTGGTAAGGAAGGGTGATGGGCTAGAAATCACAGCCCCCTTGCCAAATGATTGGGAATGGACCGTAGAAGTACCACATGGTGAGTACGAGGTTTCTGTGATTTTCCAGCCTCCATTGGTTGAAGGCTGCCCCGTAACCTACCCCGACCCTATCATCATTGGAGAAAAATACCAAGTTGTCTTTTCGGTTCCTACCAACTTCACTGCTTGCGATAGCTTCACCTTTGCGCCAGAATCTCCGGAAACTTTAATTTATACGGTAACCAACAGCTCAGGCACTGCCATTTCTCCTGAGGTAGATGGAAGTTATACAATCACTCAAAGTGACATTTATACTGTTCGTGGAGAGGATCCAACTGGCGTTAATTGTCCAAGAGAATTATTGATGACGGCTGAAATAACTCAGCCAATAGATTTTGATGTGGCAGGACCGATTGTTGACTGTCAAGTAGGTACTATTTATGAAGCAATTTTAAATAATGCTGACCCTGCAGATGTGATTTTCTTATGGAAAGATGAGGCGGGGATAATTGTAGGAAGATCCCAGACATTCGCTCCAAATAGATCGGGAACCTATTCGTTGGAAGTTCAACCAATCAACGGCGGCCTTTGTCCCGTAGACAAAAAAATATTTGAGGCTGAAATCGTATCCGAGAGTGTTGAAGTTGAATTAGACGTAGTCCCATTCTGTGTAGATCAAACAAGCACTACTATTACGGTTGTGGCAGATCTTAGCAATGTGGCAGAAATCGAATGGTATTCTGTTCAGGGAGCAACTAGAACTAGGATTCCAGCATTTGATAATTTGCCAATCATCGAAGTCACACAAGAAGGCACTTATGAAGTATTACTAAGAAGTGCCGCAGGTTGTGATCTTGGAAGGGCAAATGGGATTGTATTAAAATCAGTAATTATTCCACCTGTTGTGCCAGAGTCAATTACAATCTGTGCAGTAGAAAGTGTGACCCAAAGCATAGCCCCAGGTGTATATGACAATTATTCCTGGATTTTAAATGGAGAAGAAGTTTCTCAAGATTCTATTTTCACTCCCACGCTACCTGGTATTTATACTTTGATAGTTTCTGATTCTATCGGATGTGAATACACAGCCACAATGGAAGTAATTGAGGATTGTTCCTTAAAAATTTCCTTCCCAAATGGAGTGGTATTGAATGACCCAAATAGAAATTTTATTTTATATGCAAACGAGTACATAGACTTCGTTGAAGTTTATATTTACAATCGATGGGGCGAATTGATTTTTTACTGTGAGCATGAAAACTTGGAACCAGCGCAGGCATTTTGTCCTTGGGACGGGCAACTAAATGGAAATTTCGTTCCAAACGGAACATATGCGGTCGTTGTGAGGTTGACTAGTGAAGACCAAAATATTACCCAAAAAATTACCAAAGCCATAACAGTTATTCAATAGTATGCTTATCCTTATTTCCCCCGCAAAGACCTTAGACTACAGTGTTCCATCTTTAAAGTCCCATACCTTTCCGGATTTCCAAGCTGATACAAAATCCCTGGTTCAAATCATGAAAAAGAAATCGTCAACAGAGATTTCAAAATTGATGCATATCAGTGATTCTTTAGCGACACTAAATGAAGAGCGATATAAAACCTTCCAAAAAGAATTTAATTTCGAAAATTCAAAACAAGCCCTTTTAGCATTTAAAGGGGACGTTTACACGAAAATGGATGTGGATCAATATGATGAAGCCGATTTTGAATTTGCTCAAGAACATCTGAGAATCCTCTCTGGACTATATGGTCTTCTCAAACCTTTAGATTTAATTCAGCCCTATAGATTGGAAATGGGAACCAAGCTTGAAAATAAAAAAGGTAAAAATTTATATGAATTTTGGGATAAAAAAATCGCAAGAGCTATCAATAAAGTTGCCCAAGGCGAAACAATAATTAATCTAGCAAGTCAAGAGTATTTCAAAGCTGTTGATCAAAAAACATTGAAGTCCCCGCTCCTAACTGTTCATTTCAAAGAGTATAAAAATGAGAGCTACCAAGTGGTTGGTTTTTTTGCCAAACAAGCTCGTGGAATGATGACTAATTTTGCTATCAAAAACAAAATATCAGAACCTGAGGAATTAAAAAGATTTAATCAGGAAGGCTATGAATTTTCTGATAATTTAAGCTCAGAAAATGATTGGGTTTTTATTAGATAAAACCTTTCATAGCTAGAAAAATCCAGAGTTTTAAAGAGTCTCTGGATTTTTTTTGGCCTCATAAATGTATTAGTTTAGATGTCTGAAAATCAATAATTTTCCCATTTATCTTGGATTTAAAAAGTACAAACAAAGCTCTATCATTAACGATTCTGATTATTGTAATCAGTATTGGATTTTCTTTGGCTATATCTTTAGGGTCCAGGAAGTATTTTTCTAATTCTAAAAAATTTGAAGATCCTGAGCTTATTGGTCCAGGTATGCTTTGTAATATTTCGGGAACAGTAGTCGGGAATTTTAGTGGGGCTGGAGATCCAGTTACCGACCTGTACGGATGGAAAATATTTGGACCTTCAAATAATCTCTTATTTTCAAAAGATCCGGGTTCGTTTCAAACTATCGATTATACCTTTATTACTAATGGTATTCATAGAGTAGAATTAGAGGTTAGTCGTGGGGGAATTCCAATAGCCAATTTCAGCAAAGCTGTAGAAGTAATTCAAAAACCTATATCATTACTTTCAAGTGAGTACATCTCCTGCTCTTCCAGCCCGCTGGAACTTCAAGCAATAGACCCTTCCAGCAGTAACTTTTCCTCCTATAAATTTGAATGGAAAAATGACGCAGGCACAGTTGTTTCTACTTCGAATACCTTAATTACGACTGATGAGGGAGATTTTTCTGTCAGGTATTTTATCGAAAGCCCATCAGGAGAAAAGACATGTGATTTTTTATTGACGACTACGGTTTCAAATATTTCCACTATCGTGATTGAAAGTTCGGACACTGAAGTATGTGTAGATGGAGAAATCTCTTTTCAAACCAATCCTCAACTGATGGGAGAATGGTTTGTTCAAAAAATTGGGGACCCTTCAAAAACATCTTTTGGAATAAGAAACTCCTTAACTTTGAGACCAGGTTCAGATTTAATTGATTTTGGAGATTATGAAGTTTCGTTTTTATTGGCTAATGAATTAAACCCTGCCTGCGTACCTGAGGGTATAACAAATTTTCGCTATAATCCTGAACCAATTTTTGTTTTTGAATCCGCAGAAACCTCAAGCGGATGTCTTCAACCTGATGGTAAGTTGGTTTTGAGAGCCATAACTGATTTAGATTTTATTAATATAGAAGGCACTGTACTTTCTTTTGGACCCTACGCAGCTGGAGATCTGATAGAAATTCCCAGCCTAAAATCTGGCACCTATAATTTAATAGGGGGATTAGGGTCCTGTATTAATTCATTGGGTTCAGTTGTTCCGTTGAACAATCCACCTCCAGCATTGGAGTTTGAGATTGATGATATAATCGGTGAGGCTTGCACAGACAATGGAAAAATCCCTGGATCATTTCAAGTGACGATGCTAAACGGGCCAAACCCTGATGCTTTTTACCGAGTGTTGAATGAAAAAGGGGGAGTCGCTATGAATCAACCATTACCTAATTCAGCTGTATTCCGGGTCGAAATTTCCGGTGGGAATTACTTTTTTGAAATTTATGATGATAATGATGAATGTATTCTGCCAAGTATCAATGAATTAACGATTCCAGGAAAAGTTCAAACTAACTTTCAAATCCCTAGCACCTTAAATATTTGTCAATCCTTTAACTTGATCCCGCAAACCTCGCAAGGTCTGATTTTTACTATCACACGGCCCGACATGAGTGTTGAATTAAAAAATGCTGGGGAGGAAATTCTTTTGGATCAAAAAGGTGAATACAGAATTGTTGGAACCTTGCCAAATCAGACGGAAGTGTGTCCCACTGAAAAAATTATTGAAGTGGAATTAATAGATCCAGTCGATTTCGAAATCAATCTCGTTAGTGAAGATTGCACGGTGGGAAATAGAAGCTACGAGGCTAATATTTTTTCGAGAGATCCGTCCACCGTATTATTTTTCTGGAGAAATGAGGAAGATGAAATTATCAGTACTAGCCAAAGGCTTGACCTCCCTCCAACTTCCTTTGGAGATTATTCGCTTGAGGTACAGCCAGCTAACAGCGAGGCATGTCCGATTGCACCTAAACCTTTTCTCGCTAAAGAACCCGTATTATCTGTTGAAGTCACTTTGACAACTACCAAATTATGCGAATTTGGCCCTAAGGCAATTATTAACATGAACACCACTTTTCCTGAAGAAGTTACGGATGTAGAATGGAGAAGATATGACAAAGACGGAAACATAGAGTTTCTCAGTCAATATGACAACAAATACCAAATCGAAGTAGACCAGGAAGGCATTTATGAAGCTTCGGTTTTTGCTAGAATCCCATCCATAAACAAAAATTGCGAATTGGGAAGAACTGATGTTCAACTAGATTTGACCTCTGAAAAAGTCCTATTTGATATTCCCGATTCACTTTCAATCTGTGAACCATTCGAACTTATTCCTGAAACCGACCAACCTCTTGAATTCATTTTAACCTATCCTGACGGATCCACTATTGAGAATACAGCTGGGTCGCCATTTACCATAAATCAAACAGGTAATTATAGTATGTATGGCTATCATCCTGAGATCAGTTCGCCAAACTGCCCAGAAATAAAAGAGTTTTACGTCATTGTAAATAAACCAATTCCATTCACCCCTATTTTATTTAGTGAAGATTGCCTTGGGCAAAAAATCTATCAAGCTAGATTAACGGGAGCAAATCCAGACGACGCATTGTTTTATTGGTATGATGAAATTGGAAATCTAATTGGGACGGAGCAGTTTTTGACATTAGATGGAACATTTGGAACCTTCTCTCTTGAGGTGCAACCGAAAAACAGTTTGCCTTGCGATTTACAACCAATTGAATTTGAGGTTACAGAACCCATTTTGAGTTTAGATGTCACTCTTCAAACAGCTCCATTTTGCCCAGATGCCCCAAATTCATTAATTACTTTGGAAACAGACTTTGAACAAGTAAGTACCATCGAATGGTGGTTCACAGACCTAAATGGAAATCGATCAGAATTAGTAAATCAAAAAAACCAATCTGAGATTTTGGCAATAAACGAAGGGACTTACGAAGCTCGTGTATTTAATGATTTACCCTGTCTTTTAGGTTCTGACTTGGTTTTGGTGATGAGGAGCATGGACCAAGTAAGACCCGAGGTAAAGGAAATATATCAAATCTGTCCTAAATATGATATTGCACCTGTAATAAATCCAGGTAGTTTTTCAGTCTATGAATGGTATCATGAAGGAACTCTTGTATCTACCAGCCCCACTTTCAAGCCTCTTTTAATTGGCAACTTTGAGCTTGTTGTATATAGTGATGAAGGATGTCCTTACTCTACTACTTTTGTGACGGAAGAAGAATGCGAGTTAAAAGTCATCTTTCCTAATGCAATAGAATTAGGTAACCCAGATAAAGAATTTTTGGTTTATACGAATTATCTCATTGATGAGCTTGAAGTTTATATTTTTAACAAATGGGGCCAAATTATCTTTCAGTGCATCCAAACAGGTTTGATCACTGAAGAATCAACTTGTTATTGGGATGGCACTTTTAATGGAAAAACAATCCCTATCGGTTCGTATGCAGTGCGACTCAATTATAAGAATTTAGAAAAAGGAATAAATGAATATCATTTAGGTTCAATTCTTGTAATAGAATAATCAGTTATTCCATCATCAAACTAGGTAGAATATTATTTGAAATCCTTTTAATATGACAAAAGAAAATCTTTCTTTTTAGTAGTGCAAAGGATAAATTTGAATTGACTAAAAACAGATATTTTGCAAGAAAAAAACCAATTTCCGTTTTGGAAAGTTGGAATATTACTGGTCTGGATCAGTATAATTACTGTCTCACTACCCCAAAACACCTATAGTTCTAATGATTCCTTCCAGCCCATTTTTAAAAAAAATGAGTTTGCCGATTTAGAATTAACAGGGCCTGAAAACTTGTGTTTAATTTTTGGAGGAGTAATCGGAACCTTTAGCGGCGGAGGTGACCCTGCGACCGATGTTTACTCTTGGGTAGTCACCAATCAAAATGGGGATGAAATCTTCAAACAATCCGGAGGTGGAAATCAATATGAAACCATTAAAATATACTTTGACGAAGTTGGAAAGTATCAGGTCAATTTAAATGTAAGACGAAATAACATTAGTAATTTTTATGAAAATACACTAGATGTCGCAGTTCAAAAAGGTCCAGATTTAGCTCTTTCATCAGATTATTTAATTTGTGATGGAAATCCTGTTGAAATAACCGCCATTGATCCAAACACCCCTAACATTGACGAATATTCAATCATCTGGATGGACGTCTTGGGGAATGAAATAACTACAGGAAATACCATTCTTGCGTATTATGAAGGGTATTATAAAGTTGAAATTTTCTTACTCAATTCTGAAGGTGGCCAAGATTGTTTGATTACTGGTTTCACTTACGTAGGTCCACCACTAGATTTTAAATTACTTCAAAGTTCAGAGGAAATTTGTGTAGGTGAGAGCATAGAATTTTCACTGGACGTCCCAATTTCGGGAGAATGGTTCATTCGAAAAGACACAGAAACTGAAGTAAAAAGTTTAGGAGAGGGATTCGAGAAAAGTATTTTACCAGAAGAAATAAACGGAACAGGTTATTTTGAAGTATCCTTTAGAGCTATTGATCCTGAATTTCCAGATTGCAAATCAGAAAGAAGGAAGTTTTTCTTTGTCAATGAACCTCCAAAATTCAATCAGAAAATAGTAAGCCAACCGGATGACTGTTTGGATCCATCCGGCGTATTTCAGATTGACACAGAGTCAGAAATTGATTCCTTATTTATAATAGAGCTAGGAGTGATCGAATTTGCAATACCTGCTGGCCAGCAACTGACTTATTCAAGTCTAAGTCCTCAGATATATACTGTAAGAGCTTTTCAAAATGGATGCGAGATCACCAAACTAATTGAGCTTGAATCCCTAAATCCTCCCAACCAACCAGAGGTCGTGTATCAAAAAACACCCGAGACATGCAATCCAAAAGGTGTCGAAAACGGGAATTTAAGTATCACCTTTCCATCGCCAGTTTCAGGTGACTATAGAATAATGATAGATGGAAGGGGAGAATTTTTATCTGGAACTATTGAAAATCAGTCAATTACTACTATCAATCTTTCGGGAGGCTCCTATATTTTAGAGTTGAAGGTAGAAGGATGCACTTACCCTTTAGAAAAAATAGAAATCGAAAAAGCAAGTCAGGTAAACTTCTCCATACCTGAAACAATCAACATTTGCGAGACTTTTGATTTAATTCCAGAAACAAAGGAAGATTTGACATTTACCCTAACATTCCCCGATGGCCATGAAGAACCATTGGATGGAAATAACGGTATTACTTTAACCGAAGGTGGAGATTATGAATTGCTTGGAATCGCGAATGATCCAACTCTGGAAGCTTGTCCGTTACTAAAGAAATTTTCAGCCTTTGTTTCACAATCTATCTCCTTTGATGTTAAACTCATAGAGGAGGATTGCTTTGGAAACAAAATCTATGAAGCCATAATTCAGGGAATTGAATCTAAAGACACAAGCATACGCTGGCAAAATTCGGATGGAGAAATTGTCGGTAGAAGTCCTGTGTTTTACCCATCTGGCTACGGTACCTATTCTCTTATCGTGCAACCTTTAGGAAGCGGTTATTGCCCATTAGAAAAAATAGTATTCGAAAATACACAGCCTATCTTAAAGGTCGAGGTGGAGTTAGAAGCAACTAAAATCTGCCCTGAACCACATGAAGCTACCGTTATTTTGACTACAAACGAGGAGGAAGTAAATCATACAGAATGGATATTTTATGACCTAAATGACAACCGTCTTAATCTGACCCAATTCGATGATCTTTATGAAATTCAAGCTATGGAAGAAGGCACCTATGAAGCGGTTGTTTATAATAAATTAGGATGTGAGATAGGCAGAAATCTGATAGATGTGGAAGAAAGTATGTTTACGACTCCACCTTTAATTGAAAATTCCTATGCTTTTTGTTCTATTAAAAACAATACCATCCCTGCGATAAACCCAGGTGAATTTTCAGAATATTATTGGTATTTAGAAGGACAGCTGGTTTCGTCAAATCCATCTTTTAAACCAGAGAGCGTCGGAGATTATCTTCTAGTCGTCACCACAGAAGATGGCTGTGAGTTTTCTGCAGAATTCAGTACCTATGACGCTTGTAATTTCAATGTGGTTTATCCAAATGCAATGATTTTAGGAGATCCTGACAAGGATTTTAGAGTTTTGTTAAGTGAAGGTATTTCAGAAGCAGAGTTATTCATTTTAACTCGCCAAGGGACCTTAGTACATCACCAAACCACCAATGAAATCCCAGTAGAAGTCCCTATCCTACAATGGGATGGAAATGTAAATGGGGAGCCTATTTCAAGTGGGACATATATATTTGTGATTTTTTTAAGGAACAATGAATTTGGCTTTGAGGAAAAAGTAACAGGTTCCCTTTTAGTGTTAGAGTAAAAATTCCTGATTGATTCCAGAAAATATTATTTAATCGGAAAAGAGCAAATCCGATATTTTTCCTATTTTCAACTGTTTAAAACGTATATATTAATGACCCTATAACCAAAAACCCTAGCTTATGACTCAAACCATCAATCGATCAGCTCTATTTAATGCGAGCTGTTTTGCCCTCATCACTACCGCCTTTTCTTTTAGTATTAGTGCGGGAACATTAAAACAACTCGGCATAGATCTAGGATACTCTGCCGAAAACCTCGGCTATCTCAATTCGCTTTGGTTCTTTGGATTCCCTATTGCAATGATTATCGGCGGTCTAATTTATCATTCTATTGGACCAAAAAAAATCATGAAGATCGCTTTCCTCACCCATTTTATCGGAGCAGCGATGACTCTTTTTGCAATCTATTTTGTCTCTGAATCAAGCTTTGTTCTACTTCTTGTTTCAAATTTACTCATGGGAATTGGATGCGGTTGTACTGAAGCCGCTTGTAATCCAATGATTGCGGATATGTACACCGGAGAGAAAATGAATAAAATGCTAAACAGGTTCCATATGTGGTTTCCAGGTGGGATTTTCGTTGGAGCTCTACTTTCTGAATTAATGTCAACACTTGGATTTTCTTGGCAGAGTCAATTTTGGTTAATCCCAATCCCAGCAATCATTTATGCCTATCTGTTTAATGGAAAAACCTTCCCTAAAGCAAGTGTAGAACAAGCAAGTTCTCTTTCTGCTAATTTCAAAGCAATGTTGTCTCCATTGTTCCTCTTTATATTTGCCTGCATGGCTCTAACAGCAATCACTGAATTTGGTCCTCAGAAATGGACTGGTTTGATTATGGAAAGTTCAGGAGCTAAACCTATGTTAATTCTTGCACTAACAACTGGTCTTATGGCAGTTTTGAGATTCTTTGGAGGACCAGTTACCAAAGCTTTAGGACAGACGGGAGTGTTATTGGCAGGCGCTATAGTTTCTACTATCGGCATTTACTTATTTAGTACTCAGACAGGAGCTATGGTTTATGTAGCGGCAATTTTCTTTGCTGCAGGAGTGGCGTTTTTCTGGCCAACTATGATAGGTTTTATCGCGGCTAAAATACCCAAAAGTGGTGCATTAGGAATGTCGATTATTGGAGGTGTAGGAATGTTCTCTACTGCAATATTCCAGCCTTTTATAGGCAGTTGGATTGACAGTGATATCGCAGAGCAAAAAGCCCTCGGACTTACTGGTACTGAGCTAGATCTTGCAGCTGGTCAAGCTACATTATCGACCATGATGACATTTCCAATCATCTTAATTGTGGCATTTATCATTCTGTTCTTCTGGCAGAAAAGTAAAGCACCTTCGGTAGCTACCGCCCATTAAAAATTAAAGCAGCCTTCGGGCTGCTTTTTTTATGTCAATTTCCACAAGAATAGGATTCATATTCCTCCTTAAATAGGGACCAGATTTTTCCATCTTCATCCCGATATGTAATCCCTTCGTACCTTTTGGTCACTTCTATTCCCTTTGTTGTTTCTATGATGGACCCATCTATTAAAGTAATGATGCATGGACCATCAAGCTTTTGAATATCTACCAATTTGGTGTCTTCAAATAAACTACAACTTGCAAAAGTTACCAAAATTAGAGCAAGACACTTTTTCATTAATTTCTGTGGAAATGACCGACTTAAAAATGATGAAAAATTATCTCTAATAAAAACATCACCAGCCAAAGACAAAAAACTAAGTTAATTTTTAACTTTTCAGACTTAAGTATTAACGCTTATAACCAGCGCTAAAATGAATAAATAAAGCCTGGTTTTTGCTTAACTAGGATTAGCGAACTCGTCAAATCCAAAACCTAAAGCGGGACTCCAATAAGGTCAAGGGGGGAACATTTTTGATAACCGGATTGTGAACCTCTTTTCTATGGTTCCTTTCACACTGAACAAACCTTAATCATCAACTAAAGCAATTTTATAGATCCGTCCGGTAGTTCCGCTTGGTCCTAGCATGCTGGAAACTGCCAGGTAAATTTCCCCATCCAGATCCTGTCCGAATCCTTTCAAATAATCTCCCAAGTCTCCTGAAGTGCTTTTAAATTCCAATTCTTCGAAATCCCAAAGACCCACACCGGTAGGATCGGCCATGAAAACTTCCCCAGTAGGCTCGAAATCTTTTGAAAAAGAGCCAAAAATGTACTGACCGCTCAATTCGGGAATAGCCTGTCCTCTGTATACATATCCGCCAATGATCGTGACAGTAATCCCTCCTGCAGGATTATTAGCGTTGCTCATTTCTATTACCGGATCAATAAGCTCATTTCCATATACATCTACGATGGGACAGGCAGACAGAACATTTTCGTTATTGGAAGCATCAAAACAATGTGTTCCTTCTTTTACATTCCAGCCATAATTACCACCATTTTCTACGACACTTATTTCTTCCCAGAGGTTTTGACCGGCATCGCCGACAAATAACCGATGACTTCCTCCCATATCGAACGAGAACCTGAATGGGTTTCTAAATCCATAAGCATATATCTGGTCCAGCCCTTCAGAATCTACAAAAGGATTGTCTGCAGGTATCCCGTAAGGATCACCGCCGTCAACATCTATTCTTAGAATATTGCCTAGAAGGTTTGCTTCAATGTCCTGCCCATTACCTCCTTCATTTACCTCGTACCAATCCTCGACATGGCCTGGCGCCACATCATTTGCGGCACCTCCGTCACCTATAGAAATGTAGAGGTAGCCATCACTAGGTCCAAAGGCAATTGTTCCTCCTTCATGATTTCCCTGAGGCTGGTCGATCTCCAAGATTATTTTTTCTGAACCGGAATTGACTTGGTTAGGGTCTGAAGCTGATACAGTGAATTCTGAAATCCTACTAATATTATTCCACATTTCTCCTTCCTCAGGACCTCCTGCATTGGGCGGTGCTGTGTAATATACAAAAAGGCGGCCGTTGGAGCTGTAATCTGGGTGAAAAGCGAGACCTAGTAATCCTCTTTCATCATAATTTGCACTGAGGGAAACCATCAAGCCGCTCACATCCAAAAAAGGCTCTTCAATTAAAGTTCCGGAATCATCAATAATCCAAACTTTTCCAATCTGGTCTATTACATATAACTTACCAGAATCGTCTGGAGAGGGAACGAGGCCAATCGGAGAAACTAAATTCTCTGCAATTAAAACAAGGTCAATAGATTGGGAAGGTACTGGAGGAGTGGGGTTATTGTCATCAGTATCTGAACAGCCTAACAATCCGACTAGTACGAACAGTACAAAGAGGTAATGTGAAAGGACAATATTTCCTCCATAGTTTTTTAATTGTAAAAAGGTTCTCATATCGAAATATTTTTAAGATTAGAACTTTTTTAGGGAGGCAGTCTTATTAGTACTTTAATTTAGGAAAAATTTTGACTAGTTGTAAGCAATTTCTCACATTTTTACACTGATAATCAACGTTTTAACGATATTTTTCGTGATTTAAATTGCTTCATGACGTTGTTTTTTTCATTCATATTTTAAAAATTTTCAAGTACTTTTTATTCGATAAGTAAAGTGTTTAACATTTATATCTGTTTTTGAATTTTTGTAAATTAGATAATGAATTCATGCTAAAAGCTTGCTTTAAGATAAACTTTATTTATAGTTTTTCTTCTGTTTTGAAACCATTCTTCGCCTCCGCCTTATGATGAATGATAGGAATATTCACTTAAAATTATTGAACTATGGACAGAAAAACATTCATTCAGAAAACAACAATGGGAATAATATTAAGCATTCCCGCGGTCAACATTCTTAGTTGTTCGGGATCAGATTCTGATCCTAATCCTACACCCGTAGAGAAAAACTGCGTAGAGAACGGTACAACCGCCTCAGTAAGTTCAGCACAAAATCATACACATAGCTTATTAGTTTCAAAGGAAGATGTTTCGGCTGGAGCGACCAAAACCTACGATTTAGGTCAGTCAGCAAATCATATCCATCAAGTTACTTTAGAGGCCGATGATTTTCAGGCTTTAAAAACAAGTCCGAATTCATCCCTTTCAAAGGTTTCAACCTCTAATAGTGGACACAGTCATAACATCACTATTTCTTGTGCTTGATAAACTTTGTTTTATTTAAAATCCCTACTTGTACTTGACGAGAAGGGATTTTTTTTGACCAAATTAAGATATGTTATGAGTCGCCTCTTCTGGAAATGTTTTAAACCATGTACTTTTTTTGATCCGGAGCGTTTTCCATTTTGATCACCAGTTAGGGTTTAGCCAAACTAATACGCTTTTCATTTTTTCCTAAAAAGCCGTCGCCGTTAACAATTTTGATGGCTTACGCATTTGTTTTTAAGCTGGTGTAAGCCTTTATCTGTTTATTAATGAATTCGCATAAATTTCGGCTAAATCGGCCCTCGATGCATTAATCTGTAATGGGATAGAGAAAGGCAAAGTAGTTCTTCTTTAATCAAATATTGAGTGAAAGACAAAAATCAAATCAACACCACAGAAAAGATCCATAAATCAGCATGTGGTTGACGCTTTTCCTGTTTATTTTGTTGACAGGAATGTTGACTTATCAGCGTACTACTGGTCAATAGTATTTGATTTTAATAAAAAAAAACCCTGTAAACCAAAATGTTACAGGGTTTTTCAGACCTTAGTGACCTCGTCAGGATTCAAACCTGAAACCTCCTGAGCCGTAATCAGGTGCTCTATTCAGTTGAGCTACGAAGCCGAAATGGAATGCAAAGGTATTTAATTTTCCTTTTTTATCAAACACTTTAATTGTAGAAATTTAGGTTTACCAATTGTCACCCAGAAATATACTTAAGAATAATTAAGACTAAAAACAGGGTAAATCCTTCAGGAATTCATATTTTTGCCCGCGATGAATTAAAAATTCAATCCCTATTTAATGAAAAAATTATATACAGTTTTGTTCGCTTTGGTTCTATTCCAATCGACTTTTGCTCAGGAGGGAAAGAAAACCCCAATTGGTGGTAGACCAAATATTCCCAGCGACTTATCTTTTGAGTTTGGATTTAACCAACTCAACAATAGACCAGAAGACATGAGCCTAAACTTTTTCAGGTCTCGTACTTTTAATGTTTATTTCCAGCACCCAATCAAAATATTTGGAGAAACTTCTGGTATGACTTTTAGCCCAGGTATTGGTGTAGGGACAGATAAGTATGCTTTTCAAGACAATCAAAACTTATTCAATAATCAACAAATAGGTCCAGAATCAAGTGAGCTTTTAGAAATATCAGAAGTTTATGGAGAGAACATTAGCATAAAGACAAATACTTTTGCTGCTAACTATTTTGATATTCCATTAGACTTTACCTATCACATCAATAAAACCAACCATTCAAAAGGTTTTAGAATGTCTCTTGGAGGAAAAATTGGTTTTTTATATGAAGCTCATTCAAAAATCAAATACACAGATTCTGACGGATTAGAGAGAAAAGTCAAAGATTCTCAAAACTATGGCTTAGAAAAATTTAGATATGGATTAACATTTAAAGCTGGTACTCCAGGTTTTTATACCTGGTTTTATTACGGATTAAATAATACATTCCAAGATGGGAAAGGCCCATTTGGAACGGAGGCGACTCAAATAAATTTTGGGATTGCAGTCAGTGTTTTTTAATGAGATCACTTGATAAAAAAAACCGAGCTCCTGAGCTCGGTTTTTTTTTGCTTAAAGGAATATCTAGGACTTGATTCCATCAGGCAAAAATAAGGTGAAACCCTATAAAGCATAAGGCAAAACCGTAGATAAACCCTAAATAAGTTTCTGTTGGCCTATGAGCATCCAAATACAATCTTGAGGCACATACAATACCTGAAAGGATAATAACCCCCAATAGAGGATAAAGCGCTTGAAATGTGGGGAATTTCATGCTGAGCACTACGACTGAAGCTAGCAACCCTCCCATTCCAGTCATATGAGCTGACATTTTCCAGAAAAAAGTAACTATAGTCAATCCAATAATTGAAGAAGAAATAATCCCTAATACCTGCCAAAGGATCGGATCAAATTCGCTTCTATCATATAGAAAATACGTAGTCAAAGAAAAATAAATGGTGGTAACAATGAAAGGTATTGTTCGATCTTTTATATCAATCATGTGGATACTTTTTAAAGTTCCACTTAACCTTAGACCAAAAATTGTCACCATCGGAATCACTAATGTCGACAAGACAATCAGGAGTAATATCCTGCTTTTAAAGGAATCAGGAATACTACTTGCTTCTGGAACTAAAAATAGAATTAGACCAAAAACCAAAGTTGGGACTAATAATGGCTGAAAAACAACTGAAATAAAGAGGGTAATAAATCTCAACACTAGAGTTCCTTTCTTAATCTTGCAACAGGTATTTGCAGCTGTTCTCTATATTTCGCAACGGTCCTTCGAGCAATATTATACCCCTTCTTATTAAGCATCTTCACGAGTTTATCGTCAGAAAGAGGTTTCTTCTTATCCTCTGCATCTACCATTCCTTGAAGCACAGATTTCACCTCCCTATTACTTACGTCTTCCCCACTGTCAGTAGCGATCCCCTCCGAGAAGAAATATTTCAGTGGATAAACTCCAAATTCAGTTTGGATTGCTTTGCTATTTGCGACTCTGGAAACAGTCGATATATCCATATCGATTCTTTCTGCAATATCTTTTAGGATCATTGGCCTCAGATTGGTTTCATCCCCATCTATAAAAAACTCTTTTTGATAAGTTAGGATTGCTTCCATTGTTCTCAACAAGGTGTTTTGCCGTTGCTTAATCGCGTCAATAAACCATTTTGCCGCATCAAGTTTTTGTTTCACAAAAGTGACCGTCTCTTTTAACTTTTTATCCTTTTTATCACTTTTATCATACGCGTCAAACATTTCTGAATATGATCTAGAAACCCTTAACTCTGGAGCATTTCTTGAATTCAAACTTATCTCCATTTTCCCTGCAGTATTGGTAAGAATAAAATCAGGAATAATATATTGTGTTCTGACCAAACCATCAGCTACGCTACCAGGCTTTGGATTCAATTTCGTTATCAGATTGACTGCATCTTTAGTTTCTTCCTCCGTCAAATCACACTTTTTCTGGATTTTTGAATAATGCTTCTTTGTAAATTCATCAAAGCATTCATGAATGATCTTCAAGGCATTTATAACAATTGGATCCTCTTGGTGATCTTTTCTTTCCAATTGTAGAACCAAGCATTCTTGGAGATTTCTCGATGCTATGCCAGCAGGATCAAACGTCTGGATCTTTCTTAATATTTCCTCGAGTTCATCCACATCTGTTTCAATGTTTTGGCTAAAAGCCAAATCATTTATTATGGCATCCAGATCACGTCGAATATATCCATCGTTTTCAATGCTCCCTATTAATTGATTTCCTATGATTCTTTGGCGGTCGTCAAGCTTTAAAAAATTAAGCTGTGAAACCAACTGTTCATGCAGGGAAGACTGACTTGAAATCGGGATTTCTCTGTCTTCTTCATCAGGATTATAATTTCCATCGCCCTGCATTTTATACCCACCATATTCATCATCTAGGTAATCGTCAATGTTGACATCACGATCATCCTGCGCTGAATCATCCTCATAATTATCCTCGTATTCATCTTGAGAATTATCCGAATCTTCATCTTTCCCTTCCTCAAGAGCAGGGTTAATCTCCAACTCCTCTTCAATTCTTGTATCTAATTCTGCGGTAGGTACCTGCAACAATTTGATAAATTGAATCTGCTGTGGAGAAAGTTTTTGAGAAAGTGACTGGCTAAGATTTAGCTTTTGCATTAGAGATCAAATAAAACCTAGATTTGGGTTCAAAAAAGGCCTTTTCAGTTGAAAAAGCCCCATATCCAAAGTTAGGAAAAACAAGCAATTTTTTGATAAAAAGCTTATTTAATCGTTTTTTTGCATTCCACTTAAAATTTCGCGGAAATTAATAATTTCCTAAAATAAATTCTTCTAATGGCATTTAATAAACGGGTCAAAATCAAGACCATCCTGGATGGAAATCCAGTAGGAACTGAAATCACACTAATGGGCTGGGTACGTACGAAAAGAAGCAACAAAAATGTTTCTTTCATTGCTCTCAACGATGGTTCCACTATTACTAGTTACCAAATTGTAGCGGATCCAAATGTGATTTCAGAGGACATCTTAAAAAAATGCACAACAGGTTCCTGTCTTAAAATCCGAGGAAAAGTAGTGGAATCAATGGGAACAGGACAAACTTCTGAATTGAATGCTATTTCCATTGAGGTTTTAGGAGAAGCTGATCCTGAGAAATATCCCCTTCAGCCTAAAAAACATTCCCTTGAATTCTTAAGAGAAATTGCGCACTTGAGAATGAGAACAAACACCTTTGGGGCTGTTTTCAGAGTAAGACATGCATTGGCATTTGCGGTTCACAAATATTTTAATGATAAAGGTTTTTTCTATATCCATACGCCTATTATTACAGCTTCAGATGCTGAAGGTGCGGGAGAAACTTTTAAAGTCACTACGCTAGACTTAAAAAATCCACCATTAAATGAAGGGGGGGCTATCGATTATAGAGAAGATTTTTTCGAAAGAGAAACTAACCTGACTGTCTCTGGACAGCTGGAAGGAGAATTAGCCGCAATGGCTCTTTCTGAGATCTATACATTTGGCCCTACTTTCCGAGCTGAAAACTCGAATACGGCAAGACATCTTGCGGAATTTTGGATGATAGAACCTGAAATGGCGTTTTATGATGCTGAGGATAATCAAGATTTAGCAGAAGATTTTCTAAAGTATGTCATTCAGTATGCTTTGGAAAATTGTGCTGAAGACCTCAAATTCTTAGATCAGAGATTAGTAGAAGAAGAAAAATCCAAGCCTCAGGATCAAAGAAGCGAGTTAGGTCTGATTGATAAATTGAAATTCGTAGTGGAAAACGAATTTGTACGGTTGACTTATACGGAGGCCATTGATATTCTTCGAAATTCCAATCCAAACAAGAAAAAGAAATTCACCTACTTGATAGATGAATGGGGTGCGGATCTGCAATCTGAGCATGAGCGCTATTTGGTAGAAAAGCACTTTAAGAAACCGGTGATTTTAACAGATTACCCGAAAGAGATCAAATCTTTCTACATGCGACAAAATGAGGATGGGAAAACCGTTGCTGCCATGGATATTCTATTTCCAGGTATCGGAGAAATCGTCGGAGGTTCACAACGTGAAGAAAGGCTTGATGTGTTGACAAAAAGAATGGAGGAAATGAATATTCCTCAGGATGAAATGTGGTGGTATTTGGATACAAGAAGATTTGGCGCCACGCCACATGCTGGATTTGGACTAGGCTTTGAAAGGATGGTTTTATTCGTCACAGGTATGGGTAACATTCGAGATGTAATTGCATTCCCAAGAACACCCGGAAACGCAGAATTTTAAAAAGAAATCCCCAGCAATGTCGTTGGGGATTTATTTTAATTTAAAATTCTAGAAAATTCTCAATAAGGCCCCAAATATCTATCACATTTGTATTTCGAATTAAACACAGATTTTTAACTCACCACTTTAATCTTCCTGGCCAAAGGAATACAAAGCAAGCTAAAGACAATGGCGATATAGCCCACTACATTAAAATTCGTGAGCTCTCCAGCAGCATTTTCACCAATAATTATCCCTGCAATTAAAGACGCCACTCCTATCGCTAATTGCTGGACGGCAGAATTAAAACTTAAAAAGCTTCCTCTATTTTCAGGCTTTGCTGTTCCTGTGACTAAAGCTGCCGCTGGAACAAATCTCCCATTCGATGTGACAAAAAACATAGTGGAAACCATTAATACAAACGGAATAGGAGTAATTCCAAGATTGGTAATGATTGCAATGGGAATGACATTCAAGACCATGAAAATTGTAAATATTTTCACTTTTCCATATTTATCAGCCATTTTCCCGACCCAAGGGGAAGTAAATATTGTAAAAGCTCCACCAGCCATATAGATATAGGTTAGTTGAATCTCGGTAAAACCTACGTTTGAAACTGTGTAAGGACTCAAAAAAGGAATAATCATAAACTGACCCAACATCATCATCACAGATAGACTAATAGCCCGCATTTGGTTTTTATTTCCTAACACTCTTGAGATAACCAACATTGGATTAGGCCTGATATATCCTTGGTCTAAGTGTTCTCTAATAGATGGAATAAATTTCAAAATCATTCCAAGACTAAGAAATGACACGCCTGCCAAAATAAAAAAAGGAGTATGCCAATCAGAAATACTCGCTAAAAACAATCCTAATGGCACTCCTAAAACTGAAGCGACAGAAAAGGCTGCCATCACCAAACCCATGGCACTCCCTCTTCTTTCGTTTGGTATTACATCTCCAATAATTGCCAAGATCAAAGCGGAGGTCAACCCACCAAAAAGGCCTGACAATACCCTTGCGATCAACAGCAATGAATAGCTTGGAGACAAAGCACATGCAAGTGTTGCTAAAGTGAATCCAACATAAACTACCATTAAAATCTTCTTTCGGTCAAACCTATCTAAAAAGAAAGCGCCGAAGAAACTGGAAAAACCAGCACTAAATGTATAGGAAGACACTAAAAGTCCAAATTCTCTAGGACTGATTTCAAAAATTCTCATCAACTGTGGACCCAATGGCATTAGGATAATAAAATCTACCATATGGACAAAATTGATGAGAGCTAAGGTCCAGAGTATAAGTTTTTCGTTTTTCATTTGAAAAATACTAACGATCAAGGTTTTGATCAAAAATTGAGTCTTTGTAATACTAGCCCAATCAGGATATATCCAAAAGCAGATAGGTTTCTGGGATAGCTTCAATCAAGTCTGATGCAATAAGGCCTTTACGGTTCTTTTTACCTGCTATTTCTCCCGCTAATCCATGATGAAAAACACCGCATATAGCAGCGTTTTCTGGTGAATAGCCTTGCCCTAAAAAGGAGGATATCATTCCGGTAAGCACATCGCCAGAACCTCCAGTAGCCATATATTTTGATCCAGAAGAGTTAAAATACTGGTGTCCATTTGGAAGCGATATGACAGTATTCGCCCCTTTTAAAACCAAAATCAAGTCATTAGCAATAGAAAAATCTTTTGCCATTTCCAATCTCTCAAGGTGATCTTTTGCTTTCCCTACTAATCTGTTAAATTCTCCAATATGAGGAGTTAAGATTGATTTCTTTGGAATTAGGTCGATCAATTCTTTATTTCTTGCCAAGATGTTTATTCCATCTGCATCTATTACCAGTGGTTTTTTGTACTCTTTAAGAATTTGAGTCAATAAATGTTTTCTGCCATCTTGACCCCACCCAGGCCCTATCCCTATTGCATCGTAGTATTCTAGGTTAGCTATCAAACCCCAGGTAGCCATGGCTTCTGGTACTGCTGTCTGTACAATAAATCTTTCTGTTTCTTCAACATGGCAAGTAACAAGGCCCGAACCAGTACGCAAGGCACTCTTTGAGGATAAAATTAATGCCCCCATCTTTCCAGGGCTTCCTCCGGCTATCATAACTTTTCCAAAATCACTTTTGTAAGCGAATCTATTAAATTGTCTATGCAGCTTTGGTATATCATCCTTTTCCAGATAATAATATCCTGAATCAAATTCATCAAAAGTACTTTCCTGAATCCCTATATCAACCAGGACCAATTCGCCCGCAAATTCTGCATTTTCAGGTATGAGCAAAGACAATTTTGGGAAAGCAAAAGTCACAGTATAATTTGCTTTAACACAAATGTTTTGATTAATAGCCTCAGAAGGCAATCCGCTAGGCAGGTCTACTGAAACAATAGTCCCTTCAAACTCATTGATTAAATTTATTACTGGGATTGAACTTTCTCTTAATTCCCCAACGACTCCAACACCCAAATAACTGTCAATTAGTACACCCACGTTTGGCAATTCCGATTTCCCAAATGGAAAAACATTAATCGAATCAGGTAATAGATTCCAATTAATTAATGCATCGTCGGATAATTTATCAACATTTTCAAAACAAGTAATAACTGTGACTTCATAATTATTAGTGGTCAAAATTCTTGCAATTGCAAGACCATCACCACCATTATTCCCAGCACCCACAAAAATTAGTATAGGTTCATTATTAAATTTTGACTGCGAAACATACCAATGAACAAAACCTAAAGCAGCCACCTCCATCAGCTCGTGACTTGATTGTCCAGATTTAGTTATATGGCTTGAATCTAATGCTTTGACTTGGGCACCTTTTAGAATCTTTTGCATGGTTAAACTGTTTTAGCAGGACTCATTTCAGCTTTAGGAATAGTAACAAGTAATAAGAAGCCTAATCCTACGAGGAAAAAGATCC
Organism: uncultured Algoriphagus sp.; assembly: GCA_965659625.1. Lineage (GTDB taxonomy): Bacteria > Bacteroidota > Bacteroidia > Cytophagales > Cyclobacteriaceae > Algoriphagus. The sequence goes on along the minus strand of CBFHWO010000022.1, from coordinate 7,645 downwards.
CAAGTGTCAAAGAACTGTTTCTCATACTTCCAGTTAATTGCTCAATCACACCATAGGAAAAAGTCCCTAAAACTATTGCCATTTTTTCAGTTACATCATAAAAACTAAAATAGGAAGCATGGTCAGTGGTAGAGATAGGAATTAATTTTGAATAAGTCGATCGAGACAATGATTGAATTCCCCCCATGACTAGACCTACTACAAATGCCAGAGCAAAAAACTCATAAACTGAATACACGTAATAGGCAGCGCCACAAATAAAAATCCAAATCACCACCATAATTACTAAACTCGACTTATTACCAAATTCCTTCGATATAAATGCAAATAAATAACTCCCACCTATGGCTACAAATTGGATAATTAAGATGGTAAGAATTAATTGGTCGCCAGGAAGGCCTAACTCTTTATCCCCAAAACTTGCCGCCAAGTACATGACCGTTTGTACCCCCATCGAGTAAAAGAAAAAAGAAGCTAGAAATTTATTCATTACACCTATCTTCCTCACTTCTAGAAAGACTTTTTTAATTTCTTTATAACCTTTTGCAAGAATCTCTTTTGTTACATTTTTATTAAATGGGTTCTTAGGCAAAACCCTGAAGGTGATTTGAGCAAAACCTGCCCACCAAACACCTGTAATTAAGAACGAAAGCCGAGCAGCCATGCCATCGTCAGGCAACATAAATAACGAAGGAAACTGAATCATCAAAAGGTTGAAGACCAATAAGATCACGGACCCTACATAGCCAAGAGCAAATCCTTTTGCACTTAAGAAATCATATTCACTTTCTTTAGAAATTTCTGGTAAATAGGCATTGTAAAACACGATACTACCGGCATACCCAATACTTGCAAGGACACTACAAATAATTCCAAATTCGAGATTACTTCCATCAAAAAAGTAAAGCCCAACACAGGAAATTGATCCCAAATAAGCAAAAAATTTCATGAAGCTAAGTTTCTTTCCGGTGGCATCCGCTATTCCAGAAAGTAACGGTGAAACGATAGCGATGATTAGGAATGAAAATGAAATAGAATAGGAATACAAAACAGTATTTATCATATCAAACCCAAAGAAATTTACTCTATCGCCGCCATCAATAGCTTTTGTGACACTATTATAATATACAGGGAAAATGGTAGAGGTAATCACAAGGCTGTAAACCGAATTAGCCCAATCATACATAGCCCAGCCATTCTGGACTTTATTTTTATTAGTGAGTTTTGCAAGCATGGGTTTAAACAAAAAAAGCTATCCCGGAATTGGGATAGCTTTAAATATACTGAAATGTTTCTATTTAGTCTTTTATGACTTTACCAACAGAAGCGTAAAGCACTCTTCTTGCGTCAGCCTCTCTCAGTTCTGTCTGAACATCAGAGATTGGACCCATTTTCACATCTTTATCAACTTTCATTGAAATTGTAATTCCTCCACGATCTGCTTCAGGAAGTAAATCTCTTTCTTGATTCACCCATTGAACAATATCACTTGGATTCATCAATGCATCGTTTGCCTGAATTCTAGGTTCAGACCCGTACAACGAAACATTTTTTGGTTTCCCAATAAAGATGTAAGAAATCAATGTTTTCTTTTGCAATTTCTGAAGCTGGGTAGCTTGAGGAATTTTTTGTTCTACTAGAATTTCTTGCTCTCTCAACACAGTAGTAACCATGAAGAAGAATAATAGCATGAAAACAATATCCGGCAGTGAAGCAGTAGAAATACCTGGCTCTGACTTGGGCTTTTTCTTAAACTTTGACATATTAATTCCCTCCTAGTTTATCTGGTTCTGCGATCGAGATCTGCATTGCAATACCCTCTTTTCCTTTATCTATAAGCGCTTGTTCTGCGTCATTCTTACCACCTAAAGCTCTATACTCATCAGTTGACAAGTTAGCTCTAGTTGCATAGATATCGAAGTAAGCTTTCTTAACTAAATCCAGAACTTCAAGATACTTTTCATAGCTAGTACCTCTATTGGTTTTGATGGAAACAACAGCTTCAGCTGGATGATCAGAAGACTCAGGATTTCTTTCCGCCTCCGCTTGAAGAGAAGCAGGAAGAGAATTATAAAGAGCAATCGCTTCCTCATCTGGAGCACCGAAATTTAAAACAAAGGCTTTTACATCTTTATCTAATCCATCGGCATTATCTCTGTATTCACCTTCTACAAGAAGATCGTCGTTTGCATTGACAAGAATGGTGTAAATATTACGCTCATTCTTTTGAATGTCTGGTGGCGGAACGTTGGGATCAACTTTTGGTGGGAGTACATTCAATATACCCTTATCCGATGCAATTGTGGTCGTAACGAGAAAGAAGATCAGGAGCAAGAAGGCAATATCTGCCATAGAACCTGCATTGACCTCTTGACTCGGCCTATTTTTCTTTCTTGCCATATTATTTTATTGCTTTTGTTACCTCTGTCAAAAAGATGCTACCAATAGCTACTATTGAAAGAACGTAAGTTGTGATAAGCGCTCCCCCTACAAACTGAGATCCTGCTGGAGTCAGATTGAAAGGTTCAGCTTCAAATTTTGGAAGTACTTCACTGCTTGAAACTGAATAAGCAATAAAGAACAATGCAATGATTCCTACGATACCAAGAGCGGTTTTGAGCAAGGCCTTTGGATTGTCCAAAGATTTTATAAGTGGCAACAAGATAGCCAATACAGCTCCAATTCCAATCAGTGTGTAGCTTCCGTATAATAAGATGTCATAAGTATCCATGATATAGCTTCTTTGATGTTAATTGAATAATTTGAAAATCTGCAAGTTGATATAGCTTATTTGCCAGTCAACTTGTGTTTTACCAAAACGTCAACCAAAGAGATGGAAGCATCTTCCATATCATTCACCAAAGAATCGATTTTAGATACTAAGTAGTTGTAGAACAACTGAAGAATAATCGCTACAATCAAACCAGCTACTGTAGTCAAAAGTGCGATTTTGATACCACCTGCTACAAGAGAAGGAGAGATATCACCAGCTGCCTCAATAGAATCAAATGCACCGATCATACCGATTACAGTACCCATGAAACCCAACATAGGGGCAAGAGAGATAAACAAAGAGATCCATACAAGACCTTTTTCCAATCTACCCATTTCAACGGAACCGTAGGAAATAATTGACTTCTCTACCATTTCGATACCTTCTGAGTATCTCATCAATCCTTGAGTAAAGATAGAAGCTACTGGGCCTTTGGTGTTTTTCGTAACATCCTTAGCCGCTTCTACTCCACCTGAAGATAGAGCATCTTCTACTTTAGCCAACAATTTCTTTGTGTTGGTCGTAGAAAGGTTCAAAGTGATAATTCTTTCTAAAGCTACAGCAAGACCTAAAATTAAACAGATCAATACTGGAGTCATATACAAAGGATCACCCTCAATAAACTTCTCTTTAACTACTTGGTGGAAGCTTTGCTCCTCAGCGACGATCTCGTCATCGATGATTGTTGGTGATGCAGCAGGTTCTGCTACAGGAGCCATTTCTTCTTGAGCTGCAGAATCAGCTGCTGCTTCTTGTGCGTTTGCGAAAACAGGAACAAACATGATACCTGCAAGCATGAACAAAGCGATTAACTTTCTCATAATTTGATTTTTAAATAGACTTTTGATAAAGGTTAAATGGTTTCTTCACTAAAATCGAGTTTTAAAGTTATCATTTTTTATATTCAAAAAACAATGGACTCTTTTAGAATTTTTGGAAAAATCCTGCTTTTAAAGCGGAATTGAGGTAATTTTTACACAAGCGGAAAATATTCCATTGAACTGTAATAAACCATTAAATAGCTTAATAATGGTCAAATTAGTCCGTTTTCAAGTATATTATTATTCCAAAACGATCTATTAAGCCCTTTCTGTCAGGAAGATATACAAAGAAAAAACCCTTTGAATATTTCTTTCTAACCGACATAACTTATTCGATTTCGATTCCAAGTTACAAAAAATGCGATTCTATCCTTCCTTTAAACAGACTTTCCCAAATCTTTTTAACATTAATTTATTTTGGTAATTATCTAGAAAGTAAACTTTAGGTTTGTAGAACATCTATAGAAAAACTAATATTTAGACCATGTTTCTCTATTAATGTTCAATAATATTCACAGCTGACATTGCATTCTTCAAGAAATTTCTTTTTCAAAGGTATCCAAACAGACAATTCTGACTTTCCTCTATTACCCTAATAAAAAATAGGGAACCAATCTGATTTCAAATACTTTGAGGTTGTTTTTATTATAATCTATAGGTCTTTTTAACCCTCCCTCCTATTCCTTTTCGTTCTCCAGTAAAGCTCTTCCTTCGAAAAAAGTGATTTGTGCTCCTTGCAATTCTTCTTGCACGGGGGTTATTTCTATCGCAGAAGAAAATACAATGTCAAAAACTCTTGCGTCACTCACATCTCGTGGCTCATTGCAGAACACAATCGGGCCTCCCATTACTGCAGCTTGATTCTTTTTTTCTTCCATTCTGGGTATGCTCTGAGGACTTTTGAAGGAGCGTTGGTGTACCAACTGTAACCGTTACGACGCTCGTAGCCTATCTCAGCAAGAGAGTTTTTCTTGATTCCGTCACGATCTGAAAAGTATGGTTTTTCAGTTTCCAGATCAAAGAAGCGTGCCCATAGTGGCGACGCGGTTTTATCCTGTACAACAACCCTGTTCTTTCTACCTTCTCCATCGACTTCGGATTCTAGTTTGATACCTTCTATTTTGTGCGATTCAAACCAGTCGAAAGCACCATCTACAGCGGCAATTACTTGTTCCGAAGGGTTCTCCTGCGCCATCAACAGCAATACTATTCCCACAGATTCGCTACCACTAAATGAGGGTAGTTCGTAGGAACGTGCTTTTGCCGGTGCAAATGTTTTTTCATCATGCTGGGCGCACCAGACGGTGGGCTGACCATTAATCACGATTTGGGTTTTGAGAATACATTCAATTCCTAGGTCAAAGGATTTTTGAGCTCTCACTATGAGCTCAGGATTCAAGTTCAGCGAGAGATAAGCCTTGTCACACGTATAAATCTCTTTGAGAAACTTCAACGTATTGACCATTGCATCATCGTTATAGGTGATTTGCATGGAATAGTCTCCCTTCCCCCCGCGAAGAGGGAAAAACTGAGGCCAACCGCCATTATCATACTGAGAGATGAAAATGTAATTCAATCCATTTTCAAAAGCCTGCTTGTATCGCTCGTCCTTTTGATGAGCGTAAACTTTCGCCAGAAATCTCATCTCAGTGATCGTCGCACCATTGTCAAATGTGCCACCGATTTTTGATTTGACAGCTTTGATTTCGGCTTTTTCAGAGTCAGTTAGTTTGTGGTGAAACTCCTTGTTTTTCTCCCAACCGCCAATATCCTTTTGATAGAGCAGGACATTTTCAGCCACAGCTATTGCTTCATCTGATCCGTACCAGTCATCGGGCATTTTAGTCGCCACATCTTTCCATCTCATGGTTAGATAGTTTGCTTCTTGTGCAAATGAGGTGGTAAACGCAAATCCTAAAAGCAGCAGGCTAATCAGGTTAGTTTTCATGGGTTAATTGGTTGAGTAGCACCCTTCCCTTTATTTTCCTTCGATAATTATCCTACGGTAGCTTGTAAGTTGTGGCAATCCTGAATCAGTCACTTCACAGATCACATGGATAGTCTTGTCTGAGAAATCAGCTGGAAGTGTAAATTTGATCACATCCGAATTATTATTTGGCAGGATGACATTGCCTTCATAGGTTCCAGCCTCAGGGATAATCCACCATTTAAAGCTGAGTGCATCACCTTCTGGGTCATAAGATTTGGATGCATCAAGGATCACATTCTGCCTTTTTTTTGCCTTGACCTTTAGCAATTCGATCCCCTCCATTTTATTCACAATAACGATTGGGTTTCGGTTACCTTTGCCTTCATTTGCCCAGTCCATTCGGGCTGCAAAATTGTTAAAAGTGGCAGGATAAAAGTAGCTTTCGTATTTCCTCGAAACCTCAGATTCTGGAGCTTGATAGTTTCTGAAAGAAGAGGTTTCTCCATCTTCCGTCAATCCAAATTGGGAATATCCACCCCAGCCCACTTGGGAGGGAGCCATTGGGTCATTAAGTCCATTTGGCATCAGGTGTAAGAAGGCTGGTGTATCACCCTCTACTCCATACTTATATTTTGGATAAACTTTGCCCAAGTTTCCGTGGGTTTGGATGTGAGCAGCATATTCATCCCAGTTTTTCTTCCCGGCGCCATTTTGGTATCTCCAAGCGGATTCATCCCAAATAAAAAGCAAATCATCAACAAACTCTCTACGCATCCACTGGTGGGAACTGATATCATAGGCAGTCTTTTGATCTCTATCTTGGTCAGTAATGGTATAAACTGGAATTTTGTGAAGAAATTCCTTCAATTTTTCCTCGGTTCTTTCCTGCTGTACCTTCCAAATTGCCTGAGCCACAGTATTTCCCCCTCCCCATACTGTAATCCAAAGTGGTCGATCATCTTTTTCGTCCGCTAGCTCAATGATCAGTTCACTTCCAGGAGAGTCATTTCCCTTACCAAGAAATTCCTGACCCCGGTTCTTACTGCCAAACACCGTAATGCTTCTCAAGTACGCTGGACTTGGCCAATACCCTATTTTTTGATGGGATTCATCTGCAGCAAAGCCTGTTTGATCAGATCGCTTCATTAAGTTTGGAAGATCCTTTTCGTAAGCGTCGATGGCATCGTGAATCAGTTGAAAGAAATCCTCACGGGTTTTATCTAAACTCCAACCGGTGGTATATATGATACCTTCGATTTCATAGAGGTCTGCATGGGCAAGCAGCCTTACAAGTGACTCACTGTCGTCCGTCTCCCAGGTAGAGACATCCGTTAAGACCACCATTCTTGGTTTAGGAATAGCTTCTTTTTTTTGTTGCTGCGCAAAAAGTGGGGTAAAAGTGATTGCGCTCAGGACTGCTAATAAGATAATTTTATGCATAAGTAGGGTATATTATTAATTCTTTGAATTTCAATTTTCATTTGTGTCTGGGATTCTGCTAAAACAACGTAGGAAATGGGTAATTCTAATATTGAGGCTACTTCGGTCACCGGTCTTCCATCCAATAAGGCTATGAAAATATGGTGCTTGCCTCATTGGGGATAATCCTACTAATTTGCCAGCCATTTCCATCGTTCAGCCCAGTCAAGAAGAAACTCCTGTCTATGTTTTGAGATTGTTTTAGCTCCCTGCTGATCTTGTATAAATAGGGCCGGATCTACCCGGTCACTATACCAATTATCTCCCAGCTGGTAATCATCAGATGAAGTCTTTCCTGGCCAAGGATCAGTACTTACATAACTTCCTTTTAAACCATCTAATTCAGCAATTACACTACTGGTTTTATATGATCCCTTTTCTGGTTTTTTGGAGGAGTACTTTACCCCATAAACACCTTCACCCAGGTAATAGCCTGGCCAGATCTGATTTTGTACTTCCACTTGGAACACCACGGAGTCTTTTGATACATTCAATTCGGGACCTGTAAATCTCCATTCAATAGTACCGTATGCTGCCACGGTATCTTCTAACGTGCTTCCATCAAAAAAGACATTTCGGGAACTTCGATTAATTTTCTCAAAACTTCCTCCCCAGCTTTCCCCTGTGGGATCGCTTGGATCG
>CBFHWO010000021.1:0-68438 GCA_965659625.1 uncultured Algoriphagus sp. | reverse complement strand
AATATCAATTTGATTTAAAACCAGGCTCTTCTGTTTTTCAATCTCACTCACTCTGACCAAGGGCATGTTACAATGCGGGCAAGTACCTGCTTCATGAAAAGTAAGCCTGTCGCATTCAAGATCACATGGTGTGCAGACGAACTCGCCAGGTTTGTTTTGGCAGGAAAAAATAACTAAAACAATAAAAATGAAACAGGTGAATTGATTTAGTTTCATAAACTGAGATTTTCAAGAATGGATCAATTAGTGCGATTGAAAAGATACTAATAGAAGAAAGAAAAATAAAACGAAGCTTTTTGATTCTATAATTTGAGTTAAATTCTACAGATTAAAATTTTCAAAGTTTGCCCATGTTCGGACGAAATTGTTCGATGAATTTCAAAAATTTTAGCCTAATACTTTCAAATTGAGCTGTTTTGAGGCTTTTTATATGGCATAGAAGTGGATTGAAAATTATAGTTAAAAATTGATCGTCAGAATCATTTTTAATGCCAAGTCTATAAAACCAAACCACACTACATGCATCAATAATTTTACACTTAAACCTTTAAAGCCATGAGTCACATCGCTATTCCTATCCCTACTTTTCCCGGAAAACAGGATATCGAAATTCAAGTTATCATCAATAATGAGGTGAAGTCCCTCCATTACAAAGTAGAGTTGTTTTACTGGGAGGATTGTGCCAATCCCCAAGGCCACAGGGCAGATTGCATCTCGGATATGCTTTCCCATCATGATCCCAACTGGACTGTTTATTACATAGGAGCACCTACAGATAAGTTTGTCCCGATCACTTTTGTAAGTAAGGAAAGTAAAAAATGGATGCAGGTTCAATAATCTGAAAATTTGGAATTCTTCCTTTACAGTGAACCTTTGTGTGCATTTTTCTAGTTGAAAAAAGAAAGCCTTTTGGAGAATGCACACGCTCGAGCCTTACTATAACTGGAGAAATTTATACATCGCTTCTGAAGATCCGAGATCTCCATTTTTTGGCTATGAAAACAGTGAAGTATATTTTACGGATCAGATTTACAATTATCTCATTCATCCACAATGGGATAATTTCGGGAGCGAAACACTTTATCTGAAAGTCCTTTTTGCAGATTATACCCAAGGGTTTGCGATCATAGAGTTTTTAGGAGAGTGGAATGATCTTCTCAACAATGATATTATGACCCTGAAAAGAGATGTAATCGAGGTGATGATCGCTGAGGGGATCAACAAATTTATTCTTATCTGCGAACAAGTAATGAATTTCCATTCTGACTTGGATTCTGTTGATTATTATGAAGAATGGCAGGATGAATTGGAAGAGGGATGGATTGCAGTTTTAAACACGCGGGAACATGTGTTGCAAGAAATGAGCAAATTTGGAATTGACCACTACTTAGTGATGGGTGGGAAATTAGATGATGTTTCTTGGAGAACACGTCATCCAAAACACCTTTTTAAACAGATTGATGAGTTGGTCACAAAAAGGTTGGGTTGGTGATGCTCTGATTTTTTAATCAGGTTAGGTTTTGACCGAAAGCGAACAAAACCGTCCGAGAAATTATACTTCACTAATTGAATACCTTTGATTTTGGCCTTTTGAGGCAGTTTTTCCATGGCATAAAAGTAGAATTGAAAGAGTATGTATCTCTATCCAATCTTGTCATGAAAAATTCAAAACTATTTCAATTTGCACTATCCCTAACGATCTTTTTTGCATCGGTACAGCAAGTGGCGGCAATTATCAAAGCGGATCCCTACCTAACAAAGGAATTTACTCTTAGTGGAAAAGGAAGCTTGGAAGTGGAAACTTCCGGCTCAAGTGTGGCAGTCACCGGAGTGAGCGGGAACCAGGTGTTGGTGGAAATGTACGTCAAAAGGAATGGTAGGGAAATAGAATCCACAGATCCAGAAGTAGAAAAGCTACTAGAAGAATATGATTTGGACATTTCAAAAAGCGGGAATACGATTTCACTAAAGGTGAAAAGGAAAAACAATAATGGCTGGAATAGGGGGGACAATCTGAATCTCTCTTTTAAAGTTCAGGTTCCGACAGAAATCTCCTCAGATTTCCAATCCAGTGGAGGTTCTATTTCCATAGATAGCATAGAAGGTGATCAAAGAATTGCTACCAGCGGAGGAAGTATCCGTGTGGAAAATGCATCAGGAACAGTGGTTTCAAAAAGCTCAGGGGGCTCTTTTTCTTTACATGATTTTGATGGAGAAGTGGATGTTCAAACCAGTGGAGGTTCCGTAAAAATCGATGGGCTGGAAGGAAAACTTAAAATCAATACTTCAGGTGGAAGTGTGACTTTGGAGGACATCTCTGGAAGCATTGATGCCAATACCAGTGGTGGATCCATTAGAGCAAAACTTTTAGGAATAGATGAAGATTTGTCTTTCAGGAGTTCGGGTGGAAGTATCACTGCGATGGTTCCCGCCAACCTTGGATTAGATTTAGACCTAAGAGGTGGTCGGGTGAATTCCAAATTTGTGAATTTCGACGGAGAAGTAAAGAAAGATATGATCGTGGGGAAGATGAATGGCGGCGGCTATTTGATTTCCATGCAAAGTTCCGGTGGAAGCATCAATTTGGAATTTATGGATTGATCTCAAGGTAAAGAATCATTTTCCCTGAAAATTTTTATCTAATTCAAAAACACCAATTAGCTCATGTGGCGCAATAATATCAAACTATCTTTTAGGAATCTCCTCAAATACAAGTCACTCACAGTGATCAATGTGCTTGGTATGGCTGTTGGATTGGCGGCCTGTCTACTGATTGGGCTCTTTATTTTTGATGAATTAGCTTTTGATCAGGGGATCAAAGATTCAGAACGGATTCACAGAGTTGTTTTGCAAACCCGGGATACTAAGTGGGCTGGAAGTCCGGGCCCACTTGCTGAGGCGATAAGAAACGATTTTGAGGAGGTGGAAAATTCCACCAGAATCATGAAGTTTCCTGATTTGGATCAGATGCTTTTAAAGAGTGAGGTTGATGGAAATGTCACTCAGTTTTATGAAAACAAGGGCTATTATGTAGATTCTACTTTTTTCAAAGTAATAGATTATAAACTGCTTAGTGGTGTCAAAGCGACTGCACTGAAAAATCCTAATTCTGTAGTGCTTTCGGCTACTTTGGCCAAAAAATTCTTTGGAGACTCAGATCCGATCAATCAGCCTATTATCATCGGTTTGCCTTTTGGGGATATGGAATACACCATCACGGGAGTATTTGAAGATCAGGGTCGTAAATCGCATATCGATGCAAATTTTTTCATCTCTATGGAAAATAATGACATCGGAAATGCGGTAAAAAGAATGACCAGTTGGGCTGCCAATAATATCTTTTACACCTATGTGAAATTGCAGCCTGCGGTGGATCCAGATGTTTTTGAATCAAAACTGCCTGCTTTTTTTGATAAGCATGGCGCAGCGGACTTGAAGGCAATGGGCGTGGAAAAGAGTCTGGTTTTGCAGCCTTTGCAGGATATTTACCTTTATTCCTCTATAGAATATGAGCTTGGGACCACAGGAAATATTGTTACGCTGTATGTTTTTGGTTCAATTGCAGTTTTTATTCTCTTGATCGCTTGTATCAATTTCATGAATCTGGCAACTGCCCGATCTGAGAAACGCTCCAAAGAGGTAGGAATCCGCAAACTGTTGGGTGCACAAAAAAGTGCTTTGGTTAAACAGTTTCTCGGCGAATCCTTGATTGTGGCTATGCTTGGTTTAGTCATGGCATTTTTACTTGTCTCTCTTTTCATGCCATATTTCAATCAATTGACAGGGAAGGAACTTGACTTATATCAGCGGATGCTCCCCATAGTTTCAGTCTTTTTATTGGCAATAGTTGCAGGATTGCTAGCAGGAGTCTATCCGGCTTTTTTCCTTTCTGCATTTACACCAAGTACAGTTTTGAAAGGAAAATTCAGAGGGAAACTTTCAGGTTTTTCACTGCGTCAAGTGTTAGTGGTTTTCCAATTTGCGATCTCCTCTTGTTTAATTCTGATGGTATTGGTGATGAGAAACCAGTTAGATTTTGTGCAAAATCAGGACCTGGGGTTTGCCAAAGACCAGCAGTTGATCCTTCCACTTCAAAGTGAAGAAGCGGTAAGTAAGTATGAGGTTTTAAAAGCCGGGCTGCTACAAAATTCCAATGTGAAATCCGTGACGATTGCTACTACTTACCCTGGAATTGAAAGCATAGAAAGCATGCTTTATTATGCCGAAGGGCAGCCAAAGGATAATTTGGTCAATATCACCAATGCGTATGTAGGAGATGATTTTGTAGAAACCTTGGGCTTTACGCTATTGGAAGGCAGGAGCTTTACACAGGAATTCACCTCCGACCTGAGTATCATTATTTTGAACGAATCGGCAGTGAAGTCCCTAGGATTTGAGGTCGGACAAGCGGTAGGAAAAAACGTTTATTTTGATTGGGGCGGAAAGCAGGAAAGTTATGAGATCGTAGGTGTGGTCAAAGATTTTCACTTCCAGAGTTTGCACAAGCAAATTCAGCCTATTGCATTTATCAACCAGAATAATGGAGGTTACCTCATTGCTAATTTTGCAGGAAGTAATGCTGGACAAGTTTTGGCTAATGCTGAAGCCGTTTGGCAAAAATCTAGTATCTCAGAGCCATTTGTCTATTCTTTTTTAGACCAGGATTTCCAAAGCAATTACGAAAAGGAAGAACGGGTCGGGACTATGATCATTGGATTTGCTTTGTTGGCCATTTTTATAGCCTGCTTAGGATTGTATGGATTGACGGCATTTATGACTGAGCAGCGAACCAAAGAGATTGGCATTCGCAAGACTATGGGAGCAACGGATTGGAGTATCATGACTTTGCTTTCCAAAGATTTTGGCAAGACAGTTCTGCTGGCCATCCTGATCTCAATCCCGCTGAGTATTTATTTGGCGAATACTTGGCTAGAGAATTTTGCCTTCAAAATCGAATTGAAATGGTGGTATTTTGCTGTGACTGGCTTTATGGCTTTGATGATCGCGATGATCACTGTGAGTTTCCAATCTGTGAGGACTGCTTTGATGAATCCGGTGGAAAGCTTGAAAAGTGAGTGATATCATTGCGGATTTAGGATATGTGATTTCGGGTTTACTCCCAGATTTTAAAATGAATTTTGAGTATTAGAAGGATTGTAACCTTTACAACCTTCCACCTTTAAACTTTACAACGTTATGTGGAAAAACTACCTAAAAATCGCCTGGAGAAATATCAGTAGAAGTAAAGGATATTCTTTCATAAACATAGGAGGTCTTGGAATCGGGATGGCCGCATCTATTTTGATCTTGATTTGGGTTCAATTTGAAATTTCTGTGGATCGCTTCCATGAAAATTCAGATAGGATTTATGCAGTTTGGAGAACAACCGAAATAGAAGGAGAACCTATTTCCTGGGATTATACTCCTGCTCCATATGCTCCCACGTTAATCGATAAATTTCCTGAAGTGGAGGAAATCGCGAGGATAACGGAATGGGATCCGATGATTTTGGCTGTTGGTGAAAATAGGTTTTCAGAAGAGACGACATTTACAGATCCAGGATTTTTCGAAATCTTCAGTTTTGAAGTAGTGGAAGGGGATCCGGTGGAAGCCTTGTCTGCTCCTGATAATATTGTTTTGACAGAATCAGTAGCAAAGAAACTATTTGGAGAAACATCAGCTCTTGGAAAATCTGTAAGAGTTGAGGATCAATTAGATTTTGAGGTAAAAGCTGTCATCAAAGATCTTCCGGAAAACACTTCTTTTTCCTTTACTGCCTTTATTCCTTTCAAAAAATTGGAGGCTATGGGATGGGTGGATGATTTTTGGGGGAATAATTCCATGCGAACCTTTGCGATGCTTTCTGATGGTACGGATATCCATCTTTTTAATGAAAAGTATAGGGACTTCTCAAAAAAGTATGGAGGATTGGATGAGAAGATTTCAGACTTTCTGTTTCCTGTCAAAGATCTGCACCTGTACTCCAAATTTGAAAATGGTCAATCCGTAGGAGGAAAAATTGAATTGATCCGCATGTTTGGGATCGTTTCTGTGATCGTGCTGATTATTGCAGGAATCAATTTTGTCAACTTGAGCACAGCCCAAAGTGAAAAACGCTCCAAAGAGGTTGGAATACGGAAAATTTCTGGAGCAGGAAAAAGCATGTTGGTCGGACAGTTTTTGGCTGAATCCGTTCTGATAGCTCTTTGTTCTTATTTGGTAGCCATGATTATCGTGTCCCTTTCATTTCCCTGGTTTACCAATTTGATCGGACAGCAACTAGTCAATCCATTTTTCCAACCTTTTTTCTGGATTTTATCTATCCTTTATATTCTCTTTGTAGGGGTTTTGGCAGGGAGCTATCCTGCATTTTTGATGAGCTCCTTTAGTCCAACTGTCATTTTTAAATCAAAGATGGGAGCTAGAAGAAGCTTCGGAATCAAGCCCAGAGAAGTATTGGTTGTGTTTCAATTTGCCGTTGTAGTGGCTTTGATTTCTAGCGTTTGGATCATTCGCGATCAGGTGGAATACGTCCAAAATAGGGACATGGGGATTAATGAGAAGAATTTGATTTTTCATCAAGTAACTGAATCAATCAGGAAAAATAAGGTGGCCATGAGAAATGAATTGTTGGCTCTTCCTGAGGTCGAAAGTGTAACCTATACCTTTTCTCCTTTGACAGAAATTTACAGCGATACGAATATGATGGATTGGCAAGGCAAAGATCCAGATTATAGGCCCACCATGTTTAGAATGGGAGCAGATGCCGATTTAGTCAAAACTGCGGGAATGGAGCTGATTGCAGGTAGGGATATCGATGTGTTTACCTATGCCAGCGACAGTATGGCAGCTATTATAAATGAAAAAGCCGTTGAGCTTATGGGCTTTGATGACCCCATTGGGCAGATTATTAAGGATGATGAATTAGAGTTTACTGTGGTGGGAGTGGTGAAGGATTTTATTATGGATTCTCCTTTTGAAGAGGTAAGACCTATCGTGGTGATGGGGCCCAAAAGAAACCTGAACTTTATACATATCCGTCTTAATGAGAGCCGAAATATGATAAGTGCTCTCTCGAGTGTAGAAGCGGTTTTTGCAAAATTTAATTCAGGTTCTCCATTTGAATACAAATTTGTAGATGAGGAAAATGAGCAAAAGTTTCAATCCCAAAAAAGGACTGCTTCCCTGACTTCTTTGTTTTCCGGTTTGGCGGTGGTGATTTCCTGCATGGGCTTATTTGGTTTGGCTACGTTCATTGCTGAAAGAAGGAAAAAAGAGATTTCCGTCCGGAAAGTACTGGGAGCTTCAGTTTCCAATTTGGTGGCTTTGCTGTCTTCAGAATTTAGCAAGTTGGTATTGTTGGCAGTGATCATTGGAGTTCCGCTTTCTTGGTACTTTATGAAAGATTGGTTGGATACATTTGATTACAAAACATCCATAGATTGGAAAATCTTTTTGCTGACAGGAGGAATTACGTTGTTGATTGCACTTTTGACTGTGAGCTCTCAAGCGATCAAAGCAGCTTTGGCAAACCCAGCGAATACCTTGAAAAGTGAATGATGCTCAAAGTGAAAAATTGAATGGACTGCATTAAAAAATTAAAAGCCAAACTTCCTTATTTCAGAGGGGGTTGGCTTTTTTGATTTTGAGAAAAACCAAATTTTTCAATTTCTCTTCTGGGCAAAGAAAATTTGCGAAGCTACTTTTTGTTAAATAATGCTATTTCTCTTGGAATCTATTTTTTCCTTCGATTTGTAACTTTTCTTCTATCATTTTCATCTAAAAGGGTATGCTGAAAAACTACATTGTCCTCGCCTGGAGAAATCTCAAAAGAAACAAATCCTTTAGTTTCATCAATATTCTTGGACTAGCAGTCAGCATGTCTGTATGCCTTCTGATCATCATGATCCTGATGGATCAGTACAGCTACGATACTTATCATTCCAATAAAGACAGAGTTTATCGAGTTCATACTACCCGATATCAGCAAAATAATGGTGAATCGGCAAGTTCGGCTTTGCCTTTGGCAGAAAAGCTGATAAATGAATATCCGATCATAGAGGAAGCTGCTGCGATCAATAAGGAAATTGGCGGGGATGTGATTTATGAGGAC
Source organism: uncultured Algoriphagus sp. (assembly GCA_965659625.1). Classification (GTDB taxonomy): domain Bacteria; phylum Bacteroidota; class Bacteroidia; order Cytophagales; family Cyclobacteriaceae; genus Algoriphagus. The sequence continues at coordinate 60,325 of CBFHWO010000021.1, read as the reverse complement.
AAGTTTGCATCAGGAGGAGGATACTTTGCAGATGGCAATCTTTTTAAAATCCTTGATTTTTCTTTTCGAGAAGGCGATCCCAACACTGCATTGAATGAACCTTTTTCCTTGGTGATTACCTCGGAAATGGCAGAAATACTTTTTAATGAGGAATCTGCTTTAGGTAAGACTGTGGCTTTTCATGATAAGGATATCAAACCTATGGATATCGAAGAAGGGAACATCGAAACGGATTTTGGATACTTTACAATCACAGGAGTATTAAATCCAAACCCCGGAAAAACTCATTTGCCTTTCAAACTTCTGGCATCACTCAGTACCATGAAATCGCTGCCGGAAGGAGCGGTTATGAGCATAGAAGAAAATAATTGGGATAATGTCTGGACAAACTATACCTATGTCTTATTGAAAGAAGGGCAAAGTAAAGGAGCGCTGCAAGCAAATCTGGATAAGGTGTCTGAAGAGATTTATGGCAAAAAATTTGAAAACAAGCATTCTTTCAAAGCTGTTTCTTTGAGTGAAATCACTCCCATAGGATTGATTGGAAATACTACCCATGTTTCTATTCCGAAGATCGTGTTGTTGATTATTTCAGTGCTTTGTCTGATTGTAATGTTTTCGGCTTGCCTTAATTATACCAACATGTCTGTGGCAAGAGCACTTACAAGAGTAAAAGAAGTTGGGATCAGAAAAGTCTCAGGAGCTAATAAAAAGCAGATTTTCACTCAATTCATAACGGAAGCAGTCGTGATTTCGCTCTGTTCTTTATTCTTTGCTTTTCTGATGTTACAGATTTTGGAAAGTGGGGTTGATGGTTTGACTTTCAACCAATATCTGAAAATATCCTTCAAGCAAAGTATCTCGGGGATTCTGATTTTTGTGGTTTTTAGTATACTCGTTGGAGTGGTAGCAGGATTGTTGCCTGCCACCTATGTTTCCAAACTAAACCCTGTCAATTTATTTAATAAACTGAGCGGCGTTCGGCTATTTAAAAGTATGGGAGTCAGAAATATCCTTTTGGTGATTCAGTTCTCCATTTCTCTGATTTTCATTATTACCGTGGTGCTGATTCAGTCTCAGGCAAAGCATATCCTCAATTTTGATTATGGGTTTGAGAAAGAAAACATCGTCACTATCAAGCTTTTCAATCCAGAGAATTATCCTCGATTCGCTCAGGCAATTAATTCCAACGCGGATGTTTCGTCTGTGGGTGCCTCTTCGTTGATCCCTGCTGGTGGATGGAATTATGGTACAGAAGTGATTAATCCGCTTTTTCCTTTGGACAGTTTGGAGACCAACTTTTTTGATGTGAACAGTGGTGCAATAGAAGTATTGGATTTGCAGATTGTTGCAGGTGAAAATCTACCGGTAGAAGGAAGCGACAATTTGATCTTGATCAATGAGTTCGCAGTCAGTAATTTCAATTTGGGGAGTAGCCAAGAGGCAATCGGAAAGCAATTGGCAGTAGAAAATGGGGGCGAATTCAAGAATGTTCAAATAGCAGGAGTTGTGAAAGATTTTCAGTTCCTTTCTCCAGATAGACCTATGCAAAGTTTGGTATTGCGCAATCGAAATGATGCATTGGGCTTTGCTTTGGTCAAAGTTTCGGGTGCTAATCAGGCACAAACTTTGGCAGCGCTGGAATCAGCCTGGAAGGAAGTAAATCCCGATTCAAAATTTTCCTATAAATACCTGGATGAAGAGCTTCAGTTTATTCATCAGGTACTTGGTGATGTTACCTCAGTGATTGGATTGATTTCATTTTTAGCAATATTTGTCTCCTGTTTAGGGCTATTGGGAATGGCGACTTACACTGCCCAGACCCGAATTAAGGAAATTGGAATCCGAAAAACATTAGGTTCAAGTATTTCTCAGATCATATTCTTGCTTTCTAAAGGTTTCCTAAAGTTGTTAGGCTTTGCAATACTATTTGCTGTTCCAGCGGCCTATTTTATCAATAATTTTTGGCTTGAGTTTTTTGCATCAAGAGTGAGTATCGGGGTGGTGCCCATAGGGATCGGAGTAGGAGCAATTTTATTGATCAGTTTGGGGATTATTTTTTCTCAGGCTTATCGAGCTGCAATAGTAAATCCTATCGAAAGTTTGAAAAATGAGTAGGGAAGTAGGAAGTAGGAAGGTCGGGAAGTAGGAAGTTGGGAAGTGGTCCTTCCCTAAATAGCGTTGACCGTTTTGCCTACTGTATACTGCTTACTGCTTACTGCCCACTGCCGACTGCCCACTGCCGACTGCCCACTGTTTACTGCCCACTGCTCCTGCCTACTAAAATTGCCCACTAGCGAACAAAATCGTCCGATTGATTTTTTGAAGAAGAGGGTAATTGGCGGTTTTAAGCCTGTTTTAAGGGGTTTTATACTGGCATAGAAATTTGATAGTTAGGGTGGGGGAAATTCCGGTTTCTTCAGAAATCAGATTTCCTAATCCTTCAAAATCTGTTTATTTATGCTTAAAAACTACGTTAAAATAGCTTGGAGAAATCTGATCCGTCAAAAAACATTTTCTCTGATCAATGTTTTGGGACTGTCTGTTGGTTTAGCCTGCTGTTTGATTTTATTGGCTTTTGTCAAACATGAAAAATCTTATGATACCTTTCATCCTGAATCCGAACGTATTTTTAGAGTAGTTCAGGAAGTTAATAATACCAATTCTTGGGCATGGGCTGGAGGAGCTGTTGCCCCCATGCTTCGTAAAGAGTTTGAGGCTGAGCTGGATGAAGTGGTAAGTTTAACCCAAATCAGTACTTATTTATATGCCCCGGATGGTATTGCTCCGGACGAAAGATTTCGGGAAGATCGATTTATTTTTTCTGATCAAGGGTTTGATCAGATTTTTGGCTTTGAATTGAGCAAGGGAAGTTGGAAAGGAGTTTTTGAAAACCCGTATCAAGTAGTCATCACGGAAGCTATGTCCCAGAAATATTTCGGAGAAGCAGATCCGATCGGGAAAGTGCTGATTTCCACTGGGGATTTTTCCTTTGAGGTAAAAGGAGTGCTGAAAGAACTTCCTTCAAATAGCCACATGGATTTTGACTTTGTATCAGGAATGAACACTTTTAAATCATTCAGCGATTTCCCAATAACAGCTGATTTTGGAAGTTTCTGGTGGCCTCAAACCTACACGTATGTGAAGGTAAATGAGCGGCAGGATCCTTATACGATTAGCGATAGAATACCTGAAATCACTCCTAACTACCGAAACGCAGAAGAAGCCAAGTCTTACGTTCATTTCCTCCAGCCTATCACGGATGTTCATACAAATGCTGGTTTTCAAGGAGAATGGACGCCACCGATGGCAGAGCAAACTTTGTGGATTTTCCTTTCCATTGGTGTATTTGTTCTGGTTCTTGCCTGTATCAATTTTATCAATCTAGCGACAGCCAGAGCGATCAAAAGAATGAAAGAAATCGGAATCCGAAAGGTAAACGGTGCCCAAAAAGGTCAGTTAATCGCCCAGTTTTTAGCTGAATCTTTTCTGATCAATGCCATTGCCATGATCATTGGGTTACTCTTGGTTTATCTGGCCAACCCGCTTATCAAATCTACTATTTCATTAAAAATCCCAATCGATTTATTGACTGATACTCAATTGCAGGTATTGCTAATGAACGTTTGGGTTATCTCCTCCTTGTTGGCAGGTATTTTTCCTGCTTTCTACCTGTCTGGTCTAAAACCAGAAATGATTCTGAAACAATCTCCCTTGAGCAAAAGCAAGTCATTTTTAAGAAAGGGGTTGGTGGTTTTTCAATTTGTCCTCTCGACATTACTTGTTTTCTGTGCTTCAGTCGCATTTTTCCAGCATCAGTTTATGACAAACTCCTCCATGGGTTTTGACTCTGAAGGTTTGGTTTCTGTGAAAATGGGGAATCTTGCAAAGGAAAAAGGAGATGTGTTGAAGCAGGAACTTACCAATATTCCGGGAGTCAGCTTTGTGAAATTTTCAAGCGACAGGCCTGGTATTGATACGGGTTGGAATCCGACTGCCGATTATCCAGGTATAAAAGAAGGCGATACTAAAAACATCAATGTTCAATATGTGGATGCCGGATATTTTGAGAGTTTGGGTATCCCGATGGTTTCAGGCAGGGAGTTTTTAGACAATGGAGCAGACAAAGGCATTTCAAAGTTGATGAGGGATAGATTTCCTGACCTGACTAATGTGGCGATGATTGTGAATGAGGCTGCTATGGATTGGATGGGAAAAGATTTGAATACGGCTATTGGAGCGGATCTGCGGGTGTTTACAGAAGAAAACGGAGAGCTATTTTCTAATTATAAAGGGAATGTAGTAGGGGTGGTTAAGGATTATCATACCCGGGATTTGAGATATTCCATAACTCCGACAATTTACATTCCAGTAAAAAATGCTGCCTTTGATGGGAGTAATTATGTGTTGATCAAAGCGGATCAGGGAATAAATGCTGCCCTTTTAGACCAATTGAAAGCTACCTGGAAAGAGGTGAATTCAGGTTTGCCATTTGACTATAAATTCTTAGATGAGGACATCGCCATGCAGTATGAGCAACAGGCCAAAACCAGTTCGCTTTTGGGTTCATTTGCCTTCTTGGCATTGTTGATTTCCTGTTTGGGGTTATTTGGACTATCTATTTTCACAGCAGAATCCAGAAGAAAAGAAATAGGAATCAGAAGAGTGCTAGGTGCCTCAGTGGCGACAATCGTCAATAAATTGACTTCGGAGTTTCTGATTTTAGTAGGGTTTTCATTGTTGATAGCTTTACCTATTGGATATTACCTGATGCAAGAATGGCTGGATCAATTTGCCTTTAAAGTACCAATATCAGTTTGGTTCTTCATTGGGTCAGCAGCTATTTCTATCCTACTTGCTTACTCTACTGTCTCTATTCAGTCATTGAAAACGGCATTTGCCAACCCAGTGGAATCCATTAAAAGCGAGTGAGGAAAAGCCAGAAAGCTAAAATTTGAAGTTTGAAAAAATAGAATTAACCTAAATAAAAATGTTCAAAAATTATTTCAAAATCGCCCTTCGGAATTTGTCAAAGAACAAATTGCACACGGGGATCAATCTGATTGGTCTCACCTTGGGTTTGGGAGTGAGTATCCTGATTTTCTTTTTTGTTCAATTTGAACTGAGCTTTGATAATTTTCATAGTGAAAGTGATCAGGTTTTTAGATTGAGTCGGCATCAAGTAGAGGATGGGGAGGATATTAAATCCTATTCAACTCCTATCATCACTGCTCCAACTTTTGAAAATGAATTTCCTCAGATCGAACATACCACGAGGATGGTTTCCAGTGTGGCTCAGGCTTACCTGGATGAATCAACAACTCAAAGTCAGCGTCTGCTGATGGTCAGCCCTGATTTCTTGAATATTTTCAGTTTCAACTTGTTGGAGGGAGATAAAGATCAGGTGCTCAATGACAAATTTGGAATCGTCATCACCCAGGAAGTTGCCGAAAAATATTTTGGAGAAGCCAATGCCATCGGAAATTCCATTCGCCTGAAAATGGGGGATAATTATGAGGAGTATAAAGTGACCGGGCTTTTGGAAAATGTTCCTTCCAATTCCAGTATTCAATTTGAAATCCTGATGAATGATAAGAATCTCGATTTTAATATCGGTGAGGAAAGCCAAAATAGCTGGTTCAATGTATTTGGGGATACGTATGTGAAAGTAAATGATCCGAGCTCCAAAGCAACGATCGAGGCTGGAGTAGAAGCCATGATGAAGAAAGTCTTAGGTGAGGAATATGAGGAAGGGACTTATTATTTTACACTTCAGCCATTAGCGGATATCCATATTACTGATGAAACTAATACAGGTATGGCGGATACGACCAGGCCCACCTTGTTATGGATTTTAGCAGGAATAGCTTTTCTTATCCTTCTTATTGCCTGCATAAACTTCACCACCATGGCCATCGGAAGATCCACTACCAGAGCCAAAGAAGTAGGCGTTCGTAAAACTATGGGAGCGGAGTTTGGTCAATTGGTTTTTCAGTTTTTGACAGAAGCATTTTTAACGACTTTGATGGCCTTGATTTTAGGTTTGATCCTAGCTGAAGTTCTTGTTCCAACATTCAATACGTTATTTGAAAAAGATTTGACACTGGTTTATGGGCCTGTTCAAATTTTGATATTAGCAGGATTGGTGGTCATCATTACCGCAATGGCCGGTGCATATCCAGCATTTTTCATGTCCAATCTTCGTCCGATTAAGGTCCTGAAAGGAAATCTTTCTATTCACTTTGGAAAACAGGCCTTAAGAAAAGGGTTGGTCGCATTTCAGTTTTTTATTTCCTTCCTATTGATCGCATCTACCTTGATTATGGTGAATCAAATGCAGGCGATTAGAAACTATGATCTCGGTTTTGACCAGGAAATGGTCGTAATCGTCAACGTCCCAGATGTAAACAGTACCAGCTTTGTGAAATCCATCAATGAGGGATTTCAACAGGCGGAACTTTATCGCCAAGCTTTGGTAGGGAGGTCAGAGGTTCAGTCTGCCGGAATTACCATTTCGACTTATGGAGATGATGCATTTTGGGATGCAGGATTTCCCATGGATAATGAAGAGCAATTTGATTTCCGGGTGAATTTCGTGGGGGGAGATTACATCAAAACTATGGGGCTTGAAATGGTGGAAGGAAGAGGATTTAATCCTGATCCAGGAGCCGATAGTAGTGCTTTCATCATCAATGAAACATTTGCCCAAGCAATGAAATGGGATGATCCATTGGGGGAAATGATGCCAAACACTCGCTTTAAACCGCATCAGATCGTTGGAGTGGTAAAGGATTTTCATCATAACTCGCTTTATAAAGAGATCGAACCGGTCTTATTTGCAAAAAGTCCTGATAACTTTTTCAGTGGTATCAATATGCTGATGATCAATTCAGCTACCAATCCTAAAGTAATAGTGAAAGGAACCGGGAATGATTTTGAAGCCTTTCGGGCATTGTTAGAAAACGAATGGAAAAGGGTTTTTCCATTGGAGGCGTTCAGTTTCAGCTTTATGGATCAAACAGTAGAAGAGCAATATAAAGCAGATGAACGATTGGGAAAAATGGTTTTTATGGCTGCGGGAATAGCGATTTTGATTGCAGCAATGGGATTGTTTGCGATGGCTGCCTTGAGTATCGCGGGCCGTACTAAAGAGATCGGCATCCGAAAAGTATTGGGTGCTTCAAGTATGAGTATTTCATGGATGTTCAATAAAGAATTTCTATTGATTACGCTTGCCGGAGTATTGACAGCCTTGCCATTGAGTTTGTATTTAATGCAAAACTGGATTGCTCAGTTTGCTGTGAAAGACTGGCCTTCGTGGGTCAATTTCACTCTTTTGGCAATTTCAGGAATCGGATTTACGCTGTTGATCGTTTCGGCTCAGGCATTTTATGCATCTCAGATGAATCCGGTGAAAACATTGAAAGATGATTGATGTAAAGAGTATCAAGTAAAAAGTATCAAGTATCAAGTAAAAAGTATCAAGATAAAAGAGGTAAGTATAAAAAATCAAGGTCCACACTAATAGGAATAAGATATGAGGGAAGCAGAATAGAAAATTACCCTCATTTGCTGCAATAAGGCCTGTGTGCCCAAAGAGTAGCTGATAGGCTATTTAAACTTTACAACATCATGTATAAGAACTATTTAAAAATACTTTTGAGACAATTATTTTCAGATAAGACCAATTCACTGGTCCATATCGGCGGACTTGTGATTGGTATCAGTGCCGTTTTGATTATCATGATTTATGTAAAATTTGAGAAAAGCTATGATACCGACCTTTCGTCTTCTGATCAGTTATATCGGGTAAATCTCGCTTCTTTGGCTCAAGGTGAATTGGAGGAGAAGAGTGCAAGAACTTCCCCCGCGATGGGAGAAACATTTGCTAAGGAAATAGCTGCGGTGGAGGAATTTAGCCGAGTAGTGATCTTAGGAGAAGTCATCGCTGGATTTCAGGATCAGTTTGTACGAGAGGATAATATCTTTCTCACAGATCAGCAATATTTTGAATTCTTTGATGTGCAGTTGACTCAGGGTGATTTTGGACAAATGGGCCAACCTTTGAAAGCAATGATTTCGCAGGATATCAGCCAAAAGATTTTTGGAGTGCAGAATCCTGTCGGCAAAACCTTGGAAATAAACAGTACTAATTTTGACGGGACAGTTGATTTTGAAGTAATCGGTGTTTTTAATTCTTTGCCGAAAAACCGGCACTTGAGGCCTGAAATTTTGATTTCCTATGCCACGTTGCATCATTTTATCGGGAAAGAAATAGACCAATCCTATGACTGGATCAATCAATACACGTATTTGAAACTCACTCCTGATGCTTCAATTTCTGATACTGAGGAGGCAATGAATGCAAGTCTGGAAAGCCATTTCGGAGAGAGTTTAAAATCCAGAAATTCTGAGTGGAATCTAAGTCTTCAGCCTGTTCAATCTATCCATACTACATTGGATTTTACAGGAGAATATGAGAAAGGGATCGACGGGAAAAAACTGGGATACTTTAGTTGGATCGGTGCTTTTGTGTTGCTGATGATTTACCTGAATTCCATCAATATTTCGAATTCCAAAGCATTAAGTCGTGCCAAAGAGATTGGAGTGCGGAAAGTTTCAGGAGGGAATAGAGTTCAGATTTTCTTTCAGTTTATGACAGAATCTCTTTTCATTAATTTTCTTGCCGTATCCATTGCTGCAATCCTCGTTTCTATAGTTGGAAATAGTTTCAATACTTTGTTGGATTTGGCCTTGCCCGAATCCATTTTTCAAATTAAAGAATATCTAATTCCTTTAGCAGGATTTTGGTTGGTAGGCACGCTCGTTTCGGGTATTTACCCAGCCTTACTTTTAACTTCTTTTTCAGCTGCCAATGCATTGAAAGGAAGCCTGAAATTCAAATTAAAGTCGGCATTTGCCAGACCACTTTTAGTTATTCAGCTGGTTTTTTGTCTGGTGATCATCGCCGGGATGTTGACAGTTTTTAAACAACTGGATTTTATGCGTGAGCAGAAGCTTGGACTCAATCTGGAAAATAAACTGGTGTTTCGATCACCGATGCTGTTCATCGAAGGCAGTGGAAATTATCAAGAACAAATAAAGAATTCTATAGGATCCCTTAATTCAATTAAAAAGATAGGGGCAACGAATGAGATCCCAGGAAATGAAATCTACTGGAGATCTGATGAATTTAATGTGGAAGGCAAAGATAAAAACGGCGCCATGTTCACTATGCTGAATGTGGGAAGCGGATATTTTGATGTTTTTGGGATCGAACTAGTAGCTGGGAAACTTTTCAATCAAGCTCTTGAAGAAGGATCAGAGGCCATAATTAATAGAAAAGCATTGCAGGCACTGGGATTTCAAAATCCAGAAGAAGCTATCGGGAAGCAACTGGAATACAGGAATTCCAAGGTTCCGATTATCGCCGTGGTAGAAGATTACCGCCAGCAAGGAGTGAATGTCGAAGTAGAGCCGATGGTATTGAATTATTCATCTGGCGACTTGAATTATTATGCGGTAGATTTTGGAGATTCTGATCCGGCGAAGACCATTCAGGATATTGAAAATGTCTTTAAAAGTTCTTTTTCAAATTCACCATTTGAATATTACTTCTTGGATGAGCATTTCGATAAGCAATATAAAAGTGAACAGCAGTTTGTTCAGCTTTTTGGAATAGCTTCCATAGTTGCGGTATTGATAGCTGTGATGGGTATTTTGGGAGTGACCAATCAATTGGTTTTACAACGAAATAAGGAGTTGAGTATCCGCAAGATATTGGGAGCATCACCGATGGAAATTCTAAACTTGATTTCCGGAGAATATTTGATTTGGCTATCGATATGTTTCTTGGTAGGCATTCCATTTTCATACTATTTGTTATCGGGTTGGCTGGCCAATTTTCAGCTTCAAATATCTTTAGGTTGGTGGTTTTTCATCCTGCCAGCACTTTCCATTATGTTGATGTTTTTGGTAACTACCGCATACCAAACACTCAAGGCAGTTTTCATCAACCCATCAGAAATATTGAAAAATGAATAAATCGATATCGGATTTCGGGAGATTTCTATTGAGGTCATTGGTAATCAAACAAAACTTCCAATCTCCAACTTCCTAACTCCCAACTTCAACTACTTATGTTAAAAAACTACTTCAAAATAGCTTGGAGAAATATTCTTAGGAACAAGCTCCGAACAGTCATTCATGTGCTGGGACTTTCGATAGGAATCTCCATATGTTTTCTGATTTTCAATGTGGTTTTTCATGCACATAGTTTTGATAAATTTCATCCAGAAGCGGATAGGATTTTTCGAATTTCTACAGAGTCGATCTACAGGGGAAATGTATATCCTAATCCTGGTGTACCGTTTCCTTTAGGTGAGCAGATTGAAAATGAAGTGTCGGGAATAGAACTACGGACTCATATTTTCACTTTGAATAAAACATTGATCGGCATTCCTTCTGCTGAAAAGAACCTTGGGAGACAAGATGGTGTCTTATTGGCATCTGAAGATTTTTTTAAAATATTTCCGAGGGAATGGATTGTAGGTTCGGAGGATCAGGCACTTTCGAAACCGAATTCCGTGGTGCTTTCAGAAAAAACAGCGAACAGCTATTTCCCTGGCCTCGCTCCGGAAGAGATAGTAGGAGAAGAGATTATCTATTTTAATCAAGATTCAATAACTGCAGTAGTCACCGGGATTGTAAAAGCCTATCCCGAAAACTCAGATTTAGAATTCAGCAACTTTGTTTCTTTAAGTTCTATCCAGACGATGAAGAACAATGACCGGTTCAATATGGATCGATGGGATGCCATCACCTCAAATTCTCAGGTCTTTGTCAAAATTTCGGAAAATGTGGATCCTTCCAGCATTGAAAGTGAATTTCCTTCCATGATCAAAAAGTACATTGATATGGAAGATGGTGATCAGCGAATGCATCACATGCAGCCATTATCTGAAATTCATTTTACAGATGCCTTGTACTTAAATGAACCGGCAGACAGGTTGATCCTAAATGGATTGATGATTTTGGGAGGTATAATTTTGATATTGGCTTGTCTGAATTTCATCAATCTGGAAACAGCACATGCGATCAATCGGGCAAAAGAGGTGGGGATAAGAAAAACTCTGGGAGGAAATCGTGGTCAATTGACAAAACAGTTTCTTTCAGAAACTTTAGTGATCGTTTTTGTAGCTGTTATTATTTCATTTGGATTAATAGAAATCCTTAAAAATATCGCAACTGACTATTTGCCCGAGGGCTTTCAAATCAATTATTTTTCTTGGGTGAATATTGGGTTTTTAATAGGGTTTTCAATTCTCTTAACTTTTCTGGCCGGGATATATCCTGCCTTGATTTTGGGTAAATATGATCCTCAGAGAGCACTCAAAGGGGAACGGGGCAAAACAGGCAAATTTTCATTTGGCATCTTCTTAAGGAAGAATCTTACGGTGATCCAGTTTACTTGTTCCATCGCTTTTGTGATCATGGTATTGGTAGTGAATAGCCAATTGCGGTATATGAGTCAGCAGGAAATGGGTTTTAACAAGGAAGCTGTGATGTACATCTCTACGCCTTTCAGAGATGAGCAAAACAGAGTTGAAATTTTTAAAGATCGTTTAAATCAGCAGGCTTTCGTCAAAGGAGTGTCGCTAAGTGATGATTTGGTGTCTTCCAATAGCTATTCTACCTCTGAAGTTGAGTTGGCAATTGATTCCACCACCCAAAAACTGGAAATTCAGAATAAATTAATCGACTCTTCCTTTGTGTCGGTCAATGGGTTGAGAATTATAGCCGGAACAAACATATCCAATAGGGTAGATCATGTTTTGGTAAACGAATCCTTTGTCAACAAATATGGATTTACTAATCCAGAAGAAGCTGTTGGAATAAGTTTCTATTATGACGATACTACCAGAGTCATCCAAGGTGTCACCAATGATTTTCATGCACTGAATCTGAGATCTGAAATTAAGCCATTACTTATGGTTTATGAACCTATGTATTCCTCCCTGATTAATGTGAAATTGGAGAAGGGGGCAGATATCCGCGCGGCAAAAGAAAAAATGGATCAAATCTTTAAAGACTTATATCCATTGGAATCTTCAGAATTTAAGTTTTTGGATGAGGTCATCTCTAAGTTTTATGAGGATGATCAAAAACTCAGGAATGTTATGGGATTTGCCTCATTTCTGGCCATTCTGATTTCCTGTTTAGGATTATTTGGTTTGTCCTCTTTCACGATTGCTCAGCGTACGAAAGAGATTGGAATCCGAAAAGTGCTTGGTGCCACGATCATGCAGGTATTGGTCATGATCAGCAAAGAATACATTTTACTGATCGGGATTTCCTTTCTGATTGCCAGTAGTTTAGCTTGGACTTTTGCCGGAAAATTCCTTGATAATTATGCGTTTAAAATAGCTATGCCCTATGGAATCTTTGCACTTTCAGGTTTATTGATCCTCTCAATTTGCCTTGTAATAGTTGGACTTCATGCTTATAATGCTTCCCGGGCAAATCCTTCAAGCGTATTGAAGGATGAATAACAAGACTAAAAACAACCCTTTTAAAAACTGGAACCATGTTTAAAAATTACTTCAAAATCGCCTGGAGAAATCTCTTAAGAAATAGACTGAGAACGACCATCCATGTTTTAGGTTTGTCGATAGGAATTGCTATCTGTTTTTTGATTTTTAATGTGGTATGGTATGCCAATAGCTTTGATAATTTTCATCCAAAAGAAGATCAGATTTACAGGATAAAAACCATCACTGATTTTGGAGGAGGAGAAGTATATCCTAATTCGGGTACGCCTGTACCTTTAGGGGAAGTTATTGAAGATGAAATAGCCGGAATTGAAACCAAAGCTAGGTTTTATACTACCTATCAGACAAAAGTGGTGGTGCAGTCTCCAGAAAAAGATTTTGGAAGAACGAATAATGTGATTTTGGCGAGTCCAGGCTTTTTGGAGATTTTTAAAAGGGAATGGATTGCCGGTGATGCAAAGAATGCCTTGGTAGAACCCTATTCTGTGGTATTAACGGAGTCTTCTGCAGAAAAATATTTCCCCAATGAATCCGTAAATGATATTCTAGGGAAAGAGATTCTTTACACTGAAACAGATACCATGTACACTCAAGTGACAGGCGTGGTGAAAGATTTTACCGAGAATACGGATTTGATTTTTACAGACTTTATTTCTTTCTCAACTATTTCTGTGTCGGCCAACAAAAATCGATATGCAGCGGAGCATTGGGATAATGTGAATTCCAGTAGTCAATTATACATAAGAACGCAGGAAGGGGTAGAGAAAAGTTTCTTGGATCAGGGCTTGGCGGCTATTGTGGAAAAGAACTTGAGTGATCAAGAAGATACCAAGACAAGTTTCATTGCAGAACCTCTTAAAGAAGTGCACTTCGGACAGACTTATGATGATAGCACTTCTGTCTCCAAAACTTTTTTAAACGGACTTTTGGTCATAGGGGCAATTATCTTGATTTTGGCTTGTCTGAATTTTGTGAATTTAGAGACCGCTCAGGCAATTGGCCGGGCAAAAGAAGTTGGGATTCGTAAAACATTGGGGGGAAATAAGAGCCAGTTGATCTTTCAGTTCTTGAGCGAAACCTATTTAATCGTCATTACTGCTACGGTTATCTCATTTCTATTGGTACAGCTTTTAATGGCGACATTTCAAACCTACCTTCCAAAAGGTATGAATGTGGATTTCCTTTCGCAGGAAAACATCCTTTTTATACTTGGCTTTACGTTTATCCTGACCTTGATTTCGGGGATCTACCCTTCATTGGTTTTAGTTAGCTATCAGCCTCAAAGAGCATTGAAAGGTGAAATAAAACAATCCAATAAATTTTCCTTGGGAGTTTTTCTTCGCAAAAACTTGACTGTGCTTCAGTTTGCAAGTTCTATCGCCTTTATTATCCTCGTTTCTGTAATTTCATTTCAGTTGAAATATGTTTCCAGTCAACCTTTGGGTTTTAACAGTCAAGCGATTTTATATTCTTCTTTACCCTACAGAGGAGGTTTGGATAAATTTGAATTGCTTCGAGACAGGCTCAATCAATTGAGTTATGTAAAAGGAGCAAGTTTGAGTGGGAGCTTAGTTTCTTCAGTAAGCCTTTGGACTTCAGATGCCCAATATCAATTGGATACGGCAGAGTTGGATTTCTTTGTACAGATTGTAAATATGGATTCGGCTTTTGTAGATGTGAATGGGCTTGAACTTTTAGCAGGAAAGAATAGCCAAAACAGGGATGATGAGGTTTTGGTGAATGAAGTTTTCATGAAGCAGGTTTATGTTGATACTCCTGAAGAACTGGTTGGTCAAAAGATGAAATTTTCTGGAGAGGAAAAAACAATAGTAGGTGTGGTACAAAATTATCATTCGCGAACTCTTAGAGAAGAAATCAGACCGACCTTGATGGTGTATCAACCGGGATCATTTAGAGCAATAAATGTGAAACTTCAGGATAACATCAATTTGGCCGAAGCGAAACTGGGTCTTGAAAAGGTATACAAAGAGATCATTGGGGAAGAAAATCAAACCTTCAAATTTCTGGATGATGAAATCGCTAGATTTTACGAGGAGGACTTGAAAATCAGAAATGTATTGGGACTTGCATGTGGCCTTGCTATTTTGATTTCCTGCTTGGGTTTATTTGGACTTTCTTCCTTTACTATTGCACAACGAACCAAAGAAATCAGTATTCGAAAAGTGCTGGGGGCGAGTATTTTACAGATTTTAGGATTGATCTCTAAAGAATATGTACTGCTGGTTGCTGTTTCCTTTGCCCTGGCAGTTTACCCGGCTTATTACTTCTTGAAAGATTGGCTGAATGGATTCCAGTATCGGGTAGAGATGCCCTATTTCCTATTTGCGATAGCTGGATTCGGTGTATTGATGATCTGCTTATTTATAGTGGGACTTCATTCCTATAATGCTGCCCAAACCAATCCGGCAAGGGTATTAAAAGATGAATAATTTTCGATCCTCTTTGAATAGCCCGAGATTTATTATCGGGCTATTTTTTTAGATTGGAATGCACGCACAAGTAAAAGGCTGAAACTATCTTTTTCTAAAAAATAATAGAACCTTGCATTTTCAAATTAAAATTTTTCAATAAGTTTTTTTATTATAATTACCATTGTTCTCTTAAATTGGCTTTTCAATCAGCATGTCACCTCACCAAGAAATAACTCCTCATGCATAGATCTTTTGTTTATGAACCTATAACTTTTGTTTTGGTCATGTTATTTTCCCTTACTTCCTATGCTCAGCAATCAAACTTGGAAGAAGGTTATACCTCACTTTTCAATGGAACCAACCTGGAGGGATGGGTAGGCAATAAAACCTCCTATTTAGTTCAGGAGGGGATGATTGTCATCGATCCGAAAGGGACGGGTGGAGGAAAGCTGTATACAGAAAAAGAATATGGAGACTTTGTCCTCAAGTTTGAATTTCAGCTGACTCCCGGAGGAAATAATGGTCTTGGGATTCATGCACCTTTGGAGGGAGATGCTGCCTATGAAGGAAAAGAGATTCAGATTTTAGATAATACTGCTGATAAATATGCCGAACTTCATGACTATCAGTACCATGGCTCAGTGTACGGAGTGATACCTGCCAAGCGTGGTTTTCTTAAACCTGTAGGAGAATGGAATCAGGAGGAAGTCATTGTTCAGCATCCAAAAATCAAAGTAATTCTAAACGGAACCACCATCTTAGAGGGGGATTACTTAGAAGCAAGTAAAAATGGGACCTTGGATGGAAAAGATCATCCAGGATTGCAGAGACACATGGGGCACATTGGATTTTTGGGACATGGAGATGTGGTTCGTTTCAAGAATATCAGAATCAAGGAATTAAATTAATAAGAAACCTATCATAAATATGAGTAAGAAAATTTCAGTAATGGATCGGCGGGATTTCGTCAAGAAAAGTGGTATTGGTATCCTAGGAGCGGCTTTAGCGCCATCATTTTTAGGAAAGCTGAACGCCGAAGGACGATTAAGAACTGCACATATTGGACTTGGAGCCATGGGAATGGCGGATTTGGATGCGATTTCCTCCCATGCACTTGTGGATGTAGTAGCCCTATGCGATGTGGATAGTGAGGCATTGGCTAAGGCTAAAGTCCTTCACCCAAATGCAAAAACTTATACTGATTATCGGATTTTGTTAAAAGACATGGAGGATGAAATTGATGCCGTAGTGGTTTCCACACCTGATCATACTCATGCTCCGGCATCTTTGATGGCCATGAAAATGGATAAGCCGGTTTATTGCCAAAAGCCTTTGACTCACCATGTGTCTGAAGCAAGGGAAATGAAGAAAATGGCAGAAAAGAAAAATTTGGTGACTCAAATGGGTATTCAAGTTCATTCTTTTTATGATTACAAATTGGCAACCTTACTGATCCAATCCGGGATCATAGGCAAAGTACATACCGTAAGAGCCTGGTCTCCAAAGAATTGGGGCTTTGATGGTCCTGAGCCAGTTGGGAGTGATCCTGTGCCTGCCACGTTAGATTGGAATTTATGGCAGGGAACTGCGCCGGAAAGACCTTACAAAGAAGGATATTATCACCCAGGAAACTGGAGGAAGATCTTGGATTACGGATGCGGAACTTTGGGAGATATGGGAGTTCATATTTTTGATACGCCTTATAATGCCTTGGAACTTGATGTCCCTGAGACGATTATTAATGAATGTCGCCAGCCAACAGGTTTTGGTTTTCCTGAGAAAAATACGGTGACGTATGAGTTCCCTGGAACTAAGCATACCGCTGAGAAATTGAAGTGGGTGTGGTATGATGGAAATGGTGCTCCAGCTTCTCATGAAGATCTTGTGCTTCCAAATGGGGATGAATTACCCGATCAGGGTGCGATGTTTATGGGTGAAAAAGGCAGATTGTTATTGCCACACTTCCAGCAATTGCCAAGACTGATTGTAGATGGTAAATATGAAGATATGGACATTGAGTCTTTCAACTTGGGAGCCCCTGTAAAGGATTATGATTCCGAAAGTAAAAAGCATTACCATCAGTTTGTAGATGCTTGTATGGGCAAAGATGAGTGTAGTGCTCCCTTTTCTTATGCGGGTAGATTGACAGAAACAATTCTACTGGGAGTAATAGCCGGTCGATTCCCAAATCAGACTTTGCATTGGGACAGTAAAAAAGCAAAGTTTTCCGAGAAAGAAGCCAATCAA
Source organism: uncultured Algoriphagus sp. (assembly GCA_965659625.1). Taxonomy (GTDB): domain Bacteria; phylum Bacteroidota; class Bacteroidia; order Cytophagales; family Cyclobacteriaceae; genus Algoriphagus. The sequence goes on along the minus strand of CBFHWO010000021.1, from coordinate 43,095 downwards.
TATCTGGACGGAAAGTATAGAAAATTCTAAAAGAAAACTGGTAAGCGGGTAGATTTAATAAATTTATTCGTCCGCCTGCGAACAAAAATGTTCGAGAAAATCATAGGGTTAACTACCCCAAAAGGCCTCTGGAGCTAATTCAGGGGCTTTTTTTTGTGGCACAAAACTGGAAATCAATGAGGGAGAAAAAACTTTTAACCTGGAAAGATTATGTGGAAAAATTACTTGAAAGTTTCCTTTAGGAATCTGCAAAAGCGAAAGCTTTATACAGGGATAAATCTGTTGGGTTTGACCGTAGCCATTGTTAGTTTTTTGGCGATTTGCCTTTATATCAACCATGAATGGAGCTATGATAAAATGTATACTGATTATGATCGGATTTATCGGTTAAATCAGGAGTTTCGGTCTGGAGGCGAAGGGCAATTAGTTTCATCGACTCCGTCTAGCTTAATTCCTACCTTGATCGATGAAGTTCCTGAAGTAGAAAATGGAACCCTGATATTCGATTTAAGTATTTTTTCTTCAGTGATGATTGATGCAGGGGAAGGAAACCAAGAAGAAAAAGCCTTCGCCTTTGCCGATGAAAACTTTTTTGAGGTGTTTGATTTCGAACTATTATCAGGAAGTGCAGCGCAGGTCCTTTCAGAACCAAATCAACTTGTTTTGACAAAAAGCGCTGCAGAAAGATATTTTGGAAATGCTTCTTTAGCGCCAGGAAAACCGCTGAAAGTTGACAACAAAGACTATACGGTTTCAGGTGTGATGGAAGATTTTCCGTCCAATAGCCATATAGATTTCGACTTTTTGGCCTCTTTCAAAACACATAGGCATGGGACAAGTCCTGAATGGTCACCCAGTAATTACTATACCTATGTGAAGCTTAAACCAGAGGCAGATCCTCAAGTTTTTGAGGGAAAACTGGAGCAGATAGTAGATAAATATTTAGGGAAGGATTTAGCTGAATATGGGTATGAAGCGGCCTTTTTTATCCAGCCTGTCACCCAAATTCACTTGGGGGATCAAGCTTTAGGTTCGATCAAACCAGGCTCTGATATCCGTTACATCTACATATTTGGAATAGTTGCCTTATTGTTGATTGCGATAGGAGTGATTAATTATGTCAACTTGGCGACTGCAGAAGCCACAGAAAGAAACAAAGAAGTCGGACTTCGTAAAGCAATGGGAGCAGGAAGAGGACAGCTTTTTGGGCAGTTCGTTTCTGAATCTGTTCTTTTAACGATGGCTTCTTCCATTTTGAGTATTTTGGCACTTTATCTTATAGCTCCAAAATTCTCCACTCTGAGCGGTGTTCCCTTAAATATGGATTTGGTGGTTTCACCTGTTGGAATCATTTTAATAATCGGATTTATAGCCCTGATCGGAATTCTTGCAGGGCTCTACCCGTCTTTGATACTTTCAGGAATGGAACCTATCAAGGCTTTGGCCAACAAGACCAAAATGGGAGGAGGAGCCTGGGTTAGAAAGTCTTTGGTGGTATTCCAGTTTTTCGTTTCGATAGGATTGTTGATATCAACATTTGTAGTGAAGAGCCAATTGGATTATATGAAAGAGATCAATCTTGGTTACGACAAAGAACATCTGGTTTCGCTCAACTATCATTACAACATGCGGGAAGGGATAGAAACCATCAAAAATGAAATGCTTCGCTCAGGTGCCGCAACTTCAATATCTCGAGCTGCAGATATGCCTATTCATATCAAAGCAGGATATAAAGTTTTTCCGGGAGGAGACAATCAGCGTGAATTTATGATCACCGGATACTCGGTAGATAATGATATTATTCAAACTATTGATCTTGAAATTTTGGCTGGAAATAATTTTTCTGAATCCGATCTCAAAAGGAGCGATCTCGAAGAAGGTACAGAACGTTTTTCAGTGATTCTAAATGAGTCTTCAGTAAAGGAAATGGGCTGGACTGCAGAGGAGGCAATTGGGAAGACAATCAATCTGGGCTTTAATAGCAATTCAGAGATCAAAGGAGTGGTCAAAGATTTTTACTTCAATTCATTGCATCATCAAGTAAGTCCGCTGGTTATTTTTCATGATCCAGATCAAGCGAATGTGTTGCTTGTAAAATTACCAGCTGGTGACCCCACTTCTCATTTGGCTACATTGGAAGGAATTTGGAAGGATTTGGTTCCGGAGAGACCATTTAATCCTGTTTTTGTCGATCAAGCCTACAATCAAATGTATAGTTCGGAACAGAGATCAGGCTGGATATTTGGCTTATTTTCTGGGATAGCTATTTTCATTGCTTGCATGGGGCTATTTGGCTTGGTAAGCTATGTAGCATTGAGAAGAACGAGAGAAATCAGCATCCGAAAAGTGCTTGGTGCCACCCAGCAAAATGTAGTTTCTGTTCTTGCTGCGGATTTCTTAAAATTATTGGTATTTGCAGCAATATTGGCTGTAGCTTTTGGGATATGGTTTTCTAGTACCTGGTTACAAGATTTCGCAAATCAAACCAACCCAAGTGTCTGGCCTTATATTTTATCGATATCAATAGTCTTTCTTTTGGCTTTAGCCACGATTGCCTATAGAAGCTGGAAGGTTTTTTCCCTAAATCCAGCCAAAACATTAAAAAGCGATTAATCAACACATAAATTTCATTTCATTATTATCAAATGATTCAACTTCAAGAAATAGATAAATTCATAGAATCCCGATTTCAGCGGATATTCATTCTCAAAGGTGTAAACCTAACGATCAACGAAGGTGAGTTTGTCACACTCATGGGGCCAAGTGGTGCCGGAAAGTCTACACTTCTTAATATCCTTGGTTTGCTGGATGAGGATTATTCAGGGGAATATTTGTTCGGCGATCGGAATATTAACAAGATGAAAGACCGTGAACGTTCTTCTCTACATAAATCAGAGTTTGGATACATCTTCCAGGCGTACCATTTGATCGATGAACTGACTGTTTATGAAAACATAGAGACGCCGCTTCTTTATAGAAAAGTGTCCTCAAATGAGCGAAAGAGTATTATTGCCAATCTCTTGGATCGATTCAATATGGTCGCTAAAAAAGACTTATTTCCAGCACAGCTTTCTGGAGGTCAGCAGCAGCTTGTAGGTATTGCCAGAGCAATTGCCGGAAGACCAAGGATATTATTAGCTGATGAGCCCACAGGGAATTTACATTCGGGACAGGCTAAAGAAATAATGGAAGTTTTCCAGGAACTTCATAAAGAGGGGACTACCATTATTCAGGCAACGCATGCCAGGGAAAATGCAGATTACGGATCCAGATTGATTCAAATGCTGGATGGAAAAATTGATCAAGATGAAACTATTATCCATGGATAAATTAATATTACTCGTAGGAATCTTATTTATTTCTGCCTCAAGTGCTTTTTCGCAGGATACATTAAAACTCAATTTTCAGGAAGCTGTTGACATTGCTTTGTCAAAGAATCTTGATTTTCAGATTCAATCCAATAACATGGAAGTGTTGAAAAGGGAAAAACAATCCGCTTTCGCCTCCCATTTCCCAAGTGCCAATGTGAGCACTTCATTTCAGCAACAATCAGGACAGCAATTCCAGCAAATTGAAGGAGAAATAGTCGTGACCAATGTGACCAATGAGATTGTTGCTTCAGGTTTTAATCTGAACATGCCTGTTTTCAATTCTGGAAGGAGGATTTTGGATACGCAATCTTCAAGACTCAGCTATTTGGCAGGAGAAAAGGGACTAGAAAGAGCAGCTCAACAGGTGATTTTTGATGTTTCAAGACGCTATTTGCAAGTTCTTTTAGATGGAGAATTGCTCAGGATATCTCAAGAAAATCTTGAAAACCAAAAAAAGCAATTAGAACAGATTACTGGTTTTGTGGATGCTGGTTTAAGAACTGTTTCAGATCAATACAATCAACAGTCAGAAGTGGCGAGATTGGAATCTGTATCCATCAATGCCGGGGTGACCTATGAGAACGATCTTTGGGATTTATCAGAATATTTGCAGTTAGAGCCAACAGTTATTCCTGCCTTGGCAGCAGTTGATCCATTAAATACGCTTGTGTCATTTGAAGGTCTGACCGTGGGTGAGCTTTACGAATTGGCATTGGAAAATCGCGCTGATATAGAACAACAAGAGATGCTCGTGTCTGCCTCCAAAAAAAGTGTGCAGGCAATGAAAGCAATGTACTACCCAAGACTCAACGCTTTCTATAATTATAATACCTTTTTCACTTCTTTGGATGATCGATCTTTACGTGAGCAATTACTAAAAATCTATCCTCAGAATACCCTCGGCCTGAACTTATCTATTCCGATTTTCAATAATTTTCAAACGAGATTAGATGTAGGAAGAAGAAAAGTTGCCTATCAAAATCAAATTCTTCAAAAAGAATCTGTGGATAGAAGGGTGTATCAGGAAGTGAAGTTGGCATACCAAAATTATAGAGCCGCTGTCATGAAAGAGCAAAACACCCAAGTACAGGTTTTGGCAGCAGAAGAGGCTCAAAAAGCCGTAAGTGAAAGATTTAGATTGGGTTTATCAAATTTTGTCGATTTAGCTACAGCAAATCAACAATTGGTTGCTGCTCAGGCAGATCAGGCTCAGGCTGTTTTTACACTTTATTTTCAAGAGGTGCTGATGAAGCATGCCTTGGGAACTTTGGATGTAAGTTTTTAAGTACGGAATTAAAAAAAGTAAAAAGGCTGATCCAGTTGAGAATCAGCCTTTTTTGGTACTTAGTGGTTTTTATAATGATTATAACATTGCAAAGAACATGTCCAGATCAGGGATCAAAATAATTCTGGTTCTTCTGTTGATAGCCATGTTTTCAGGAGTATCATTTTCGACGATTGGCACATAGCTCGCTCTACCTGCAGCAATCATTTTTTCTGGTGATACATTGTAATCTTCCTGTAATTTTCTAACTATACTGGTTGCTCTTTTCACAGAAAGATCCCAGTTATCCTGAATTACTCCAGTAGAAATTGATCTTGGATCTGTGTGTCCTTCGATCATCACTTGAAGGCTTGGCTCAGAATTGATTACTTCTGCAAGTTTTTGCAATAATGGATTTGCTTTGTTGTTGATTCTGTAGCTACCTGTGTTGAATAAAAGCTTATCAGAAACAGAAATCATGACTACAGTTTGATCAATTTCGATTTGCACATCATCTTGATCTTCACCTTCTGAAGTCTCAGTAATATTTTTCTTTAGATTGTATTCTACTGCAAGGTTTACAGAGTCTTCCAAAGTCTTTGCTTGAGATAATTTCTCCTGATCCACCATTGTCAAAGTCTCATTCATTTTTGTCTTCGAGTTCTTGGACATAATTGTTGAGCCATCAATGCTGTACAAGCTTGCATTCGTATTATTCAGCTCATCGTTTACTGATCTTAAAGAATTGATTCTGTTGTTGTATTCAGCAACTCTTGCTTCAATTACCGCCATTTTCTCTTCCAACTCAGCCTTCTCTTGATTAGTAGTAGCAAGTTCGGATTGAGTGCTAAAAAGGTTACTTTCCAATTCAGTGTATTTCTTTTTAGAAACACAAGAAACTAAAATAGTAGCTCCTAAAATTCCTGTGATAATAAATGATTTCTTCATTTTTTCAGTTGTCTTGATTTTGAATAGTTAGTTCCAAACCAACTGCCATTCCGAAATAAGCAAAGTTCTCTAGAGAGCCATTACTAAATAAAATCACTCCTATTTCACTTAAATCGATGTTTTTCCCCTAAATCCAGTCCTTAGTTGACAAAAAAAAATATCCCAAAAAATTTGGGATAAATTAAAAACATGTAGAAAGATTCCACATATTGGATAGGAGGTTTCCCACTAAATATCTAATTCTTTATTGCATATATCGATTGACAACCTTGAATTCATTCATTACCCGGTAAGCTGCCCGTGTGATATCAGATTGAAAATCGGGAGAATCAATGTCAAAACTAGCGGCTGTGTATCCTTGCCAAATGGTACTTCCTCTTTTGCTGTCTATTACATAAATCACCAACATGCCTTGGTTTTCCTGATATTTTACTTGGTTGTAAGTTTCATCTTTTTCTTGCTCTTTTTCCTCTTCGCCCTCTTCATTGACTGTAGTGACGCCTCTTCGATTTAACCAATAATCAAACTCAGGTTGATTATATCCTCTATACTTTATGGAATCCAAAAAAATCTTATAGCTAACCAACATATCTGGCTTTTGCTCATATTCTCTGAATCCTTGAGACCCCAATCTTGCACCGATTGTGGCATTCAAAACGGTTGAAATTGTTGCTGTATCAGATTCGTCTGGTACCACAAAAGCAAAAGTTTTATACTTTTTAAAAGAACCTTGGTAATTGTAATCGTAGTCTGTCACGTAGTCTTTTTGTGAAAAGCAGGATGCACAGAGTAAAATAAGAAGGCATAGGAGCAGATTGGAGTTTTTCATATTGGTTCAAATTCTTTGGTTGATAAAAAGTATATCAGAAATACGAACTTATTAGTATCGATGGATTAACCTTTAATCCAATAAATATGTTTTCAATAACTTGTAAATGAGTTTAATACCTATTTAAGGTATAGAAAAAAAATCATTTTTGCATGAGAGAAAATGTTAAAAATCAGTATTGTCTTTCAAGCTTTGATTAAAATCATTCTTTTAAAAATAAAAGAGCAGAAATATGGTGGATGATTTTCAAATTCTTTGTTCAAATGCCAAATCCTGTGTCACTTGTTCAGGCAAAATTCCCTTTGATCCCAACCCTGTTTTTAATGTTCACAAATCGAGCAAAATCTTGATCATTGGCCAAGCTCCCGGCACAAAAGTTCAGACCACAGGAATTCCCTGGAATGATCCAAGTGGAGATGAATTGAGAAGGTGGATGGACTTGGACAGAAACCTTTTTTATGATCCTGAAATCTTTGGGATTCTCCCCATGGGACTATGCTACCCTGGTAAGGGGAAAAGTGGCGATTTGCCCCCTAGACCTGAATGTGCACCTCTTTGGCACCCAAAGTTCCTTAGCCAAATGCAGGAAATAAAATTGATTTTGCTAATTGGCCAATATGCGCAAGCCTATTATTTAGGTCGAAGCAGGAAAGAAAATTTAACTGAGACAGTCAAGTCATTCAGAGATTATTTACCCAAGTTTTTTCCTTTGGTGCATCCTTCACCCAGGAATAGGATTTGGCAAAAAAGAAATCCCTGGTTTGAGGAGGAAGTAATTCCAGAGCTTCGAAAAACCATTTTTGATATCATCCAGTCTTAATGCCGATTAGGCTCTGTTAGTTCGCAGTTTTCTTCCTGCATTTCTACTTCCACGGTGTAATGACTAAAAGGGTATTTTTTCAGGACTTTTTTTATGGCAGCTTTTGCCTCGATTACTTCTTCCAGTCGGTTGACAGATTTAATCTTCACATGGGTGGTAAAGACGTGGTGAGCTCCTTCCAATGACCATAGATGGGTATGATGTATGGATTCAACTTGAGGAATATCCCTGATTTCCCTTTTGATTTGTTCTAGGGAAAGTTCATTTGGAACAGCTTGCAAGAAAATGTATAAGGTTTCTTTCAAGTTTTTAAAGACATTCCAAAGTATAAAAGTGGAAATTCCGAGAGACAGAGCAGGATCAAGCCATGGGATGTTTTTAAAATAAAGAATAATCCCTGCGATAAGAACAGCTACCCATCCCAAAACATCTTCCACTAAATGCCAGCTCACCACTTTTTCATTTTGGGTAGATCCAGAACTTACTTTCCAAGCCGCAAAGCCGTTGACTGCCACACCGACTAAAGCGAAAATAATCATACCTTTGGCATCGGAAATTTCGGGGGAGAATAGTCTTTTGATGGCTTCAGAAATCACAAAAAATGAACCTAGAATCAATATTACGGCATTGATCAATGCTCCAAGCAAGGAAAATCTAGTGTAGCCAAAAGAGAATTGTTCATTGGCAACTTTTTTTGATTTTTTGTCTAAGTACCAGGCGAGGCCCAAAGAAACCGAGTCTCCTAAATCATGAATGGCATCAGAAAGAATAGCTACCGAATTGATCCAAATACCTCCAAAAATCTCAAGTATAGTAAAAGCAAGGTTTAGAAAAAAAGCCAGCTTCAAATTGGATCCAGAGGTTTTATGGTGATGATGATCGTGGGAATGAGCCATAAAGTCTATTCTAAGACTCTAATTTAATAAAAGAAGCGTGCAAGAGAATTGCATAAATAAGGGAATAAAGGGAGTTGAGGCGAAGGCAATTAGCTCCGACATAAACAAGACGTTGAATTGATACAGATTATATGCTTGCTTTCAAGCCTTCTTTAATTGGTGTTGGTTTAATACCATAAGCTTTTTCGATTTTGGAAGAGTCAAAACAATAATCTTCTGCAGTCTGATATTTTAGCTCTTTGATCTCTTTCATGATGGACATAAATAATCCAAGGAAAGAAACCATCCAAGAAGCCATCACCTGTAGCTTATAATTGGTGCCAAGTTCTTTATTCAAAATTGCCGTGATTTCATTCCCTGTTGGATAAGATGGATCGGTCGGCAAATGCCAAGTTTGGTTCCATGCATCCTTCTGAATGGCCAAAAATGCAGTAGCTTTTCCTGCATCTGGGATATAAGTGAAAGAATGTTTTTTGTCTCCGGAATAAAGCCATTGTGGAGCTTTTCCGCTTTTCATACGCTTGATTACCAGTTCCTGTAAAAAACTATTAGAGGCATTTGGCCCGTAAAAATCTGCTGCTCTCGCAACTAAAGCTGTTAATTTTTTTGATTTGACTGCCTCCCAAAGCATGTCAAGTATCTCTTTCCTGACTTTTCCTTTTCTGCTTTTTGGGTTCAAGGGAGTTTCTTCCGTTAAGTGACCTATTTCATTTGGATCATAGGCATACATATTATCAAAAAACACAAGTTTAGCATGATTTAAAATACAAGCTTCAATGGCGTTTTTCATGATTATTGGCCATTCCTCTTCCCAGATCTTACTGCTATACTTGATTCCTGCCAATAGATAAACTACTTCAGATCCTGAAACAGCATTGTTGACGGCAAGACTATCCAATAAATCCCCTGGCGCTAATTCGTCTGAAACATTAACTCGATGAGGGTTGCGGCTAAACTGCCTAACTTTTATTCCATGGGAATTCAATTCGTTGGAAACAATTATTGAAATGTTGCCATTGGCTCCTAAAATAGTGTGTAGCATTTTGATTTTTACTTGAAAAATGGAATTTAAGATCTAAGAATTCTTTAAGAGGAAAAGACTTTAAATTTATGTTTTTTTTGAAACTCATTCAATTTTGTTTAGATGTAAAATTCAGAATTGTGGGTAGAAAAATTGTTTGAATGGCTGATTTTTTTAATGTTATTAAATTTTCAGGTAGTTTTTATTTAGAATTACTCTTGATTTTACAACAGAATTTAGAAATTGAGTTCGTTAAATAATGAAATGAGCGGACTAAATAGAGATTTTACCGCGGCTGTATAAATCTATTGGCTTAAGAATCTTAAAAGGTATTTTTATAACAAATACCCTATCAAACCAAAAATCACTAATACACCATCATTTAAACAGAAGGTAAATTGAAAAGAAGAGATTTTATTCATCTTTCCGGGTTAGGCTTTGGAGCCCTTATGACACCGGGAATGCTGGCAATGGGAAATCCTGTTTCAGCAGAACGATTAATGGAACCGGGAATCGATGTAGCTGCTAAAAAATTGCTTGCAGACACTGCGTTAAATGCAGCAAAGGCAAAGGGCGCTACTTACACAGATGTGAGAATTGGTAGATACCTCAACCAATTTGTCATCACCCGAGAAAAAAATGTTCAAAACATCACTAATGCAGAATCTTTCGGCGTCGGTATCAGAGTTATTGCTGAAGGCACATGGGGCTTCTCGGCTACCTCGGATGTGACCCCTGACGGAATTAAAGCTTGTGCAGAAACTGCTGTTGCAATTGCTAAAGCAAACGCAAAACTTCAAAGCGAGCCTGTACAACTTGCCCCTGTGCAGGGAGTAGGCGAAGTTTCTTGGCAGACTCCAATCCAAAAGAATGCGTTTGAGATTCCTGTAAAGGATAAAATTGATTTGCTCTTAAATGCAAATGATGCGGCTATCCAAAATGGAGCTGCTTTTGTCAACTCAGCATTGTTTATGGTCAATGAGCAAAAATATTTTGCTTCTACCGATGGATCTTACATCGATCAGGATGTACACAGAATTTGGCCAAACTTCACCGTGACAGCATTGAATAAGTCAGAAGGTAACTTCCGTTCCCGACAGGCTTTAAGTGCTCCTATGGGAATGGGTTATGAATACTTGGATGGATTGGCTTCAGAGAAAATCCCTGGCCCAGCTGGATTGGTGAGCTATAGAAACTCCTATGATATTGTAGAAGATGCAACTGCTGCTGCAAAGCAAGCTGTTGAGAAACTATCTGCAAAATCTGTAGTTCCTGGCAAATATGATTTGGTATTGGATCCAGATCACTTGGGTTTGACAATTCATGAGTCAGTAGGTCACCCGCTTGAACTTGACAGAGTTTTGGGTTATGAAGCAAATTATGCAGGAACAAGCTTTGCCACCTTGGATAAATGGAAGTCAGGAGACTTTAAATATGGTTCTGATAAAGTGAATATTTTCGCAGATAAGATTCAGCCACATTCATTGGGCTATGTCGCTTATGATGATGAAGGTGTGAAAACCAAAGAGTGGGACTTGATTAAGGATGGAGTTTTGGTTAATTACCAGGCGATTCGTGATCAAGTGAGTATTCTTGGCGAAAAAGAATCTCATGGCTGTTGCTATGCAGATAGCTGGGAGTCTGTACAGTTCCAAAGAATGGCAAACATTTCACTGAGACCCGGAACAGAGAAGTTGAGTGTCAACGATATGGTGAAAGATGTAGAGAAGGGAGTATATATCGTAGGAAGAGGATCTTATTCTATTGATCAGCAGCGCTATAATTTCCAGTTTGGCGGACAGTTATTCTATGAAATCAAGAATGGCGAGGTGGTCGGAATGCTAGAAGATGTGGCATACCAATCAAATACCCAAGAATTTTGGAATTCTTGTTCACAGATTTGTGACAAGGATGATTATAAGCTATTCGGATCTTTCTTTGACGGGAAGGGTCAGCCATCTCAGGTTTCTGCTGTTTCTCATGGTAGCTCGACTACCCGATTTGACGGCGTCAATGTAATTAACACTGGAAGAAAGATTTAACTCTTAAAATCATCGAAATGGCTATTTTAACACAAGAAGAAGCAAAACAAATAATAGATAAAGTTCTCTCCTACGCAAAAGCTGATGAAACGGAAGTTAATCTTTCGGGAGGTAGAACGGGTAATATTCGTTATGCCAGAAATACAGTAAACACGAGTGGAGAAACAAATAGTATCAGTCTCCAAATCACTTCTGTCTACGGGAAAAAATCAGGTTCCACAAGTATCAATGAGTTGGATGATGAATCCCTGAAAAAAGCCGTTGCAAGGGCAGAGGAAATTGCCATGTTGGCACCGGAGAATCCAGAATACATGCCAATGCTTGGCCCTCAAACTTACCAGGAATCAAAAACATTTATTGAAAGCACCGATAAAATCGATCCTGATTACAGAGCTCAAGTGGCAATTGACAGTATCAAACCATGTGTGGAAAATAACTTAACTGCTGCAGGATACTTGGAAGATTTTTCAGGCTTCAATGCCTCGGGTAATAGCAAAGGGTTATTTGGATATAACAAAAGGACCTCTGTCGATTTTACAGTAACAGTAAGAACAGCTGATGGAACTGGATCAGGTTATTCAGGATCGGATTATAACGATGTGAATCTGTTGAAATCTGGTGCTGTTACAAATCTAGCGGTGCAAAAAGCGATGGCTTCTGTGAATGCTCAAGCGATCGAACCCGGTAAATATACCGTGATACTTGAGCCAAGAGCAGCTTCTGATTTATTGGGAAGATTAACTTTCGGACTAGATGCCAGAAGTGCAGACGAAGGCAGAAGTTTCATGAGTAAGAAGGGTGGAGGTACAAGAATTGGAGAGAAGCTTTTTGACGAAAGAGTCAATATTTATTCTGATCCCTCTCATCCAGACATACCAGCAGCTCCATGGAGTGGTGATGGACTTCCTTTGACAAAAACAAATTGGGTAGAAAACGGTGTAGTGAAAAACCTGTTTTATTCTCGTTATTGGGCAGAAAAGCAAGGAGTTCAGCCAGTTGCAAGCCCAAGAGGGATTATCTTCGAAGGAGGAGATCAGTCTCTTGCTGATATGATCAAAAGTACTGAAAGAGGTGTTTTGGTAACTAGATTCTGGTACATCAGAGGAGTGGATCCACAGACACTTTTGTTTACAGGTCTCACCCGTGACGGTACTTTCTACATCGAAAATGGGCAGATAAAATTCCCAGTGAAAAACTTTCGATTCAATGAAAGTCCAATCATCATGTTGAATAATATTGAAGCGATGGGCAAACCACAACGAGTGGATGGAAGCATGATACCTCCAATGAAGATTAGAGACTTCACCTTCACCAGTTTGTCTGACGCCGTATAATATCGGTAACTAGTATATAGTGGGCAGTGAACAGTTTTCTTTTGATTTAGGAAAAGAATAATTCTTAAATAAAATTGATTTCTGATCACTGCCTATTTCTTACTGAGCATTGAAAACTAACCAACAAATGCGGCCATTCTTTTTCACAAGGATAAAATATAATTCAGGAAACTGGGATACAGATCAAAGAATGCCCTCAAATCTGATCAATTCCTTGGTTGAGTACACCACTATTCCAGTGGATGAGACAGAGAAAATAGTTGAACTGAGCAGTCCTGAAATATTCAAAAGCCCATTTTGTTATATCAGCGGGCATAAGTTGGTGGATTTTTCGTCGCAGGAACGATCCAATTTTAAAACGTATGTAGAAAATGGAGGCTTTGTCTTTGCGGATGATTGCAACCATGATATTGATGGCTTATTTGCAAAGTCATTTGAAGCAGAAATGGCCGAAATTTTTGGTCCTAATGCTTTACAAAAAATCCCAAATGACCACTGGATTTATAACTGCTTTTTCAAGTTTGAAGATGGCCCGCCAGCTACTTCATTTGAGTTGAATGGCTGGGGAGATGATTTGGTTCATGACTACCTAAAAGCCATAATAATCAAAGACCGAATAGCAGTATTGTACAGTAATAAAGATTATGGATGTGAGTGGGACTATGATTTTAGAAACAAACGCTTCCTGAAAATTGACAACACCAAATTTGGTGTCAACATCGTGGTCTATGCCTTAACCTAAAAACGTATTGGAAAATAAAGAATTAGCAGAGTACAAGGATCTGGTAGCTAAAATCCCTCTGCTGAAAAAGGAAATTGCTAAAGTAATCGTGGGGCAGGAAGAAGTGCTGGATGAAATCATCATCACTTTGTTGGCCGGAGGACATTGCCTTTTAGAAGGAGTGCCTGGGCTTGCAAAAACGTTGATGGTAAAAACCATTTCTGAAGTGATGGAACTTCAATTTAAAAGGATCCAGTTTACGCCGGATTTAATGCCCGGAGATATTTTGGGAACTGAGATTTTGGAGGAAGATCATGAAACAGGGAAGAAGTTCTTCCAGTTTAACAGAGGCCCCATATTCGCCAATATGGTTTTGGCAGATGAAATCAACCGGACTCCACCAAAAACACAAGCAGCTTTGCTGGAAGCTATGCAAGAGAAAATGGTGACATATGGAGGTCAGGTTCATCCGCTTCCCGATCCGTTTTTGATCATCGCTACCCAAAACCCAATTGAGCAATCTGGCACGTATCCTTTGCCGGAGGCACAGTTAGATAGATTTTTATTGTATATCAAATTGGCCTACCCTTCTGAGCAAGAAGAATTGGAGGTCTTAGAGAAAACAACAGGGACCTACTTTGGGAAACCGGAGATGGTTTTGACAGGTTTAGAAGTGAAAAAACTTCAAAAACTAACCAGACAAGTACATATTGACTCTAAATTATTGGATCATATTAATAAGCTGATTCGTTCTACCAGACCTGACATTACCCAAGTAGAAGCAGTTAGGGAATATGTAGAATGGGGAGCTGGTACAAGAGCTGGGCAAGCTTTGATTTTATGTGCAAAAGCAAGGGCTATCGTAAAAGGAAGATTTGCCGTCACACCAGAAGATATCCGAACTTTGGCTTTCCCAGTACTGAGACATCGATTGTCTCTTCATTTTAGAGCCGAAGCCGAAAACGTGGAAGCTGATGCTATCATCACCAAAATCGTAGATTCTCTACCTCTTCATGCAAGCTAGTAATCTGGAAATAGTCAAACTCAATAACTTGAAGCTTTCTGCAAAAATCATCAGCGAGCAACTCAAGCAAGGTATCCATCTCGGTAAGAGAGTTGGGGCTGGAAGTGAGTTTGAGCAATACAGATATTATGAACCTGGAGATGATCCGAAAAGAATCGATTGGAAGTATTTTTCCCGATCAGGAAAATACATGATTAAAGAATCTCAGGCTGAAAGTCATTTGAATATTACGTTAATGCTGGATTTGTCAGGCTCGATGAATTATGAAGAAAATGGAATTAAAAGGCTTGATTATGCGAAGAACCTCTTAGCAACGATTGCGTACTTAGCACATTTGCAGGGAGATTCTTTGTCATTCTTCACTTTTCACGAAGGGACACTTACCAAAAAAGTGGCTCCATCTCCTAAGAGTTTTCAGAGGATTTTATTTTATCTGGAATCCGAAAAAGCTTCTGGTTCATGGCCTGTTACCAAACTATCGTTTCCACCATTAAAGAGCAAACAAAAAGAACTCATCATACTAGTTTCCGACTTTTTGCAAAAGGATAATGAATGGATTGATATCGTCGAGGAGATGAAACATCCTCAAAAAGAGATCGTTCTCTTTCAACTTTTGGGAAGACAAGAAGTGGAGTTTGATATGAAGGGAAGTTTTATTTTTAAAGATCTGGAAAGTGATCAAGAGATTACGTTAGATGGTGCTGCTGCAAAAAAGGAGTACAATGAGGCAATTGGCAAGTATCTAAATTCATTAAAAGAAGCTTTTCATCAGCCTAATATTCATCTGATGCAAGAAACGATTGACGAACCGATTGTCTCTGTAGTTTCTAAGTTTCTTTCCAAAAGATCATTTATCTAATGGAATTTCTCCAACCCATATTGCTTTGGGGACTATTAGGATTGTCTATTCCTATTGCCATTCATTTATGGAATGGAAAAAAGGGAAATCAAATCTCTTGGGCTGCTATGGCTTGGCTTTCTGAACAAGAAAATCAGTCCTCAAAATCTATTCGATTGGATCAATTGCTCGTATTGCTTTTGAGAATCGCAATGATCATTTTACTGGTTTTATTACTTTCTCATTTGATTTTAAGAGCATGGACTTTACCGGAGGATTTGAAAGTAGTTCATCTGGTAGCTCCAGAGAAGCAGGTTTTTGAAGAATTTAGGTTTGAATTGGATCAAGCTATGGAAAGAGGAGAGGAAGTGGCATGGTTGGAAGCTGGTATGTCAGATGTTTCCAATGAAATAAATTCAGACTGGGTATCTCCGGATCAAATTCAAAAGACATTCAACAAGTTGCCTTCCCCCATTTCAGAATTAAATCTTTATCTCCCCAATTCACAGAATTACTTGCCGGAAAAATTAATTATCAGCCCCATTAAACCCAACATTCATATGGCAGAAACTGCCTTTAATGGAGCTTATGATTCAAAGATAGGATTGGATTCCTCAAGAATTCTTGAAATGGATGAACTTGGAGTTTTATCCGTTTCTGAAAATGGATCTACTAACCAAGTTACGACTGAGTTGAAAAACCTTGGATATTATTTGGGAGATTTAGAAGAGGAAGAAAAGTTAAATATCCGTGCAGCTTTGAATTCTATTTCCTCCGTGATGAAAATCAAGCTTAGAGAAGTAGATGAAATAACTAATGCAAAATTGATTTTCGATCATAATTATCCAGAAGAAATCGAAAGTGATAGGCTTTACTTTCTGTCTGGACACACTGGATTTCCTCATGTTTCTAATGTTCAATTGATTTCTGAAAAATTAAGTTTTGAGAGCTCAGAAATGGTGATAAATGGTCAATTTCCTGAGTTTGTTTTAAGAGAATTAATCAAGTTTTCAGGTGTAAAACCTGTAGATACTAAGGTGACAGAAAAACAAATAGCGTCCAGATTTTTGATAAAAGAAGAAGATAAACAAAATAAAAGATCGGGACTTGAGATTCTTTTAGTGGGTTTATTTGTAGTCACATTTGGGCTAGAGCGCTTTTTTTCAAATCAAAGAGGGGTATGAGTAAAATAGAACAACATATTTCCCATATTCAGAACCAAATCAAGATCAATGTATTTTTGAAAGCATTGTTTATTGGATTGGGGTCTGGTTTTTTATTTTTCGCTATCCAGGATTCTTGGGCTGTAACGATCTCAGTGCTTTTGTTTTCTTTTTTTATTGTAGGCTATTTTCTTGGGTTATTTAAAAATCAAAAAACGAATGCACTTCAAATACTTCATGAAAGATTGCCTTCACTGGAGTTTAGTTTGGAATTGCTGGAAAAAAAGGAAAAAAATATTGCAGAAGCTTTACAATGGGAGAGGGTAAATCTTCAGATTCCAGATAAAAAACCTTCCATTTACCAAGAGAAGCTGAAAGTGTTTTTTGTGTTTTTTCTAATTTCTGTAGCCCTTTTTGGGTTGAGTTTTATGGATTGGTCGATCGAGTCAAATTCGCCAAATCAACAAAATGAAATTAGCAATACTCTAACTCCTAGGGAGATCGAGATTCCAATTGAGATTTCCAGTTTGACCGTGAGGATAAGCCCTCCGGCCTATACTGGACTGCCAGTATTAGAGCAAAGTAATTTAGAGATTAAAACCATCAAAGGTTCTAAAATAACATGGGAAGCAGAATTCACACATGGGGATAAACTATCCGTAAAGCTGGTGAATTCACAAGGGGAGGAGCTGGAATTTGAGAAAGATTCAAACAGGTTTTCTTTGAGAGATGAAGCTTCCGGATCCGGAATTTATGCCTTGAGAGGATATCAAGGAGATGAAACAGTTTTTGAATCTTCCTATTTCACTTTGGAAGTGCTGGAAGATAAAGAGCCGTTGATTCAACCCACGGAAAAGGAAGTTTATAAATTCCATTTCCAAAAGGATTCTCAAAAAATGGAATTAGAAGCAAAGGTTTCTGATGACTTTAAGGTGAAAGAGGTATACTTGGTTGCCACTTTAGCAAGAGGATCTGGGGAGAATGTCAAATTCCGTGAAAGTAGGATCGACCTGAATCAGCGAAATTTCAAATCATCTATTCTTAGCACAGAATTGGATTTTGAGGCGTTGGAATTCCGGCAAGGAGATGAGTTGTATTATTATTGGGCAGCAAAAGATAATAAAACCCCTGAATCGAATTTTTCCAGATCTGACACGTATTTCATCAAATATGTGGATTCTACCGGAATAGGAGAAGAGGAATTGGCAGGAATGGCAATCACAGTTTTACCGGAATATTTCAGAAGCCAGCGCCAGATAATCATTGATACCGAAAAGTTGATTGCGCAACGTGGCAAGCTAAAGGAGCAAACTTTTAATGAGACCTCTAATGCCATAGGCTATGATCAAAAATTGCTTCGATTAAGATATGGCCAGTATTTAGGAGAAGAGTTCGAAAATTCTGCAGGCGGCGGCTCAATGGAAGATGATGAAGGAGATATTTTGGCAGGATATAGACATGCCCATGACGAGGAAGGCGAACATGAAATGGCGGTTTTAGCTGGAGAGACTAACGTGTCTACAAGTGAGAATGCGACGGAGGAAGAGTATAATAATGAGGATGAATCAGGTTTAGGAAACCTTTTGAGCGCATTTATGCACGATCACGGTGCTGAAGATGAAAATACATTTTATGAGGAATCAACAAAAAGTGCCCTCAAAATGGCTTTGGAACAAATGTGGGAATCAGAACTTTATCTTAGACTTTATGAGCCGGAAAAAGCATTGCCTTTTGAAATAAAAGCGTTGGAGTATCTGAAATCCGTGCAGCAGAAATCTCGAGTTTATGTGAAAAGGACAGGCTTTGATCCCGCTCCCATTAAAGAAGAGGAGAAAAGACTGACAGGGGAATTGGAAGATATTGATCAGCAAATCAAGAAAGAGCAATCAGTGATAAATGGAAAGTTGGGGACTCTCTCTTCTCAAGTATTGGGAATGCTTTCAAAAAATAGCCTTTCTGCGGAAGATCAACTTGTCATCTCTGAGCTGGGAAAATTATGGACCGGAAGATTGCAATATTCTGGATTAGATGAATGGTCAGTTTTGCTAGCGCTTCAGCAACTTTCCTCGGGTGAAATTACAAAGGAAAGTAAACTCGAATTGTTTGAATCTCTTTACCCCATTGCACATTCTGGTAAAAAATTATCAGCCTCTTATTTGCAGCAAAAAGAATTGGCAGAAGCATTTTGGGAAAATATAAAATGATGCAGTTTAACCCTTCCATACCAGATTTTTGGCTAATCATTTTTGTTCTCTTGATTCTGATAATTTTGGGTTTCCAACTATATGTGATTATCAATTCACAAAGCTCTGGGAAGAAAAAATGGATCAAGTCGGTATTGAATTTATTAGTGGGATTTAGCTTCATTCTTTACTTATTCCAACCGAGCTGGAATTCTTCAATTGGATCCGATCCTGTTTTGGTTTACTCAAAAGATATTTCCGGAGATCGACTAAATTTTCTAAAAGATAGCCTTGGAATTAGAAGAGATTTAGAAATTGAGAAGTACAATGGATTTGGAAATCCAGTTTTTTTGGTGGGACAGAATTATTCAGAGATAGAATTAAATAGGCTTTCTGGTAAGTCAGTTAACTGGATAAAAAATTCAGAAAACTCCGAATTGACTTTTCTGAATTGGAAAGGAATAGTCCGAAATGGAGAAATGCAGCAGCTTATTGGCGAATTGCAGGTAGACCAGCCTTCCTTGCTAGAATTGAAATTCCAAAATCAACTCATTCGAAGTGACTCTATTGATACAGGACAAAATCGATTTGAGTTTAATTTCCCGGTTAATGTTTCAGGAAGAAACGAATTGGGTTTGTTTCTAAATGACTCATTATTGGGAGAAATTCGATTTTTTTCGAGTGAATCTAAGCCCAAAAGCTATAGTCTTAGATTTTCGTTTCCAGACCCTGAGGTAAGAGTGTTAACCCAATACCTGCTCAAAAAAGGAGAGAAAGTGGAGGAGGAAATCCAAGTTTCGAAATCTAGTGTAATCCGATCTGAACCTGAGGAACTTGATTCTATAAAAGTATTGATTGGAGATTTAGCACAGCTGAAACCTAAAAGCGTTAAACAAGAACTTAACTCAGGCTTGGTGGGAGTTTTAATGATCAACTCGCAAAATCCGGAGTTGGATAGTAAGGAACTAAATGACTTATTCAGCACAAGTTTTGAAATCAACAGAAATTCATCGGATGAATACAGGGTTTTGGAGTCTGGAATAGAGGTTTTGCCATATTCCTTTGTTCCCAAAGCTGGTCAAAAGTTGATTCTTGAGAATTCAATTGCCATCGAAAATCTTGGAGGTTTGAAAGTTGGAATGAGTTTAATCAGTCAAACATTCCCGAGGTATCTGAGTGGAGATACTCTTGCTTACGAGAGGATTTGGGATGAAATCCTTGGTGAAATAATTCCTGATGAATTAGAGAATTGGAAATATGAGGCTCCTGTTTTCTCAAATAGAGTATCCAAGATTAGATATAATGGGATCAATTCCGAGGCAGTTACACTGCAAATCGAGGAAGACACTATTTACCTTCAGCAAGATCTTGTTAATCCTTTTACAAAAACCGGAAATTTCTCAAGTCAAGCCGCTGAGTGGATGACATTGGCAGATTCTATGGAGGTTTATATTTATGGAGAAGATGAATTGAAATCTATTCGCACTGAATTAAATCTTTCTAATTTCCTTAAGTATGAAAATAGCGATCAATCAAAGACTGAATTTGCAATGGAAAGGGTAAAGATTTCTGATTGGATTTGGCTTTCATTTTTTCTGATTCTCTTTGGATTGTTGTGGTTGGAGCCTAGATTAAATTATTAACATTAATTTTTGAATTCTTGTAGCACTCTTCTGTTGCTTCACGTAATGGTTGAAAAACCATCATGAAACCTTTTCTCAAACTTACCTTGGTACTTTTCTTTTTTGGCTTGACGCCGGAACAAAAGACCAATGTTTGTGAAATTGAAGAGAATTGTCAGTTAGGACAAAACGAATTGTTGGTTCTTGAAAATTCGGAGATGTATCATCTCATGAATTTTCACCGTATAGAATATTCAGTTTTAGAAAACACTGAATTATTTCCGGTCGAAAAGGAGATTAAGGATAAATAAAATCAGCCAATTTTGGTTGGCAAAGAAAGAGCGTATTGAATTGAACTATACGGATGAGGAGTTGATCGACGGTTGCAAACGGAGGTCAACAAAGCATGAAGAAGTATTCTATAAAAAGTATTATGGCTATGTCATGGGGATAAGTCTGTCTTATTCCAAGGAAAGAGATTTGGCACTAGAAATCACCAACGATGCTTTTTTGAAATTTTTTGCTTCTGTCAAAAAGATTGAGAGTTTCCAGACAGTAAAAGCTTGGCTTAGAAGAATTACAGTCAATACTGCAATAGATTATTACAGAAAAAACAAGAAATACCAGAATCATTTAGATCTGGAAATAGACATTCCAAATGAGGTAGAAATAGATGCATTATCCAGTTTGGGTTTTGAAGATATTATAAAATTGATCAATCAATTGCCCGAAGATCATAAGCTAGTATTCAACCTCTATGAAGTTGAAGGGTATAGTCATAAAGAGATTTCGGATCGAATGAGCATTACTGAAGGCTCTTCTCGGGTTTATTTAACCAGAGCGAAAGTGAAGCTTCGGCAATTGGTACACATACATTTAAGAGAATATGAAGGAAGATAAGTCGGATAAATGGATCGCCTCTTCCCTGAATAAGCATTTGGAGGAAGGTCAGTTTCCCTATGAAGTGGGAGCTTGGGAAAGCTTTCAAAAGAAAAGGAAAGCGAAAAAACATAGGGAGATACTCTTTTGGGGTGGCGCTGTGGCAGCTTCACTGATACTGCTATTTGCAGTATCACAGGTGTTTCTTGTGGAAACTAATGCTCCTTTGGATGAAGTAAAAGTTCCTGTTTTGGCAGAAGCAGAGAAGGCTAAAGATTCCGTGAATTCTATTGAAGTTCCTGTGAATGAAAAGGTTGGAGAACAAAAGGCTATTCTGGAAACAGAAACATCAAAAGTAAAAAGTCCAGAATATTTAGTAGATCAATCAACATCCGAAAATAGCCAACAATCAAAAGTTACGGAGAGAGCTGAATTAAATGCTGGCCAAAGGAAAAGCCTTACTTTAATTCCTGAGGAGGAAATAGTAGAAAAGCAGAATAATACGAGTGCTTCAAATGAAAAGGCGCTGGCGGTTGTAATTCCTGAAAAAGAAGAATTGATTCAGCAGAAACCAACAAATTCTTCCGATTTAATGCCTAGTAAGGAAAGTCTCAATCTTACTCTGAAGACAGAGGCGGAAACAGAAGAAAATAAAACTCTTCCTGAAAAAACCTTAGCGTCAATAGTTGAAGAAGAAGACTTTCCGGAAATCCCGAAAGAGCAAACCAAAGTTTATCTTGGAATGGGCGTTTCACCAGGCTTTGGTTCATTTCAACAAAATAATACCACTACTTCAGCTTCAAGTTTAGGGGTAGGAATGTTATTGAATGTGGACTTGCCAGGGAAATTAACCGTTGGTTCGGGATTTGGGATCAATTACTTAAATCAGCAAAATGAATCTCAAATGCCGGTAACTATTGCTGGCTATCGAACTTCCCAAGTTGAAAAGCAAGAGATAAATCAAGTGCAGTTGGAGTTGCCAGTCTATTTCAAGTACCCAGTTACTCGAAATAATTCGATTTCAGTTCAAGCAGGTTTCTCTAACCTTTATGCGATCAATCAAAATGCTGAACAGGTAACGACTGTAAATGAGCAAGTTGCTGTGAATAATTCATTAGATGCCAGCAGTTCATTTGTTTTGGCGAGTAATGCGGTTTCCCAAACTCAGGTTTTGACCAATGACGGATCGAGGTTTTATCCGTTTGCTACAGTAAACTTTGGTGTCAATATCAGGGTCCTAGAATCTGAAAAAGTGAATTATATGGTGATGCCATTTTACAATCATCAGCTGAGGTCTATTTCTGGATTTGGAGATAATTTTGGGATGTTTGGGGCGAGCTTGAAACTTAATTTTGGAGGATCTGAAAAGTAGGTTACAATAGAAATTTTTGAAGTAATCGAAAGGTTTGAGGTTTTATAGCCTTAAACCTTTTTTTTAATTTAATTTTATTGAAATTAGAAGGCTGCAACAGACCCAAAAACTGTAAAAGTTTCACCCTCTAAACCTCTTAATTTATGTTTACTAATACAAAAGCTTTCGGAGGATTCTCTGTGGATGATCTTCATGAAGCTAAAATTTTTTATCGTGAGATTCTGGGTATAGAAGTCGAGAAGTTACCGATGGGGCTTCTTTGTTTGAAGTTTCCTGATGACAATCAAATCATGATTTATCCAAAGACCAATCATAAACCAGCCACTTACACGGTTCTTAATTTTCCTGTAAAAAATGTCGAGGCTGCTGTCGATGAATTGATTGAAAAAGGGATTGTCTTTGAGCAATACCAAGATCCTATAAAAACGGATGAAAAAGGGATTTGTAGAAATTCGGGGCCTTTGATCGCTTGGTTCAAAGATCCAGCAGGGAATATTCTTTCTATTTTGGAAGAGATTTAAAAATGTAAAGCAAAAAAAATCCCAAAGCCTTGACTTTGGGATTTCAGTGATTTGCGGTATTTATTAATAGTTAATATAATTAGTTATCAGCTGTAAATCAAGCTTTTTGTCATCATTAGTGCTTGATTCAAGCCCTCTCAGGATAAGAGTAAATACTCTATTTCCTTTTAATTCAATTTCGGAGGCAGTTACTAAAGTCTCGCCACTGTCTTTGGACTTTATCGTCAAGTTGTAAATTCCAGGTTCAATCCCTTCAAAATCACTGGCAAGACCAAAATCCAACTCATTAAAATTAGCGGATGCTTGTCCTGAAATTTCAAGAATTACGTTTCCGGCATCAGGAGATAAATTCACTAAGCGTAGTTGTGCCTCTTCAGCTTTTGGTTCCTCCCATTCGTCCTGAATCAGGATAGCATTGATCTGGTTAATATTATCCAATACAAATATTGAATAAACACTGTCAGCTTTAACGGTAAATTTTTTCTCTAAAATTGAGCTCAATGAATTGACAGACGTGAATTTGAATGTTCTTTCACCTGTGTAAAATGGGCCATAGTTAATGCCGTCCGTGTAGTTGATAGGGAAATTGTTGATCTTATTTTGATCGGCAAAAATGTCCATCTCCGGAGCGTCTGGAGAACCTTGATAAATCAGTACATAAGCGGCAGGAGGTAAAGGTGTAACTTCGTCATCATTGAAGCAGCTAGTCAAAGAGACAGTAACTCCAATAAGTGATAAGGCAATGAAAGATCTTAAATTTTTGAAAGACCAGTTTTTTACTGTGTTTAGCATAATAGTCGGTTAATTAAATTTTCACAACAGTGACGGTTGCTAAAAGAAAAACGCATCAATAAATCAGAAATTTTTTTCCTAATCACAAGTAATTATACCTTCAAGTGGCCTCTAGAATTGGGCGAGTCTGTTATACTTGCGATTTGCCAATAGGGAGGAATTTGAACTTTTCAAATCTAATTCGATACACATTAAGCATTCTTTGGATTAAGAAAAGTCATATTATCCGAATGAGGAATTTTAAAACAAGTTTTTATTTAGCCTTTTCATTAAGTCTTGGTAATCATGAAATGATACGCAGGAAAATAAAATGAAAACCCAGAATCTCCTTGTTTGAGCAAGGCACATTAAAAACATCAAGATGTCAACACTTTTTCCTTTTGGAGAAAAATTGGAATTCTTTTACTGCTAAATTGATTGGTGTATAGTAATCATTGAAAGGGTTTAGGGCTTATGCAAAAAAATCAAGTTTTACTTGAGGGTAAAATTCTTAATTCATTGACTTCTTTGGCTTGGCCTATCATCATGGCTAATATCCTGCAGACAGCTTATCAATTGATAGATACTTTTTGGCTTGGAAGGATGGGGGCAAACGCTGTCGCCGCAGTCAGTATCAGCTTTCCAATTTTATTTTTGGTTTTATCGCTTGGTGCTGGTTTGACTTTGGCAGGTACGGTTATTGTCTCCCAATACAAAGGAGCTGGAGACCAGAAAATGATCAATTATTCTGCTTCCCAAACGGTTATGCTCGTTTTAATCGTTTCCATAGTATTGGCATTGGTTGGGTTTTTTGCTGCAAATCCTTTGATGAAACTGATTGGGGCGGGGCCGGAAATTTTCACTGATTCAGTTACCTATTTTCAGGTTTCCTCTTGGGGCTTTGTATTCCTATTTATGTTCTTTTTATTTCAGTCCTTAATGCGTGGAATTGGGAACGTTTTGCTTCCCATGTACATAGTTCTTGGCACAGTCTTTCTCAATCTTGTTTTAGATCCACTTTTTATTTTTGGATTTGGATCCATCCCCGGATATGGCGTGGCCGGAGCGGCGATTGCCAGTGTGATTACGCAAGGATTATCAGCTTTGGTGGGACTGACCCTATTATTTCGAGGAAAAAGAGGGATAAAAATCAATCTCAAAGACATGGGACTGAAATTCATTTGGGTGAAACGCTTGTTTGCACTCGGGATTCCGGCTAGTCTTGAACAATCATCCAGAGCTGCAGCAATGACATTGATGGTCATGCTGGTGACGAGTTTTGGAAGTTCCGTAGTTGCGGCTTACGGAATTGGAGCCAGGATTTTGAGTTTGGTGATTGTGCCAGCCATGGGTTTTGCAATTGCCACTACCAGCCTGGTGGGACAAAACATTGGAGCTTCAAAAATCAAAAGGGCAGAAAAAATCGGAGACCTTAGCAGTAAGATTGCTTTTTTTGGACTCACGGCCATCGGATTGATTTTATTTTTTTTTGCAGAAAGCTTAACCCGGTTTTTTGTCCCAAATGATCCGCAAGTTATTAAGGATGGTGCAAGATTTATCCGGATTATGGCGCCAAGTTTTGGGTTATTAGGGGTACAACAAGTTTTAAATGGACTTTTTAATGGAGCAAGATTTACACAAGCATCCATGTTGATTTCGGTTTTCAGTATGTGGGTAGTTCGATTTCCTGTAGCTTTTATTCTATCCTCCAAAACCGTCCTTGGATTTGAAGGCATCTGGTGGGCATTTCCAATTTCAAATCTGGTCGCTGCTATCGTGGCATTTTCTTATTATAAATCCGGGCATTGGAAACTTAGGACGATCCGAAATAGGAAGCTATTGGAAGAGCAAGGATTAGGATAAAAAAGTCCTTGGAAATTTCCAAGGACCGAAAGTTTTTTATTCCCTTTCCCAAAAGAAAGGAGGCTCAATTCCCAAAGATCGCAGATAAACATATCCTTGACCCCTATGATGTACTTCATTTTCAATTGCGTAGGCAACTAAACCATAGCCGGTGCTTTCATATTGGCCGAAGGCGACAACATTCTGCTGAAATACCTCAATAGGAATATTAATCCAAGATTGGTTGATGATTTCTGTGGATTGATCCCAGACCCTTAATAGATCTTCTTTAGTTTTTAGATCCTTCTTTTCCTCCTCCAAAGCTTCCCATTTTCCTGTTTCAAGACCTTTTGCAGAAGGAGCTGCGATTGCAATCATTTCTTTAACCAAATCTGCATAACTCCTCATTCCACCGATGGTGAATTCAAATAATTCTTTTTCCGGAAATTTCTCCAAAGTCCTTCGACTCAGGTTTCTGTGGCCTTGCCAATGCTTTAAAAGTTGCTCTTTTGTGATAATCTGACTCATAGTTTCAGTTTCCATAATGCTGTTTTGTTTTAATGTTGATGTAAAAATAAATAGGGATAGTGTCAGCCCTATGTCAGTAGGATTTTCGAATTTCGAAATTTTTTCACCTCTTTTGAAAAAATAGAATTTTATAGAATCATGAACCGGATCGATAGACTGACTGCTATTCTTACGCATCTCCAATCAAAGAGAACAATTAAAGCAATCGAATTGGCGGATCGGTTTGGTGTGAGTCTTCGGACGATTTATAGAGATGTGAGGGCTTTGGAAGAATCGGGCATTCCGATTATTGGTGAAGCTGGACTAGGTTATTCATTGGTAGATGGCTATCGACTTCCTCCAGTCATGTTCACTAAAAAAGAGGCTTTGGCATTTATAGTAGCTGAGAAATTGGTTGAGAAGAATATGGATGAGGAAAGCAATACCTATTTCAAAGAGGCATTGATCAAGATTAAAGCTATTCTGAAATCCGAAGAAAAAGACTTGATAGGGAGAATGGATGATTCTATTTTGGTTTTGGACTCCTACAAAATTCATCCTCAAAAAATGCAAAGCAGGAATTTTCAAAAAGTACTAGATGCCATCTCCGAAAGAAAAACTCTGGAGACGGTTTACACTACTTTTGAACCAATAACTACTACCCAGAGAACTCTTGAGCCAGTAGGGATTTATCATTGCTTTTCTCAGTGGTATATGATCGCTTACTGTCGATTGAGGAAAGATTATAGAACCTTTAGAATCGATCGGTTTGAAAGCATGCAATTGGGAGAGGAAACATATGTTCTTTCTAAACACCCGAAACTTCTGAGATTTCTAGATAAGCTTTCCGAAGAGCAAAAACTATTTCAAATAGTCATTCGAGTTCGGGAGGAAGGATTGAAATACCTTCGAAATATGAAATATAATCTTGGATATGTTTCTGAAAAAAGAGTGGGTGAAGAAACGGAAATGATTTTTATGAATTCCTCTTTGGAGGGATTTCTAAGATGGATTTTAAATCTTACAGATAAGCTAAGAATCATTGAGCCTCCCGAACTGAAAAGTAAATTAGATGAACTGTTGAAAGACATCAAATCCATGCAGAACCCCATGGATTAATTAGATTATTTGAATTTCTTATCCACAGAATATTTGGAGATTATAAGCTTTTCATCACAATAAATTATAATTTGTAATAAGTTTTTGGATTGAATTCCAATCAATCGGTTTTTGAGGATATGGATGATTTTTTTTATCCCTAGATCATTTTTCTGGCAGAAACCCAGTTCCACTGCTTAAACAATATCCTTTTTTGGATAGGTTTTAAAATTTAACAGATCAATTTTTATCATGGCTACATTAAAAATTAAACTCAAAGGAAATGACCATTTACCCTACCTGAAAGGTGAAGATAGTGGGTTCGAGCTTTATGGATTGGATCAGGCATTTTCAGTATTTAACCCTACAAGGGGTGATGTTGAAGAGCAGACGATCACTTTGGATGAGGATAAGATTATCGAATTTGAATTTGACGATGATAGTGTTTGGATAGGCGATAGGGATACCTTAAGTGATATTTTTCCGGAGGAGTTCAAGCGCTCTGGTGGAGAAGATGAACTTTATTTACCTGATGAAATAAGTTCTGGCGAGGCGGATAGAGGGATTTTAAAAAAAGTCGGCATCAAATTGATTAAAATCTTTGTCAAGAAGAAAGTGATTCGCCCAAAAATGAGAGAGATGGCTTTCAAGCTTGAAAATAAGCAGCTCTCATTTCTAGGTAATGACTTCGAAGCAGTGAAGTATGGAATACTCTGCCGCTGCTTACCGGATTTTGAATTAGAGGAAGCCAAAGACCTGGATAGTTCAAAGAGACATCTTTTATTTCTTCACGGTACCGGATCTTCAACCAAAAGTTCATTTGGGGATTTAAAGGATTCAGAAGAATGGAAAACATTTGTGAAGGAGTATGGAGACAAGCAAATTTTAGCTTTTCAGCATAGATCGCTTACCACAAGCCCTCTTGAGAATGTACTTGAATTGGTCGGTCAGCTTCCTGATGGAATAGAATTAGACTTGTTAAGTCAGTCTAGGGGTGGGTTAGTTGCAGATGTGTTCGCAAGATTTTGTGCAAATGTGGAAGGGTTTGATTCTGATGAGAAGAAGGTATTGATTGATAATGAGAGAGATAGAGATATCAAAGTGATTGAGGAGTTAAAGGTTTTGATGGAGTCAAAAAGCATCAAAATCCGAAAAATGGTCAGAGTAGCAAGCCCTGCGAATGGGACAACTTTGGCTTCAAAGCGCCTCAATATTTTTTTAAACGTGACATTCAATCTACTCGGATTGGCTACTGGCCAGGCGGGGAATCCAATTTTTGTGACCTTCAAAGAAACGATTATGGAGGCCGTTTCATGCAAAGATGATGTGGACGTGTTGCCGGGATTGGAAGCAATGAATCCCAAATCTCCTTTTATAAAAGTGCTGAATTACCAAGGGTCAGAAATTGAAATTG
The DNA here is from genome assembly GCA_965659625.1 of uncultured Algoriphagus sp. GTDB lineage: Bacteria > Bacteroidota > Bacteroidia > Cytophagales > Cyclobacteriaceae > Algoriphagus. The sequence continues at coordinate 14,615 of CBFHWO010000021.1, read as the reverse complement.
ATGTGCCATTATTTGTAATAGGAGGAAGCAGCGAATTAAGTTTAAAGTTTAAGAGTTTAGTGGTTTTGGTTGGGAAGTTTTTCTTTCTGGACAATAATGACCTAGTCGTTGATACAGAAAGCATGAAATGGGGGGCCTTAAGAAAGTCTGGAAACGTTTCAATCTTAATCGAAAAAAGTGGTCAAATTGATCATTTCAAGTATTTTTCTACACCAAGGACATTAAAGGCTGTAATAGATGCCTTTGAATCAGAAGATGGTCAAGTGCCCGAGGGTTTTGCAATTCAAGTTAAAACAAGCAGTAAAGAAAGAGGAGTTTTAGGATTAGAGGGAGGGGATTATAAGCGTGATAAAGTTTCTGGTGATAGACCGATAGCTATTATGCTTCCCGGGATTATGGGGTCTAATCTTAGGGATGATAAAATGCTTTGGATTAATTATTTCCGATTCTTGAAAGGTGATTTATCTAAGTTGAAGTATCAGGGAGGAGAAGCTGAAAAAGTACATGCGGATTCATTAATAGCGACATCTTACGAGGATTTAGGGAAGAATCTTGAAAGAACATACGATGTAGTCACTTTTCAATTTGATTGGAGAATTCCTTTAAAGAAAAGTGCTGAATTGTTAAACGAAAAAATCTCGAATCTGCTTGATTACCATCAACCAATTAAGATTGTAGCCCACAGCATGGGAGGGGTTTTAGTCAGAGATTTTATGCTTTACCATCCTGAAACGTGGGCAGAACTTAATTCTTCCCTTGGTTTTAAAGCAGTATTTCTTGGTTCCCCACTTGGAGGATCATATCGAATTCCCTACGTTCTTTTCGGAAAAGACAGCATTATCCGTCTCTTGGGTAAGATTGATATTCGGAATTCCACAAAAGATCTATTGAACGTTTTCTGTGATTTTCCGGGGATTTTAAACCTTCTTCCCATTGCGAAAAATAGCAGACATGATTTCTCAGATAGGAATTTATGGGAAAAACTTAGGGCTGCAGCCGGAGATGAATCATGGCCTATTCCTTCTAAGAAAGTTTTAGACGAATTTGCTGCACATCAAGAGCTTGTCCTTAAAAAGTCGGAATCTATAGACTATAAAAATGTAAGTTATATAGCAGGTCAAAGCAGTAAAAAGAATTTTACAATTTCCAATTTAGAAATTGAAGATGGGGAATTGGTTTTTTATGGAACAAATGCTGGTGATGAGAGTGTGACATGGGCGTCAGGAATACCAGAAAGTATCAAGAAATCAGGTCAATATTATTATTGTAATGTAACACACGGAGGATTATCCAAAGACAGCAAATTATTTGCGGCGATTGAAGATTTATTGATTTATGGTAGCACCAGCAAATTACAGAATAGCCTCCCAAGTTTAAGAGGAGAAGAAAAGGATTTTTTGGCAGCAGAAACTGAGGTGTTCGATATCAGTGAAGAAAATGTTTTAAATACCATCATTGGCATCGATAAAGGAGAAGAGAAATGGACAGTTGAGAAACCTATACGAGTTACCGTAAGTCATGGAGATTTGAAATACTCAAAATACCCGGTATTAGCAGGTCATTTTGAAAATGATTCTATCCTAACCACTGAAAAAGCAATCGATAAACAACTGAATAATGAACTGAGTAGATTGCTTCGAATGGGGCTTTATCCTGGCCCTATAGGAACCAATCAGATTGTATTGGTAGAAAATAATTTAGATACTCCATTTCCAGGTGCTGTCATTATCGGCTTAGGGGTTCCGGGCGAACTTTCGGCATATCAACTGATGATTTCTATTGAAAAAGGAGTCTCTCGGTATTTGACCATTAGAAATCAGTCTGAAACAAATTCAAATGAGGAAGCAGTAGGTATATCTGTGATAGCAATTGCAAATTCCTATGGCGGTTTATCGACCGACAGTTCTATTAGATCAGTAATACTCGGGGTTCAGCGAGCAAATAGAAACATTCGGAATTTTTATGAAGGTAAAATAAAGGGGATTGATGAGGTAGAAATAATTGAACTTTTTAATGATAAAGCTCTTTCAATTTTAAAAACTGTCCAGAAACTACAGACGAGCGATAGTAGAGAATTTAATATCGTGTTTAATGGAAAAGGTTTGACTTCTAAGATTGGAAAGAGGTGGAGGATCCCATATGATAATTCTTCTGATTGGTGGACTAGAATTTCTGTAAATGAAGAAGTAAAAGATGGCTTTGAGAAGTTCAGAATGTCAGTAGCCACGAGTGGAGCGAGTGAAAAAGTGGAAGAGGTAGAGTCAAATAATAAGACATTGGCAATCCTACTAAAGGATATGACCATGAAAAATCAATACTCTCCTGAGATCGCTAAAACCATGTTTGAGCTACTAGTTCCATTAAGCTTTAAAGAGGAATTAAAGCGTCAGAATAATATTTCTTGGGTGTTGGATATTGCTTCAGCAGAATATCCTTGGGAAATGATTCAGGAGGATGTGGATTCGTTGCCATTATGTATTCACTCAGGAATGATCCGTCAATTGGCGACTGGTAATTTTAGGGAAAAGATTTCAAGGGTAAAAGAGAAAACGGCCTTAGTTGTAGGAGATCCGCAACTTGATAAGTTCATGTCTCAACTTGCCGGAGCAAAAAAAGAAGCTGAAATGATTTCTGGACTTTTAAAAGAAGAAGGCTTCATTACCCAAAGTTTGATTAATAGCAATGCCTCTGAAATTTTCTTAAAACTCTTCTCAAGAAATCACAAAATCATTCATCTCGCTGGTCATGGAGTTTTCAATTATGGACCAAAAAAATCAACTGGAATGGTGATAGGAAATGATTCGTTTTTGACTCCAGGGCAGATAGCAGGAATGAGTGAAACTGCAGAGATGATTTTTGTAAATTGTTGTTACTTGGGTCAAATGGATAAAGATTCTGAACTGGCAAGTCAACAGAAAAATAAGTTTGCTGCCAATATAGGAACCCAGCTGATAAACAACGGCGCCAGGGCAGTAATAGTGGCTGGATGGGCAGTAGATGATTCAGCAGCTCTTGAATTCGCCAGACAATTTTATAAGCATATGTTTGCTGGAGAAGGATTTGGTGAAGCGGTGAAGCGATCTCGCAAGAAGATTTATGATGATTATCATACTAGGACTAATACCTGGGGAGCATTCCAATGCTATGGGGATCCTTTTTACAAATTAATAGAAAACAAAAAAGGGGATTCCAATGATTCAGGGATTTTGGTGGTGGAAGAAGTAGAGATTGAACTTCGGAATTTAAGTCAACAAATGGAAGCCAATGAGTATGACCCTGAATATGTTTTAAAACATATGGTCCAATTGGAGGCTTCTGTTGAAAAAATGGGTATCGAGAATGATCGAATTTTGGAATTATCAGCCTCTATTTTCAATGGATTAAATGAGTATTCAAGATCTTTAAATTGCTTCCAAAAATTAATTGGTTCAGGTAAATCAAATTTTTCAGTTAAATCAATTGAGCAGTATTGTAATGTAAGATCAAAATTTGCCGTCAAAAATTTCCTAGAGGAAAATGTAAAAGGATCTGACACGATAAAGTTATTAGACCATGCAATTTCTGACCTGAAAGTATTGATCCAATTAGGAGAGAGTACTGAAAGGTTGAGTTTATTGGGGAGTGCCTACAAAAGGAAAATGTATGTTCTTTCTCAAATGGCTACAAAAGACTACAAAAAGGAACTTTCTGAAGCGGTGGCTCACTATGAAAAGGCTTCCATGATTAGTTCGTTGCAAAACCCTTATCCTTTGACAAACTGGCTTATTTTATTGAAGTTGAAATTGTTGAGTGAAGGGAAGACTAGCATCGGGAGCTTACCTTTAAAGGCAAGAAAGGCCGTTGATGAACTAATAGAAAAATATGAAAAAGACTTGAGCGGAGTTAGGGATTTTTGGGCAATGACAAATGAAGTGACCTTAAAATTGACTCAATACTTGATTGGGATGTCAAAAGTTGAGATTTCTGAAATCGAGAAGCTCTATTTAAGGATTTGGAAAATAGCTGGAAATAAAGGACATAAAGTCGCGGAAATCGAGAATCTGCAAATTATTGGTTCAATACTTTCAAAAATAGATTCTAAACAGGCGAATTTATTAAATGAGAGTTTATCTGGTTTGATGAAAAATTTAAAGCTAAAAGTCTGAGGAAATAGATTTGTAAACCTCTTGAATTTGCTGTAATCAGAAAATAAAAAACCCTAACTACACTTATACAAGGTAGTTAGGGCTTAGAAGCAGAGAGTGGGGGATTCGAACTTTGCCCGTAACTATCTGATAATCAGTATATATTTTCTGTCCTGAACCAAAGACGCTAAGAATTACGCTTTTTTTTAAAATGGAAATGAATCTCATCTTAAAATTAAGAAATCACATTCTAAAATTTAAATTTTTTTCATTGAATTTTTAATCTTTTTTTCTAGTGGAAAAGGAATTTCAATTTTTGGTTTTGCGCGTTATTCATATTTACGTTTTTGAACTTAATTTGGAGATTGCACCATGATTTTTCAATGCTTTTTTGACTTCTTCCCTGTCATAATAGATTACACCTCCTAGGCGTGAATATGGGATTAGACTTCTATTTCTTAGTGTTTGTAAGGTGCCTGCAGAGATTCCCAGTAATTTTTGAATATCCTTTGATTTTAGCCACTTCTTCTCCTGTTTTTCTGTCTGTTGCAAGAGCAATGATCGCATTTCGGTAAGTATTTCCCGTTTTACTTTTTGTAGGTCTGATAATGTTGCCAATTCTATTTCCATATTTTCTTTAAATTTTAAGGAAAAGGTATAGAATTTGGGTTTACATCAATCCATTGGCTCTCCCGAGTTGGGGGAAAAAAATCTGATTTTTAAATTCGCATCCTTCGATATTGGTTCTATTTATATTAATCGTACTCCAGAATCCCAAAACTTTTTTGAAAATATGTAATTTCTGAATGGTTTATAGAGCCAGAATAACGCTGAGGGCATTTTCATTTTAAAAAAGCCAAAGTCAAAACAGCGTTTGTGAAATGGGGCCAAAAACATCGATTTTGTAATTCCTAAAAAGAAGGGGGGATAAGTTAAAGGTCTACTTTGGGAGTAGAGAAATTTGATTCACATTTTAAATTAAAATAAGTATACCTTGAGGGAGATGATCAGGTGACTTTTACATATCTCGTTGGAATTTTTTAATAACTTAATCAGAAATTCGGATAAGAAACTCTTTGAAAATTCTGTTTGTCATTTCTTTCCCCACCTCTTTTTTACCTACTGAAAATCACTGATCTAAAGTTTTGAAGTTTGGTTTAAATCAAAATTTCAAGACTATGATACAGGATCAATCAGAACATCGGAATTCAGGGCCTATGGGACCTAGGCTTGAAGAAGTCAACAGTTTTTTTGCTTCACAGGATTTTCCCAGAGAAGAAGGGGAGGTGTTTTATTTCTATTACCAGGCAATGGGCTGGCGGAATGAAAACGGAATTGTTTTAAGAGATTGGAAAGCAGCTGCTTCAGAATGGTTATGGAATCTGGATCATTAAATTTTATCCGATGGAAGGGAGAAGATTTAAATGGTCTGTTTCTAAACCCTGCAAGGGATGGGACTGCGCGGTGGTGCAGTCAGCAAGATGTAGGATTGTATACACAATCCAGAGGGATCTGCTCCGGAGTCGCTGATTTTCATTTGTTAAACTAGTAAGTATGCAAAAGGTAAAGAACGAAAGAATGGTACAGGTTCAATGCCGGATAACTCAGGGTAGGTATGACTACTTCATGACTTTGGTGTCAAAGTCCAACGGGCTGACTTTAAGTAAAGTCCTTCGTGATATCCTTGAAAACAAGACTGTCAAGCTTCGCTATGAGAATGTGGCGCTCGATCAAGTGATGCATCAATTAGCCTTGATGTATCGTGAAACGCATAAGATCGGTGTCAATATTAATCAGGTGACCAAAGAGTTTCATCAATCGAAACACTCGATTCAGAAGTTTTTATTGGGAAAGAAAATGATTGAACTTCAATTGGCAGTGATGCATGAAATCGAAGCTTTGAAACCCTTACTGGCAGAACTTCAACATCGATGGTTGTCCGAATAAATACAGGCAAAAGCATCATGGGAGTCCTTCGATACAATGAGAAGAAGAAAGAGGAAGGCAAAGCTACTCTGTTAAAGGCTTCCGGAATGCTTCCGGGCGCTGAGAATTTAAAGGCAACACAACTGCTAAAGCAATTTAAATCCATTACTTCCCAGAATACCCGAACCAAAACCAATGCAGTGCATATCTCTTTGAATTTTTCCCCGAAGGATCAACTTTCCGAGGAAAGGATGGCAGATATAGCCGATCGGTATCTAATAAAAATTGGCTTCGGTGAGCAACCATATTTAGTCTATAGTCACAGAGATGCAGGTCATCCGCACCTACACCTTGTGACTACTAATATAGATCGAAGAGGCAAAAGGATAGAAACCCATAATCTGGGTAAGAATAAGTCTGAATTGGCAAGGAAAGAACTGGAAATAAGTTTTGGTTTAGTGCAAGCAGAGCTTCAGGATTTCATGGGTCCCGATCTGAAAGAAATGATGACTGTGGGGTATGGGAAACAACCGACAAAAGCAGGTTTGAATGCTGTCCTTAACCACGTGCTGACAAATTACCATTTTGCTTCTTTGTCTGAATTCAATGCGGTGTTGTCTTTGTTTCAGGTTGTTGCACATCGCGGTGAGAAGGATTCATTGCTGTATAAAAAAAGGGGCTTGGTTTTTAATTTTCTGGATAGCAATAACCAAAGAATTGGGGTACCGATCAAGGCAAGCTCATTTTATTCAAGACCCACTCTGAATAAGTTGGAAAAGAGATTTTCCCGTGCTATTCATAAAAAGAGTGAGCATAAAAAGGATGTTTTTTTTAGGATTGAAAAAATCAAACTTGAATTCCAGAATGAAAGTAAACCTGATATAGGATTGTTCAAAAATTTATTGCAAAGGGGTAGCATAGGTGCTCGACTCTTGATCAACGAATCTGGTCGCCTTTATGGAGTGACCTTTATTGATCACTGCTCAGGATGTGTGTTCAAAGGATCCGAATTGGGGAAAGAGCTCTCTGCTAATGCACTGGCTAAACAATTTGGTTTGATTTCAGGAACCAAAGATTCCAATGCTAATTATGCAGCCTCAAAGGATTTGGAAGTTGGAGATAAGCCTCTTGTTTGGTTAGGAAATCAAGAGCTATCGCAAAATGAGTTTCTGTTTACGGGGCGAGGTTTAGTATTGGGCGATATCTCTGACAGTCCGTACCAAGATCCGGTTTTTCCAAAGAAGAAACGTAAAAAAAAGAAGGATAACCGAGGCAAGGAGACGCAATGAGTTTAGGTACGGGAGAAAATCAGGAGGGGCTGCGGAAAATCTTGGACTTTACCCGGCTCGGGTCATTACTGATATTGATGCTTCATGGCTATTTATTTGGATACCAATTTTTCGTAGATCAGGGGCTTTCCCATGAATGGATAGATCAATTTCTGGAACTGGTAATAAGGATTGGAATCTTTTCCAATAAAATCCAGTCGCTTTTATTATCACTTACTCTTTTATTGATTTCCTTACTAGGAGCAAAAGGAAAAAAATCAGTTCACTTGAAAATGGAATGGCAGATTGTAATAGCAGTTTTTGGGTTTGCCCTTTATTTTTTTGCGGAGATCATTTCTATGAATGTTTTTCCTTTTGGTTGGTTCGTTCAGGGGTATTCAGGGTTGGTCTTTATTGGATGGATTTTAATCCTTTTGGCAGGAGCAAGGTTCTCCCGGTATTTATGGGGCAAATGGGACCAAGGTGTTTTTAATAGTTTAAATGAAACTTTCCCTCAAGAGGAACGCCTTCTGGAAAACCAATATTCAGTAAACCTTCCAACGCAGTATAGATTGGGGAACAAGCTGAGATCGGGTTGGTTGAATATCATCAACCCTTTTCGGGCAATCTTGGTGACAGGTACTCCAGGTTCAGGTAAAAGCTACTTTGTCATTCGGCATATTATAACCCAACATATCAGGAAAGGATTTACCATGTTTATCTATGATTTTAAATACGATGACTTATCCCGGATAGCTTATAATTCACTTTGTAAACATGAGGGAAATTACTTGGTTAAGCCTGCCTTTTACACCATTAATTTTGATGAGTTGGAGCGAAGTCACCGGTGCAATCCATTGGAGCCTGTAACCATGTTTGATTTAACTGACGCTTCCGAATCCAGCCGTACCATTATGCTTGGATTGAACAGGGAGTGGATTCGCAAACAGGGGGATTTCTTTGTTGAATCTCCCATCAATTTTGTTACAGCGGTTATTTGGTTTCTAAAAAAATACCAGAGGGGAAAATATTGTACTTTACCCCATGTGATAGAAATGATGCAGATGGATTACGACAAGTTGTTTTCTGTGCTGCGGCTGGAGTCGGAAATTGAAGTGCTGATCAATCCATTTATTTCAGCTTATTTAAATGGGGCAGCAGAACAGTTGGAAGGACAAATTGCAAGTGCCAAAATCACCATGGCCAGACTGGCTTCTCCCCAATTGTATTATGTGCTTTCCAAGTCAGAATTCACCTTAGATCTGAATAATCCAAAAGACCCTAAAGTAATCTGTATAGGAAATAACCCACAGAAACAGCAGATATACGGGGCGGTTCTCTCTTTGTATATTTCTAGAATCACCAAACTTGTAAACCGGAAAAACCAACTAAAATCAAGTCTGATTTTTGATGAGTTTCCTACCATTTACTTTAATGGAATTGATAGCCTGATAGCGACGGCCAGGTCCAATAAAGTTGCAACAACGCTGGGAGTACAGGATTATAGCCAGCTGAAAAAGGATTATAGCAGGGAGCAAGCCGAGGTCATTATGAATACTGTTGGGAATATTGTATCAGGCCAGGTTTTGGGAGATACAGCCAGACAGCTTTCAGATCGAATCGGAAAAATTATGCAACAGAGGCAATCCATGTCCATCAATTCAGGAGATACTTCTTTTAGCCATTCTAAACAACTGGAAATGGCAGTTCCTCCAGCTACTATTTCCCAACTCTCCTCCGGAGAATTTGTAGGAGTCGTGGCAGATGATCCACAAGAGAAAATAGCGCTGAAAGCTTTTCACTGTGAAATCATCAATGACCATCAAAAAATAGCCAGAGAAGAGGCTAGGTACAGGGAGATACCTAATGTCAGGAAATTAGAAACAGGGGAGGTGATGGAGAATTTTCATAAGATCAAATTTGAAATCAATAGATTAATGGATTCAGAATTGGAAAGGATGCTGGATACGCCTTCCTTGACAGTTTTGGTGATTCAACCAAAATGATAAATTACTATATCCGACCACAAACGTTTATTTACCGGCTAGTTTCCAAAAAGTTATGGAAACGAATCAACAAATTGTAATTTAGAGACCCTTACCCAAGGCTAGAAAGAACAAGGTGTACATCCCATTCTCTCTGAAAGATCAAAGAGAGAAATTCAAGAAACTAAATACCAGCTTTTATCATCCCGAACAGAAACTTTGGAGTCTGGTTCATACCGAACTAGAAACTTCTTTTGGCAATGTTCAAGGGCTTAGTTTCGATTCAGGATTCTCGAAAACAACAAAAGATCCCTTCCAAATCTCTAAATGAAGGCCAAGAGGCAGTATTGATTGCTTTGGAACAGAAGTTAATTTTAAAAGCCTTCTGCCAGTCCACCGTGAAAAGTTATTGTTCTTCCTTGCGACCTTTCCTCTCATTTTTTGAAATAAGAAACTTTGGGCAATTGACTAAAGAAGAAATCGAATCCTTTGTGTAATCAGATCACTAAATATAAAATTTCAGAAAGCGCCCAAAACACCTTGATTAATGCTATCAAGGCTTACGACGAACATGTATTGGGAAGAGAGAGGACGATCTATAAAATACAAAGGCCTAAAAAAAGTATGAATCTACCTAATATTCTCAGCGAAGAAGAAATTAAAGGAATTCTGAGAAGTGTCGATAATCTCAAACTCAGGACTGTCCTGATGTTGATTTATAGTTCAGGATTGAGAATCAGTGAAGCCATCAAGCTTCGAGTCAGGGATATCTATTCTGATGAAGGTTATATTTTCATCAAAGGGGCATGGGGAAAAAAGAGACCGTAAATCAGTACTATCCCAAGTATTGCTGGTATTGCTTAGAAATTATTACAAAACTTACAAACCAAGCTACGGGCTTTTTGAAAGCCTGGAAGGGGGACAATATTCTGCGACCAGCATCCAGGCTGTTTTTCGAAGAGCTGTTAAAAAAAGCAATTCCAATAATCCTTGGGCAACTGTTCATACACTTCGACACAGTTTTGCCACTCATTTACTTCAGAAAGGGACGAATTTAAGATACTTTCAGGCCTTATTGGGTCATGAAAGCAGTAAGACTACAGAGATCCATACCCATGTTTTGTCTATTTCAAATAAAAATATAAAGAGTCCACTTGATGGGATCGACGAAATCCTTAATTTGGTTTCCACAACGCCCGCCCCCCCTGAGGATAATGCGAATATAAACGCTTTAGGCAGGTAAGACTGGGATTTAGCGAGGTGTTGGCAAACATTTTGACCAGCCCTAAATAAAGGCTAAATATTTTAGTTGTTATAAACAGAAACGATAAAGTAATTGGACGATATTCAACTTAATATAAACAATTTTAAGAATCTGAAAATTGCCTATTCTCTATAAATCAGTTGTAGATAAACTAAAGATTTTAGGCACTTTGATTGCTGAGGAATTATAAAAAATGAAAAAAAATATCTGTTTTATAGAAAAAATACAATTTTCTACTTCGTTTTTATGTTATAGCTATTTTATATCAGCTTATCAGTTATTTACGCTTCCCTTCTCAAGATTCACTTTAACCACCCCAAAAGTCCTGTCAATTTCCCAATTAAACCGATAGCATAAAACCAAGTTCACTTCAAAAATCTGCCATAATTGAGGTTCAATAATTTCGACTTCAGGTTTTGTTTTTTTAAGAATTTTTATCTTAGCAATTCTAACTAACCAATTTATTATGAAAAAATCATTAAAAATCTCATTAATTTACCTTTTCATCATGTTCTTGTCACAACCGCTATTCAGTCAAGAAAAAAGTGAACCAACAGTACTGGGAAAAGATGTAATGTTCACAGTTACCCAATCCACAGACAGCAAGGAAAAAGGAATTGACTTCCTAAAGAAAAAAGATGGCAGCGAAATAACCTTGGAGGAGTATATGGAACATACCTTTCAAGAAACGTTTTACAAAGGTGAAGACTTTGAATATTTCCGCTTAAAACCGGGCTATTATACGATCAATAATATGTACCAAAGTGGTGAATTTTTATCAGGTAATTTTTATGAGGGTCATTTTCAAGTATTTTTCTACCCCATTACAGTACGTATCGAGTTAGATCGAATTATAAGAAGTATAACCAGCTATGATAGGTCTGAGGGTAATGAATACGGCCAGTGTGAAGAGTACAGAAAGGATGGCTCTCTTGTGGGAAAAGGTCAAAAAGATGGGAAAGGATATAAAACAGGACTTTGGGAGCATTTTAATGAAAATGGAAACTTAATATTGACCGGAAACTATGAATCTGGAACGGGTAGAAAGGTTGGAATCTGGAAAGGCTACGATGAAAATGGGAAACTAGTAGAGGAGGTTGATTTTGATGAACAGGATCCCTCCAATCCATTTTCAGGAAACTAAACTAACTAAACCATTAAAAAAGCAACTACCTAAACCAAAAGCATGAAAAAAATTCTTTTAATCATAACCTTATTAATGTGCTATAATCTGGCATTCGCGCAGTATACAACTATAGTAAAATCAGCAGAAGAAAATAACAAACCAGAAGAATATATAGAATATTATGACAGTGGCAAAGTGCTGTTAAAATCGTTTAAAGATAAAGATGGTAAAATAAATGGTAAGACTACAGTTTATTATGAAAACGGGAATAAAAATGGAGAAGGAATGCTTGAAAATGGTAAACAACAAGGTGAATGGAAATACTATTTGGAAAACGGCGAACTAGTTAGCTCAACTGAAACTTATTTAAATGGTGTTTTGCATGGATCATATAAAGAATATTATGAAAATTTAAGCTATAAAAAAACAGGTCAATATACTAATGGCAAGAAAGAGGGAATATGGAGAAGTTTTTTTGAAAATGATCAAAAAAGATATGAGTATTATAAGGATGACAATGTATATAGGGTAGAACACTTTTATGCAAATAGTAATATCACAATGTTTGAAGGAGACATAACAAATGGCATTGGACAAATGGTAAAATACACTAAAGCTGAAAAAAAAGAATCAGAAGGTAAAATTGATATATCTAAAGAGATTAAACTAGGAGATTGGAAATATTATGATAAAAATGGAAATTTAACCAAAACAGAAACCTATAAGGAAGGTAAAGTTATTTCAACTAAAACGATAGAAGATAATGATTGGGACGATCTCTCTTTCGGTCCAGGAACCCTCTCCAAAGAAGAAATAAATGCTGCTTTCAATATAAAGGAAAAAGATCCGGAACTTATTAAAGAGGTACAACAAGAATATATTAAAGATATTGAAAATAAATATTCAAACTTTGGTGATAATAATACCACTATTGACTATCTCTTTATTTTTAATCATACCGATGATTCAGGAAGTCTTTTGATACGGACAGAGTACATGCAGGACAAGGTATATTTTGAAGGTAAGTATGTGTACGATATTTCTTTTGGAATAGATCTATTACTTAAAAATGTGAACTCCGTGTATGAGGAAGGCGATGTAATTGGTTTTAATATGAACAGTAAAGGGTATTTGATGAAAGTAAAACCGCAAGGAGAAGAATGGACCAAGCATTACACGAAAACAGGCGATTTTAAGATCACTGTTTATGATGATGAGCTGCGAAAAGAGATGCTGGAAAGGTTTGAATATCTTGTGGAACATCCATATATGACTAGATAAGCAAAAGCTGTAACCCATAAATTAATACGCATGATAAGTACTATTCATAAAAGTGCTTTTACTATTCTTTTTTTGGTGTGTTCATCGGTTTCAATAGCACAACGAAACGTGTCAGATAAACAGATCCTGAAACACATCAAAGGAAAAGAAGTTGAGTGGATTTCCGGTGCAAAGGGTTATGCAAAAGTAAAAATGAGATCCACCAAAAAATGGGGCGTTTATCATATTGACGCTTATAATTATTCAGGAGAAATCAATATAGAATATGATGAGGTGGTGGCCCCTAAATTTGATTCCATAAGTTGGTTTAAAAACATGGAACCATTTAGCATTGTAAAGAATAAAAAAAAATACGGCATTCTTTTGAATCCTTATGAGGTAGCTGATGCTGCAAATAAGGCAAACTGTAAATACGATGCTATTTTAGTTAAGGAAATTGATGGACGCTATTATACACTTTTAAAAGAAGACAATCTTTGGGGATTGGTAGATTGGTTTGAAGACTTCTATCTAGTAGATCCATCATTTGAAAATCCAGAAGATGTTCCATTAGTATGGATAGAATCTTGGGCAGTAGATATCTTTAAAGAATCAAAGAAAAAATTAAATGCCGACATGCTAATTTTTGACGAAGCCAATGGCGATGGCGTTTTTAAAGCTAGAGATAAGCATACTAAAAAATGGGGTATGTATCAATCGCTGGGTTCCCAAGAAATTACAACCCTTATTCCTCCAAATTACGACAGCATTAATTTTTTTCCTTTTAATAGTAAGTATACAACTGTCTATAACAACGACAAAGTGGGTATCTATCTATCATATTGGAGTTATGACGATAAAGCTGAAGAAACAGTTCCGTGCAGCTATGATAACTATAAAATGTATGATGCAGATGGGGTGCCGAAACTTGCAGTTCAAAAAAATGGAAAATGGGGTTGGATCGATTGGCTCACCGGTATTGAGAAATCGGAGTTTACTTATGAAACTCCAAAAGACCTTCCATATCCGCATTACAAACAAGACACCTTTCTAGAAAATTAGTACTTTAAATCGTAAAAAACAATTTCGTGAGCAGATCAGACCTTCAACCCTTAAAAATACCCTCAGGATGGTCTGTAGAGTGGAATTTGTTATCAGAAACAGATCCTGCCAAAGATAACATTCACGAGTTTTCAGGTAGTTCTTTACTGTTGTTAAATTCGCCATTACGATTAAAAGCCATAGACGTATCCTGGCTTCCAGAAGGAGATATTAATGGTGCCTATCAATTACAAGTTATTTGTTTGCTTCCAAGGTTTAATTCCAAGACCAATATTATGGAATACGAAGGTATTGGGGAGGCTCCAGAACTTGAATTTTCAACTAAAAAGCGTTTGGAATTAGTTGATAAAATAAACCATTTGCTCTTCTATTTAAAACCATACGAAGACAAACGTATTTTATTAAATCCAGGTGTGGTTGATGAACCAAATGAGCATATAAGACTAGAATTGCTCAAAGACTTAACGCCAAATGTTGCTGAAAAAATTATAATATCGAACCATAAGGAGCTTCAAGATTTACTTTTAGAACATATGGCGGTTTCAAAAATTATGGTTGAAGAACTGGCACAATCGGGAGCGAGTAAAGGCATTAAAAATA
>CBFHWO010000020.1:0-79947 GCA_965659625.1 uncultured Algoriphagus sp. | reverse complement strand
ATTTATTTTCACAAGATCTGATGATAGGAAAGTGAAAGATCTTTGGGTTCTTCATAATACCCGAGATCCACGCCCAACATTGGAGACCTATAAGTATTCAATGCCAGGGGAGAAGGAACAGCCGATCACGTTTCTCCATCATTATTCCTTCGAAACCGAAGAAATGAAGAATTTGCCAATTGCTACTTTTAAGGATCAGACGGTTTCACTTTGGTCGACACCAGCGCCTGCAAATGCAAGAGATGATGATTTTAGAGCTGCAACTTGGTTGGGTGATGAAGATGAGTTTTATTTTGGAATTACTTCTAGAGATCTTAAAAAGGTAGATATAGCTAGATGGAATTTAAGCTCTGGTGCCAAAGAAGTAGTGATTGAAGAGAGAAGTAATTCTTATATCGATTTAAGTAGACCGGAGTTGGTGAATGGAGGAAATGAGTTGGTTTTTTGGTCAGAGCGTGATGGCTGGGGACATTTCTACCTATATGGAAAAGATGGAACGTTGAAGAGACAATTGACTTCTGGAGCATTCCATACTGATCGCGTGGAGCGAGTTGATGATAAAGGAAGACGCTTATTCTTTGTGGCCAATGGTCGCGAAAAAGAAGAAGATCCCTATTATGAACATTTGTATTCTGTGAGTTTGGATGGAGGAGCAATCACACTCTTAAATAAGGGTAATTTCAATAACTCGTCGGATATGAATGATGCCGGGACTTATTTTGTCAACACTTATTCAAGGGTAAATACAACTCCTATTTCCGAATTGAAAGATAGAAATGGTGCCAAAGTGATGGATTTGGAGACCACAGATTTGTCACAGCTTTTTGCAGCAGGCTATCAATTCCCTGAGCCATTTACTTTCAAAGCGGATGATGGGATCACGGATCTGTATGGTGTGATGTACAAGCCATTTGATTTTGATTCAACCCGAAAGTATCCAATCATAGAATATGTTTATCCAGGGCCGCAAACAGAAGCTGTTGATAAATCATTTTCAGCGAGACTTGATCGTACAGATAGATTGGCGCAGTTTGGTTTTGTAGTGATTACGCTAGGAAATAGAGGAGGACATCCAGGTCGGTCCAAGTGGTATCACAATTATGGGTATGGAGATTTGAGAGATTATGGATTGGCGGACAAGAAAGTTGCGATTGAGCAATTGGCAGATCGTCATGATTTTATCGATAAATCAAAAGTTGGTATCCATGGACATTCGGGAGGTGGATTTATGTCCACTGCTGCTATGTTGGTTTATCCGGATATTTTCAAAGTCGCTGTTTCTTCCGCGGGAAACCATGAAAACAATATTTACAATCGCTGGTGGTCAGAAAAACATCATGGGGTGAAGGAGCAGATTTCACCAAAAGGAGACACGACTTTTGTTTATCAGATTGAAAAAAATCCTGATTTAGCGAAGAATCTGAAAGGTCATTTAATGCTTTCACATGGAGATGTGGATAATAATGTCCACCCAGCTAACTCGATACGCATGGCCAATGCTCTGATTAAAGCAGGCAAGCGGTTTGATTTTGTGATGCTACCGGGTCAGAGACATGGTTATGGAGATATGGTGGAGTATTTCTTCTGGAGAATGGGAGATTACTTTGTTCAGCACTTGTTGGGTGATAACACCCCTCCTCCAGTGGATATGATGGAGCTTCAGAGGGAGAATGCACAAACGAAGAAAAATTAGAAATTAAATTTTTGAATTATGAAAAACTCCCGATTCTGGAAAGAATCGGGAGTTTTTTTTCTATAGTCTTTTGACTTTAAATTGGCCATTTTCAAGACGTACCTCTATTCTGATCAGCACATCTACGGCTCTGTTTCTTTGTTGACCTGGCTGCCAATTGACATCATTTTGAAAAACTTCCAGTACTTGGCTACAAACAGAGGGATCCTCACGACCGCAGGCTAAAAATTGATAATCTCCAGCTTTTCCCTCACAATTAATCAGTGTTTGAAAAGTGATTTTTTCGATCTTTGAATCAGATAATTTTACTTTTTGATTAAGAAGATTCTCTATTGAATTATAAGAAAGGATAGGTTCGGGCATTGTTTCGACAATGTGGAAAACAGCCAATTGAACTGCATTTCTTGTTTCAGAATTTAGATACGCGCAGGCATGTTTTTGATCTTTAATTTCCTTGAAATCTTGAGCATAAGACAGAAGAGGGAATGCCAAAAACAGAAGATAAACCAAAGTATGTTTCATATTTTAACAATTAAAAGCTTAGTGAATTTATGAAAAATAGTTCTTTTAAAAAATGATTTTCGATTTTCTGCCTAATTCTAATTAGTTGAATTCGTGCAGTTTGATTGAAGTTCTATCATTTTATCAGCATACCGTACCCCCAAAACATGGTAAGAATTTGAATCAAAATGCGTGCTGTCACCTTTGTGGGTAAGACCTTCAGAACTAACCAATCCGATGCAGGGATTCTCTGAAGCGATTTGTAGAAGGATGCTGTTTAGGTTTTCAGCCAAAGGGGCTTTTCCGTAGAAAAAATGGCCAATTTCTCCCATCACGATTGGAACTGAACCAATAGCCAAGTCCTTTTTCAGAGAATCTACCATGGCATAAAACTTCGTGGAATAATTGGCAATTTCCTCTTCAGTTTTTGTGTCAGATTCCCCTTGATGCCAAAGGATTCCTTTCAGTGTTCCTTCACTCAGCGCTTTTTTTGCACGAGTTACCATGTCATTGTAGGGATAAGTATTGGTTTGAGTGTGAAGGGAATCCTGAAACCACGCATTGATGGAGCTGCCACCGACTGCAGCTGGAATCAGACCAATTTTAATTCCGGTATTTCCGTTGGCGATAATCTTACCGAAAGTCAATCCTAAACCCACTCCTGCCACAGGTTTATCGAAATGCATCGGATCCTTTGCCAAAACCCAGTTCAAAGTAGAATCCAGCATCAACACTCGCGGATGAGTGAGTGTGTCGATAGCCTGGACAAGACCTCTTCCAGCCATGTTCGATTGGCCCATTAATAAGTATAAATGAAAGTTTTCTTTTTGCTTATCTGTTCTCTCATCTATTTTTGGGCTACAAGAAGCCAAGAAAAAGAAGAGGGGAATGATTGTGAAGATGCTTTTGATTTTCATTTATTTCTGAAAAATGGGAATTCTTTTTTCCTCAAAGTAGAAAAGAATTCAATACATAGTATTAGGATTTGCTGAATTTTTTGGGATCTGCTGAACGGCATCCCAATGTTCACAAATTTTTCCATTTTGATCAAACCTGAAAAAATCCATGGTCACATATTGATCATTACCGGGCCAAGTTTGATGGGTGTGCAAAGCAACCAAGTCTCCTTCGGCAATACCTCTTACAAATTCAATACTCTTTTCAGGATACTCTTTTTGCATCCTGTTGAAATAATCGATAAATCCATTTTTGCCATCATCCACATCTGGATTATGCTGGATGTATTCCTCCCCAACATAAAGTTTTACTGCTTTTTCGGGATTGCCCAGATAGGCAGTTCTGTAAAATTCAATGGCATTTTGCTTATTTTTCTCTTGGTCCATGACTTGAAGGGTTTATATTAATTGATAAGACAATGGATGGTTGTAAATAATAAATTAACCTAAGCTATTTCAATTTAGATTTTGATCATAGCTTTTCCAAAATCTCATCCAAGTTGTCTAAAGCCATTGTGAATCCTTCCTTAAAGCCCATTTTAATGACCATTTCCAAATCTGAAAGTTTATCATATGTTGCTAAAATGTATACCGTAGTAGTTTTTGGATTTTCGGTAAATGTGTTAGTCCAAAGAGTTCTGGGCATGGTAGCGTTTTCTTTGCCATTTTCATCGCAGAATGCATCCAGTCCTGAATAGCTGTTTTTCGGATCGATTTTAATATAATCGTTCTTGCACCAATGGGTTTCTCCTTCAGGACTGACCATTGAATAAAGCCAAGTGCCTCCTTCTCGAAAATCCATGGATTTTGTTACCGTTTTATAAGGTTTTGGTGCCCACCATTGATCAAGGATTTCTGGATTTGTCCAAGCTTCCCAGACTGTCTCCAGATCAGCAGCAAACTCCTTAATGACATGTACAGTCTTGTCAGATTTGTTAATTGTAAACTCAAACTTCAGCTGTGGTTTCATAGTGAATTGATTTATAGTTTATGTTTTTATTATTCTCTCTCTTTTTGAATTGTTGAAAGGTAAGTATCCAGATTATCAAATCGAGCTTCCCAAATGGCTCTAAACTGATTTAGCCATCTATCGACTTCTTTCATTTTTTCGATTTCCAGGCTGTAATAAATTTCCCTTCCCTTCTGGTCTTGTTTGATAAGCTCACACTCGGTAAGAATTTTTAAATGTTTGGAAACTGCCTGCCGACTCGTATCAAATTTTTCTGCTAAGGTATTTGGAGTCATCGCCTGTAATGCGATCAAAGCAACTATCGCTCTACGGGTGGGATCCGCAATCGCTTGAAAAACATCTCTTCTCATAAATTTTGAAACTGATTGGTTATAAATATAAGCAACCTTTTGGTTTCATATAAGTATTTCGAATACTTTTTATTATAAAAGGAGAGATATCAAGTGGAAATTTGTTCCCCAATTTTGGGAAAAAGAACGCTAGCTAAAAGGCTAAGGGAAGACTTTTTATTAAATTTTGATGCTTTGTGGCTAGACAAAAAAAATAATTATTGGAGTAAAAAATGGTTCAAAAGTTCAATTTTGGAAATCAACTTGAGTATTTTCGCTTCAGAATGAATGCAAATCAAAGAAAGTTGGTTTGAAATCAAATGGAAGTCGCTTTTTGGATGGCTTGGATTTTTTCCCCTAAGTACTGGAATAGCATTTGCGCAAATTTTAAAGAATTAGTAAGAACATATTTCAAAAAACGAAAATTATGAAAGTTAAAATATTAGGTACGGCTGCTGTGGCATTTTTGATAGCGGTAAGCTGCCAACCGAAAAAAACAGAAAATGATGAGGTAATTGTTACTGATATGGAAACAGATGCTATGGCTTCAATTTCCATTGAAAAATTTACCGGATCCCCGGCTTATGCAAGCTCTTCCCTTGAATTGGCTCAGCCAAGTGATATGAACATCGCCAGTGCTGGGGAACTAGGATTTACATTTGAAGTTGGAGATTATGAATTGGGCGCTCAAACTGAAAAAAATGGTGTAGCCGCAATGCTTGCGAATTCAGGCGATGGTCAACACATTCACTTTATTGTGGATAATGGACCCTATTCGGCGCATTATGAGCCTGCTTTCAATAAAGAACTTTCTCAAGGAACCCACTACATAGTAGCCTTTTTGAGTAGATCTTACCATGAGTCGGTGAAAAATGCTAATTCCTATGTCGCAAAGAAAATTGTGGTCGGTGAAGCTGGCGATGATATGGGAGTGGATTTGGATCAGCCAACTATGATTTATAGCCGTCCAAAAGGAGAGTATGTAGGAGCGGATACCGAAAATTTAATGCTTGATTTCTTCTTGTTGAATACTACTCTTTCTGAAAGTGGAAACAAAGTAAGAGCGACTATCAATGGTCAAGAATTTATGATCACAGAATGGGCTCCCTATATTATCAAAGGACTTCCAAAAGGGGAAGCTACTATCAAATTGGAGTTATTGGATGCTGATGGAAACTTGGTACCAGGTGGTTTCAATGAAGTAACCAGAACTGTGACTTTAAAAGACTAAGTATTTCACTAAATTAAGAAAATTGAAAATCCGTGAGATTCAGATCCCACGGATTTTTTTATTCATTTTTTAAAGCAAACCAGTATCCGACTGACTTTTAAAAGAGTATTTCCTACTCTTCAACAATTATTTCAAAATCATCAAAACGCACTTCTCCTTTCGTACCAGGTAGAATTACTGCAAATGGGATAAATAAGATGCTTTTTCTAGAGAAGCTGGGAAGGGATACCTCAAGGGTCTGTTGCATTAGTTCCCCAGAAATTGGATTACTTTCTGTAGAAAAAACACCAGACTGGATCAATTGAGCCCCGTCAGCTAAGAGTTGGGTTTCATAAATACGAAGCGCAATTGCGACACCTGGACCTGTAAGTCCGGTGGAATTAACTTTGGTTCGGAGCATTACTTTTGCACCTTTTGGTATGATAGGAGTGGAAATCTGAGTGAACCAATAACCTGTTTCTGTAGATGTGGTGCCATCTACAGAAGAAATAACCAGTGAATTAGTAGAATTTTGATTCAATCTGGTCCCTGAAAAACTGCCATTGGCATTGTAGAAGAACCAATAAGTATCGTCAGTTAGGTGTTCGAAAAATACCGGATTAGTTTCCCAATTCTGCTTGTCTTTTATACACTTCTCCTCTGCAGCGATTCTATCAAAAAGCTCGTCTAAATAATATTCCTTTAGTTGTATATCATTTTCATAATAGTCGTAAATATTGACTTTAGAATGCATTAAAGAGGTAGGTTTTTCTTCGCATAGAAATGAATCATCATGATCCAAGTTTAGAAAAGCATGTCCTATCTCATGGAAAAAGAATCTTTCCCGCTTTAAATCCGATTGAGCATCCCATCCACATTTACTCACTTTTGAAATCAAGACGGTTCTTTTTCCAGAAATTGGATGCTCCTGATAACCGTAACCACAGAAAGACTCTCCATTTACAATTATTTCTTCGTCTACATAGAAGATATCTACATTGGATAGATCTAGATTATAACCTCTGGAGCTGGCCTCAGCGATAAAGCGATCTTTATAAATGTTTAAAGAAAGATCGGGATCGGTCGTTGGATTTGGAAAATCATCATCTCCGCATGAAAGTAGAAAAATGGAAAGTAGAAGGCACAGTGAAAAAGAGAAATTGCTTGGTTTCATAGTTTTTTGGGTTAAAAAAGAATTTAAAATTACAGAGTCAACGTAAAAATTAATAATTACGTTGACAAAACTTCGCGAATGGAGAATTCTGGACTCCGTTATTATTCTTTCAATTCCGCTCTTTTTTCCTTGATTTCTCCTGCCAAAATCTCATTAATATCAGCTTTTGCTCCTTTCAAAAGATGAACGATGGTTCCAAATTCCCTGGCATTAGGATCGGTGATCATTCCTATCGCTTCAGATTTTTCAAATAATGAAATCTCTCGTTCACTGACATTATCATCAGCCTCTCTGACAAGGATCACATTTCTGATTGGTTTGCTGAGATCAATCCAATTGACATAATCGGCATTCATGGTAATCGCTCGAAGTCCTTCAGTTTTGGTATAAAAGTTAATTGCTCCAGCTTGTCCATAATTGTCACATATGATCATGGTATATTCATCCGAAGGTGCTTTGGCGTAAGCCAAATCCACTTTTTCTGCCAACTCTTTCCATCCAAGCATGTCTGCAAAATCCTGTGGAATGTAATGGTTTTCTCCATCTTCCCAGCGAGTTAGGCCAAGGTCAGGATGTTTTTCATAGAGAGCTTTTAAGTTTTTTGGAGAGCTCAATGGGAAGAGTAAAGGTGTCATCACAGCAAATATTCCAATTGGAATGAACAATGCGACTGGCTTTAGATAGCTTTTCCAACTATCGTTTAACAAATGAGAAATATAGATCGATCCAAAAGCAAAAAATGCTGGATAAAGGCCTATGGCATAATAGGCTTTAGCCCGGAAATAGGTGAATATTGCCAAAGTGGCAACAAGAGTGAAAAACAAAAATCTATATTTTTTAAAATCAGAATAAGTGAAGAATGAGACCAATCCCGCGATTAAGATAAAGATTGATCCAATAAAGAATAAAGGCTGATCGGTCAAGAAGTCCAATCGGTTTACATTTACCAATTGGAAACGACTTAGCATTCGCATATGCCAGATTACAGGGAAATCGTTCGTCCATTGCCAGATGAAGTTTGGCAATGCGATCAAAGCTGCCAATCCTAAACCACCGTAGAGATGTGGGTTTTTGAGGATTTTTCTCTCGGTGGTCAAGAGAATTCCAGCAAGCAATCCTATGGCTAGAAACGCAACATTGTACTTATTCAGGAAGCCAAAACCAAATCCAACTCCCAACCAATAGAACCAAGAATTTTTCTCAGTCTGGATATATTTTATCAGCGAAAATAAGATAAAAGTCCAGGCAAGAATATCGAAGGAATTAGGTTGGAATAGTAGGTTCAGACGAGCAAGGGCAGAAAAAATCAAAGCAATTGCAGAAAGAGATAAGGCAAATAAATTTCCACCTAAACTTTCAATAGTTTTCCAAACAATAGTAATAGTCAATGCTCCAAATAATGCCGGGAAAAATTTGACCCAAAACTCTGTATTGCCAAGAAGGTAGATCAAATAAGAAAACCAGGAAGTGACTGGTGGTACAGAAATGTATCCCCAAGCTAAATGATGGGCCTGATCTAGATGAAGATATTCGTCTCGGTGTAGATCGTATCCTGAATGAATAAGAAGGTATTGCAGGATGAATTTCAGTAAGATAAATCCCAGTAAAAAACCATTATTTCTATTCATAAGAAAGAAATTACCCGTTAAAAATCAATTTAAACGTAGTACCTTCTCCGATAGCAGATCGAACCTGGATATTTCCTTTATGCCTTCTCATGATTTGTTTCGATAGACTCAAACCAATACCCGATCCTTTCTTTTTTGTAGTGAAGAATGGGATGAATATTTTGCTCAATGCTTCTTCTTCAATTCCTTTTCCAGTATCGCTCACTTCCAATATGATTTTCCCGGCCTCATCAATAAAGGCACTGAAGGTGATCACTTTTATTTCTGAATCTTCTACTGCATGAATTGCATTTTGAGCCAAATTAATCAGTACCTGCTCGATCTGAGTTTGGTCCCCGAAAAGGATCAATTCAGGTGGATTCAATTCTTTTCTGAGCGAAATCTCTTTAGCTTCCAACTGATGCGCAAGCAGTACTTCCAACTGATCGAAAAGATTTTTAATGCCAATACTGCTGAATTTAGGAGTGGGGATGTGAGCTAAACTTCGGAAATCGGAAACGAAATTGATCAATCCCTGACTTCGTTTTTCGATGGTGCTGATTCCCATCAGATAATCCTCCATGTCGGCAGGTCCAATTTGGCTGATATCCTCCATTTTGCTTTCGATTTCACCTTTGATAGTTCCAGCCAAAGAAGAAATTGGAGCAATGGAATTCATGATCTCATGTGTCAGAATTTTTACCAGATTTTGCCAGGCTTCCATTTCTTTTTCTTCCAGTTCGGACTGGATGTTCTGGAGAGAAACGAGCTTGAACTTTTCGCCACGCATCAACAATTCGATGACATAGACAGAAAGCTGCATGATTCCATCTGGATGTGCGATTTTAATCAATTCTGATCCACCAGTACGGAGATTATGGATAGCCAAATGTAGCTCCTTATTGATTCCTTCGATCTCAGAGATGTTTTTGAGTTCCTCTACATCCAGAATCCTTTTGGCGGAAGTATTGATGATCTGGATATTTCCACTTTCACCAAAAGTGATCAAACCAATGCTGAGGTGTTTAAAAACAGACCTGAAGTATTGGTATTGAGCTTCTTTTTCGGCTTGATCTTCTTTTAGCTTAGCCAGAATGGCATTGAATTCAATATGAAGATCGTCCGTTTCTGTCCCGTCAAATTTGACCGGATAAAGCTGTGAGTATTTGTCTTGTTTGATATTATCCAGAAACACCCGGACTTTCTTAAAAGAGCTTTCTGAATACTTCAGGAAAAAAATAATCTGGATCACCACCAAAATCAAGAAAAGGGAAATCATGAAGACTCCCCAATCGTTGAAAATGGTGTATGCTAAAAGAAAAAGGGTGGCGGCTAGAAAGGCAATTCTACCCAGTAGGCCTACTTTATAATCCATATTTTTCTAGTCTTCTGTAAAGAGAAGCTCTTGTTAAGCCCAGTTCTTTAGCAGCTTTGGAGATATTTCCTCCGTTTTTATCAATGGCTCTTTGAATAGTGCTTCGCTCCATATCATCGAGATTTAAAGTGTTATTGGCTGGTACTTTATCTGAAGCTGGCTTGGCAGAAAGGAAGAAGAAATCTCTTGAATCCAATTCTTCACCTTCGGCCATGATGATCGCTCTTTCTATTGCATGCTGCAATTCACGAATATTTCCTGGCCAGTTGTAGCGCTGAAGAAGATCCATGGCAGAAGGATTGAACCCTGTGAAGTTCTTGCGGTATTTTTGAGAATAACTTTTCAGGAAGTGGTTTGCCAATACCGGGATGTCGTCTTGTCTTTCACGAAGCGGCGGAAGGAAGATTTCAACGGTATTGATTCTATACAATAAATCCTGACGGAAAGTATTTTCCATGACCATTTCATGCACATGCATATTAGTCGCGCAAATCAATCTAATGTCTACAGGGATCGCTTTGTTGGTACCGATTCTGGTCACTTCTCTTTTTTGTAATACGGTCAAAAGCTTTGATTGCAATGGCATGGAAAGATTTCCTATTTCATCCAAAAACAAAGTGCCATTATCTGCCACCTCAAATCTACCTGCTCGGTCGTCTTTGGCATCTGTAAATGCACCTCTTTTATGACCAAAAAGCTCTGACTCAAATAGTGTTTCAGTTATTGCTCCCATATCCACTCCTACAAATATTTCGTCTTTGCGAAGCGATCTGTCATGGATAGCTCTAGCAATCAATTCCTTACCTGTTCCGTTTTCTCCCAAAATCAAAATATTGGCATCTGTCTGCGCCACTTTATCAATGATGGAAAAGATGTTTTTCATGGAAGAACTTTGTCCGATGATATCGCTATATGGCTTTTTCATATCGGATTGAAGCTGCTTCTGTTTTTTATTCAGCTTTTCTACCTCATTATAACTCTCCTTAAGTCTCACCGCCGAAGAAAGTGTAGCTAACAATTTCTCATTTTGCCAAGGCTTTAAAATAAAGTCTGTAGCGCCTTCTTTCAGTGCTTGAACGGCCATTTCTACATCCCCGAAGGCAGTGATTAGAATTACTACTGCTTTTGGATCTATTTCTTTGATTTGCTTTAACCAGTGAAAACCTTCTTTTCCGGAAGTGGTATCTTCCCTGAAGTTCATATCTAGCAAAATCACATCGTATGAATTGTTATTGATCAAAAAAGGGATTCTTCTGGGATCTTTTTCAATAGATACTTCCTTCGCATGCTTTTTTAAAAGCATTTTCGCAGCAAAAAGTAAATCTTCATTATCGTCAATTATGAGTATTCTTCCCAAATCTTGATTTTCCATGGTTTTTTGTTTGGTCTATGTAAGGGGAAAATAATGCCAACACTCAATTCAGTGCATAAACCGCATTTTTTCGGACACTAGTGTTCATAAATGTACGGTTTTACTCTGAAATCGGACATAATTGTAGGGGTTTTATGGCCTAAAAGATTTCCGTAACTTTGTACTTTAACCAAAAGAAATATCATGCAAGCTAAAAAAGGCGATGAGGTGCAAGTGCACTACACCGGAAAATTAGAGGATGGAAGCGTATTTGATTCTTCAGCAAATAGAGAACCACTTGGGTTCACTGTTGGTGCAGGTCAAATGATACAAGGATTTGATGCAGCTGTCAATGGAATGGCTATTGGCGATAAAAAAACAGTGACTATTCCTGCAGCCGAAGCATACGGCGAAAAGAGAGCGGATATGATGATTGATGTTCCTGTCGAGCAGGTTCCTGCTGATATCAAACCAGAAGTTGGGATGCAATTGACTCTTCAAGGAGGAGATGGCCAACCAATGCCAGTAATAGTTACAAATATTGATGAGCAGAAAATTACATTGGATGCAAATCATCAATTAGCTGGAAAAGATTTGATTTTTGATATTGAACTCGTGAAAATCGGTTAATTCAAAAACAATAAAAGTGAAAAGGCCCTTCGTTGGGCCTTTTTTATTGAAAAATATTTTTAGGGCAATTTCAAAGGAAACGATTGCATAAATAGGCTGAGATGTTTTAATAATCTACTGTATATTATGTTTTTGCTTCAATAGCCCAATTAACATGACCCTGACAATCATCTCCTTTTTAGCCTTTACGGCTTTTGTTGCATTTTTTTCCTGGTATAAACTTAGAAAGGATAAACTTGACACCCAAGATGGATATTTTTTAGGAGGCAAAAGCTTAACAGGAGTTGTCATTGCCGGATCGATGTTACTCACGAATATTTCGACAGAGCATTTAATAGGAATGAATGGCTCTGCATATAAAAATGGCTTTATTATTATTGCTTGGGAGGTGACCTCAGCAATTGCACTAGTAATTGGTGCTTTGTATTTTATTCCCAGTTTTTTGAGAATGGGCTTGACTACTATTCCACAGTATCTTGAATATAGATTTGATAAAATAACCAGAACTCTTGTCGCTCTGTTCTTGATAGTGTCCTTTGTTGTGACGCTTTTGCCGATTGTGCTTTATACAGGCGCTATCAATCTGGAAAGTATTTTTAACGTCTCCGAGACGCTCGAAATCAGTCAACAAGAAGGGTTATGGTTGACCGTGGTCGTAATAGGAGTCATTGGGTCTATTTACGCGATTTTTGGTGGCTTAAAGGCGGTAGCTTTTTCAGATTCAATCAATGGAATAGGTTTGTTTGTAGGAGGGTTACTGGTTCTTGGTTTTGCGCTTTGGGATATTGGGCAGGGAAATCTTATCTCCGGTTTGGACAAAGTTTATAAAGCTGTTCCGGAGAAATTTAATGTGATAGGTTCTAAAGACTCAGTACTCCCGTTTGAAACGCTATTTACTGGACTGATGATTAATCAGCTGTATTTCTGGTGTATGAATCAGACGATTATTCAAAGGGCGTTTGGAGCTCGGGATTTGGCAGAGGCCCAAAAAGGCTTGCTTTATACGGGGGTTTTAAAACTGTTCATTCCCTTGATTATCATTTTGCCTGGTGTAATCGGTTTTTATTATTTCGGAGATAGTTTTTATGATAATCAGGATTTAATTTATCCAGAATTGATCAAAAAAGTATTGCCAGTCGGATTGACAGGATTCTTTGCGGCAGTAGTCATGGGGGCTGTTCTAAGTACTTTTAATAGTGTTTTAAACAGCACAGCCACTATTTTCAGCTTAGGTATCTATAAAAGGCATTTGAAGATTGATGCATCCGAAAAGCAGTTGGTTTGGATAGGAAAGCTGACTTCGATTGTTTTGGCTATTTGTGCAATTATGGCAGCTCCTTTAGTAGCAGGTGCTCCTGATGGACTTTATCAGCTTTTACAACAGTTAAATGGTATTTTCTTTATCCCTATTGCTTCGATTATCATAGCTGGATTATTCTTGCCAAAGATTTCAGCTATGGGAGCAAAAGTCGGGTTATTTGTAGGCTTGGCATTCTATATATTGACAGTTTTTATCCTAAAAGTTGATATCCATTTCGTTCATATTTGGGGGATTGAGTTTTTGCTGAATATGGCAATTATGTTTGGAGTATCTTATTTTTATCCAAACACGAATAAATTCAAACCTTCGGATATTGGCTCCGATGATTTGCATCCTTGGAAATATGCCAAACATTTAGGACTGCTTTTAGTGATTTTGACAATTCTAATTTATATCTGGTTGGGTAATTAAACTTTTGAAAATCTTTATATTAGTACAAATTTCTGTAGCATGAAAGAAGTAACACCACATCAAATGGAAGAACTCTGGGAAGAGGATCTTTTGAAGAGATATCCTGAAAATGGAAAACCAGAGAAAGCAAAAGAGGAATTTAGAAATTACGATGATCCGAAAAGAGAAACTGTAAAAGAATTTTACAGAGTGAATCATCTGAATCAGACCTATGATTTTGTGCTTGCCAAAGAAAAGGAGTTCCTGAAATTTGATAAAAAGGAAATGACTCTTTGGGAGGCAGTTGAGTTCTTGAATACTTTAGTTGATGACTCCGATCCAGATACTGATTTAGATCAAACACAGCATTTACTTCAAACTTCTGAAGCCATCCGAGCTGATGGCCATCCTGATTGGTTCGTGCTGACTGGATTTTTACATGATCTGGGAAAAGTACTATGTCTTTTTGGTGAGCCTCAGTGGTGTGTAGTTGGAGATACGTTTCCCGTTGGCTGTCAACACTCCGATAAGATCGTTTATCCTGAATATTTTAAAGAAAATGCAGATTTCAATGATCCAAAGTTCAATACCAAATATGGTGTCTATGAACCTAATTGTGGATTAGATAATGTACATCTATCATGGGGACATGATGAATATATTTATCAGATAATGAAGGAATACTTGCCAGAGGAAGGTTTGGCGATGTTACGCTACCATAGTTTTTA
This sequence comes from uncultured Algoriphagus sp., assembly GCA_965659625.1. Lineage (GTDB taxonomy): Bacteria > Bacteroidota > Bacteroidia > Cytophagales > Cyclobacteriaceae > Algoriphagus. The sequence goes on along the minus strand of CBFHWO010000020.1, from coordinate 65,712 downwards.
TTCGCAACATAGAGAAAATGCATACAGTCATTTGATGAATCGAGAGGATCACAAACTGTTTGAATGGGTAAATAAATTTAATCCTTATGACCTGTATTCCAAGGCGGCAGTACCGCCAAATGTGAAAGAACTTAGACCTTTTTATGAGGATTTGGCCTCGAAATATTTGCCTGATACCTTGAGGTTTTAATTCAAAAGCCGAAGTCGAGACTTCGGCTTTTTCATTTCAAGGATTTAATCTTTTCCGAAATTGGATAAATCGTAATTCTATCTGTTGATACCAATCCCATATATTCCTGCCCCAATTGAATCCCTTTGTAATTGGAATTATCGACTCTTGCTATTTCTGAGACTTCTTTATTTTGTAAGGAAATGGCCATTATTTGATTTTCCTCCAACCAAAGTAAATGTTCATTAAAGAAACAGAGTCTTTGGTCTGTTAGGAGGTTAATTTTCTCAATGAAATTCCCCTGATTATCGAATACAAAAATCCCTTCCTTTTTCACATTCATAAAAAGTCTGTTTTTGAATTCCCGAATTTCCAAAACCTCCAGGTTATCTAAATTTAAGATAAGATTCAAAGGTTGAGATTGGGTGATGATATTTCTCCGATAGTCCAATATTTTTAGGCTTAAGTCTGATTCATCCCAAACCCAAATAATATTATTATTTCCAAGAGTTGCAGCTTTAGCCAAATTGATATCCGTTTGCAAAAAACCATATTCCGTCAACAAATTTAGGAAGCGATCCAGAATTCTATATTCTTGGAGATCTGTTGAAAAGCTAAAAATGTTTACCGTCCAGGATGCCTCTAATTGTTGCAGTCTACCTTGCCTGGATGGAGAAAAAAGATTGAGCTGAGTTCCTTTTGGATTGAATTGGTAAATGTCTCCAGAAATGGTGCTGGCAAAGATTTGATCTTTGTTGTCTAACGAAACAAGATCCAAATTCTTAATTGATATTTCTGAAGTAGCTAAACCTAAATCATCTTTGATTTGACAATAGGAAATAAATGGTAGTAACATCAGGATGAGAGACAGAAATGCTTTCATTCTTCAAAGGTTTTAAGCAGCGGTTTCTGATTTCCGTCAAATTCCAAATAAGTACATTGACTGACCCATTCTCCTAAGTTGAAATAAACGGAGGATTCACCGACTTTTAGTTCCAATGGCAAATGTCTATGACCAAAAATGTAGAAATCATGATGTTTTTGTTCTTCAACTTCTTTGCAATACGCCCAAAGCCATTCGTCGTCTCCCAAAAATCTATTTTCATCTTTTTCAATATTGGCAATTCTGCTATGCCCAGACCATGCATGAGCGATTTTAATTCCAATATCTGGATGAAGCCACTTGAAGAGCCATTTGGAAACGGGGTGAATAAAGACTTTCTTCAAGAATTTATAGGAATGATCCCCAGGACCAAGACCATCTCCATGACCGACCATCATTGTCTTTTCACCAACTATTAATTCGATAGGTTCATGAAAAACAGGAATACCCAATTCTTCAGTAAAATAATCCCTCATCCATAAATCGTGATTCCCAGTGAAAAAGTAAATGGGGATGTTTTGGTCTCTCAGTTGAGAGATTTTTGAAATTAAAGGAATAAACCCTTTCGGGATGACTTTTCCATATTCAAACCAAAAATCAAATATATCACCAACAAGGAAAATTGCAGCAGCTTCCTCTTGAATCAGATCTAACCAGCGAGTTATTTTTCGTTCCCTTTCCTTACTCTCAGATGAGTTTGGGGCGCCTAAATGGAAATCTGAGGCAAAGAATATTTTTTTACCATTCAGTTGGATATTTAGGGTGATTGCTTGCATGAATAAAGATAATCGGGTGATGGCTTAAAAAAAAAGCCCCTGAAGATAAGGGGCTTTCAAATTATTAATTTTCTTCCTTCGACTCGGGTACTGAGCTCGGTTCCTTAGATGAAGTAGTATCAGGATCGAGAGTAGGTGTTTCCAATTGGTCAATAACCGGAACTGGAGCACTTTCCTTTTTATTGGTGAAAGCTTGATAAGTAGTTTGTGTGTCAAAAGGTCTTTTACCTATTAAACGCTCCAAATCAGCTTGGAATAGAATTTCTTTTTCAAGAAGTTCTTTTGCAAGAATTTCAAGCTCTTTAAGTCTATGTGTCAGCAAATCTTTTGTTCTGATATAGGCTTTTTGGATCAACTGCCTTACTTCCTCATCTATTGTTTCAGCAGTAGTTTCAGAATATGGCTTGGTCATTTTGTATCCATCACTTTTAGAATCATAGAAAGAAACATTTCCAATCTTATCATTCATTCCATAGATAGACACGATGGAATAAGCCATTTTTGTCACTCTTTCCAGGTCGCTAAGTGCACCGGTTGAAATCTTCTTAAAGATTATTTCTTCTGCTGCTCTACCACCTAAAGTCATGCACATCTCATCTATCAACTGTTCTGTTTGATATAAGAACTGCTCTTTAGGTAAATACTGAGCGTATCCCAATGCCGCAATACCTCTAGGTACAATACTTACTTTAACCAAAGGATCTGCATGCTCCAAGAACCAACCTGCTACTGCGTGACCAGCTTCATGATAAGCTACAATTTTCTTTTCTTCTGGAGAAATGATTTTATTTCTCTTCTCAAGACCTCCAATAGTTCTATCAATGGCATCTTGGAAATCCTGCATTTCGACTGCAGTTTTATTTCTTCTTGCTGCAATCAAAGCTGCTTCATTACAAACATTGGCAATTTCAGCACCAGCAAATCCTGGAGTTTGCGCCGCAAGTTTCTTTGGATCAATGTCAGGACTGGTTTTTATTGGCTTCAAATGAACTTTGAAAATAGCTTCTCTACCAACAATATCTGGTTTGTCAATAGAAATTTGTCTATCAAATCGACCCGCTCTTAGCAATGCGCTATCCAATACATCTGGTCTGTTTGTTGCAGCCAAAACGATCACGCCTGAGTCAGTACCGAAACCGTCCATTTCCACTAATAATGAGTTTAGAGTATTTTCTCTTTCGTCATTAGAGCCCGGCATTTGGCCTTTTCCTCTAGATCTTCCTATCGCATCTATTTCATCGATGAAGATGATACAAGGAGCTTTTTCTTTGGCTTGCTTAAATAAATCCCTAACTCTGGCGGCACCTACTCCAACAAACATTTCGACGAAGTCAGAACCTGACAGGGTAAAGAAAGGAACTCCTGCTTCACCAGCAACTGCTTTAGCAAGTAAAGTTTTACCTGTTCCCGGAGGTCCTACAAGCAATGCACCTTTCGGTATTTTGCCTCCTAGTTTGGTGAATTTTCCTGGATTTTTAAGGAATTCCACAATTTCTTGTATCTCCTCTTTGGCTTCATCTAAGCCTGCCACATTGTCAAATGTGATTTTAACTTTGTTTTCAGCATCAAACAATTGAGCCTTAGATTTACCTACATTGAAGATTTGACCTCCTGGACCAGATGGTCCTGCCATTCTTCTCATCATAAACCAGAAAAAGACAAAAAGCAAAATCAAAAATCCAAAACTACTGAAGTAACTAGTCCAGTTTTCTTCTGTGGATACTTCTAAATCTATTCTGTTTTCAGGGCTTGCCTGTTCCTTAAGAGTATCAAAATCATTTGCAAATTTGTCAACCGAGGCTACCTGAAAAGAATAATGAGGTCCTGAAGGATTGAAGAATGTAGAGCCTGATTCAAGCTCGTTTTTATATTTTGGTTCAGATAAGGCAGAAGGTTTAAGAGTGATGTCAACCCTTTCCATGTTCTTGACCATCATGACTTTAGAGACGTCTCCAGCCATATACATGTCTTCAAATTTCTTCTGCGTAATATCTATTACTGATGACCTTTGTTGTATCCAAGTTAGGCCCAATAGCACTAAAACAGCCGCAATAATCAACCAGAGTTGAAAATTTGGTTTTTGCTGAGGTGCCTTCGGTATAAATTTTTTGTTTTTATTTTTTTCGCTCATCGCTAAATATGTAATTCGGTAAACTTAATGTAAAACGGAATAGAATAGGTAAAGTTTGTGGCTTTTTAGCCAATTCGGGTAACTTTCGCATCTCCCCATAAATCCTCAAGCCCATAAAACTCCCGCTTTTCTTTTAGAAATATGTGAGCCACAACGTCCACATAATCCATTAAAATCCAATTTCTACTGCTTTTTCCTTCATTTCTCCACGGACCATTATCCCCTGCCTTGATGACTTGTTCTTCAATAGAATCAGAGATCGCATCCAGCTGTGTGTCCGAGCTTCCAGAGCAAATCACAAAAAAATCGGTGACTGAGTTTTTTATATGTCTTAAATCCATCAATAAGATATCAGAAGCTTTTTTTTCCTCCATTCCTTTGATGATTACTTTGCTCAGCTCTTCTGCTGTCATATTATTGTTTTATTTTTGCAAGTTGGAAATTCTCTTTAAACTCCAACATTCTTAAAACTTATGTATAAAATTCTTGCCAATACCATTTTTTTGGGGAAAGATGTCCATTTCCTGCCAGACTGTCATTCCACAAATGACATTGCCTTACATATGGTCAGGTCCGGTAAGGCTTTAGAAGGTACAATTGTTATTTGTGATCATCAAATTAAAGGCAAAGGGCAACGTGGGAATGTTTGGCAGTCTCAAGCAGGCTTAAATTTAACTTTTTCTCTGGTTTTAAAACCCAATTTTTTAGATATCACAGAACAATTTGCCCTAAATATGTGTGTTTCTAATGGGATTAAAGGATTGTTGGAAGACTATATTTCTGACGTAAAAGTAAAGTGGCCAAATGATATTATTATTCCTGGTCATGGTAAAATTGGAGGAGTTTTAATAGAAAATACGTTCTCTGGAAGTAATTGGGAGAATTCTATTGTAGGGATTGGATTAAATATTAATCAGAAAATCTTCGGACATCCAAAAGCGACTTCACTTTCAAAAGTAACTGAAAACAATTTTGATCTGGGAGAGCTTTTTAGATTGCTGATAAGTAGAATAGAGCAAAGTTATTTGACTCTAAAAAGGGGGAAGTTAAAAGAGATAAAAACCGAATACCTTAATCATCTGTATTTAAAGGATCAAAGATCCCGCTTTCAATCAGAAGAAGAAATCTTTTGGGGTGAAATAAAGGGAGTTGATACTTCTGGGAAACTCCAAATGAAAACAGATGGAGGTGATATTCGGCTTTTCGATTTGAAGGAAGTTGTCTTCTTGGAGGAGGACATGAATTTTAAATTCTGATTTTTATGAGGTACCTTTGCCCGAGTTTTTAAGTGAATTTAATTAGTTAACTATCAATAATATGTCAGAAACTAAATCTGAAAAATACGTAAAATTCAAGGTTAAAGACATTTCTTTAGCAGAGTGGGGACGTAAAGAAATAAAATTGGCAGAAGCAGAAATGCCAGGTTTGATGGCACTCCGTGAGGAATTTGGTGCGTCAAAACCTTTGAAAAACGCAAGAATTGCTGGGTGTCTCCACATGACAATCCAAACGGCAGTTTTGATTGAAACATTGGTTGAACTTGGCGCTGAAGTGACTTGGTCATCTTGTAATATTTTTTCTACCCAGGATCATGCTGCCGCTGCGATTGCTGCCGCTGGTATTTCTGTTTATGCGTGGAAAGGAATGACCGCTGAAGAATTTGATTGGTGTATCGAGCAAACCTTATTCTTCGGGGAAGATCGTAGGCCTTTAAATATGATTTTAGATGACGGAGGTGATTTGACCAATATGGTTTTGGATGAATATCCTGAACTGGTTACTGGAATTAAAGGACTTTCTGAAGAAACTACCACTGGTGTTCATAGGCTTTACGAGAGAATGAAAAATGGAACACTTCCAATGCCAGCCATCAACGTAAATGACTCTGTGACAAAATCAAAATTTGATAACAAATATGGTTGTAAGGAGTCGTTGGTAGATGCAATCAGAAGAGCTACAGATGTGATGATGGCAGGAAAGGTTGCTGTTGTTGCTGGATATGGTGATGTTGGGAAAGGATCCGCAGCTTCCTTGAGAGGAGCTGGTGCAAGAGTTATTGTTACGGAAATAGATCCAATTTGTGCCCTTCAGGCAGCAATGGATGGTTTCGCTGTTAAGAAAATGACTGATGCCGCAAAAGAGGCTGATATTATTGTCACTGCAACTGGAAATAAGGATATCTTATCTGCGGAGCATTTCAAGGCGATGAAGGATAAAGCCATCGTTTGTAACATCGGGCATTTTGATAATGAGATCGATATGGCTTGGTTAAATAAGAATTACGGTCATACCAAAAATGTAATCAAGCCTCAGGTAGATCTTTATGATCTAGATGGAAAGGAAATCATCATTCTTGCTGAAGGTAGATTGGTTAATTTGGGTTGTGCTACTGGTCACCCATCTTTTGTAATGTCAAATTCGTTTACAAATCAAACTTTGGCGCAGCTTGAATTATGGCAAAATACGAATGAGTATCAACCTGGAGTTTACGTTCTTCCAAAACATCTTGATGAAAAAGTTGCTTTTTTACACCTTGCTAAATTAGGTGTGGAACTTGAAACACTTTCAAAAGATCAAGCAGATTACATCGGAGTTACAGTTGAAGGTCCGTTCAAACCAGAATATTACAGATATTAATTTTGATTTGATTTACTAGAAAAGGCAGCCTAAAAGCTGCCTTTTTTTATGGGTTCAAAAGAAGTTGTCTTCCATCAGATAATAAAACATTAGCAGCGACTTTGCAAGAATCAATTAGCTCATAGTTCATTTGATGAGTAACTTGTTTGTTTGAACTTCTAGCGATGTTCCAAGTTTCAGATCCCGCAACAGGGATAAGTTCATTTTTTTGAAAACAAGATGTTAACATTAATCTATTAAAAGGGATTTCAATTGAAAAGTCTCTCCCCGCAGCATTTTTCCCAGTAATATTTCCGCCAGAAATAATACCAATAGAGTTAGAAATTGCCAAAGCTTTAGTATGCTTTAGATTCCCGGAAAATACAGATGTTAGTTGCTTTTCAGTTTTAAAAGTTATGGGATTAAAGCTTTCTAAAATATCCGTATTACTTTCTTTTCTAAAAGTTCTTATTCCTCGCATGCTATTCCCTTCAAATGAATAATCAACATATTCTAGAATCCAGGTAGATATCGCTCCACCGGTAAGTGAAAATTCAATTATCAGTTTTCCAGTTCTTTTAAAAGTGCCAGTTTGAGGACATTCGTTTTCCGTGTCGAAATCAAGAAAAACTTTTCTTGTGTCATTTTCTATAATCAAATTAGGACATCCAGGTAAATTACTTGTTGATTCCATTGCCTGGTATTCTTCGAAGGTTAACAAACCAAAATATAGACTCTCACTCCAAGCTGTTGAAACAGCAAATATCTGAGAAGCTTCTGTTGGTAGGTCGGTTCCAATTACTTTATCGGCATCTTCTTGACAACCAATAAAGGCAATAAATAAAAGGATATATAAAAAGCTGAATCTTTTCATGTCTAATTAATCGCAGTAAAATTAGGATCTTTTTGGGAACAATTCTTCCTTTCAATTACTAGGCCGAATGACTATCTTGGCTAATATTGATGTAAAAAATTTTATGATTTATTTAGAAGGAATGCTTCGTGAAGGAGCGCTGAAAGGTAAAAATATTCTCATTACTGGTGGAGGAACAGGGCTAGGAAGATCTATGGGGGAATATTTTCTAGAATTAGGTGCAAACTTGATTATTACCTCAAGGAAACTGGATGTCCTTAAAAGTACTGCTTCGGAAATGATGTCTGAAAAAGGGGGGAAGGTGATTTCGTTAGCATGTGATGTAAGAGAAATCGATCAAGTTGAAACGATGTGGAAAGATGCCACGACTGAACTCGGCCACATAGATGTTGTTTTGAATAATGCTGCAGGAAATTTCATAAGTCCAACGGAAAGGCTTTCTACAAACGCTTTCAATACGGTTTTGGATATAGTTCTCAAGGGAACCTCTCAAGTTACTTTGACAGCAGGAAAGGATTGGATTGATAAAAAGCAAAAAGGCACATTTTTAAATATAGTGACTACCTATGCCTGGACAGGTTCAGGATATGTAGTGCCATCCGCAGCTGCAAAAGCAGGGGTATTAGCTTTGACTCGATCATTGGCGGTAGAATGGGCAAAATATGGGATTCGTTCTAATGCAATCGCTCCCGGGCCATTTCCTACGGAAGGAGCTTGGAGTAGGCTTTTGCCGGGTGATTTGATGAAAAAATTTGATCCTGCTAAAAAAGTTCCGCTAGGAAGAGTAGGGGAGCACCAAGAATTAGCAAACCTTGCGGCTTACCTAGTCTCTGATTTTTCTTCTTACGTCAATGGCGAGATTATCACTATAGACGGAGGCGAATGGTTGAAAGGAGCAGGAGAATTCAATAATCTAGATCAAATACCTAAAGAGATGTGGGACATGTTGGAAGTTTCAAGAGGAAAAAAAGCTTAAGCCCCAAAATCCTTTGGGGCTATCTGAAGGCTAAATGGAAAATCAGGAATTTCTGATTCCTTTTGTCTGTGAAGAAATGGAATCAGAATCGATTCCAAAGTTTTTGTTTTGGTTGACTGATTCCTTGATACTTTTTTTCAACGCTTGGTCAAGTTGAACAGTTTCTTTTTTGATAATATCAAGGATTCTTTTGGATTCGTCATATTGCTCTTCAATATCTAAAACATCTAGTAATCCAAGTATGTTAGCAACCCTTGCCCTTAAGGTATGGGATTGCTGAAAAGCTAATTCTTTGAGAAAATATTGATGTTCTTTCATCCAGAGTTCTTTTTTCTTTTTTTCAGTAATATCCAAAATGATTCCTTGTACTTTTTTTGGAAAGCCCTCCGCAGTCCAATAAATCGTTTTCCCAAAGGCCATGACCCAAATTGTCTGGTTTCTTTTAGAAATTAGGCGAAATTCTTTTTTGAAAGGAGAACTTCCCGGAGATTTAAAATGATGCGTTAATTTTTGAGTTAATTGGAGATAATCTTCTTGATGGATGTGTTTTTCCCATGAAATATTATCTAATGTTTCAATCTCTTTTTCAGTGTAGCCTAAAGTCTGAGCAAGGCCTGAACTAATCGTGTTGATTTTTTCAAATGGGTTGAATTCCCAAAACCCTAATAATTTATCCTCTAAAAGGGTATCAATAATCTTAGGGTTAGAATCCTCACTCTCTAAAAAATCACCAAGCTGTATATTGTAAGGTTGAAGGGTGTCAACCGGGTGGCCAATTCCTACGCAGATACCAAGGTCCTCAGAGGCAACGAAAAATTCCCATTTTGTTTTCAATAGATTATCCGAGCGGTAATTAATTTTTTGCAAGTCCACTATGAAGGATTTTTGATGATTGTTCCAAGCTTTTAATCTATTATTTTCATATTTGGCCCAATCAGATGGCAGAAAGCAATCTGAAAAGTACATTGGTTTGATCGTCTTGTTAAAAAGTGATGGGATAGGTCCAATTCCTGAACCGGAACTTAGAACTTGCCCAGACTTATCCAAAGATACCTGCATGAAATATTCTGATGTGATAGCTAATTGGCTCAGCATTTCTAGAATTTTGGCATCGATCATTAGTTTCAAACAAAATTGATGATACAAATTACATAAATTATTATTTTAAAGACAATAAAATATATTTGAATGGATAATAAATCTTTAGTACTGAATAGAGAAAGTTTTGGAGACCCGAAGAATATTGGAAAAGTAATTTCGATTGAGGAAGCATTTTCTCTTTTAAATGAATGGGTGAAAAACGAAAAATTAATAGTCCATATGAAGCAGGTTGGACACTTAATGAAGAGTTTTGCAGAAAGTAAAAATTTTCCAAGTGAAATTTGTCACCAATGGTATTTAGCAGGTTTACTTCATGATGCTGATTGGGATCAATGGCCAGACCAACATTGCAGAAAAATTATAGAAGAATTAGAAGCAAGAAATATAGATCCAGGAATCATAAAAGCTATTGCATCTCATGGGCCTCGCTATTTCGGAGTGGAGCCAGAAACGGAAATGGATAAAATGTTGTATGCATTTGATGAGTTGAGTGGTTTTGTCCATGCTTATTCTTTAATGCGACCATCGGGATATGTGGGTATGGAAGTCAAAGGAGTTAAAAAAAGGTTAAAGGATAAAACCTTCGCAGCACAAGTAAGTAGAGAAGATATAGCTGATGCATCTCTAAGAGCAGGAATACCTGTTGAAATTCTAATTGAATTTGTAATCATTCATCAAATTGATGCATAAGGTAAAAACCTGGAATAAATTTTTTACAAAAAATATTTTAACTTGAAATAATATCTTCCATTTTTTAAAAGAAGTAATATGTTAAGAAAAATATGTTTTAGTCTTTTGCTATTTGTACCACTTTTTACTGTAAAAGCACAGGAAAAAAGTATTGATACCACAGCAGTTCTTATTTTAGATAGGATGAGTTCCGTGTTTGGAGAAATGAAATCCTTAGGATTTACATCAACTGTTTCAAAGGATGTTGTCTATGCTGAAAATTTCTTTATCAAAGTTTTTTCATCCAGTGATGTGAAAATTAAAGGGCCAAACAAGTTTTCTTCCAGACTGCATGGTGAGAATAAAGAAGACCTTTATTCTTATAATGGAAATCAGGTCATATATTATTCATATTTAAATAATATTTATACAGTCGCAGATGCTCCCAATAACTTGATTGAAACGATTGATTGGTTATATGAGGATTTCGGAATTGAGTTTACTACCGCGGATTTTCTTTATCCTAACTTTTCACAAGATTTTGTAAACCAAATGGATAATGTGGAGTTTCTCGGGATAGCTCAAATAAATGGCAAGAGAGCATTTCATGTAGCTGGAAGTAATAATGAAATGACTGTTCAAATATGGGTTTCTGATGATTCTTTTTTCCTTCCTATGAAAACGATCATAACATATTTTGATGGACCTTATGCAAATCAGTATCAGACTGATTTTTCGAACTGGGAAATAAATCAGGAATATCCAGATTCAATTTTTGAATTTTTACCTCCTCCAAGTGCAAAACAAATTACTTGGATGTCGCAAAATTAATCCACTAAGAAATTTAACTATGAAAGCTTCAAAACTTAAAATATTAGCGATTGGATTAAGTGTAATTGGCCTCCTTTTTACCTCAGATTTTGCTAATGCTCAAAGAATGAGAGCAGGTGGCGGTAGAGCTGCTGCAAGACCTGCAACTACGCGTCAAGCTCCTTCTCGACCCATGAATCGCCCATCAACTTCAAGACCAGCCACTAGAACTTCAAATCGAAACACAAGAGCCTCTACCCCAAGTCAAATTTCAAGGCCATCTAATTCGAGTTCAAAACCTACTTTAAATGGAGGATCGAATAGAGCAGTTAATAAAAAAAATAATGACAGTAAAGTAGCGAACATCAAGAATGACAATTCTAGAAACAACACTGGGAATAGAGTAAATATTGACAACAGTAAAAATGTTAACGTAAACGTTAATAACCGGAATAATATAAATGTTAGAAATAATAATGTAAGGAATTATAGACCTTATCGACCCCCTTACCGACCATATCCCAGGCCTCCTTATATTTGGGGAGGATATGGATTTAGCTGGTTTAGACCATATTATTATCACCCTTACACTCCTTTTTATTGGGGGCCAGTTTGGCATCCTTGGGGGTTTTTTGTAGCTACTCTTGCTGTAACAGCTATTGTGGTTTCTGTCGATAATCAAGACTACAACTACGATGAGGGGGTTTTTTATGTGGAAACAGACGATGGATATGTTGTTGTAGAAGCGCCTCAGGGAGCTACAGTAAAGGTGATACCTAAAGAGTCGAAGGAAGTTGAAGTAGCTCCCACCATAAACAATTACTATTATGGAGGTACTTTTTACGAGGAAAGTGACGGAGGTTATACGGTAGTTCCACCACCAGCTGGAGTAGTAGTTGATGCCTTACCTGAAGGGGGAGAGGAAGTTAAAATTGGGGATCAAACTTATGTCAAAGTTGGAGATACCTATTACATGCCTGTCCAAGAAGATGGAAAAGATATGTATGAAATTGTTCAAGTAGAAGAAGTTGAAGAATAAAATCAACCTACTATTAGATTAAAAAAGGCCTCTTTTGAGGCCTTTTACTATTCTTCACTTTCTTGAACTTCTGATAATGGTCTGAAATTTCCTTCTGGCAATTGTTCTGCCACCTCGTCTTTCTCATAAGGGAAGACCTCCACTATTGCGCTTTCCACAATGTCAGGAACTCTAAAACTCACAAGCATATTGCTTAAACTTTCTTGAATTCTATCGTAAGCGTCTTTGACATCTGAAGCTGTCACAATCATATATTGAGTCACTTTTTTCTCTTTTCCACTTTCCCCATCCGAGACTAAATAAGATACTTTGCACTTGTACCAAATATCAGCATCTTCAAAAAAGAAAACATCAATAATATTACTTTTGCTTAAGCCTGTAATTTGAAAATCTCCTCTAATTTGTGAGCCAAGGCGATCATATATGATTGCTTCAGCCTCAGTGAAGGAAACAGCATCGACTAAATACTGTTCGGAGATATTTTTCAACAAACCTTCTTCATTTTCCTTAGCATATTTCACTTTGCACAAAAACCAAGTTCTCATCTTTCCTTTATTTAAATCGTGAATCTAAATCTTATCATTTGAAGAACCATGAGTTTCATGTTAAAAGTACCAGTATTGAAAGCTATTTTTTGTAAGTCATTGAATTTCATTAGGCTTTTTAATGAAAAATATTTTCAAGGTTTTAATTATTCCATATTCTTTAAAATTGGTTCAGGATTGATAAAAACTGTAAATTGAAACCAAATAATTAAGCATGCTTGAAAAAATCTGGTACAGTTTTCCAGTCCAACTTCTACTACTTCATTTTAGAAAAAATCTAGCATTAATTTTTATTTGGATAATGCTGCTCGGAATTATTTTGGAGAAATTTGGGGTAGTGTTAGGGATACCCTTTCTTTTTTTGGATCCTGAATATTTGCATCAAGTCTCATGGGTAAGTTTCATGATGGTAGGAATTGGTTTTGCTGTACTTACTATGTCCTTCCATATGACTACCTATATAATGGATGGCAGCCAGTTTAAATTTTTAGCAGTTTTACCAAAACCTTTTATTCATTTTTGTCTGAATAATTCTATTGTCCCTTTGATTTTTTATTTGGTTTATTGCCTCAAGTTTATTCAGTTTCAACTAGGCAATGATCTCCCCTCTGAATGGTTTGTTTTACACTATTTTTTAGGATTTGTCGGCGGTAGTTTAATTTCTTATGCGCTCATCTTTGGATACTTTTCGATTACCAACAAAGACTTTTTTATTCTCTTTGCAGGCTCTGTGGATAAAAGACTCCGGAAAGTAAAACTGACTAGGGCAAATGTCATCAGTCAATATAAAGAGCTAAGGTCCAAGCAAGATAAAATTCTATACTTTTTGAATTTAAAAATGGGGTTTGAGAAAGTTAGACCTGATATTTCAAGGTTTGAGGGGACTAAACTACTAAAGGTTTTTGACCAAAATCACCTTAACCTTTTTTTGATCCAGGTGTTTTTGATCCTTTTTGTATTGTTTCTTGGTTTTTTCAAAGAGAAGCCCTTGATTCAACTTCCTGCAGCTATGAGTACTACTTTGCTTTTGGCTATTTTGGTGATGCTCGTTGGAGCTGTCAGCTTTTGGCTGAGAAAATGGTCAACGTTTACTGTAATCGCGCTTATCTTTTTACTAAACTATTTTTCTAATTTTTCTTTTCTAAACAGGCCTCATGAAGCCTATGGAATCAATTACCAAGTAAAGCCTGAAATATACAATCTTCAAAAGCTTGACCAACTGCTACATCCGGATACAGTAGCCAAAGATCGTAATCGCACGATTCAAACTTTGAATAATTGGAAAGCAAAGTTTCCAGACGAGGAAAAGCCTAAACTAGTTATGATTGCGGCGAGTGGCGGAGGCCAAAGAGCATCATTATGGACGGTTCATGTGCTTCAATCTATTTATAGGATTCATAGCGGAGATATAATAAAGCACACTGAATTATTTACCGGAGCCTCCGGTGGGGTGCTGGGAGAGGCTTTCTTTAGAGAAATCTACCTGAGGTCTCAAACTGATACTAGTTTTGATCCATTAGATACAAAGTATTTGGATCAAATTTCTAACGACAACCTGAACCCTATTATTTTCACTCTTTTGGTCAATGATCTATTGATCAGAAATCAATATTTTGAATATAGAGGCTACAGGCATCTAAAGGATCGGGGATTTGCATTTGAAAATCAGTTAAATATCAATACAAAAGGGATAATGGATAAACCGATTGCAGCCTATAAAGAGCCTGAAAATGCTGCTGTGATTCCGCTTCTTCCCGTAACTTCCCTGATTACCAATGATGGGAGGAAATTGGTGATTTCACCAAACTCGATGTCCTATTTGGGAACTTCCGTTTTGGGCAAAAGTGGAGAGGATGAAAAAAAACAATCCATAGATTTCATCCGATTTTTCCATGAACATGACCCCAGTAACTTAAGGTTTTTGTCCGCATTGAGGATGAGTGCAACTTTTCCATTTATCACTCCAAACATTCAACTTCCTTCAGAGCCCGAGATGGAAACCATGGATACTGGACTCTCCGATAATTTTGGGATTCAGGATGCACTTCGGTTTATGTATGTTTTTCAAAAATGGATTTCTGAAAATACTTCAGGTGTAGTTTTAATAACAATTAGAGATTCAGAAAAATTAACTGAAATAGCGCCAACAACACCTCCAAAAATCATTGAAAAAATATTTAATCCCCTGAAAAATATTTATTCTAATTGGGACAATATTCAAACGATTCAGAATGAAGTATTATTTAATTATATGGATGAGTCAATGCCCTTTCATTTAGAAAAGGTCGAATTTGAATATGCTCCAGAGAAAGTTCAAGCGGGGGAATTAACTGGAATACAGGAAACAATGCAAAGAGCTTCTTTAAATTGGAGACTTACAGCGAGAGAAAAAAAGTCAATTTTAGCAAGTATTTTTACTCAAAAAAATCAGAGAAGTCTAAAAAGGCTAGAAGAGATTTTTGAAGAAAAGACCAATACCTTCGAAACTGATTCTATTCAATAGGCAATTCCTATTTTTTTGTAAATAAAATGCATTAACCAAGCTGGACCAATCAAAAGGAATTGAATATCCTTTAAAAAAGATGGCTTTTTGCCTTCGATTTTATGCCCCCAAAATTGGAGAACCCAGGCAACAACAAAAATTCCCAAACAGATTAGCCCAAGTTTCCCAGGGATTTCTAAACTGATAAAATTTGCCAAAGCCAAACATAAGGCGGAGAAAAAAAACATCCCTAGAGCCAGTGGCGGGGAAAGTGAAACATAATACACCAAAACAATTAATAGCACTAGAGTTGCCCAATTGGCAAAGCCATCTAGAAATGGTGCGAAATCGAAAATGATTTCGGAAGGTATAGAATAAATTAATCCTACCAGGCTGAAAAAAATTGCTGGTACACATATCCAATGAATTAATTTATTGGCTGGATTTTGATGACTCAACCCATATTCATTCAATAAACCATCGATTTTCCTCATGGTATTTTGGGATTAATTCTATTAGTTTTAATCAAATTAATAAATCCATCTATTATTTAGAGAAAGCGAATAAAAAATGTTTAGCTATTGGGAGCAAAAAAGTTTTTTAAAATATGACTTAATAGTCGTTGGGTCTGGGTTTGTTGGTCTATCAACTGCAATTCATTTTAGGAAAAAACACCCAAAAGCGAAAGTTGCTGTTTTGGAAAGGGGAGTATTCCCAAGTGGTGCAAGTTCTAAAAATGCTGGATTTGCTTGCTTTGGAAGTCTTACGGAGATTTTGGATGATTTTGGACATATGTCTCAAGATGAAGTTCTGGAGCTTGTGAGAAAAAGATATCAAGGGCTGCAGCAGATCAAAAAAAAGTTTGGAGAGAAAGCACTTGGATATCGAAACAGCAAAGGATATGAACTTTTTGAAGAATCTCAGATGGCCGCTTTGGGTGAAATGTCCAATGTCAATAAAATGCTGAAGAAGCTTTTTAAAGAAGATGTATTTTCCGAGGTAAAAGAATTTAAGGAATATGGGTTTTCGGATAAGGTAAAAACAGTGATCCAAAATAAGTTTGAGGGAGAGCTTGATCCCGGTAAGTATTTAAATTGTCTTTGGGATTTAGCAGGGAAATTGGGTATTAGACTTTTAAATGGAGTAAATGTAATTGAACTGGAACCAGATTCTGGAATAGTTAAAGTGGAAAACTCTTGGAACAGTACGAACTTTGAATTGCAAGGAAAGCAATTGGCGATTTGTACCAATGCATTTACAAGTCAATTAATACCTCAGAATGATTTGAATCCCGGGAGAGGTTTGGTTATGGTTTCTGAACTTTTGGATTTTAAGATTCCTTGGAAAGGGAGCTTTCACATGGATAAAGGATATGTTTACTTTCGGGAAATTGATGGAAGGTTATTGCTAGGTGGGGCTAGAAATATTGATTTTGAGCAAGAGAATAGTATAGATTTTAACGTTAATCCTAAAATAAAATCTCATTTAAAATCCTTGGCCAATGAGGTGATTTTCCCTGGCAAGGAGATTAAGTGGGAGACTGAATGGACAGGAATCATGGCTTTTGGCAAAAAGAAAACGCCTATTGTGGAGCATGTTGGAAAAAGAGCTGCTATTGCCGTAAGATTAGGTGGTATGGGAGTCGCGATTGGTTGGCAAGTTGGAAAAGACCTATCTGCTCTGATTTCTGAAAAATAAAGTAATTTTTTTTGATTAGATTCAAATCTTAATTTCACTAACCACCAATTAATGGAAGGAACTGTACGTACCCCAAAGGTTCTTGATGCCCTAATCCCTCTTATTTTTTTAATTGTCTTACTTGTATTGAATATCCAAGTTTTTGGGACTGATGGACTTTCTGGATCTAATCAAATTGTATTGATTCTATCTGCAACAGTAGCTGCTTTGGTAGCCATATTCAGGCTTAATTTTAAATGGGAAACTCTTCAAGATGGAATAGTAAAAAGCATAAGCTCGGCCATGTCGAGTATTTTAATTCTTTTCTTGATTGGGGCTTTAGCTGGAACCTGGTTATTAAGTGGGATTGTGCCTGCCATGATTTATTATGGACTTCAGATATTAAACCCCACGATATTTTTAGTCGCAGCTTGTGTTGTCAGTGGTATTGTGTCTATCGCAACAGGTAGTAGCTGGACTACAGTAGCTACTGTTGGAGTAGCTTTATTGGGAATTGGAAAAGCTTTGGGATTTGATGAAGGTATTATTGCCGGGGCAATTATCTCTGGAGCTTATTTTGGTGATAAAATGTCTCCGCTATCTGATACTACTAATTTGGCTCCAGCAATGGCAGGAACAGATTTGTTTACACATATCAGGCATATGGCGAAGACTACCATACCATCTATTACTATTGCCTTGATGATGTTTATTGTTATCGGTTTCAATTATGAGACACAAGGCTCAGTGGAAGATGTCAAAGCAATTTCTGCGGTAATATTGGAGCGATTTAATGTAAATGGTCTTTTGTTTATTGTCCCATTGGTTGTTTTGGTATTGATCATAAAGAAAGTACCTGCTATTCCAGCACTATTGACTGGAGCTTTGTTAGGAGGTGTTTTTGCACTGATATTTCAACCTGAAATAATTTCATTGATAGCAGGTGAAGATGGATCTTATGCATTTCAGGGGTTTAAAGCCCTAATGATGGCGATGTACGGTGAGATAAGTGTGGTGACAAGTAACGACGTCGTTAATGAATTGCTAGTAACAGGAGGAATGGCCGGAATGTTGAATACCATTTGGTTAATAGTTTGCGCCATGGTATTTGGTGGAATTATGGAAGTAAGCGGTATGCTAAAAGCCTTAGCAGAAGCCGTAATTCGAAAAGTTCATAAAGTCGGTTCTTTGATTGCAGCTACAGCTGCTACTTGCGTATTTTTCAACATTACGACCTCTGATCAATACCTTGCTATTTTAGTACCAGGAAGAATGTATGCTGATATTTATAAAAAGCGTGGTCTCAAACCAGAAAACTTAAGTCGGACTTTAGAGGATTCTGCTACAGTTACTTCTGTTTTGGTTCCTTGGAATACCTGCGGAGCTACTCAGGCTTCAGTTTTGGGAGTAGCTACTCTCGTCTATGCTCCTTATTGCTTTTTTAATATAATCAGCCCTTTTATGACAATTTTATACGGGTATTTAAAGATTGGAATTAACTATTATGAGAAAGAAGAAGTGCTAGTATGATCCCCTTAAGTATAAGTAAAGATGAAATAAATCAGCTTCCACTTGGTCAATTCGAGGGCGAAATGTTCTTAATTGAAAATCTTGAAGAGGTAGATGAAGCTGCTGAATTTTTAGTAAAACAGAGAATTATTGGTTTTGATACAGAGACGAAGCCTGCATTTCGTAGAGGGGTAATCAACCCCGTGGCTTTACTTCAGTTATCTACATCCACTCAGGCATTTCTTTTTAGACTTAATACGATTGGTGGTTTTCCTGATTCTTTGCGAAATGTGCTAGAAAAAGAGAATATTGTAAAAGTTGGTGCGGCAGTTCACGATGATATTAAGGGACTTGCAAAGCTGACGGATTCATTTTATCCGCAATCATTTTTTGATTTGAATGACGAATTGAAAAAGGTCGGTTTTCACAATGTTGGAGTTAGAAATCTATGTGGAATGGTCCTAAAAATGAGAATATCAAAAGCAGAACAAGTCTCAAATTGGGAGGCCGTTCAATTGACGGAGAAGCAGCAACGTTACGCAGCAACAGATGCTTGGGCTTGCCTTGAGATTTTTCAAAAATTGAAATCTGAGGGTTATTTAGATTCTATTTTTAAGTAATGATTTGAAGATTTTCTATTTCTTCTAAACTTTTAATAAGTTCACTTTCGATACCTTTTCTGAATTCAAGGGTCATTTGGCAATCCAACATCATATCTTGATCTAAAATTGACAACTCATGTGTTTTGACCAATTTCATTACGTCATTCATGGAAGGATATTGAAATTTTATCTGAACCGATTCAAGAACTTTCTCCTCTATAATTTCATTTTCCTCAATTGCCATTGCCGCCGAAGTTTTGTACGCTTGGATAAGTCCACTCATTCCTAATTTTGTTCCTCCAAAATAACGCACCACTACAATCAGTATATTTGTCAACTTATTGGACCGAATTTGTCCTAAAATTGGGTCACCAGCAGAATGATTTGGTTCACCATCATCTACGGCTCGAAAGATTTCACCTTCTTTTCCTAGGACGTAGGCATAGCAATGGTGCCTTGCATCAAAATAGTTTTTTCGGAGATTTACCAGCTTTTCTTTGACTTCATCTTCAGTCTTAACAGGATAGGAAAAAAAGAAAAATTTACTGCTTTTATCTTTAAAAAGCCCTTCACTACTTTTCTGTATTGTTAAATAAGTATCATTTAATGCTTCCGAATTCATGAATTTAAAAATAATTGGCACTTTGGGATTAAAAGCTAAATTAGAAATTTAACTATTCAGTAACCTTAAATGCTTACTATTTCTGTTAATTTTAAGTGGTAGGTTGGTTTGTGAAAATGATAAAATATAGAATGGAAAATAGACCCTATTTAATTGATCTTCCAGGGCATTCTTCAGAGAGCGGAGATTTGAGTTTTTGGGATAATGTAGATCTTTTTCCTTTGGGAATCCAAAGATGCTTTTGGATTTCGAAAGTAAAAAAAGGAGAAACGAGAGGTAATCATGCGCATTACCATGAATCCCAGGTTATAGTTTGCTTAGTCGGTGAATTATATGTAAAAGTGACAACATTGGATGGAGAAGTAATAAATTTCACCTTAAATTCTTCATCCAAAGGTTTGTTTATCCCTCCTTTAAATTGGATATCTATTAGCTTTTCGGAAGATTCCATACTTTTAGGGCTTTGCGATCAAGCTTTTTCAGAAGAGGATTATATCAGAAATAAAAAAGATTTTGACAACTATCAAAAAGGAACTCGGTAAGGGATATGAATTGCTTGTAGAGCCATCTTCTTCAGGTCAGAAAGATTATTTGCTTTCCAATTTCCCAATTCAAGGTGATTTATATTTATTGGATTATTATTTGATCAAAAAAGGCAAGAAAAAGGCGTTGATTACCTTTTCCATTTCAAAAGATAATACGGCAAAATCAATCCCTTTAGCTCCATTTGGAGGGTTTTTCATATTTGAAAAACTTCAATCTGATTCTTTGGAGATCTTCATCAGGGAGACAATTGCAAATCTTAAAGAAAGAGGGATTATTCAGATCGAAATCACAAACCCTCCGAAGCCTTATGAAGAAAATCATGATTTGATCAATTATCTACTTTTCAAAAATGATTTTATTCAAAAAAATCTTTTATGTCACCAATTCTTTTTAGGAAGAAAAAAAATCAAGAGTTGGATCAATCAGGAGCAATCCAACTTTCAGAAAAGAATCAATAAACAAGGAGTCAAAATTTCTACTGATTCAATCAATAATTTCAACTTTCTTGAAGATATCAGGCTTTGGAATTTGGAAAGAGGGTATCAAGTGAGTTTTGATGAAAACAGAATCATCCAACAAGTTTCTGAACAACCTGACAGGTACTTTTTGATAAGTATTTTGGAGGCAAAAATAGCCATTGCTCATTGCTTGGCAGTGAAACTTTTCCCAGATACTTTATACTATTTTCTTTCGGCGATCAATCCAAAAACCCAATTAAAAAATGGAGGGGAGATTCTTCTTCATCAGCTTTTTAGATTGGCAAATGAGGAAAAAGTCAAGCTTATTGATTTAGGATCATCAGACTTAGGAAATGAAGTAAATCATCCTTTGATATTTTTCAAATCAAGATTCTCAAACGACTTTTCCAACAAAATAACTTGGGAAAAAACGATATAATATGAAGAGTGAGGGCTTAGTTTCTGTCATATGTATTTGTTTCAATCATGAGTCTTGGATTCAAGAGTGTCTGGAAAGCGTAAGATTGCAAGATTATCCAAGAAAAGAATTGATAATTATTGATAATGGGAGTTCTGATAATTCCCTTGAAGTGATTCAAAAATGGATAAAAGAGAATTCTGGATCTTTAAAAGTTGACTTGATTTCAAATAAAGACTCTCAATCCTACTTGAAAGTTTTCAATGATGTTTTAAAGAAAACAAAAAGTCAATATGTGGTTGATCTGGCAGGAGATGATTTATTATATCCTGATCACTTGTCTTTATCGATTCAGCTTTTAAAACTCTCCAAACACACTGCTTTTGTTTTTTCGGATTCTTATATTCTTGATGAAGACCGTGTTGTGAAAACCTTTTATAAAAGAAAGAGAGGGGGAGAATTAGACGAAGAAATAGAATTAGGTAAAATTTATGAAACAATTGTTCAGACTTATTTCATCAATTCTCCAACCATCGTATTTAATCGGGATATATTAGTACGGGAGGGAGGTTATGATGAAGACTTGAGCTATGAGGATTTTGATATTCAGGTACGTCTTGCGAGAAAATACCCGCTTGTTTTCTCAGATCATGTGGGAGTTTTAAAAAGGAAACATTCAAATTCATTTTCGAGTAGGCAATACATTCCCTATTTTTCAAAAATGCTCCCAAGTACTCTTTTAGTTTGTAAAAAAATTAAAGAGATGAATGAAAATGAATCTGAAAATAAAGCATTGCAGAAAAGAGTATTATTTGAATTAAAGCATGCTCTTTGGTCAGCAAACTTTGAGGTAGCCAAAGGTTTTGTGGAACTTGGAGAAGAGATCAATTTAAAAAGTCCTCTTTTTTCTATGTATAAGATTTGGCTTCGTTCAAAAATTGATATTTCTTGGCTATACACTAAATTGACGTAGCTAGCCTACTATCACCTCCACTAAACTTTTGTTCTTGTAGTAAGTCTCGCCCAACTTTTGAATATCATGTGCTTGAAATGATTTCAAAAAGGAAAGTTTCTTGAAATAGTAAGTGAAGTCCAAGCCTGAATGGTGAACTGATCTAAACCTATCCATGGTGTCAAATGAAGAGCTAAAACGACTCAGCATCTGTCCAATCATGTAATTTCTCACTACTTCTAGTTCGTCAGATGAAATTGGTTTGTTTACCAATTTATTGATTTCGTGATAGATTTCACGGATGACTTCCTGGTAATAAGATTTTTGAACGTCGGCAGAGATTACCCAATACTCAAAATCACCAATTTCTGCTAAGCTTGAAAAAATTCCATAAGTATGACCTTTGTCCTCTCTTATGTTCTTAATAAGCCGTGAACCGAAATAACCACCTAGAATTGTATTCAATACTGTGAGTCCAATAAAATCAGGATGTGATTTTGGAATTGAAAAACTTCCCATTCTAATACTACTTTGAACAGCATTTTCACGAGACTCTATCCATTTATAATTTGTTACAATTGGAGAGATTAGAACTTGTTCAGTTTCAACCCTATTGGGCAAGTTTGATAAGCTGTTTTCAAGTAGTTGGAATTCGGAATCCGAAAGGTTTGCACTGATAAAAATCTCTATTTCTTGCCAAAGCATTTCTCGATAATAGAACTGCAGCCGATCTTGAGTTACTTCATCAACATGACTTTCTTCTGGTTCCACACCATATGGATGGTCATTTCCAAATAGGGATTTTCTGAAAAGTTGTCCAGCTCTTGTGGAAGTTTTTTCTTTTTCAAGTTTCTGCCCTAATCGTTTTTGAGACTTTCTTTTTTCAATTGATTCCTCTGGAAAAGTGGCTTCAGTAAACAATTCCAAAAAAACTGGGAGAACCTTAAATAGGTGTTTTTTGGTTGTCAGTAAAGCTAGCCCTTCATGTGAAAATGTTAAAATAGGGTTGACTTCACTCGCATGAAAATCAAAAAAATCAGCGATTTCTTCACTTATTTTATTCTTTAATCCCTCCTGAAGAAGATTTAAAGTAAAAGAAGGAATTAGATTTTGAGAAAGTGGAAGAGATGCTTTTCTTCCTTTACCGATCACTTCGATTTTGACAACATCTAAATTTAAAGTGTTATTAAAAAAGACTTTTGCTCCATTTCTAAACTTAGTTTGAACTGGGGGGCAAAGTTCAAAATCCTCCGGAATTTTAAATTCCGGAGCTTTCGACCTATCTAACACCATTATAGATCTGAAATGTTATAAAGTAATGAGAATCTAAGAGTCTCTGCCAATGGATGATTTTGTTGTTGAGGCACTAAATATGAAAAGTCAAATCCGATTCTTTTTAAGTCAAATCCTACACCCATGGTGAAGTATTTTCGTCCACCTTTGCTTTGATTTTCAAAGAAATATCCAGTCCTCAAATTGAATTTTTCAGCATACGTATATTCTACACCAAAAGAAATTGTGATTTCTTGCATCTCTTCAGAAAATCCTCCCGGAGCATCGGTAAATGAACCGAACATACCTGAAATCAACGGACGGCTTGGATCTTTTCCTTGTGCAATAACTAAATTCCCATCTTCATCAGTTACTAATGTGCCATCTTCATTTGTCGCATAGATGGGTGGAGTAGGAACTAAAAGTTTATTGAAATCTAGCGCGAAAGTAATGGTATTCAGTTGATCTAAATCCAAAGAATAAGCTGTTCCAATTCTTAAGTTTGTAGGGATATAATCTAAATCTTCAGCACTGTTATAGGTGATTTTTGGACCGATATTGGAAATATTCAACCCCCATGACCAAGTTCCTTCTTTAGCACCAGAGAAAATTGGTTTTTCATAATAAAGGCCTACATCGGTTCCTACACTAATACCAGGTTTGCTTTCGTTTCCACCAGATGATGAGATGTTTCCGGAAAGATTTGAATGGATAAATCTAGCAGAAATACCTAAGGCAAGATTTGATGAAAGTTTCCTAGAATAGGTACCACCAATGGCAATATCTCTTGGATTGAATTCACCTAATTCATTTCCTTGGCCATCTGTCAACTGGATATCTCCCATATTGAAATATCTAAGGTCGAATCCAAATGCAGAAACCTCATCAATTTTGACAAAACCACTTAAATAACTTAAGGACATGTCGTTCACGAGTTTTCCAAGCCATGGAGAGTAAGAAAGAGAAAAGCCCATCTTATCATCGACGAATGCTAATTTTCCAGAATTCCAGTGAGCCGAATTTGCGTCTGGGGAAGTAGCGACACCTACATCTCCCATACCTGAATGCCTAGAATCCGGTGCGAAATTTAAAAACGGAACTGCTGTAGTAATAACTCTTCGGGATGGATCTTGACCAGATATAATGGTGCTATTCTGAGCCAAAGTTGTAAAACTAGCCAGGGTGAAAATGAAGAGGAGTATCTTTATCCTGTTTCTAATGGCCATTATTTTCATTTAATAACTATTTGTCCGCTTGCCACCGCAATGGAATTGTCGGTTTCTGACTGAAGCGTTAATTTGTAAATATAAGTTCCTTTTGCTGGATATTTTGTTTGGTTCTGAAAAAATATCCATGATAAATCATCGATCCGCGATGATGCATGGATCAAACGAAAGGAATTTGTGAATATTGTTTGACCTGTAGATTGATAAACCGAAATAGTTATTTGAAAATTTTCGCCAGGTCTATTGTGTTCGATAATGAAATTACTTACCTCACTTGTTGGGTTGGGATAGGTCTTATAATTTAATATCCTAAGCTTTTCACTCCCTTTTACTAAAACTCTAAAAGTTGATTTACTTTGATTTCCTAAATTATCCCAAGCTTGAATTATTATTTGATTCTCACCTTCTATCAGTCCAGTCAATAATATTTCAACCTTACCTCTTTGGTACGTATTTTCTAGAGCTTTAAAATCTTTATTCAAAGCAATTGGATTTCCTCCATTTATTTCAACAAAGATTTCTTGATTGGGAGTTAATCCTGAAATATCTATCCCACTAATGTCTTCTAAATCAATTTCTGCAAATAACGATTTTGAGGGAAATGTATTTCCTTTTGGATCTAATCCATTTAAGAGCAATTTGATATCAGGGCCAGATAAATCAGATTCATTGTCAACTTTACCGGAAACTTTTAATTTTTCCGAGTGAAATGCCTCAATTCCATTTCTCTCATCTTTTGCGATAATTCTGAGAGTGCTTAGGATTTCTTCTTCACTAATTCCTTGAGGCAAAACAAATTTTGATTTTAGTTTCCCTTCTAAAACAATGCCCTCACCTCTAAATAAAAAAATGTCTTCCTCTGAATATAGAAAGGAACCGTTTTCGTTTCCCAAAGTTTCCTTGAGCCTTTCTTTACCTCTTATTTCAAGTTGAAATGTACCATTGAAACTAATCTGAGAAGATCCTGTGATAGGATCATTTATTTCCGCCTCAAGCAAAATTTCTTGACCACTTTTAATAGAAGTTAATGGATCTCCCTCTTTATTTTTGAGAGAAATGATTTTTATTTCCAATTCGGGCCGTGCTAATTTTAGACTTGGATCTCCTAAAAGTGAAAAGTTTCGATTTAGAGATCCATTCAAACTATTGTTTTTAGTGTTTTTAAAGACGGTTCCTAAGTCTTGGTAATTGCCATTTTCCAGTTTAAAAAGCTCTTTGACAAATGCCTCATTGATGGTGTAATTGACACTTGAAAAAACTGGTCTTCCTGTACTCAATAACCCGATTGCACCTTTTTCTTTTGCAATGATTAATTCTTCTGCTGCGGACCTGAAAAATGGGCTATCATGCCTTCCAAATTCACATGTAGCAGTCATCCATAAAGCTAAATTCTTCTGTTTTGGCCAATTGGTAATGTCTGAAACCAAAAAAATCTCCTCAGCGCCAAGAGTAGTTTCATTTCCATGACCTATGTAGTTTAAGACTAGAGTTCCTTTTTCTAAGGTTTTTTCTAAAGCTGATTTGGCATCAGGAGATTTTTGGGTTTCTCCATTTGATTCTTGCTCAAAACTGTCTAGATAAAGTTTTTCTTGTATAATATCCTGTGAATTTTGACTCAAATAACCGGAAAGCTTTTCTGCATCTCGCATATGGATATTATTGTCTCCATCGTCTACCAAAAAAGTAAAATTCTTTTTCCAAAAGCCTTGCTCTTTAAAAGTTTCATAACCAATTAGCTTATTGACTACTGAGATTGCCTCCTCTGAGTTGACTACTGGTAAGCGACCTATACCGATTTGCATTGGTTCATCGCCCTCCCTACTTTCTTCCCAATTACCCTGGCCAAACTCTAAAAGTCCAAGAAAATCATCTGAACTAAAAGTAACTAATGGATTCAAGCTATTTCTGCTGGTATAGGTGGGAATCAGGTTTGGCCGGCCACCTAATTTACCTTTGTTGTCAAAAGTTCCTTTTCCAAGTAGCAAAACATTTTTTAGGGCTTTATCAGGATGATATCTTGCGGCTATGAAATTCCGAATTGATACAATGTCTTTATTTCCATAACCAAAAGAAGTGTATATATCTGATAAGTAGGCAATTTCGGCGCTAATTCCCAGCGAAAGTTTATGGGCTTTTAGCTTCTCTGCAGCAAATGAAAAATCTTTGGGGGCGATTATTATTAGCTCAGGCGAGCTCTTCTTTGCCAAATCCCTTGTAACTGATTTAAACTCTTTTAAATGTGGAGTTTCAGTTGGATCAAATACAATAAGCCGATCACTATTTATAGATGAATTTGTTGTAAGAATAAGATTAACAGGACTGAAAAAATCACTGATGTCCCAATAATTTAACCCTGGTTTTGAGTCAATTTTAAAGGGTTCTTTATCCCAATTGTGATAGATTCCCACGGGCAAATCATTACTCAAAAAAGGAGTTCCAACGGCTATGTAATCCCAATACCCAGATGCATTTAGATCTGAAGTTTGAAAGCGGATCCGAATCCTGTCTAATTGATTAGAAGTAGAAGTGTAGTCTGTAGAAAAAGTTTCCTCGATTCCCTTTATCCCATAAACCGTATTTGGTACTGGGTTAAAACCAGCTTCATAAATTGATTTGTCATCTACCAGAACTGAAAGTGAAGAGTTTGTTAAAGAACTTGCCATTAGCGTTCCGAATATCTTCCAAGTGCCGGAAACTCCAGCTTCTTTGAAAGCAGAAATCGTTCTGGAACTTCCGGGTAAGATTGGTTCAGAATACCATGTTCGCCCAGAATTTAGAATATTGGTGGATTCGCCATTAAATGCTTCTAATTGGAAGAGGGTATTAAAAGCATGATTGGATTCCTCAAGTTGAAGGTCACTCACTGTCTTATTCGGTTTCCCTACCTCTATCAAATAACTTATGCTATCGGAATATAAGTGATTTTGAAATTCCCAACCGGTAGAGTTATTGGGGCTGAAAAAATGAGGCCCTTCCAGAAATACATACAATGAGCCGTCTTGAATAGCGCTTGGGATTTGTTGTAATTCTAATTGCTCTTGATTAAGAATTTGAGGGAGCATTCCTGGATAGCCATAAATCGAGACATCACCTACTGCGTTCGCCCCAAGCTCTTTGGTAGCTGATTCAGTAAGTTTATAAACTCCAGATTCAGCTATTTTGAATGTATAGAATTTGGTTTGAGAAAATGCATTCCAATAAATTGAAAAACTTAGAAATAAGATAAAGAAATTCGTCTTTTTATTGGCTTTCATTCACTTTCGATTGCATTTTCTACCACAGACAAGGCAATATACGAAAGGATAATTAAGGGAATTCCAGCTAATCTAAGCCATGCGAACAGAATTAAACTGATAACAATTAAAGCGTATCTGAAGATATTCTTTGAAACCGCGAAAGACTTGAATTTCAATGCGAGCAGAGGTATTTCCGTGATAAGTAAAATAGCAAGAGTGAATGCAATTGCGACTAAGAAAAAAGGTGATGTGATTATTAAACCGATTTTTGGCCATTGAATGGCAAAATGTGGTAGTGTACTTACGAAAAGCGCAGCTGCCGGTGTAGGGACTCCGATGAATCGGTCTGATTGTCGAGTGTCTAAATTGAATTTGGCTAATCTTAAAGCTGAAAATAAAGGAAGTATAAAAGCGCAATAGGGTAACCAGTCGATCTGACTGGTAGTTTTAACCATCGAAAAAAGAATAAAGCCAGGCAGTGCTCCAAAAGAAACCATATCTGCCAAAGAATCTAACTGCTTTCCTAATTCACCTTGAACCTTGAGTAATCGAGCGGCAAATCCATCGATAAAATCAAAGAATCCAGCTAATAAAATAAACCAAGCTCCTGAAATGATATTTCCATTTAATACCCAGACAATACCGATCATTCCTGAAAGTAAATTCAGCAGTGTGAAAGCATTTGGTATGTGTGATTTGATTTTCAAAGCATTGCTCTTTGTCCCACGAATGGGTTGTGAATTTTTTCGTAACCTATGGTTGTTTTAGGGCCATGTCCTGGATAAGCGATAGTTTTCTCAGGGAGTGAAAATAGCTCAGACTTGATTTTACTCAGTAATAGATGGTGATTCCCTCCGGGAAGATCAGTTCTTCCTATGCTTCCTTTAAAAAGAGTGTCTCCTGAAATCAACTGATTTGAAACTTCATCATAAAAAACCACATGTCCCGGAGAATGACCTGGAACGAATAAAATCTTTAATATTTCCGATCCGATTTTTATATTTTCTTCTTCTTTCAGAAAACCATCCGGTTCAGTACCCTCATACATTTTGAAGCCATAGTTGGGAGCATAAACCTCTACTGATTTCAAAACAGGTAAATCAGATTTATGAATTAACAAAGGAACTTCGAAAGTCCTTTTAGCCCATGCATTTCCCAAAACATGGTCAATATGACAATGCGTGTTGAGAAGTTGCTTGATTTTAATATTATTTTCCTCAACAAAGTTTAGTAGTTCCTTTCTTTCAGACTCTTCATAGCAACCAGGGTCAATTAAAGCTCCTTCACCTGCTTCGTCATAAAGCAGATAAGTGTTTTCCTGAAAAGGATTAAAAGTAAAAGACTTGATAGTAAGCATAGGATTTGTCAGTACTAAGTCAACAAAATAAAGAATTATACTTTTAAATTTGAGACATGGAAATTGATTTTTTGCTAATCGGTCAAGGTATTGCTGGAACAGCTCTTGGTTATCGATTGAAGCAAGCTGGAAAAATAATTCGGATAATTGATCAACCTTCGGGAAATCAATCGAGTAGGGTTGCTGCTGGATTATTTAACCCAGTAACTGGAAGGAAAATGGTGAAAACCTGGAATGCGGATTTACTTTTCCCAGAAATCAAGCCTTTCTATAATGGATTAGAATCGCTGACGGGTGAGACCTTTTTACATGATGAACCTATCTATCGACCATTCCTTTCCATTGAGGAGCAAAATGAATGGATGGGAAATAGTGCTGAAGAGGGATTTCGAATGTATCTGAATGAGATTTTCACAGAGA
Source organism: uncultured Algoriphagus sp. (assembly GCA_965659625.1). Lineage (GTDB taxonomy): Bacteria > Bacteroidota > Bacteroidia > Cytophagales > Cyclobacteriaceae > Algoriphagus. The sequence goes on along the minus strand of CBFHWO010000020.1, from coordinate 36,346 downwards.
GTCAAAGCGAAAATTTATGTGATTCTTTTGGTGGAGTTTTATTAAAGCAGTCAGGTTGGCTTGACATTAATACATTTTTAGATTCTATGCAGAAATATTTTTCTAAGGAATTGATTCAGGAGTATTTTTCTGAGGATAAATTGAATAGAGAAGATGAGTACTGGACATATAAAGGAATAAGAGCAAAGTCCTTGATTTTTTGTAATGGCTTGGGGGCAATGAATTCATCTTTTTTTGAATTTTTACCTTTTGCGCCGGTCAAAGGAGAAATTTTAGAATTGAAACAAGCTTTTTGCCCAGATTACATCGTAAATAGAGGAGTATTTCGAGTTCATTTAGGGGAAGGAATTCATCGGGTTGGCTCAACTTACTCCAAGCATGACCTTGAGGAAGGTCCCACAGAAGCTGCTAAAAAAGAGATTTTGGAAAGATTAAAGAGCTTGATAGATTTACCAGTTGATGAAATAATAGCTCATAAAACTGGGATTAGGCCAGCGACTAAGGATAGAAAACCATTTCTGGGAAAACATCCTAACGCTGAAAACGTTTACATATTCGACGGTTTTGGAGCGAAGGGGGTTTCTCTTGTTCCTTACTTCAGTAAAATGATGTGTGAATATTTATTAGGAAACGCATCCATCACCAAAGAAGTAGACATAGCTAGGTATTTTAATTATATTTAAAAAACATCTTTCAGCAATACGAATGCGATATCACCTGTTCCGAATATTGATTTTTGCTGGTTTATGGTTGAATTCATTTTTAGTTCTGGCTCAATTTGATCAGGACAGATTCGGGAAAAACAGAGTTCAGCACCAGCAATTCGAATGGTATTATTTTACCTCAAATAATTTTGAGGTGTATTATTATGATCGAGGTGGCGCCAATGCAAAAATGGCAATAGAATTTTTAGAGTCAGAATTTAACCGACTGACACAAATGATTGGTTATGTAGCCTATACCAAGCCTAAGATTTACATTTATAACTCACCTGAGGAACTGCTTCAAAGTAATCTTAATCTCAATAAAAAAGAGCTTTATGAAGAAGGACAGACAGATTTTAATCGATTAATCGCAGAGGTATCTTATAAAGGTGAAGTAGATAAGTTTAAAAAAGATTTACTCTACGCAACTTCCAAAGTAATCATTCAGGAGATGTTGTATGGATCTTCTGTTGCAGATGCTTTCCAATCAAATTTGGTAAATGCTTTTCCAGAATGGTATGTAGATGGTATCGCATTATATCTTGCTTCGGGATGGAGTTTGGAAATGGATGACTTTGTGAGACATTATTTGGAAGAAGAGGATAATCCAAAAATTTTAAAGTTAAAGGAAAGAGAAGCTGCCTTGGTGGGGCAATCTGTTTGGAATTACATCGCAGAGAGATACGGTAGAAGATATATTTCTAGTATTCTAAATCTTTCAAGAATTAATAGAAATGAGGAAAACAGCATTGCAAATACTGTAGGTCTTAATTACGAAACATTCAAAACTGAATGGAGAAAATATTATACGACCATTAATGAGCAGGTCCATTCTAATTTTAAAGATGTTGATCGATCCGACGCAATTGCTTCCACATCTTCCAAAGTAATTGGAAAGATAAACGACATTAAATTCAGTCCTGATGGCTTGAATTTAGCTTATGTGTTAAATAATGGAGGGAAATATAAGATTCAGGTAAGAGAAATCAGTTCTGGAAATGAACGAACTATTTTTCAAGGAGGAGCTGTATATCAGGACCAGCAACCCAACTTTTCTAGCCCTGTAATTGCATGGAGAGATTCTGCAAACTTGGCAATTGCATCATTCAAGAGAGGGTTCACAACATTGAGACTTAGGTCAATTGATGGAACCAGCCAGGATAAAATTTTCCTAAGGAATATCACTCAAATCTTAAGTCTTGATTTTAATGAATCTGGAAGAAACATGGTTCTTTCTGCAATTTCTAATGGTAAATCAGACATTTATACTTTAAATACAAGAGGTCAAGGAAAGAGACTTACAAATGATATTTTTGATGATTTGACCCCAATGTTTTTAAACGATTCTACCATTATTTATTCTACAAACTTTACTGAATTGCCTGATTCTGTCGAAGTGAAAGATATTGAATTGAGTAGTTTACCAGACGCTTACAACCTCTATCTTATGGAAGTTGGAGATACTATTGTTACAAAAAAATTGACCAATAACGACAGTAAGAATATTTTACCAAGGAAACTGAACGGAAATAACTTAGTGTACTTAAGTGATTTAAGTGGAGTTTATAACTTGATGAGGATGAGTATTGGATCTCAGGTTTCAAATCAGATTTCAGGAAATAGTAAAAGCATTGAGGTCTTTGATGTGACTAGTAGAATGAATAAAATTGCTTATGCAGTGAGAGATGGGAGGGAAGCTTTTCTGAAAATAGAGAATTATTCTAGTGCTGATCAATTTACTCCAAGTACTCCAAGAGTTCAATTGGAACAGGCTAAATCTTTGAATGAGAGGATTGCAGCTAGAAGATTAATGGAAGAGAAAGAAAATCCCGTATTGAATATTCCGCAGGATATTCAAAATCAAGATACAGTTTTGGTTCAAATGGATACCACAAAAAGGGGTACTGCTACATCTATCAATCTTGATCGATTAAGATTTGAACCCAAAAAAGGAATTGATACCGATAATTACACGTTTGATTCGTTGCCTAATCCTGTTCTAGAGCGTGAAAGCTCTATAGGCCAGACTAATAAGATTAATTTGTTGGATAATTTCAGGAAGCAGAGTTTACAAAGACGTGTCTCTGGACCAAGAAGAATGGATCCTCAATTTTTAACGAATAGTATCAATACTAGGTTTGTCGTCGATCCACTACGAGGTTTTGGGTTTAGTTTGACTGGACATATGACAGACCTTTTGGATAACCATTCATTTTATGGAGGAGTAATGACCTCATTGGATTTTAATTCAGGTGGTGATATTTTCTTTGAATATGAATACCTGAAAAGCAGAATTGATTTTAGAGCAAGATTAGATAGAAAAACTATCAGAATTTCTGAGGGTGATATTACCTTCCAAAAATATGTGTTGACTAAAGTTGAAGCTGGATTCTCGTATCCATTTAATATAAATTCTCGATTTACTCTAGCACCATTTATCGCAAAAACACAATATTTCAATTTAAATTCTGATTCTTTGATTATGGGACAAGATCCAGATCAAAGCAGGTTTGATGTTAATTATATTGGAGGTCGAGCTGAATTTGTTGTAGACAAAACACAGGCTATTGGTCTTTATTCGCAGTCTGGATTTAAAGGTAAGATTGGATATATGCAATACCAGTCTTTGAACAAATCATCTCGATCCTTTGGAAATATGTATTTGGATTTGAGAAATTACCAGAAAATCCATAAGAATATTATTTTGGCCTCTAAGCTTTATGCTGGGTCTTATATAGGGAATAACCCACAAACATATATTGTTGGTGGTATGGATAATTGGTTATTCAACGAGTTCTATAGGCCACCTTCCAATAGACCGGAAGCTTCACCGATCAGGAATCCAAATGGAGTGGAGAACTCTAATATTTTATTTGCTGACTTCGTTGATCTTAGGGGATATGATTATGATGAAATCAGAGGTAGAAATGTGATTTCTTTCACAACAGAGCTAAGAATTCCAGTATTTTCTTATTTGACCAGGGGGAATATTACTTCCAACTTTATCAGAAACTTCCAACTTGTAGGTTTCTATGATATAGCTTCAGCCTGGAATGAGTCTGCCCCATGGGAAAAAGTCAATGACCAAAACACAGAGGTAATTAACACGGAAGGATCACCATTTACCATAGTATTAAACAATTTCAATAACCCTTGGCTTCAAAGCTATGGAGCAGGTCTTCGAACTGTCTTATTAAATTATTATGTGAAATTCGACATGGCCCAGCCAGTTCGGAATTACAAGAATGAAGATCTAAAGTTCTATGTAACTTTGGGAATCAATTTTTAATATTTAAAACTAATTATGATCAAATCGATGACCGGCTTTGGAAATGCCGGATTCGAGGATGAGAAGATGATGATCCATGTGGAAGTCAAGTCTCTCAACTCAAAATTTTTGGACCTTTCCATACGTAGTCCAAGACAATTTTCAGATAAGGAACATGAAATCAGGAATTTGGTTCAAAGTGTTTTGGATCGGGGAAAAGTAAGTGTTTCAATTGAATTCCTTTCTAAAAGTTCTAGAGAATTACCTGTATCCATAAACGAAGAGCTCTTTAAGACTTTTTATCAGAAGTTTAAGCAAATGGCACAGTCAGTTGGAGATGATTCTCAGGACATCTTTAAATTAGCTTTACAGGCTCCAAACGTAATTAATAGCTTATCCACAGAAGATAAGGATGAGGAACAAGAATGGAGTAGGATAAAGAGTATTTTGATTGAAGCACTATCAAATTGCGATGATTTCAGAAAGGATGAAGGTGGTTCTTTAGAAGAGAAATTAGTTGGGAATATTGACACAATTGCTTTAGGTCTTTCTAGTATTGTCAAAGAAGAGGGCCATAGAAAAGAGAAAGTAAAGCAGAAAATCAGAAATCATTTCAGTGAGTGGCTTGATGAAAACTCATTTGATGCGAATAGATTTGAACAAGAATTGATTTATTATTTCGAAAAGCTGGATATTACGGAAGAATTAGTAAGACTTGATACTCATTTGAAATACTTCTCGAAAATCATGAAAGAGGAGAAAAATCAAGGTAAAAAGCTAGGATTTATTAGTCAGGAGATTGGTAGAGAAATTAATACGATCGGATCAAAAGCCAATGATGCCGGAATTCAGAAATATGTCATATTGATGAAAGATGAACTTGAAAAAATCAAGGAGCAATCCATGAATGTTTTATAAAAAAGGGACTTCTAAGTCCCTTTTTTATTGCATATTTTTTCGAATAACTATTCCACTTAATATTCCTGAGAGTTTACCTTTTTCCACTGCAACTTTCCCATTTACAATTACATAAAGAATGCCTTCAGGGTATTGGTGTGGATCCGTAAAGGTAGATTTATCTATTATTGTTTCTGGATCGAAAATAGTGATATCAGCAAAATAACCCTCTTTTAATAAGCCTCTATCAATCAGCCCTATTCTTTCTGCAGATAGGCCTGTCATTTTATGAATTGCTTCAGGTAGAGATAAAACTTGCTTTTCCCTCACATAATAACCTAACACTCGAGGAAATGTCCCGTAAGCTCTTGGATGGGGATGTCCATCGCCAGGAATGGAAAGTCTCCCATCCGATCCGATCATTGTCATCGGGTGTTTCATGATATTTTCCACATCATTTTCATCCATAGCATGATAAATAGTACCGGTTCCACCATTCAATTGAGCTTGAATAACTAACTCAGCTCCATTTTCAATGCTTTGATCCATCCCTTCCATTTCGAGCCAATCATAGAGTGTTTTTCCTTCTAGTTCTTTTTTCCAACTAACTCTTGAAAACTGGATTCTTCTTAAATCATTTCCACCTCGATCATTTAGGATGTTGAAGATGATACCTGATTTAATGCTATCCTTCAATTCCTGATCTTTAACTCTTTCGTCAAACCCATTTCCTTCCAAGGCCCAACTTGGAATCAAAACATTGATTCCTGTATGGCTTGCAGTGTAGGGATATTGATCCATCATAATATCGAGTCCAATACTTCTTGCAGAATCAACCATTTCCAAAGTTTTGGAGCTCTTCCCCCACATTTTTACTCCAATTGCTTTATGGTGTGTCAATACTACGGGAATAGAGGCTTCTCGCGAAATTAATATAGCCTCTTGCACAGCATCTAATAATCCTAAACCTTCCTCACGAAGGTGAGAGGTGTATATACCTCCTTTTTTACTTGCTACTTTGGATAAATTTATGACCTCATTCACTTCAGAAAATGTACCAGGTAAATATTTAAGACCGGTAGAAATTCCGAATGAGCCTTCCTCCATTGCAGTGGTGACATAGAATTTCATAAGTGATAATTCTTCTTCCGATGGTTTACGATCTTCCATTCCCATCACCTCTTTTCTAATTGTATTGTGACCAATTAAATATCCAACATTGATACCAAGGTTCATCTTATCCAGACTATCCAAATAATTGCCAAAAGGCCAAGGACCTCCTCCATCTGGGCCTCCCAACGCAAAAGTTGCTCCTTGTCTAAGGAGACTTTCCGCCATAGGTAATTCCATTAAAGGCTCTAAATGAGTGTGCATATCAATGAAGCCAGGAGAAACGGCGAGTCCTTTAGCATCTATAACTTCTTTTGAAGTACCACCACTAAGGTCTCCGATTTTTACAATTCTATCTTCAATTAGGCCGAGGTCAGTTTGAATAGGATCTTTCCCAGATCCGTCATAGATTAAACCATTACTGATGATGATATCGTATTGAGGTTCTTTAGATTGGCATGCAGAGAAAAGTAGGAATGAAAGTAAGAGATAGGAGTACTTCATATGGAATGAATTTATAAAGAGGTGGTTCTGTCAATTTATATAGAAAAAAGAAAGCTTACACATTTTAGTGTAAGCTTTCTGGTTCAATTAAAATATTAATGATTAATTCAGTCGGAATTTTATTGGCATTGTCATTCGTGATCTGACTGGACGATCTTTCATTCTTCCAGGCAACCAATTCGGTGAATTTTTAATTACATCTAAAGCCACTTCATCGCATCCACCACCGACTGTTCTTACTAATTCAACATCTTGAATAGACCCATCTGTATTGACTACAAAACGAACAATTACAGTCCCTTCTATTCCCATTCTTCTTGCCTGTGATGGATATTTGAGGTTTTTATTGAGGTATTCATACCATTTCTCCATTCCGCCTTTGAAGGAAGCCTGAACCTCTACAAATTCATTTATTTCATCTGGATCTTCAATTATCGGTGGTCCGATTGGAGCTATTTCTGTTGGAATGGGTTCCTGTTCAACACTGAAATCAACGATAGCATCTAATTTTTCAATAATAATATCATCAGGAATTTCTTCAATTTCCGGCTGTTGGATGACTGGAGGGGGAGTAGGTGGATCCTGGTTTGTAACTGGAATATCCAAGATATCCCAATTACTATCCTCCTTATCGAAGGTCTTAATCTGATAATCTTCATAAGCCTTCCATTCGAAGGCCACCAAAACTGCTGCTACACTGAGCATTAATCCCAGATTAAAAATCATACCGGACAATTTTCTTAAGTCCGAACTCGGGTTCTTTTTGTTTTCCATGGCTTTTGTCTTTTAGGTAAAAATTATAGATAAGAAGTTAACTTCTTCAAAAACAAGAACCTAGGTAGCTAACAATATTTAACTAAACAGAAAGGTTAAAAATAATAGACAAAAAAAAGACCCGATTTCTCGGGTCTAGAATATTTTTTAGCTCAGTTTGAATCTGATCGGAAGTCTCATTCTTGTACGAACGGGTCTACCTCTTTGCTTTCCTGGTTCCCATTTAGGAGCCGCAGAGACTACTCTAATTGCTTCTTCATCGCAACCTCCACCGATACCTCTCAACACGTCTACATCTTGAATCGATCCATCAGTGTTTACAACGAAAACTACAATTACAGTACCTTCGATACCCATACGTCTTGCTTGAGTAGGGTATTTCAAGTTTTTGCTAAGGTATTGATTCCAACCCGACATTCCCCCTGGAGGATTTGGCTGAGTTTCCACTACGTCAAAGATTTCATCAGCTTTTTCCTCTACAGGGGCTTCAGCGATAACAACTTCTTTGATTACAGTTTCTTCTTTCACATCCACATCAAAGTTTACTTCGATTTTTTCTTCGATTTCTACTTCATCTGGGATTTCCTCAATGATAGGCTGCTCAACTGGTGGTGGTGGTGGTGGTGGCTGCTCTGTGATAGGAATATCAATCAGCTCTTCGAAATTGTCAGTCACCTGGCCAAGGTCCTTAAGAGCACCGTCGTCAAATGACTTCCATTCAAATGCCGCAAGAGTAGCACCTACAGCTATTGCTAAACCTAGATTCAGGAACATTCCTGATTTTTTGGTTAAGTCAGCCTTAGGAGTCTTTTTTGCTTCCATGATGAATTGGTTTATACAGGTTAAATTTTTTCTTTATCGAATAACAAGTCTAAGGATTTAGGATCATTATTCCAAGTTGTTTTTTACGACTGACAGCTTAAAATATGCAAAGAATCCAGCGATTCCCCCTATCTCATTGGTTATCATATCTATATAATCAAACGTGCGAAAGGGTATGAATTGTTGCAAAGACTCTAAAAGAATTCCAATTAAAATACCGAAAATCAGGAAGTTAACTAGGAGTCGTTTGCTCAGAATTCCTTTTTCTTGACGCTTTATTCCTACTCCACACCACAGAAAACTAAGTAAACTGAAACAAATAAAATGGATGAATTTATCTTGAAAGTCAAAGGCATCAACCTCCGGAAATTTGTCACCTGGTGTTAACATTGCGACTGATATGGCAATCAGCCAAGCTATACTCAAGAATAATCTCAATATTTAAATGATATTATGCTCCCACTAAATCTGCATATTCTTCTGCAGACAAAAGGTCTGAAGTACTTCCGGAAATTTTCACTTTTACCATCCAACCTTCACCGTATGGATCAGAATTCACTAATTCTGGTTCGTCTGCAAGTTTTTCATTCAATTCAGTTACTTCACCGGCGATTGGCATGAATAAGTCAGAAACGGTTTTTACTGCCTCTACTGTCCCGAATACTTCTTCAGCATTCAGCGTTTCACCAACTGATTCAACTTCCACATAAACGATATCACCTAGTTCTGATTGTGCGAAATCAGTTACTCCGATGGTTGCAATATCACCTTCAATTTTAACCCACTCATGGTCTTTTGTGTACTTTAATTCTTGTGGAATATTCATTTTTGAATTATTTATTTTTGAGTTCCAAAAGTAAAAGGAATCACGTTAAATATTATCTATTGAGACAAATTAAATCTCAATTGCCCCCCAAATGCTGTAGAGGATCTTCTATATGCAGTCGTAACTCTAGGATCGTTTATAGTTCTATCGAAATAAAATGTAATACTAAGGTTCTGATTGATCAAATATCCGACAGTCGGCCTAATCTGAATGTTTAAATTTCCATTAGTAATAGTACTTCCTTCTTCTATTTTTCTTTGCACTTGCCTTGTGTCAACGACTTTAGTATCTAATCTAAACGTAAGGTCATTCTTGAGTATTTTTTGTTGACCTCGGATTTTAAAAGGGACTTTAACTCCTGCTTTTGTATAACCTATATTGAGTACAAAATCATTGCTTTTTTGCTCTGTAATTTGTGAATTAGAGAAATTCAACCCAAGGGTTCGCTCTTTGTTATATTGAATGGCAATGTTTAATCTTTCTTTTGTCAATAAATCCAATCCAACTAAAGGTGAAAACCGTTCAGTTAAAACAACTTGGTTTAATACATAAATAGGTATAAACTGACCTTCATCGTTTGTTATATCAGCCGTTGGAATGCTTTGTAAAGTATTATACAATTCCAATCCTTGCTGATACTGAAGTGAATTAGAGAAGTTACTCGCATCGTAAGTTGAAGTATACCCGTGCGTTAAATTGATACTGCTGAATAATTCACTTAAACCTTTTAGTCTGGAAAGTCCTCGGTATTCAAGTCTCCAGTTAGGAAGTGGGGTTTTTGGGAAGGGATTCAAATTTACTTCAGAAGGATCTTTCCCTCGATAAGCTGCCAAAAAAGAAGGGATTAAAACATCTTGTCCATTTATCGAATATTCTCCAGCTGTGGAATTTTCTCCATCTAACCTACTTTTAATAATTGACCTATTATTTTCAAAATCAGTGAATAAAGGCGAGTTGTTTTCCATATCATCCCTTGAAAAAGAAGTTCCAATCATTATAGTAGTGATACTATATGCCCCAAGCCTATTTGGACTGATCGAAGTATATTCTCCCGGGTTATCTGTAGAGTTTCTGAAAATTTCCTGATAGTTACCCGTTTCTCTTTTAGTAGCAGCCAGTGTGATTCTGAAATCAGGAAAAGGTTCAATTAAGCTTCCAAGCCGTAAATTCATTGCTCTATTTTGTGTGAACGGTTGAGTGAGTTCCGAACTTGGAGCCATAAAGCCACTATTCGCTAGATTATACCGGATACTAGGGTCTTGACTACCAAATAGGAATGCTAGGCCTGGATTTTCAAATGCCCGATCCATTCCCAACAAACCAGTATTTGGCAAATAGCCAGGCAAAAATGTACCTTCAATCAATCCATAATTAAATGTTATTTCTTTTACCATCATCAACATTTTAAAGAGCTTATTGCTGAAGGGCGTACCAATGGTGTCTTCAGCTGTTAATGACTCACGACCTGGAATTGAAGGCCTTTTTGGTGCATTTAAAGCAGCTAGCTTTTTATTTTTGTTGTATAGCTTAATCAAATCCAGCTTTCCGGTGATGGATTGATCCCTAGTGTTTTGTATCACATTTCCAAGAGTGTCCTTCTGTCCAATAGAACCTGTTTGCCAAGTGTAAGTTGCCCCATATTTGTAATCTGCCCTTATCCAATCTGTTATTGGAGACTTATCAAATGGAATAGTATAATTCAAGTTTACAGTGTGATTGTAATTTGTTTTTCTGCCAAAATTCCAAAAATTAGCTTTTACCGAATCTTGTTTTGCCTCTGTATCTAAATCTCCGTCAGGTTCATCTATGACTGCCATTATTCTTGATGAATAATCAACTCTCAGATTTCTTGTCAGATCCCAGTTGAGCGTATAGAATCGATTCATAAAATAGCTTTTCTGGAAAAGTGGATCAACTCCAGAGGTACTAAGCTGATCGTTTCTATATTGCGATTTCAGGAACCTCCTATCAATATCCACTCTTGCTAAAACCAGTGTTGGCGAAAGATTTAAATTAAAGTCCTTTATCAAACTTAAATGCGGGGAATTAAGCCACTCACTATTTTTAAATGGCTCAATTGTAAGAGGTTTAGGCTGAAAGCTATAAGTAATATTCCCTTTGTATGTCTTGAAGTTGTAATCCTGTATTTGGGCATTAGTCTGCTTGACTGTTCCATAGGCATATGAAAAAGATAGATTGCTCAAATCATAGAATTTACTTTCAGCTTCCGGATTTGTCTTTATTTTTCTGACATTATTAAAACTGATATTTTTTCTGTTCAATTGGTCCAAAGCAATATTTCTATAGGCATCTCTTTGAGCATCAGTTTCAAACTTGCCTAAGGCCACTTCAAAAGGAACATCAGGATTTAGAGGATCATATTCTGGCTTTGTAGTAGAATTTTCAATACTGAAATACATAGGAATACTAATCCCTAATTGAGCTGGTAAAAGTTTATGCACATCAACGTTTGTAGAAATATCATATTGAGTGGTGGATTGACGAGCTCTTTCTGAAAGTCTGGTTTCCAATCCTCCAAATCCAATCGAATTGTGTCTGATAGATGCTGAGACTACTGCCACATCTGCAATTTTAGCATTCAATAAAGCATTTGCTGCCCAACCATTTGATTTTGTAAATCCAGTAACCCGCAATTCATTTGCCCAAATACAAATACTTTTACTAGAACCACCGGTATCGCCTGGATTCCTGGCACCTATCATCATACCCTGAATTAGGCTTATTTCAGGTCTGCCGACTACTGTCACTTTATACTGTCTTATTTGCTGGGTAAATGGGAGGTTCAGAGGAACTTGATTGTTATCTCTTTCTACTTTGACTCCTACGATTTCTTGTATGGCAATATCGATCTCATTTTCTAGGGGCCAAATTTGCCTTGGGTCTCTTGTTCCTTTTGGGGTTATTGTAAGTGGAACCTCAATCTCATAATAGTTATCTGTATAGTCAGTACCCATTCTAATAAAGGCTGAGATTTCACCATCCATCGCATCTTCAGAATCAGCATGAAGAAACATTTTGATTCTTTCAAATTGAACCAAATCCTGGGTGATATTTCTGAAAACCCCTCTCGCATCATGTGGAGCAAGGTCTTCTACACAAATCCTAAGTGACTGTTCATTTAGTCGTCTTTCGACCGTGGAAGTATTGTCACGATCTCTGTTGATTCCAGGAGGTAAAACATAGGGACTTTGAGTGGCACTTCCCTGACTGTTTTGCTCAATTCCTACTACATCTACTTTTACGTTTGATACATCTGGTTCTGGGATTTCGAAAAGTCCACGTTCAAAAAGTGATTCCTGAAAAACTCGCCACTGGCTACCGATCATTCGGAAATTTGCCATCCTAAGGACGACTGGCTGCTCGAATTCAGTCAAATAAGTTCTCATCCACCGAATAGATTTAAAGCCTGAAATATCTCCTTGTACTCGATCAGGTTGTCTTACAGGAACTCTAAAAAGGTACCAATCAACATTCTCGCCTCCTTCATTATGAGTTACTTTATCTACGATGTAGTTTTGACCGACTATTAGATTTCCGGGTTTTAATTCAATTTCATATTCATAATAATTTTCAAGCTCGTTGATGGTGTTGTCTGTGTTAAGATCTTCATTATCAGGACTATTTGATCCAGAAGGGGTGTAAGGGAGATTTTCATTTGCGGTAACTGGAGTGTTTCTCTCCATTCCATTAAACTTTTTATATCTCTCAAGAATTTTAGCATTCTCTTGGTCAAAATTCTCATCTAAGTAATATTGGAATAAGTCAGCTGAAACATCTTGATTAATACTATTTCTAGTCTCTTGGGAAACATTCAGCCTGCTCAAAAACCTAGTATTAAAGAACGCTTGCTCATCTTCATTTTTCAATCCATCTAATCCTACATCTTGGTTTTCCCTGGAGGATTCAGAATTGTCAAATGCTGGTAATAAATACTGTTCTCTGGTGATTCTACCCCATTCATTGGTGGAAGTTTCTGCGGGATCTCCATCAGCAGGAAGTCCATTTTCAAAAGCATGTCTTCCATCTTTCATGACGTCTTCTGAAATATCTCCTAGATTAAGGTATAGCTTACCTCCGGTGGTGTTGTTTTCGTTAAAAATTCCATCTAAAACTCTTCCATTTTCACCTTCTATAAATGGATCTAAAAGCCAAAATTCTATATACTCGATATTAGTTCGGTCAAAATCAACCTCAGTCGTTATTGCTCTTGTTACGCCACCATAATTCAATTTGGGATTTGGTAAAAGCCCGTCGAAAGTAAGATTGGTGTTATAATTATACATTCCCCTTTCACTTGGAAAATATGCGAGTTCAAAAAGAGGTTCAGGAGTTATTATAACTGTTCGATCCTGCTGAGGAAAAATTTCTTGCGGGACCACACGGCGCACATAGTGATTTCGTCTATCTTCTCTGGTAATATTTGAAGGTACGCCAGGTCCGCTCTCTCGATAAAATATATTGTCAATATTGTACCAGGCAAGTCGGGCTCTTCTGTAAGCTGCTCCCAATTCATCTTCTGTTTGATTGCTCAAATCAAAGCGATTATTATCAGTCGCTGGCGTTGATGAGAGCTTCCAATTTTGATTAGCTGCACCTCCTAAATTAAATGGAGTTACTGCTGCTTCGAAATCATCAATATAAGACGCTTGGTCTCCATCTACCTGATTAGAAGTTCCAGGGATTAAATGAGCAAACTCTCCACTCATTTGAACTAGCGAAGTTTCTTTTGTATCTGTGAATGGAAGCGCATCTGCCAACTTAGTCAGCCATCGAGATTCATCAGCAAAATTGGCATCCAAACCCCAAAGACTATTTCTCAAAGTTTCATTTCCAGTTGCTATTCTAGTTACGTTTGGTCTTTCATTTAAATAAAGAAATGTACCTCCAAGGTTAAATTTATCACTAAACAAATAATCCAATCTTGTACCCAAAAGACTTCTGGTTTGAAAGGACACTAAATCGGCTTTTTCGAAGCTGACAGAAATTTGTTTACCAGACTGAAGAATAGCATCATTAATAATGACTAGACGTCCAACATTGTAGTCTATCGTAAAATCAACACCTTCGGTCAATGGAATATTTCCTGCTTGAACAATGACAGATCCTGGAGATATATTCAAACCTGGCAATTGAATTTCTGAAGCTGAGCCTGCGGTTAGTCTACCTTTTATAAAATATTTATTAAGCCGTGTGACCAACTCTGCATCTGCTTGGGTTGTTTCATAAAGTGTATCATAGACATATTTGTCCTTCAGGACTATTTCTTCAGGGAGGAAGTATTTTTCAAGATTAGAACCAAATGGTTCCAAAACAGGAAAAACCAAGAGGCCTCTATCAGGAAGGATAGTCAGTCCTTCCACAAAGTCAAAGTTTCCATCAGGTGCTGGATCATTTTGTGGATTTAAATTATCCAAACCTGTCAGTCGAATCAACGGTCGGTCTTTTACATTTTCTCCTTCAAGTAAGGAAGGGTTGTCTAGTCCTGTTCGATCATCTCTATATATAATCTGTAGTTGGAAGCCTTCTCTTAATAGCTGATTCGCATTAAGATTATATACGTTTTTCATCATCAAATCCCAAGTAGGGACTCTTGGATTGATTCGGGCTGGACGCAATAGTTTCAAGAAAATCAGTTCATCCTCTTGACGATTCTGGTAATCTTCAGTCAGTTCACCTACCTTATAAACTTGGCCATTATAGGTGTATTCGAATGAAACAGCTAGGACTTCATCATTTTGAAGTTTTCTGAAAAGTGAAAGATATCCCAATTGGGCATTGAAATAATACTCCGTTTGATTAAGCTTTCTTGAGCCATTGATTTGCTCAAAATCAACACCTTTTTTAATGCCAAGACTCGATTCCATTGCCCTGGAACCTGTGTCAAAAGGTCTAAAACTGGGATTTGAAGATATATTGCCAAAAAGATTATTAGAACCGTTTGCAGCAGGCGCTCCTGGTGTTCCCTGACCTATATTTGGGTTACTTGGATTCAAAAGAACCTGTCCTTCCCCCAAGTCCATAAAGGCCGCAAAATTCCGTAAGGTTTCAGTATTTGAAGCCCGATTCATAATGTAAACTTCTATTCTTGTCACATTTACACCAGATAAAACTTGAGGAAGTCCTCTGAGCCATCTTTCGTAATTGTCTCTGAAGAAGTGTGCTAAAAAGAAATGTCGGTTTTCATCATATCTGGAAGCCTGAATGTCAAAAGATCTTCCTTGTCCGTTGGCATCAATGATTAATTGGTCTCTTCTGCCTCGCTGGGTAGAAGCTACTGCAGTTACATTCATTTTCCCAAATTGCATTTGGGTTTTGACACCAAAAAGATTTTGGGCACCTTGAATCAATCTGTTTTGGACGGGCATACTGACATTACCAATTTCAATTGATTTGATAATGTCTTCTTCAAATCCGTTATATTCTACTTTTAGCTGATTCTGAAAATCAAATGAATTATTGGAGTCAAAGTTTGCTCCTATTTTCATTTTCTCTCCTAATGAGCCATTGACCGCCATCTGGATTTGCTGGTCAAAGTTGAAACCGCCATTCTGTTGTTGGCGAATCGGAAGGGTAGGGTTATCAATTCTTCTGAAAATGGCACCGAAATCCAAATTGACATATCCTGTTGGGACAATATTTATATCACTGCCACCAAAAATTCTATCAAAAGAAGGGCTTACCGTCAACGGAGGAATTAAGCCTCGACCTTCTACCGCACTTTCTCCATCGCCACCTCTTGATCTGCTTCTCCAGTAATCCTGTCTTACTTTGTATTCTTGAATTTTGGAGAATTCCTCAAAATCATATTCTTGCTCATTTCCAACTCTTGTACTATCAAGCTCATCAACTATATTATATCTGAGTGTTGAATCAACTAAAACCTGAACATTTTGATTGGTTGGTGGAGTTGGTAAAAACGGCGAACTCGGAACTATAAATGGGTTGCGATAGGGGTATAGAGGATTCGTCCTCATATTTTGCCATAGCAAAAATGAAGGTGCCATTCTCCTGTTGTTGAGAGAATCGATTCGCAATTGAAGGCTATCAGGTTCGGTTTGTTGTGCCTGGGAAGTATTAAAGGCCAGAATAAACCCAAACAAAAATAAATATTTGGGCAAACCACCGAAATACCTTCTCCTGCAAAAAGTTAGTAACTTCCGAAAGTTCAATGCAGCTTCAAATTATGGTGTCTTTAAAGATGCTTTAATTAATTGTTCTAATGAAATTTCTCCTGTGGTTTTTTTCAAGGCAGCGGTGATGTTTTTTTCAGCGGTAGCTTTTGGGAAACCGAGAGTAATTAATGCTTTTAACGCTTCTTCACGGACTTTATTGTCTGATTTCAGAAATCCAAATTGGGAATTAGAAGATTCAGATCCTGAGTTTTTTCCAACTTTATCTTTCAACTCCAAAATGATACGCTGGGCGGTCTTTGCTCCAATTCCCTTAACGTGCTGAATCGTAGCTACGTCTCCAGATAAAATGGCTTGCTCAATCTCTTCCGTACTTAAAGAAGATAATATCATCAGACCAGTATTTGGACCGACGCCATTAATGGATATCAAAAGAAGAAACAGTCTTTTCTCGTCTTCTTCCTTAAACCCATATAACGTATGAGCGTCTTCTTTTATATGAAGAAAGGTGAGGAGTTTGATTTGCTCCTCATCTTTTATTTTACTGAAAGTCTGTAGTGATATTTTCACATGGTACCCAATTCCCCCAACGTCAATAAGGACATAAGTTGGGTCTTTGACTACCAGTTTTCCATTTAGATAATCTATCATAAACTCTGAGCGGATTGAGCGTCCACAACTGCTACAGCCACCATGTTTACAATTTCTCTAATTGAGCTTCCTAACTGAAGAATGTGAACGGGTTTGTTCATTCCTAATAAAATTGGTCCAATTGCTTCAGCATTTCCTAATTCAGCAAGTAACTTATAGGCAATATTTCCCGAACCCAAATCAGGAAAAATAAGAGTATTTGCTTTTTTGTTTATCAATTTTGAAAAAGGGTACATCTCTTTCTGAATTTCATCATTGAGAGCAACGTTTGCTTGCATTTCCCCTTCGATGATCAAATCAGGATATTTTGCTTTTGCCATGGCAGTAGCCTTTGCCATTTTATCAGGGATATCACCTTTTGCAGATCCAAAGTTTGAATAAGATAGCACTGCGATTCTTGGTTCAATATTAAAGAATCTTACCGCTTCAGCTGTAAGTCCAATAATTTCTACCAGTTCTTCAGCAGTAGGGTTTAGGTTTACGGTAGCATCTGAAAAGAAATAAGGACCTTTATCCGTATTCATGATGTACATACCGGCTACACGTTTTGTGCCTTCTCTTACACCAATAGTATGTAATGATGGAAGAACGGTTTTTGGATAATCTCTAGTAAGTCCTGAAATAAATGCATCAGCCAGTCCAGTTTCCACCATCATAGCACCAAAATAGTTACGTTGGGTTACTAATCTCTCAGCATCACCGTAAGTCATGCCTTTTCTTTGACGTTTTTTGAAAAGAATATCAGCGAACTGAGAAAGTTTTTGTGTGTCTTCAAGTGGATCAATAATCGTCACATTATGGAGATCCAGTGAATTTTCCTCGATTAGAGTTAATATTCGTTCCTTATTTCCAAGAAGAATCGGAATTGCTATTTTTTCATCTCGGATGATTTGTGCTGCTTTTAATATTTTTCGATTATCAGCCTCTGCGAATACAACTCGTTTGGGATCTTTCTTAGCTCTTGCAATTACTACGGACATGAGTCGCTGATCAATTCCAATTCTCTCCTGCAACTCCAACTCATAGGAATCCCAATCAGAAATAGGATTTTTCGCCACACCAGATTCAATAGCAGCTTTGGCAACTGCAGGTGCAATGGTCGTAATTAATCGTGGATCTAGTGGTTTTGGAATCAGATATAATCTGCCAAATCCTAGCTTATCCTCACCGTAGGCTTTATTTACAATATCTGGAACGGGTTCCTTAGCTAGCTTTGCAATAGCATGAGCTGCTGCGAGTTTCATTTCTTCTGTAATTGCAGTTGCTCGTACATCCAATGCCCCTCTGAAAATGTAAGGAAAACCTAAAACATTATTTACTTGATTTGGATGATCAGATCGACCAGTAGCCATAATCAAATCTTCTCTGGCAGCAATCGCTAAGTCATATCCGATTTCTGGATCAGGATTGGCTAAGGCGAAAACGATAGGATTTTCTGCCATTAACCTTAACTGATCTTGGCTAACAATATTTCCTGCGGAAAGCCCAAGAAATACGTCTGCTCCTTTTAATGCATCACTCAGCGTATGTAAGTCTCGATCAGTAGAAAATTCTCTCCTGATCTCGTCTAAGTCCAATCTGTCAGATCTTAAGATGCCGTCTTTGTCTACGAGAACAATATTTTCCTTTTTGATGCCCAGCGAAACATAAAACCTAGTACACGATATTGCAGCCGCACCGGCACCATTTACAACAAGAGAAATTTCACTGATGTCCTTATTTACTAATTCAAGGGCATTTAATAATGCCGCGCCCGAAATGATAGCAGTACCATGCTGGTCATCATGCATGACCGGTATTTTCATTTCTCTTTTTAAGGTCTCCTCGATTTCAAAACATTCTGGAGCCTTTATGTCTTCAAGGTTGATTCCACCAAAAGTAGGTTCCAGCGATTTTATTATCTGGATGAGCTTTTTAGGGTCTTTTTCGTTGATTTCAATGTCAAAAACATCAATACCTGCAAATTTCTTAAAGAGAACGCCTTTGCCCTCCATGACAGGTTTAGATGCTTCAGGACCAATGTCTCCAAGTCCTAATACTGCAGTCCCATTGGAAATCACACCAACCAAATTACCCTTTGCGGTGTATTTATAGACATTTTCTATATCTGCTGCTATTTCTTTACAAGGCTCAGCTACCCCTGGGGAATAGGCTAAAGCCAAATCCATTTGACTGGATAGTGGTTTAGTAGGGATTACCTCAATTTTACCGGGTGTTCCTTGGGTGTGGTAATTGAGTGCGTCCTCTTTGCGAATTTTAATTGCCATAAAAGCTCTATGTTAGTTTGGGTCAGGACCCCTGCTCTTCTGTCCAACTAACATCAGTATTTAAAAGGATGGTTTCTATTTCTCGAAGTGCGTCTCTGTGTACTTCATTGGGATAGTAAACAAAGCCCTCCATATAATACAATTTACCTTTCTTTTCATCGACCATGATGTACCCTAAATAGGTTCCTCCCATGCTCAAATTGTTAGTTTTCCAGGAGCCCCTAATTTCTGTGGTAAAATTATCATTTATCACCATGTTTCGGAAAGCAGGAGGGATTTGTTTTTCTGAAACCATAAAAGAAGTTGGGTCATCTGGATCCCCAAAAATCTCTTGTCGAGTAATTTCATCTCTGAGTTCTACAATGTTTGCAGGAAAAGTTTGCTCCTCACTGGTGTAATTTGTCTCATAGAAAAAGAGACTAATATCAGCTCTATTTGCGGTAGGGGTAGGTTGTCTTAACCAAACAAATCCTGGCTTACTTTTAGCAACCTGATAGGAAGCAGGCACATTCACATTGATACCTAAATTATTTTTTGTTTCTGCGGAAGCAGCCGAATTTTTTCTGGCAAGTATTATTTTCTCTAATCTGCCTCTTTCTCTGACTTCAAAAAGATTGATTAATCGAGCTTTGTTCTTTTTAAGATTTGCAACAAGTTGTTCTTCAGTATTTCCAAAAAGATAAAGGACTTCTTGGCCAATCGCATATTCATCTTCCATGCGAAGTGTATACAAAGATGTATCTGCCTGCGCTTTTTCCTTGGATTCTTTTGAAAATTGTGCGTTGATTACCTGACTCGCAGACCCCTTATCATCAAAAGTTGTCACATAAATTAGATTTGTTGACATTTTGAGCATTCGGGTCATTGCCCTTGGGTCAACTTGGTTAACCTTGAATCTTGACTCTGATCGGATCATTCCAGGAAGATCCGCTTCGAAGATGTCTTTTAATTCATCTCCCACAGGTCCAGCCCATTTTGCGGAATCAATCACTAAAATAATTTCACCAATCGTCCCTCTGGCTTTTGGCTTGGTACTATCAGGCCGATTAGGGTCATTCTCACAAGAAGTAAGTAAAAAACCAATGCCGATGATTACGAAAATATATTTTAGAGCTCTCATATTCTGATGAAATATTTTTATTGATACAATAGTCAAACCTAAAAATAAGGATTCTGGTTTACTTAAAAATTTAAAAGGCGTTAAAATCCCAAATACAAAAAATCAATTCAAACCAGAATTTTATCCAATTATAAGCCGTTGACCAGGTTTAATATTATTACTATTTAAATTGTTCAATCTCTTGATCTGTTCTATTGTTAAACCTGCATGCTTTTTAGATATAATCCATAGAGAATCACCAGGTTGGACTATATAGAGTAATTGTCCTGACGAATTAGTCCTAGTTTCTGCAATAGCAGAGGTGTTTCCAGTGTAAATTGTTAAGTTTTGTCCAACTTTTATTAAGTTAGAATAAAGGTTGTTCCAGGACTTTAGCTGTGTCACGGTAACTCCATGCCTAGAAGCAATTTTTCCTAAAACATCTCCAGAGCGAACCTTATATGTGACAGCAATTAACTCTGGTTCTTCTGTCGTGCCCTCTGCTGGCTCTAAGACTAGTTTCCCATTATCAGTGAGGTATGTTGTAGGTGAATTATTTAAAGAATCACTTATCCAAGCTAAATTTTGTTTAATGAAAGAAGCTTTAGTTTTAGGGATGTTTAGAGCAAAGTTTGTGTTGCTTTCCGATATTTTACCATTCCTAAGCGATGGATTTAGATACTCCAAATCTTTCGTGCAAAGGTCGATCAATTCGGCAAGCTTAGTTAGATTCAAAGCCCGTTCAAACCGGATTTTTTCTGAAGTCTGATAATAAGTTGGATTCTCTAAATTTAAGTTATGCTCATCTAAATGGTTTAAAATATAAAGCATTGCCTGAACTTGAGGAACATAGCTTCTGGTTTCTCTCGGTAGGTAATTATAGATTTCCCAAAATGTTTTCTTACCTCCAGATCTCCGAATTGCCTTTCTTACATTACCAGGCCCACAATTGTATGCTGCCATCGCAACTTCCCAGTCACCAAACATTCGATATAAGGACTTCAGATATTTGGCAGCTGCTTCTGTGGATTTTTCGGGATCCATCCGATCATCGACCTCATTAGTCACATACATGCTGTACATTCTACCAGTAGCGGGCATAAATTGCCATAAACCTACAGCTCCTACGCGAGACCTGATCTGAGGATCTAATCCAGATTCGATAATGGATAGGTATTTAATTTCCAGTGGCATTTCATGCTTTTTGAGTGTTTCATCAAAAAGATCGAAAAAAAGTTCTTTTCTGGCCAAGACCATTTTAGTGTAGTCTCTGTTCCGAACAGTGAAGTATTGAATAAATGAAAAAATCCTATCATTCAATTCGAAAGCCATTTCAGAATCCATTTTGGATATCCTTTCAGCTACCTGATCATAAGTGAAATCAGGGATGTAATCGTAATGGTAGTTTGGGACAATTTCTTCTTCAGAAAAAGTAGTACTAGCAATATTTTGGTCGTCCTGCTGTGGGAAAGCCTGGTACAAAGGAATCAAACTAGCTATAATCACAAGTAAGAAAGGTATGTTCCAGTTTCTTTTCATTAGTAGGTATTTATTTAGAGGTTAAATCACTTAGATAATTACTAAACGCAAACAGTTCAGCTTCTTTGAATGAGTTACTGATCACTTGAAGACCAATTGGCATCCCGGTTAAATCCTTTCCATTAGGAATTGAAATCGAAGGGACTCCCGAAACAGATGCTTGAACAGTAAATAAATCTTCCAAATACATAGCAACAGGATCATCACGATGCTCTCCAAACTTAAACGCAGTTGATGGCGTCGTTGGCATTATAATATAATCAAAATCATTCAAAAGATTTTCTGTAAAGTCTTTTATTAGCCTTCTGACTTTTTGAGCTTTTGTAAAATATGCGTCATAGTAGCTGGCACTCAAAACAAATGTTCCTAGCATTATCCTTCTCTTTACTTCTTCACCAAACCCCTCACTTCTAGTTAGCTTATACATGCTTTCTAAATTATGGGCATTCGGACTTCGATATCCATATTTTACGCCATCAAAACGAGATAGATTTGAAGAGGCTTCTGCAGTAGTCAAGATGTAATAGGTAGGAAGAATATAATCTAAAAGAGGAAAATCAACTTCCTGCACATCATGACCTTCATCTTTGAGCTTTTCTAAAACTGCAAGTGTATTGGTCTTGATTTCTGTTTGTAATGCAGTTGACTCAAGTGTTTCCTTTAAAAAAGCAACTTTAGCCTTCTTTTCAAAATGAAGTAGTTTACTGTAAGGAAGTATTGGCTTTTGGGAAGATGTGCTATCAAATTCATCTTGACCCGCCATAATTTCCAGTAATAAAGCAGCATCATGGACATTTCTCGTAAATGTCCCAATCGTATCAAATGAGGATGCATAAGCAATTAAACCCCATCTAGAAATTCTTGAATAGGTTGGCTTCATGCCAATTACTCCAGTAAAAGCAGCAGGTTGCCTCACGGAACCGCCTGTATCTGTGCCCAAGGATGCAGTGCAAAGGTTGGCCTGAACAGCAACAGCAGAGCCTCCTGAGGAGCCTCCGGGGACTCTACTTTCATCTAAAGCGTTTAAAACTTTACCATGAGCGGAGTTTTCATTAGAGCTGCCCATGCCAAATTCATCACAGTTGAGTCTGCCAATAATTATGGCATCTTCCTCAATAAGTCTTTTTATTGCTGTGGTAGTAAATTGGGACTCAAATCCTTTAAGGATTTTGGAAGAGGCATTAGATTCATGACCGGAAAAGCAAAGGACATCTTTAATCCCAATTACCATTCCTGCCAATTTACCAGCTTTTCCTTCAGAAATTTTTTGATCGACCAGATCTGCTTGTTCTAAAGCAGATTGCTCATAAACTTCAACGAAGGCGTTTAGATGCGCCTTCGTCTTAATGTTTTGAAGATAATGATTGACGATCGTTCGACAATTAGTTTCACTTTTGTCGAGCGAATTTTTTATTTCGTCGAATGAAATAAATTTTTCCAATGCGATTGGCTTAAAGGATTACTTTTTTTTGTCTTTCAGCCCTTCTTCGAGATCGTTCTGAATATCTTTTGTTGCGTCTTTAAATTCTCTGATTCCACGGCCTAAACCGCGGGCTAATTCAGGTATTCTTTTTGCGCCAAATAAAAGGAGGATCACTAGTACAATTAATACTATTGAGCCGCCGCCCATATTTTGAATGAAACCCAATGTAGTCATGATGATTTATGTTTAAGGGTAAAATGTGTTACAAATATATAACTGTCATCTGCTTACGCAAAGTAAACGGTCTGGAGTTATTCTATATTTATAAATATACGATAATTTAAACTATTTGGACGTGATCCAAGTCGCAGGATCCATTACGCTCAAACCTTTCCATGTCTGAAAATGAACCTCAGCTTGGCCATCTGGCCCCGTAGCAACTTGACCAATTACATCTTTTGAATTGATAGTTTGGCCTGATTTTACAGAAATGGTTTTAAGCTTACTGTACATGGTATAATATTCACCATGTTTGATTATAACTGTTCCGCCAAAACCTGGCATTGTTGTTATTTTAGTTACTGTCCCATCAAATACGGTTCTTACGTTAGAATTGGGCTGTGTCCGAATATCAATTCCGTCACTATCCATTGTAATTCCCTTTAAGGTTGGGTGTGGATAGGTACCGAATCCCTGTGCAATGAACCCGGTTTCTACTGGCCAAGGTAGTCGTCCCTTGTTTCCAGCGAATGAGCTTGATAAGGCAGCTGCCTCTGGAGTCATTGGCATACTACTGCCAGCACTTTTTGTCGTATTACTATTTGATTTTTTAGCAGCAGCTTCAGCAAGGCGAATTTCTTCTTCAATCACCTGCTTTATCATACGGTTTAACTGATCCTGTTGTTTTTTGGTTTCGGCAATTTGTTTTTGGATATCCTTTTCTTTTTTAGAAAGATTGTTGACGATGCCTTGCTGTTCTTTTCTTACTTGGTCAAGGGCTAATTTCTCCTTCCTTTCTTCCTCAAGAACTTGCTCCTTTTCAGCTCGTTTTTCATCCAAAGAGATTTGCTCATCTGCTAATTGAACACCAACTTTTTCGATTTGCTCTGCTTGCTGTTTTCTATTATCAGTGTATTGTTTCAAATACTTTAGCCTCATATACAGTTGATTGAAGCTACCCGAACTGAAAACAAAAGACACAATTGACAAGCCTCTATTTAACTTGGAAGTATTATAAATCATTCTGGCATATTCTGCCTTTAGCTCTTTAAGTTCTTGTTCCAGTTTTTTGATTTTGGATTCAGTTTCCTGAATTTCCTGATCCAACAATTTTATTTCTCGGTCAAGGGTATTGACAAGTCTTGATTGCGTCTGAACTTTTTTGATGACTGCATTAAGTTCCCCGATAGAATTCTTTTTTATGGCTGTTGTTTGTCTCAGGATCTTGTCAAATTCTTTTAGACGTTCTTGAACCTCAGCTTTTTCCCTTTCAAGCTGCTCTCTAGTCTTTTTTGTTTGAGCTTGAATTTCAGTGAAGGAAAAGCAGAAGAAAGCGAAAATTAGGGATGATACAATTAAAGTTCTCCTATTCATTGACATCAAAATCTGAATGGAAAAGATAAAGGAGCAGAATTAGGATCTATCGAATTCCACTCGATATTGATGATTGTATTTTGACCACCTTCTGGGAGTTGGTAGGCTAATTTATATAAGACCTCCAATGGATACGGCTGGGAATTCACCTCTTGGAAATTAGGAAAACTGGCCAATAAGGAACCTCTGTCATTTAGTGAATTGCTGACCAATTCTGAAACTTTTCTGGAATTGACATCCACCTTGCTAAAATATCTCACCTTGTCTCGTACTTGCGTCAGCTCAAATGCTTTTCCAACCCGTACTAATCTGTCTTTGTAGTCAAAAGGAATAGGTGGGTTTGCCCAAAGTATATTTTGAAATAATTCGAGAGACAATTTTAATCCATAGATAGTTTCAAACTCCTCGAAAGTAAGATTTACATCTTCCTTTCCAATTCTATCTTTTATGAGTATTTTTTCCTGAGTAATTAAGCCTCGAACTGCTTCCATTCCTAATCCAGGGGAAACAGTAAACCAAAGGACACTGTCTTTTTTTGCGCGAAGATTCAATGATCCACGGGTTACTTTTCCAGATTCTTCCTCGATGACAATTTTAGCTTTTGCAGATAGAAATCCATAGTCATTATAGATTGGGGAAAAATCTTCCATTTTCCCATCGCTTTGGTAGACTACATTTTTCTTTGCGCAGCTTGATAAAAACCCAATTATTAGCAGAAAAGTGAATCCTGCAAAAAACTTATTCATGGTATTTTCCCTCTTTTATTTTTTGTGGAAGTTTATCCGACGCTTCTGGGCTATTCTCAGCTTTTTTCCAATAACTGATTGCTTCAGATTTTTTTCCCAAATGATATAAAATATCTCCATAATGCTCCAGCATCACACCACTTGGCTCAGTTTCATGCTCCATTGCTAGATCCATGTATTTTTTTGCGCCTTCGTAATCTCCGCTTTGGAACAATACCCACGCATGTGTATCAAGGAAAGTGCCATTATTTGGAAATCTTTTGACAACTTTTTCAGACATGGTTTTGGCTTTCTCTAAGTCAATCTTTTCTACTGACAAAAAATAGGCATAGTTATTCAAAACCTGCTCGTCATTTGGGTTCAGCTTGATAGCCATGTCAAAGTTCCCAAATGCTTTTTCCGTCTCTCCAAGATTATAGTATGAATTCCCCAAGGCTCCATAAATAGCCTGATCAAGACCAATATTTTTACCGGCATTCAGCTCCATGGATTTCTCTAGAGAAATAATAGCCAAGGAATCTTTTTTACCAGCATTTTTTATTACTCCATCATAAAACCAAAATTCAGGTTTATCAGGAAATTCATCAACTCCCATGATTGTGAATTTTTCCACTTCAGAAAAATCAGCATTTTCACCAAAAGAGTTGGTGATTACTTGTTCTAATAATTCAGCATTTTCCGGATCTATCCGCAACGATTCTTTGAAGTATTCAATCCCTTCCTCTTTTTTACCTTCTTTCATTCTCCTATTTCCAATAGAAGAATAAATTGATGCATCCTGTGGATGGTTCTTGAGCATAAGGCTTTCAAGTTTATTCAATAAGGAGTCTCTCTCAGCAGTTTTTATCTCATTTATGATGGATTCAAAGGCTTTAGCTTCAACCATTGGATCTAAATCAGGATTGGAAAATGCAGTAATTATTGAACTTTCTGCTGCCGCCATCTCACCCTTCTCTTTTAGTAGAGTGAAGGCAGCCATATGGAGCTCAGGTTGATTTGGGAATTTATTGATTTCTTGCTGTACCAGTTCTAAAGCCTCATCCAACCGGTTATTATTATAGAGGATTTCAACTAGGTTTATTACATAATCAGGATTCCCAGACTTCGCTTCAATTAATCGTTTGCCTTCTTCTATCGCTTTATCGAGATTATTATTTCTCAAATAAATCCGTTGCTTTTGATTAGTAATAGGCTCCATTACTCCATAATACTCCTCTGCACGGTCCAAAACGACAAGTGCTTTATCGAATTCACCAGCTCCGAGATAAATAGATGCTAAATCAAGATTGTACTGCTGGTTATTTTCACCATCAACAGTAAGCTTATCAAGTATTTCTGCTGCTTTTAAAGGTTGCTTTAAATTCGTGTAGATTTCAGCGACCATTAGAGCATAATATTTGTTTTCAATATCTAAATCTGTTGCTTTTTCGGCATAGGGAAGTGCCTTTTCAGGTTTATTCCCTCTCAATAAAACTTCCGCAATTTTATAATTGATGGCTGGCTCTTCCGGGGAAAATTCCATTGCCTTTTGCAAATAAAAATAAGCTTTGTCTAGTTCACCAAGAACCAGATATTTTTCACCCTCAATGAAATAGCGAGTAGCTTTGGCCTCAGTTTCCTGAGCCTTTCTGTCTTTCTTAGAAAGTTTTTCCTGAGTGAAGCCAACTGATGTGGTTAAAGACAGAAAAAGAAATATGATAAGGAATTTATTGGAAATCACAGGTATTGGGGAATTCGGCTAATGAATACAAACATAATGCCTTTTATGCAATTTGGCAGGTATTTGATTTAGGTTTTAAGTCAAATGACTTTCTGTCAATTTGATCGTTATCAGATTAACGACTTTCTGCCAAAATTGATCCCAATAGATGAAAAAAAATCGATTTCTATTTTGAACTAGATTTTGAATAAGCTTTAAATTGATCTTTTTCCAGCATCCAAATAACCCCGACAAATAAAAGAATCAAGCTGTTTTTTGTTAAAAAATTAAGGATTGGGTCTCCTATTTCTAAATAAAAACCTGCATAACTAATTACAAATGCCAGAAGAAGGAAAAAGATATCTTTCCCAGTTTGATAGGGGATGGGATAATGTTTTTGGCCATAAACATAACATAAAATACACATGATAAGGTAACAACCCAACGTACTTAATGATGCTCCAAAGAATCCCCAAATTGGGACTAAAGTCCAAATTATTACAATTGAGATTAATGCCCCAATCAGAGTGATCCAAAAACTATAGTTTGTTTGATCAGTAATTTTAAACCAAATAGAAAGATTAAAATAGACCCCTAATAACAGATAACCCATCAATAAAATAGGTACAATGAAAAGCCCATCTTCGTATCCGGGTCTCCTTAGGAATAGGGGACCTATCCAATCAAGATTTACTGAAATTGCAATCATCAAAATGGTGCAGAACAGAATAAAAGCATGCATAACTTTCGCATACAAGACAGGTGAGTTTTTGTCAGATGATTTTTTAAAAAAGAAAGGCTCAGCTGCGTATTTAAATGCCTGAATCACCAAATTCATCAAGATAGCTAACTTAAAATTAGCGCCAAAGACACCTGCTGCTTCACGACTAGAAAGCCCGGGGTAAAAATTTTCGGGAAGGATATATTCAAAGAGAAGGCGAGAGATAAGTTCGTTAGTTACTCCAGCCAAACCCATGAAAAGGAGCGGCAAAGAGTATTTCCACATGGGCCGGATGATGTTACTTTCGAGTTGGAAACTGAACATGCCAGCTTTCCACCAAACCCAAGGCACAATAAGTCCATTAGCAAAAAGGTTGGCCAACAAAATATATTCAACTCCCCAGTCCGCTCGATAACCAAAAGAACCATCCTGAAAGGAATCGACACTGATTAAATAAGGAATTAAAATGATGAAAATGATATTGAATCCAACATTCAATAATATGTTAATAATTTTTGCGCTGGCAAACGTGAGTGCTTTGTTGTCCAACCTAAGCTTGGCAAAAGGGATCGCCAATACAGCATCAAAAGTTAATAAAAGGGCAGTCCATCTGAATAAATAGGCCTGTCCGGGGTAATTCATCCATTCTGCTAGATAAGGTGCACTCAAATAGAGCCCTGAGCCTAATACAAGTGAGCTGGTAAGAAGTAATGATTGGGTGTTGTTATAAACTTTGGCAGGATCAAGATTTTTTCCAGTGGAAAATCTGAAAAATGCAGTTTCCATCCCATAGGTGAATACGATATTTAAAAACCCAATTAATGCGTAAATACCTGTAAATGCCCCTAAATCCTCTTTGCTCAGATAGGCGGTATAAACGATAATAAGTAAAAAGTTGATTGATCTGCCTAGAATACTACTTAGGCCGTAAACTGCGGTTTGACCAGCTAGATTTTTAAGATTGCTCATCAGAGAGAATTGGATTTATTCTCCCTTGAAATTTGGTTTTCTTTTTTCAAGAAATGCGGTAGTACCTTCTTTATAATCGCCTGATTTGACGCATCTGGCAAAGCTATTTGCTTCTGTTTGGAATCCATTTTCATCAGATAGATAGACGGCATTGACACAATCTATAATCATGCCGATTGCTAAAGGTGCCTTGCTGACTATTTTCGCAACGATTTCTTCTGCTTTTGCTAAAGCATCTGATTTGGTTGGAAGCACATAATTTACTAGACCAAGTGAAAGAGCCTCATTAGCATCGATCATATCTCCGGTCATCATCAATTCATTTGCTTTACCCCGACCGATGAGAATGGTCAAACGCTGGGTGCCTCCGTATCCTGGGATAATTCCCAAATTCACTTCCGGTTGCCCAAATTTAGCATTGGCTGTAGCCACCCGCATATGACAAGCCATGGCCAATTCACAACCACCACCTAAAGTAAATCCATTGGTGACAGCAATGACTGGCTTATGAAGATTTTCGATTGTGTTAAAAATTTCCTGACCATTTTCAGCGAATTTCCGAGCATTTACCTCATTCAATTCCGCTATTTCACTGATATCAGCACCGGCAATAAATGCTCGTTCGCCGGCTCCGGTGATAATAACTGCTTTAATTGATTTGCTGTCTGCAACTTCCTCAAAAATTGCTTTCAACTCCTCAAGGGTAGCGAAGTTCAGCGCATTCATTTTTTCCTCTCTATTGACGGTCAAATAAAGAATGCCTTCTTTTACCTCTGTCAGAATATTATTGTATTCAGCCATAAAACGTCTTTATGTTTAAAACAAATATACAAGCAGGGTAGCCAATCCCAAATTTTGTGACTTAGAAAAATCTTATAAGTAGAAAGGGCTTTTACTTTTATAAGTTTTTAATCATGAGAATTATCTTAATTCTCTTAACCCAAAATTCCCTACGCCATTTTTATTACTTTTGTGGCAAATTCAGTTTCAACTTCAACCACTATTATATTATGTCTTCAAAAAGAAAAATCACAGTGGCTTATGGTGACGGGATAGGACCTGAAATCATGAAAGCAACTTTGGCGATCCTAGAAGCTGCAGGGGCTCAATTGGAATACGATGTCATCGAAATTGGTGAACAAGTTTATCTCAAAGGAATTTCTTCAGGAATGGAGCCAAATGCATTCGAGTCACTAAAAGAAACCAAAGTGTTTTTGAAGGCGCCGATCACTACACCTCAGGGTGGAGGGTTTAAATCTTTGAATGTAACTACCAGAACTTCCTTTGGATTGTATGCGAACGTAAGACCTTGCAAAGCTTTTTCTCCCTTTATCAGAACTCACTTCCCAAAAACAGATTTGGTGATCATCAGAGAAAATGAGGAAGATTTATACTCAGGAATCGAACATAGACAGACTCAGGAAGTTTGTCAGTCTTTGAAATTGATTTCTAAACCTGGTTCAGAGAAGATTATCCGATATGCATTTGAATATGCCAAGAAATATGGTCGCAAGAAAGTGACTTGTATGACGAAGGATAATATCATGAAAATCGCCGATGGACTTTTTCATAAAACCTTCGATGAGGTTGCAAAAGAGTATCCAGATATCCAGACTGATCACAAAATCATTGATATCGGTACCGCTTTGATCGCTGATAGACCAGAAATGTTTGATGTGATCGTTACTTTAAACTTATATGGAGACATCATTTCTGACGTAGCTGCCCAAGTGACGGGTTCTGTAGGTCTAGGTGGTTCTGCCAACGTGGGAGAAGAAGTGGCCATGTTTGAAGCGATTCACGGTTCCGCTCCGGATATTACAGGGTTGGGAATTGCGAATCCATCAGGTCTATTGAATGGTGCCATCATGATGTTGGTGCACATCGGACAGCCGGAAGTGGCAGAGAAAGTGGCCAATGCATGGATGAAAACACTTGAAGATGGGATTCATACCGGAGATATTTACCAAGAAGGACTTTCTTCCAAAAGAGCTGGAACCGAGGAGTTTGCCAATGCTGTGATCGAAAGAATCGGTCAAATGCCAGCTAAAATGATTCCTGCATCTTTTGATAAAGAGAGCAAAGAGCCGATGAATATTTTTGTTTCTGACCGACCAAAGCAGAAAAAAGAATTGATCGGAGTGGATGTATTTCTGGACTGGGACGAAAGCGGAAGAAATCCGACTATTTTGGGCGAGAAACTTCGTCAGTTAAACGTTGAAGGACTTCAATTACAATTGATTACTAATCGAGGCATAAAAGTATTTCCGGGAGGAATGAAAGAAACGTTCTGCACAGACCATTGGAGATGCAGATTCCAGAATTCCGAAATGTCCCCCATTAAGCATTCTCTCGTGACAAAATTGCTGGATCAAATTGATGCGTATGGGCTAGATTTTATTAAAACAGAAAATTTATATTCTTTTGACGGAGTAAGGGGTTACTCACTTTCTCAAGGAGAATAGGGAACATAGAAATTTGAGCTTTCAATTTTGAATTAAGGAGGGAGTGGGGGAACCTGCTCCCTTTTTTGTGTAAATGATTTTTAATAGGAATGTACTTTGTACTTTGTACTTAGGACATCGTGCACTTATGAAGAAAAAGGTTCTAATTATCACTTATTATTGGCCTCCAAGTGGAGGCAGTGGCGTACAGCGTTGGTTGAAATTCGCTAAATACCTCCCGGAAGCAGGTTGGGAACCAGTTGTTTTTACTCCTGAAAACCCCGATTTCGACTTGAAGGACGAAACTCTTTTAGGTGAAATCTCTCCGCAATTGGAAGTAATTAAATTCCCGATTTGGGAGCCTTATCAACTGTTAGATAAGCTGCGTGGGAAAAAAGAATTACATCCGGGTAGGGTTTTGGAACAAAAAGAACAGGGCTGGATCGAGAAGGCAGCTGTTTGGCTCCGGGCAAATCTTATTGTTCCTGATCCAAGAATTTTTTGGGTAAAACCATCAGTAAAATTTTTAACTGATTTGGTGAAAAGTGGCCAATTTCAAGCCATCATTACGACTGGACCTCCTCATAGCATGCATTTAATCGGAAGGGATTTGAGGCGTAAAACCGGAGTGTTTTGGTTGGCGGATTTTCGGGATCCTTGGTCACAATGGGAGTTTTTGGATAAGCTTCCAATGCAAAATTATGTGAGGAAAAAACATGCCCAGTTGGAAAAATCTGTTTTAAAAGAAGCAGATGTTGTCACTACTATTTCACCCACTTTTCAATTGGATTTAAAAAAAATATCAGGCAGAAAAATCGAATTGCTCACCAATGGCTTTGATCCATCGGATATTCCTCTGGATTTTGAACCAATTCAAAAAAAGTCTAAGAGTTTAAACCTGGTTTATTCGGGAATAATAGATTCTATCAGAAATCCAATGCCTTTGCTGAATGCAATGAAAGAGGAATTCAATCCGATGAATGAGGACGTGAATTTTACTTTTGTGGGCAGAGTAAGCGATCAGATTAAGGAGGAGATCACTTCAGATGATTGGCTGCGAAGTCACGTGGATTTTAGTGGGTATGTTTCTCATGAGGAGGTTTTCCGCTTTTATCAAAAAGCAGATTTGCTGGTTTTGATTTTAACCAATACCAAGAACGCACAAGGGAATATTCCAGGTAAATTATTTGAATATTTGGCCACAAAAATCCCGGTGATTGCTTTGGGAGATCCGGAAGGGGACTCGTCAAAGATTCTAAAAAACACAGGTTTAGATCATGTTATTTCTTTTGAGGATCATGTTAGTATTCAAATGTGTCTTAGGAA
Source organism: uncultured Algoriphagus sp. (assembly GCA_965659625.1). GTDB lineage: Bacteria > Bacteroidota > Bacteroidia > Cytophagales > Cyclobacteriaceae > Algoriphagus. The sequence goes on along the minus strand of CBFHWO010000020.1, from coordinate 3,813 downwards.
GCATTTTGAATCGGATACGAAAGAAAATCAGCCTTTTACCATAGAAAAATATTCGAGAAAAAATCTCAGTTTTCAATTAGCCAAATTATTAGATGGAAGTTCCGTTTCTTGATCTTTCCCGAATGGATTCTGAGCTGAAGCAAGCTTTGAAAGAGAAGTTTAATGAGCTTCTTGAAATTGGCAGGTTTTCAGGCGGGGATGAAGTTGATATTTTTGAAAGTAGAGTTGCCGAAAAATTAAAAAGCGAATTTTCAATTTCTTGTGCCAACGGAACAGATGCGATTGAACTTGCACTGAGGGCTTTGGATATCGGTTCAGGAGATGAAGTAATAGTTCCTGCTTTGACTTGGGTTTCTACGGCAGAGGCGGTTGTGATGGTAGGAGCAAAGCCAATTTTTTGGGACACTGACGAAGATGGTTTATTAGCTAAAGATTGGACAAAAGCTATTTCTCAAAAAACAAAAGCAGTGATTCCGGTTCACCTCTATGGGAAAATGCCAGACATGAGCTTGCTTATTCAACAAGCCAAGGAAAACCAATTATTTGTAATTGAGGATGCTGCTCAGGCTTTTGGGAGCTTTCAAAACGGTAAGTCTGCAGGTACATGGGGAGATGTAGGATGCCTTAGTTTTTATCCTACCAAAAATTTTGGAGCTCTAGGAGAAGCAGGAATGTGTTTGACAAGCAGTTCTGAGTTTGCAGAAAAAATAAGACTACTTTCCAATCATGGTCAACCATCAAGAGATAAACATGAATTAGTTGGCAGAAATAGCAGAATCGATACAATCCAAGCAGGCTTTTTGAATGTAATGCTCGATTTTTACGAAAAGCATAATTCAAAAAGGAAGGAAATTGTATCAGTCTATTATCAAGCTCTTCAATCAGTGAAAGGATTGAAATTGCCAAAGGGCATTTTAGAAGAGGATCATAATGCACATTTGTTTGTAATTCAGTGTGAAAATAGGGGTGAGCTTAAAAGTTATCTTTTCGAAAAAGGTATTAGAACTGCAATTCATTACCCTACAATTCTCCCAGATATGAAGCCGTATTTGATTTCTGGTGAATTTTCTAACGCAAGAAATTATTCTAAAAAAGGCTTGTCAATTCCTTTAAACCCTTGGTTAAAAGAAGAAGAAAAAACTATTATAATAAGTGAAATTCTTAAGTTTTTTTACTACTTCGATTCTTACCAGCGATAACCTCCTCCATACATTCCAACATTCATTGTTGGTGTCATTCTTACTCCGTAAGGACCTCCAGAAAAACTCATTCCCACTCCACCAGTCATATGCATGTTAGCGCAGCTATGGAGAAACAGCGACATACCTATTATTGACGCGACTATTAATGTTTTTTTGAACATGATTTCTAGGTTTAAGGGTTATAAACTTGAACAGCAAAAGGGGCACCAGTAGGATCTAAAAGCAAAGCCACAGACCCATTTCTTATTTCTGGACTAGGGTTAATCAGAACTTGAGCACCTGCATTTTTTGCTTTTTCTATGGTCATATTTACATCAGCAACCCTGATGTAGGGGACCCAGTGAGATCTTACATTTGATGCAGGGTTTTTAAGCATTCCTGCACAATTTTGATCACCGTATTTAAAAATAGTGTAATCTATACTTCCATCTTTGGTTTGAATAGTGGTATAACCAAGGACTGATGAATAAAAATCTATTGAATTATTTGGCTCATTGGACCATAGCTCCTGGCCTAAAAAAGTGTCTAATTCAGCTGGTTTACTTGCAGGATCTCCATTTGTCAATTTAATTAAAGATATATTAGCACCTTGCGGATCCTGAATAAAAGAAATAACTCCTCGATCTTCCACAGAGATTGGTTTTTTCAAAATCTTAGCTCCCATGCTCTTAGCTGCTAATGCCGCTTTTTCAACGTCTGGGACAGAAATAGCTCCTATCCATTCTCCAGAATTATTTTCGCTTTTATAGTATGCCATCAATGCTACCGGCATATCTCCTTTTCTGAATATCCAAACTTTATTATTTCCCTCTCCAAAAGGAACAGCATCCCAATCAAAAACGGATTTATAAAATTTAGAGGATAATTCAGGGTCAGGTGAAGCCAAGTCATGCCACACTATCTTGCCAGGAGTGTATGTTGTAGTAGAAATTTCTGAAGAAATAGGAGGGGAAACTTTCGGGGTACATGCCAGAGAAAATATCAAAAGAGCTGCAATTGGAAAAAGATGCTTCATTTTAAAGAGAATACATAATTAGTTTTAAATAAATTTTGATTGCTATAATGCTATAAAAATTTCTAAACGTTTCAATTAGGTTCATTGAAAGCTTTTATTCAATTTAAATATATTTCAGACTTATAGGCCAATCTCAAACAATATTTTCTCTATTTTCCAAGATGACTTGGATTGAAGACCCCATTTACGTGAGTGGAATGCTCTGTTTGACTGTACTTTTTTCAACTTGGCTAGCTAAATTTAAAGGAGGTAAAACCCTTGGCACACCTATTTTAGTCATACTTATCACAGCCGTTATTGCCAATATTGGGATAATTCCGACCGCTACATCAGGTCATCCCATTTATAATGGAGTGTTTATGTATTTAGCTCCCATGGGAATTTTTATTGCGCTTTTAGATGTCGATCTCAAAAGTGTGAAAAATGCTGGCTTTCCAATCTTAATGATGTTTGTAATAGGAGCAATAGGGACAATTATTGGAGTCTTGGTAGCATGGTTTGTTGTTCAACCTGAAGTAAAAATTGGCCCTTTGGCAAATGCTATCGCGGGAATGTACACTGGAACTTATATCGGAGGGAGCATCAATTTCAACGCAGTTGCTCTTTCTTATCATGTCAATGAAAATGCAGATTTATTTGCAGCAACCACGGTGGTGGATAATTTGATTGGGACACCCTGGATTGTAATCACACTGTTGCTTCCAAAGTATTTACAAAAGATTTTACCTAGGAAAAAGATCTTGCCGCCAAGTGGTGAGCAAGGAGAGATAAAAACGCAGGAATCCATATCGATAGGTTCTTTGGCAACCATTTTTGGGATGGCTTTTTTGGCAATGGCTGCCTCAAAAACTTTGAGTTATTACATTCCTGAAATCCCCGAAATCATCACTTTGACTACCCTCGCTTTGATATTGGCTCAATTTCCGATAGTTCAAAAAGTAAAAGGAACTCATACAATCGGTTTCTTTTTGATCCTTTTGTTTTTAGCAGTTATAGGTACTTTATGTGATTTCAAAACACTTTCAGGAATTGGCGATCTCGCAGGTACATTGATTTTATTTGTAAGTATTTTGATGTTGATCCATGGTTTGGTGATTTATGGATTAGGAGCCATTTTGAAAATCGATTGGGATATTGTGACAGTGGCCTCTCAAGCCAATGTAGGAGGGAATACCACTGCATTAGCTGCTGCCGAAAGCCTTAATCGCCCAGACTTATTAATTCCCGGAATCTTGGTTGGAAGTCTAGGGAATGCACTTGGAACCTATGCCGGTTTTTTCATAGCGGGGATTTTGGCTTGACTATATTCTGTCAAATAGGTTTGACGATTTTTTAATATTAGTTATATTCCAAAATGACAAAAACCCATATAATTCTATTGGTTCTATCTTTTTTGGTGATAGAATCTTTTGCGCAGCAAATTTCTAGAGAGGAAATGTTATTTCTGACTCAAAAATGGACTGGAGATAGGTTTGAAGATGGAAGGCCAAAAGTTCCGGATGATATTCTGAGGAGAATGAAAGAGGTCAGCCATGACGAAGCTTGGGCGGTGATGAAAAACGAAGGCTATCGATACCAATATGCTGATGGTTGGGG
>CBFHWO010000019.1:77937-84695 GCA_965659625.1 uncultured Algoriphagus sp. | reverse complement strand
TGAAATATCAAAGCCATCTCCACCAACCAAATACTGCCAATATAAGGTGCGGATTCCACCTCTTTTCCAGGTGTAAGCCGGACCAGACCAATTTCCATTATCCTGCATTCCTCCATAAACATTATAGGGAACATCATGATCTACCCCTACATGATAAAATTGGGCTACGGGAATAGTTTCAGGGAAATACCAACTTTCCCCATGGTCATGTGTAATTCCTAATCCTCCATCTCCCCCAATAATAAAGTGTTTGGCATCCTTTGGATTTACCCAAAAAGCATGAAAATCAGCATGTATCCCTTTTGTTTCATCAGCCGGAATCATTGGAATGGGATCAAAAGTAATTCCACCGTCATAGCTTACTGATAAAGGCTGATAAATATTATACACTCTGTCTGGATCTTCAGTGTCTACAGCTAAATCCTGAAAATAGAAAGGCCTGTTATTGGCAAACCTTGGGTTGTCATTTATCATTTCCCAAGTATTACCTCCATTATCACTACGGTAAATAGCATTCTTTTCAGCTTCTATTTTTGCATAAACTCTATCAGGATCAGAAGGAGCTATAGCAAAACCTATTCTACCCAAATCACCTGCTGGTAGCCCCTCATTTTCTCCCTGTTTTTGCCAATTTTTCCCGCCATCATTGGTAACATAAAGTCCAGATCCTGGGCCACCGGAGGTAAAATAATAGGGTGTTCTTTTATGCTCATAAAGAGCAGCAAAAAGTCGCTGGTTATTTCTTGGATCCATCACCAAATCGGCAATTCCGGATAGATTATTAGAAAATAAAATTTTTTCCCAGGTTAACCCCCCATCAACGGTTTTAAAGAGTCCTCTATGCTCATTGGCAGTAAATGGATCTCCCATGGCTCCGACATACACAATGTTAGGATCAACTGGGTCAATGATAATTCTATGAATGGTTTTTGTGTTTTCTAACCCCATTTGTTTCCAGCTTTCTCCTCCATCCACACTTTTAAAAATCCCTATTCCCAAATTCATGGAATTTCTAGGATTACCTTCCCCAGTACCAACCCATATCACTTTAGGATTACTTTGTTGAATGGCCAATGCTCCTATATTTTGAGTTGGCTGTTGATCAAAGACCGGCTTCCAAGCTGTTCCACCGTTTTCAGATTTCCAAACTCCTCCTGAGGCCGCTCCAACATACATGATTTTAGGATTACTGGTTACCACATCAATAGCGGTAATTCTTCCACTCATATTTGCGGGGCCTACATTTCGGATGTTTAAGTTTTTTAAAGCTGAAAAATCAATTCTCTGGGCTGTTAGAGGATTACTGAGACTTAAAAAAAGTAAAATAATTATAGTTTGAACTCTCATACAGCTGATGATAATTTCTTTAAAATGAATTGGGAATGATAACTATTTCCTCTTTCTGAGAAAACCGAAATTATCAAAAAATAGCGGATTCTTTTCTGAAATAATCAGTAGCGGTAAAAGCTAATCCGGCCTTCGGGGAACAACAAACAAAGCTGCTAATCTGAAATTGAATATTAGCTTAATTTTCGTTTCAATTCCTCTCTATAAAAATCAAACAATTCTCGACTCAGAATACAAATCATAAGCTGCAACTAGCAGTTGCCTTCCGGGAGTATTGGTATATCGATCGTAGCCATCAATCTCCTCTCTAGTTTCGATATAAACTGGTTGATACTCTCCTTCTATATCATCCCAAATAATCAGTAGATAAGCATATGGAATCCTGCTTTGCCGACCATTTTCCAGCCAATTTTCAAAAAGTTGCTCATCGAGGGATTTGGGGAAACTAGCGCCTTCAAACATGGAAAAGAATCGTTTATTAAAATTAGAATTAATTGCAAAGATTGAAATTCATATATCAATGAAAAGAAACCAAATACGATAGAAATATTATTGAAATACATCTTTCTTCGGTCGATGAAATAAATTAATTCGCTTTAAAAAATTATTATAAGACTATTTCAACTTTAGCTCTATTTCGCCGAAGGCGTATTTCATTTTTTATCATCAAAAAAGCGTGAGGATTTGCTCCTCACGCTTTCTATCCAAAACCCATATTTAGATTTTATCAAATCCCAAATAAGGATGTAATACTTTTGGCATATTGATTCCTTCTGGTGTTTGGTTGTTTTCCAAAATAGAAGCCACTATTCTAGGCAATGCCAAAGCACTTCCGTTTAGTGAGTGCGCCAATTGCGTCTTTTTATCCTCTCCTTTGAAACGAAGCTTCAATCGGTTTGATTGGTATGTTTCAAAATTGGAAACAGAACTCACCTCCAACCATCTTTCCTGCGCTGCAGAATATACTTCCATATCATATGTCAATGCAGAAGTAAAGCCCATGTCTCCTCCACAAAGCCTCAAAACACGGTAAGGCAATTCCAGCTTCTTCAATAATCCCTGCACATAGCTACTCATGCTTTCCAATGTCTCATAGGATTTGTCTGGATGAGTAATCTGTACGATTTCCACTTTGTCAAACTGATGCAATCTATTCAAGCCACGAACGTGAGCTCCCCAACTACCAGCTTCTCTTCGGAAACAAGGAGTGAATCCTACATTTTTCACTGGAAGATCATCTTCTGACAAAATCACATCCCGGTAAAGATTCGTCAATGGAACCTCTGCAGTTGGAATCAAATACAAGTTATCCGCTGTCGCAAAATACATCTGACCTTCTTTATCAGGTAATTGACCAGTGCCATATCCGGAATCTTCATTCACCAAAATAGGCGGCTGAATTTCCATATACCCTTGGGCCATTGCCTCATCCAAAAAGAAATTGATCAAAGCTCTTTGAAGCCTTGCCCCTTTTCCTTTATATACTGGAAAACCAGCTCCGGTTATTTTTACTCCTAAATCAAAATCGATGATATCATATTTTTTGATCAGCTCCCAATGCGGTTGTTTCCCTTCATACAAAACCGGGATTTCACCATTTTCCAGCACTACTTCATTGTCCTCCGCAGATTTACCAGCGGGAACTGAACTATGAGGGACATTTGGAATCGTGTATAATAGAGCTTTCAAAGAATCCTCCGCTGCAGAGTTTTGATCTTCCAGCTCTTTGATCTGAATTTTGATCTGAGCAGTCCGCTCTTTAATCTCCATTGCTTCTGGGGCTTTGCCTTCTTTCATCAGCATACCAATCTGCTTCGAAATGGAATTCGATTCTGCTTGCAATTGATCCCTCTGAGCCTGGGTAGATTTTCTTAAATCATCCAAACTCATAGCCTCAGAAAGCACTGCCTCGGCATTTTGAAAATTTCTCTTTTGAAGTCCGGCTAATACACCGGCGTAGTTGTCTCGAATTTGATTAACTAAAAGCATTTGAAAATCGTGGAAATTGAAGCCCCAAAGATAAGCATGTTATCGAACTATCACTGTTTTACTGACCGATGAGAAGGGTCCTACCAATTCTTTTCCATCAGATCTAATCAAATTCACATTTACTTGATAGGTTCCTTTAGGAAGATTGGCAACACGAATCGGCTTCATCTCATCTATCTCGTATAGATAATCATTCACTCTAATCTGCACTTTCAAGCCATCTAATTCCATATCACCGCCTAAAACCAAAAAATCAACGATCATTTCTTCCCCTTCTGAATAAACTTGATCTGTTCTGGGATAATTTAAAGCCAAATATGGTTCAGCTGAATAAGGAAATGGGCGTGAATCTCCTACCTGAAAATCCCTATCGACATAATTCCCAAAATTCTTCAAAGCCAATCCTTCATCATCTACTAAATAAGCAACGATTCTATAACTTCCCTCTGTCAATTCTCTTTGGAAGATTGGAGAATAAAAACCAACCGGATCCCCTCCGTTTAAGATATTGAAAAGTTTGAAGTTCTGATTTCCGTCTTGCTCAAACTCAAAATTCTTTATATTAAACTCGAAAGGAACTTTTCCGGGCTTAAAGATCTGATTACCAAGAGGCGTATACAGTTCTAAAATAGCATCCGGATAACTCGAGGAATCTTCGTATTGATAAAAAGTTACTTTTGGTAGATCATCCACCTCAGACTCAGATAAATCCCCAGTTTCTACTATGGATTCATTTATTTTCTTCTTTTCATCAGAACAGCTTGATGCCAATACTGCAAAGAGAATTAAGGAAACGAGTATTTTATTCATAAGAGGACGAATTTGATACTAAAGATATTTAATTTTAGAGACAATTTTAGAACTAACTAATTACTGAATCATATATGGAAATCCTTTTTGACGAAATCCCAAGCTTGGATTTAGCCGATTTTACTTCAGGCACCCCCGAGCAAAAAGCAGAATTTGTAAGGAGACTTGGAGATGCTTACCAGAATATTGGTTTCGTTGCCATTAAAAATCACGGACTATCACAGGATCTACAGGATAGACTTTATCATTCTATCAAATCATTTTTCGGGTTACCCGATGAACTCAAACTAAAATATGAAAAGCCAGAAATAGGTTTTCAAAGGGGTTATACCGGAAAAGGCAAAGAACATGCAAAAGGCCGAAATACAGGAGACTTAAAGGAATTCTACCACGTAGGTCAAGAACTGGATAGTATTCCGGATTCTGACCCATTAAAATCTGAATATCCTGCGAATATTTGGCCGGACGAAATCCCTGATTTAAAAAACGATGCAAATGAAGCCTATAGGATTTTAGAAAGTGCTGGAAAATCAATGTTAAGAGCAATTGCTTTAAATCTTGAATTGCCTGAAGATTATTTTGAGGATAAAGTGGCCTATGGCAATTCGATTTTGAGGCAAATTCACTACTTCCCAATTGAAAACCCAGATGAAGTTCCTGCGGACGCAGTCAGAGCTGCAGAGCATGGAGACATCAATTTAATCACTCTTTTGATGGGAGCAAGTGCAGATGGTCTTCAAGTTTTGAGAAAAGACGGAAAATGGATACCTATCACAGCCCTTCCTGACCAAGTGGTCGTGAATGTCGGTGATATGCTCGAAAGATTGACCAATAAGAAATTAAAGTCTACCATCCACCGAGTAGTCAATCCGCCCAAAGAGAAAATGAATTCAAGTAGGTATTCCATACCTTTCTTTATGCATCCACGATCAGAAATGGATTTGACTTGTTTGGAATCTTGCGTTACAGAAGAAAACCCCAAGCTATTTACTGACGCTACCGCCGGCGAATTTTTGGATGAGCGATTGAGAGAACTGGGTTTAAAGAAATAAGATGTCAGTAAAAAAGGTACGGTATTACCTTTTCCTGAAAGATATTTTCACGCTTTCACTTACTGCTTTTGGTGGGCCGCAAGCCTTTCTGGCAATGCTGCTTGAGCGAATGGTAAAAGTGCGTGGGTATATTTCAGAGGAGGAACTTTGGGAGCTGAATGCTTTGTGCAATATGCTTCCCGGTCCCTCCTCTACCCAATTAATATCAGCTATCGGATATCGTGTAGGGGGACCTAACTTGGCTTATCTAGCCTTGATCGTTTGGATCCTACCTGCTACTGTCTTGATGACAAGTGCAGCAATTTTAATCTCATTTTTACAAGAAAATACTCCCGGAGCTCTTGACTTTGCACGATTTATCCAGCCAATGGCTATTGGGTTTATTATTTTTGCAGCTCAGAAAACGATAGGAAAAATGGTCCAAAGTACCGAGGCAATGGTACTGATGCTGATGTCTGCTTTCATTTCATTCTTTTACAGTTCACCTTATATTTTCCCTGTACTTTTAGTAATCGGTGGAGTAAGCACATCCATTAAATATAAAAAACAACCAAAGTTAGAAAAAGATGCTCCTCTTAAAATTGAGTGGGCCAATTTCTATTTATGGGCAGGTGTTCTAATCCTTGCAGCAATCTTGGGTGGGATTACCAAATCTCATCCTATTCTGCTATTTGAGAACTTCTATCGAAATGGATCATTGATTTTTGGAGGTGGTCAAGTGTTAGTTCCTTATTTATATACCGAATTTGTTGACTTTAAAAATTTCCTTAGCTCTGAGGAATTCCTTACAGGCTATGCTATTTCTCAAGGAGTTCCCGGTCCGACATTTAGCATAGCTTCCTATGTTGGGGCACTTTCTATGAGAGAAGGAGGAACTATAGGTTTTATTTTGGGAGGATTAATAGGTGCAGGAGGAATTTTCCTTCCCGGTATTTTTCTGATTTTCTTTGTGATCCGATTCTGGGATCAGTTAAAAGTATATCGGCCGGTAAGAGCCGCTTTGGAGGGAGTCAATGCCGTTTCTTGTGGAATGTTGATTGCGGCAGCTTATTTGTTATTTGAGCCATTAGAGGCAAATGGAATGAATATATTTTTTATACTTGCCACTTACTCGATGCTTCAATTCACAAAAATCTCTTCACCTACGATCATTGCAGGCGGAGTTAGTTTAGGCATTATTTATAATTTTTTTGCTGCTTAAAGATCCAATTATCTATGAAATAACGCCAAAAGGGAACAAGTTTAATTGTTCCGGCGTTTTAAATCTAAATTCATTCCCTATATTTCACTAATGCAGGCCTACGAATTCATCAATAATTTAATCCCCCCTTTAAAACTCACTGATAAATCTGGGAAGGCACTATTGTGGATGGAAGAAATCCGGACTGATATTTTACCTGTAGTAGACCAAGGTACATTTTTGGGTCTGATCCGCGAAGAAATGATTTTTGATCAAAATAATGCAAATACCCCTATCGCGGATATTCCAATAGAAAATCAAAATTGTTGGGTGTATTCAGATAAGCACATTTATGATGTCCTTCGAGTAGGAGCTGAGCA
>CBFHWO010000019.1:0-77879 GCA_965659625.1 uncultured Algoriphagus sp. | reverse complement strand
ATGGAAGATTCCATTGCTGCATTTGCGGATAGTCTTTCGATCCAATCTCAAGGTAGTGTTTTGGTTTTGTCGCTCTATATGACAGATTATAGTTTATCTGAAATATCTAGGATTGTTGAAACTGAAAACACCAAAGTTTTGAGTTCATTCCTAACGAGTGATCCATTGGACGATGCTAAAATCAAACTTACTTTGAAACTTGATAAACCAGAACTTCGCCATATCAAAGCTACTCTTGAACGCTTTGGGTATAAGATCTTAGACCATTATCAAGAAGAAACTGGAGTCAGTAGTGAGGAAGACCGAATCGGCAACTTGCTAAGATTTTTAGACATTTGATCCATGAAAGTAGCCTTACATGGCTTAGCAGTGAAATCCGAGTATTTCCAGCATGTTCAAATTCTCTTTGAAGAGCTAAGCAAATTCAATTTTGAAATTTTTGTCACCGAGCAATTTGACAGACAACTGAGAATGCTTGGAAATAAATCCCTGCACTATTGGCTGCTAGAAGGAAAACAGGATATGGCCTTGATGGATTTTATGATCTCTATAGGTGGTGATGGTACTTTATTGGATGCAGTTTGCCAAGTTGGGGATTTAGAAATCCCAATTTTAGGATTGAATACTGGAAGGATGGGTTTTTTGGCAACAGTTGCTACAAAAGATATTGCTGCTGCTATTAACCAGTTAGCAACCGATAATTTCCAGATTGAAAGCAGAAGTTTAATTTCTCTTCAATCACATAAACGCCTTTTCAATGGTTTAAACTTTGCCTTGAATGAGTTTACTATTCATAAGCGAGATACGTCATCCATGATTACTGTCCATACCTATATCGATGGAAAATATTTAAACAGTTATTGGGCAGATGGACTGATCGTTTCTACTCCTACAGGTTCGACAGGATATTCGCTCAGTTGCGGTGGACCGTTGATTTCGCCAGAGGCAAAAAGCTTGGTCATCACTCCTGTGAGTCCTCATAATCTCAACGTTCGTCCTATTGTTATTTCAGACGACAGTGAAATAAGTCTAGAAATAGAAGGAAGAGCTGAGAAGTTTTTGATTTCGCTGGATTCTAGGTCTACTTCTATTTCTTCAGAAATAAAACTGAGTGTCCAAAAAGAAAAATTCGTAGCGAAATTGGTTAAGTTGCCACATTACCATTTCTTTGATACTCTAAGACAAAAGCTAAACTGGGGATTCGATATGAGAAACTAGAATTTCCAAAATTTAGCTTAACAATTATTAACCCGCTTAATACTAGTTAGCGTTTTTTATACGTTAGCTACTTCATAACTTGCATCGTCTTGAAAAAGGTCAATTTTCAGATTTTCAGTCACTTAATTATATTCTTGCTTGTTTTTTCAGGTAGTTTCCTGAAAACCAAAGCACAGCAATATGAAATTGGTGGTGGTATTGGAGTAGCAGCCTACTCTGGAGATATAATTCGAAAAATTGATCCTGGCCAAATTGGCTTTCAAGGAACGTTGTTTGGCAAGAGAAATTTTGACAATGTTTGGACGCTTAGAGTTGGCTTGAATCTGGCTAATCTAAATGCTGCTGACAGTATTAAACCAATCGATCGACTGGCTGAGGTTAGAGATGGAAGATTTCGTGCTGGAATCATAGAGGCTTCAGCAGTGATGGAATTTAATTTTCTCGATTATTTGAGAAAAAATTCTGAATTCCGATTTTCACCTTATGCATTCTTTGGATTGGGATATACTTATGCTTTTGCAAAGGGTAATACCTATGCATATAATGTTTCCTCTCGTTATAATGTTGGAACTGTGGTCATCCCATTTGGAGGCGGAGTAAAATACAGATTGAATGAAAGGTTGACATTAGCGGCAGAATTAGGCTTAAGACCTACCCTGACTGACTATTTGGATAAAATAGATAGTACCGAACCAGAAATACCCAGATTTCCTGATCCCAATAATCCAAATACTCCATATGGGATTAATTTTGGAAACCCCAACGATAAAGACTGGTACTATTTCTTGGGAGTAACTATTAGCTATACTTTCTCCAGTAACATATGCTATGCTTATTAATTAATTGAACCTTAGGGTAAATTATTGGAAAAGAAATAGCATTTTTGTACCTCCAAAAATTAAGGTATTCGGAAAAAACTGGAATGAAGGAAGAATTAGACCGAAACAGAATCCCCCGACATATTGCAATCATCATGGACGGCAACGGCCGTTGGGCCAAGAAAAAAGGCGCCATGAGGATTTTCGGACATCACCATGCCATTAAGGCAGTTCGAGATGCGATAGAAGGAGCCAATAATTTAGGAGTAAAATATCTTACCCTCTTTTCTTTTTCAACAGAAAATTGGTCTCGTCCAAAAGATGAGGTAGAAGGTCTTATGGCGCTTTTGGTAAAAACAATAGCGAATGAAGTCCCGATGATGATGAAAAACAATATCATCATGGAGAGCATAGGAGATATAGATAGTTTACCCCAATCAGCTTACAATCAACTCATAGAGGCAAAAGAAAAAACCTCTAAAAACACAGGTCTCAAACTCGTTTTAGCACTTAGCTATAGTGGGCAATGGGAACTCACACAAGCAGCCAAACGCATTGCTCAAAAAGTCTCTGAAGGAAAATTGAAAGTCGAAGATATTTCCCAGGAAGTATTTGCAGACCATCTGGAAACTCGCGGAATACCTGATCCAGAATTAATGATCAGGACATCGGGAGAATTTAGAATAAGTAATTTCCTGCTTTGGCAATTGGCTTACACAGAATTACATTTTACCCCTGTGTTATGGCCAGATTTTAGAGAAAAGCATCTGATCGCTGCTATCCTAGATTACCAAAAAAGGGAACGAAGATTTGGTAAAACAGGTGAGCAAGTTAAATCTTAAGTAATTGATGAAAAGAAGTTTACTGATTCTGTTATGTCTGGTTTGGACAAGTTCAGCAATGGCGCAAATTCGTTTGGGCCAAAGCCGATATGCGTCTACTAAACCAGTCAATATTCTGGAGTTGAATTATCAACAACCCCAGTCCTATAGAATCGCAGAAATAAAAGCGGTTGGCTTGACAACTCTGGATGAAATAGCAATTATTTCTCTTTCCGGACTCAAAGTCGATGATACGATAGAAGTTCCTGGTGAGTCAATCTCCAATGCCTTGAAAAAACTTTGGGGACAAGGAATCATTGGTGATGTGAAGATACTGGTCACCAAAGTGGAAGGTGATGACATTTATTTATTGCTTGATCTGACGGAGCGTCCAAGATTCTCAAGAGTTGAGTTTTCTGGGATGAATAAAACCCAAGAGGGTGAATTGCGCGATAAAGTAAATATCCGAGGAAGAGTAGTCCGAGATGATGTATTAAATACTGCCAAAAGAACTATTGAAAAATATTATTTGGACAAAGGGTATCTTAATACAGATGTGAAAATTCTACAAGAAAGAGATACCACACTTCCTAATAGCGTTAGACTTCGATTTGATGTGGAAATGAATTCCAAAGTGAAGATCAACGCCATCAATATTTATGGGAATGAGGAAATCGCTGATTCTAAAGTCAAAAAGAAGCTTAAGAAAACGAACGAACATGCTAGAGTAAGTGTATTTAAGGACATTTATTCTCGTATGACTGATGCGACAGCTTCTGATTACGCAAATACGCTTTTACATACCGATTCTGTATCCTCGGCAGACGTTCAAACCTATATCAACAAAAACTTTAAACTGAATTTCTTTAGTGGGTCAAAATATATTCCAAAAGAATATGAGGCGGATAAGGATAATGTTATCAACTTTTACAATAGCAAAGGATTTAGAGATGCTGAAATCCTAACAGATTCTGTGTATGATTTTACTCAAGATAAAATCAATATAGATATTGAAGTAGAAGAAGGAAGAAAGTATTACTATAGAAACATTTCTTTTACTGGAAATTACATCCATCCTGATCCTGTCCTACTAGCGAAACTGGGCATCCAAAGAGGTGATGTATATAACAAAGAACTTCTGGATAAGCGTCTAAACTACGATCCTCAAAAAGGTGATGATGTAAGCTCACTTTATCAAGATGATGGATATTTGTTCTTTAGCATTGACCCAGTAGAAGTCAATGTGGCAGGCGACTCCATAGATCTTGAAATGAGGATCTTTGAAGGGCCTCAGGTAACTGTAAATAGTGTCAGCATCAAAGGAAACGAACGTACTTCAGATCATGTAGTAATGCGTGAAATACGAATTCTTCCTGGTCAAAAATTCAACAGAAGTTTGCTTGTAAGAACAATTCGAGAGCTTTCCACCCTTGGTTATTTTGATCCAGAAAAGATCAATCCTGACCTAAGACCTAACTTCGAAGCAGCAACTGTAGATATTACTTTTGAACTGGAAGAAAGACCAAATGACCAGATTGAACTATCTGGCGGTTGGGGTGGCTTCTATGGTTTCGTAGGTACTGTGGGCCTTGTCTTTAATAACTTCTCGATCAAAAATATTGGTGACTTCTCTAAGTGGGATCCACTTCCTGTAGGAGATGGGCAAAAGCTTTCTTTGAGAGTTCAGGCAAATGGTCAAAGCTTTCAAAACTATTCCATTTCCTTGACCGAGCCTTGGTTTGGTGGCAAGAAACCACAAGCATTAAGCTTTAGCTTTAATCACTCAGTTCAAAGACAAGTTGATTTCTATAATCAACAAAACTTCGGAAATGAACTTGGTTTCTTCAAAATCACAGGGGTTACGCTGGGCTTGGCTAAGCGTGTAACATGGCCTGATGACTATTTCAGCATTAGCAACTCGCTTCAGTTCCAGATCTATGAATTTGATGAATTTGGAACTTCATTTGGACTGAGCTACCCAACAGGGACGTCAAACAGTATTACATTTAACAATACCATAGCAAGAAATAATGTGGATAACCCAACCTTCCCAAGGTTTGGTTCAAACATTATGCTTTCTACGTCATTTACTCCTCCCTATGCTTCTTTAAACAAGAATCTAAACGATGAGTCGACAGATCAAGAGAAATACAAATGGCTGGAATATCACAAATGGATGTTTGATGCTTCCGTTTATACTCCACTTTTCGGGTCCTCTAAGTTTGTTGCAAGTGCAAGAGCACACATGGGCTTCCTTGGATCATATGGAAATAAAATAGGTATTATTCCTTTGGAAAGATTCGTAATGGGAGGTGATGGAATGACCTTTAACAACTTTGCTTTGGGTCAGGAAATCATTGGTCTGAGAGGTTATGAAAACCAATCGATCACTCCAGGAAGAGACACAAGGGGTCAGGAAGACGCAGAACCTTATGGAGGGGTTGTTTACAACAAATATGTCATGGAATTGAGGTTCTTAGTTTCTCCTAACCCATCCGCTACCATCTTCTTGTTAGGCTTCGCTGAAGCTGGAAATAACTGGGGATCTTATGCTGATTTTAACCCGTATGATTTGAAAAAATCTGCAGGTGTCGGAGCAAGAATCTTCATGCCAGCTTTTGGATTGCTTGGTGTTGACTGGGGTTATGGATTCGATGCCATACCGGGAACTGTTCAGAGAAGTGGGGCTCAATTTCACTTTACAATCGGACAACAATTCAGGTAAAAATGAAAAATGGTTTCGCAATAGTTAATTTATGCAAAATTAATTTTCTGAATCAGGACTTTGATCAAGCCTCTAAATCTTGCTTATAACCATGAATAAATCATTGAAAATAGTATTTTTGCTGCTCTTTGTACTGCAAGTACTGCCTGCAAACGCTCAAAAGTTCGGTTATATCGATACAGAATACATTCTGAATAAACATCCGGATTACAAAGTAATACAGCAGGAGCTCCAAAATCTCAGTAATGAGTGGAAGAAAGAGGCACAAAATTTGGATAAAGAGATCAAAGAACTCTACGATCAATTGAAGGCCGAAGAAGTACTGCTTACAGAAGAGATGTATCAGCAAAGGCTGAATGACATAAAGCAAAAACAACAGGAGTCTCAGGCTTTCAATAGTCGGATATTTGGGATTGACGGACAATATTACCAGAAACAAGCAGAATTGCTTCAGCCTCTTCAGTCAAAAATATACGATGCGATCGAACGAGTTTCCAGAAAAAATGGATTGGCGGTATTGTTTGATAAAGCAGCAGGACCTTCAGCCATTATCTATACAGATCCAAGACATGACTATTCAGAGTTTATCTTGGATGAATTAGGAATTGAAGAGAACAATTAAATACAAACACAGAATGAACAAAGTAAAAGTTATCCTTTCAGCAGTAGCATTGCTTTGCGTAGGATTCGCGGCTCAGGCTCAGGAAATCAAAATTGGGTATACCAGTGTGGAATTTATCATGGACTTGATGCCAGAAATGGAACAAATCGGAGCTGATATTCAAGACTACCAAACTCAGCTGCAAACAAATATTCAAACTAAAGGTGCTGACTTTCAGCGTCAGGTGCAGACTTATCAACAAGCTGCTCAAACAATGACTGAAGAAGCCAGAGCTGCTAAAGAAGAAGAGCTTACTAAGCTTCAGACAGATCTTCAAAAATATGAGCAAGATGCTCAGGTTTCTTATCAGAGAAAATTGGGTGAATTGTTAGAGCCAGTGCAAACTAAAGTGATCAACGCGATCAACGCGGTTGCAGCTGAAAACAACTACACGCACATCTTTGCTGAAACAGCTGGGCAATCTCCAGTATTGCTTTACACCAAAGAAGAAGACAAATTCACTGAATTGGTTTTGGCTAAATTAGGCCTACAAATGCCTACTCCTCCAGCAGGAAATTAATCCAAAACTCTTCAATAATTAAAACCGGCTTTTCGATGCTTCGAGAAACCGGTTTTTTTATTTTTACCCATGCCAAAAAAGAAGCCCAAAGATATTATTAGTAAAAGCCTCGACGCAGTTTTAGTGGATTTTCGGGCTGATTGGTGTGGCCCCTGCCAGACCATGGACCCTATCATCGAAGAAGTTCTGGATGAATTGGGGGGAAAGATTAAACTCCTCAAATTGGATATTGACAAGCATCCCCAAATGGCCCAGCAGTTTGCTGTTCGCTCCATCCCTCATTACATTCTATTTAAAAAAGGAAAAATCCTCTGGAGAAAGGGAGGGGTGATGACCAAGAGAGATTTGGAGAAAGCTTTGAAAGGGTTTATATAAAAAAAGCTCCCGATTGGGAGCTCTTTCCTTTTATGCAAAATATTTTAAACGAATCACTTCCTGTTCGGAAAGGAATCGATAATGGCCTCTTTTGAGGTCTTTTTTATCTAAACCAGCATACATCACCCGATCCAAAGCCGTCACTTCGTATCCTAGATGGGCAAAGATTCTACGAACAATTCGGTTTCTTCCTACGTGGATTTCCAAACCTAGAATCTTACGATCTACAGACAATACTTTCATATCATCTACTTCAACATCTCCATCCTCTAAAGTCAAACCATCCTGAATCTCTTTCTCGTCGTTATGAGTTAAAGGCTTATCTAATGTAACCTGATAAATTTTCTTAATTTGATTAGATGGATGCGAAAGCTTTGCAGCCAGTTCACCGTCATTGGTAAACAATAAAAGTCCAGTCGTATTTCTATCCAATCTTCCCACAGGAAAAATCCGCTCTTCGCAGGCATTTCCTACTAAAGCCATTACTGTCTTTCTTTCCAATGGATCTTCAGTTGTGGTGATAAAATCCTTCGGCTTGTTCAATAATACATAGACAGGTTTTTCCGGATCGATTTTTCTGCCTTGATATACCACACGATCATTCCTGTTCACTTTATGGCCTAATTCAGTAATTACTTCTCCATTCACAGATACAAGCCCTTGTGCGATTAACTGATCCGCTTCTCTTCTTCCACAAATCCCTGAATTCGAAATGTATTTATTCAATCTAAGCAATCCATCATCCGTTTTGCTTTTGGCCTTTTTGGCGGGTAATTGATCAAAATTATAGTCAGGTCTAGAATTCTGAGCTTCAGAATCTGCTTTAAATCTTTTTCTTCCAAACCCAGAAGCACCAGTCTTACCTTCAAATTTCTTTGCCTTTCCAGGTGCAAATACCGGTTGCTGGTCTCTTCCTCTTCCTTTGTAGACTAGCCCTTCATTACTATCCTTATTGCCAAATCCTGATGATTTTCCCTCTTTATTGAAGGGTTTGTCAAATTTTGAACTTGGTTTTTTGTCAAACTTTTTAGCACCAAATTCATCCTTTTTAAACTTTTCTGATGAGGAGAATTTATCGCTTTTCCCCTTAAATCCTGGCTTTTTGGAAAAACCTGAATCGTCTCTCTTTTCAAATTTATTTCCTGAAAAACCTTCTTTTTTTGCACCAAAAGGAGGTTTTTTTCCAAATGAACCTTCTTCAGATTTTTGGAATTTGCTTCCGAATTTTTTCTCTCCAAAGGATTTTGGAGAACTGGACTTGAAGTCTTTCTTTTTATCAAAAGAAGAGCTTCCTCCTTTTTTATCCTTACCATCAAATGATCTTTTTCCAAGGTCAAATTCATGGTCAGCTGAATCAGTTTTTCTTCCTCTTCCTCTAGATTCACCTCTTCCTGTATTTCCTTTTGGCTGAGATTCGGCATTATCGCCTTTAAAAAACTGTTTTTTTGGATTATTTCCTTTCATAAGTATGCAGCATCACTGCTGGATTATTGTTTAAAATAAGCAATTGACTATCAAATGCTTAATGGGCTGCAAAGATACGCCCATTCCTGAAAAAATAACAATCCCCTTCAAAAATAAAAGGGGAGCTAAGAATTATTTATTTTTATAGAAATACTCAGTCGCCAATCTAACAGAACCTTGGGAAAGCAATAATTCTTTGGCAGTGGCCTCATCAACTCCCGTTGCTTCCATGATCATGTTTGTTCCACGTTGAACAAGTTTTGCATTGGAAAGCTGCATATCTACCATTTTATTACCCTTCACTTTGCCAAGCTTGATCATAACCGTGGTAGAGATCATATTGAGAACCAGCTTTTGTGCCGTCCCGGATTTCATTCGGGTACTTCCGGTTACAAACTCTGGCCCTACTACAACTTCAATAGGACATTCTACTTCTTTGGATAGCGGTGAATCAGGATTGCAGGTAATACACCCGGTAAGCAATCCTTTTTCCTTAGCTATTTTCACCCCTCCTATGACATAAGGTGTTGTTCCCGAAGCAGCAATCCCAATCACCGTATCATCGGAATTAAAACCATATTTCAGAATATCATTCCAGGCTTGTGTAGAATCATCTTCAGCATTTTCCACAGCCTTCCTAATTGCTTTATCCCCACCTGCAATAATTCCAATCACCCATTCATGAGGTACTCCATAGGTAGGTGGACATTCGGAAGCATCCAAAATCCCCAATCTCCCACTTGTACCTGCTCCAATATAAATAAGCCTTCCACCGGCTTCCATTCTTGGAACAATTTTTTCAACCAAGCTACTAATTTCAGGCAAGACCTTTTTCACAGCAATAGGCACGACATGATCTTCCTTATTGATGTTTTGGAGTAGTTCCAAAACAGTCATTTTCTCCAGATTGTCGTAGTGGGAAGAACTTTCGGTTACTTTCATAATTTCTCTTGATGATAAAGTGTCAGTCCCGAAATAGGGCTTTCAATGATCAGATTGGTTGTAATTTGTGAATCCAAAGCTGCTTTGCGAAGAATATCGCTATTATAATAGGCAATCGATCCTACGAAATTAACAGGCTTGTCTTTGTAGTTCTTATACTTCATGACATGCACCTTAAAAAACTCAATGAATGAGTTGTAATAAAGCATGTAGCAATATGGGTCTGATTTATGTTCTGTAATAAAGCGACAAAAGCTGGCCATATACCGATTCGGAAAAGGCTGTCTATAAACATGCTCTTGGATAGCAGTTGTCGTAAGTTTTAGCTTTTCTTCCAACTCCTTTTTTATTGCGATGGGCATTTCATCGTTAATGAAATCCATCAGAAATTTTCGCCCTATGTAACCTCCTCCACCTTGATCTCCTAAAATATAACCGGGAGCTGGTCGGGTATCAATAATTTCTTCGCCATTGTAATCACAGCTATTGGATCCAGTTCCTAAAATACATGCGATCCCTTCTTTATGACCACAAGTTGCTTTAGCTGCTGCAGCTAGGTCATGATCTACATGAATGGCTGCTTTGGAAAAGATTGTTCTCAAAGCTGTTTCCACTTCAGCTTTTCTGGAATCCACTGAGCAACCAGCTCCGTAATAAAAAATTTCTTCTATTTCGGATTCTAAGTTGATCAGAAACTCATGGCGCATGTGAGTCGCCATTTCTTCTGAAGTTTGGTAATATGGATTAAATCCTACACCTCGATATTGGCTAATTTTTCCATCTCTATGAATTACTCTCCAATCTGTCTTGGAAGAACCACTATCTGCTATTAAAATCATTTTATTCCAATTGGCCTATCGCTGTAAATTTATCAAATACTTTATTATTATGAGGAGCGTCGGCGAGTTCATCGGTAAGATCTTGGCCTGCCCAATGTTCATAATGTTTTCCATTTCTCCACATCTTAGAGGTTGTAACATCATAAATGATCCCTTGATAAGCAACCCAAATTTCAGGTTTATCCTGCCCATTGCGTAAAGCAAGCTGTTGCTTTGTATAGACTTTCATTTATAAAAGCTTGATCTGGGCATTTACCCAACGCTCCGGAATCTCTCCTTTTTGAGCCATTTGATAATCTGCATAACTACAGGGAACAGTACTTCCTCTTTCAAACTTTTCTGTTTCATTTTGTGGAATCTCCATCCACCATTTTCCACTTTTCTTACTTTTATAGAAAACGATTGTATTCGGTTTTGAATCTAATGAAACTGTGTACTTTATATAATCATTACTCTTGAATGAAAGGCTATCTTTTCTGGAGTAAAACCCTTCGATGAAGTACCAGATCATCACAGCAACAACTTTAGCAGTCTTATTATGGGCATCATCATAGTAAGGTTCATATCCATATATTCCTATAGAACTTAGCTTTTCATTGGTCCCGGCAAACCAACAAATCTGACATGCTTCTTCTGCAGTCAAACCAAAAGGCTGAGCATCCACAGCACCAGGCGCATCGTTGGACTGAATTGCTGCCAAATCAAAACTCATAAAATCAGCATTTCTAATAATTGGCTCAATTTCCTTAAAAGCTGACCTTACTTGTCCCAATCGAATATGGTCAAAATATAGTTTCTCCATCACATTGATCAAGGTAGTATCTACAAGAAAACTCTGATAGGCCAAATGAGAATATGAAAACAAAAAATTTGGTTGATGAAGAATGATCTCTTGGGTGTGTCTATCAGCCATAGGACCTGTTTCTTCCATATCCACTTTTGAATCCACAGTAAGAAGGCTGACCAACTTCTTCATATTTTGGTAGGATAAATACTGTCCAAAATCCAAATCATGGGTGCCTCCAATATAAATTGGAAGAATTTGTTGTTTCATCAAGTATTCTCCAACCTTCTGAATGCGCTGGTAGGTTTCTTCCAGCGTTTCTCCTGAAATCAAATCGCCCAAATCGGCAACACGGATCGCTCCAAACCCTCTTTTTAATTCATATAGTTTTTCTCTGATTTCTGAACTGGAACGATCAAGACTTTCATATTTCTTTATCCCCTTGGTTTCTTTCAATCCTACTATAGCTAGTTGCATTCCTTTTAGCTGTGGAAAACTTTCTCCAAAAAAATGGATTTGATGAAAGAAAGTATTTTCAGCATACTTCTTCTGCCAAAGAAAGTCAGCAACAGGTTCAAAAAAAGATTGAATATTCATAAGGGTGTGGTAATGGGTAAAAATAATCAAAATATGATATGGAACTTAAGAGAATTCAAATCCAAATAAGATTCAATCATAAATCTGAAAGTATCAAAATCCCTGCCTTTCTATACTCAATACCATCAATAAAGTATCAAACATCTTAAAGTCATTGGTATATAGGCAAAAAAAATCCCGCCGAAGCGGGATTAAATTTTTTATCCTCCGAAATCATCAAATCGGATATTCTCTTCAGGAATACCTAAATCGTCAAGCAATTTTAAAACTGCCGCGTTCATCAATGGTGGGCCACATAGGTAATATTCTACCTCATCTGGCTCAGGATGATTCTTCAAATAATTGTCATATAAAACTTGGTGGATAAATCCTACATATCCATCACCCTCTTTATCTTCCGGAGACTTTTTCACCTTCCAATTATCCTCTGGAAGAGGTTCAGACAAACCAATATTAAATTGGAAGTTTGGAAAGTCTTTTTCGATATCTCTAAATTGAGGAACATAGAAAAGCTCCTTTTTAGACCTACCGCCATACCAATAAGATACTTTTCTATGGGTCTTTTCAGTATGGAATAAGTGGAAAATCTGTGCTCTTAAAGGTGCCATTCCTGCACCACCGCCGATATAGACCATTTCCCTCTCAGTTGGATTGATATGGAATTCCCCATAAGGCCCTGAAATAGTTACTTTATCACCTGGCTTTCTTGAGAATACATAAGATGAGCAAACTCCAGGGTTTACATCCATCCATTTATTATTTGCTCTATCCCAAGGTGGAGTAGCGATACGAATCGTCAACATTACAATGTTCCCTTCTGCAGGATGGTTTGCCATAGAATACGCTCTAAAAAGCTCTTCATCATTTTTCATGACAAGATCCCAAAGACCAAACTTGTCCCAATCACTTTGATATACATCAGCTGGATGGCCCAAGTCAGGATGAGGTGTAATATCCATTTCTTTGAAATTGACAGTAATAATCGGTACGTCGATTTGGATGTAACCACCTGCTTCAAAATCCAAAGTTTCCCCTTCAGGAAGTTTCACTTTAAATTCTTTGATAAAAGTAGAGACGTTGTAATTGGAAATAACTTCGCAATCCCATTTCTTGATCCCAAAGATCTCTTCTGGTACACGGATCTTCATGTCATTCTTCACTTTCACCTGACATGCCAAGCGAACATTCCCTTGCTGCTCTGCTCTACTTAAGTGACCTACTTCAGTTGGAAGGACTTCTCCCCCTCCTTCTTCGACCACACACTTACACATGGCACAAGTTCCTCCACCACCACATGCGGAAGGAAGGAAGATTTTTTGCCCTCCCAAAGTGGAAAGCAAGGTAGTCCCCGCTGACGTAACTATTGGAGAACTTTCATCGCCATTGATGACAATGCTGACATCTCCTGAGTTTACCAGTTTAGACTGGGCGAAAAGGAGGATAAATACTAGTAGCAATATGATTATTGTAAAAGCTACTATGGATGTGATAATTACTGAACCCATGAAATATTGGTTTTACTTTTTCTAATGGATTGATTCCGGTTTTGGAACACAAATATATTTATTAATCCTATAAACAGGCCATAACCAAATCCAAATTTGGCTACAAACTGAAATTCATTTGATAGGATAACTGATTAATTATGCAAGAGGTTTAACAAAGTTGTCAATCGACTCTTTAATTGGCGTCTATCGAGGATGAAATCAAGAAATCCATGCTCCAAAACGAATTCAGAACTTTGGAATCCTTTTGGCAAATCTTTTCCTATTGTTTCTCTGATCACCCTTGGACCAGCAAAACCTATCAAGGCTTCTGGTTCTGCAATGTTAAAATCTCCCAGCATGGCATAAGATGCAGTAACACCGCCAGTTGTTGGGTCGGTAAGCAATGAAATAAATGGAATTCCTGCCTGATCCAATAAAGCCAACTTAGCAGATGTTTTTGCCATTTGCATTAAAGAAAATCCTGCCTCCATCATTCTGGCTCCTCCAGACTTAGAAATCATCAGGAAAGGAACCTTATGTTTTAAAGAATAATCGATTGCTCTGGCAATTTTTTCTCCAACCACAGAACCCATAGAACCTCCGATAAAATTAAAGTCCATGCAGGCAACGACTAGATCAAGTCCATTCATCTTCCCAACTGCAGATCTTACCGCATCATTGAGTTCAGTTTTCTTGATAGTCGCTTCAATTCTAGCGGTATAAGGTTTGGTGTCAGAAAAATTCAATGGATCCCCTGACTTCATGTCCTTGTCCAGTTCAGTGAATTTATTCCCATCAAACAGTATCTCGAAATATTCTTTAGATCCGATTTTTACATGAAAATCATCGTCAGGACAGACATACGCATTGTTTTTCAATTCACGAGTATGAATGATATTTCCGTTCGGGGTTTTAAACCAAAGGCCATCGGGAGTATCCTTTTTCTCCGCAGTGGAGGTTTTGATGCCTTTGTCAGTTCTTTTAAACCAAGCCATATTGTGATGTTAGGTCATTATTTTGATAAACCAAAGGTTACAAATTTAGTCCTTATCTCCATTAAATAAAACCAGTAATTATTTAGCTTAATTTTTAATGGAGGAGATTTTCTTTTTTCTTTCCGTTTTAATTTCCTTTTTACTCCTTATATAATTGCTTTATTTTGAACAAATAAAGCCTCACGGCATTATAAAGCAGTAATTTGAACATACGCCAAATAACCCAAAGATGAGCCTTCCTTTATTATTACTTGCTTCAGGAATAATTCTTTTCCTAGCATATAAATTTTATGGAACCTATGTATACAGGAAATTTGGTATCAATGATGAAAAACCAGCTCCATCTCATGAATTTAAAGATGGAGTAGATTATGAACCAAGTAAACCTATTGTAGTGTTGGGCCATCACTTTGCATCCATTGCAGGTGCAGGACCAATTGTAGGGCCTATCATTGCGGTTACTTTTGGTTGGATTCCAGCTGTAATTTGGATCTTGGTTGGTGGAATATTTTTTGGAGCTGTCCACGATTTAGGAAGCATGGCAGCATCACTAAAAACGGATGGGAAATCCATTGGTGTAATAATAAGAAATCAAATAGGCCCAAAAGGGAAACAACTCTTCATTATATTTTCATTTTCTACCCTCATACTTGTCATTGGGGTTTTCGCTGATATTATCGCAAAAACTTTCGTCAGTAATCCGGGAGTAGCCTCAGCTTCCATTTCTTTTATTTTCTTAGCTATAGTTTTTGGACGATTTAGTAAAATTGTAGGAAGCAGTAAAATTGCATTTATAGTTTTAAGTGCGATTGGAGTCGTTTTAATGTACTTTTTCGTCTTTGTTGGAATTCAATTCCCAATAGATTTAGATTATAAAATCTGGATACTCGGATTATTGGGTTATGCATTCATTGCCTCTGTCACCCCTGTAAGCCTTTTACTTCAGCCGAGAGATTATTTAAATAGCTTCCTGCTTTATGGAATGATCCTCGCTGCTGTTTTGGGTATTTTCATTGCCAATCCAGAAGTCAAAATGAGTAATGAAATTGTGGCATCTTCTGATAGCCTTGGATATATTTTTCCTGTTTTATTTATAACTATAGCCTGTGGAGCCATCAGTGGTTTTCATTCTTTGGTAGCTTCTGGAACTACTTCTAAGCAGTTGGACAAAGCAAGCGATGCCAAAGTCGTAGGTTTTGGAGGAATGCTGATCGAATCATTCTTGGCGATTATTTCTGTTTGTGCAGTCATAGTTTTAGAAAGAGGTGATTATTTTGATAGACTAACCGGAGAAGGTCCTGTCGCTCTATTCTCTACTGGATTGGGTGGCATGATTTCTAGCTTGGGAATTCAGGAAGAATTTGCGGTTGCGTTTGTTGCTTTGACCGTTTCTGCCTTTGCATTGACGACTTTGGATACCTGTACCCGATTGGCTAGGTTCACTTTGCAGGAATACTTTGAAGATCTACCGCAGCCAGCAGCAAAGAAAATAGCTACAAACCGTTACCTGTCAACCAGTATTGTTGTTGGGCTTTCGATCTTACTTTTGGTTTCCGGTGAGTTTACGACGCTGTGGCCCATTTTCGGTTCAGCGAATCAATTGCTCGCAGCTTTAGCCTTGTTGACAATTGCGGTCTGGTTGATCCGAGAAAAAGTAAATGCATGGTTTGTTACCATCCCAATGTTTTTCATGTTTACTGTGACCCTAGCTTCCTTAGGCTTATTCGCTTGGAAAAATTTTCAGGATGAAGTTTATGTCCTTTCGGTGATAGCCGCAGCTTTATTCGTATTGGCTATTTCCTTGATGGTATTGGCCACTAAGAGCCTAAAATCTGAGGTCAAAGAGCCTGCGAAAGCTCTTTGACCTTAAATTATTAAAGTGACCCAAAAGGTGAGGTGACTTTCTTAGGAATTCTTAATGCCAAGGTAAAATTGATTAGATAATCAGCAAAAGCCGCGTCTCCATGTACCACGTCATCTGGAGTGGAGTTTTCAATATCAGTTAAACTTTGAGTTCTATTTCTAAGCAAAGCAATAGGGACATTCAATGTTCCTGTTACATTTCCTTTCATGTAGCTGATTCCTGGCTCCATTGAAACAATGTAACCTGGTCTTCTAAATCCATCACTACCGCCTATTGCGTCTCTAACCGGAATGCCTTCAACTCTTCCTCCAAGAGAAAGTCCCAATCCATGAATTTTTTCAAAAGACTTGAAAACTCCTGTTCTGAATGCAAATTGATCTGGCACACTCATAATGGCTTCATTTTCCCTTCTTCTATTGGTTGGGGTTCCATTGGTTTCCTTTGGGCTAAACATATAAAATCCATCATAATACCAGAAATATGTTCCTTTTAAGTTCCAAAGACCCTGAAAATCAACGATTATTCCCGTACCTCCGTCGCCTAATTGTATGGATTGATCTACGGTTTTCACTTCAGCTACTCCTTCTGTTCCCTGATTGTAAAATGTGCTAGTGGCAGCATAATCCCCAGTTGGGAATTTAAGACCGAACCCAAGTGCAGTATTCCCTTTTTTTGCTTTCTCACCAGAAAGAAGCCAATATCCAGCTCCGATTCTCATATCTCCAAAACCTTTGGAGTAAGTGGTATGTCTTTCTGTTCTTCCATGCTCATAAAGTGAACTTCTCTCATTGTATTGAAAAGGGAGTGAAACTATTCCATAAATTCTTTCTGTAAATGCATAGCTGATGTTGATATCCAATCCATGTTGATAGTTAATAACTTCGGTCCCATCCTCTATCCGATTCGGTTCTTCGTGGGTGCCTCGGAAATGTCGAAATGATTTGAAGTAACGGTAATTTGTAGAAATATTCCATTCCCCTTGTTCCAGCATATTTCCTTGGCCAACTGCATTTCCCAAACCGGAAAATTGTCGGATTGCCACACATCCTTGGGCATTTGCCGAAAGATATGAACATGTCATGATGACACTTGTTACTATTATTTTTGTAAAATTATTCATGGGTTACTTGTTTTAATTATTAATTATCTGCGCCATCGGTTTTGGCAACATTGATTGTATACTCAGCCACATTTCCTCCCTGTGTTGTTCCCACTGTAGCATCAAAAGTCCAGTGAATACCTCCATAAACCCGAGAAATTGCTGCTTCTTCTGCCCAGTCATTGAATAACTCTCCTTCCTGCGGAAAAATATATGTCAATACGGATGCGGCCGCTGCTGAAAAGACAGAATGCCCTGAAGTATAACTTGGGAAATTTGGAGTACCAGCGATGGTCTCGAAGTCTTTAATCAGTTGGATAGGTCTAGGGTAGTAGTAATAATATTTAGCGTCCCAGCAACTGATTCCGCCATCCATGATTGCCATATTCATGTAGGCAAATACTCTGGCGGTACGGATAGAATTCATATTATACTTTAAAATGAAATCTCCAGCGATGTCATTCCAATGTCCTGGAGGAGTGTAGGTTCCTAATCCATCTTGCCAAAAATTCGCGATTCTCCTCCTTTCATTGGTTACATTATCAGCATAATCTTCAAGAATTTTCACATCCTTCTCAAAAGCCTCTGACCCCGGAGCAGGTGGGATTTCAGGCCTGGTTGCCTCTACTTTTGGCACATGCCACATTTTTACTTTACCAAACAGAGGCGTCAAACCAACTGGTCTAACGGGGCTTTCCAGGTTTTCCCATTGCCAGCCGAATCGTTCAAATGCTGCAGCTCTTAAAGAATCAGAAACAGCTTTGGGCGCCTGTGCATTTTTCATTCCGTCATTTGCTGCTCTGCTAAGCGCAATTGTTGCGACTTCTTCCCCGATTTTTATTCCTGCATCTATATCACTTTGCACATTTTCACCTGAGAAAATCAAACTCTCTAAATGCTCTTTTTCCAATTGCAAAAGATATTCAGCCTCAAGAGGAAACATCACTGTCAGAACCTTTCTTGCTGTCGTAGCCAAAACTGCTCCTTCAGAAGGATAAGAAGGCAATCCATTGGACACGTACCTATTTGGAATTTCAGAATCTACCTGATAAGGTGCAGGTCTGTTAAACTCAAATTTATAATGCCAAGCTGCAATCATTCCATCATACTGTGCTACTGACAGGTACGCTAAAGCACGGCTTGCATAGGGTGGATGAGAAAAAGGAAATACCGGTGGCCCAGCAGGATTTGCGGGGTTTGGAAGAGTATAGGACTCATCTACATTTGGACCAGGAATCAAATTGTATTTAGCAATTAAGCCCAATGCAATTTCATTCCACCTCAATACCGAATTGTTTGTCCAGTAATCTACCTTTTTCTTTTGATCTGAGTTCATAGCAGCAATTTTGCTTTTGACCTCAGATAATTCATTTAGATATTCTGAAGAATTAATTCCTGATGGGGCTTCTACTGAAACATCACTTCCGTTGGATATCAATATCGGCTTCCAATTCCCAGCATTTTCATCAATGCCTGAAAATTCATAACTCTGATATTCCAATTCAGTATTCAGATCCTTGTTACAACTGAACAAAATGGTCATTGCTACTAATATTATGGAAAGTCTATCTAGTTTCATGCTTTTAATTTTTTGGTTTGATTAGACCAAACTGATAAGTAATCCCTGCATTAAAAGCAGACATTTCTGGAGCATTTCTGCCATGGATCACCTTACTGTAAGAGGCAACTACACCTAGTCCTTCTGGCTTTTTGAAAAAATATTGAGCAAATACTCCTACTCGGTCCATGTCTACTTTATTAGTAGGCTGGGGAGCATTGTAAGCTCGAATATCATCTCCAGAAGTTGAACGGGAGGAATTATAACTTAATTCTACCCGCAGATCTTTTGTAAAGAACCAATGACCAATGACCGCTTCGTAAGTCCAAGCATTTGGCACATCCATCCAAGAAGTAAAAAAGCTTCCTTCGTTGTAATAGTATTCTCTTTCTGCTTGAGTGTAACCTTTCCAAGTAAATCCTCCAAGTCCTCTGAAATACAATCCAGAGTTGAATTCGTATTCAACCAGGCCTCTCCAGGCCAATTGGGGGGCACCTATTCCCAAACTGTAAGGCTGATAGTCGGAAAGGTAATTTGAAGCTGGCGTAGAAAATACCAAGGAACCGAAAACAGACCATTCTCCTTTTTCTTTTTTGGTATTCAAAACTCGGTACTTCAAGCCCAGGGAAATGTCCTGAATTCCCAATGCGCCAGCAAATTTCCCTCCGTTTGGAGTGGTGGAATTCGTACTAACATGAGGTAGCCCAATATATGCATCCAGTTTATCTGTAATCCCATATGCCGCCATCGCGAGGATCGTTCTTCGCTGAACTTTCGCTATTGTTCCATTTTTTCGAAGAGTTTCCCCTTCCCAGTAATGGTCAAACTGTCCATATTCATAGCCGAGCAAGAAACAGATATCTCCTTTTGGCATCAATAATCCATCCGTTGGAGTTTGTGCAAAACTCAGGTATGACATCCCCAACCCTCCGACAAGGAGGATGAGCTGTCGTAAAAATTTTTTCATTTCGATTTAGTAATGATTATCAATAGATAAAGCATTTCGATTCAGGTCCCATTAAGACTGAATTTTATGCTAGTTCTAGTAAACCCAATAATCCAGAAGGATCAGGTTTACCAAAACATTAAAAAAGAATTTATGAAAACTGAGGAGGAGGTGAATCTATTTTAAAAAGTGGATTTTGGTAAGGTGAAAAAATAAACTCTAATGCTGTGTTTTTGACTTTATATTCAAATCCGGAAAATGAAAACATATCCGTTTGAATATAATCTTTCACAAAATTCTTAAGCTGGGATTTTCCATTTTGATCTTGAGGTAGTTCATCCCCTAAAATCGACGAAATCCATGTTTGGAAAGTATTATCCAATACTGCACGTGAAGTGTCTGGCACGTAGATAATCTGCAAAGTTTCCTGTGTATATCGCTGCTTAATCGCACGATAATATTGACCGTCTTTTTCAAATTTAGTATTGGTCACCTGAAAATCCTCTTGAAAAGACATATAAGGAACCGCTAATGGCACCTCCAACATTCTTTCTTCTAATTGCGAATCCTCTAGATCAAAAATTTGATCCTCCCATTGAGCCTCGAGGTGAGTTTCATAGGAAAGATAAAATGCATAATAGCCAAATTGGTAAATGGCAAAACATGCGAGGAACACTATGGAAGAGATTCTTTTCAAATCAGAGGATTTGTATTTTTTGGAAATGTATTAATATTTATACCTATCACCAATAAAAAATAAGAAAAATGAAACTTTAAAAAGATTATTTCTGCAATCACAAAATTATTTATTGTAAAAAACTACATAATTAAAATAGTATTTTGATAAGTATGTACCCAATGAAAAATAGCATAGCCGAACTTCCAAAAATCTTTAAAACTTTCAATCTGTTAAATCTATCCAAAAACCACAAAACATAAACAGGCTTAATCATCCCTAGGAGTATTTGAAAAAGGGATAAATAAATACCAATTTTTAAGATAATTAGGATTGCCTTTACCATACTCCAATACTAAAAAAGGAACGGCAAGCCGTTCCTTTAAATTTATCTAATTAAACAAAAATTATTTCTTACGCTTAATCTCTTTCATCTCATATCCTTCAATAGTATCATCAACTTCGATATTATTAAAGTTCTTGATAGAGATACCACATTCATATCCAGCCTTCACTTCAGCTACATCGTCTTTGAATCTCTTCAATTGATCAATCTCGCCCTCATGGATTACTATGCCATCTCGTATTACTCTGATTTTGTTCTTACGAGTGATAAATCCATCCAATACATAAGAACCTGCGACAGTGCCAATTTTAGAGATTTTGAATACCTCACGAACTTGAATGTTTCCGGTAATAACTTCCTCAAATTCTGGCTCAAGCATACCCTCAATAGCATCCTTGATCTGGTTAATGGCATCGTAGATGATTGAGTAATGTCTGATTTCGATTTCTTCTTGCTCTGCTAATTTCTTGGCATTTGCTGAAGGTCTAACTTGGAATCCAAGAATAATCGCATCAGAAGCAGAAGCTAGGAGTACGTCTGATTCGGAAATCTGACCAACACCTTTGTGGATAATACTTACTTTAACTTCATCTTTAGAAAGCTTCAATAAGGAATCGGAAAGTGCTTCAACAGAACCATCCACGTCACCTTTAATAATAATATTAAGCTCTTTAAATGAACCGATTGCCAATCGACGACCGATTTCATCCAATGTGATATGCTTTTTAGTTCGTAGACTTTGTTCTCTTTGGATTTGCTCTCTTGAATTCGCAATCTCCCTAGCTTCCCGCTCAGTATCGTAAACTTTAATAATGTCTCCTGCTTGAGGAGCACCACTTAATCCCAATAACTGAACTGGTGTCGAAGGTCCAGCTGACTTCAACTTTTTACCTTTATGGTCAAACATCGCTTTCACACGACCATAATTCTTGCCTGCTAAAGTGATGTCACCAATATTTAAGGTACCACTTTGAATCATAATAGTGGTTACGTATCCTCTTCCTTTATCTAAGGAAGCTTCGATCACGGTACCCGAGGCATTTTTGTTCGGATTAGCCTTAAGTTCTAAGACTTCAGCTTCCAAAAGCACTTTCTCCAGCAAATCATCAACTCCTTCACCTGTTTTAGCAGATAATTCTTGAGATTGATATTTACCGCCCCACTCTTCTATCAATAGATTCATGTTTGCTAATTCCTCTTTAATCTTATTGGGATTAGCGTTTGGTTTATCAATTTTATTTATGGCAAAGATCATCGGTACGCCTGCGACCTGAGCATGATTAATTGCTTCTTTGGTCTGAGGCATGATGCTATCATCGGCAGCAATCACAATAATGGCGATATCGGTGATTTTTGCACCACGGGCACGCATCGCTGTAAACGCTTCGTGTCCAGGAGTATCAAGGAAAGCAACTTTATTCCCTGTTTTTGTCATCACATCATAAGCACCAATGTGTTGGGTGATTCCCCCCGCTTCATCTGCAGTAACTTTTGACGTACGAATATAATCCAGTAAGGAGGTTTTACCATGGTCAACGTGTCCCATGATAGTCACAATTGGAGCTCTTTCAACCAAATCTTCTGGATCATCCTCTACTTCCTCTACAATTTCGTCTTCGATGGACTTGGTAAATTCTACATCAAACCCAAATTCATCAGCAATGATAGTGATCGCTTCTGCATCAAGTCTTTGGTTGATCGAAACGAACATACCCAAAGACATACAAGTTGAGATAATTTGATTTACAGAAACATCCAAAAGTGCGGCTAAGTCATTTGCAGAAATAAATTCTGTGACTTTAAGCAATTTTGTTTCTTCATTTTCATGATCAACTTCTCTTTCCCGTTCAGCCTTTTTATCTCTTCTAGACTTAGATTTTCCTCCTCCAGGTTTGCTTCCCTGAAGTCTTGCAAGAGTCTGCTTGATTTGATCTTGTATTTCTTTTTGAGTTGGTTCAGCTTTCTGAACTCTGGCTTGACCTCCTCTATTTTGATTACCAGCTCTTTGTCCACCTTGTTGGCTTCTATTTCCGCCGCCTCCTTGGCCTGGACTTTTGGCACCTCCGGTATTTGGTCCCCCTTTGTCAATTCTTTTTCTAGGACGCTTTTTATCCCTTCCTCTTTCATCTGAGGATGCAACTGGGCCACCTTTTTTCTTAGGCTTATCAGTAGGAAGTTCGATTTTACCGAGTACTGTCAAACCTTTCAAGGAATCCGCCTTAGCAGAAATCAATTCACTTGGCTTAGGCTTTGGAGCATCTTCCGGACGAGCAGATGGTGCAGTTGGTGCAGTTGGTTTAACTACCGGTTTTGCTGCTGGCGGAGGAGTAGGCTTAACATTTTTACCTTGAGGAGCGTTGGGCTTCTTTTGATCTTGAGAAGGTCTTTGCTGATGTTGAGGTTTTCTATTATCGCCATGCCTTTGGCCTCTGTGTCCTTGACCTCCATGCCTTTGATTTGGAGGAGGGTTTTTGCTCAAATCAATTTTACCAAGGACTTTTATCCCTTCCAATTTAGGAGATTCTGTTTCACTTTTTGGCGCATCAGGCTCCTTCGGAGGTACTGGTGCAGGTTTTGGCTCTTCGGCCTTAACCTCCGGCTTAGTTTCTTTTTTCGGCGTTGGCTCTGGAGCTGGAGTCGGCTCTACTTTTGGTTCAGGTTTAGTCGCCTCCACAGGAGCCGGTTTTGGTTCCGGTTCAGGAGCTTTTTCTTGCTTAGGAGTCTCTGGCTCCATCGAAATAGGCTCATGGCGTTTCCCTATTGAAAGGTGGGATGCCTCTTCTTTATCAAGGGCAGAAGATTTGAATTCCTTTTTCAGCATGTCTACTTGCTCCATGCTGATCTTGGAATTCGGATTATTCTCCACCTCAAAGCCTTTTTTAGCCATTGACTCAACTATGGTCGCCGTTCCCACGTTGAGTTTTCTGGCTATCTGGCCTAATCGTATCATTTTTTCTTCTGACATAAGCAAAAACCTCTTTCGAAATCTTAAGTAAAATAGGGTATTTTAATTAGTAAATCCCTTGTATTATTGTTCAAATTCTTGTCTGAGGATACGGAATATTTCATCTATAGTCTCTTCCTCAAGTTCTGTTCTTCGGAGCAAATCCTCCTTAGTTAAAGTTAAAACACTTTTAGCAGTATCTAAACCCGTCTTTTTCAATTCTTCAATGACCCATCCTTCAATTTCATCACCGAATTCTAATAGATCAACATCCTCTTCCTCGTATTCATTCAATTCACGGAAAACATCTATTTCGTATCCTACCAATTTACTGGCCAATTTAATATTGAAACCACCTTTCCCAATGGCAAGTGAAACTTGATCAGGCTTCAAAAACACAGATATTCTCTTGGTTTCTTTATTTACAGTGATAGATGAAACTTTCGCAGGACTCAAAGCCCTGGTTACGTATAGATCTAAATTATCTGTAAAGTTAATAACATCTATATTTTCATTTTGAAGTTCTCGAACAACCGCATGGATTCTGGAACCTTTCATTCCGACACATGCTCCAACCGGATCAATTCTGTCATCATATGATTCCACTGCAACTTTTGCTCTTTCTCCTGGTTCTCTGACAATCTTCACAATTGTAATTAATCCATCATAAACCTCAGGAACTTCATTTTCAAATAATCTCTCTAGGAAAACTGGAGAAGTTCTCGAAAGTATGATTTTTGGGTTTCCATTCATCATGTCCACTCTGTGAACAATTGCCTTTACTGAATCACCTTTTCTAAATCTGTCTTTAGATATCTGTTCTCCTTTCGGAAGGATCAATTCATTTCCTTCACCATCCATCAACAGAATTTCTCTACCTAAAATCTGGTAAACTTCAGCTGATACGATCTCCCCTACTTGCTCTTCATACTTATTATAAAGGATATCTTTTTCAAGATCCTTTATTCGTTGAATCAATGTCTGTCGAGCCATTTGAACGGCACGTCTTCCAAATTCTTCCAACTCAATTTTCTCATACACTTCCTCACCAATCTCAAAATCAGGCTCAATCTTCCTTGCTTCAGTTAAGCTGATTTTATCAAAATCCCAAATATCCTCTGAATTGTCATCAACAATTTCCCTAATTCTGAAAATCTCGAGGTCACCTTTATCAGCATTAATTGTTACATCGAAGTTTTCATCTGATTCAAACTTCTTTCTAATCATTGCTCTAAACACGTCTTCCAGGATACGGATCATGGTAGGTCGATCCACATTTTTAGATCTCGCAAACTCTGCGAACGATTCTATTAAGATTTTGGCATCCATTTGAGTTATTTAAAAGATACTTGTACGATTGTTTTTTTCATCTCTTCAAAAGGAAGAATAACTTCCTCTTCCGTGGCTTTTTTGCCCTTTTCTTTTTTCTTCACCAGGAGTTTAACACCAGATGTTTCAACTTCTATTAATTTCCCTACCAGTTCTTCACCAGTCGTCTTCAAAACTTTTAATTCCCTACCTATATTTTTTTGGAATTGTCTTCTACTATTTAATGGATAATCCAATCCAGGAGATGAAACTTCTAAAATATAAGCCCCAGGCATCAAGTCCTTCGCTTCCAATTCCTCCGAAACAGCCCTACTGACATTTGCACAAGTCTGAATATTCAACCCTTCATCTGCGTCAATCAAGATACTCAAAGTAGTTTTTCCAGCCTTTTCGGCCATCAAAACCTCTACAATGAAATGATTTTCATCTGGCAGATGCTTTTCTACAATTTCTTCGATAGCTTGCTTCAGCTCGGACATAGTATGCATAATGAAAGAGGGGACATTGGTGTCCCCTCGAGAAACTTTCGAATACGCCACAAATGTAAAATAAATTTGATGCAAAAACAATTTGAGTAAAAAATCTACATTGAGATATCAAACTGTACACCCAAATTGGGGACATTTTAGAATAATATCTCAACAAACTAAAATCACCAGAACCCATTTTAATAAATACTCCAAAAAATATCGGGTTTCCTTCAGATTTCTCCCTTTTAGGTAATAATTTTGCCGACCTCCGTTTAATTAAGTACTCATCGTATTATATTGAACATTTAACTCCAATCATTAGTCAATCAACAAGTCAAAAATGGGATTATTCGATTTTTTCTCAAGTGATATAGCCATCGATCTTGGTACAGCCAACACCTTGATTATCCATAAGGATAAAATAGTGGTGGATGAACCCTCTATCATTGCGATAGATAAAACAACTAACCGGGTCTTGGCAGTTGGAAGAGAGGCTATGAATATGCATGAGAAAACTCATGAGAATATCAAAACTATCAGACCCCTCAAAGATGGTGTGATTGCTGATTTCTATGCAGCTGAACAAATGATTCGAGGGCTGATCAAAATGATTCCTGGCCAAAAGAAAGGGCTGTTTCCTCAATCACACAGAATGGTGATTTGTATTCCTTCCGGAATCACGGAAGTAGAAAAAAGGGCGGTTCGTGACTCTGCAGAGCACGCCGGTGCTAAAGAGGTCTATATGATTTTTGAGCCTATTGCTGCTGCTATTGGTATCGGAATCGACATTGAAAAACCGATGGGTTCTATGATTGTAGATATCGGAGGAGGTACCACAGAGATTGCATTGATCGCATTATCTGGAATCGTAGCGGATCAATCTATTCGAGTGGCTGGTGATACTTTCACAAAAGACATTCTGGACTACATGAGAAGACAGCACAATCTATTAATAGGGGAAAGATCCGCTGAAAAAGTTAAAATCGCCATTGGATCAGCTTTGACTGAACTTGATGAACCTCCTGAAGATCATGAAATACGAGGAAGAGATTTAATGACAGGAATTCCTAAAGTAATCAAGGTTTCTTATTCTGAAATTGCATTCGCTTTGGATAAATCAGTTTCTAAAATTGAAGAAGCTGTTTTGAAAGCTTTAGAAATTGCTCCTCCTGAACTATCAGCAGATATTTATGACAATGGTATTCACTTAACAGGTGGAGGCGCCTTATTAAAAGGTTTGGATAAAAGACTTCACCAAAAAACCAAGTTACCAATTCATATTGCAGAAGATCCACTTCGAGCGGTAGTTAGAGGCACGGGAACTGCCTTGAAAAATATACAGAATTTCAGAACGGTATTGATGACATAAACCCTGAATGCTACGCATCCTCCAATTCCTTTATAATTTAAGGTCATTTCTTTTATTCATTTTGCTCGAAGTCTTGGCAATCTGGCTCCTTGTCGAAAATAATTCTCCTCAGGGTGCAGCTTTTTTCAATAGTTCAAATGTTGTGGCAGGTTCTATTTTAGAAACTCAATCGGATATTAGAGATTTCTTTTCTCTTGCTGAAGCGAATGAAGCTTTAGTTAGAGAGAATTCAAGGCTTTTAGAACAATTGAAAAGTCTTAACATTGAGCCGGATTCTATTGAGTTTAATCTAGACTCGACGCTTTCTGCACAATTTGAATTCAAAGGTGCTAGAGTCATCAGTAATTCACTTCGATTTTCACAAAATCACATTACCTTAAACAAAGGCAGTGTAGATGGATTGAAACCTGGGATGGGGATATTCAACGAAGCTGGTGTTGTAGGAAGAATTAAATCTGTTTCAAAAAATTACTCTGTAGGAATTTCGTTGTTAAACAGAGATCTACTGATTTCTTCCATAATTAAATCTACTGGAGATTTTGGTTCCATTAACTGGGATGGAGTGGATTCACAAAAAGCTAAATTGCTATATGTTCCCAGACATGTGGTGGCCCAAGTTGGTGATACCGTTGTAACCTCAGGATATAGTGCTGTTTTTCCAAGAAACATAAATATAGGTGTGATTTCAAGTGTGGTACAATCCTCAGATCCTAATTACTTAGATATTGAAGTTGCGCTAACTACAGATTTCAGTAAAATTTCCTATGTCTATCTGGTAGAAAACACACAGGCTATTGAGCTAGATTCACTGTACCAAAAATCTGAATTACCCAATGAATTTTAGAAACTTAATTTCCTTTATTTTTCTGGTCTTGATTCTTGGTCTTGTTCAAATACTAATCCTTAAAAATCTTGCTCTTTTTGGAATAGCCTTCTGTTTTATCTATCTCATAGGTATTCTAAATCTTCCATTTCAAATCAGACATGTCCCTTTACTCCTAATTAGTTTCGGAATAGGTTTATTGATAGATCTCTTTTACAATACCATGGGCTTAAATGCTATGGCTGCCACATTCATGGCTTTTTTAAGGCCATATTGGTTAAAAATACTCAGACCAACTGGTGGATATGATGAGTCAAGTCAGCCAACCTTACAGGAAATGGGAATAGGCTGGTTTTTAAGTTATTCGCTTCCATTAACTTTTGGATTTTGCCTTGTATTTTTCACAGCTGACCAATGGGGAACAGGAGCTTTTCTAGGTATCCTAAACAAAAGCTTATTCTCCTCGATTTTTACAGTCGTTTTGGCTATTATTGTACAACTACTGTTCTTCAAACGCAGGAGAGGAATCTGATGAACGACCAAAGACCCGTAGCAATAGTAATTTTCATTTTCTTGATCGGTTTGGTGCTTTTGACCAAATTATTCATGATCCAAGTGATGGATGACAGCTTTATGAAAAAAGCTGAAAGGAATGCTATACAAAGAGTGGTCGACCATCCTTATAGAGGATTGGTATATGATCGAAATGGAAAGTTACTTGTATATAACAATCCAATTTTTGATCTGATGCTTGTTCCAAAAGAATTTGAGGTGGGGGATACTGCTCGGTTTTTAGAGCTTTTCCGGATTTCAAAAGAAGACCTTATCGAATCTTATACTTCAGCAAGAAAGTATTCTTGGGTAAAACCATCTCCTTTAATCAAACAAATATCTACAACAGATTTTGCTAGAATTCAAGATTACTTGATCGATTACCCTGGGCTATTTATCATGACCCGTTCAGTAAGATCCTACCCACTCCCTATTGCTGCTCATGCATTGGGATATATTGGAGAGATCAACGCAAGGCAATTAGAGGGAGATTCTTCTAATTATTATAAACAAGGAGATTATGTAGGACTGAGTGGAATGGAGCGTTTTTATGAAGACGATCTAAGAGGAAGAAAAGGAGTCAAATATAAAATGGTCAACGTTCGAGGAGTGGATAAAGGCCCTTTCAAAGAGGGTGATTATGACACTACTTCTGTGGCAGGACTAAATATAACTTCCACTATTGACATGGAGCTTCAGCGATATGGTGAAATGCTCATGAATGGAAAAAAAGGCTCAGTTGTAGCTATTGAACCAAAAACCGGAGAGATTTTGGCCATGATTTCTGCACCTTATTACGATCCAAATAATTTGACAGGGGCAGAATTCAGTAAAACCTACCGAAGCCTTAATTCCGATGAAAGCAAGCCTCTTTTCAATAGGCCGATTATGGCCACCTATCCTCCAGGATCAATATTTAAAGTGGTCCAAAGCCTAATTGGATTACAAGATGGAGTATTGACTCCTGAGACTACTTTCGCTTGCAACAAATCTCTGGTAGCATGTCATAACCATCCTTCGCCGGTTAATCTTTTTGGAGCGATACGAAACTCCTGTAATCCATATTATCACCAGGCATTTCGTCAAATAATCAATCAAGAAGTCTCCAGTAATACATATAAAGATACTGAGATAGGTCTAAATGCTTGGCGGGAAAAAGTTTTAAAATTTGGAATTGGAGGTCGACTTGGAGTAGACATGCCTAATGAAAAAGGAGGAAGTGTTCCATCCAGTAAATATTATGATCGCTTCTATGGAGAAGGCAGATGGAAGTACAGCACAA
Source organism: uncultured Algoriphagus sp. (assembly GCA_965659625.1). GTDB lineage: Bacteria > Bacteroidota > Bacteroidia > Cytophagales > Cyclobacteriaceae > Algoriphagus. The sequence goes on along the minus strand of CBFHWO010000019.1, from coordinate 48,375 downwards.
TATATTCTCTTTCTATCGGTCAGGGCGAAATGCTTGTCACCCCGCTTCAGATGGCTAATCTCGCTACTATTTTTGCTAATAAAGGGTACTATTACACTCCACATTTAGTTAAATCCATAAATGGAGATCCAAGCCTGATCCCAGAAAAATATCGAGTAAAAAATGATGCTGGAGTTGATTCGCACCATTTCGATATGATCCAAGATGCCATGGCAGAAGCCTTGTATGGCACAGCTACCAGAGCAATAATAAAGGACATCGAGATAGCAGGAAAAACAGGTACCGCTCAGAATCCACATGGGGAAGATCATTCGGTATTTGTCGCATTTGCACCGAAAGATGATCCTAAAATCGCCATTGCAGTCTATGTAGAAAATGCCGGCTGGGGTGGCCGCGCTGCTGCAAGCACAGCATCTCTGATGATCGAAAAATACATCCGCAAAGAAATTACTCGCCCTGAGCTTGAAAAATATGTTTTAGCTGGAAATTTCATCTACTAATGCGAGAGGCTGATATTCAAATAAATCGAGTTGACTGGCCGGTTGTAATGATCTATTTCGCCCTTGTCATTATTGGCTGGTTTAATATCTATGCAGCTGTATATGATGGTCAGGTAGAAAAAAGCATTTTCGATACTTCTATCAATTCAGGTATACAACTGGTATGGATCGGTGCTGCCATTGCGATTATTATGGTGATCATGGCAGCAGATTATCGGCTCTATGAAAACCTTTCCATTTATTTATATCTGTTTTTTTTGGTTCTTCTATTGCTAACTCCATTTGTGGGCAAAGAAGTAAACGGTCAGACTTTATCTATAGGAGTTGGGTCCTTTAGGATTCAACCCGGTGAATTTGCGAAGTTTGCTACCGCTTTGGCACTAGCCAAATTTATGGAAAGACCCACATTTGATCTTTCTAAGAGAAGTTACCAGTTAAAAGCTTTTGCTATTTTTTTGATTCCGGTCATTTTGATTCTTCTACAACCAGATACCGGTACAGCCATGGTTTATTTTTCATTCCTGATCATGTTTTACAGAGAAGGATTTCCCCAATACTATTATGTATTGGGTTTAGGAGGGATTGCCGTCACACTTTTGGCTTTGGGAATTGAAAATAACCTTTTTCTGGCAGCAGCAATAGTGGCCCTAGTCCTATTATTGATATTGCTTGGAAAAAAGACTTGGCAGAGAATTCTTGCTTTTAGTTTGATAGGTGCAGGTGTGATCATTTATATCTATAGTATAGATTTTGTGGTCTCGAAGCTTCCAGAGCACCAGCAAAACAGGATAATGGTGTTATTCAATCCAGACCTTGACCCTTTAGGAGTAGGGTGGAACGTGACTCAGTCTAAAATTGCGATTGGATCTGGAGGGCTTGCAGGAAAAGGATATCTACAAGGAACACAAACAAAATTTGATTTTGTGCCTGAACAGCATACCGACTTTATCTTTTGTACACTGGGAGAAGAATTCGGATGGCTAGGAAGTTTTGTAGTAATTTCTCTATTTATTGCCTTATTATATAGGTTGGTTATCATGGCAGAACGCCAAAAAACCAGATTCACGAGGATTTATGGCTACTGTGTGGTTTCCATTATCCTCTTTCACTTCATGATCAATATCGCTATGACGATCGGATTGTTTCCAGTAGTAGGGATTCCATTGCCGTTTTTTAGTTATGGAGGATCTTCACTTTGGTCCTTCACCATCCTCTTATTTATTTTTATCAAGATGGATTCTTCCCGAGCGATGCAATTAGGGAGGCTAGGATAGTTAAGAGTTCAAAAGCTTATTTAACCAAAATTGTTTTTTTGGCTCTCTATTTTTGATTGCAAATGGGGTATGGAAATGATGGGCTCTTAAAAAATTAATCTGCAAATTCTTCCATTGCTCTTCGGTTTCAATCACCTTCATATACTTTAATTCCTTAAAAAGCTTTAGGCTGATTGCTGGATAATCGGGTCTTCCCAAATAATCCAAATCTGCATCGCAGATGATCATTTGAAGAGGATTTAATGGAGTCTGAGGAATTTTAGTCGCCATGACCAGTCCCTTGACTTCAATAATTTGTTTTTCATGCATTCCTAAGTCTCGCATAATTTCAGCCGCCATACCAGATCCTACTTCTTCATGGTTAGCAGGCCCTTTTAAAAAACCCATATCATGTACAATGGCACCTATCCTGATCAGATATCTTTGCTCTTCGTTCAACTTTAACCTTCGAATGTATTGCTCACAGACATTTAATACATCTAAAGTATGATCTAATCCATGATAGGATAAGTATAGTGGCAAATCTGCCTCTAATTTATTTAATACAATTCTTTTGAGTTTTAAATATCCTTTCATTTCATTAAAAAAGAATTTAGCCCTGCAACGCAGTTCTTAAGGCATAATACAAAATAAAAACAAACAACAAGCCAATATTAAAAGAAAGAAATCTTATCGAAAGGTTAACATTGCGAAATTTAGCAGCTGTAATTTTTGCATTGATATACACTTGTTCTCCCAGTTGATCCAAAAGAGGTCTTCTCTTTACACTCACTTTTTCCAATTCTCTTACATATTCTTTAATCGTACCATATGAACTAATGATGTCCCCAAAGAAAAAAACACTATTGTCAAATTTGCTTTCAATTTGAGGCATAAAACATCTAAAACTATAATAAATGGAGGTCACGCTAAACATGAACCACAATGCCATAAAAATGTAGATAAATGGATCTGAGGCAGCAACTTCTATCAGATAATCAGAAAATTGAAAAAACACATTGATCAATAAACCATAAAAGGATAGGACTAAACCTGCTTTTATCTCGGAAGCTTTGATTAAATCTCTCAAGTAATTTATCAGATACCAATAGTTATCGACGATATCCAATCCACTATCAAACTCTGGGACATCGTCTAGTCCTTCTCCTTTTTTGACCATTAATTAAGTATGATAATTGAAATATTAATTCCTTAAATTCAAAATAATCTCTGATTTAAACAAATTCTTTAACTAAGTCTAAAATTATTGTAGGTATTTAACAAAAAAGAGCATTTAAAAATGCTCCTATTACTCTAGTAGAAATTGTAGTTTAAACTTCATCGAACTTTCTGTAGATCAATAACAAAAATTCCTGTACAGGCTCTGTCTCAGGCTCCCAGTTTAACTCGCTAACGTATCTGGTATTGACGAGCTGAATGGCTTCGTTGAAATTCTCACATCCATCGATTGATTTTAAAGCATGTGAAAGTAAATCAGAATTTCCATCAAACAGTTCTTTAGTAAACATGAACCTTTGATTGATTGCAAGACTTTCAGATAATTCCCCAATGACCCCTCGCATTCCTTTATAGGTTTCAGATTCGAATCTAGATTTGAGCAAATAAGGATCTAGAGTCGATTTATTTTCTGAATAAGATCTTTCTTCCGTTCTGGTAGGTTTTTGTTCTTCCTTTTCAATGACCTCTGATACTTCTACTTTCGACTCTTCTTTTTGAAAGTCCTCTACCTGGTCAAAAAATGATGGGTGAGATTCCTTCTCTTTGATTTGTAAACCACTGCCCTCTTCTTCTTGTGAACTCGAATCAACACGATAAAAATCCAAATTAAAGGCTTTCACATCTCCAAGCGTGGCCAGCAAAAGATTTTCAGATTCCAAAGAATCTTTAATTACATGATAATTGGCACTTATTGCCCTTAAATATTCTGCTTTATCATGACCAAATCCAGCTTTATCTACCAAGAAAGTGATCGTCCTATCATGCCATTTGTAATATTTCTTATTCTCCTTTAAATATTCATTGATTTTTCCATCTGGGGATTTAGCAATTTCAGAATGATAAAAGGCAACCGGATTTGTTGCCAATTCAATTGCTTGTTCGACTGCTTTCTTTACTAATGGTTCCAGATTGTCTCTCTCCACTTTTATCCTCCTTGATAATACATTCATAAATTGAGTGAGCGCTTCATGCACAGCGATGTCTCTATAATCAAAGTATGGATTACTTTTCAATTTGGACAACTCGTCTTGCCATAACTCAAATAGCCTCTTAATAATAAAAAAATTTACTTGAGTGCTACTTGTCAGTTGAATAATATCCTGACCTGTGATGTATTGTTTCGACGAAAAAAAGCCGTCACAAACGATGCTAGCGTATTCCTTGGCGTATTTTTCTAAATAATTGCTGTTAATTTGAATTGTCATTGAATTATCTTGTTTAAAAATGCAACGAAAAAATGCCCCGAATAGTCATTCAAAACTTATTTAATCGAGAAATTTCTTCGAAAGCCACTAATCGTAAAGTTATTGAATTAATTCATGAAAATGGAATTGACTGGATGCATGCTTGTGGTAAAAAAGGTCGTTGTACTACTTGTAAAATAATTGTGTTGAAAGGGGAAGAAAATCTAACTCCATTAACACCTGCTGAGCAGGAATTCGTCAATCAAGGAAGATTAAAAACCAATGAACGTCTATCTTGTCAAGCTCAACTATTTTCGGGTGAATTGATCGTCCGTGTTGCTGAAATCAATAAGTTTCCACACCAAGAATACAGTAAGTAACGTATGTTTATCGAACCTTCAATTACAAGGAATAAGTTTTCCGAGCGAAAAGGCCAGATTGAGGTCATATGCGGATCGATGTTTTCTGGTAAAACCGAGGAGTTGATCCGTAGGCTTAATAGGGCGAAAATAGCCCGGCAAAAGGTTGAAATTTTTAAGCCATCTATCGATAAGAGGTATAGCGAATCTGAAGTGGTTTCCCATAATGAAAATGCTATTCGTTCTACCTCTGTTAATTTTGCCGATGATATTCTATTATTAAGTGGGGATTGTGATGTGGTGGGAATAGATGAAGTTCAATTTTTTGATAATGAGATTGTTTCTGTCTCACAAAAATTAGCTCGTCAAGGCAAGCGCGTGATACTTGCTGGCTTAGATATGGATTTTGAAGGAAGGCCATTTGGACCTATGCCACTTTTAATGGCAATTTCTGAATATGTAACAAAAGTACATGCCATTTGCATGAAATGTGGAGATCTAGCAGCATTTTCATTTAGACTATCAGATGCCAAACAAAAAGTAATGCTTGGAGAAAAAGAGGCATATGAAGCTCGATGTAGGAAATGCTTCTTTGAGGACAAAAAATAATGCTTCATAAAACTACAGGGATTGTCTTAAGTTATATCCGCTTTAAAGAAAGTAGCATCATTTGTAAAATTTTTACAAGGGAGCTTGGTCTAAAATCCTATGTAATAAACGGAGTGAGAAGTCAAAAAAGCAAAACTAACATTGCTCTGTATCAACCCATGACCATCCTTGATATGGTAGTATATAACAAGGAGAATTCAGGCCTTCAAAGGATTTCTGAAGCAAAAATCAACAGAGCAAATCAATTAATCCCATTTGACTTCAACCGAACCGGCCTTGCGTTATTCATGACGGAGGTAATTTCAAGATCTATTTTCGAAAATTACCAAAACGAAAATCTATTTGATTTTTTGGAAGAAAGTATCATTAAACTAGATCATAAAGAAACTTCCTTGGGTCACTTTCCTCTAGTCTTCTTGATGGAAAATGCAAAATATTTAGGTTTTGCACCGGCAAGCGCTGTTGAATTTTTGACTGAAAATAAAGGTCAACCTTTTGGAGAAGATGAGATTGAAGCCACAAAAAATTTTATAAAAGACCTAATCATTAAAAAATATTCCTGTGAGTATAAAGTGAAATTAACCCTAAGAAGAAAACTACTGGATCATTTACTCGATTTTTATAATCAACAGTTAGAAAACAATCAATCTTGGAAATCTATGACTATTCTCCGTCAAATATTGGACTGAGGTTAGTTGAATTGGCAAGATTAGTGTTTGAAAGGAAATAAAATTTGCTAATTACAAATCGATCCTTTAATATTGTAGTGTTACGTGAGTGTCCAAGTCATCCCACTTTGACTTGAGCTTTTCCTGCAGTTCTTTTTTGCTCAGAAATTCAATCACGATCCCAAATACCACGTTTTATAATATCTTATTATTTCATACCCTCTTTATGTACAACATAGAAGAACTCAGAATCAGACTACTGTCTGAACTGAAGGAAATCGCAGAGGAACTTGGAGTCAAAAATCATAAGACTCTTAAGAAAGACGACTTAGTCTATGCGATCCTTGACCAGCAAGCAATCACCCCTGAAAAAGCTTTGCCAAAGAAAAAACCATCTGCTGCCGAAGTTTCTACTCCCGAAGAAGTCACCAAAATCGAGAGTGTTAGTAAACCTATTTCTGAGGAGCCAGAGTACAAGCCAAAGTTTAAAAGGCAAAATGTAACTGAGATTCCGAAGGAAGTTCCTAGCGAAACTCCAGCCTCGGAAGATGTGAAGAAGCCATCTCCAAAGCCGGAAAGAGTTCATAAAAAGGAACCGGATGCTAAGTCAGAGCAACAAACAGATGACTCTTCCCAAGCCGAAGACGGCAAAACTTTCAGACCTAGACGAAAAGTTTTTGAAGAAAAAAATAAAGAAGAAAGCCCTAAACAGTCAGCGCCAGATTCAAAATCAACTGAAAAATCTGAGCCTGAAATAGAATTACCTAAAAGGAAAAACTTCAAGTCTCAAGATGAGGTGATGGCTCCAGCAGCTGAAACAACTCCTCATTCCAGTAGAAAACGACCATTCGTGAATGCAAGAGAATTTGACGGAGTTATCGTCAATGAAGGTGTATTGGAAATGATGCAAGAAGGCTACGGTTTCCTTAGATCTTTGGATTATAATTATTTGGCCTCTCCGGATGATATTTATGTATCTCCAAGCCAGGTTAAACTTTTTGGTTTAAAAACCGGCGACCATATCAAAGGTTCTATCCGTCCTCCTAAAGAAGGTGAGAAATATTTTGCGTTGTTGAAGATTGAAACTGTAAATGGTAAAACAACCGACGAAATCAGAGACAGAGTGCCTTTTGAGTATTTAACACCTCTTTTCCCGGAAGAAAGATTAAACCTTTCTACTTCTCCAGATAAGATGTCTACGAGGATCCTAGATTTGTTTGCGCCTATTGGTAAAGGACAAAGAGGAATGATTGTAGCGCAACCTAAAACTGGTAAGACAGTTCTACTTCAACAAATTGCAAACTCAATTACCAAAAATCACCCAGAGGTCCATTTGATGATCTTGTTGATTGATGAGCGTCCTGAAGAAGTAACAGATATGGCCAGATCAGTAAATGCAGAAGTAATATCTTCGACATTTGATGAGACTGCTGATAGACATGTGAAGGTTGCAAATATCGTTTTGGAAAAAGCCAAGAGAATGGTTGAGGTTGGCCATGATGTAGTAATTCTGTTAGATTCTATTACGCGATTGGCGAGAGCCCATAACACGGTAGTTCCTAGCTCTGGAAAAATTCTTTCTGGAGGTGTGGATGCCAACGCATTACATAAACCAAAAAGATTCTTCGGTGCAGCAAGAAATGTTGAGAACGGTGGTTCATTGACAATTATAGCGACAGCATTGGTTGAAACCGGTTCTAAAATGGATGAAGTGATCTTTGAGGAATTCAAAGGAACTGGAAACATGGAATTGGCTCTTGATCGCAAGCTTTCCAACAGGAGAATTTATCCTGCTATTGATGTTCTTAGCTCTGGTACCAGAAGAGAAGATCTCTTGATGGACAAAGAAGAAATGCAGCGAGTTTGGATACTTCGAAAGCTAATGAGTGATATGACGGCTCAAGAGTCTATGGAATTCCTTCTTCAGCGAATGAAAGGAACCCGAGACAATGCCGAATTTTTAATTAGCATGAACAGCTAAATTTAGAATTTATTGGTTATTCAAAGCCCTTGATCAAAAATCAAGGGCTTTTTTTATGTCCAGAAAGACAATTTTTAAAATAATGGATTGGCAAAACCCTCTAATAAAAATTTTATAAACTTTTTATGTTTTTTATAAAGTATTCTTACCTTTAAAAAACCCTTAACATAAATATTTTAGTTGTTGAATAACAGATTTTTGATGTTCAAATAACTACCAGGAAAAAGATAAACAATTCCTACTAAGGCTTGTTTTTAAGTCACCGAAAAATAAGTCTCTTTAAAATCAGATTACTTAAAAATTAGATTAAAAGACAACCCAAACTTTTGGCTTAATTTTTACCCAGCTAGATGAATCATACGATTGTTCTTGATAACTGCTATTTGAATTTGAAAAGCAGTTCTCTTTTGAGATTTTCAATACTGTTTATATCCATTTTTTGGGGGTTTGTGGAATGCTTTGCTCAGGGTGAAAGATTTGTTTATGCAACTAAAACCTATATATCAAATGGCACTTTTACAATCACAGACCTTGCTGATATTACTGGTTTCGACCCTACAAACGAAATATTTGCTGTTGCCAATGTAGATATTTTGATCGTTGGTGGAGGCGGTGGCGGTGGTAGGGGCTCCTCAGCAAGTGGAGGTGGAGGAGGTGAGGTAAACGTGAATAATCTAGATTTAAACCTAGGTGCTCAGTTAGTCATTACAATAGGCGATGGTGGAATTGGGGCACAAAAGCCTGGAAATAATTCAAATAATGGACAAAATGGTTCAAATACTATAGCAAATTTGAATTCTGGTTTTAATTCGTTCACTTATGTGGCAAATGGTGGTTTGGGTGGCCGAGGTGGAAGTGCTTCTAATGGAGGAAATAGTGGAAACGGCAATCTTGGAGGAGCGGGAAATGGATCAGGCCAGAACTTAAAAGGCGGTGGCGGTGGAGGTAGTGGAGGATCTGGTTTTGGCGGTACCGGAAGTGGTGCCTCATCGACAGGAGGTAATGGGGGTAATGGAGTTTTCAATTCTATTGGTGGAGGGTATTTTGGAGCGGGTGGTGGTGGAAACGGAAGAAATGGAGGTATTGGAGGTATTGGAGGTGGAGGAAATGCCAATCCATCTGGCAATGGAAGTGATGCCAGTTCAAACTCTGGCTCAGGTGGAGGAGCGGGAAATTCTCCTAATACAGGAGGTAATGGCAGTAATGGGATAGTTGTTGTCCAGATTGCCTATCGAATACTTCCAGTGGTGTTTTCTAAATTTGATGTACTTTATAATTCTAATTTAAGATCTACCAAGGTTTCTTGGTCTACTGCCAAAGAATGGGAAAACTCTCATTTTGAAATTGAAAGGGCTGTTAATTCTATAAAATACTGGAAATCAATTGGTAGAGTTGAGGGAAATGGCTATTCGGAAATACCAATATCTTATAATTTTAATGATACTGACTTGTCTGCCATAGTAGGCAATGTTTTTTATAGAATAAAACAGGTTGACTTAAATGGAAATTATAGCTTCAGTAATACAAAAGCAATTCAAATTCCGATCTTTGAAGGAAGCGGCGAAGCTTGGATTATCTACCCAAACCCAGGTACGATTGGTTCAGAAACTAATATTAAGTTGGTCAGGAATGAACTATATAATGATGAAATCATTTATTTGAGGCTCTCGAATGCTTTCGGACAAAGCTATTTTGAATCGGTTTCATCTCCAGAAGAATTATCTTTTTATGTATCAAATTGGATGAAAAGTAATACTACTGGAATTTATATTTTAGATATTCAATGGGGAAACCATTCACAGCAGATCAAACTTTTTAGAGAATAAACTAATTATTATTTATTTGTTATTTTAGTTTAAGAATACATTTTTTTAAATAGTAGACATGAAGTGATTTATTTTTTACTTCAAGGGAATTGCTAAAACAATATAAATCGCAACTTTATTTGCCGATATAGTTTTTATTTTTAAATTCAAAGCCCAAATTTTAATAAAATCAAAATATAATTTTACTTGATTATATTTTAATGTGTTTTACATCATAAAAAATGAACATGAAAATATCAATAATTGATATGCTTTATTACCTAAGGATTATTGATTTGAGAAGGATAAACTATTCAAATACCATTTATACTATCTAAGTTTGAAGTTAAATTCGATTGAATTATAAAAATGGTTCAAGGTTAAAATTTACTTAACTTATTTGTTTATCAATAAATTACCTTTCGATTCTTCATTGTATCAATCGAAAGTTATATATTTGAAATACATTTTTATAGTGTCAAAACTCATTTTATTTTTAAAATGAAAGTATGAGGAAACAATTGCTTAAAAGTATTCTGATTTTTTTACTGATTTCGGTCGGATGGGATGCTTATGGGCAGAATCCTAGAATAATTACTTCTGGAACTTCCTTCACTGTCCCTGCTAATACAAAAGCAATGAAAGTTGAAGCTTGGGGAGGAGGTGGATCAGGGGGAAATGATAGAGGTGCAGGTGGAGGTGGCGGAGCCTATGCCCGCTCGGCTATTTCGGGACCTTTTGCAGGATCATATCCATATGTTGTCGGAGCTGGAGGGAATAACTCTAATGGTGGTACAACCTCATTTGGAACTGGACCTGTTTTGGTTTCAGCTGGAGGTGGAGATCAAGGAGGAAACAATACAAATAGCGGATCTGCAGGTGGAATTGGTACGATTGGAAATGAATCAACCATAAATGGATCAGGAGGAAATGGAAGAAGTGGAGGTACTGGAGGAAATGGTGGGAATGCTGGGAATATAGCAAATGGTGGAGGCTCTGGAGGAAATGGGTCAAGTGGTACAGGTAGCAATGGTACAGCTCCAGGAGGAGGAGGAGGAGGCTCTGGCAATAGCTCATTTTCGCTTGGTGGGCAGGGTAGACTTAGAATCTCTTATATAGCGCTAACTTCTGCACTTGGCACTGATGCTCAAACAGTTTGTGTTGGAAGTCCTATCAATTCTATTACGTACAGTGTTCCAATTGGATCAACGGTAACTATTCCCTCTTTGCCTTCTTCTGGAGTAAATTTCAATTATACAAGTGGAACTGGTACGATTACTATTTCTGGAAATCCTACCGCCACAATTTCTTATACCATTAATGTATCTACCACTTATGGTGTTACTTTAAGCACTATTGGTGCTATTTCAGCTACTCCAAACAATACTGTTTCGGTTCCTTCCTCTACGCCGACTCTTTGTATCAATACTCCGTTAACCAATATTACACATACAACCACAGGGGCAACCGGAATCGGTGCTCCAACTGGTCTTCCTGCCGGGGTGACTGCTGCATGGGCAGGTAACACTATCACCATTTCAGGTACTCCTACTGCATCTGGAACTTTTAACTATTCAATCCCACTCACGGGTGGGTGTAACAATCCGGCCGTCATCGCAACCGGAACCATAACCGTTACGCCAAACAATACTGTTTCGGTTCCTTCCTCTACGCCGACTCTTTGTATCAATACTCCCTTAACCAATATTACACATGCAACAACGGGAGCAACCGGAATCGGTGCTCCAACTGGTCTTCCTGCCGGGGTGACTGCTGCATGGGCAGGTAACACTATCACCATTTCAGGTACTCCTACTGCGTCTGGAACTTTTAACTATTCAATCCCACTCACGGGTGGGTGTCTAAATCTATTTGCAGAAGGTACAATCACTGTAAATCCTGCTACTGAAATCGACTCTGAAAACTTATCCTCACAGTCTGCTTGTTTTGGGCAAACTGCATTTTCTTCAATTTCAATTACAGCAAGTGGTACTGGAACATTATCCTACCAATGGTATAGTAATTCAAGCCCAATAAACTCTGGAGGATCACCTATTGGAACTAATTCCCCTTCATATACACCTGATGCTTCTGCAATTGGGACATTGTATTACTATGTAGAAGTAATGAGTAGCTGCGGACCTGTTGCTACATCTAATATTTCAGGTGCATTTATAGTAGACCCCATAACCGACATAACTGCTCAACCAGACACTTCTGATCGAGTTGAATGCTTTGGGGATGGTTTCAATCCTTTATCGGTAACAGCTATTGGTGGAGATTTAACCTACCAATGGTATACCAAACCCGATCCTTCTGACCCTACTGTAACTCCTGGGGCTCCTGTAACAGGTGCTACTTCAGCCACATTCACGCCCTCTTCTACAACCGAGGGAATTGCCTATTATTATGTTGTCGTAACTGGAAATTGTGGAATAGAAACTTCTGATCTATCTGGACAATTTAGAGTAAACCCACCGATCACGGTTATTGATTTACACCCGGATATTACTCCCCAAAAAATCTGTTTTGGAGATTCTTTTACCTCTATTTCTGTACTAGCATCTGGAGAAGGGACTGTTTCCTATCAATGGTACAGCAATTCCTCTCAGTCAAATAGTGGAGGAACCTTAATTTCAGGAGCAACCTCAGAAACTTATACACCATCTGCCGGATCTGTAGGAACTACCTATTATTATGCCATGGCATCAAGTAATTGTGGTACGGTTCCAACAGATGTCTCTGGTGCATTTACAGTTGATCCATTAACCTCCATTGACAGCGAAAGCTTGGCCGGAGCTACCATATGTGAAGAGGATGGACCATTTGCATCGATTTCAATCTCAGCTTCGGGTACAGGGACTCTCTCTTATCAATGGTTTAGTAATTCCAGTGCTTCAAATACTGGCGGAACATTGATTAGCGGTGCTAATTCAGACACATATACCCCACCATCCAATCTAGCCAACGCGATCCCGATTTATTATTATGTAGAGGTCTCCAGTACGAATGGATGCGGCCCAGACCTCACGTCATCTGTTTCTGGTGCATTTGTAGTCAATCCAAATAATACCTCATCTGCAGCATCTAGTACTCCAACTGTTTGTATCAATACAGCAATCCCAGATATAACCCATACTACAACTAGTGCAACTGGTATTGGTAGCCCAACGGGGTTACCTGCTGGTGTCACTGCAAGCTGGGCAGCAGATGAAATTACCATCTCTGGTACCCCTACCGCATCTGGAACTTTTAATTATTCCATTCCACTCACTGGTGGATGCGGAACTGTCTTTGCAACCGGTACGATAACCGTCACTCCGGATATGACTGTAAATTCTGCAGCTCCTGATCAAACGGTCTGTATCAATGATGCATTGGTGGATATTGACCATGCTACTACTTTAGCGACAGGAATTGGTAGCCCAACGGGGTTACCTGCTGGTGTTACTGCAAGCTGGGCAGCGGATGAAATTACCATCTCTGGTACCCCTACCGCATCTGGAACTTTTAATTATTCCATTCCACTCACTGGTGGATGCGGAACTGTCTTTGCAACAGGTACGATAACCGTCACTCAGGATATGACTGTAAACTCTGCAGCTCCTGATCAAACGGTCTGTATCAATGAAGCATTGGTGGATATTGACCATGCTACTACTTTAGCGACAGGAATTGGTACTCCTACGGGCTTGCCTGCTGGTGTCACCGCAAGCTGGGCTGCAGATGAAATAACAATTATTGGCACTCCTACCGCATCGGGAACCTTTAACTACTCCATTCCTCTTACAGGGGGTTGCGGAACTGTCTTTGCAACCGGTACGATAACCGTCACTCAGGATATGACTGTAAATTCTGCAGCTCCTGATCAAACGGTCTGTATCAATGAAGCATTGGTGGATATTGACCATGCTACTACTTTAGCGACAGGAATTGGTGCTCCTACGGGCTTGCCTGCTGGTGTTACTGCAAGCTGGGCAGCGGATGAAATTACCATCTCTGGTACCCCTACCGCATCAGGAACTTTTAACTACTCCATTCCTCTTACAGGGGGTTGCGGAACTGTCTTTGCAACAGGTACGATAACCGTCACTCCGGATATGACTGTAAATTCTGCAGCTCCTGATCAAACGGTCTGTATCAATGATGCATTGGTGGATATTGACCATGCTACTACTTTAGCGACAGGAATTGGTACTCCTACGGGCTTGCCTGCTGGTGTCACCGCAAGCTGGGCTGCAGATGAAATAACAATTATTGGTACTCCTACTGAATCAGGAACCTTTAACTACTCCATTCCTCTTACAGGGGGTTGCGGAACTGTCTTTGCAACCGGTACGATTACTGTCAATCCATTGGCAACGGTCTCTGCTCCTTCAGTTGCCTACCCTAGCGTTTGTATTAGTAATCCAGTTCTTACACCTTTTACAAGGTCCACAACAGGAATCACTGGAATAGACCAATCAGGAGTAGCTGGTGTAAATGGTTTACCACCAGGAATATCCGCAACCTTTTCAGGAAATACTGTTACTTTTTCTGGAACTGCTACAACCACAGGCTTATACACCTATAGTATTCCATTGATTGGAACATGTGTTGCAGGGCCAATGACAGGAACAATAGATGTCAGTCCAGACTATGTATTAACATCTGTCACGTCGGTCTCTGCTACTACTGTAGGAGGATCAGCAACTGTCTTTATCAATGGAGATCCTGCTTCGTTATTAAATGGAACTTATGAAGTAGTTTATCAAATTGCTCAAGGATCTGGTGCTTTTACTACAGTTGGGCCTGTCAATGTAACAGTTTCAAATGGAAGAGGAAGTTTTGGAACAATTCCAATTACTAGTATTGATGAAACATATATTGTCCAAATCCTAACGATAAAAAAGAACACTGATGTTTGTACTGTAACACTTCCCGATCCCCCTACCACCTATTTTGGAGTTTGTTCAGCAGTTTTCCAGGCAAATAGCACTTTTTATGTACCAGCAAATGTGTATTCTATTACCATAGAAGTTTATGGTGGCGGAGGGGCTGGCATGTCTGGTGGTGGTGGTGGCGGTGGTGCATACTCAATTCGTACAAATATTCCTGTAACACCCGGAGAACCAATTGGCGTATTTACTGGAATTGGTGGGCAATCAAATGGTGCAAATGGAGGAGTTAGTTTTGTTACCAGAGATTCCAATATAGCAGACCAATTGGGAAATAGCTTAGTTTATGCCAACGGGGGAACTGCCTCTGGTTTGGGGGGAACCTTTGACCCTAGGTACTCTGGTGAGGATGGTATTGGGAGATCAGGAAATAGAGGTGGAAATGGCGGAGGACCGATTGGGGGACTAGGAGGCCCTAATAGAACAAATGGGAACTCGCCAGGAGGAGGAGGAGGCGCCTGGTCAGGCCAAAATGGAAAAGGTGGAAATGGTTTGGTAGTAATATCTTATTCATGCCCCGATGCAGATGATACGGATTGTATAAAGGTGATAGATGATGGATCAGTATCAGGAACAACTGTTATTGAATTTGCTTGTGATTACACTTGGACTTCTCCTGAAGGATTAGCAGAATTTACCACATTTGTAGGTAGTGGCGGCGGCGGCGGCGGCGGCGGTGAAGGTTCAGGCGGCGGTGGATCTGGAACATTAATTGTCCAAACTTTTTCCACAGCTAACCCTTATGGTTTGCCTGCAAATTCTAACTTTGGAATTATCGTAGGAGATGGTGGAAATGGTTCCATAGGAGTTAATCTTCCAGGGTCTAATGGAGAACCCTCTTTATTCACAGGTGAAATAGATGGAAACCCTATTAATATTGTAGTCCCTGGTGGCGGAGGTGGTGGATCTAGAACTCAAAACGCTGGATCTGACGGAGCCTCAGGTGGTGGTGGTGGAGCTAGTCCTGACCCCGCCAAATCCTTTGGGGCTGGAGGAAATAGTATACCCGTAATTTATTCAGGGCCCGCTGTGATTGTTTACCAAGGAAATCCAGGAGGAAATGGAGATTATAGCAATCCTCAAAATTCAGTTGCTGGAGGAGGGGGTGGAGGTCTAATCCCATGGAAATTACCTCCTGCAAATGATGGACAAAATGGAAAAGCTGCTGGAAATGGTCAAGGAGAAGGAGGGCGAGGTGGTGATGCAGTCCTCTTAAATCTTGGTGATTCTACCCGATATTTCGGTGCTGGAGGCGGTGGTATCGGAGAATTTTTTAATGGTACAGACAAAATTGGAGAAGGAGGTTTTGGAAGCGATGAGATCAAGTTAGGTGGAGATGGGAACCTATCTTCTATTAATGCTATTGGTGGTGCCGGCGTAAGTAAATCAGGATCTGGCGGAGGAGCTGGTTATGCAGGAGGAGGAAAAGGAGGTTCAGGTGTCGTTTATATTACTTATGAGAATTTCAGTATCCTCCCAGTTGAATACGAATATTTCGATGCCACATTTAATACCTCTGATCGTTCCGGTGAACTAAATTGGGCTTCAGCCAAAGAGTGGGAAAACTCTCATTTTGAAATTGAGCGAGCTGTCAATAATACGAATCAGTGGGAAAAAATCGGGGAAGTTAAAGGACAAGGTTACTCAGAATCTTCTTCAGAATATTCCTTCATAGACCAAAGCTTACCTACAAATGGTGGAAACGTTTTCTATAGATTGAAGCAAGTAGATTTTGATGAATCCTTTGCTTATAGTGTGACGCGATCTATTCAAGTACCTGGGCTCAAAGGAAAAACCAATTGGATCATTTATCCCAACCCAAGTGAAAATAGATCCCAAGTAGTCGTAGGATTAATAAATGACTCCAATTACAATGATGAACAAATAATCATTAGAATTTCTGATGTCAGAGGTGTGATGCAGACCTATACCGCATTTTCCATCGAAGAAGTCAATGAAGCTGTAAATTCTTATATGGATAGAGCAATTTCTGGAATGCATATAGTGCAGTTCATCTGGGGAGATCAAAGTGAACAGATCAAAGTCATTAGAAAATAAAATCTAGAAGGGTTACTCCTATTCTTTTCACATTCGGCCCTACTATACATTGATCAGGGGAATGTAGGGGAACAACTTTCAATTTGCTCTTCTACCTTATTTTTTTACTTCGTAAAATCCCAAAAAGCCCTCAAACTGTTTTTTAAAAAAAAATCTAAAAACAATTTGAGGGCTTTTTTGTTACAACTAAAAGGATCTTGGAAACCAATTCATGAT
This sequence comes from uncultured Algoriphagus sp., assembly GCA_965659625.1. Taxonomy (GTDB): domain Bacteria; phylum Bacteroidota; class Bacteroidia; order Cytophagales; family Cyclobacteriaceae; genus Algoriphagus. Next base: position 31,566 of record CBFHWO010000019.1, on the reverse strand, counting down.
TTCTCCCTTAAAGGGATAATCTGTCCAACTTCAAAATGAAATTTAAATTACACTATTCAAAAGACAATTTTTTGTATTATTTTTCATACAAAAAATAAGTCTCTACACCTTTGCAACGCCCTTAATTCCCTATTATCTAATAAACTAGGTATAACCTAGGCTTATTTTCCTTCTAATTCATTGATGAAGAATAGAATTCTGTTCGTTTTTCTGATTTTTTGCTGCGTCCAGTTGTTTTGGAGATTAGAGGTATTTGGGCAATCCTGCCCTCCAACAATTCCCTCATCGTGTGACCGAACTTTAAATGCTAGTAATGTAATTCCAGGAAGTATAGGTTCAGGGGATGTGGTTTGCTTGGGGTCTAATAGATCCAACGATATTGATTTAAAAAATATTAATGACCTAACACTTTATATTCAACCTGGTATTTTGTTCACTGGGAATTTCCTTAATGTTGGAAATAATGTAAGAATTATCAATGCTGGAACTTATACAAAAACTTGGACTTTAAGTGCCACTGGAGCAAATTTTGAAAATACGGGTACTTTTAATGGTGGGCTTACCCTTCAAAATAATGCTAATTATGTTAATTCTGGAAACAGTAATAGTACAGTCACCAATGATAATACGGCTATCGGATCTTACACTAATTGCGGTACCCAGTCAGGAAATACTACTTTAAATGGGCCATCTTCTTCTTACATCATTACTTCTTCTGGAAATCAAAATAATGGAACCGTTATTATAAATAATGGATCTTTTATTAATCAAGGGACCAATAGCCGTACAACAACCTTAGCAAATTCAAGTACTTTTGTCAATTCCGGGACCCAATCCGGTACAGTGACTATTAACAATTCTTCATCTTATACCAACTCTTCTGTGACATCTAGTAATGTGACTGTTGATGGAACTTCGGCTATTTACACTATTACCACATCTGGAAATCAAACAAATGGAAGTGTACTGGTAACTAATGGTTCTTTTATTAATCAAGGAACCAATTCCAGATCAACGACACTTGCTAATTCAAGTACTTTTGTCAATTCCGGAACCCAGTCAGGCCAAGTAACACTTGCAAATAGTTCTTCATACACCAATTCCGGAACTCAGAGCAATAGTGTCAGCATCGCAGGTACAGCAAATTATTCAAATTCAGCAAGCCATACCGGCAATGTGTCTTTAACCACAAATGGCTCCTACAATAATTCAGGCATTCAAATAGGTAATCTGACAATCAATAACGGAACATCCGTCACCAATTCTGGAACCCTGAACCTTACCAGTCTGAATTTTGACACAAATAATTCAGGTATGACATTTAACAATACATCAACTAGTGTTTTAAATGTGACGAATTCCACCACGATGTCAGGCACTGTTACTTTAAATGGTACTTCAACATTTTCGAATAATTTAACTTTTACTACAAATAATGGATTAACCAATGTTGCTATTTCCGAAAATGCAAACCTTTTAGTCTCCGGAACCTTATCGTTAGCTCGAAATAGTAATGTAGATATAACTAATCCTTCTAATTTTTCGCCAGGCCCAATAATAAATGCCAATAGCTTAACTTTTCCTAACGATGGTGGCTCTAGCATTCGTCAATTAAACATTGGTGCTAACAGCACTGTCACAATTGCATTGGATACAGATGTCGATACTGGAAATGCTCAGATTAATCTTCAGGGAACCTTAGAAACTCGGGATTTACTGATTAGAAATAATGGAAGTGCTTCTCCCACTCGTTTGGTAATGTCAGGTGATAGTGAGCTTATAGTGAATCGAGATGCTATAATAAATCGAGATATTTCTGCTACAGATAATGCTCAAATAAGCATAACTAGAGATTTAAATCTAGAAAATAACGGGAGTTATTCATTGGCACTTTCTGGTAATATCTCTTTAGACGTCGGAGGAAATACCACGTTGAACAAACCTATGTATGTATCTGGAACTTCCTCAGTAAATCTTGCAGGAGACCTAACTCTGCCTAATACAAGCAGTGAATTAGTAATAAACGATGATGTTAACTTTTATGTAGGTGGGAATACTTCAGTAGAAAGTCCCATCAGAATGAATGATAATGCATATGTTACTTTTATCGGGAATGTAAACCTACCAAATGTTGGAAATGCAATTTTTGAGGCAAATGATAATGCAGACGTCTTAATTACCGGCAATTTAACTAAGTCTCTAACGACTAGTGTCGTTGATGTAAATAATACTAGTCAATTAGTAATATGTAATGAAAGAATGCCCTCAGGGACGGTTTCAGGAGGGTACCCTACAGATACTGAGACTGACAATATTTTCGTTTCAGCATCTCCAGCCTATTATGGAGGTTGTCGTATACTTCCTGTTGAATTCCTTTATTTTTCAGCAATCTACCAGTCACATGATCATCTTGCATCACTAAAATGGTCTACGGGCAAGGAATGGGAAAATTCACATTTCGAAATTGAAAGGACAATTGGTTCAATAAAAGAATGGGAAACGGTTGGACGTGTTGAAGGGAATGGATATTCTGATGGCCCTATAGAATATACCTTTAAAGACCAAAGCCTACCTTGGTCAGGAGGATATATTTTTTATAGGATAAAACAGGTAGATTTTGATGGAAGTTTTATTTTTTCAACTATAAAATCCATCAATTTACCATTATTGAACTCGGCCAATTCCTGGAAAATCTACCCAAATCCCTCTTCAGGAATAGACTTTAATATCCGTCTGATCAATTCAGACAATTATTTAGATGGACAAATAAAAGTGAGGGTTTCTTCAATACTGGGTATTTCAAAAACTTTTGTAGGAAACCAAATTTCAGAAATTTCTCCGGAGGTTGGCCAATATCTGAATTCCTTAAATAAAGGTCTTTACACGGTAGAGGTTATATGGGATAATCAGATAGAATACCACAAGGTTATCCGAAATTAAAATTCTTACTATTTTTAGCTACAAAATAATTTAGTCATTAATTGATTAATACAATTTTTTGCTACTCTTTTACAGTCTTTTAAGACGGAAATAGAATTTTATTGATAATTATTTAAACAATACCAGCACAATATTCAAAACTTAGTATGTGAAGTTCAGATTTTTCAATTTGAACTCATTTATCGCATTAATAAAGACTATGAAAAAACATTTACTTCTTGGAATCACATTGGTAATTGCCCTGTACTCATGTACCAATGAAACAGATCCTATTCTACAAGATTCGATTTTAATCAACAATGATTCAGAATTATTGAGTCAGAGAATGTCCAGAGAAGGTTCCGGTGTCATTGGTATCACAGCCCCTTCCCTAGCCTCAGGAAGAATTTCAGAAGATGAAATTCCAGCATCTGAACTTCCTTTAATTTTAATATCCCAAGTGGCAGCTCCAGTTTCCGATGGAAAAACCCTGAAAGCTACCCACGTGGATATTGACGGAAATTATGCATTTGTTTCATATAACACAGAAGGCCCTACTTACTTAGGAGCGATCGAGATTTTTGATATCTCTGATATTTACAGCCCAAAAATCACTTCTCAGGCTATTTTCACAGATACCGATATCAGTTCAGTGGCTTACAAGAGTGGAAAGTTATACTTAGCTGGAGCAGTAAATATCGATGCAAATTCAGAAGTGTCTTCACCCGCTAACTTAATTACTGTTTCTGTTTCCGCAGGACAATTCACTTCCCCTTTTAATTACACCTCAGTCCCAGGCTTTGTAGCAACTGATGTAGTCCATACTGCCAACAATACCGCAATAACGAGTGGAAACCCTGGGATCATTGGCTTATTCGATGTCGCAGGTAACCCTGGAAGTTCTTCTGAAATGGAAGATCTGAGAGCAGTTGCCTTTGGAAGTGATAAATTAGCAGTGTTGAGTGGTATATCAGGAGTTCATATTTTAGATCCAAACAGCCTTTCAGAAGTAAGCAATATCCCTTTGAGCCTGGATGTAGCCTGGGCTAAAAGAACTATGGAGATCAATAATAATCACTTATATGTTTCTGAAGGTGCAAATGGTGCAGGAATCTATCGAATGACCGATGGTAGCTTGATTCAAAAACTTGCTATCCCTATCAATCCAGATGACGTAGAACCTGGTGATATAGTCACTAATGCAGTTTCTGTGGATGGAGGCTTACTATTTATGGCTAATGGAGCAGCTGGAATTTCTATTTCTAATGTATCTGAGATTTCTTCCATCAAAGAATTTGGGGTATTGGATCTTGACGGATCATCTAATTTCGTAAGAAATGAGGAAGAGTTCGTTTTTGTCGCAACTGGTTCCGGAGGATTACAAATATTGAAAATAAGCGTTCAGGAAGAAAATCCTACTCCTCCTGCAGGACCTGGGATAAACTGCGATGGCCTATCTACCTATACCGGAAGCAGTAATCTAAATGTCAATGGCAATGAGTCCCAAGCTTACACTGGAGCAGCTTCTTTGAAAAATGTAAACATAGGAGGCACCTTCCTGTTCTGTGGTTCTTTGGCAGTAGAAAACAATCTAAATATCAATAGCAATGGCCTGATGACTGTAAATGGCTCCTTTGCTTTTGGGCAGTATCAGAAAAATTCTACCTTAAATATCAATAGCCAATCTAAACTACAACTTCATGGAAGTACAGTAATATATGGTGACCTGAGGTTAAATAGTGGAGCTACTCTAGAATTTGTGGGTGAAGGCAATACCATCACTGTGTATGGTAAAGTAACAATTAATAGCGGCGCACAGATTATTGGTAATTACACCGATACAGAAGGCAAATTGAAATAGGTTTTCAGTAGTTAAAAAACCAAAATATTTTAAAAACTTCAATTTTCTTACCAATTCAAAAAAGAAGGCTTAAACAATAACATTGAACTAATAGGCTGTCGATATCTTATTGATAGCCTATTTTTTTTATACCAATTGGAACTGGAAACAAGTACTTTTCACTGTCTACTCATCCTCTTCATCTTTCCTCTTAGGAATCTTTGCTTGTCCCAAGCCTAATGCACCTTTCAAGCCACTAAATGTCGCTCTCCACCATCCTCCAAAAATAAATTTGGACTTGTCTCTTTCATGGTAGATTCTAGAAGTAACTCTGTTATTAAGAAATTTTCGAGGATTATCATTTTTAACAAAAGTATTGGCTAAAAAGGTTAACAAGTTGAGTTTTCCCCTCCCCCTTTCTAGCGTTAAGCTATCCAAAAATTCGATTTTCAAATCCTCATAATTAAAATTCATAGTGCCACTTGCAAAATCATCATTCACAACAAAATCCCATTTTCCATCTGTGACTTTCCCTTCCAAAATCCTGACAAAAACTCCTCTTGAAAGCATGTCGTTCATTGTGGTCAGATCAAATTCACCCATTTCAATTTGTACATCCATTGGATAGGGATCTTCATAAAAAAGTTTCGCTTTCAAATTTACTTCTCCCTCTCCCATCAATTTTGAACTAGCTATAAGCGATGTAGAGTCATAGGGAAACATTTTTCCGCTTTTGGTCATGATAAAAGGTGACATAAGCATCTGTACATCACTAAAAAAGATTGAACCAGGAAGCATGGCTTTTGGTGAAAATTCCTCATAGAATATTATTCCATTCGTAATTTTTACAGAATCTATTTCCAAAGCGATTGGAGCATTTTTCAGTAAATCCTGTGGCATAGGCTTATTAACACCCTCTTTGACAGGAAGTCTTTTATCTCTAAATACCTCCAATTCCGGACTATCAAAAATCAATCCCTGAGCTATTATTTTTTTATCCAAAAAATACTGATTCAAGTCAATCTTTTGAAGGGTTACTTTTTTTACTTTCCCATCAATCGCATCTGATTGAAACCCTTGCTTAGCCAAATAATTGTATCTACCTACCGCTGGACCAAAACTTATATCCTCAACTATCAAGTCATTTTCCAGAAAACTAATTTTTCCTACATCAATTTTGTTCAAACTATCGTCAGTCAAGAAATGATAATTGGAAAGAGAAAAGCTAAGCTCTTTTTCTAGTAATAATTGGGGACTAAGTTTCTGGTCTTTACTAAACAAATCCAAATTCAAATCCTGCAATTCAAAATTGACTCCTTCAAAAGCTATTCGGTCAATTGGACCAGTTTCTTTATCATGCAAGGCAAATTTTCCATTCTGGATGAGTATGTCCTGGAGCAGGATTGATTGAATTAAGCCATCCTTATTTCTTGAATCAACTTTTTTTACCGTTTTCTCTTTTTCAGTTGAATCTAGATATAAGTCTATCAAAGGATTCGTAAGAATGATTTTATCTAAGTTAAATATTCCAGTTTTTTGAATCTCTTTTAAGGTATTATTTTGGATAGAAAGACTTTCTATTTTCGCTGAAATGATAGGCGATCCTGGAGCAGTTTTGGTGCTTTTAGGTACTACTTGAAAATTTGAAAAAATCGTAGCATCTACTGTGTTATCCACATTCACACTTGAAAAGATGATCGTATGCAAACTATCAGGAAGTGCAAATGAAAAATCTTGCAAGGATAAATTAATCTCAGAAAATAACCCGGAAAGATCTTCTCTTGTATTGGTTGCAGAGTCAAAATGAAAACCATGAATCCCAAGATCGAAATACGTCTGTATCGACTGTGCTTCACTGGTTCCTGACCTGAAGTTGATGCCTAAAGTAGATTCTACAGCTTCTATTGAATCAATTTTTACAAGTTCTACAGATTTTGGCAATGACCTCCTTTCTTCCTTTTTTTCAGAATTTTCATCTTTTTTATAATCCTTGTCGATCTCAATGTTGATTTTCCCTCCAGTAACTTTCAAATTATTGAGTTCAAGTTTATTTTCAAATAAGAAAGATTCGATGTCTACTCCTTTAAAAGCTACCTGGGGTAAATCAAGCGAAAGCGCAATTTTGCTTTCAAGTTCGGGACCCGGTACTAATTCAAGATTCTCTATTATGATTGTTTGATCTAAAGAATTATAATTCAAATCACTTGTTGAGGCTATATAATTGCCTCCAGCAAGATTAAAGGCATAATTTTCCAACCTTAAATCTATCTCTTCAGAAAAGAATGTTTTGTCATCTCTAGTTGTACCCGTTTCATCTACATAAAACCCTTTCAATTTGAGCGATAAATTTTCTTCTTGAAATGTTATGTCTTTTTGACCAGAATAGTTTTCGTATTTGATTTTTCCTTGTGAAAAATTTAAAGAATCTATCTCAATTTTTTTAAAATACGATGTGATCAGTCCACCTATTTCATCACTTGACTCCATTGAAGAACCTTCTTTAGAGCTTTGCTTTTTTCTAAATTGAATCATGGATAGCTCAGGATTTGGAATCAAAATCTGCCGAATTTCTAGCCTTTCTTCCTCAAAAGCTGCTCTAACATCGAATCCTTCCGCCCTAAATTCTGGAATATGAAAATCCAGAATCACACTTTTCTCATAGCTGTCCAATACTTGCTGTACTTGCTCAGGATTTTCTGGTCTGATTATCAACCCACTAATTGATAATAAAGAGTTTTTAGAATCTATCGTGACATTATCTGCCATAAACTCATGCAAATTATCTTTTAGTTTCAAGCGGTATTTATCCAGACTTAACACCATATCTTTTGCATATAAAAAATCATTGATTGAGCGTGAAGAATTTGGTTGGATAAACACCTCATCCAATTCTAAACTAAAACTCTCAAAACCAATATCGTTACTTCTCTCTCCAGCCTCATTCTTAAACTGCATTCCCCCATTGTCTAAATCAAATCGGGCAATTTTGATTTCAGAGAGATAGCCTTCAAGCAGGTCTTTCACAGAAACTTTTTGGCCGGATTCAGCCTCTTTCTTTTTTAGCTCAATGATTTCGACTTGAGGTGAATTCAACTTCATCTCATCCATCTCAAATTTCCCCTCATTATAGAGAAGCTTAAGATTGGCTTGTGTAAAAGACAATCTTGGAAGAGTTATTTTAATAATCTGGTCCGGATCTTTCTTTTTAAGGGCTTCTTCCCTCGGTTGGAAACTGAAATTTTCAACATCAATTTCATCTTTGAAGGAGGATACTAAAATTCTTTCTCCCTTGATTATATGCAATTCATCAGATAAGTAAATATTTGCATCCCGGATTTCCATAGAAGCATCTTCTCCATAAAAAAACTGATTTACCTTTTTTGACTCATCATTGCCGAGATAAAACATGATCATTTTAAAGTCCAACTCTCCGATCTCTATTCTATTTCTTAAAGTATCATTAGCATTGGAGGTTACAAATTTCCCCTTGTTTACAGACAATTCCTTAATCGATACAGATTCTAATAAGCCTTCAATCAATTCATTCAGATCGTCTGTCCCGGTAGTATCTTTTTCAGTTTTAATTAACCTCTCAACTTTAAAATGTGGGTCGTCAAGTACGATTTCGTCTATTAAAACATTTGAAGTTATAAAGGCTTTATTCAAGTCCACATTTCCAACTCTCAATTGATTCAAATGAATTGAATAATAGGATTTGCTTTCCTTTGACTTATCAGGTATCAAGGAAAAATTTACAAGCTCTAATTGGTTTTCTATAGAGCTGACAAACACTTCATCGGCTAAAATACTATGAACATTATCCGGTAGGGAGAAGCTGACTTTCTCTAAATCAAATTCAAATCCCCTTGCATTAAAAGGAGTTTCCCAAACCTCTTTGGTGGTGAGATTAATATCTTTAACCGATAATGTTGTGTTTTGGGCATTTAATGAGTTTTCACTTAAGAAATTAAGAAAAAACAAGTCTGCATGGTTTACATCCAATGTTCGGATTACCAAACCATTTAATTTCATTCCAGAAATACTTTTTTTGACTTCATCTTCCAATTTCTTGATTGGGGACTCTTTGATTCCTTTTACTGAATCTTCCTTTATGCTTTGCCTTTCAGAATTCTCAGGCAAATCCATGTTGATGTTAGGATTGTCAAATTCAAGATTTCCTATATAAAAGATATTATCTGAAAAACTATACCAAAGCCCTCTAAAAGCCAGCTCATCTAAAGTAAAGTCAAAAAGTGTTTGCCCAGGCTTGGCAATAACACCACTTACTGGTTTCATGATTATTCCATCCAGAAAAATCCCTCTCCTCAAAAGAGAAAAATTCAATCTATTAAATTCAATATTATAGACATCATCAGTGGCATCATTAATTTTATTTCTTGCCCAATTTGATAGAAATAAATTTGAGCCAAAATAAACGATGAATTCTAAAAAAAGCAGGGATAAAAAAACGATCATGAACCATTTTATGATCTTCTTCCGGATAGGATGAGCCGATTTTTTGATATGTTGCTGATCTGACATTCTCTGTAAAGTTAAACTAAAATAGCTATTAAGAGTGGGAAATCCGCTGGCAGAAGACTGATATCAAATTAAAAAAGCAACACAAATGTGTTGCTTTTTTTTGCTGTAGGAGAAGGATTCGAACCTCCACGAGGCAGTTAGGCAATAGTCCGGTTTGAATTACGCTTTATTCTGGGCTCCCCACCCTCGAGACAGGAGGGCTTGTCTGCCAGTTTCAACATCCTACAATAGTTTAATAGGCAAAATAGGTTTGAGAGCAAATAGTTGAATATCTACTTTTGTTTAACAACCCTTTCTTAAGAAATCAAAAATGAATAGAACTTCATAACTGAGAAAGTGAGATGATAGAGTTGTAATGTTCAATTTCTTTAAATTGACTGGTCAAAATTAGAAATACCATTGGTTTATTAAAATTTTGATAATTATTTATTTTATTTTTTACATTATTTTTATTGAAAAGCTATTTCAATTATAATAACGAAAATTAAACCCCTATTTCTTTTTAATTTTTATGAATTTGACAATATTTTAAACTTGTCTTAGTATGCAATATTTTATATTGGCTAATCACCAATTCACCAAATAGAAATTAATCAAATAAATGCTTGGGCATAAAAAAAACCATGAAACATAATCTCATGGTTTTAGTCAATTAACAATAAACCCAAAATAACCTGCTGTAGGAGAAGGATTCGAACCCCCACGGAGTAGTTAGGCAAATTTACGAGCTCGCTAAATGCTTTATCCTATGACCTCCACCCCCGAGACAGGAGGGCTTGTCTGCCAATTTCAACATCCTACAGTATAAATCTTTAAAGACCTTTTGTCTTTGTTGATGATTCAAATATAGGCAAAGAGAACTTATTATTGCAAATTATATAAAAAATAAAGTGAATTTTTATAGTATTTTTAATGAAAACGATTGAAAAATATAAAATCAAAAATTTAAGCAGTGATTCTATAGGTTATTTTGCCATTTTCTTAATAAAGAAATCTAAGATTACGTTTATTTGATAAAAAAGTCTGTTTTATTATATTATCAGCAAAAATCAAAGCATATTTTTAAATTATTGATCGATTAATATTATTCAAAAGTAACGTAGGACTCCCATTTTTCTAAGACCGACTGAAAATCTTCTGGTAGCGACACCTCAAAATAAACCTTTTCCTGAGTGATCGGATGTACAAACCCTAGGGACATTGCATGCAAAGCCTGCCTTGGCATTAAATCAAAACAGTTCTGAACAAAGGATTTATATTTAGAAAATTGAGTACCCTTTCTAATCTTATCTCCCCCATACATTGCATCGTTAAAAAGTGGATGTCCCAAATATTTCATATGAGCTCTGATTTGATGGGTTCTCCCGGTTTCTAAATTGCACTGAACAAGAGAAACATAGCGAAGCCTTTTTAAAACTTTCCAATGGGTCACTGCATGTTTTCCTTGATCACCTTCAGGAAAAACATCCATTACCTTTCTATTTTTCGCACTCCTACCTACATTTCCCACAATTGTTCCTTCATCTTCTACTGGTTCTCCCCAAATCAAAGCTTGATAAGTCCGATCAATGGTATGATGGAAAAATTGACTTGCCAAATTTGACATCACTTCTTCCGTTTTAGCTATTACCAATAAACCAGAAGTATCCTTGTCAATCCTATGAACTAATCCTGGTCTCCCCGTATTCCCTTTCATCTCTGGAAGGTTTTCAAAATAGTAAACTAATCCATTGACCAACGTACCTGACCAATTTCCATGGGCAGGGTGAACTACCATACCTGGCGGTTTATTTACAATTAATAAATACGGATCTTCAAAGACAATATCCAATGGAATATTTTCAGAGTGGACTTCCGATTCCCTTGGTGGCTTAGCTAACATTACTTTGATGTCATCCATAGGCCTGATCTTATAATTGGCCTTGGTAGATTTATCATTTACCAATATTGAACCTGCATCTATTGCCTGTTGGACTTTATTTCTTGTGGCATTAGCTAACTTTTCACTCAAAAATTTATCGATTCTTATAGGGGTCTGCCCTTTGTCAATAACAATTCTATAATGCTCAAACAATTCGACTTCCTCATCTTCAAAGTCTTCCTCTGGATTCATATTCATACTGCAAAAATAGGAGGATCAAGCTTAACTTTGTCAAAATACCTGAAATCAAGCAAATGATAAATGCGAATCCAGTTTTCAATCAAATTTTAAAACACCCTCTTTTTGAAGAGAAAGAGGTAACTGTCAGTATAAAAAGACTTGATTTAATTCATCCGCAGGTTTCTGGAAACAAATTTTATAAACTAAAACACAACCTTAAAAAAGCAAAAGCCAAGGGACAAAGTACTATTCTGACTTTTGGCGGAGCCTATTCAAATCATATCGCTGCAATAGCATTTGCTGCCAAAGCTGAAGGCCTAAAATCAATAGGAGTAATCAGAGGTGAAGAAGCCATCCCTTTAAATACTACTTTGAAAACCGCCCAATCCAATGGAATGCAGCTCCATTTTGTTTCAAGAGAATTGTATAGAATTAAAAAAGAGCCGTCTTTCTTACTTGATTTGAAATCAAAATTCGGCTCTTTTTATCTCATTCCAGAAGGAGGAACCAATGATTTGGCAGTCCAAGGAACGAGTGAAATTTTAGGAGAAGATGACAAAGAGTATTCTCACATTATTGCTGCAATTGGTACAGGAGGCACTTTTGTAGGCTTGGCAAAAACTGTTTTAACTCATCAAACTTTAATTGGCATCTCTTCCTTAAAAGGAAATTTTATCCATCAGGAAATCGAAGATCTTTTAGCTATTCATGAAATTATTCCGAAAGGAAGAACACAAGTGATGGATACATACCACTTTGGAGGATATGCTAAATACAAGCAAGAATTGATTGATTTTATCTGGAAATTTTATGAGGATTTTGGAATCGTCCTTGATCCGATCTACACTGGGAAATTAGCATTTGGTGTTTGGGATATGATTTCAAACAATCAATTTCCTAAAGGCTCATCCATTTTGATAATTCACTCAGGTGGATTTCAAGGCAATGCTGGATTCACCGAAAGAACAGGAATTAAACTCCCACCTCTTTCAACGTAAAATAGTCTTCTGATTCTTGAGGGTGAATTCTTAAGACATTTGCCAAAACTAATTTCACCAAAGTTTTGGAAGCTAAAAATTTAGGGATCCGGGCCAACTTTGAAAATTCTTTTAAGGTGATTTTTTGCTTTTCCTCCAGAGCTTTCAGCAGTATCTCTTCCTTTCTTCCGTAAGTAAATACGACATCTTTGGAGGATTTACTTCGCTTTAAAATCTCCCAAACTTCAATACTCGCCTGTACACTTCTATCTTCCACTCTTATATAAGACTGCCTTTTCTTATCAACCTTTAAATAATGAGGACGATTGGGACTCGGTTCCAATTTAAAAATTGCTACTCCCTTTTTAGCATTTATAGGAATCGTAACAAGCTCATAAGTAAGAAGAGGAAAAATCAATTCTTTGATCGCTTTTTCCATCACATAAATCTCCTCCTCGATGAATCTTTGGCCAGAAACAGTGCCATCATCATCCACACCGATCATTACCACTCCACCGGCCGTATTTGCCAAGGCTATAAATTCCTTGACGATCTTCTCCGGATAAGTTGCTTTCTTTTTGAACTCAATTTTCAAGCCCTCCCCTTTTGAGGCAAGGCTTTTTACTTCCTGAAGGGTCATGACTTAAATTTATTTATAGGTATATCCGCTTTTCTACCAGTAAAGAGGTAAAAGCAATGTAGGATATGTTAAACTTACTATTTGAGGCCGCTTCGGTTTGCGGTCATCGGTCTTCCAACCATATTACCATAGAATCTAAGGAAACTGGCATCATTGCGGATAATCATATTTATTTATTTCAACTCCCAGGAATTCTGGATAATTCATCCAACCTTTTTTTCTGGGATTGCCACTCATCTCTTAACCTTGCTGCTTCCATGAAGTTCAATTCTTTTGCTGCTTTCTCCATTTGCTTTTGAGTCTGGAGAATCAATTTCTCGAGTTTGTCTTTGCTCAAATATTGGACTACTGGATCCGCTGCCATCACACCCTCTCCCGGCATTGGTTCAGCATAGATTTTAGCATTTCTTTTTGAATCAGCCACTTTAGTCTGGCCCATGATCTTATCCCGGGATTTTATGACAGTGGTTGGAGTAATTCCATTTTCCAAATTGTATTCAATTTGAATAGCTCTCCTTCTTTTGGTCTCGTCTATCGCCATTTTCATGGATTGAGTGATTTTATCGGCATACATGATTACACGACCCTCTTGATTTCTCGCTGCTCTTCCAATCGTCTGCACCAAACTTCTCTCATTTCGCAAAAATCCTTCCTTATCTGCATCCAAAATTGCCACTAAAGAAACCTCGGGCAAATCCAATCCTTCTCTCAATAAATTCACCCCAACCAAGACATCAAAAATCCCAAGACGAAGTTCTCTCAATATCTCCACTCGATCCAACGTTTTTACCTCCGAATGAATATACCTTGATTTCACTCCCGCTCTTTCCAGATACTTCTGGAGTTCCTCCGCCATCCGCTTAGTCAAAGTTGTGACCAACACCCGTGCATCTGTTTTAATTGTCTGGTCTATTTCTTCTAAAAGATCATCTATTTGATTCTGACTTGGTCGCACGTCTATTGTTGGATCCAAAAGACCTGTAGGACGGATAATCTGCTCAACTACCACACCCTCCGTCTTGGCCAGTTCATAATCCGCCGGGGTAGCGGATACATAGACAACCTGCTTGATCAAAGTCTCAAACTCATCAAATTTCAAGGGTCTATTATCCATTGCCGAAGGCAACCGAAACCCAAAGTCTACCAAATTCACTTTCCTGGATCTATCTCCTCCCCACATCGCTCTTACTTGAGGGACAGTGACGTGACTCTCATCTATCACCATTAAGAAATCATCCGGAAAATAATCTATCAAACAGAAAGGCCTTGTTCCAGGCTGTCTCCGATCAAAATACCTAGAATAGTTCTCGACGCCGGAACAATAACCCAGCTCACGAATCATCTCCAAATCAAATTCTGTCCTTTCCTGAAGCCGTTTTGCTTCTAAGAATTTGCCTTCTTTCTCAAAGAAATTGACCTGAGCTACCATATCATGCTGGATCTCATGAATAGCAGTATTGATGGTGTCTTTTCCTGTTACAAAAAGATTCGCAGGGAAAATTGAAATTATCTTCTCCTCCGAAAGCTTTTTCCCTGTTTCAGGATCTATTCTTTGAATCGCTTCAATCTCATCTCCCCAGAAAAAAATCCGATATCCAAAATCTGCATACGCGACAAAAATATCCACAGTGTCTCCTTTAACCCGGAAAGTTCCTCTCGCTAAATCTTGATGGGTTCGGCTATATAAGATATCCACCAATTGAAAAAGTAACTGATTTCTTGGAATCCTATCCCCCTCCTGCAAGCGAATGATATTTTTACTAAACTCTTCTGGATTTCCAATACCATAAATACAAGAAACCGACGCCACAACAATCACATCTCTTCTTCCGGAAAGTAAGCTGGAACTTGCGCTTAGCCTGAGCTTTTCTATCTCATCATTGATGGAAAGATCCTTTTCTATATAAGTACCCGAACTCGGAATAAATGCTTCAGGTTGGTAATAATCATAATAGGAAATAAAGTATTCTACGGCATTATCAGGAAAAAACTGCTTGAATTCCCCATATAGCTGAGCTGCCAAAGTCTTGTTATGGCTTAAAATTAATGTTGGCTTTTGGGTTTGCTGAATCAGGTTGGCAATCGTAAAAGTCTTACCAGAACCCGTCACACCCAATAAAACTTGGGCTTCTTCCCCTGCGTTGATTCCCTCGGTAAGCTTTTCAATCGCTGTAGGCTGGTCTCCCGTCGGCAGATAATCTGAAGTTAATTTAAATTCCATAGCACAATCTTAAATCACTTAACACATAATAGCTCCCTAATAGTTTACTTGGAGAATTTATTCAGGAAACCGCCGTCTTATATCGAGAGATATTGTAATAAAGATAATTTGTCCTTAGAATAATGACCAACATCAATGGGATCAAACTGGGGTGAAAAGACTGCCATCCCAATATCCAAAAGACGACAGCAGCATCGGCCAAAATCAAGGCAAACAATAAGTATTTTCTCAGCCAGGGCTTCAGTGATTTTGAAAGTAATCCAGGAATCAACAATAAATGACCAGGAAATGCCCACAATACATTCCAGTTCCATTTGGTAGAAGGGATATCTGACCCTATCCAAAGTGCAGACATGACTAATCCAAGAATTCCCAAAATCCCAAAAAACACCAAATCAAAGCCTACAAATAACTTTTTCTTTTTAAAGCCAATAAAGGTGATCGCTGTAAAAATGATGGCAATAATCCAGAACAACACATAGGGGTTTAGGAATCCCAATGATTCTTCTTTAGGACTAAAATCCAAAATCACCCGCTCGCTTTTGACAAAAGGACGGGTGGGACCATCTCCCTGTATTACTGCTCTTGAAAATGCCTGCTCCATATATTCGGGGAGAAATTGTTCTTCTCTCGGAGTCGCATCTCTATCCAGCCTAGACCCCAAGGCCAAGTCAATTCCCAGATCAGACCAGGGCATGTAAAATACTTTTTCATCGATTAATTCGCGGAATGTCTTTTCGACCGACGCCTGCTCTTCGTCTTTCCAAACCAAGTTTCCTCCCAAAATCTCCTCCATGACATCCCGAATCCGAGTGGCACAGTTGTCATAGAAAAAATCGTATCGGTAGTTTCTATTCTCCGGCAAATAGTTGATTTCCAAAAATTCAACCAGGGCAATTTTTTGTTCTTGATTCAGATCAAGTTCCTGCTCTCTCATACTCCGTTCGAAATAATTATACTCCGCCAGAAATCGCTCAAACGTAGAAACGGAAAGAAAATAATCCAGCCTGCCTCCGGCAAATTTCAGGACAAAGTTCGGAGCTCCAAAATCAAAGGTCCCGTAGTTATAGATTCGGTCACTGCCGGTCTCCTGATTCAGCACCCGGATGGCACTATGTCCAAAAGAACTATAAATCTCCTCGCCTGGATCGCAGGTCAATAGGCTGATTCGGTACTGCTGGGCAAAAGCTTCTGATAGTCCAGAGGTTATAAATAATAAATTAAAAAATAAATAGAAGAAAAGATTCTTATTCAATTTCATTTTTAGTATATTAGTTACACTTTTTTAATAGTTAAAATTATGCTAGCAAAGGCTACATATTTTCCTTTAGGTGATTTTTTTATCTGCCGAATATACAGGTTTCTTCTGGCAGTTGTATTTGTTTTTGCCTAT
The DNA here is from genome assembly GCA_965659625.1 of uncultured Algoriphagus sp. Taxonomy (GTDB): domain Bacteria; phylum Bacteroidota; class Bacteroidia; order Cytophagales; family Cyclobacteriaceae; genus Algoriphagus. The sequence continues at coordinate 14,933 of CBFHWO010000019.1, read as the reverse complement.
CCTGGACTGGTAAATTCCCAAGAAAACGGATCCTATAAAACAGTACAAACCGGAGATTATTCTAACCTAACCACATGGAATATTTTTGATGGAGTAAGCTGGCTGGTTCCTACCACCAAGCCTAATTTTACAAACGATATTTATATTGATCAAACCCACACACTTAGATTGGTAGGAAATGAATCTGCAAAGAATGTATTTATCAATGCTGAAACAGGTGCAGGGCAGAAGTTGAATTTAAATAATTATCGGCTTGAGGTTTATGGAAGTCTTAACAGCTTTTCAGGAGCAGCCCCTGGGACGCCTTCTGGAACATGGAATAGCCAAAATTGGATTGGAAATTCCATTTCAAGTAAAATAGTATTCAAAGGAAGCTCCCGAACGATTATCCCCAAAAATGCCTGGAGTGGATTCACTACAAATAGTAGATATACTGTTGAATTTGATCCTGGACCAGGGGTGATTCTTCAGATTGAAGAACCATTTAAGGCTTTGCAATTCATCATTAAATCAGGGATCGTTTTACAGACCTTAGATACTTCAATAATTCCAAATTCATGTTCTACTTTTTCGTTTAACAATGAAGCAATCTTTGGATCAGGTACATTTGGAGATTTCATCATAGAATCTGGCGCTACCTTGATTTCACAATGTAACAGTGGAATTTTGTTCCGATCAGGAACAAATAGTGCCTCAATTTTCAACGTTCAAGATGGAGGAGAGTTAATTTTAGAAGGAGTATCCCCTCAAATAGAAGCTGCCACTTTTCAATTGGATGGGAAGGTTATTTTCAGAAATAATTCAAGTCCTCAAAACCTACTTACTAGCTCCTTTGCTGGGTCTGCAATTCCAAATACTTTCCATGATTTGGAAATTCAAGGGAATCAGAACCTTACTATGCCCCTAAATCTAACCCTGACCGGAAATATGGAGCAAACGGGCTCTGGGATCTTTTTATTGAGCGGTTCTGAACTCGAGTTTTCTGGTGTTGATGATCAATCTATTTTAGGATTCAGCATGCAAGTTGGAGAATTGAAATTAAACAAATCATCAGGAACGGTTTCCTTTCAAAATGATTTGGCAGTGCTAAATAAATTGAAAATGATTTCTGGAAGTTTGGATCTTTTGGGTAATGATCTTTCCTTAAATACCTCTTTTACTGGCGAAATAGACTATACCGGAGGTTCATGGAAAAACTTAAATCAATTTACCTACTTCGGAGTTCCAGCTACTTTTGATGCAAGCAATGGGACTTTTCCTTTTGAAGATATTTATCACGGAGGGATAAGGAAAGTCCAGTTCCTTGGAACTTCCGCGGGCGGAAACCTTCAAATTTCTTTTACTGAATACAAAGGGGCAGATTATTCTGCTTCATTTTCGGATTCAGACGGCACTCCTATTCTTTATCGCCTTTTTAGTTACTTTCAATTTTCTGGTTTAAACCCATCTTCAAATCCTTTAGAATTAAGAATTTCTGCTGATCAATTAATCGTAGATCAGGTGGATGATTTGAGAATTGTCGCTACTGGATATGCTGCTCCCGGAAATCATCTTGCTGGTTTAGATCCAGGACTTTGGGCTAGAAGAAATCTTAGCATTGATGATTTGAATGGCATAAATTTCACTGTTGGAAGTTATAGAACCTTGTCGGTCTTACCTCTTCTTTGGATGAAGACCTCAGCTACATGGGTTGCTGGATTGCCAAAAATTGAATGGGAAATAACTGCAGATTCAGACTATTCTACATTAGAAATTTTCAGATTTTCCAGTTTTAATTCTGAGAAAGAACTTCTCAAAACATTCGAGAATTCCATTGTTCCAACTAATGAGTTTATTGATTCATCACCTTTGCCACTTGGAGAAATCTACTACCAGTTAAAACACAAAAATTTCTATGGAGAAGAAAACTGGAGTTCTGTGTTTCGATTAATTCGCCTTGAAGCCGAAAAAATCAAGCTTTTCCCAAACCCAAGTAAAAATTCAGAAAATGTCTATTTAATGTTGCCATCGATTGAAATAAATTCGGTTATCCAAATAATTGGAATGGATGGAAATACACTTGCTCAAGGGATTTATACTGGAATTGATATTTCACAAATTATCAGGCCTCTACCATTAGGTTATTTTACCATCAGAGTCTTTGGGAAGAGCCAATTATACACCTTCAAATTCATTAAAAATTGACCGATTTTTTAGATTTTAATTATTGGAAATGGTCTTTCACTCATTTTTTTTATCTTGGTCCTTAAACCCAACCTCAACCTATGACCATCTTTCTTGTCCTGCTTAGTATTGCAATCCTTGTTTTACTAATCGTTTGGGCTAAGCTCAATCCATTCTTAGCTTTTATTATTTCTGCTATTTCCGCAGGATTACTTTTGGGATTACCGGCAGATCAGATTGCAGGATCGATTCAGACAGGAATGGGAAACCTATTGGGTGATCTGGTCATCGTCATCGTCATGGGTGCCATGCTTGGAAAATTAGTAGCAGAAAGCGGCGCTGCTCAGCGAATTGCAGGTTTTCTAATGAACATCTTTGGGGAGAAAAACATCACGTGGGCCATGTCCATCACTGGCTTGGTAGTGGGAATTCCTCTCTTTTATAATGTGGGATTTGTTCTTCTGGTACCTTTAGCCTTCACAGTAGCTTACCAGTATAAAATATCAGCAGTCTATGTAGGAATCCCTTTATTGGCAGCATTATCGGTAACACACGGTTTTTTACCACCTCATCCATCACCAGCAGCATTGGTGGCTCAGTTTGAAGCTAATATGGGCTTAACGCTGTTTTATGGATTTTTAATAGCCATCCCTACCATTATCATTGCAGGTCCTATTTTCGCCAAGACTTTAAAAAATATTCAGGCTAGTCCTTTAAAGACATTTCAGGCAGAAACCCGACCTGAATCTGAGTTGCCTGGAGCTTTCAACAGTTTCTTCACCGCTTTACTTCCTGTTTTTTTATTAGTGGGTACGACTGCCCTAAATCTAAATATTGATCCTGAAAGCAACTTGGCTCCTTTTATTGAATTCATTGCCAATCCGGGAATTGTTATGTTGATTTCTGTGCTCGTAGCGACCTACACACTTGGCTTGAGGAGAAAATATTCGATGGTCCAATTGATGGACATCTATACAGTTGCCACAAAAGATATTGCCATGATCTTGCTAATCGTGGCCGGTGCTGGTGCATTGAAGCAAATATTTACAGATACGGGTGTCAGCCAGGTGATCGCTGATGGTTTGAGCACATGGGATATTCCGCCACTTATTCTTGCTTGGATCATTACGGCAATCATTCGGGTTTGTGTGGGTTCAGCGACTGTTGCAGGCTTAACTACTGCAGGAATTATCGCTCCTTTGGTAACGACAATGAATGTAGATCCAAACCTTCTGGTGCTTTCTATTGGAGCAGGAAGTTTAATGTTTTCTCACTTCAACGATGGGGGATTCTGGATGTATAAGGAGTTCTTCAATGTAAGCATTAAAGACACGATCAAAACTTGGTCTCTCATGGAAACTATTGTTGCCGTGATCGGGCTAATTGGAGTTCTAATTCTTGATATTTTTATCTAATTTTCATTTAAACCTAACTATATGGAAACCCCAGAAAGTAATTTTTCAAAACTTGGACTTGTTTTACCTCCCGCTCCAAAACCTCTTGGAGTATACAAGCCATGCTTAATAGACGGAAAATATCTTTACCTATCCGGACATGGAACTGTCCAAGAAGATGGCTCTTTGATTATAGGACGAATAGGTGTTGAGTTAGATATGGAAGCAGGAAAACTTGCCGCTAGACAAGTTGGACTAGCCATGCTCGCTACTATCAAGGCAAATCTTGGCTCATTAAACAGAGTAAAACGAGTAATAAAAGTTCTGGGAATGGTCAACTGTACTGGAGATTTCCATAAACATCCCTATATAATCAATGGATGCAGCGAACTTTTCGCTCAAGTTTGGGGAGAAGAAAATGGAATTGGGGTTAGGTCTGCCGTTGGAATGGGCTCTCTTCCTGATAATATCCCAGTGGAAGTAGAAGCTATGTTTGAACTGCATGAAGGAGCTTAAGGCTCCACCAATGCTTTATATGAGTCAAAAATACTCATTATATCTTTCACATAGTTTACAGCTAAATGGCCTTTGGCAAAACCACTTTTCACAACTGGATCTTGGTAATAATCAGGGTCTGATTTCAACTCCAAAAACTCGGAAACTGCCTCCCAACTTTGTGTATTTCTACCATATTTCATCGCTAAGCGCCAGGCATCTTCTACGTGACCATGTCCAATATTATAAGAAGCCAAAATATATTTGATTCTTTCATTGGTTTCAGGTACTCTTTCCATCCAAAATTTATCCAAGTATCTAAGGTATCGAACACCTCCTGTTAATGATTCAAATGGATCATGAGGGTTTTCTACTCCAAATCTTTCTAAGGTAACTGGCATTAACTGTAGCAAGCCTGTTGCTCCTGCATAAGAAGTAGCAGTCGTATCAAATCGGGACTCTTTATAAACCAAAGATGCCAATAGCCTCCAGTCCCATCCTAGCTGCTCTGCACCAGATTTTATGATCTCATCAAACTGTGAAATTTGATTTCCGGCAAGAGATGAAAAAGGACTTGTATTCCGGAAATAGGAGTTTTTAGAATTTCGGAAGTATTTTGAATAAAGATCAGGTATAAATCTCTTTTGCTTATCGAGCATCCATTCATTCAATTTTTCTAAAAGGATCGGTGAATTTTCCCGAACTACCCATGCAACTTTACCTTCATCGCTTACTTTCCAAGAAATATCCAATCCTTCATAATAGGTAGCATTCGCCATAGCAATATTTTGATCGGCTATGGTCCATTTTATTTTACCGTTTACTACCTGATCGATCAAGACTTCCTCTTGATCTTTGGAGGCTTTGATGGTGAATTCGAGGTTGAGGGAATCTTTAATCTCATTTAGTTTCGATTCGTAAACAGTAGCTTTCCGTACATAAATCGTATCTCTCCCCAACTCCTCCCAAGAGTTAATTTTACCTTCCTTTTCACGACCAACAAGAAGACTGCTCATGTTTCCCAAAGGAATGGAGAAGGAATTACCTTCGGCGCGTATGGGGTTCTCTTCCAGATTCATTGCAATTAGGTCTACCTTCCCGTTTTCTAAAAAATCGAAGGCAGCGTCAATATCAGAAACCAAAACCAATCTTAATTGAACATCCAACCGCTTGGCTAAATCCCGCAACAATTCGTACTCGTAACCCATTCTTCTCCCGCGATAGATATAATAACCTGTGGAATTATTATCCACTGCCGCACGGATAAAACCTCTTTTTTGAATCCCCGGAAGATCGAGGATATACGTGTCTTTTGTCAATTTAACCCCGAAATTCTTCTCAAGGAAAGTGCATTGTACGCCAAAAAACAAAAGTGTAAAAACGCAAATAAATAGAATAAAGGCTCTTTTCATTCAGTTGGGTCATTGAAACCCAGGAAGTTCTGAAGAGCAATTGGCAAATGCTATGCCAAAAGAAAAATAGGAATTTCTTAAAAAAAGCAAATAAAAAATGAGCAGTTGGAGCTCCAACTGCTCATTTTAATTTAATTATCTGAGGGAATTTCAAAGGTTTCAAAACTATTCGGGAAGAAGATTTTCCCTGAAAGTCTTCTAAGCTCAATTTCCTGTTCCTTAATATTGAAAATCGAAGTAATTAACCTGTTCTGGGCTGTAAGTAAATTTACTTGAGCATCTCTGAATTCGAGATAAGAAGAAATCCCCAATCGAAATCGTTCCAACGCAATATCTGTACTCTCTCTTGCAGTTTCATAATTATTCAATTCTACCTCAAGAAGGTTTTTATTGGTCATATAGGTATTATAGGACCGATGGATATCCGACTTAAGCTGAACTTCAAATTGATCTGTGGCATAAGATTGTATCTTTTGCTGGACTTTGGCATTTTGAATCCGTCTATTGAGAGTCAATCCACTAAATAAATTCACGGTGATATTACCTCCGGCATTGAATCCTTGCCGCTGATTTTGAATCAGAAATCCTGCATCCGAATTGGACGTATTGTTTACATAATTACTATTCAGGTTCAAAATTGGTAAGCGGGAAGCCCTAAGTTCCTTCATTTGAAGAAAAGCTACATTTTCAGCACGCTGGGCAATTAAAAGGTTTTTGTTTTCAGTGAAAGCATTTTCCTCTAGATCCAAAAGGAGTAAAGGATCCCCAACCAAAATGGTATCCTTCACGGCAAACTTCGTGGCCGGATCTAATGCCATGAGCTCATTTAAGTTGACTCTTGCATTTTGAATGATCTGCTCCTGCGTCAAAAGTAGTGTCAAATCTGAATTGTAATCTACCTCTGCCGTCAGGAAATCTCGTTTACCAGCACCACCCAACTCATATTGAGCTTGTGCAATATCCAATCTTGATTGGCTGAGTTCCAAAGTGTTTTTTAAGACTTCATAGCGTTGCAGCTCTAAGACAAGGCGATAATACGCTGAAGAGATTCCGGCAACAGTATTTTCTACCACGACTTTAGTCTCCAATTCAGATATCTCTGTCAGTTGCCCCAATCGCTTCATAACAATAAAACTTTCAGGCCTAAAGCCATATATCGCAGCTATCGAGAAATTTTCATTTCTGGACTTCGCATTATCTATCTCTCTTGGCTCAGGATCATTGACAAACCTCTGGGTAACATCCTCCTTACTGAAGTTCCGTAAATAGGTTGCATCCACTTGAGGCAGGAACAGATCTCCAGCACTTACTTTTTCATCTCCCTCGCGTAGCGTAACAGTTTCCACGGCTATTTTCACTTGCAAATTATTTTCCAAACCCAATTGAATTGCTTTTTCCAAATCAAGGGATTCTTCACTTTGGGCAAATAAACAGGTGGCAATGGTACTCAATAAGAGCAATAGGCTAATTCTCTTCATTAAATTCGTGCTAGTCTAGCTTCTTTTGAAGTCAAATATGTATAAATAGCTGGGATAATAAATAATGTCAGGATAGTTGCTAAAGCCAATCCACCTATTACGGTCGCACCCATAGGTACCCGGCTTTCTGCTCCTGCTCCCAGTGCTAAAGCAATTGGAAGAATACCCAGAATAGTGGATAAACTCGTCATCAAAATCGGTCTGAATCTGGCCACAGCTGCTCCGAAAATTGCTTCATCGACTCCCAAGCCTTGGGCTTTTCGCTGATTTGCAAATTCCACAATTAGAATCCCGTTTTTGGTCACTAAACCAATCAACATAATGATTCCAATCTGGCTGAAAATATTTAGCGTATAGTCAAAGATCCACAGCGTAAATAATGCTCCAAAGAGAGCCAATGGTACGGTGAACATGATCGTCAACGGGTCTCTGAAGCTCTCAAACTGTGCAGAAAGAACCAAATAGATCAAAATCAATGCAAAGATGAATGCAAATATCAAACTGTTAGAACTCTCCCTGAATTCTTTGGACGCTCCAGCCACATCAGTGGAAAAAGAATCATCTAACACTTCGGCAGCGATACGATCCATTTCGTCCAAACCATTACCGATGGTATATCCTTCTGCAAGACTTGCTGAAACAGTTGCGCTTACGAATCTATTATATCTGTACAATTGTGGAGGAGTGCTTTTTTCTACCACTCGCACTAGGTTGTCCAATTGAATCAACTCACCATTATCTGCTCTAACATAGAGCATCCTAAGATTCACAGGCTCATTTCGATCTTCGATTTGCATTTCCCCTACTACCTGATATTGCTTTCCATCCCGAATGAAATAAGCGAATCGTTGCCCGGAATAAGACAACTGAAGCGTTCGGGCGATTTCCTGAACAGAAACCCCAACATTTCGCGCTTTCTCACGATCGATTTCAATCTCTAATTCAGGTTTTGTGAATTTCAAATTGATATCTGTGAAAATAAACGTAGGACTTTGATTGGCCTTCTCCAGAAAGGTAGGGATGACTTCCTTCAATTTTTCCAATGTTGGAGCCTGAATAACGTATTGCACAGGTAAGCCCCCTCTTCGATCTCCAATAGATTGTGCCTGAGAAGCAAATGCCCGGACTGAAGTAATGGTTCTTAGCTTTTTATTAATCTCATCATAGATTTCTTGTTGGCTTCGCTCCCTATTTTCAGCATCAGTAAGAATCACCCGAATAAATCCAGAATTGGTACTAGCGGTACCGAAACCTGGAGAAGTTACACTTATCATTCTGATTCGTTCTTCTGGCTCGATTTCCTCCATAAGGTCAAGAGTCAATTGATCTATAACCGGATCCATATAGTTGAATGTAGCACCTTCCGGGCCAGACATATTGATCCGTATTTCTCCTCTATCTTCTGTTGGGGCAAGTTCCGTTTGAATGTTATTAAAGAACCAAAAAATCCCAAATCCCATTACTCCGATCAGGATAAAAGCAAACCAACGGACTTTCATAAATCCACTTAGGGCTTTGTCATATTGATTATTAATCCAAACAAAAGCCGGCTCGGTAAAATTGTAAATAGCATTGTGCTTTTCTCTTCGCTTAAGCAATTTCGAGCTTAGCATTGGAGTCATCGTCAATGCGACAAAGGAGGAAATAATCACCGCACCTGCCACTACAATCCCAAATTCTTTGAATAACCTACCGGTGGTTCCTGTTAGAAAAATTACTGGAAGGAAAACCGCTGCCAAAGCCACTGTAGTCGCGATTACTGCAAAGAAAATTTCCTCAGATCCTTTTGCCGCTGCTTCCTGTGGATCTTCACCTTTCTCAATTCTAGTATAAATATTCTCTAAAACTACAATCGCGTCATCTACTACCAATCCAATTGATAGTACAATACCAAGCAAAGTGAGAACATTGATAGAAAAGTCCATCAAGTACATGATGAAGAATACCCCAATCAAGGAGATAGGAATAGTAAGAACAGGAATAAAAGTAGTTCTCCAATCTCTTAGAAATAGGAAAATGATTGCAACGACCAAGAAAAATGCAATAACAATAGTCTCCTGAACCTCAGCAATCGAATTTCGAATATACTTGGTAGAATCATAAGTAACTTCGATGGTAACATCTGAAGGAAGGTCCTTTTTTATACTTTCGATTCTTCTATAAAATTCATCCGCAATCTCGATACTATTTGAGCCTGGTAAAGGCACAAGAACAACAACAACCATCGGGACGTTATCGCTTTTCAATACTGTTCGCTCATTCAAAGCGGAAAGTTCCGCCTTACCAATATCTTGAAAACGGACAATGTTATTCTGATCTTCCTTGATAATTAGGTCATTGAATTCCATTGGAGAACTCAAACGACTTTTTGTCCTCACGGATAACTCGATGGTAGCCCCTTCTATTCTTCCGGAGGGCAATTCTACATTTTCACTTTGAACTTTTTGAAGTACATCCAATGGTGTAACTCCATAAGAAGCCATTTTAAGTGGATCCATGCGAAGTCGAATCGCATATTCCTTATCTCCCCAAACCTGAACTCTACTAACTCCAGGGATAGTCTGAAGTCTTTCTTTAAAAATATTATCTGCCAAATACGAAATATCAAGAAGGCTCCTTACTTCACTTTGAACACTCAAGTATACAATCGGACTGGAGTCAGCATCAGCTTTGGAAACTACTGGAGGCTCAGCATCAGGTGGTAAATTTCTTTGAGCTCCTGCTACTTTATCCCTGACATCATTTGCGGCAGCTTCAAGATCAGCTCCGACATCGAATTCTACTGTGATATTACTTGTCCCATCATTACTCGTGGAACTCATGGATTTAATCCCTTGGATACCATTAATGGCTTCTTCCATTGGTTCTGTAATTTGGGCTTCGATGACATCTGCATTAGCACCCGTATAAGAGGTCCTAACTGAAATCACCGGAGGATCCACACTTGGATATTCTCGAATCCCAAGTAAGCTGATACCGATCACACCAAATAGCACGATGGTTATCGACATCACGATGGCCAATACTGGCCTGTTAATACTCAAACTAGAAAGACTTGCCATATTAGTTTGTATTTGTGATTTTCAAAGGGGAACCAGGCCTAGCTTGAAGTACACCAGATGTCAACACCATATCGCCTTCTTCCAAACCTTTTGTGATTTGAACTTGGCTTTCGGTACGTGTTCCTATTTCAACAGTTCGTTCTTCTGCCTTTTGGTCGTTTCCTACCACGAAGACTTTATAACCTTGCAGCTCCGGAATTACCGATTCTGCAGGCACCATTAGCGCATTATCAATTTCTCCTAATACAAATCGGATTTTCACAAACATTCCCGGAAGGAATTTACCTTCTTTGTTGGAACTTTGGGCTCTAAGTTTTAATGTTCGAGTTGCGGCATCGATTTGGGGTTCAAAAGCATATACTCTTCCTTCTGCCTCCTCTACTGTAGACTCACTGGAAAAGAAAACCGGAGCACCAACTTCCACCATATTTGCATATCTCTCCGGAATAGAAAATTCAATTTTGATGGGATCCATGTTCACCACAGTAGATATCACATCGCCGGTACCGATCACACTTCCTTCACTGACTTGTCGCAAACCAAGAACCCCATTAAATGGAGCTCTAACGATCGTTTTTTGGATTTGGGCTTCAACAAGCTTCAGATCTGAAAGGGTAGTATTGTATTGGTTTAGCACGATATCGTATTCCTCCTGACTGATCGCTTCACGGGCCAATAACTGCTTCTGACGATTTTCTTGACTCTCGAATAGCTTCTGGGTATACTCCAATTTTTGATATTGAGCTTGAAGATCATTGTCATTCAAATAAAGTAAAGGCGTGCCTTTGGTGACATATTGGCCTTCCTTGAAGGTGATTCTAGTGACCAAACCCGAAACCTCAGGTCTTAAGGATACCGATTCGTTGGGAAGAATAGTTCCCGTGACATTGAGCTGATTCTTTAAAGTTTCTTGCTTCAAGGTGATTACCGTTACGGGTAATTCCGGCGTTCCTTCTACTTGAGGTCCAGAAGATTCAGAAGGGCCTGAAGTAGTGCCGCTAATCCATCTTGGATAGATGTAAATAATCGCGATAATTGCGATAACTGCTACGATTAATAGGGTTTTGGTTTGCTTATTCATTTAGAATAGTTGAAGCTTAATTACTGTGATTTTGAATAAATGCCAGCGAAAGATGATTGAATTCTTCTGGTCGCTCCACGTTCACTACATGTCCGCATTTATCAAGGATAGTTAAAATGGAATTTTTATGAGATTTAATAATATTCTTTACCGGTTCCAAGAACATCACATCCTGATCTCCCATCACATACAATGTAGGGATTCCAAGGTCTGAAACCTTGAAATATCTCAATAATGGATTTATATCTTTTGTTAGCTTAAACCAACGAATAAACTCTTTTTGGCAAAGCTTCTGCGCTTCTCGAATAAATAGGTTACGTGATTCTGCATGCTGCTTTCTGGGCATGATGATGAAAGCGAAAAGTTTATATAGCCACATAAATGGGATAATTCTCTTAAAAGCATTTCCCAGAAAAACTAAAATCCTAGATTGAGTAGTCAACCGAGTAACGGCTCCTGCTAACACCAGGGATTTTACGCGATATTTTTCTAATTCTGCCAATTGCCTTACCAATATTGTTCCAAGCGAAACTCCCATAAAGTGAGCCGGTGGAATCTGTAATTCCTCTAGTACTTCTATGATGTCTTCTGTAACTGCCGTAAAGGTATATTCCTCATTATAGATCGCTTTTGGCAAATCAACTGATTTTCCATGCCCCCTCAAATCAATGAGCAAAAGATTGAATTGTTTTTTAAAATCCTTTAACTGCTTATACCATACCGCAGATGAACCTCCGGCACCGTGAATGAATACTACCCATTCAGAACTATTTGGATGAATATACTTCTTACTGTATAACATATAGATTAAACACCCATGTCAAACAAAGGTTGTTCAACCTCAAATTTAAAGTGATTATTTTTGATTAAAGATAAAAAAGATACTCGCGGCAAATCTTCACTATCAAAGGAAAAAAATGAGGATGCTTTATTTTGTAAATAGCTAAAAAACTTAAATTTTCCATCCCAGACTACTATGCAGAACCAACTCAAAAATTACCTTATCTTTTGTCGGTATAAAATCATAATTCATTGAAAGCCCAACTTTTAAAAAACACTTCAACAATCTTATAGCTTACATTACATTTTGCGTCCGACCTTTTTCTTCCTTAAATCTACTGGAAAAGTCTCATTGATTTCATTCAATGTAACCAATTACTACTTTCCTTCGAAAAATCGATTTTCCTCATCCAATCCGATTTCTTTCTGAATCCTTGATCCTGAAATAAAATCTGAAATTTCCCCACGATCAGCTCATCATTGTACAGTCTAACGGAATCATTCTGCGCTATGAGAGTAAAGCTAGCACCTGTTAAAAACAAGCAAAAGAAAATGCTAAAATCTTGTCTTTTATAAACTCCATCCCACAGTGGTCTGGATGACATAATCTAGTTTTGATCCGCCTTCAAGAGGCCTATTATCAAAGTTCACGGTGGTACCAAGCTTGACATAAAAATCTGAAAAAAACTCATATTTCAAGTCAATGCTAGAATCCGTTCTAAATCTTTTTGATTCCGTAAAACTCGGGTACGCCATCAATTGACTGTAGAGACTTAAATCACCTATATCGTACAAATTCAATTCATAGCCCAAAAAAAATTCTCCTGATTGTTTGGCGGGATTTTCCCCAAAATCCTTTTCATTGTTGAGGTTTACTCCAACCTGCAAACCGAGATATGTTCTATTATTGTGGATAAGATATTTACCAAAACCCACTTGATTATTGGTTCTTAGTTTTATCAGCTGCTCGGTATTTGAGAGAAATGAAATATTGTAAATGAGGTACCAGTCATTCGATAAGAAGTAGTTATAATTAATGTTCGCATTTAGATTATTTACATCATCTGTATCATCTTGTCTTGAACTAATATTATTATAAGAGGAGTTGATTTTCCAACGATCTGCCAAATATCCCAAACCACTACGAACGTTAAACTGCCTTAAATTACTCGCCTTTGTCACACTAAACCCAAAATCGATGTTAGCAGATAGCCTACTCCAAAAACCTTCATCCAAGGCATTCAAATAAACTATTTCCATTATTGGGACGACTATTTTATCTCCTCCAATATCCTCCGTTTTAGCCCTTCTGAATTTTTTTAAATTGAAAACAAAATCGGGATCATAGGTATCTATTTCAACGCTATCTTTATTAACACTCCGGATTACTCCATTGTATCTTTTCCCGTTGGAAAGAGTAATCAGATAGTTAGTTTTTGAAAAAACCTCCTCAATTCCATCCCAAGAAATATTGAAATCAGTATCACTATAGTCTGTTTCAATTATTAATACTCCTTTATCCATACTTTTAATCTCACCAAAAATAAAATTCTTGTTTTTTAAGATTAAAGAATCTGTCTGAGCATTTGAAAAATATAGCGTGCTTAATCCAACTAAGAGGATCAAAAAAAATCTCTTTTCAAAAACATTTATTTTCATGGCAAAAAATCAAGTTGGAATTTCTTGCAAAATAGAAAAGTATTGTGAAATGGGTGAATAGTATATGGCCTAGATTTAATTGGATTTAAGGTCTCAGAAAACTTCGACCAACTTAATTTAAAATAAAACAAGCAGTTGCATACCAAGAAAATTAAGTGTCTCAATTTGGCTTTGGGAGGTTAAGTATCATCTATCTATTTTGGAAGGAAGAACGTGTTTTTTTAAATATGATTATCAGCAATCTTGCCAGTAGCCATAATTTCTTTGCTCACCCGGCCAGAAGAATGAAGAAGGGTGACCGAATTGGGCTAAAACCCAGAGATTAGCGATCATTATGATGCTTTAATCTCCTTACTGGTAGAATAGCGGATTTACATATTTTTCAATTATAAACTCCAGCCTATCGTGGTTTGAAAGACATAATCAAGTGAAGTAGCTCCTTCAACTGGCCTGTTGTCATAGTTAACCGTGGTACCGAGTTTCACATAAAAGTCCGAAAAAAACTCATACTTGATATCTAGTTTAAAGTCTGTTCTGAATCTTCCAGCTTCTGTAAAACTTGGATAAGCAATAATATTGGTGAGCAAATCCAGATCCCCGATATCGTACATATTCAATTCAGATCCAATAAACGCTTCCCCGGTACGTCTGGGTTCAATAGGAGGTGTTGTTGGCTCGCCTTCTTCTTGCAGATAGGTTTCATTGTTAAAGTTGACTCCGGCTTGAAATCCAAAATAGGTTCTATTCGTATGAATCAGGAATTTACCCAAACCGACTTTGTTACCCGTTCTAAGCTTGATTTTTTGTTCTGTATTAGAAAGAAATGTGATGTTATAAAGAAGATACCAGTCTTTTGGAAGAAAATAGTTAAAAGTGACATCTGCATCTGTTCTTTTAGTGGCTTCTACATCGTCTTGATTGGAACTTAAAATATTCAAAGACGAAGATAATTTCCATCTATCCGCTAAATACCCCAATCCACTGCGTATGCTTACCTGGCGCAGGTTATTGGCTTTGGTCAGACTCCATCCAAGATCAATATTTGCAGAAAGTCTACTCCAAAACCCCTCGTCCAAGGCATTAAGGTAAACAATATCTTCGATTGGGATTATTCTCACCCCTTGATTTACTTCAGTCTTTTCATCTGCCGGTTTTTTCTTTAATCGTTGGATTAAAGCTTCTGGATCATAAGTATCTATTTCTACCTTTCCAGAATCCAGAGAATTAATCGTTCCGTTAAATCTTCTTCCCTCTTGGGTGGTAATGAGATACTTGCTTTTAGAAAAAACCTTTTCTATTCCATCCCAGGAAATTTTAAAATCCGAATCACTATAATCTGTTTCAATGGTCAGCACACCTTTATCCATGCTTTTTATTTCACCAATGATTATGTCCTTATTTTTAAGAAT
>CBFHWO010000018.1:64569-88553 GCA_965659625.1 uncultured Algoriphagus sp. | reverse complement strand
TGGTTTATCAAAACCACAGCTTACAAGGATCGATTAGTGGAGTTGAATAAGACGATCAACTGGAAGCCTGAGGCTACCGGTACAGGTCGTTTTGGCAACTGGCTGGAAAATCTTGTGGATTGGAATTTGAGTAGATCCCGATTCTGGGGCACTCCGCTTCCGATCTGGAGAACTGAGGATGGAAAAGAAGAGCGTTGCATAGGATCTATCGCTGAGCTTGAACAGGCGATTGAGGTATCTATCGCAAAAGGCTTCATGGAGAAATCTCCTTATGAAGGCAAGGAATTAGATCTGCACCGTCCGTATGTGGATGATGTGATTTTGGTTTCTGCTTCAGGAGAAAAAATGGTACGTGAATCAGATTTGATCGATGTTTGGTTTGATTCTGGAGCCATGCCGTATGCGCAGTGGCACTATCCATTTGAAAACGAGGATATTTTCAACGCCAACTATCCGGCAGATTATATAGCCGAAGGTGTGGATCAGACTCGCGGCTGGTTTTTCACGCTTCATGCAATTGCAGTGATGTTATTTGATAGCGTGGCTTTCAAAAACGTGATTGCAAACGGATTGGTGCTGGATAAAAACGGTAACAAAATGTCCAAGCGACTGGGCAATGCAGTGGATCCTTTCAAAACATTGAAAGAATACGGCCCAGATGCTGTCCGCTGGTACATGCTAAGCAATGCCAATCCTTGGGATAATTTGAAATTCAATCTGGATGGTGTGACAGAGGTGCAGCGTCGCTTCTTTGGCACACTTCAGAATACCTATAATTTCTTTGCGCTTTATGCAAATCTGGATGCTTTTGTCTATGACAAATCCAAAGCTATTCCAGTTTCAGATCGTGCTGAACTAGACCAGTGGATCGTTTCCAAACTTCAGTCTTTGATCAGCGAAGTCGAAGAAGCGATGGACAATTATGACGCGACCAAAGCAACTCGTGCGATCATGAGTTTCACGGTGGATCAGCTTTCCAACTGGTACGTGCGACTGGCGAGAAAGAGATTCTGGAGAGGTGAAATGAACGCGGATAAACAAGCGGCTTATGAAACCTTGTATGAGTCTTTGCTAACACTTACTCAGTTGATGTCATCTTTTGCACCATTCTACTCAGATTGGTTGTACCAAAACTTGACTGAATCAGGAACTGAGGCGAAATCTTCCGTGCATTTGACGGATTGGGTGGATGCCGATGCAGGTTTGATCAACAAAGATTTGGAAGAAAGTATGGACTTAGCTCAGACGATTTCTTCTTTGGTTCACTCACTAAGAAAGAAAGAGAAGATGAAAGTTCGTCAGCCTTTGCAACGCATCTTGATACCTATCCTAAAAGAAAAGACAAAAGCTCAGATCGAGCATTTGGCAGAATTGATCAAGTCTGAGGTGAACATCAAGGATATCGAATTCATCGATGATGCTTCCGGTATTTTGGTGAAAAATGTGAAACCAAATCTTCCTGTTCTTGGAAAGAAACTAGGTCCGAAAATGCGTTTTGTCGTAGCAGCGATCAATAAATGGGAGCAAGCCGAAATCGCCGAAATCGAGCGAGAAGGTAAAATCTCGGTAGATGTGGACGGCGAAAGTGTGGAGTTGCTTTTGGAAGAAGTATTGATCACTTCTCAGGATGTTCCTGGTTGGTCTGTAGCTTCTGATCAGGGTGTAACTGTTGCGCTAGATGTGACTCTTTCAGACGAATTGAAGCAAGAAGGCGTGGCCAGAGATCTTGTAAACCGCATCCAAAATCTACGTAAGGATATGGGCCTTGAGGTACAAGACAAGATTAACATCAAGATCGCAGATGATAATGAGTTGGTGAAAAATGCACTAGAGTCTTTCGGGGAATACATCCAAACCGAAGTACAAGCGCTAAACCTGGAGCTTTCTCCTGCGTTGGATGGAGCTACGGTACTGGATATGGATGATTTTGAAATCGCTGTAAAAGTTGAAAAGGCCTGAGGTCGAATAAAAAATAATGAATAAATACGTTAAATATTTTGGCATTTCATTGCTTGTGATTTTAATCGACCAAGCAGTGAAAATGATTGTCCATTTCGAAATGGATTTTGGTTCTCCAGGACAGATTCAGGTATTTGGGGACTGGTTTAAGCTACATTATACAACAAATCCAGGGATGGCTTTTGGGATGGAAATAGGGTCTGAATATGGTAAGCTTATTCTTACGTCATTTCGTCTGGTTGCAATGGCAGGGATTGGATATTATTTATATCATATTATAACACACAAGAACCATCCAGTTTTTATAGTATGTATTGCGATGATTTTAGGAGGTGCCATTGGGAACTTAGTAGATTCTATATTTTATGGTATTTGGTTAAACAATGCTCCCTATAATGCACCTTCCCCTTGGTTTCATGGACAAGTGGTAGATATGTTTTATTTCGATATTTGGGAAGGCTATCTACCGGATTGGGTTCCGATATGGGGTGGGGATTACACAGCTTTATGGCCAATTTTTAATATAGCAGATGCTTCAATATTTATTGGAGTAGCAATTATTTTAATTTTTCAAGGAAGATTTTTTCCAGAACACAAACAGGAAACACCGAAAAAAACAGAGGTAGAAGAAATTAATTCTTCCGTCGAAAGTGAATAAACAAATGGTCTAATTCTTAATTTCAGAATTAGACCATTTGTTTTTATTACCCATCTTTTTTTGCCTTTTGTTGAAAAAACAGAGCTTAAAGCTCAATTTCGATCAATTTTTATGTAATTTTCAAGCTGCGTTCATCCTAAAGTGTAATGCATATCTCATTTTTGGTCGCTTTTATTGAATTCCAATTTTGATAAATGACCTTGCTTTTATTTCTATAACTCACCCATGATAGTTAATCCCGAAAAGCCATTTGAAATAATTTACTCGCTTTTTAGTCATGAATACCTTGGCCTAATACTCGATTCATTTGTAATCCAATTGGATGAACAGGGAAGACTATCATTAGCTCATCAAAATATCAGCTCTGTTAATGCACATGAGTTTTCTTCGAAATTGGATAAAGCTGATTTTGAATTAATTAAACTGATGGATAACATGCAGCAGGATGCTGTTGTGAAAAAGCACAATAAGCGTAATCTAAAAGCAAAGGAATATCTACGCAAAATATATGATGAGAATAGTGGAAATGAAGCAATCCAAAAGTTGATTGATGATAGTTTAGAAGTTTCCCGTTCTAAGGTTTTTCCTCTTTTGAAAGGAAAGAGACTTTTTGAAATGGGAAATGATGGAAATCCAATTTGGAAAGAAATTGAGGTAACTGATCAAAAGGCCACGGTCTTATTCCACTTTAGAAAAAATGAAGAAAACACACACTATTTTCCCACTATAAAATATAAGGGAGCAAAGCTAGAATGGCAATATAAAAATGGATATCTCGTATGTCACAATCCAGCTTGGTTAGTGGTAAATCAGATGCTTTTTAGTTTTGAAAAGGGCATTGATGGTAAAAAGCTCAAACCGTTTTTAAACAAGAAATTTATTGTCATTGATAAGCGTTTTGAAAGAGAATATTATCGAAAATTCATTACACAGCTACTTTCAGTATTTGATGTTTATGCGGAGGGATTTGATATTAAAGTAGAAAGGGGAAATCCAAAACCTATTCTTTGTATTTCAGATTTGCCAGCTAATTCGGGACAGAATCTTTTTGGAGAGGAAGTTGAGAATTCCAGTGAAGATCAGTTAGTTTTTTCTTTGAAGTATGAATATGGGGATTATGTTTTTGACTCGGCTGAGTCGATAAATAATTCAGTAAGACTGGAGGAAAACGGGGAGCATTACATTTTCCATAAAGTGATCAGAAGCAAAGAAAAGGAGAAGGCAATAATAAATTATCTGGCAGAAAGGGGGCTTGATTTTGATCATGGTAAGCGTGGTATGAGTAAAACCATGGCTTTTGATTGGATCAGTGAGCATTTGGATAGACTTGAGATTGAAGGTTTTAAATTTGAACAGAAGGCAAGTCCCAAGGGTAAAATTTACCACATAGGAAGAGCTCAGATTTCAATAGATGTACAGGAAAATATCGACTGGTTTGATGTAAATGCTCAAATTAAATTTGGGATTTATCTTGTTCCATTTGCTAAACTTCGAAAATTATTAGTTCAAGGTAAAACTGAATTTGAACTTCCAAATGGAGAGTTTGCTGTAATTCCAGCTTCTTGGTTTGTCAATTACTCCGAATTGTTTTCTTTCTTGGAAGACAAAGGCAATACAGGTCAAATGATGATGCGAAAACATCATTTAGCTTTGGCAAAAACCTTAGAATCCGGGAACCTGGTCCAATTGACACTTAGCAGAAAGCTTGAAAAGCTTCGGGATTTTGATTCAATAGAGGATTACGATATTCCAAGTAAGTTTGCTGGAACTCTAAGACCCTATCAGCATGCTGGTTACAACTGGTTAAGATTCTTAAATGAATTTAAATTTGGAGGATGCCTGGCAGATGATATGGGTTTGGGTAAGACTGTTCAAACCTTGGCACTCTTGGCACATGAAGCTGAAAAAAATGAAGGCCAAACTTCCTTACTCGTCATGCCGACTTCCTTGATTTATAACTGGGAACTAGAAGCAAGGAAATTTACCCCAGATCTGAAAATTTTGGTTTACACCGGTACACAAAGGATAAAAGATCCATGGAGGTTTAGTGAATATGATCTGGTTTTGACTTCCTATGGAATTATCCGATTAGACATTGAGATTTTGAAAACCTTTTTCTTTAATTATGTCATTTTGGATGAATCTCAAGCGATCAAAAACCCTGGTAGCAATATCGCCGCTGCTGTCAATCAGTTAAAAAGTAAACAGCGGTTAATTCTGACAGGAACTCCAGTAGAAAATGGGACTATGGATCTTTGGTCTCAGATGAATTTTGTAAACCCTGGTTTATTGGGAACCCAAAATTCCTTTAAGAAACAGTTTCTGTTGCCAATTGAGAAGCAAAATGACAGGAATAAGGCATCAAAGCTTCATTCTATGATCAAGCCATTTATCCTGAGAAGACTTAAATCTCAGGTGGCGACGGATTTGCCAGAGAAGATCACGAATGTGAAATACTCAGCCATGACTACAGAGCAGGAAAGTGTATATGAAGAAGTGAAGAGTTATTACAGGGATAAAATCATTTCAGATATCAAGAGTACGGGTAGAAATAATCAACAGTTTACTTTGCTTCGTGGACTTACTCAACTTCGACAAATTGCCAACCACCCAAAATTGGTCAGAGACGATTATGAGGGAGAATCAGGTAAGTTGGAGGATATCACTTATATGCTACAATCCACTATTTCAGAAGGGCATAAAGTTCTGGTTTTTAGCCAATTTGTTAGGCATCTAGCCATCGTAAAAGATTATTTAATTAAAGAAAAGATCCCGTTTTCATACCTAGATGGCTCCACAAAAGACCGTCAAGGTCAGGTAGAAGCTTTTCAAGAGAAAGAGGAAATAAAAGTATTCCTGATTTCTTTGAAAGCAGGTGGAGTTGGCTTGAATTTAACAAAAGCAGAATACGTTTTCCTTCTGGATCCTTGGTGGAATCCAGCTGTAGAAGCCCAAGCCATCGATAGAGCACATAGAATTGGTCAGGAAAACAAGGTGATTATCTATAAATTTATTAGTAGGAATTCAGTAGAGGAGAAGATCATGGCACTTCAAAACAGGAAACTTGCGCTGGCAGGAGAGCTGATCAGTACCGAAGAAAGCTTTATGAAAAGCTTGGATCAAGACGATATTGCAGCCTTGTTGACGTAAAATATGATATTTGAAAAATTAGAGGTGAAAATTTATTTTTTCACCTTCTTTTTATTGACTTGATAGTCAAATAAATAGGCATTTTCCCCATTTTTTTAAGGTTAATTAATTGTTAAAATCGAAAAAATACAGACAATATTTTTCTAAATTAAACATACTCAGTACCATTACAACCTACCGTCACATGCCTAGAGCAAAAGCCGATAAAGATCGGAAAATCTTTGTGTTGGATACTTCTGTAATCCTTTATGCACATAACTCCATAATGAATTTTGCCGAACATGATGTGGTCATTCCGATCACAGTACTGGAGGAACTGGATCAGTTCAAAAAAGGCAATGACACTAAGAATTTTGAGGCCAGAGAATTCATTCGGCTTTTGGATAAGTTGTCCAAAGATCAGATGATTCATAATTGGACACCTCTCAACGGAAAATCGAAAGGTAACTTTCGGGTCTTGATGAATCCAGAAAATCAGATCAATGCCAATGAAATTTTTGGTGAAGAAAAGAACGACCATAAAATTTTAAATGCTGCATTATATCTAAAACAAAATGAGAAAAACCGAAAGGTCATTCTTGTAAGTAAGGATATAAACCTCCGCTTAAAGGCTAAATCCTTGGAGCTCTTGGCGGAAGATTATGAAACTGGAAAAATCAAAAACATAAGTGAGCTAGAGAATACAGGCAAATATGTTCTCGAAGATGTAGATCCAGAAGCGATCAATAAGCTTTATGAAATTGGCTATATAGAGGCTAAAACTGTTTTGGGAACAAGAAAGAGGAAAGCAAATGCTTATTATATTTTAAAAAGTGATAAGAATTCAGTCTTAGCCTATTTCAATCCTGAGGAAAACATTCTGGAAAGAGTAGATAAAAAATTAGCATATAATATTAAGCCTAAAAATGCTGAACAGACTTTTGCATTGGATGCGATCACGAATCCTAGAATTCGTCTTGTATCGATTCAAGGAGTGGCAGGAACGGGAAAAACTTTGTTGGCATTGGCAGGAGCTTTAGAGCAAAGAAGAGATTACAAACAGATTTTCTTGGCAAGACCAATTGTTCCTCTGAGCAATAAAGATATCGGATACCTTCCCGGAGATATTAAATCCAAATTGAATCCTTACATGGAACCACTTTGGGATAACTTGAAATTCATCCAGAATCAATATAAAGACACAGATAAAGAATTTCAAAAGATTACAGAGTTAGTAAATCAGGAAAAATTAGTGATTCAGCCGTTGGCCTATATCCGTGGTCGGTCTCTTTCGAATATTTTCTTTATCGTGGATGAAGCCCAAAACCTGACTCCGCATGAAATAAAAACCATCATTTCAAGAGCAGGGGAGAATACCAAAATTGTCTTTACTGGCGATGTGTTCCAGATAGATACGCCCTATTTAGATTCTCAGTCAAATGGTCTATCCTATTTAATTGATCGAGTGAAAGACCATCCTCTTTATGCACATATAAAGTTGGAAAAAGGGGAACGATCAGAATTGGCAAACCTGGCGAATGAGTTGTTGTAGATAAAATTTCAATTTAAATGACTAAAAGATGCTTCCATAATTGGAGCATCTTTTTTTGTGGAAAATATTATTTGGTTAATAGTCGATAAAATTCCAACATATTGTAACCTCCTAAAAAACAAGATTGGCTTAATTTTCTGTCCGCAGTTGACTATATGATGTACGGTAGCGTACATATCAGTTTCGCTAAAACCTCGTTCTGAGACAAATAAGGCCATTTTTTGAGTTTGGTCGCCTTTTGGCATTAAGAGTAATACGAATTTAAACCAACTTATTTACTGCCATGATAGCTACATATTTATCCCAAAAAAACATTTGTGCTGTACTTGGCTTACTAATGGCTTTTACCATTGTTTGGAAAGCCAAAACAGAAGCAAGTTCCTACACACAAGAGCATACTGCCCGATTTGAAAATACTAAACCAACGAATACTATCGGACAAAAGGTGGATGTTTACCACATCTCCACAGAAACATTAAAGCCTGAAAACCACTTAGAAGAAATGGAATTCAGGCCTGTAAAATCTTAAAGACTATTACTCGTAAGGGTTAATTTGGTTGATTGTTTGGTAATCAAAAGAGGTGGGTTTTGCCCACCTTTTTTGTTTCTTTAACTTTCAGTAATAGTGTTTAGTTTAGATAGAAAGCTATTATAATATTGCCTTCCGACTTGTACTACGCTGCCTTGTTTGAGGGTGATTTCTTTCGTGTTGAAATATTCAATTTGACCAAGATGTACGATATATGATTTTTGTACCCGTAGAAAGTATTGAGATGGTAAAATATCTTCAATGTCTTTCATTGATTTTCGAATACTGAAATTTCTATTTTTTGTATAGATGGTAACCATATTACCATTTGCCTCAACATAGAAAATATCATTGTATGATACTCTTTCAAAAGCATTATCAGCTTTAATGAACACCGCATCTGTAACCAAAAAAGGACTTTCAATCCCGGTTTTTACTACTGCGGATTCTGTGCTTGGCTTTGTTCTTTTGTTATAAAGGACGATCTCAACAATTGCATGGATGTCATTGGTATTAAATGGCTTTACGATAAATCCAGCAGGGTTTATCCTTTTGGCTCTTTCAATGATAGTAGGATCACTGTAGGATGTAACATAAACTAAAGGAGCATCAATCATTTGTTTAACAATCTCTCCCAGCTCGATTCCATCTTTGTCACCTTTTAATTTGATATCCATGAATATCAAATCAGGCCTGGACTTTTTGATGACTTTGATACATTGATTAGCCGAATTGGCTATGTCGATGTTTACATATCCAAGTAGTTCAAGAATTTCTTGGATATTCTCAGCAATACTAAGTTCATCTTCTACTATTAAAATCCTCTCTTCTTTCATTAGATGATTGTAGGTCTTCGGTTAAGATTAAGTAAAGTTATTTGAATTGGAAAATTATATTCTACCCTAATTACAGAATTTAATTTTAGAAATCAAATGAGTGGATTTTGCTTTTAGAATAATACTATTTGCTTTTAGAATAAATAAAGACCGTTTAAAGACTCATCATTTCTTTAAATCTTGCTGCTTGCCTTCTACTGACTTCTATTCTATCTCCACCTTTAAGAGTGACTACTAAGCCTCCATTAAACCAAGGTTCAATTCCTTCTACCCAGCCCAAATTGATGATATGCTTTCGGCTTGCCCTAAAGAATGATTTCTCGTCCAATCTTTCATCAAGGGCATTTAGGGACTTATGAATCATAGGTTTAAAGTTGTCAAAATAAACCTTAATGTAATTACCATCTGACTCAAACAATCTTACATTCGAAAGTCTAACAAACCAGCATCTATCCCCATCTTTTACAAAAACCTGATCATCTAGCGTTAGTTTTTTCTGATTTGCAGAGTAAGTATACTCTTCTTTTTTAGAACCACTATCGATCTTTAATGCTAGTTTATTTATTGCTTCCTCTAACCTTTTTGGTTCAATAGGTTTTAATAAATAATCCAATGCATTTACTTGAAAAGCTTTTAAAGCATATTCATCATAGGCTGTAGTGAAGATCACATGAGGTACTTGATCTAATTCTTCCAATAATTCAAAGCCCGTTTTTTCGGGCATCTGAATGTCCAAGAAAATCACATCTGGGTTGAGTTGGTCAATTTTTTCCTTTGCATCGTCAACATTTACTGCTTCACCAACTACATCTACACTTTCCAATTGATTCAAAAGGTTGATTAGCTCTTTTCGAGCTAGTCTTTCATCATCTATTACAATTGCTCGCATTTTATTTTTTGAATTTGTTACTCTAAGTTAACCCTTTGTTTGGGGATTTTTATTTCTGTGATCACGAACTGATTTCCAGAGTTAAAGATACGTAATGTGCCTTTATTTCCATAAATGAGTTTTAGCCGTTGTAACGTGTTATTTAGGCCATGTCCTCCTTCTCCTTTTGTTTTCAGCGTAGGCGTAGATAAAAGTCTACCGCTGTTTTTTACCTGTATATAGAGGTCATCATCAACCCCTTCTCGACATTTAATCTCTATTACTCCGCCTTTGACTAAATTAGATATGCCATGTTTAATCGCATTTTCCACAATAGTTTGAAGCATCATCGGAGGAATTTTATAGCTATAAGATTCATCTTCGATAATGTAAACAACCTCTAGCCTTTCTTCAAATCTAATAGTTTCAAGAGCTAAATAATCTTTTACTGTACTTAATTCATCAGCAAATTCGATTACCTGTTTTTTATCCATCATCAATGAAAATCTGAGGATGTTCGAGATTCTGGTAATTGCTGATTTGGCCTTTACAGGGTCTTCATCTACCAAAGCCCTAACACTGTTCAAGGCATTAAAAATAAAGTGAGGGTTGAGTTGGCTTTTCAAGTGATTTAACCTGATTTCATTGATTTTTGCCTCATACTTAAGCGAAGTGTTGTAATTGTCCAAAAAGTGAAAAATGAAATAGGACAAAAACCAAACGGCATAGAATAGAAAACTCAAGAATAAATTGACCGAAATAACAAGGAACTTGAAGTCTTCAGCAGGGTTTAAAGTGCCAAAAGCAAGGTTAATAAATACTTGTGCAATCGTATTTATTAGGCTTAGCGCAAGTAAGGCCAATAAAGCCTGAAGTAATAATTGGGGAATTTCAAGTTTAAACCAATGATATGATTTAATAATGTACCTTAAAAAATGGGTGGAAATTAAATAGAAGGCAGCCAACACCACAAAAGCCCATATCTGTACAGAGGTAATACCTCGAGATAAATTGGCAAAGAAAATATTTACAAAGGCAAATAACCCCCAGCCAAAAACTTGTAAAATCCAATATAAGCTGAATCTATTCATTCCATGTCAAAGATATAAATCGCATAAGAATGATCTCTTTTAATGTGATAGATGGAGTAATGTCTTGATCTCTACTGAGATCAATGATTTAATTCTAGCTTAAGGAATTTTGCAGTATGACTATTTGGGTTTTGTGCAACATCTTCTGGCGTTCCTTGGGCTACAATTGTCCCTCCTTTATTACCACCTTCCGGACCTAAATCAATGATGTAATCTGCCATTTTGACCACATCCATGTTATGTTCTATTATTAATACGGTATTTCCTTTGTCCACTAATCGATTTAGAACCAACATAAGCAGATCAATATCTTGGAAATGTAAACCAGTGGTAGGTTCGTCCAAAATGTAAAAAGTTTTACCGGTATCTTTTTTTGAAAGCTCGGTAGCAAGTTTCACTCGCTGAGCCTCTCCACCTGAAAGAGTTGTTGCATGTTGACCTAATGTAATATAACCTAGTCCCACGTCATTTAGCGTAGTGATTTTTCGGAGAATTTTTGGCTGATTTTCAAAAAACTCTACTGCCTGCTCGACAGTCATATCCAGCACATCAGATATTGATTTTCCTTTGAATCGTACCTCTAAAGTTTCCCTGTTATACCGCTTTCCTTTGCAGGTTTCACAAGGGACATGGACATCAGGCAAAAAATCCATTTCTATCAATTTCATACCTGCTCCTTCACAATCTTCACAGCGACCGCCTTTGACATTGAAAGAAAAGCGACCAGGTTTATAACCTCTAATTTTAGCTTCTGGAAGCTCCGTGAATAATGCTCTAATATCAGAAAAAACACCAGTATAGGTAGCTGGATTTGATCGAGGGGTTCTGCCTATTGGAGATTGATCTACTTCAATTACTTTATCCAATTCATTTATTCCTTCAATGCTTTTGAATGGCATTGGTTCTTTTTTGGATCTGTAAAATTCTCTGCTTAGTAAAGGAAAAAGGGTTTCATGAATTAAGGTGCTTTTTCCACTTCCAGAAACTCCTGTGATACAAATCATAGTTCCTAAAGGTAGTTTTAGGTCAATGTCCTTTAGGTTATTTCCACTTGCTCCTTTAAGTTCCAAGGTTTTACTTTTTCCTTTTCTTCTGACTTCTGGAATAGCTAGGCCAAGTTTTCCAAGGAGATATTTTGCAGTTGTTCCTGATGTTTTCAAAACCTCCTCAGGTGTTCCTGAAGCAACAATATGACCTCCATGTCTTCCTGCTCCTGGTCCCATATCTAGAACAAAATCAGATTCAAGCATCATGTCTTTATCATGCTCTACTACGAGTACAGAATTTCCCAAATCCCGAAGATTTTGTAAAGCCTTGATCAATTTGACATTATCTCTTTGGTGAAGTCCAATACTGGGTTCATCCAAAATATAAAGTACTCCAACAAGCTGCGTCCCAATTTGTGTAGCCAACCTGATTCTTTGAGCTTCTCCTCCCGAAAGAGTCCTTAAAGGCCTATTGAGGGATAAATAATCAAGGCCAATATCTAATAAGAAACCAATACGCTTTCGGATTTCTTTTAGTACTTCACTTGCAATAATGTTTTGTTTATCTGTTAGTCTTTCCTCTAACTTTTCAAACCATTCTCCCAAACTGTTAATATCCATCACGGCAAGCTGGCCGATGTGCATAGTATCAATTTTGAAGTTTAAGGATTCCTTTTTTAGTCGATACCCTTCGCAATCAGGACATAGTTGAGTGGTGGTAAATTCACTCACCCATTCTTGGATTTTATCCGAACTTCCTTCTTGATGTTTTTGGAGGAAATTGAGTATTCCTTCGAATGTAGTATGCCATTTTGTGCCGGGATATTTCACAGAATCAACAGCAACTTCCATCTTATCCCCGTTGAGCAAAATTTCTACAACTTCTTCTGGAAGGTCTTTAATAGGCGTACTCATAGAACATTTATAATGCTTTAGAATAGCCTCAATCTTCTTAAAAATCCAGATGTCACGATATTCTCCTAAGGGAGCAATTCCACCTCGGGTTATACTCAAACTTGGATCTGGTATGATATTTTCTTTCGTAATCTCTTCAATAATTCCTAAACCATTACAAGTAGGGCAGGCGCCGTAAGGACTATTGAAAGAGAAATTATTAGGAGCTGGTTCATCATAGGAGAGCCCGGTTTCAGGATCCATCAAATATTTCGAAAAATGGTGGATTTCACCTTCTTCATCTCGGATCATAATTACCCCTTTGCCATGTTGCAAAGCAGACTTCAAAGATTGGGTAATTCTAAATCTATCTGACTCATCCGCTACGATTCGATCAACTACAATTTCAATGTCGTGAATTTTGTATCGATCAACCTGCATTTTAGGCACCATTTCCATAACTACCCCATCAACTCTCACTTTGGAAAATCCCATTTTTCGGATTTGCTCAAAAAGCTCACGGTAATGTCCTTTTCTGCCTTTGACTACAGGAGCGAGAATGTAAAGTTTTTTGTTTAAGAACTTGGAAAAAAGCTGTTCAATGATCTGATCTTCTGTTTGCCTGATCATCCTCTTTCCAGTGAGGTAAGAGAATGCCTCTCCTGCTCTTGCATATAGCAATCGCATAAAATCATAGATTTCTGTGACAGTTCCTACCGTGGAGCGAGGGTTTTTTGAAGTGGTCTTTTGCTCTATGGCAATAACCGGAGAAAGTCCATTTATTTTATCAACATCTGGTCTTTCCATGCCGCCCAAAAATGACCTAGCATAGGCGGAAAATGACTCCATGTAGCGCCTTTGTCCTTCTGCATAGATTGTGTCGAAAGCTAAGGAGCTCTTTCCGCTGCCACTGAGTCCGGTCACTACCACTAATTTATTCCGTGGTATTTTTATGTCCAGGTTTTTCAGGTTATGCTCTCTCGCACCAAAAATTTCTATAAATTCTTCTTGATTAGAAGTAGTTTGACTCATAAATAGGTTTGCGGATTCAATCGGCAAAGGTATGAAATTTAGAGGGTAAGCGGTAGCCGAATGCTAAGATGTAACCTAGTTTATGATTACTTAGTTTGCTTTACGACAGATTACTTCCCAAAGAATTTTATTCTTTATTAATAATTGAATGGTTTACTCGAAAGGTTGAAGGATGGATGGGCTTGGTTTTGAAAACCAGGTTGGACCTGATTCTGTCATGTAGACACAATCTTCGTGTCTTATCCCAAATTCTCCTACGATCGAAATATTTGGTTCAATGCTGAAGCACATTCCTGGTTCGATAACCATCTGGTTATCTTTGACTGCATTTCCCCATTCATGACCATCCATTCCAATTCCATGGCCTGTTCTATGAGGTAATCCGGGTAATTGATAACCTGGGCCAAATCCTGCATCTGAAATTACTTTTCTGGCAGCAGCATCAACATTTCCCAAAGGTGCCCCAAGTTGAGCAGCAGCAAACCCCGCAGCTTGTGCCGCTTTTTCCACATCCCAAATTTCTTTTTGTCTTGCTGTTGGCTCAGATCCAAAAACAATGGTTCTACTAATATCTGAATTGTATCCTTCCACTTCACATCCACAATCAACTAATACTATATCTCCTTTTTTTAGTTTCTGTGGTTGAATACTTCCATGTGGGAAAGCGGATGCTTCTCCAAAATTAGCTAATGCAAACGCATGTTGAGCGCCCATTTTTTGATGTGCCTGAGCTACAGCCGAGGAAAAATCGGAAGGACTTCCACCTTCTTTTAGAAAGGTTAATCCAATTTTTATGGCTTCAATTGTGATTTCGGTAGCTCGCTGCATCAAAGCTATTTCAGTTGGAGATTTAATAATTCTACAAGGAATTGTAATGGGATCTGCACTTGTGTAATCAAGTTCTGGAGCTACCTTTTTTAGACCATCTACAATAAAAAATCGAACTCTTTCTTCAATACCAAAGGAACCTTTTGTTATCCCTGAATCAGCTAAAGCTTGTTTGATTTGCACATAAGGGCTTTCATCTTCTTGCCAAGGATAGACTTTACTTCCTATTTTTATGAGCTCGTTCAGGCGGTCTTCCTCAAATCCAGGGCAGATATAACTTACCTCACCCGATGCCGGAATTAAAGCGACCATTGGACGTTCACTTCCTCCCCATTTAATTCCCGTAAAATAATCCAAAGAAGTCCCGGCATCTAAAAGCATTGCCTTCATACCGATTTGATTCATCAAGTTTTGAGCTTTTGCAACTCGAGACTTTCTTTCATCTACGGTTATTTTCTGAACATCTATTGTTCTTGAGCTTAGTTGATCCATTGGTGATGAAAGGGTTGGTGAAGTTTGAGATGAGTCACACGCAGTGATTCCAGTTACAATGGAAGCTCCAGCACTTAATACAGTAACATTCAAGAAATTCCTTCTTTTCATTTTTGGTTTTTTAAAATTAGTGGTGGCCTAAATTAACTAATAAAAAGAAGAAGTTTCAGGGGTATCCAAAGCCTATTTTGGAATAGCTATTTCATAGGTTTTACCGCGGCGAACATTAAGATCTTTATCTCTCAACCAGGGATTATAAAGTTTTAATTCTTTATAAGTACTTCCCTGCTGTTTAGCCCAATTCGCCAGATTTTTTATATCGGAAGTCACCAGAACATCTTTCATTTCAGGCTCTTTGTAATAGTCAGATTCTCTCAGATGAAAACCAAAAAGCTCAGGATTTTCAAAAATCACTTTGAATGCTAATATGCGAAACATGTATCTACTCGTTTCATCGTTCAAATGAAGATCGTAATAATTTTGTTGCAGTTGTTCCGACTGTCTTCTCGCAAAGCCGGATTGTCCCATGTTGTAACTTGCAGCAACAGATGTCCATTCACCGAACTTAGAATGTGCCTTTTTTAAATATTTTGAAGCTGCCAATGTTGCTTTTTCTAAATGATAGCGTTCGTCTACATCTTTAGAAATTTCCAAGCCATATTCCTTCCCCGTAGGTTCCAGAAATTGCCAAAATCCTTTAGCACCAGCTGGCGAAGCCACATTCATCAAACCTGATTCAGCCATAGCCAAGTACTTAAAATCATCGGGCACACTATTTTCATGGAGCAACCTCTCAATTTTTGGCAAAAACTTGGATGATCTTTTCATAAGAAGGATCATGTTTGACTGCCAGTAGGCATTGACATAGATTTCTCGTTCAAGCCTTTCCTTTACATCAGGGATTTCTAAGGGAACCTTTTCACCCGCAAATGTCAATTCAGCTGGTACATGAAAAAGCATCAAAGAATCTCTTGGTTGTTTTGGCATGGTATCAAAAAGACCAACTCCGGCAATCGCGTTGTTTATTGGATTGGATAAAGGAGTCTTGAAGGCAGCATATCCCGCTAATCCAATACAAACAACTAATAAGATATAAATGGTAATTAAATGAAATTTGCTCATTAGAAGTTCGGACTAAGAAGATATTTGCTATAGAAATCATCAATTACTTTTACTGCCTCAGTAGCATCTTCTACAATACTGAAAAGTTCTAAATCTTCTTCACTGACATACTTGTTTTCTAGGATTGTGGTTTTTATCCAGTCAAGAAGTCCTGTCCAATAATTTTTACCTACCAAAACAATTGGGAATCTCCCGATCTTATTTGTTTGGATCAATGTCAACGCTTCAAAAAATTCGTCCATTGTACCAAATCCACCCGGAAGTACAACAAAGCCTTGTGAGTATTTGATAAACATAACCTTTCTGACAAAAAAGTAATCAAAGGTCAGAAGCTTATCTCTATCAATGTAAATATTGTTAAACTGTTCAAAAGGCAAAACAATATTTAGACCTACCGATTTTCCACCCTCCGAATGAGCCCCTTTGTTACCTGCTTCCATAATTCCAGGTCCTCCGCCTGTAATCACACCATATCCATGTCTTACCAGTTTTGCGGCAATTTCTTCAGCCATTTTGTAATGGGGGTGATCTCTAGGGGTTCTGGCAGAGCCAAAGACTGAGACACAAGGCCCGATTTTAGCCAGTTTTTCAAATCCCTCTACAAACTCGGACATGACTTTAAAAATAACCCAAGAATCAGAACTTTTTATTTCATTCCAGTCTCGTTCCTTAAATGCTTGTCTAATTCTATCTTCTTGTATTTTATCGTCCGAATCACTTATTTCATTTTTCATATAATAAAGAAAACGATCTCTAATTAAAAATGGATAGTTACTAATAAATTATTCCCAAATAGGCGCTGTTAATTATCTGAAAATCAATGAAAAAAATAAATTGGGGTAACTGAATCTTATGTCAAGAGTTTGCGTACTTTCGCGTTCAATTTAGACATATTGTTGAATCTCGAAGAAAAATCTCTGGCCGTATTGAATGTTTTCAAAGTGCTAGAGGAGGAAGCAAGACAATTTACTTCCGAAAGCGGTTTAAGCTGTATCACGGGTTGTGGTGCTTGCTGTGCCAATCCGCAAATACCTGCATCTCCTCTTGAATTTTTGCCGCTTGCTTTTGATTTTTATTATAAGGGTATCGCCGAATCTATTCTTTCTCTTTTAGAATCTGAGGAGGAAAATAGCAATTGCATTGTTTACCGATCAAATTCATCTGATAACAAGTCGGGCTATTGTACGAATTACAAATCGCGTGGAATGATTTGTAGATTGTTTGGAGCATCGGCTCGAAAGAATAAATATGGTTTGAAGGACATTATTATCTGCAAAACCTTAAAGGAAAAGAAAAATGAAGCTTTTCTTGGGGCTACAAAGAGGATAAATGAAGAATTACAGATTCCGAACGCATCAAAATTTTACATGTTTTTGGATGAGATTGATGATTCATTAACTCAGCAAATGCCAATTAATAAGGCTATTACATTTTCTTTGGAGCTGGTATTAAGGTTTAAATTTTATGAAGAAGGGGTGGAGGAGCCTATCTGATTTTTTTGCTCTTTCGATTTCGAGTATATTGTAAACTAAAAGTTGAACCTAATTTTACTCTATGCTAAAAATTGGAGAAATAGTCCAAACTATAAAAGGAATTGTCGAAACTAAGGTGGAACTGATGAAACTAGAAATTCAGGAGGAATTTTTAGGAATTGTTTCAAGAGTGTTGTTACTCTTTTTTATGAGTGCAGTTTTACTGCTCGTATTGCTTTTTTTTAGTTTTTCATTGGCATTCTTTTTAAGCCAATACACTAATTCACCTTACATGGGTTTCTTGTTAGTGGGGCTGATTTATTTAGCTTTCTTGGCATTTTTATATTATTCCAGATATTCTAAAATCATTCAGAACAATGTTCAGGACGGGTTGAAAGTATTTATTTTTAATAGTAAAAAAAATAAAAATAAAGAAGATGAACCAGGAACTTGAAAAAAAGTCGGAGGAACTACAACAAACCTTAGCAAAGCAATTAGAATTGCTAAAGAAAGATTCGGAAGACTGGGTTAAAATAGGAGGAATTGCCATAGCCGGAGCGCTTATTGCTTTTGCCATTCTCAAGGTTAAAAAAAGGAAGAAGGACCGAAATACAGAGAAGGCTCTGGCATTGTTGGAAAAAGAGGGTTTGTTGAATGAAGATTTGGAAAATAAAATCCGAAACCCTTCCCGCTCAGGAGGTTTTTTACCATCCTTAACCCAAAGGCTTTTAGTCTTAGGCTTGGCCTTAGCAAAGGAAAAATACCTTAATAATCTGTTTAGTAGTGAAGCCGCCGAAGATGCAGAATCAACAAACGAACAAGGTTAGAAAAGTTTTAGAAGGCCTTCATCAATCCAAACGAAAAGGAGTTGCTTGGCTAATTGATCCCGATAAATGCCCAAATTTGGAATCGATGGTCCTGAATTATGGTTGGGTAAAAAACTCAGATTTGGACTTGATTTTTATAGGAGGAAGTCAATTTAATAGTAAAACTTTTCACCTCATTGTAGATTTTGTACGAGAAATCGCGGGACAAATTCCGATAGTTATTTTTCCTGGATCCCATTTGCAATTGGCGGAAAGTGCCGATAGCATTTTGTTTTTATCCCTAATATCTGGAAGAAATCCTGAATATCTTATCGGCCAGCAAGTGGCTGCAGCACCAAAAATTGCCTCGATGGGACTTGAAGTTTTGCCAACAGCATATCTTTTAGTGAATGATGGAGAAATAACTAGTGTGCATTCTATCAGCCAAACCTTACCAATTCCGAACGGAAGCCCAGAAATAGTGAGAAATACAGCCCTTGCTGGCTTCTATTTGGGTATGAAATATATTTTTATAGATGCAGGAAGTGGTTCGAAAAGTCCTGTCTCACCTGAGGTTATTGAATCCGTAAAAAATGAAATCCCATGTCCTTTAATTATTGGTGGGGGAATTGATAGCCTAGAAAAATTAAAAGATGCCTTTGAAGCAGGTGCTGATTTAGTAGTTTTGGGTAATTCAATAGAAAAAGACCCCGGTTTTTTAGCCGAGGTCTTAGATTATAAGGCATATTATAATTTATGCTTACACGTTAATTAAGGATTCTCTTCTTCTCATTTTTCCGGCCGGAACTCCATACATCATCTTGAATCTTCTGCAGAAATAAGCGGTGTCTTTGTATCCCACTTCTTTACCAATGTCTCTAATAGACTTTTTGGTGGTTCTTAGGAGTTCAACAGCTGCTTCCATTCTTTGATACTCTATATAATCCTGAGGATTGATACCAGTAAGCATTTTAAAATATTGGCCTACATAGTCTTCAGATACATTGGCAACTTTAGCAAGAATTTTATTTGAGAGGTCTCCTCCGAGATTTGTTTTGATGTAATTAAACAAATCAATTAGTCTTGGATCTTTGAAGTAAGTAGAATTAGTCGAAAGTTCTTCCAGAAATAATCTATTCTTTAAGATATGACGAAGCAATTCAATTACAAGAATTTCAGTTAGAGCTTTCAGCGCCCTTTCTCGACCCACATGAGTTTGTTCCATTTCTTTCATCAAATCTTCAATTAGGGTAGCTAATCGATCATTAAATCGGATGATGAAAGGAGGGATGTCCAAAGAGTTGAAGAAATTTACCACATCAAATACTTTGGATTCAAAGCTTACCATGGAAATGCAATCATCTTCAGTATTCTTTATTTCTCTGAAACTTAAGCTTTGAAGATGTTTCTTTTTTGATTCAGTGAACTGATCAAAATCGACCTCAATTTTTTTTGCACTTCCACCAATAGTTAATGCGGTTTTTTGACCTCCTGGCAAAAAGAGAACTTCGCCTTCATTGATCAATTCTTGGTCTTCGCCAAATTTAAGAGTGCCATGATGTAGTAAGAGGAGTGTGTTGTCAGATTCTTCATAATTAA
The DNA here is from genome assembly GCA_965659625.1 of uncultured Algoriphagus sp. Lineage (GTDB taxonomy): Bacteria > Bacteroidota > Bacteroidia > Cytophagales > Cyclobacteriaceae > Algoriphagus. The sequence continues at coordinate 68,700 of CBFHWO010000018.1, read as the reverse complement.
CAATTGTCACAGGCTTTTCTACGCGATAATTATTACCTCTTAAGAAGCGGACGTTTATTGATTCAATGACTTTGTTGTAATATTCCATTATTTTTTAGTAGAAAACCAGAAAATCAAAAATATGATTTTTCTTACACAATTACATAAAAATTTGACAAAAGGTGTTAAAAAAATAAAAAAAGGGTATAATTAGTTGTAATTATACCCTTTTAGGAATGGTAAAAACTGGATTATCTTAATATACTTCTTGATATTACGATTTTTTGAATTTCAGATGTGCCTTCGTATATCTGTGTGATTTTCGCATCCCTCATTAATCGTTCGACGTGATATTCTTTAACATAGCCATATCCTCCATGAACCTGAATGGCCTCTATTGTGACTTCCATGGCTATTTGTGATGCATAAAGTTTTGCAATGGCAGAAGCTTGAGCATAATCCTCCCCTATGTCTTTCAACCAAGCAGCTTTGTATACTAACAAACGAGCAGCCTCAATCTGGGTAGCCATATCGGCTAATTTAAATTGAATAGCTTGATGTTTACTAATAGGTTTTCCAAAAGCTTTTCTCTCTTTGGAATATGCCAGTGCCAATTCATATGCTCCGGAAGCAATTCCAAGTGCTTGAGCGGCAATTCCAATTCTTCCACCATTTAAAGTTTCCATCGCAAATGTAAAACCGAAGCCTTCCTCTCCGATTCTGTTTTCAATAGGAACTTTGACGTCGGTAAACATTAATGAATGGGTGTCTGACCCGCGAATTCCAAGTTTATCCTCTTTTTTACCAATGACGAATCCGCTCCAATCTTTCTCAACAATAAATACCGAAATCCCTTTATGTCCTAATTCTGGATGAGTTTGGGCTATTACTAAATAAGTGCTAGCAGATGAGCCATTTGTGATCCAGTTTTTTGTACCATTCAAAATGTAATGATCTCCATTCAAAACCGCTTCAGTCTTTTGGGAGGTAGCGTCAGATCCAGCTTCTGGTTCTGACAGGCAAAATGCGCCAAGAACTTCACCGGATGCTAAAGGTTTTAAATATTTTTCTTTTTGGGCTTCTGAACCATATTTTTCAAGTCCCCAGCAAACCAATGAGTTGTTTACTGACATCGCAACAGAAGCAGATGCATCAATTTTGGAAAGTTCTTCTATTGCAATAGCGTAAGACAAAGTATCCATTCCGCCTCCATTGTATTTAGGGTCTACCATCATTCCTAAAAAGCCCAATTCCCCCATTTTTTTAATTTGCTCTTTAGGGAAAATACCATGTGTATCCCTTTCTATTACTCCTGGCAATAATTCAGTTTGGGTAAAATCTCTGGCGGCTTCTCTTACTGCTAAATGTTCTTCTGTTAATTGAAAATCCATAACCAATCATCGGGTTTATATTCTTGTTGGAAGATATGCCAAAAAAAGAAGAGGGACAAAAGCTCGCCCCTCTTCGAAATTCTTATTTGATCTGAATCAATCCCTACCTCCAAAAAACACCATAATATAATATGCTAAGGTAGTAATTGAGGCTAAGGCTGCTACCACATAGGTCATTGCTGCCCATTTAAGTGCATCTTTGGACATCTCATATTCTGCAGGCGTCACAATATTTCTTGTTTTTACCCAAGCCAATGCTCTATTACTCGCATCAAACTCGACGGGTAAAGTGACTAAAGTAAAAAGTGTAATGACAGAGTAAGAACCTACAATAATATAGCCTATAAAAGGAACAGGTAATCCCAAAGCAAAACCTCCAAATAGAGATGCGATTAGTACGATATTCAAAATCTTACCCGCACTATGTTGAATAGGTACTAACGTTGATCTAAGATTAAGCCAAGCGTAAGAGGTGGCATGCTGTACAGCGTGACCACATTCGTGTGAAGCGACAGCTGCTGCTGAAGCATTTCTGCCATAGAATACATCAGGGCTCAGATTCACTGTTTTGTTTGCAGGATTGTAGTGGTCTGTAAGCTGACCTTCTACACAGACTACCCTAACATCATGAATATTATTATCCGCCAACATTAATTTGGCTATCTCTTCCCCGGATAAATTTGCAGTTAAAGCAGTTTGAGAATATTTCTTGAACTTACTTTTCAATCTGCTGCTGACAGCGAAGCCAGCGATAGCAAAAACGATTACAATTAGAAATATCATAGTTTATTTGTTTGCTCTTGATAACGATTTATGCTTCTTCAGGTTGTTTCCAAGTTGGTAATTTCATCATTGAAAGCCAACTTATAATTCCCAAAACAAGTACTAAAATTAATTGAGTTCCGTGGATAATGGCAGCAAATATTTTGCCGTCAACTTCAGTTACTCCAAGTTGGATCAAAATAAAGGCCACAAGTGCATGAAAGGTTCCAATACCCCCTTGAACGGGCGCAACCATGCCAATACTTCCCATTACCATGACTAAAAGAATTTCCCCTGAAGACAAATTGGCAGTACTCTCTATTCCAAGAGAAACTGTATACATAGTAAGAAAATATATAACCCACATTAAAACTGAGCCTCCCCAGAACCCAATTGGATTATCCAACTTATTAATTCTTAAGAGCCCACTTCTAATTTCTCTGAAAAAATGCTGAATTTTATTAATCAAGCCATGATCACTGAATTTTTTTAATAAAAAACGGATGATAAGCACTAGGATAATGAAGCCTCCAATCGCAATAGGAAGATTTGATTTTATACTGGCAAATAAAGTCTCTGTATTGACCAGTTGACCTGCCAGTTCAAGAAATAAAGTATTTTGTACTAAGAAAGCAATTAAAATAGTCCCAAACAGACAAAGTAAGTCAACGCTCCGCTCCAATATGACTGTACCTAACAGATGGCCCAAAGATATTCCATTTGTCCTTGTCAGTACCCCACATTTTGCAACTTCACCAGCTCTTGGAACTACTAGGTTAGCGAGATATCCAATCATAGTAGCATGATATGCACGGGAAGGAGTTACTTTTTCACCTTCTTCGGATTGGATCAGTAAGGCCCATCGCCAACCACGCAAAAAATAACCAAAAAATGAAACTACAATAGAAGCTCCAATCCAAAACCAATTACTTGTTTTGATTTGTTCGATTAAGCTATCTATTGCTATGTCCTTGTATAAAAACCAAAAGATCCAGACAGCTACTCCCAACGAAATAACTACCTGAATCCATTGTTTAATTTGTTGAGTAGTCATTAAATAATTTTATTTCTATCGTCTGGAAAAATCAGAATAGGCTTGTGTTTTTTTGCTTCTTCCAACTCCATTCCGGCGTAGGAAATGATAATCACTATATCACCAACTTGGGCTTTTCTAGCTGCTGGACCATTTAGACAAACTTTTCCGCTGCCTCTTTCTCCAGTGATTACATACGTTTCCAATCGCTCTCCGTTGTTCACGTTGACTATCTGAACTTTCTCATTCTCAATAAGATTAGCAGCATCCATTAAGTCTTCGTCAATAGTGATTGAACCTACATAGTTGAGTTCAGCCTGAGTGATTTTAACTCTATGAATCTTGGATTTTAATACCTGAATTTGCATTGTTTGAAATTTGCCGCAAAATTAAGGAATTATTGGAAGGTTATCTATTAATCTGACATTTCCAATAAATGAAGCTACGCAAATGGAAGACTTTTTAGTGCGATCAAATTCACTGAAAACCTGAAATGTTTCAGGATCAACAAGTTCAAAATATTCCAATTTAGCAAGTGGCTCTTCCGTAAATGCAAACATTATTTGTTTCCGAACTTGCAACCAATCATTACCATTCAAAAGTTCATTCTTTGCAAGATTGATGCTTTTAAAAATAAGTAATGCCTTTTCTCTTTCTAGTTCTGAGAGAAGCATATTTCTAGAAGAAAGGGCTAAACCATCGGACTCTCTGACCGTAGGAATCACATTAATATTTAAGGGGAAAGATAAATCCAATACCACTTGTTTGATGACAGCTACCTGTTGAAGATCTTTTTGGCCAAAAAAAGCAACATGTGGGCGAAGGATATTAAAAAGTTTAGAAACCACTATACCTACTCCATTAAAATGACCTGGCCTGAATTCTCCTTCCAAAACTCGTTCTAAATTCCCAAAATCAAACTTCAAAATTGGTTTCTCAGGATAAATGGATTCTATGCTTGGTAGG
>CBFHWO010000018.1:36227-64293 GCA_965659625.1 uncultured Algoriphagus sp. | reverse complement strand
TACGGGTATTTAATAGGTAAATAGCAGCAAAACTAGATTAATATTTAGAAAAACAAGGCTTTTTAGGCTTTTTTTATTATCTTTGTGCCGTTGTTTATCACCTAATAACGCTAAAATCCAAAGAGCATGTCTAAACTACGTATTCTCTACGTTGCCAGTGAAATCAACCCTTTTCTCCAAACTTCTGAAGTAGCAAATTTCTTAAGATCTCTTCCTCAAGCGATGCAAGAGCGTGGAATGGAAATTCGTATTTTGGTTCCAAGATTTGGTTTGATTAACGAAAGAAAGAATAGATTACATGAAGTTGTCCGCCTTTCAGGAATCAATATCGCAGTTGGTGAGGAAGAAAAGCCTTTAGTGATAAAGGTTGCATCTATTCCAAATGCAAAGCTTCAAGTGTATTTTATTGATAATGAAGATTACTTCCAGCGTAAAAGTGTATTCCACGATAAGCATCAGAAGTTTTACGAAGACAACGACGAGCGAGCGATATTCTTCTGTAAAGGTGTAATCGAAACAGTTAAAAAACTAGGTTGGGCTCCTGACATTGTACATTGTAACGACTGGATGACCAGCTTGATACCAATGTATTTGAAAACCACCTACAAAAATGAGCCTTTATTCAAGGATACTAAATCAGTATTTGCGATATATAACAACGGATTTTCTCATACCTTTGGCGATGATTTGTTAAACAAGGTTAAGATGGTAGACATTGATGATACTATTTTAGCACCTTTGAAAAGCAAAGACTTCGAAGGCTTTATCAGCATGGGTATGCAGTACGCAGACATGGTTGTGAAAGGCGGAGAAGTGTCAGATAAATTGAACCAACTAATAGAGGATTTCTCAAAAGACAAGAAGTTTGAAATCAGCATCGAAGCAGAAGAACAGGCTCATGAAGAGCTCTACGGCATTTACACAAGTCTCGCCGGTTAAATTGGCCTTTTTGGCCCTCTTGTCCATTATTCTAACAAATTCTTGTAGTGACCCTGCCACAGTAGGTATTGAACTTGCTCCTGAAAACAACCAGATAGGTGTGTTTTTTGAAGACTTTGAGTTCCCTGCTGAGGTTGTGTTATTGGATTCGTTCAATACTACCAACAAAGGAAACTTGATAGTTGGAGTGGAAGAGGACAGTTATTTCGGGAAAACAGAAGGTATTGGGTATTCAAGATTGTACGTAGATATTTCTGATGAGAAACCAAATGCTCAGGCATTTTTGGATTCTATTTTCTTTGAGGTGGAAGTTATCAGTGTCAATGGTATTGACCTTGATCAGCCAAAACAACTTTCCATTCATCGTTTAACTCAACCGATTCTGGATACTGCCTATTATAATTTTGATAAGTTGCAGTATGAAGATATGCCAATTGCATCAGGTGAATTTGTATTTGATGAAGTGCAGGATACAGTAGTTTCATTGGAAATTACACAAGAATTTAGCGAAGAGCTATTTGGAAAAATAGTGTTTGGAAATGAGTTTGATGATCTTTTTAGATTTAGGGATTACCTCCCTGGAGTAGCATTCAAAGGTAAAAATGGTGACAATACTACTTTGGGTATTGATTTAGGCGAAAGAACCAGAATTGCTGCCTATTATCATTATTTAGGAGATACCTCGTCTACTCTTTATGAAATTAATACTACTTCTTCTAGATATTTTAATGGAATAGAAAGCGATCGTTCCGGTACTCCTACGAGCGTTGTTACCGAGCGAGGGGAAAATTATTCAACCGGAGCTTTAGTAGGATTGAAATCAGGTTTAGGTATGGTCATAAAGCTTGATACAAGTCCACTGGATGGTTTTTTGGATACTCTGTCAGGGATAACTTTTAATCAAGTTAATCTGATAATTGGAGAAATTGAATCATTCCAAGAAGGTCAGAATCCTCCTCAGGCTTTATCTATCTATTTTACAGATGCAAATAATGATTTCTTGAAGAATAATAATTCTGTATTCTTTACATTACAAGCCGACGGTCAATCACAAGCATTTATTAATGATAATGGTGATCAAGTACCCAATGTGACAGCTCCAGCTTCTATAATTTTTGATGCAGAGAGCAAAACTTACAGTCAATTAATAACTTCTCATGTCAACGCTGTTTTTCGAGGCCAGTTGACAAGAAAAGATTGGTTACTTTATGGAGGATACACTAGTAGTGAAGTAGGATCAAATAATGATCCTTTTAGACAATCATTAAGACAGTTTGTAGTAAATAAAGATAAGGTCAAAGTCCAAGTTATTTACTCAAAAATTAGATAGAAATTCATTCATGTAAAATATCATAGGCCCGCTTCTTAATTTTTAAGAAGTGGGCTATTTTTTTTGGCTCGATTCCTGTTTATTTGTGTAAGTAATTAAATAAATCAAGAATTTTTCGATATGTGTGGAATTGTAGCGTACGTAGGACAGCAAGAAGCTCTGCCTATAATAATAAAAGGACTAAGAAGATTAGAATACAGAGGATATGATAGTGCTGGTGTCGCTCTTTTGGATGAAAATGGACTAGGGATTTATAAAAAGAAGGGAAAGGTTTCTGAATTGGAGAAATATTTGGAGTCAAATGGCAATCTCAAATCAAAAATTGGAATAGGTCATACAAGATGGGCTACCCATGGTGAACCTAATGATGTGAATGCCCACCCTCATTATTCTTCGTCAGAGCATTTGGCAATAATTCATAATGGAATTATTGAAAACTATGAGGTCCTTAAAAAAGACTTAGAAAAAAAAGGATATGTTTTTCAGAGTGATACAGATACTGAGGTATTCATAAAATTCATAGAGGATATTTATGTTAATAATGATTGCAGTTTAGAGGAGGCTTTAAGATTAGCTCTTCATAAAGTTGTAGGAGCATATGCAATTGTTTTAATAAATAAAGACGAGCCGGACACCTTGATTGCAGCTAGGAAAGGATCTCCCCTTGTGATAGGTGTTGGTGAGGATGAGTTCTTTTTGGCTTCAGATGCAACTCCTATTATAGAGTATACCAATAAGGTAGTTTATTTGGATGATTATGAAATTGCAGTGATCAGAAACAATAGACTTCAAGTAAAAACTATTGAGAATGTTGAGACCAATCCATATATCAATCAATTAGAACTCGAATTGGAGGCTATTGAAAAAGGAGGATATGAACATTTTATGCTCAAAGAGATTTACGAGCAACCTAAATCAATAGCAGATTGCCTACGTGGAAGACTTGATGCCAAATCAGGAAGATTGGTTTTAGGTGGCTTGAGGGATTATATGAATAAATTTCAAAATGCTGAGAGAATCATTATTACTGCTTGTGGTACATCTTGGCATGCTGGATTGGTAGCCGAATATCTTTTTGAAGAGTTTGCAAGAGTTCCTGTAGAAGTGGAATATGCATCGGAGTTTAGATACAGAAATCCCGTGTTAAGTGAAAAGGACTTTGTAATAGCAATTTCACAATCTGGAGAAACGGCGGATACTTTGGCGGCAATTGAGTTGGCAAAGTCAAAAGGTGCGACAATTTTCGGGGTTTGTAATGTGGTAGGTTCTTCTATCCCAAGAGCAACTCATGCAGGTTCTTACACTCATGCAGGACCTGAAATTGGAGTAGCTTCCACAAAAGCGTTTACAGCTCAGATTTCTGTTTTAGCAATGATGGCATTGAAGTTAGGCTATCAAAGAGGTACTCTTCCAGAAAGTAGATATATACAATTACTTCATGAATTGGCATCTGTCCCATCAAAAGTAGAAAAGGCCTTAAAATCGAATGAGGCTATTCAATACATAGCTGGCGAATACAAAGATGTTCGAAATGCATTGTATTTAGGGAGAGGCTATAATTTCCCAGTAGCTTTGGAAGGGGCATTAAAACTTAAGGAAATTTCTTACATCCATGCTGAGGGCTATCCTGCGGCTGAAATGAAGCATGGCCCTATTGCTTTAATTGATGAGGAAATGCCGGTAATATTTATTGCAACTAAGGATAGTTCTTATGAAAAAGTGGTCAGTAATATACAAGAAGTAAAAGCTAGAAAAGGGAAAGTAATTGCTGTAGTAACCGAAGGGGATACTACTGTGAAAGGAATGGCTGACCATGTGATTGAAATTCCAGCAATTCATGAAGCATTTGTTCCATTAGTTGCTGTAGTTCCATTGCAACTGCTCTCTTACCATATCGCTGTCATGCGAGGTTGTAATGTAGATCAGCCAAGGAATTTGGCAAAATCAGTAACGGTAGAATAAGTAAGGCGGCTGTCTAAAAGGGCAGCCTTTTTTAATTATAGGCACCATTTGTAAAAGAAGTCACACCTTCTAAATCTACATCAAAGGGATTTCTATCCAGTTTGCCATCACAACCACAGACCGGCCTTTGATCCAAAGTTCACGCGCCAGTTCTTATTCTTTCTGGGTCAATGCAGTTTTTGAATGGTTCTTTGTTTTCGCAACATTTTGTCAAAAATAGTAGGAACATGCCAAGTGATATTATTCTTATTTTCTTGCTCGTAATACGTTATTTTATCTCATTACCCTACTGAAATCCTAGTTTTTAGTTTTCGATAGGTTTTCTAGCAACGAATAAAATTCCCTACTTTTGCATCGCGAAAGAAAAATTATGCTGGATAAATTACAAGCCCTTAAAGATCGATTTGAAGAAGTAGGCCAACTGATCGTATTGCCTGAAAGTATGGCGGATATGAGCAGGTATGCTAAGCTTACCAAGGAATACAAAGATTTGGAAAAGATTGTGAAGGTATATGATGAATATAAATTAGTTCTTCAGAATATTACCAGCTCCAAAGAGATCTTGGATAAAGAAAAAGATCCGGATTTCAGGGAAATGGCAAAGGCTGAAATCGAGGAATTAAAAGACAGAAAGGAAGTTCTAGAGGCCGATTTGAAACAGTTGCTGATACCTAAAGACCCAAATGATTCGAAGGATTGTATTTTAGAGATTCGTGGAGGTACAGGTGGAGATGAAGCAGCTATTTTTGCCGGTGATTTATTTAGAATGTACGAACGCTTTTGTGAAATCCAGGGTTGGAAATTGACTGTCCTAGATTTAACTTTTGGATCAGCAGGAGGATACAAAGAGATTATTGCTACAGTTTCTGGAGCAGATGTTTATGGAATGCTGAAATATGAGTCCGGGGTACATCGAGTACAGCGGGTTCCGGCCACAGAATCACAAGGGAGAGTTCATACCTCTGCCGCCTCGGTTGCAGTACTTCCCGAAATGGATGAAGTAGAAGTTAACTTGGATATGAATGATGTAAGGAAGGATACTTTTTGTTCTTCAGGTCCAGGAGGGCAGTCTGTAAATACTACCTATTCTGCTGTTAGGTTAACTCATGCTCCAACAGGATTAGTGGTAACTTGTCAGGACGAGAAGTCCCAGATAAAAAACTTTGAGAAAGCATTGAAAGTTTTGCGTTCAAGAATTTATGAGATTGAATTAGCTAAGCACAATGAGGCAGTAGGTGCCCAAAGAAGGTCTATGGTGGGAAGTGGAGATAGATCTGATAAAATAAGAACTTATAATTATTCTCAATCCAGAGTTACAGATCATCGGATCAATAAAACAGTTTATAATCTTCCTGATGTCATGGATGGGCATATTGAGGATTTTATATCCGCATTGAGGATGGCAGAAAACCTTGAAAAAATGCAGTCTACAGGATTGGAAGATTAGGCAAGCTGTTTGTTATATTAATTTTATCTATTTTATTGTTTTTGAGATAAGCATATTATCTTGAAGGAATAATCAAACGACTTTTATGAATATCGCAGGAGAAAGAGGAATAAATTTGGTGACTTGGAATGAATCTCATTTCCATCAACTTTATCCTCTTGCAAATAATCCCAAGATTGCTATGAATTTGAGGGATAGTTTTCCCCAGCCATATACAATTCATGATGCTAGACATTGGATAGAACATAATCAGAAATTTAATCCACCACAGAATTTTGCAATCGAATTTGAAGGAAAACTTGCAGGTGCTATAGGTGCTGAAAGAGGTAAAGATGAACTCAGAACTAATATGGAGTTAGGTTTTTGGGTAGGAGAGCCATTCTGGGGAAAAGGAATTGCCAATGAAGCAGTGAAGCTTTATACTAAATTCATTTTTGAAAAATTTGATATCCAGAGGTTATATGCTCAAATATATGACTTCAATGGACAGTCTATGAATGTTCTTGAAAAAGCCGGCTATATCCCGGAAGCTATCCTGAAAAAAGGATTCATTAAAAATGGAGTTATTGGAGATATTTTTCAATACGTTATTGTCAGAGGAGAGACGGATTCTTAAAACTTTTCTATTTTATTATTACTTTTCTAACAACTGTTTTTGCTTTGTTTCTTAATCTTACCATTAACAGTCCTCTTGGTAGGTCTGTCAAATAAACTTCGGTTTGACCTTCCTCAATTTGTTTTTTATGAACCTCTTGCCCAAGAGTGTTTAGGATTACAATATCCTCGTAAACAGATAAGTTTTCTGATGAAATAGTCAAATTTCCATGACTTGGATTTGGGAATATTTTTAAGGAAAGATCAGTTTCAGGTTCAATGCCTGTAATGATATTCACATTGACTGCAAGTTCTCTTGCTTCGCCAAAATTACAGCTGTTTTGCGGTGTTACTTTTAGTAGGTAGTCACCCTCTACCAACCATTCAATGCTAACCCTATTAGTTCCTTGACCAGAATTGATTTTGCCACCATTTCCACTGATTTCCCAGTGATAATCTAACCCTGCTATATTTTCCACTTGGTAAATTGACTCGCCAATCCCTAGTTGGTTTTCGCCAACAATATCGCTTGGTTGACTGGGAGGTGAACTGATAGACACCGTTTTGAAGATTGGATCAGATTTACCGCATCTATTTTCTAATACGAGGGATAGAATATGCTCTCCTGTCTCGTTCCATTGAATTAATACTTCGGAACTGTTTTGACCGGAAATAATTGCTCCACCTTCTGCTTCCCAAGTATAAAGAATTCCTTCCTCCATAGGGATGGAATATATTTCATTTAAATTGGTACAAGCAGAACCCAACCCTTGAATCTCCATATTACTTTTGGGTTTTGTCAAGACCTCTACCTCCAAGGCGGAAGTCTCTCCATTTCCACAAAAATTTTGGCGACTTACAAAAACTCCTTGCCTACCTGGTACCGTCCAATTTACCTGGATGGAGCTAGTGCCCTGGCCAGAAATAATTTCTCCTCCATCTACTCTCCATACTATTTGTGAACCAGGAATATTTGTGTCTGTCACACTATAGTTTGAAGTGCCTATACAGACATTTGTTTCCCCACTTATTTCGCTAATCCCGGGAGGGGTGACGCAAGTATATTTCAATAGAGTTCCATCATCACCTGCTGCGAAGGCTACCAATGAATTACCCATGCTAATAGAGTTCAGGTTTCTTTTAGTGCCTGTATCTATCTGCAGCCAACTTTCTCCTCCGTCTTTTGTTTGAAAAGTCATGCCGTTATCCCCAGCAATAATCCCAATGTTTTCATCCCAAAAATCTACAGAATTTAAGTTTTCAGTAATATCTGTCTCTATGATTCTCCAAGTTCTTGCCTTATCCTCGGATTTAAGAATTACTCCTCCATTTCCGACTATTATAGAAGTGCTAGAGTCTAATTTTGATAAGGAATTAAGATTTTGATCAGTAAGTTTAGGGAGGTTTTCCCAGGTATTCCCCCCATTTGTCCAGCTAATTTGTCCATTTTCACCAATAGCAAAACCTACTTGAAAATCAAAATATGTAACATCTATCAAATTTTCTGAGGTATTGGTAGCAATATTAGAATCCCAAGATCCTCCAGAATCGAACGATCTTGCTATGTATCCATTGGATCCTGTAACGTATAAAACAGAGGGAGCAAATAAATAGAAACCTGTGATGTCTTCTGTAGTTACAGCAGGCACGGGTACCCAAGTTGTTCCAGAGTTTCCAGTCCTGAACATTTTCCCACTTTTACTTGCAGTATATCCAAAGCTGGTATTCCAAAAATCAATGGTAATTATGTCAGTCTTTTCTGGCAAAGGTCTACTGACTAGTGAGATTGCCCCATTTGAAGTCAGATAAAAAGCACCATTTTGACCAGCGATAAAACCAGTTCGGTCAGTTTTAAAGTCAATTGAACTGAAGTTATTCCTGTAGCCAGCAAGTCTGGCGGCCCAACTTGTCCCTCCATTTGTAGATCTGATTAAATAACCATCCTGACCTACAGCGAACACTTGATTTGTCCCTGGTAGAAACCTAAGCCCCTTTAAATTCCTGCTAATTCCGGCACCTAGATTTGCTTTTGAAAAAGTGGCTCCCGAATTTGTGGATTTGATACTTGTGGCAAGATCACCTACAATGACTATAATTCTTGCATCAATTGGGCTAATATCAATTTTTTTTAAGTCAAGATTTACCCCGGAATTTAAACTGGTCCAATTGATCCCTGCATCGATTGTTTTTAGCACAATCCCTGTTTCTCCGACTACATAGCCAATTAATTCACTAGAAAATGCAACTGAATATAAATTACCACTGATTGGTAAACTTTGCTTCGCAAAGTTATTTCCGCCGTCATTAGTGATTAATAGTACACCATCGTTGCCTACAATAAAACCATGCTGCGCATTCAAGTAAAAAATATCATTTAGATTACTATTTACAGTAGAATTAATAGACTGCCACGTAGCGCCAAGATCAAGTGATTGATATATTTCACCTGATTCTCCTGCAATAATTATGTTATTTTCTTCAACAAATGAAATGCTATATAAATCTGAAGATGTTGGACTGGAGATATTACTCCATTGATCACCTCCGTTGGTTGTTTTTATAATAATACCATCATTCCCGATGGCTAAACCAATGTTTTCATCCCAAAAATCAAGGTCATTTATCCGATTTATTTCTGGAATATCAAGTTCTTCCCAGGTTAAACCACCATCTATTGTTTTAATAAGTAGATTTTCTCCAGCTGCATAGCCAATTGTGGCATTGGCCCAAGTGATTGACTCCAGATCTAATCCCCAGCTCTGCATTCTTTGCCAAGTTTGGCCAAAAATAAAATTGGCCCAAAAGAAAACAATTGTAAAAACGAAGAAAGACTTCCGCATAGAGTGAATGCAAGTTATAAAACAAAAATACGCTAAATCCTTTCTTAGCAAAGTGATGTAAAAATGACTTTAACTGCTGCTACATACTTTTGTCACTCAATTAAACTAAATCCGTGAATGATTAGTACTTTTATTTAACAAAGAATAGTTGAAATATGAAGAAGCGTTTGGGATTTATTTTAATAATGGGAATCATTGGTTCGTGTGGGCCTAGAGAAAGGATTTCAAAAGAGGTCTTTGATGAGGTGAATAGAAATATGGAAGTTAAGAGGCTTACAGAAGCGGAAATAATTCAAGAAGCTATGATTTGGGGAGATTCATTAAGTGTATTAGCTCAAAAGAATTTGATTTCAAATCTCCAAAAAGCAATTGAAGAAGGAGGGGTGGTTCAAGCTATTGAGTTTTGTAAGGTAAATGCAGATGAAATCACTAATAATTCGGATGGCGTTTTAATTCGGAGAGTTTCTACCAAAAATAGGAATCCAAAGAATTTTCCAGATTCTGAAGAAGCTCCGATTTTGGATGCATATGCTTATAATTCAGAGAATGGTTTGGATAGCGAACCGAATATTCAAAAAATTGAAAACGGGGAAGTATTTTTATATACGAAAGCGATCATTTTCCCGGGTGGCGTTTGTCTGAATTGTCATGGAGAACCTAATTCACAAATTTCTTCTCAAGTTTTAGAAGCTTTGAACGAGTATTATCCTGAAGATAAAGCAGTAGGATTTAAAACAGGAAATTTGAGAGGGATGTGGTCTCTAAGAATTCCAAAAAATAAAGTGGTCGACAGATTGTAACCAAACATAATTTAATATGTTTTTGTTATTGCGGTTTTTTTAAGCGATTCTTGATTTTTTAAAAAATGTTAACGAATGTTAAAAATTTATTAACAATTGTTTTCAATAATTCCCAATTCAATAAAAGCTGTTTTAGTACAAAGTAGGTTTTTTCATAATTTGTTTAGAAAAACACAATTATTATGCGATTTTTTAGGTGTGCAATCGTTTGAATAGGATAAAATACAGTCAGAATTCAAAAATATTCAGTGAGAAAGTGGCGAGATTATTTAGCAACTTTAATAGTTAAAATATTATGTGCAACCCAAACCAATAACCGTGTATGAAAAACTCTACTCGTTTTAAGCTATTTGGCTTAACATTTTTAATGTTTCTGGGCATCATGAGCTCAGTAATGGCACAGACCCGGGAGGTGTCTGGCGTCGTGATTTCAGGGGAGGATAATTTGCCCCTTCCTGGAGTTTCCGTTCTTGTTAAAGGTACCACTGTAGGTACTGTCACAGACATTGACGGAAAATTTAATTTAAATGTAGCTGGATCCGATGCCACAATCGTTTTGTCATTTATCGGATTTACTACTCTTGAAGTTCCTGTAGGAGATAGAACTTCCTTCGATTTGACACTTTTGCCCGATACTAAATCACTGGAAGAAGTGATTGTAGTGGGTTATGGTGAGCAAAAGAAGGAAACGATTACCGGTTCTGTTGCTACTGTAAAAGGTAAAGAACTTGTAAAGTCTCCTGCCATGAACTTATCTAACTCAATCGCTGGTCGTATGGCTGGTGTGGTTGCAGTTAATAGAGGCGGTGAACCAGGCTATGATGGTTCTGGGATCAGAATCCGTGGATCCAATTCCCTTGGCAACAACAATGCATTGGTAGTAATCGACGGTATTCCTGATAGAGCAGGTGGTTTGGAGCGTTTGAATCCAAATGATATCGAAAGTATCTCTGTTTTGAAAGATGCCTCTGCGGCGATTTACGGATCCAGAGCGGCTAACGGTGTAATTCTCGTTACCACCAAAAGAGGTGCTTCGGGAGCTCCAGAATTAACATTCCAAGCAAACCAAGGATGGGCTCAGCCAGCTGTGCTTCCTGAATTAGCAAACGCTGCTGAGTATGCAAATGCCTTGAATGAAATCAATATCTATGAGCTTCCTACAAGCGAATGGGCAGCAGCAAATGAAGCTTACAAGCAAAATGGAGAATATACCAGACCAAATGGACAAGTAAGATCAGCTCCTTATTCTCCTGATGAAATTGAATTGTATAGAAATGGATCTGATCCATGGTTCTATCCAAATACTGATTGGTATGGCGAAACGCTCAAAAACTGGTCACCACAGAGTAGATACAACCTCCAGCTAGTAGGAGGTAGTGAGAATGTGAAGTATTTGACTTCATTAGGCTACCAAAATCAAGATGCATATTATAAGGACGCTGCTACAGGATATAAGCAGTATGATTTCAGAATTAATTTGGATGCAAATGTCAATAAGTATGTGAAAGTAGGACTGGGTATTATGGCAAGAGAGGAAGCTAGATTCTTCCCTACTGTAGGTGCTGGAGCCATTTTTCGTATGCAGATGAGAGGTAAGCCAAATCAGCCAGCTTACTGGCCAAATGGATTACCTGGTCCTGATATTGAAAACGGACAAAATCCAGTAGTAGTGACTACCAATGCAACTGGCTATGATCGCGATACACGTGACTACATTCAAACAACTGGTAACTTAGAAATTAAAATTCCTGGTATTGAAGGATTGAAATTTACAGGAACTGCAGCAATTGATAAGTACATCCGTACTACCAAAAGATGGCAAACTCCATGGACTTTATATCAGTTAGGTAATGGCTTTGAAGCAGACGGAGTAACTCCAGTATTGGTTCCAAGCTTAAGAGGACCAGCTGACCCAAACCTAAATGAGTCAAATTCGAATCAGTTGAATATTCTTTTAGGTGGTGTATTTAATTACGATAAGAAATTCGGAGAAGATCACTCATTGAACATTGTTGCTGGTGTAAACCGTGAAACTGTAGAAGGAAACAACTTTAGTGCTTATAGAAGATTCTTTATTTCCACTGCAATCGATCAAATGTTTGCTGGGGGTGATCTTCAAAAAGACAACAGTGGTGGAGCATTTAACAGAGCCCGTTTGAATTATTTTGGTAGAGTTGCTTACAACTATAAGGAAAAATATCTTGCAGAATTTCTATGGAGATACGATGGTTCTTACATTTTCCCTGAGGATACTAGATTTGGGTTTTTCCCAGGTGTTATGTTAGGTTGGGTGGTTTCTGAAGAAAACTTCTGGAAAAACTCACTTGGTGGAACATTTGATTTCTTCAAGGTGAGAGGCTCTTGGGGTCAGTTAGGAAATGACCAGATTGGTGAATACCAATTCTTATCTACTTATGGATTTAGCTCTTATATCATAGGTGGAACTGAGACTAAAACTCTTTTTGAAACTAGAGTGCCTAATAATAATATTACTTGGGAAGTTGCAAACAACTCTAACTTAGGTTTTGAAGGCCAGTTTTTACAAGGTAAAGTCTTCTTCGAATTTGATTTGTTTTACAACAAGCGTACGAATATCCTATGGCAGAGAAATGCTTCAGTGCCACAATCTACAGGGCTTAACCTTCCTGCAGAAAACATAGGAGAGGTAGAAAACAAAGGATTTGACTTGAATCTTGGAATTAGAGGTGGTAAAGGTGAATTCCAATACTCAGCAAGCGTAAACGGTGGTTATGCTAAGAACAGTATTTTGTTCTGGGACGAATCTCCAGGAGCACCTGAATGGCAGCAGTCCACAGGAAGACCAATTAACACTTTTCTAGTATATAAGTACGATGGTGTTTTCCCAGATCAACAATCTATCGATGCAGAAACACTTGATTATTCAGCTATTACTGGTAATCTGAGACCAGGTGATATGAAGTATCAAGATCACAATGGTGATGGTAAAATCACTCCTGATGATAGAGTCCGATTGGATAATAATAATATCCCTTTATTTCAAGGTGGTGTTAACTTGAATGCAAATTTCAAAGGCTTTGACTTGGCCATTTTGTTCCAGGGAGCAGCTGGTGCAAGACAGTTTATCAGTGCGGGTGAATCTGGGAATATAGGTAACTACCTTTCAGATATCTATGATGATAGATGGACTATAGATAATCCAAGTAGCACAGATCCAAGAATTGCAAACAGATCTGATCAATATTGGTCTGGAGGAAATACCTACTGGTTTAGAAGTTCTGATTACATCAGATTAAAGAACGTAGAGATTGGTTACAACATTCCAGCAAGTCTTACTGAGAAAATCGGTGTGAAAAATGCGAGAATTTATTTGAACGGGTTGAACCTACTTACATGGAGTAAGAACAAAGTATATGATCCAGAATCAGATAATTCATTAGGACAGTATTATCCTCAAGCTAGGGTAATCAACACAGGTATTTCTGTTTCATTTTAAAAACTTGACAACATGAAAAAAAATATAAAACATTTAATAGTGGCTTTGACGGTATGTTTTACCATGCTGAGCTGTGATAATGATTTCCTGAATACTGACCCTCTTGGGGAAGTATCTCAGTCTGCGGTATGGTCTGATCCGGCACTAGCAGAAGCTTTTGTAACTGGGATTTACCAGGGATTCGGAAACGGTGGATTTGATGAGCAAATGCTTGCATCTTTGACAGATGAAGCTATTTTCACTCACCCAGGTAGAGGGATTACTACTATTACAGAAGCGAGAACTAACTCGGCTGATGACGGATGGGTAAATAATACCATCTTCTGGGCGAATATGTATAGCTACATCAGAAGAGCTAATATTGCGATTGACGAACTTTCAGAGCCCCAATTTGCAAATGATGGAGGTATCGTAGACAGATTGATGGGCGAAGCCAAGTTTATGAGAGCGTATTACTATCAGCAACTTGCAAGATATTATGGTGGGGTTCCAATCGTAGACAGACCTTATGAACTAGGAGAAGAATCTTATGAGGCTCCAAGAAATACTTGGGAAGAAACTGTTAATTTCATAGTTACTGACCTTGATGATTCAGCTTCTTTATTAGCTGGAAGATCAATGGCAGCTGGTAGAGCTTCTGAATTAGCAGCTTTGGCCTTGAAATCTAGAATATTGCTTTATGCAGCAAGTGATCTCCATGACGGCCCAACGGCTTCATCCAAATCTTCACTTCTTGCAGGTTTCTCAGATTTAGATTTGTTAGCTTATCCAAGCGGAGATAGAAATCAAAGATGGCAACAAGCTCAAGCTGCTGCCAAAGCAGTTCTCGATAAAGCTTCAGGTAACTTATATGGACTTTCTGAGCCAGTATCCCATGAAGAGGGGATTCAAAACTATATCAATAACTCTCTTTCCAGAAATGGTGGTGAAAGGGAATTGATTATGGCCAGGTATTTCATCAACTTAAAACAAGAAAATGGTGGACGTCAAGGTTTGTTCAATGGTCCTAATGGCTATAACAACTGGGCTGGAAATAGTCCTGTTCAATTATTGGTAGACGATTATGAAATGATGGACGGTTCTAAGTTTGATTGGAATAATCCTGACCATGCTGCTGACCCATATGCAAACCGTGATGCTCGTTTCTATGCTTCTATCCTTTATGATGGAGCCCAGTGGAAGCCAAGATCTTCTGCAAATCAGCCAAAGGATCCTTTGGGACAGATTCAAACTGGAACTTATGAAGTAACAGATGCTTCAGGAGCTAAAGTGACTCATTTCGGATTGGATACTAGAAATAGTTCTATAGAGGATTGGAATGGTAGCTATACAGGATATTATGTTCGAAAATTCGTTGATCCAGATCCAGCAATTGTAGATCAAAACACTTGGCAAGAAGTTCCATGGCCAATCTTAAGATACACAGAAGCTGTATTGAATTATGTTGAAGCTTCTATAGAACTTGGTCAAGAAGATGAAGCTAAAGCATGGTTAAATCAAATTCGTTACCGAGTAGGTCAACCTGCTATCTCTGCAACTGGTCAGGAGCTTGTCGAAGCTTATAGAAATGAGAGACGTATTGAGATGGCTTATGAGGAGCAGAGATACCATGATACTCGTCGTTGGATGATCGCTGAGGAAACCTTAGGTCGTAAAGCGAATATCATTAATATAGTCGGTACCTTAAAGCCAGGTGCAACAGTCCCTGTTTACAGATACGATCCAGAAATGTACAACTATGTATATAAAGTACTACTTATCGATCCAGGAAAAGAAAATAGGACTTGGTTGGATAAAATCTATTTTACACCTATTCTTAGGGATGAATTGAATAGAAACACCCTTTTGATCCAGAATCCAGGATACGAATAAGTTTCTTAAATTTCCGAGCCGCCCAATATTAGGTGGCTCGGATCTTTATTTTATTATGAAAAAATTATTACCCAGTATTACCCTAATTATTCTCTCAATTTTTTTTTCTTGTTCTAATGATCCTCAAGTCAATAAAATAGAACAACCAAGAGAACCTTCTCTTTTTAAACTAATTGACCCGAAGGATTCAGGAGTTAATTTTCAGAATACGCTGAATGAGTCCCTTAACTTAAATGTCCTGATGTATGAATACCTCTATAATGGTGGAGGTGTGGCTGTGGGAGATTTGAATGGGGATGGCTTAGAAGATATTTACTTTTCAGCCAATGTATCTGGAAATCAGCTCTATTTAAATAAAGGGTCTTTACAGTTTCAAGAAATTTCCAACGTATCAGGGACAGAAGGCAGACCTGGTCCATGGAAAACGGGAGTGACTTTAGTTGACATTAACGGAGATAATCAACTTGATATATATTTGTGCTATTCTGGTAATTTGATTCCAGAAAAACGGAAAAATCAGCTGTTTGTAAATCAAGGAAACGATGAAAATGGTATCCCCTTGTTTAGAGAAATGGCAGAAGATTATGGGATTGCTTCAGGCTCTCCGAGTACTTCAGCAAGCTTTTTTGACTTTGATAGGGATGGAGATCTTGACCTTTTCCTATTAAACCATAACACGAAGTCCACACAAATATTGGATGTAGCAGTTACAAAATCCGCTCTTAAAGAGAAGCATGAAGCTGGACCTCAGCTTTTTGAAAACCGAGATGGAAAGTTTGTTGAAATCACCCAAGAAGCCGGGATATCCAGTTCTAGCTTGTCTTATGGATTAGGTTTGGCCATTTCTGACATCAATGGAGATGGTTGGCCGGATATCTATATAGGCAATGATTATACGATTCCTGATTACCTCTACATCAATCAAAAAGATGGGACTTTTAAAGATCAGATTCTTGAGATGATCGATCACGTTTCTAATTTTTCTATGGGAAATGATATTGCAGATATCAATAACGATGGTCTTGTCGATATCATGACTTTGGATATGATGCCTGAGGGAAACGAAAGGCAAAAATTACTTTTGGCACCGGATAATTATGAAATATTTGACCTAAATGTAAAAAAAGGATTTCACCATCAATACATGCGAAATATGCTCCATTTGAATAATGGAGATGGTACTTTTTACGAAATCGGCCAAGTCGCAGGAATATCAAATACAGATTGGAGTTGGGCCTCTTTGTTTGCTGATTTTGATAACGACGGTTGGAAAGACCTATTCGTAAGCAATGGTTATTTGAGAGATTACAATAACATGGATTTTCTCAAATACATGGATAATTATGTGCAAACTTCTGGTGGTAAATTAAAAAGGGAAGATCTTTTGAACATGGTGAAAAATATGCCTTCCTCCAACCTGACAAATTATATTTATAAGAATAACAAAGACTTAACTTTTGAAAACGTTACCGTGGATTGGGGGCTCAATCAATCTGCTAATAGTAATGGAGTTGCTTATTCTGATCTCGACAATGATGGAGACTTAGATCTAGTAGTCAATAATATCAATTCGAAAGCTTTCATTTATCAAAACCAATCTATTGAACAAAATCAAAATAATTATTTGAAGTTGAAGTTGATTGGAGACACCAAAAACACACTAGCGTTGGGTGCCTCAGTGATACTTTATTACCAAGGGCAAACTCAATTTCTCGAGCAGAATGTCCATAGAGGATTCCAATCTTCTGTATCACCGATTTTACATTTTGGATTGGGACAAGTAAATCAACTTGATTCTTTGGTCGTCACCTGGCCCGATCAGAGACAAACCAGACAGAATAATATTCAGGCGAATCAAGAATTAGAGCTTCATCAAGCTGAAAGTATCAAACCCTCTAACGTCACAGCACCTTCCCCAAACACGTTATTTAAAGCGTCAAAGACAATCTCCATTTCGGAAGGAAAATATGTAAATGATTTCAAACGCCAGCCCTTGTTGACAAATTCTCTTTCCGGGAATGGAAAAGCTTTTGTAGCTCAAGATTTTAATGGAGATGGAAAGGAAGATTTGTTTGTTGGAGGAGGAGTTGGAATAAGCGGAAGACTTTATTTTCAAAATTCTACAGGCAATTTTTCAATTGTTGATTCCACTGCTTTTCATGACGCCAGTTCTTCTGAAGATTCTGATGCTATTTCTTTTGATGCAAATGGCGACGGTTATTTAGATCTTTATGTCAGCAGTGGTGGAGTTTATGATTTTACGGAGAATGACGTCAGACTAGCTGATCGACTTTATATAAATGATGGAAAAGGAAATTTCACGTTTGCTAACAATGCTTTGCCAACTGAATTCTTCTCCACTGGTTCAGTTTTGGCACATGATTTCAATGGTGATGGTTTTTTGGACCTATTTGTAGGAGGTAGGGTTGTGCCAGGCCAGTACCCATTATCACCTGGCTCAAGGATTTGGATAAATAATGGACAGGGTAAATTTTCTGATCAGACAGAAGAAGTGGCAATCGAACTAAAAACTTTAGGAATGGTAACTGATGCCAAAGTCGCTGATTTAGATGGGGACGGTATTGAAGAGTTGATAGTTGCTGGTGAAGCAATGGCAATTCAGATTTTTAGAAATGAAGTTGGGAAATTGAAAGATGTTACTTCTAATTACTTTGATCAAATGGAAATTGGCTTCTGGTATAATCTGACTATAGACGATTTCGATAACGATGGAAACTTGGATATTTTAGCAGGAAATTTGGGTTTAAACTCCCAGTTGAAAGCGTCTGATGAGCAGCCAGCAGAATTACTATATAAGGACTTTGACAATAATGGATCTATTGACGCTATTTTGAGTTCTTACATAGGGTCAGAAAGATACCCAACCATCAGTCGGGATGAATTATTGGGACAGGTAAACTTTCTTAAGAAAAGATACTTGGACTTTAAGTCTTTTGCTTCCGTAAAGACGGATGATATTTTTACTTCAGAAGAGCGTGAAGGAGCGAAAAAAGTCTACATAAACCGACTAGAAACTACGCTGTTTATTAAAAAACCAAATGGGAAGTTTGAAGAGAAAAATTTGCCGCTTCAAGCTCAATTTTCCCCAGTGTTTTCGAGTGTTTTTAAAGATTTAAATGGAGATGGGAATAAAGACCTTGTTTTAGCAGGTAATATGAATGAAACAAAACTCAGATATGGAAAGTATGATGCAAACCACGTTATGGTATTTCTGGGGAATGGGGAAGGGGATTTTACTTTTCAGAACAAAGTTGACTCTGGTATTTCAGTAAAAGGAAATGTTAGAAATGTTCAAATTATCGATAATAAATTGTTTTTTCTTGTAAAAGACAGGGGTGTTTTGACCTATTCTTTCCTTTCGTCAAAACATTAAATATTATTTAATATATACTGATTAATTTACTTAATAATTTACCTATTACGATTAAAATGAAAAGAGTACTTGCTTCGATTTTAATGATTGGCATTTTCGCATTTTATATAAATGAAAAGCCATTATTTGAATCGTATAGTCAAAAAATTCCTGGGACTCCTGTCACATTTGACATGACTCCAATCGAAGGGGGAACGTTTGAAATGGGATCTTCATCAAGCCCTAATTCTGATGAAAAACCTGTTCATAAAGTGACCATTGATCCATTTTGGATGGGAACGCATGAAGTTACTTGGGATGCTTTTGAATTATTTTTAGATAAAAATTATGAATTGGCTATTTCTGAAGAGCCGATTGGTGAAATAGTTGATGGTCTAACGCGACCAAGTTTACCTTATTTGGACATGACCTTTGGTATGGGAAAGGAACATAAGCCGGCTATAGGAATGACACAATATGGAGCAATTCAATATTGCCATTGGCTTTATCTGAAAACCGGGATATTTTATAGGCTACCGACGGAAGCAGAATGGGAATATGCTGCTCGTGCAGGATCCAAGACCACCTATTTTTTCGGTGATGATCCAGCTGAACTAGAAGAGTATGCATGGACAAATGAAAATAGTGAAGGCATGACACAAATGGTGGGAAAAAAGAAGTCTAGCCCTTGGGGACTTTATGATATTTATGGGAATGTCTTGGAGTGGACCGCGGATCAATATGATCCTGAATTCTATAAAAATTCCCCTGCCAGGAATCCGGTCAATCCTGCAGAATCACTGTATCCAAGAATAGTTAGAGGTGGTAGTTTCAAAACTCCGGCTGAGGAGATCAGTTCTTCAAAAAGATTTGTAAATGATCCAAAATGGAAACAATTAGATCCTCAGATACCAAAGAGCCAATGGTGGTTTCCAGAAGCCCCGTTTATTGGTCTAAGATTGCTTCGCCCACTTAATCCTCCAAGTCCTGAAGAAATTAAAGCATATTATACCGCGGCACCTATTGCGGACTATTAAACCCTAAAATGACAGAACTATGAAAAACACAAGAAGAGACTTTATTAAAACTTCGGCGCTCGCTACTGGTGGGGTACTTGCCGCCAATTCTTTCATTGTACCTGGAGCCTATGCCGCTCCGGAAACTCATCTGAAACTTGCGGTCATCGGTTGCGGTGGAAGAGGTACAGGAGCTGTTTTCCAAGCGATGGAAACCGGTCATCCCATTAAATTAGTGGCAATGGCCGATGCTTTTAGAGATAGATTGGATGGAAGTTTGAAGCCAATCTTAGATAAATATGGTGCTGAAAAGGTGGATGTCTCTGAGGATAGAAAGTTTGTAGGTTTTGATGCGTACAAACATGCAATTGCAGCGGCTGATGTGGTTATTTTGGCAACACCTCCTGGCTTTAGACCTGACCATTTCGCAGAAGCTGTGAAGCAGGGAAAGCAGATCTTTATGGAGAAGCCAGTCGCTACTGATGCAGTCGGAATACGTAAGGTTTTGAAAGCTGCAGAAGAAGCAAAAGCTAAAAAGTTGAATGTAGTAGTTGGTTTACAGAGACACTATCAGGATAATTATAGAAAAACAATAGCCAAAATCCATGCTGGAGAAATTGGAGATATTGTTGGCGGTCAAGTTTATTGGAATGATGGAGGTGTATGGGTAAGGCCACGTAAACCGGAACAAACTGAAATGGAATACCAGATGAGAAATTGGTATTATTTCAACTGGTTATGCGGAGACCATATCACTGAACAGCACGTACACAACATAGATGTTGCCAATTGGGTGAAAAAAGGATATCCAGTAAAAGCAGAAGGTACTGGCGGCAGAATGGTAAGGACTGGAAAAGAGTTTGGTGAAATTTTCGATCATCACACAGTTCAGTTTACTTACGAAGATGGAACTGTGATCCACAGTGAATGCCGACACTTTCCGGGAGCTGCAAATCGAGTTGATGAGACATTTCAAGGAACAAAAGGAACAGCTTATCTAAGTGCAGGAAACCATGGGGTGCTCACTGATTATTCTGGGAATAAACTTTACGAGCATGATAGAGAAAATAATGTTAATCCTTACCAGCAAGAGCACAACGAGCTTTGGGCTGCACTAGTGAATGGTGAGTATAAGTTTGCAGATGCTGAAAATGGTGCCAGAAGTACCATGACATCAATTTTGGGGAGGTATGCAACCTATTCCGGTAAAGTGATTACCATGGATGAAGCAATCAATTCAGATATCAGCTTATTTCCAGACACATTGGCTTGGGACGCTACGCCAAAGCTAGTTCCTAATCCTGATGGATTCTATCCTCATGCTATTCCAGGAAAAACTAAAACAGTCTAACTCATGGAAAGAAGAAAATTTTTAAAAAACCTTGGGCTAAGTGGTTCTGCATTAACTCTGGCATCTGGTGCAGTGATTCCATCATTTGCATCGAGTAATCGCAAAGCGGAACCTACCTTTAATATGGATTTTGCACCTCATTTTGGAATGTTTCGAAATTCGGCGCCAGGTGGATTTGTGAATGAATTGAAATTTATGGCAGATCAAGGATTCCGATCATTGGAAGACAATGGAATGCTTGGGAGGTCTGTAGAAGACCAAACCCTAATTGCCAATACGATGGAGTCTTTAGGGATGAGAATGGGGGTATTTGTGATTGATGGCGGTGAAAACTGGAAGGTTTCTTTAACATCAGGTAAGCAAGAGTTTATGGATAATTTTCTTGCAACATGTCAAAAGTCAGTTGAAGTAGCTAAGCGTGTCAATGCAAAATGGATGACTGTTGTTCCTGGATATTTCGAAAGAAATCTTCCAATGGGTATACAGACTGCAAATGTTATTGAAGCGTATAAAAGGGCAGCTGAGATTTTTGAACCACATGGTTTGGTAATGGTTATGGAACCATTGAGCGATAACCCTGACTTGTTTTTAAGACATGCTGACCAATCTTATATGATTTGTAAGGCTGTGGATAGCCCAGCTTGTAAAATCCTTTATGATATCTATCATATGCAACGAAACGAAGGGAATTTAATAGCAACAATGCAAAAGACCTGGGATGAAATCGCATACATCCAAATTGGGGACAATCCAGGTAGAAAAGAGCCAGGGACCGGAGAAATAAATTATGGGAATGTTTTCAAATTCATAAACGAAAAAGGGTTCAAAGGTATTTGTGGAATGGAACATGGAAATGCCAATCCGGGAGAAGACGGAGAAAAAGCATTGATTGAAGCTTATAGAAAGGTAGATATATCTTAATATCGCAGATGCGAAAAATCTTATTCATTTTATCTTTTGGAATAGTATTTTCCTGTCAGGTAAAAGAATCTAAAATCCCCGAAAGCCCAGTGGGTTGGGAACTATTTAAAGTACCTGTGAAAGCCTCTCTTAGGGGGCTTTCTCCGGTTACAGACGAAATTGCTTGGGCAACTGGCAGCGGAGGTATTTGGTTGAGAACTACCGATGGTGGTTTATCTTGGGATCATGGGGTCATAGCAGGGCTTGATACCGTAGATTTTAGATCTATCCATGCATTCAATGCCTTACAGGCTTTGGCAGTTTCAGCAGGACAGCCTGCAGTGATCTATAAAACAAATGACGGAGGAGCTTCTTGGCAATTGAAACATCAAGAAGTAGAAGCGGCCTTTTTGGATGGCATTACATTTTCAGATTCCGATAGAGGCTATGTTATAGGAGATCCCATTGGAGGGAAATGGATGATTTTACAAACTGAGAACGGTGGGGAAACTTGGCATTCTTTAGCCAATTTGCCGGAGGCAAAAGAGGGAGAAGCAGGCTTTGCAGCTAGTGCTACTTCATTAATTTCTGATGGGCCACATCTTTGGTTAGGAAGTGGTGGTACAGAAGCCAATTTGCATTATTCGCATGATTACGGAAAAACCTGGAAGAAATGGAATTCGCCTTTTATACAAGGGGAACCATCAAAAGGTATTTTTTCTGTGACAAGAATAGGAGATGAAGAAGTTTTTTTGGTTGGGGGAGATTATATCAACATGGAGGATACGACTTCTATTGCTGCCTCTTTTAATGTGTCAAATGAGACTTGGCGTGTCCCTAACTCAGCTCCTAAAGGGTATAGATCAGGAGTTGTTTATTTTCCAAGGTTTCATTGGTTGATCGCTGTAGGGCCTACTGGTTCCGATTTCTCAAATGATGGAGGTGTAAGCTGGCAGAAATTTTCTACGGAAGGATTTCATGCGGTGAAACTTGGACATACTGAAGAAGTGATTTGGGCTTCTGGATCAAATGGGAAAATTGCTCGTTTAAAGGTCCAGTAGCAATTGATATTTTTCATTTTATGATGAATTGAGAATGAATTTTCACTAGTTTTCATTTACATCAAGATATGATTACGTCTTCTGTGTTATCTTTATGGAAAATTTTATTGAAAAATAGCTCTTAAAAACCTACTAACTTATCACATGTTTGAAATAATTCCATCGATTTGGTTAATAAATGGCAAATGCGTTCGCTTGAAAAGAGGTGATTTTGCCACTGAGGAAGCAATTTCTAATAACCCTTTAGAAATTGCCCAACAATTTGAATCTATTGGAATAAAAAGACTTCACTTAGTAGATTTGGATGGTGCCAGAAGAGGGGAACCTAAAAATTACCATATTCTTGAAGCAATTTCAGGATATACAAAGCTTAAAGTGGACTTTACAGGAGGAATTACCACGGATGGTGATGTTATTAAGAGTTTCGAGTTTGGAGCACAAACAGTGACTATTGCTTCTGCGGCAGCAAATTACCCAGAAAGGTTTAGTCAGTTTATTTTATCTTATGGACGTGAGAAAATAAACCTAGCTGCAGATACAAATCCAGAAGATCACAAGATAAAAATCAAAGGTTGGTTGAAGAAAACGGAAATTGATTTATATGATCATATTGAGTTTTTTTATGAAAGAGGATTAAAGTTTCTGAAGTGTTCAGATGTAACAAGAGATGGAGTAATGCAGGGACCTAATTTCGAGCTATATGATGATTTAGTGAAGAAATTCCCAAACCTAAGTATTGCAGCAAGCGGTGGAGTTAGAAATATTGAGGATTTTAAAAAGTTAAGAGATTTAGGATTAGGAGCTGTAGTCTTTGGTAGAGCTTATTATGAGGGGATGTTAAAGCTGAGCGACTTAGAGACATTTATATCAAAAAGCTAGTTTATTTTTAGACAAAAAAAAAGGCTTGCGCCTCTTATAAAATTGTAGGATTTGAAATTTTAATCTGCTTTGAATTTGTCAACGATGTAAAGAAAGATATTAAATGAAAGGGTAGAAGGAGAAACTTCCTCTTTTTTAATTTCTTTATCGATTCCACCGGCAGGTAAGTCTCTTTTAACAGCAATTTTATTTGTGGGATTCGTCAAAACTTTTGAAGGAAGAATTTTAGAAGAATTTTGATCAGAATTTTGAATCTGATTCTCAGAAATTGGCTTTTCTGTATGTTTCACATTTTCTAATTCCCCTTTTTCTTGCTCACCTTGTCCAAATGATTCTCCTGCCCAAAAGCATAAGAATATCATTGTAAATGCGGTTAAACTGAGTTTTTTAAAATGTGTTGAAGAGTTCATGAACATTTATAAAATTTCATACTTACTAAGTTAACTAGAGAAATTGGAAAAGGTTCTCAAAAATAGAAAAAAAATTGTCTATGCAAACGATTGACTTTAAAGATTTCGACAAAATTGAATTAAGAGTTGGTACTATTATACAATCAGAAGTTTTTGAAAAAGCACATAATCCATCCTATAAAATTTGGATTGATTTCGGTGAAGAAATAGGAGTAAAAAAATCATCCGCTCAAATTACTGTAAACTATTCTCTTGAAGACTTAATAGGCAGGCAAGTGATCTGCGTTTGTAATTTTGCTCCTCGACAAATTGCAAATTTTATGTCTGAAGTTTTAGTTACTGGGTTTATGTCAAAAGAAGGAGGAATAATTTTAGCGGGTGTGGATAAACATGTTCCAAATGGCTCGAAGCTGCATTAAGGCATGGTGATTTCTAGCCCATTGTCTGTTAAAGTAGTAGGGTAAATTTCAAGATCTGCACAGGATCCAGCTTTTACTTTACCTGTCTTCATATCAAATCTATACTGGTGTAATGGACAAATAATTTCTTTGGATGAATTGATGCTACCTTCTATAAGAGAGGCACCTCGATGCGGACAAAATGATTGAAATGCATAAAAGTTTAATCCAATTCTAGTCACTGCTATTTTTTTATCTCCTACCAAAACTTTCTTAATAGAATTTTCTGGGATAGTCCCTATAATTCCATCTTTGGAGGAGCCAAGAGTATACTTTTTCATGTTAGTTGAGATTTTTTCATTGATATTCGCTAGAATTAGCAGACAAATGATTGGTTTTCTGCTGATTCTTACTGAATTTCAAAATAAAGAAATTTTTAACCCTTCAAAGACATGAAAAAATTTGCTTTGCTTCCATTATTCTTAATTTATGGCTGGGTTCAAGGCCAAGACCTAGAAGGCGCTTGGAAAATGACACATCAAAATGGGAAAGAAATTACAGAAGAGGAATATGTGAAAATTTATCAGGATAATTATTTCGCATTTGGAGCCAAGAAAATTTCAGACAATCACTTTATTGGTGCTGGTGGGGGCCCTATTGAATTCCGTGATGGATATTATTATGAGACGTTAGACTTTTTTACGCTTGACCCTTCTCAAGTTGGAACGACAAATAAATTCAAATTGGATCTGACCAATGGGAAAATGGTTATTTCTTCTGAAATAAACGGAAGAATGCTAGTTGAGATTTGGGAAAAATTACCTGAAAGAGAGGATGCTTTAACAGGCAATTGGGTAATAACAGGGAGAAAAAGAGATGGTGAGATTTCTAGATCAACTCCAGGGGCCAGAAGAACAATCAAAATTCTTGGAGGTGGTCGGTTTCAATGGGTAGCTTTTAATTCTGAAACAAAAGAATTTTCAGGTTCCGGTGGAGGCACCTATACTGCCGAGAATGGTAAATATGTTGAGAATATTACGTTTTTCTCAAGAGATGATAATCGAGTTGGTGCTAGTCTGGGGTTTGATTTTGAAGTTATTGATGGTGAATGGCACCATTCAGGCAATAGTTCTACAGGAAATCCAATTTATGAAATCTGGACTCCCTATTCTTTGGGTTATAAGCCTGCTCAGAATTCTAATTAATAAAAAAATGCCCCCATTAAGTTTTCAACTTAATGGGGGCATATTAATTTTTTTTTATTTAAGCCTCAACGGTATACAGTTCTTTTAATTTTAAGATCGTATAGTCTATTTCTTCAATGGTATTGAATCGACTAAAGGAAAATCTTATTGCATCCCTTTCAGGTTTATGGTTTAAAGCCCTCAAAACATGAGAGCCAACTGTAGCGCCAGAACTACATGCTGATCCTCCAGAAGCTGAAATTCCTTCCAAATCCAAATTAAAAAGTAACATTCCTCTATTTGCTTCCGAAGGAGGTAAACTCACATTCAAAACGGTGTATAAGCTTTTATCCAAATCGCTGGATAGTCCATTAAATAAAATCTCAGGAATTGCTTCAGATAAGCTTTTTATAAAGTGATTTTTTAACGAAACAACATGTTTTTGATGACCTTCCATTTCGGAATAAGCAAGCTCAAGTGCTTTGGTAATTCCAATGATGCCTATCACATTTTCTGTCCCGCCGCGCATATTTCTTTCTTGTGCACCACCATGAATAAATGGGTGGATTTTTTTGTCTTTCTTAACATATAAAAACCCAGATCCTTTAGGTCCATGGAATTTATGACCTCCCGCCACTATTGAATCTACTGGAAGTGATTTAAGGTCATGTACATAATGTCCCATTGTTTGTACCGTGTCAGAATGAAAGAATGCCCCATATTCCTGACATAGTTTTCCAATCTTTGTCAAATCATTGAGATTCCCAATTTCATTGTTAGCATGCATTAAGGAAACTAAGGAATTTGGGTTTGCTTTAAGCAATTCTTCAAATTGATCAAAATCAATCTCCCCTTTTTCATTGACATTTAGAATACTTAGTTTGATATGGCCCTTCTTCTCGCAAACTTCTAAGGTATGCAATACGGCATGATGCTCCAATGGAGATGTAATAGCATGCTTGATATTATGGCTTTCAATTCCACAAACTATAGCCGTATTGTCCGCTTCTGTACCTCCAGAAGTAAAGAAAATTTCAGATGGAGTTGCATTCAGTAATTCGGCTACTTTTTTTCTTGCTCTTTCTATGGCTGTACGTACTTCTCTGCCTTGGCTATGAACTGAAGAAGGGTTTCCATAATGAGATCTCATGAACGGCAGCATCGCTTCTATCACTCTGTCATCCATTGCAGTGGTAGCTGCATTATCTAAATATACTTTCATCTTACTTTTTACTTGGGTCAAATATTCTAATCAAGAATTGTTAAGAGAGTGATTCGCTGACAATTTCCTTAATATCCTGTATGATCTTTTTTGCTAGATGTTCAGCCGTGGCTTCTGACTCAGATTCTGAATAAATCCGGATAATAGGCTCAGTATTAGACTTTCGCAAATGTACCCATTCTTTCTCAAATTCTATTTTTACTCCGTCGATGTCATTGATGGGCTGTTTTTTATATTTCTTTTTTATTTCTAATAAGATGTTGTCAACATCAATTTCTGGAGTGAGTTCTATCTTATTTTTTGAAATATAATAGTTCGGATAGCTAGCTCTAAGTCTAGAGATTGTTTTTCCGAAATTTGCAAGGTGAGTTAGGAATAGACCAATGCCGACTAAAGCGTCTCTGCCGTAGTGCGAGGAAGGGTAAATGATTCCCCCATTTCCTTCTCCTCCGATCACTGCGTTTACAGCTTTCATTTGATTGACGACATTCACCTCACCAACTGCTGAGGCTGTATAAGTACCTCCATGTTTTTCTGTGACATCTCTAAGAGCTCTAGTAGAGCTTAAGTTGGAGACGGTATTTCCTTTGGTATTGGTCAAGATATAATCAGCTACTGCCACCAAGGTATATTCTTCGCCAAATGCGGAGCCATCCTCATTAATAAAAGCTAGCCGGTCTACATCAGGATCTACTACAATTCCCAGGTCAAAACTTCCTTTCTCTAGTTTTTGGGAAATGTCCCTCAAGTTTTCTGGAAGTGGTTCTGGGTTATGTGGAAAATGACCGTCAGGAGTACAATACATTTCCTCAATTTCGGTCACCCCCAAAGCTCGTAGAAGTTTTGGTACGGCAATACCTCCTGTAGAATTCACTGCATCTACTACGATTTTAAAATTACGCGCAGCGATCGCTTCTTTATCGACCAGCTCCAAATCCAACACGTGTTGAATATGACGGTCTATGTAGTCATCGATTTGAGTATACTCCCCAATTTTCTTCACCTCAGCAAAT
>CBFHWO010000018.1:19423-36152 GCA_965659625.1 uncultured Algoriphagus sp. | reverse complement strand
AAAAGTTTTAAGGCATTCCACTGGATAGGGTTATGACTTGCAGTTAAGATAATACCGCCACCGGCTTTTTCTAAAGGAACTGCGTATTCGACCGTCGGGGTAGTGCTTAACCCTAAATCTATCACATTGATCCCTAATCCTTGAAGTGTAGCAGAAACCAATTTCGAAATCATTTCCCCTGAAAGTCTGGCGTCTCTTCCTATGATGATTTTAGGATTTCCGGTATTTTCCAATACCCATGCCCCGTAAGCTGAAGTGAATTTTACAACATCTAAAGGAGTAAGTCCCTCACCTACTTTACCTCCAATAGTCCCTCTGATTCCAGAGATAGATTTGATTAACGACACGTATGGTAATTAATTTTATTGTGAAAAATGTGAATGCTCTAAGAGTACTTAGAATTAATTTTTACTTGAATTTGGCCATTACTTTATCCACCTCATTGTCGGGATTACCGCAGCTGCTATCGGAGTCTACGGTTTTTCCACAATAGCTGCAAGTTCCACCGTCTTTATTTAAATAAGGATTTTGGGAAGCACAAGTGCCTTTAAACTCACCGTTTTTCAAGAAAATCAGCCTTACGGACATCAAAATGAAAAACAAGGCTACGAAACCAAGGGTTAGATATACTGTTGCCATAACGAATAAATTTGCGCAAATTTAAAGCTTTACTTCGAAAACCTCCACAATTCCTGTTTAGTTTCCTTTCTTATGTCAAATTTGAGTACCAGAGCCCAACAGTTAGCTGCTTTTGATAGATTATTGACCATAATGGATGAGCTCAGAGCCCAATGTCCTTGGGATAAAAAGCAAACTATGGAGAGTCTCAGGCACTTGACGATTGAAGAAACTTTTGAGCTTTCTGATGCGATTTTGCAAGGTAGTCCGGAGGAAATAAAAAAAGAATTGGGAGACATCCTACTTCATATCGTCTTTTATGCGAAAATAGGTTCTGAAGATGGGGATTTTGACATAAGTACTTTGATAGATTCCTTGTGTGAAAAATTGATAAGAAGGCATCCACACATCTATAGCGATACAAAAGCGGAGGATGAGGAGGTGGTTAAGCAAAATTGGGAAAAAATTAAGCTAAAAGAGAAGGGGAACGTTTCTGTATTGGGAGGTGTGCCAAAATCACTACCAGCCTTGATTAAGTCAATGAGGATTCAGGAAAAAGCAAGGGGTGTTGGATTTGACTGGGAAGAAAAGCATCAGGTTTGGGAGAAAGTCGAAGAAGAAATGCAAGAATTTAAAGAGGAATTTAATGTTGCAAGTGACTCAGAAATTGACAAAGAAAAAGCAGCAGGTGAATTTGGGGATTTGCTTTTCTCACTCATTAATTATGCTAGGTTTATAGATATCAATCCTGAAGAAGCATTGGAAAGGACAAATCTTAAGTTTATCAAAAGATTTCAATATTTAGAAAATGCAGCAAAAGATTCCGGCAAAAAGCTTGCTGATATGACACTCGCCGAAATGGATATTTACTGGAATGAGGCAAAGAAAAAGTAATCAGTTTAAAGTAGGCAATGGTCAGTTATCAGAATATTTCTATTCAACTAAAATCAGGATATCGTAATCTAAAATCTAAACATGTCAAATAATATCATCTTTACAAAAGAGGCTCCAGCTCCCATAGGGCCATATTCTCAGGCAGTTTTAGCAGGAAATACCTTATATGTTTC
The DNA here is from genome assembly GCA_965659625.1 of uncultured Algoriphagus sp. GTDB lineage: Bacteria > Bacteroidota > Bacteroidia > Cytophagales > Cyclobacteriaceae > Algoriphagus. Next base: position 34,467 of record CBFHWO010000018.1, on the reverse strand, counting down.
CGGTCAAATTGCTTTGGATTCAGAAACAGGGGAGCTGATCAATGAAAATATTACTGAAGAGACACATGCGGTAATGAAAAACTTAGAAGCTGTATTAAGAGCAGCCGATTTTTCGTTTTCAGAAGTAGTAAAGTGTACAATATTCATAAAAAGCATGGATGAATTCGGCACCATAAACGAGGCTTATGCAAAATATTTTAAAGTAAACCCTCCGGCTAGAGAAACAGTTGAAGTAAGTAAGCTTCCAAAAAATGTGAATGTGGAAATATCTTGTATTGCCGTGAAATAAAAAGTAGTGAACCTATTACCCTATCATAGCGAAACGTTGGTAAGTGCTCTTTCAAAGCAAGAAGTACTGGGTCATTTGATCCGTGTGACTGCTGAGGTTAATTATTTAGACCAAAGAACGAGAGGGGATAAAAGGATTCTGTTCAATGGGATGGTTGGGCAAAAAGGGTTTAGGATTTCAAAAGTAATAGATAAAGGAAATACATTTTTGCCACTAGTATTAGGACAAGTGGAGGAAACACCTCGAGGAAGCATCATATTTTTGAAATATAAATTATTTCCAGGAGCCACTTTCTTTCTTGCTTTTTGGAGTATCGTCTTAGTTGGCTTTGTATTTTACTTTTTAGCTTTTGCTCAAAACTTTGGTTATGGGGCAATTTGCTTTGCTTTGGCTATTTTGAATTATGGACTGGCAATCTACTTTTTCAATAGACAAGTTAAAGCTTCAAGAAGCGTATTTTATCGGCTGATTAATTTCCAGCTTAAGGATTAATAAAGCTTATTAGGGAAAAAAGAAGCCAGAACTTAATTTAGCGAGCGAAATCAATTCAAAAGTCCAAAACTATGAGTATAAGAATCGAAAATGACACCATGGGGCCTGTCCAGGTACCTGCTGATAAATATTGGGGTGCCCAAACTCAAAGATCCATTAACAATTTTAAAATTGGTGGAGAAAAAAATAGGATGCCAATCGAAATTATTCAGGCATTCGCTATACTGAAAAAAGCAGCAGCATTTACAAATGCTGAACTTGGAGTTTTGGACAATGACAAAGCAATTATAATTGGAAAGGTTTGTGATGAGATTTTGGAAGGAAAGCTAGATGACCAATTCCCGTTAGTTGTTTGGCAAACTGGTTCTGGTACACAATCAAACATGAACTCAAATGAGGTCATTGCTTATCGGGCACATGTTTTATTGGGAGGTTCTTTGGAGGATTCAAAGAAGAAAATCCATCCCAACGATGATGTGAATAAATCTCAATCATCAAATGACACCTATCCAACTGCCATGCACATTGCTGCTTATAAAATGGTGGTAGAAACTACATTGCCCGGTATTAAAAAATTGAGAGATACGCTTAATGATAAAGCTCAATCCTTCAAGCAGGTTGTGAAAATTGGCCGTACCCACTTCATGGATGCTACACCTCTTACTCTCGGACAAGAATTCAGTGGCTATGTTGCTCAATTGGATCATGGTATCAGAGCTATTAAAAATACTCTTGACCACTTGTCTGAACTCGCTTTGGGTGGTACAGCTGTTGGTACTGGTTTAAATACCCCTCAGGGATATTCTGAGTTAGTTGCACAAAAAATCGCGGATTTCTCTAAGCAGCCCTTTGTAACCGCCCCAAATAAATTTGAGGCATTGGCTGCACATGATGCCATGGTAGAAACTCATGGAGCGTTAAAACAAGTGGCAGTTAGTTTAATGAAAATCGCGAATGACATTCGTATGCTTTCTTCAGGTCCAAGATCAGGAATTGGTGAAATCTTGATTCCAGAAAATGAACCAGGATCTTCTATCATGCCGGGCAAAGTGAATCCAACCCAAGTGGAAGCGATCACCATGGTGGCTGCTCAAGTTATGGGAAATGACGTGGCGATCTCCATAGGTGGAGCTACAGGGCATTTTGAGTTGAATGTATTTAAGCCTTTGATTGCAGCTAACTTCTTGCAGTCTGCAAGATTGATCGGCGATGCTTGCGCTTCTTTCAATGATAATTGCGCAGTAGGGATTAGTCCAAACGAAGCAGTAATAAAAAGACATCTGGAAAATTCTTTAATGCTTGTTACCGCACTCAATCCCCACATTGGATATGAAAATGCCGCAGCTATCGCTAAAAAAGCACATAAAGAAGGTACTAGCTTAAGAGAAGCTGCTATTTCATTAGGATTGTTGACCAGCGAGCAATTCGACGAGTGGGTGAAACCAGAAGAAATGATAGGTAGTTTGAAATAATCTTTATCACACATAAAAAAGGCTTCTCTAAAGAAGCCTTTTTTATGTGTTTTTTCTTTTACTCGGTTGAAGTAAGAGGATTTGATTTTCTGATTAATCCATCCGGTAATTCCCCTTCGGTGCTTGCAACAATCGTACATACTGTTGCATCTCCTGTGACATTGACCACAGTTCTAAACATGTCCAAAATTCTATCAGGTGCAATAATCAAAGCAATTCCAGCGGCTGGAACTCCGATTGATTCTAAAACAATAATCAACATGATTAAACCTGCCCCCGGAACACCAGCAGAACCAATAGAAGCTAGAGTTGCCGTAAGAACAATCATTAACTGTTGTGTGAGGCTCAAATCCATTCCCAAGGCTTGGGCAATGAAAACTGCAGCAACACCTTGATAAAGACTAGTTCCGTCCATATTTACCGTAGCTCCAAGAGGAAGCACAAAACTTGAGACCTCCTCAGAGACGCCAAGCTCTTCCTCAACCTGTTTCATGGTTACAGGTAAAGTTGCTGAGCTAGAACTGGTAGAAAAAGCAAGTAATTGTGCTGGGCGAATTGCCCTGAAAAAGTCTAAGTATTTTACTTTCGTAAATGCCATTAAGATTAAAGGGTAAACAACCAGAACCATGGTTAAAAGTCCTCCGACCACAACCAAACTATATTTTAATAAAGCCAATAAAAGTTGAACTGCTGAATCAGGATTATCACCTGCAATCTCAACAATAAGCGACGCCATCAAAGCAAATACGCCATATGGTGCGATAAGCATGATGTAATTGACAATTTGGATGATAACATCATTCATTCCATCAAAGAAAGCAATTACCGGTTCGGCTTTTGATTTTTGAATTTGCAGTAATGAAATTCCAACTATGATGGCAAAGAAAACCACTTGAAGCATGGCTGCATTATCAGTAGTGGCTTGAAATACATTTTGGGGTACTATATCTACCAAAGGCTGCAAAGGGCTTTGCTTCTGCAATTCTTCTGCTTGCCCCACTCTTGAACCAGCATCTCCTTCGTAAAGGCTCATAAGGTTCTCTCGAGTTTCAGCAGGAAGGCTTTTGCCAGGCGCAAATATATTTACTAATAGCAATCCAATGGATACAGCTAATACTGTGGTAACAAGATAGGTTCCAATAGTTTTACCTCCGATTCGACTTAGTTTAGATATGTCGCCTAGGTTTGATACCCCTACAATCAAAGAGGCTAAGACTAAAGGCACGGCTATCATTTTCAGAGAATTGATAAAAATTGTACCTATAGGCTTGATGTAATCTAAAGTGAAGGAATTTGGTATGGTTGTTTTAATCACAATCAATCCAAAAACTAACCCAAGTACGAGGCCTATAATGATTTGTGTGTGTAAGGGTATTTTTTTTAACATCTAGAATTTCGTTATACCTTAAAGTTTGTTGCTTTTTGCCAATAATATATTATCAGCTATGACCAATGCTGCCATGGCTTCCACAATCGGTACAGCTCTTGGGACTACACATGGGTCATGGCGTCCTTTACCTGAAACGGTGATAGTTTCTCCTGCTTCATTCAATGATTCCTGATCTTGCATGATAGTTGCCACAGGTTTGAATGCAACGCGAAAGTAAATGTCTTCGCCATTGGAAATACCACCTTGAATTCCCCCCGAAAAGTTCGTCTTGGTTTTTACTTTATCCCCTTCTTTCACGAAAGTATCATTATGCTGAGAGCCTCTCATCTTAATACCTTCAAAACCACTTCCGTATTCGAAACCTTTTACAGCGTTGATACTAAGCATAGCTTTTCCCAGCTCAGCATGTAACCTATCAAAAACTGGCTCACCTATCCCAGCAGGAGTGTTTTTAATGACGCATGTCACTACTCCTCCAATGGTATCTCGGTCAAGCCTAACGGAATCAATTAACTGGATCATTTGATCTGCCATTTCAGGGTCTGGACATCTGATGATATTTTCTTCAGCTAAATTAAGGTCCATTTCCTGATACGGCTTTTCTAATTTCAAATCGCCAACCTGGGTGACAAAAGCTTGAAGAGAAACTCCATAATGATTCAATAATTGTTTTGCAATTGCTCCGGCAGCTACTCTAGCAGCAGTCTCCCTTGCACTACTTCTCCCGCCTCCGCGATAATCCCTAATTCCATATTTTTCGAAATAGGTGTAATCAGCATGAGAAGGACGAAACTTATCTGATATGTGAGAATAATCTTTACTTTTTTGATCGGCATTGCGGATGACAATTCCTATTGGAGTCCCTGTACTCTTTCCTTCAAATACTCCAGAAAGAATCTCGATCTCATCTTCTTCTTTACGCTGTGTAGTGATTTTGGACTGGCCAGGTTTCCGACGCTGCATTTCCAATCGGATTTTTTCTTCGTCGATCGTTAATCCTGCTGGACATCCTTCTAAAACTACACCTAAAGCTACACCATGTGATTCCCCGAATGTGGAGATTTTGAATAGCTTTCCAAATGAATTACCCATTACTTCTTTCTTATAATCAAAATCGCCAACAAAATGACAGATGCCAATAAAATGACATTGATTGCGGTGGTAAAATAGTATTTATATTGCTCGTTTAAAAACCGGTTATCCTCAACATCAATTCGATCATAGATTCCTCCCAGTCTCTGATTTGAAAGGGCTTGATTGACTTTACTTTCGCCAGCTACTGATATTTTTGCCTCTGGGCGCAGTGTGTCATAAACTTCTCTTGCAGGATCGAAATAAATCCACTCAAAGTAATCAGAAAGATCAATATCTCCTGCCTCATTAATTGTGATGTAATAATTGAATTCTTTGATGCCGGAAACCCGACCATATCCGCGATTTATTTGTTGCCTTACGTTTGGATCATAGGTATTCAAATTTGATCCTGATAGCCTCTTAGGTGGCTGTATCGCATTAATGTTTCCTACCCCACTGATGCCAAGATTATAGTCAAATCCTTGGCCTGTCTCCACTTCAATGTTCTTGATGTTTTCTCGTAACTGGTATTCTCCGACACTCACTTCATTTTTCAATGGATGAGGTGGAAGAGGATTTACTTTAATGGTTTTGGCACTGGAATAAAATGTTTTAAAATCTTCTTGTCTGTTTGCACCAAAGAAAGTAGGATTTTTAGCGACACGGTATTTTATCATTTCCCAGGATATTCTTGGGATTTCAATCTCTCCCTCAGAAAATGGATAAAATGTAGCTTCGAATACCTTATATCTTGTCCAGCGTTTACCATTGATCGTAACCTGCTCTGGTTCAATATTGGTGATGTTATAGTTTTCTTCCCAGACGCTGCTTGGTTTTACTTTTTTCAGGATATCATCCAACTGTCTTCCAGGTTCATAAAATTGAAATGGGGCCTGATTTGCTTCTGACATGTAGAATGCCAAGCTCAGATTGAATCCTTCTCCTACATAAACATCTTCTTTATCTACTGCCAAAGAGAAGAATGCATCGTCTTCCAGTTCAACATATTCTGGTTCTTCTGCGGGGGATCTTCCAAAGAAGTCTGCAAATGGATCCTGTGGCCTAGAGGCGGTAGAACTAGAAGCGTCACCAACCGTAATAGTTTTTCCGGCAGAGGAAAAGGCATTTCCATTGATAAGGATATCAAAAGATGGAAGGGTGAATTCTCCTTTTCGTGTAGGCTTATAATATTGGATGATGCTATTCGAACTGCTCATCTGACCATTGATTAAGTTCATGGAAGATGATTGTGAAATGCCTTGCTTTTGAAAAGTTGGGATTTCAGGAAACTGATCGTAAGACTTTATTTTGTCGTCAGATAATGTTACTTTGATGGTAAATGTTTCGTTCAATCCAATTTCATCAGGACCCAGCTCTATTTGAACAGATTGGCCAAATGCTTTACCAAAAATTAGTAAAGACATAAATACCAAAGTTGTTTGAAGGATCGTTTTAATCATGGTTGCGAAATTAGGGAATATTCTATTTTTAGCAGCCCTTAATTAACGTAACATATGGATAAATACTTTCGTACCATTAATTAATTTCAGTTAATAAACCCTAAACTCTTTAAACTATGATAGAATATGTGAAGACCATTCTGCAAAAAGTTAGCTTCAGTGCTTATTTATTTGAAAGAGAACTGAAGAAAGGCCTAAAACTTATTTTACCAACCGAACTTGAAGGATTTAAATTATGGTGTTATGAAATGTTCGGTAAAGTCCATCAAAGTACCCTCAACCGTTATTTTCAACCTATTTAAAATTTCAAAAGCCCCGATCCATATGGTTCGGGGCTTTTTCTTGGTTGGTGGTTGTGGTAGTAAATATTCTTTAATCTTTTAAAGTAAAGTCAGGATATGCACTCATAGAGTGTTCATTAATATCCAAACCTTCCATTTCTTCTTTTTCATCCACTCGGATTCCTATGGTTTTCTTTAAAGTGAAGAAAATCAACCAGCTGAAAGCTACACAGAAAGCGCCTACAGCTGCTACTCCGATCAATTGGGAAACAAACTGTCCCATTCCAGCGAGATTTCCGAAAATACCCACTGCAAGCGTTCCCCAGATTCCACCGACAAGATGGACAGAAATGGCTCCGACAGGATCATCCACTTTGATTTTGTCAAAGAAAACTACTGCAAAAACAATCAGTCCCCCGCCTACAAATCCAATGATTGCCGATTCACCAACTCCCATTTGATCTGCACCGGCTGTGATTCCTACTAGACCTGCCAGAATTCCGTTGAGAACCATAGTGATGTCGTAAGTTTTGAATTTCACATAAGAAACAATCAAGGCCCCGAAAGCGCCAGCTGCGGCTGCAATACATGTGGTAACAAAAACTTTGGATACCAATCCCGGATCTGCACTTAAAACTGATCCGCCGTTGAAACCAAACCAGCCAAACCAAAGTAGGAATACGCCAGCAGTTGCCATCGGGATATTGTGTCCAGGAATCGCAGTCATACCTTTTTCGGTATATTTTCCGATTCTAGGACCTAATAAATAAGCTCCTATCAAAGCTCCCCAACCACCAACAGAGTGGACGATTGTAGAACCTGCAAAGTCATAAAATGGCGTTTCTAAAGTATTTAAAAATCCTCCGCCCCATTTCCACATTCCGACTATTGGATAGCAAATGGCCACATAAAGAATGGAAAAGAATATGAATGGACCGAGTTTTACCCGCTCAGCTACTGCTCCCGAAACAATTGTTGCTGCGGTAGCAGCAAACATTGCCTGGAAAATAAAGTCTGTGAAGAAAGTATAGCCTTCGTTATAGTTATTGGAATCCCATCCTTCTGGAAGTGGTAGCCCGAATCCTGCAAATCCAATGAAAGAGCCTGCAAAGTCAGCTCCTGGATACATAAGGTTGAAACCCACAAAAGCATAGGTCAAAAGGCCGATAGCCGGGATGATTGTATTTTTGAAAAGGATGTTTACGGTATTTTTTGCTCTGGTCAAACCAGCTTCTAAGCTGGCAAATCCTAGATGCATGATGAAAACCATGGTAGTGGCCACCATCATCCAAAGATTATTGACGGTAAATAATTCTTGCATAGGTTTGATAAGTCTTAAGTGAAATGAAAATTAAAGTGCGTTTTCGCCTTTGTCTGTGTTTCTGATCCGATAAGCATCTAAAACATCGTAAACAAAGATTTTTCCATCTCCGATCTCCCCTGTCTTCCCTTCTGCCAGGATGCAATTGATAACTGGTTCTACCAATTCTTCTACAGTAACAATCTCCAACTTGGTTCTTGGGATATAAGCTGGTTCATATGCAACCCCACGGTAGGTTTGCTGACGTGCGTGCTCAAGGCCCATTCCTTTCACTTCATAAAAAGTGAGGAATTTCACACCAAGACCAGCTATACAAGCATGGATCTGATCAAATCGAGATGTTCGAATAATCGCCTCTATTTTTTTCATATTTCACAATGGGTTTAGTGGTTTATTGAAATTTTGGCATGAAGGTAACAGAAAAATTAAATCTATATCAAAAGCTGGTTGAAAAAATAGCCATTGGTTCAGAAAATAATGTAAATGTTTATAAAAGTGGATTTAATTGAAAGCAGAATATTGAAAAAGCTATTCCTTAAAAAGAATATTAGGGTATAATAATATCCACTACCTGGGGAAACGATTGAAAAGGAAGTTTGTCTCCAACCAATAAAAAATTAATTTTGCGAGCGCAATACCAATTAACTATGAATCAGAAACCAACACTTTTAGTATTAGCTGCCGGGATGGGAAGTCGCTACGGCGGAAATAAGCAAATAGATGGATTTGGCCCAAGTGGAGAAACTATTCTTGAATATTCCATATATGATGCCATTCAAGCAGATTTTGGCAAAGTGGTTTTTATTGTAAGAAATGAAATCCTTGAAGAAGCGAAAGAGATGTTTCTTCCAAAAATGGAAGGCAAAATAAAAGTGGACTTTGTGGTTCAGTCATTGGACAGCTTTGTTCCAGCAGAACTGAAACAAGCCGATCGTAAAAAACCTTTCGGTACCGCGCATGCAGTTCTTTGTGCAAAAGACGCTATCAATGAACCTTTTGCGGTGATCAATGCAGATGATTTTTATGGAAGAGAGGCATTTGTGGAAGTCGGTAAGTTCCTGACTTCAGAAGTAAAACCTGACTTAAATGCAATGGTAGGATATGCTATTCAAAATGTGCTTTCCGAAAATGGAACGGTAAGTCGTGGTGTCTGTGCTACCAATGAAAAAGGACATCTGATCGGGATGGTGGAAAGAACTTCCATTGCAAGAGAAGGCGATAAAATTTTGAGCCGAGGAGAAAATGAAGTTTTGGAAATTGCTGAAGACACTCCGGTAAGCATGAATTTTTGGGGTTTTCATGCGGATGTTTTCAAGGATATCGAGGCAATGTGGAATGAATTTCTTCCAGCCAATATGGAAAATCTTAAATCAGAATTCTATATTCCAACTGTAGCGAACAATTTGATTCAGTCAGGAAAATCAGCCTTTGAGATTCTTAAGGGAGGGAAAGTTTGGTTTGGAGTGACTTATACCGAAGATAAGCCAGTGGTGATCAAAGCACTTAAAGAATTGCATGATGCGGGAGAATATCCAGCTAATTTGTGGAAATAAATGAAAGAGGCTTCGGCCTCTTTTTTTATGAGATTATTTTCCCTTTTTCCAGACTGAAAAAAGAAACTTCTGAATCCAGTTTTTTCAAAATCTTTTTAGACCGCTCGGGTCTGGCATCTGTCAAAAATATTTGTCCAAAAGTATGCTGAGAGATCAACTCCATCATTTTGGCAATTCTCAAATCATCCAGCTTGTCAAAAATATCATCCAGCAATAAAAGAGGTTTCTCCCCTTTTTCTTTTTCGAAGATTTTGAACTGAGCTAATTTCAGGGAAATAATAAAAGACTTCTGTTGGCCTTGACTTCCGATCTTACGGATAGGATGCTCTCCTATTAGGAAGTTAAAATCATCTTTATGAATTCCCGCATTACTGTTTTTGGTGATCAGGTCTTTTTTTCGAAGGCTTTTAAAATAGTTTCCGAAATCCTCTCTAATTGCCTCTGAGTCATAAACAATACTCACTTGCTCTTGTCCTTGGGAAATATCCGCATAGTGGCTTTGAAGCAGAGGAGCAACTTCCTGAAGCAATTCTTTTCTTCTAGATGAAAGTTTAGCACTTAAGGCAATTAATTCATCATCATAGTTGTCTAATAAGGTGAAATCTCTTCGACCTGTTTCTGCAAATTGCTTTAAAAGCGCATTTCTTTGTTTTAAAAAATGATGATATCGAATGAGTTGATCCAAATATCCTCTATCCAACTGGGAGAGTAAACCATCAAAAAACTTTCTTCTTCCTTCACTTCCGCCTTTGATCAAATCGGTATCATCTGGAGCTATTAATACTAGTGGAATCAAACCTACATGTTCGGAGGTTTTGTCCAAAGCTTTCCCGTTTTGATAGATCAGTTTTTTCTTTCCGAGCTCTACAGTACATCTGACTTCCAGAGGTTTTTCCGCGAGTTCGAACTGACCTTTGATGGCAAAAAAGTCTTTTTCATGCTGAACGTTCAAGCTATCGCTGGATTGAACAGCACTTTTTGTCAAGGAGAGGTAGTGAATTCCGTCTAAAACATTTGTTTTCCCGCTTCCATTCAATCCGACGATACAGTTAATCTGTGGAGAAAACTGCAACTTAGTCCTCTCATGATTTTTAAATTGTAAGAGCTCCAGCGACTTGAGATACATGAGTTTGGGGAATTATTTCGGTGGCAGCCTGATTTTTAGGTCGGGATGATTATATTTGAGGCCTAAATTAGCATATTTTGATCATTACGATATGGCAAAGAAAACCACAGCGACTAAGTCTAAAGTAAAATATTCGAAAGAAACCTACTCTTATTGGTATGAGAGCATGCTCTTAATGAGGAGGTTCGAGGAAAAAGCTGGACAACTTTATGGTCAGCAAAAAATCAGAGGATTCTGTCATTTATATATTGGCCAGGAAGCATGTGCGTCCGGAGCTATTACTGCATTGGAAAAAGATGACAAGTGGATTACCGCTTACCGTTGCCATGCACATCCATTAGGTCTTGGAACTGACCCTGGAGCTGTAATGGCAGAACTTTTTGGTAAAGCAACAGGAACTACCAAAGGCAAAGGTGGATCCATGCACATTTTTGACAAGGAAAGAAATTTCATGGGAGGTCACGGGATCGTAGGTGCACAGGTGCCAATGGGTCTTGGAATCGGCTTCGCAGAAAAATATCAAGGCACTAAAAATCTTTGTATTACTTACATGGGAGATGGTGCTGTCCGTCAGGGAGCTTTTCATGAAGCATTAAACTTGGCGATGCTTTATAAGACTCCGGTAATCTTTGTGATTGAAAACAATGGTTATGCGATGGGGACAGCTGTAAAAAGATCATCTAACGTTGATGATTTGTCCACTCTTGGAGAATCTTACGACATGCCTTCTTTTGCAGTAGATGGTATGAATGTGGAGGCTGTTCATGAGGCAGTTGCTGAAGCAGCTGAGAGAGCGAGAAAAGGGGATGGGCCGACATTATTGGAGATGAGAACCTATCGATATAAAGGACACTCCATGTCAGATCCTCAGAAGTATAGAACAAAAGAAGAGGTAGAAGAGTACAAGCAGCGTGATCCCGTAGAACAAGTATTGGCTACCATTAAGGAAAACAAAATATTGACAGAAGAAGAAATTTCTGAAATTGTTGACCGAGTAAAGAAAAAAGTGGCTGATGCGGTGAAATTCGCCGAAGAATCACCATTGCCTGATGGAATGGATGCTTTCAAAGACGTTTATGTTCAGGAAGACTATCCATTTGTGATGGAATAATTAGAAAAAAAGCATCTTTCAGAAAGCCATGATGTTATAAAAGCTTCATGGCTTTTTTATTTGACTTTGTGTAATTCATAAAAAGCGTATATTTGCGGTCGAAATTTGAGTATCATGGCAACGAAACAATCCAAAAAAGCATCACAACACCATCAATCAGATATTCTGGAGAATCCAGAGGAAATAGCTGACAGATTGAGTAGAGGTGAAGTTTTTTTAAAGAAAAACAGTAAAGTATTGGGAGGCGTATTAGCCGCTGCAATTATTTTGATTGGTGGAATTCTGTTTTTCCAATTCAATACCCAAAATCAAAACAAGGCTGCTCAAGCAGAAATGTTCCAGGCAGTTTACTATTATGAGCAAGATTCCGCAGAATTTGCGCTGAACGGCGATGGAATCAACTCTGGATTTTTATCTATTGTAGATGAGTATCCAAGAACTGATGCTGCTAATTTGGCACATTTCTATATTGGTTCTATTTATCTTTCTGAGAGAAAGTTTGAAGAAGCAATATCTGAATTAGAGCAGTTTTCCTCTGATGATTATTTGATTCAAGGTCAAGCTTATGCTTTGATTGGCGATGCTTACTTAGAGTTAGGAAATAACGATGAAGCTATTTCATACTTCAGCAAGGCTGCATCTCATGAGCCTAATAAATTCTTTACTCCAAAGTATTTGTCAAAATTGGCCATCGCTTATGAAGAAGCAGGTCAAATTCAGAATGCAATTGATGCCTATGCAGAAATTGAAGAGAAATATTTCGAATCCTATGAATTTTCATCAGCACGAAAACACAAGGCACGTTTAGAAGGCCTTGCCGCTCAATAATGCTGCTTAAAAAAAGCATACTTAGAGAAGAGTAAGGCCAAAAGTCTTACTCTTTTTTTGTTTAAAATTTTAAAAACTAGAACATGGCAACCTCTTTAAAAAGCCTAAGTGATCATTCTTCTAAGAATATTACAGATATCAGCACCAAGACTTTTGGAATCATAGTTTCTGAATGGAATGAAGAAGTGACGGAGGCATTATATTCTGGAGCCCTTCAAACCTTGCTTCAACACGGAGCAAAAAAAGAAAATATCATCCGAAAAAATGTTCCTGGCTCCTTTGAACTTTCTTTAGCTGCCCAGTGGCTCGCTCAAGAAGAGAGCATTGATGCGGTGATTTGCCTGGGTTGTGTGATCCAAGGTGAAACAAAGCATTTTGATTTTATATGTGACGCTGTCGCACATGGAATCACCAATGTGAGTTTGAAATATAATAAACCTGTTATTTTCGGAGTTTTGACTCCTAATACCCAGCAGCAAGCGTTGGACCGCGCCGGTGGAAAGCATGGTAACAAAGGCGATGAGGCAGCCATTACAGCTGTCAAAATGTTGGGGTTCTAAAAAGCCATCAAACCTATACAATTTACCCTTTATGAATTCGAGCATAATACAAGTCTCTCAGATGGAGATGAAAACAAAATATGCGAGATTCCAACCGATTGCTATCGGGATGACCATTTAAAACCTATTATAACGCATGAAAATCATGAAATTTGGAGGCACCTCTGTGGGGCGCCCTGAGCGAATGCACCAAGTAAAAGACTTGATCACAAGAGGTGATGAGCCAAGTATTGTAGTTCTTTCTGCACTTTCAGGAACAACCAATGCGCTGGTTGGAATCGGCGAAGCTTTAGCAGCTGCCAATAAAAATCTTGCCAAAGAGAGAATTGATGTGCTCCATGCACATTACCTTGAGTTTTATAAGGAGCTGCTTAAGACAAAAGAAGCTCGCGCCAAAGCAGAAGAAATCATAAAAGAACATTTTGAGTTTTTGAATATTCTTCTAAAAATCTCTTTCAATGAAGCGATTAATAGAGATATTTTGGCTCAAGGAGAATTGCTCTCAACGAAGCTTTTCTACACTCTTTTGGAAGAATTGGAAATCCCTGCGGTGTTTCTTCCAGCCCTTGATTTTATGTGTATTGACGAAAATTCAGAGCCGGAATTGGGAAGAATATCTGAGAAGCTCAAAGCGATATTAGCTGAGCATAATGGGAATAGAATTTTTGTAACTCAAGGTTATATCTGCAAAAATCACAGAAATGAGGTAGATAATCTGAAGCGTGGAGGAAGTGATTATACAGCTTCTCTCATCGCTGCAGCCATCCAAGCTTCTGCCTGTGAGATTTGGACGGACATTGATGGGATGCATAACAATGATCCAAGAATTGTTGATAAGACGCGCCCTATTGCTGAGATGTCATTTGACGAAGCAGCAGAACTTGCCTATTTCGGAGCGAAAATTCTTCACCCAGCTTCGATCTGGCCAGCACAATTGTATAACGTTCCTGTAAAATTGCTGAATACGATGGAGCCAGAGGCTCTTGGTACTTTGATCAAAGCAGAAGTGGATTCGACAGGTGTAAAAGCCATCGCCGCCAAAGATGGGATTACTGCGATCAAAATTAAATCAAGCAGAATGCTTTTAGCATATGGTTTCTTAAGAAGGGTTTTTGAAATATTCGAAAAATATAAAACTCCGATCGACATGATTACTACTTCCGAAGTGGCAGTATCTGTTACCATTGATGATTTAAGTCATTTGGATCAGATTCTAGCTGAGTTAGAAACTCTAGGATCTGTGGAAATAGATAGGAATCAGGCAATCGTTTGTATTGTCGGCAATCAAATCTCCGAGACGAAAGGCGTCATCAAAGCAGTGATGGATTCATTGGAAGATATTCCAGTGAGAATGGTTTCCTATGGAGGTAGTCGACATAACGTTTCACTTTTAGTGGATGCCAATTATAAAAATGAAGCATTGCAAAAGTTGAATTCAGGAGTATTTTCCTGGTAAAAATTTGAGCCAGCCCTGTGCTGGCTCTTTTATTTAGAATCATTCTGATTACTTTTGTGCATGTCAAAACCAAAAGACCGCCCTGGTTTCCTACATAGACTTCAAGCCAAGTGGCAGTTGAAAAGTATTTTTCAAGTGGTGGTGGTCTTAGTGGTTTTTGCCTGCACGGGATTTACCATTCTTTTTATAAAAGCGCCGATTCTGGATTTCTTTGGAGTAGAAAAAGGAGGCTTTTGGAATACTTTTCTCTATCTCTTGCTTGTCTTACCACTTTATCAAATATTCTTATTGGTCTATGGATTTCTCTTTGGGCAGTTTAATTTCTTCTGGGAAAAAGAGAAGGATATTTTCAGGAGAATAGGAAAATTATTCGCCAAGAAAAAATAGTTAAGAAATTCTGCTCCAATTCACCGCATGTTTTTTCTGTTGCTTCACCTGACGCAAGACTGGGGCATTTTCAGGTAAACCTAAATACGGATCTTGGGCCAATAACTGTTGTGCTGCATCCCGAGCCAAGGTCAAAATCGGAGCATCTTTACTCAAATCTGCTATTAACAAATCGGTAATTCCACTTTGTTGAGTCCCCATCAAATCTCCAGGGCCACGCAGTTTCAAATCGACATCGGCTATC
>CBFHWO010000018.1:14038-19232 GCA_965659625.1 uncultured Algoriphagus sp. | reverse complement strand
CACTCCCACTTCTATGACCGTCGTGGCTACCATGATTTTGGTTTCACCTTTTACAAAGCGCTGCATTTCATAGTCTTTGTTTTCTGCTTTCATCGAACCGTTCACAATGCTGATCGGATAATTGGGAAAAGCTCTTGAAATGCTTTCAAAGCCATCCATGACATTTTTTAAATCCAAAGTTTCAGACTCTTCGATCAAAGGATAGACGATATAAACCTGCCTTCCTTTTTTGATCTCTTCATTGATAAACCCAAAGACTTTTAGCCGGTCTTTATCGTATCGATGCACGGTTTGAATCGGTTTCCTCCCAGCTGGTAATTCATCGATGACTGACACATCCAAATCTCCATAGAGGGTCATCGCCAAAGTTCTTGGGATCGGAGTTGCAGTCATAACGAGAACATGCGGAATAAACTCTTTATTTTTTGCCCATAACTTTGCTCGCTGAGCCACTCCAAATCGATGCTGTTCATCTACAATAGCAAGCCCTAGATTTTGGAATTGCACCACATCTTCTAGCAAGGCATGAGTTCCAATCAGAATTTTCAATTCCCCGGAAAGTAGTTTTTCATGGATAATTTTTCGCTTTGATTTTTTCACCGATCCAGTTAGGATTTCGATTTCCAAACCCATCATATCAGCGTACTCTTTGAGACCCTCGAAATGTTGATTTGCCAAAATCTCTGTGGGAGCCATCAAACAAGCCTGAGCTCCTGAACTGATAGCTATCAACTTGCAGATAAAAGCAACCATGGTTTTGCCACTTCCCACATCTCCTTGGATCAGTCTGTTCATTTGCTTACCAGACTTCATATCTGCAAATGCTTCGCGAATCACTCTCTTTTGTGCATTGGTGAGTTCGAAAGGAATATGATTTTGGTAAAATTCAGTTAGTAATTCCGTGTTACCCAAAGACTGTCCTTTGAATTTTTCCGTACGGGTCACTTTTAGCATCAACAACCTAAGTTGGAGAAAAAAGAATTCCTCAAACTTTAAGCGTTTACGGGCTCGGTGAAGCAAATCAGATTTACTTGGGAAATGGATTTGTTTGATTGCTTCCTGCTTACCTATCAACTGATATTGATGAAGAATCTCCTCAGGGAGCGTCTCATTAATATGTGGAAAACAAGCCTGAACCAGCACTTCCATAATTTTTGAGATTCCCCTCGAATCCAAAAATCTAGCTCTTAATTTTTCAGTGGTGGAATAAACAGGTTGAAAGTTATTTCTTTGTTCATTTGCAGCACTCAGTGGCTCCATTTCAGGGTGAGCAATGCTCCATTTACTTCCAAAGCGTGCAGGCTTTCCGAGAAAAATATACACTGCCCCAATTGGTAATTTTTTTTGAACCCATTGGATTCCTTTAAACCATGTCATTTCCATTTCACCGGTTTCATCGGCTACGTGAGCGACTAGCCTTCGCTTATTACCCAAACCGATGAGTTCAATTTTTCGGATTTTGGCAATGATCTGAACATTTTCCAGCTCGGGACTGAGCTCTTTTATTTTAAAAAATCGTGTTCGATCTTCGTAGCGAAAAGGATAATGCTGAATCAATTCCCCATACGTAAAAATGTTCAATTCCTTATTGAGCAAGGCAGCTCGCTGCGGGCCGACTCCTTTTAGAAATTCTATTTTCGTATCAAATATGCCTGACAAAGGGGATTGTGATTAGGGAAGAAGCAAATTAAAACCAGTCTGATCAATTGCCAATGGAATTGAAGGAAAATGTCTCAATTCAATCCTCTAATCCCGTGACTTTTTTCCATATGTTTTTCAGCTGAGTCCTCTGGTCCTGCTGACTTTTGAGAAAAATCATCTGGTTTTTGGCACGGTGAAGGTTTTGTTCAGGGTAGTGAACTTTGTAATAGATATTGCCCTGAAGGTGATCTGTGAAAAAACGAAGGCCCATAATGCAGGTCATCACTTCCCCCGCGATCAATAAGGATTTGGCCTCATCTGAAGTCGCCATCACCAAAATACCTTCCCAGTACCCTTTGAGTAATTCTTCAAAAATTCCAGGTCTAAGTGCCAGGTTTTCCCAATTTTGGCTGGTTTCGACTTCTGTGCTAGCAACTGTCCGAACCAAGTCTCCAAAATCATAAAGCAGAAGTCCTCCCATCAAGGTATCCAAATCGATGATTGCCGCTACCTTTTCAAGATTTTCTTCAAAAATCAAATTGTTGATTTTTGTATCGTTGTGGGTAATTCTTTGAGGACAACTTGCTAAAAATTTGCTATAAGATTCTACGAGTGTCTTTTGAGCTAAATAGAAATCCAAAATCTCGGTTTCTTCCTTGCTTAGTCCATGGGTTCCAATTGCAGCCTTCTCGAGATTTTTAAATCTCCAATCTAACCTATGGAAGTTTGGAATTGATTCCTGCATCTCCTCCGCTTGGATCGTTTTGCCCCAATCTGCAAAAATTCCATATGCTTTTGCCGCCAAATATGCTTGCTCTGGTTTTTGGATTTCTTGCAGTGTTTCGCCTTTTATGAAATCAAAAAGGCGAAAGAGTTTGCCATCGTGCTTTGTCAAGGAATCTCCAGACGTATTGAGCTTTGGAAGTGGTAAAGCAAAAGGTAGCTTTGACACATCTCCTTTTTTATCCAAAATCAAATGATTATTGGCGATTCTTTCAGGGTAAGTAAAAACAACATTGTTGAATTCCTGCAAAATGTATTTTGAGTCTGGTGTTTCTACTAAATAGGTTCCATGAATCAATCCCGATCCAAAAGTTTGGAACCTAATTTCCTGGCCTTTCAAAAAATCATACTGATTAATAATCTTTAAAATGTACTCTTTGCTCATCTTGCAAAGCTAAATTTCTCTTGGAATAAAAAATATGAGCAGGCATAAAAAAAACCGGCATTTAGGCCGGTTTTTATCAATAGTACTATTTTGAATTAGTTCTGGTAAACTGTAATTCTGCCATCTCCTTCGGAACTTACGATAAAAAGAGCTTTCCCTGTTGGACTGTCCTCAGCAGTTATAAACAATAAGCCTTCTGGAGCATCATGTCCTTCGTTACCAAATCCTGAAACCCCATCTAATACCTGAAGAAGTTTTAGATTGGAAGGACCGTTTAACTGATAAACCATAATAGCATCAGATCTTTCCAAACCCACAAAAACGATGGTTTTACCATTTACATATCCGATTTCGATTCCTTCTGCTTCTACACCTTTATTGTCGCTTCTTCCATCGTCAAAAAGATTTGGTTTTGCTGACAAGAGATCACTTGCTAAGTTGGTATAATCTTTTACCAACTCCCCATTACTGCTATCCCAAATGGAAAATGATCTGCCACCGATTCCATATATAACATCGAAATCGCCGTCATCATCTGTATCCCCTTTGCTTATGGTAGCTGTATATCTACCAAGATTTTCGTCTTTTTGAAGCCATTCTGCATTTGGAAAAGCAGTAGGATCTAAGTCCAGGTCTTTGACACGCTCTTCTTCGCCATATGCAGCATAATCTCTGGTATCACCTTCATTTGCTGTGATTAAATAATTGGTTTTTCCAACTTGGAAAGTCTCAATGGCATCTGGCATAAAATAAGCCAATATTGGCCAATTCTGGAAGTTGCCGGATATGCCATCTCTATCGCTTGCATCAATTTCATTTCCATCCAACAGGTGATCTTTCAAACCCATTGGGAAAATGTCAGTGATCATTTTGTTGTTCAAATCAACTTTCGCAATACCATTGTTTTCTTGCAATGTTACCCAAGCATAATCTGAGGAAGGGTCGATCGTCACATATTCAGGTTCAATGTCCTGTGCAAAGCTTGCATTAGGGCCAAAAATTCTAAAGCCATTTGCTTCCAATTCTGATCTTTTGCTTTCTAAAGAAGCAAAACCTAAAGTGTAGACTTGATATCCCATCTGCATGTCAATAATAGAAATTGAACCCTCTGGGTCGATGGTGTAATCGTCATTAGGCTCACCTTCATTTGCAGAAACTAGATATCTGCCATCAGGACTGAAAGTGACCATGTCTGGAAGCGCCCCAACAGTAATATTGGCAATTGGGGTTGACAAATCACCGGTTTCAAAAATAACTATTGATCCAGGATCAGTCTTGACATTGGCTTGTATGGCTATAGCTAATTTTCCGTTTTTTACAGCTACCGAATTGAGACCTCCACCAAAACCCGAGGTATTAATAGGGGATAAAACAAGTAAGTTTGATGGATCAGAGAAATCAATAACATCCACTTGCGCTAAGCCATCACTATTATTGACTACAAACAATTTTTGAGTAGTTGGGTCAAAAGCTGTAATCTCAGCAGCGGCTTCTCCACCAATTTTGAGGCTGCTTATTTCATCAAAAGTAGCATTCACTGGACCTGGGGAAGAAATTCTTTCCCTACAACTGAAAGCTAATGCTCCCATTAAAAATACGAGGTAAATTTTTTTCATTTTATTTTAAGGTTTAGGTAAAATTCCAATGAATGAAATTACCTTCCTGCTTCCAGATGGTAGATCAAAGAGCGATTATTAATTATTTAAAAAATTGTGAAGGAAAAGAGGATTAATTAATCTGCCGATAGCAATTAGATAATTTGATGAAATCTAATCTCCTCAACTATTAATCTATCTTTTGATTTCCTTGCCTAATGAATGTGTATATTTTTCTCTTTTTACCGCTAAATCATGCCAATATTATATTCAGATTAAAAAAATTAAATACATTAGTGAAAAATATTAATTAAGTTCTTTTCATTTATAAAAAAAATGAGGAAAACTAAGTCTAAAAACCCATAGCTATGAATGTAACCGCCATTGATTGGGGCATCATTGCCGCCTTCTTTGTCATCTCTCTTTTGATTGGTCTTTTCACTGCTAAAAAAGCAGGAAGTTCCGCCAAAGAATTCTTTTTATCAGGAAGAAATATGCCTTGGTGGCTTTTGGGGGTGTCAATGGTCGCCACAACTTTTTCGGCAGATACGCCAAATTTGGTGACAGATATTGTAAGGAAAAACGGTGTGGCAGGTAATTGGGCCTGGTGGGCTTTCCTTCTTACAGGGATGCTTACAGTTTTTGTTTATGCAAAACTTTGGAGAAGGTCAGAGGTTACTACTGACTTAGAGTTCTATGAGTTGAGATATTCAGGTAAAGGAGCTGCTTTCTTGAGGGCATTCCGGGCACTTTATTTAGGGGTCTTCTTCAATGTGGTAATTATGGCAAC
>CBFHWO010000018.1:9848-14000 GCA_965659625.1 uncultured Algoriphagus sp. | reverse complement strand
TGGGATTAAGTCCTGTGCAGACTTTATTGATCGCATCGGTTGTAACTGTGGTATATAGTTCTTTGGGAGGATTGAAAGGAGTATTATTGACAGATTTTTTCCAGTTTTTTATTGCAATGATCGGATCATTTGGAGCTGCATATTTTATTCTTGACTTACCAGAAATTGGTTCATTGAGTAATTTGCTTGCCCATGAAAATGTAGCAGACAAATTAAATTTCCTACCGGATTTTGATGATCCAAATGTCTATATCCCTTTATTTATTATGCCAATAGCAATTCAATGGTGGGCTACTTGGTATCCGGGTGCAGAGCCTGGAGGCGGTGGATATATTGCTCAGCGGATGCTTTCTGCTAAGGATGAAAAAAATGCGATGGGAGCAACCCTTTTCTTTAACATTGCACATTATGCGATGAGACCTTGGCCTTGGATTTTGATTGCCTTGTCTTCCCTGGTTATCTTTCCTAATATTTCTGATTTACAAGCTGCCTTCCCAAATATTCCAGTTGATAAACTAGGTGACGATTTAGCTTATTCCGCGATGCTTACTTATCTGCCAACAGGTCTGATCGGAATCGTTTTAGCTTCCTTGATTGCAGCAGTAATGTCAACGCTTTCTACTCATCTCAATTGGGGTTCTTCCTATATAGTAAATGATTTTTACCTGAGATTTTTGAAGCCAGAAGCTTCGGATAAAGAGCTGGTTGCGGTAGGTAGAATCTCTACAGTTTTATTGATGGCACTTTCGGCAGTTTTAGCTTTGGCACTCTCTTCTGCTTTGGATGCATTTAATATTTTACTTCAAATTGGAGCGGGCACAGGACTGATCTTTATTTTAAGATGGTTCTGGTGGAGAATCAATGCATATACTGAGATTTCAGCTATGGCCATTTCATTTGTAGTTGCAATTTTCTTTGAGGTTATTAACCCAAAAGTTAATTGGATTCTGATTCCTGAAAACCAAGCGTACCTGAAGCTTGTCTATAGTGTGAGTATCACTACGGTTGGTTGGTTGCTTGTCACTTTCCTAACCCAGCCTGAGAAGGACGAAGTATTGCTTTCATTTTATCGAAAAGTAACTCCAGCTGCATTTGGGTGGAAAAAAGTATTGGATAGATACCCTGCAGAGAAGCAGGTGATCGGTCAGCTTCCAAAAGAAATTGGTCTGATGGCTATTGGTTCAGTAATGATTTACGCAGCTTTATTCTCTACGGGATTCTTTATCTATGGTAATGTTCTTAGCGGAATGATTGCAGGAGCAGTCGCTGTCGTTGGGGGTGTAGTGATCATTCGATCCTGGAAAAAATTGAATTAATCATTCTTGAAATTTCACAGAATTCATCAGGTGGGCCATGTCCACCTTGATGTATTCTATCACCGGGGCAAGAGAATCGTTTTTCATTGCTGTGTTAAAATACAAAGCTCCTCTGAGAAAATTTTTTGTGGAGTCAGTTACAAAAAACTGAAATTGGGTCGGTACTTCTCCTGTTAGCTCAGCGATCACGCCAGTATAACCTTCAGGAGTTAATGCCACTGATTCTTGTATCCCATAGGCTTTCATCTGGTGCTTTGCTGTGAGCTTGAACGCATCATTTGATAGCTTTTGGAAACTTACTCCTTCTCCAATTCTTTTATAGGTTAAATGAACTTTTGCTTCAAAATCCACATAGTGAAGATTAATCCAACTGTCTTCTTCAAGGTTAAAAGAATCTGCTTCCACTTGGCTATAATTAGAGTATTCTAATTGATATGGATATCCGTTTGACAGTTTTTGATAGTCATGAGCAGGAAGGTCGATTCTGTTATATCCTGGGGGTTTTGGAAGGTAAGTTTCTTCACAAGCCGTTAAACCTAATAACACAGGTATAAACAAAAGAATTTTTCTCATGCTTTAAAATTAGGTAATAGGTTTGAAATGAAGGTAGAATAGATGAAATTTAACAAAAGAACCAATCCCTAAAATCAATGAAAAAGGTAATACGATTATTTTCAGGAGCACTTTTCGCTTCATTTTTGATACTTGCAGCTGGTGCTGCAAATGCTCAAACGACCGTAGAGGAATTTATGGCTAAATGGGACAATAGTAAAACCTACACCCTCGGTGTATTGGATAAAATGCCAGATTCTGGTATGGATTATAAAACTGATCCAGATGCGATGTCATTCAAAGAGCAGATTCACCACATTGGAAATGCGATTGTAGGAATTTCTCAAGGTTTCCTTAAAGGTGGAGATCCTGGATTTGAAATCAATCTAGAATCTGCAAGCAAAGCCGAATTATCTGATTATGTTGCTAAATGCTATGATTATGGTAAGAAAACCATGGCTGGATTATCTTCTGATGAAATGGGTGAAAAGCTAGATGTTTTTGGAAATAATGTTTCTAGACGTCAAGTAATGGCCCTTTTAATGGATCACAGCACTCATCATAGAGGTGCTGCAGTTGCTTATTTGAGGGTTAATGGAGCAGAGCCTCCTGCTTTTGTAGGATTCTAAGTAAAACAAAAAACAAAGGCCGATCATTTGATCGGCCTTTTCTTTTATTCTGTAATCCAAGCAACTTTTTCTTCCATGGAATCCCTTTTGCCTTCTGGCCAATTCTCTGAGGCTGGTTTTGCAACGTAAAAGAAACCCATCAGCATGTCTTCCCCTTCTAAGCCAAAATCTTCTCTGGCTTCTGGCCAAAATGTTGGTCCACCAGTGCCCCAATATCCAGCTAAGCCATGCGCAGAAACGGTTAAATACATGTTTTGAACTGCCATCGCTACCGCAGAAATCTCTTCCATCAACGGAATCCCTTCTGATCGCTTCATCAAGATAGCGATCACATGTGAAGCTTTTTGAGGGTTCTCGATAAATTTAGCATAGGTTGCCTCCAAGAATGGAGTGCCATTTTTCTCCGCTCTCATTTTGTACATATCAGCTTGGTATTTGCCAAATGTTTTGAGTCCCTCGCCTTTGTACACTATAAATCTCCATGGCTGGGTCAGCTTATGAGTTGGCGCCCACCTGGCATTTTCTAGCATCTCCTCAATAATGCTGTCATCGATAGGGTCGTTTTCCTTAAACTGAGCGACAAACATGGATCTTCGTCCACGGATGATTTTATTGACTTCTTCAATATTGAAATCAGGTCTTTGCATGGTGATTTAGTTTATTCTTAAATTCAAATCGGATTTTAGATCCGTAAAGTTCAATGTTTTTGAAACAAATTAGTGGATCAGCTTAGTAAGGAAATCTCTGATATCATTTGATAAGGCATCAAAATCTTCCTGATGATTGTACATCATGTGGCCAGCTTCATAGTATTTCATTTCGATTCTTTCCTGCGGAAAATTATGCCTTGCAAAAGT
Source organism: uncultured Algoriphagus sp. (assembly GCA_965659625.1). Lineage (GTDB taxonomy): Bacteria > Bacteroidota > Bacteroidia > Cytophagales > Cyclobacteriaceae > Algoriphagus. The sequence goes on along the minus strand of CBFHWO010000018.1, from coordinate 10,646 downwards.
ATATTCTGCATCGAAAAATGGGGTGATGAGATCATAATATCCATTAGCAACCATCACTTTCATAGCAGTATTTCTATGCATTGCCTCGCTCAAAGATCTTGCCGTGCTCACGTATTGAGGTTCCCAATAAGCGCCATCTGGCACAGGCTTCCAATTCCAGTTTCCTCCCATTCCTACCGCAGAAGAATAATAAGGTCTTTCCATTTCTACCCCAAGTTCACGAGTTAGAAAATCATTCCAGCTTGCTGTATAAGCTGCTTCAGTCATATAACTACTTGGATCTCCCAATACAGGGCCTTCAGCTGCTTTATCAGTTTCAGTGGCAAAGTAGCGACCATCCAAAGTGCCAATTGCTTTTCCTTCTTCCCGAAGCAATTCCTTTTTGAATCGATGCATCAAGACTTGATTATCTGATCGTAAAATGAAATCCTTTTCAAGACCAATGAAATATGCGAGTCTGTCGGCAATGGCTGACTTTTCACTTTCTGATTGCTTTTCACCTTTGTACAAAGACGATAAATATTCTCCGTACGCGAATTCTCTGGCTTCTTGGACAAATTCTTCTAAGGTTTTTCCCTCTCCGGCTTTCTCATGATACCAAGCGGTGGCGGCCATGGATGGCAAATAAGTGAAGAATGAGGTGAGATTATCATCCCAAGAGGAAGAACCTGCATAGTCCAATGCTTGGGAAATGAGCACAATGCCATTGATTGCCATGGTTTGTCCACCACCTTCCAAAACTTCAGCAATTTTGGCAGCACGGGTAGTTCCAAAACTTTCTCCTGCAATAAATTTTGG
>CBFHWO010000018.1:0-9776 GCA_965659625.1 uncultured Algoriphagus sp. | reverse complement strand
ACCCCAAAAATCTTCATTTTTCCCTACGCCTTCTACCTGACTGAATCCAGTTCCCACTGGGTCAATAAATACCAGATCTGTGATATCCAATAAGGCTTGGGGGTTGTCTATGAAATTGTATGGGGCCGATCCATCGTCCATCGTTGCTCCAGAATCAGTTTTGACAACCTTTGGTCCAAAAAAACCCATATGCAGCCAAACTGAAGCTGAGCCAGGACCTCCATTGAAAATGAAAGTGACAGGTCGCTTAGAGGAATCAACTCCAGATCGAATATAGGCCGTACTCCATAGCCCGGCAGTTACTTCTCCTTTGGAATTCCGAAGAAAAGTCTCACTGACTACGGCTTTGTAGTCTACTTTTTGGCCATTAAAAGTCCCTGAAAATGATTTTTCAAACTTTAAAGGGTCTCTAGTAACCTCTTTTGTTTCTGGTTCTTTTTCCTGAGCAATGGATTGGAAATTGAAGCCAATAAAAAGGATTAAAACCGAAAGAATCGTTCTCATGTTTGGTGGTTTATAGGATTCTAAAATAAATGCTTAATAGTTAAATGCTACTTTGATTCCTCCGTACCAGTTTCTGGTAGGTGCTGGCTGATAATACCTTCCTCCAAATGGATTTAAGTCATTTCCGAGAGAATAGCTTTCATCAAGTAAGTTATCCACTCCTCCAAAAGCTTCCAGTTCCCATGCATTTCCTATCCATTTGGCCCAGCCAAATCTTAAATTCACCAAATTGTAAGCGTCCTGATAAACCGTATTTGCATCATTCAATGGGATTTCATCTGTGAATTGATGGGTGAAGTTGAGGTAAATGCCTGGCGCAGTTCGTAAGTCAATTCTATTTACAATCGTGTTGGGAGATACCCCGGTAAGATCGTTTCCGGAAAAGTCATCATCGCGCTTTTGATAATCTTTGAATTTAAAGTAATGACCAGTAAAAGCTGTGCCTATTTTTAAATCTCTGACAAACCCGGAATTATTCTGTACTAAAGCGTAATCGATGGCAACTTCAATTCCCTTTTGATCTGTGGAGCCCGAATTTCTGAAAAGGACCACACCTTGTTCATTGGTATAGGTGGTGATGGTTTGTTTGAGTTGAAAGTAAAATACAGTCGCTTCCACGTTCAATCTTTCTTTACCAAACCGATATCCCAGTTCAGTATTCAATCCCTTTTCGGCTTCCAAATCCAGATTTAAACTCCCTTCATTTGTTCTGACTTCATCAATGGTAGGAGGAGAAAAGCCACTGCTAAGACTTGTAAAAAGAGAGGAATTTAGATTGAGCTGATAATTGAAAGCTAATCTCGGAACTAAGATGGGATCGAATTTTCTTTTTTGTAATCCCAAAGGCCCACCAGTTGCATCGATTTGCCTATCAATTTCAAAACTTGAGAAGTTTTCGCTTAGACCTAAAGTAATGAGTAGTTTGTCACTGCCTTGCCATTCAGCTTGCTGAAAAAGAAACCCTTGCGTGGCTCGGAGCTTATCAGCAAACCGTACCGTATCTGCCACACCACCGCGATTACCGAAGTTTTGAGCATCCGTGAAACTGGTTTGATATTCTCCTCCTGCAATAATCCGCAAAGCTTTACCTCCTAATTCAGTGTTGAATGTGAATTTGCTTCTTCCCCCAAAACCAAACCCCAGTTCCTTCTTATAGTCTAGATTAAATGGGTTTTCAAAATCATTGGTATTCAAGTAAATAACTGTATTGTTTTGGGTCTGCTTAGAGAACTTGTATTGATGTGCGAGAGAGGCAAAAACAGATTGTTGAGAAATGGAACTGTTTTGGTCAACAGAGCCAGGTCTTGCCTGAGTTGGATCTTCTGCCAGTTGGTCAGCATTCAATGCTCCCGGGATTTCATAGTTTAAGTCAGAAACTAAAAGCTGGGTTCTGATTTCCTGATTTTCTGAAACAGGGAAATAGCCACCCAATTGAAATACTTTTCTATCCATGGCAGACTGCTCTCTATATCCATCTGATTTTTGCCGAACATAAGATGCATCAAATCCACCATCCCCCACTTGCTGGGATAAACCTACTCTGAATCTGGACATTCCGAAACTACCCGCCATGAAATCTGTGCTTACTTTTCCTCCATGAGGATTTGCTTTACTTTCCAGATTTACAACTCCACCGTTTCCAGCGCCATAAATACTCCCTGAAGGGCCTTTAATAATTTCTGCAGTGCGGATGTTCGTTAGATCCAGCAGATTTAATGGGGTCGTTCCATCGGGGGATGTGAATGGAACATCATTCCAATAGACTTTTACATTTCTAACGCCAAAGGGCGCTCTCAAAGAACTTCCGCGAATGGATATTCTATAGGAAGCAGGGGCTCTTTCCTCTATTCTGATTCCTGGTTTGGTATTAAATGAATTTACTATGGATGTTTCATTGAAGCGACTGAAATCACGCTCGGAAACTAAAGAAATCGATGCTGATTGTTCTAAAAGGGGACGTTCAGATTCAAAAGCAGTAACTGTAACAGTGGATAAGTTAAAAATTGAAGCTTTGAGTGGTATGGTATAGCTTCCTGGCCCAAAAGATTTTTCAAGTGTTTCATAGCCTTCAAGGGCAAAGGAAACCAAAATGGTGTCCATTTCTGGAATAGAAATATTGCCTTCTGAATTTGTTTTTAAAAAGGAGTGCCCCTCAGCTTTCACCCGGACATTTTCCAAAGGAGCATTTGAATTCTCGTCTATTACTTGAAAATTTATCTGTGCACTTAGATGAAAGCTAAAAAGAAGGAATAATAGCGTAAATACTTTTTTCATAGGTGAAAATTAACAGGAATGTTGGAGACAAAGGCAGAAATCTAGAACAAAGGTTTCAATTAAGTCAAGCTATAAATGAATTTCAAATAATTGATTCACAGTGATAGAGTTATGCTATTTGGATAATTTGCCTAAATGAGATATTTTCTATTGAATTTCATCTCAAATACATAGTTTGAATATGGAAAATCAGTGAACTCAATATAATTCTAACATATGAGAGTAGGCCTTCCTATTTTTCTGATGATTTTGATTTTATTTTCTTGTGAATCAAATAATCGCCCAAATGAGTATAACCCGGATTCTTTTATAGATCCTGAACTCTTTAAAGATCACATAAGAATTACAGAGTTTCAATCCCCAGAGCAGGAAATGGAAGGTTTTCATTTACCGCCTGGCTTTGAGATAAATCTCTTTGCTTCCGAACCTGATATTACCAAACCTATCAATATGGAGTTTGATGATAAGGGTCGTATTTGGGTAACTCATTCTATAGAATACCCTTACGAGGCTTCCATAGGTTCTGGTCAGGATAAGATTACAATCCTTGAAGACACTGATGGTGATGGCAAGGCCGATAAATTCACAGATTTTGCAAGTGATCTAAATATTCCGATAGGAATAATGCCTGTGAAAGGGGGAGCGATAGCATATAGCATACCTAATATTTATTACTTTGAGGATAAGGATGGAGACGATCGATACGATGAAAAAAGGGTTTTGGTCGGTCCTTTTGGGCATGAGGACACCCATGGCATGATCAATAATTTTATGAGAGGACTGGACGGTTGGATTCATTCTTCGCATGGATTTAGAAATGTTTCCAAGGTTTCTGGAGCAGATCATGATTCTATTTTCATGACTTCCGGTAATACTTTTCGCTTCAAGATTGACGGAAGCAGAGTTGAGCAGACCACCTATGGCCGGGTCAATCCTTTTGGTTTTGCGATCGATGATTTTGGTAATATGTTCTCAGCTGATTGTCATTCCATGCCGATTTATCAAATAATCAATCAAGGAGATTATCCTCATTTTGGGAAGAAAGAACCAGGTCTTGGCTTTGGTCCAGCCATGATGGATTACCAGATTGGTTCCACGGCTCTTTCTGGGCTAGAATATTATAACGGATCAGCATTTCCAGAAGAATATAGAAATAGCTTTTACTCAGGAGATGTGGTGGCGTCTAGAGTGAGCCGAAACTCATTGGTTTATAATGGCTCTACTCCGCAGGCTGTACCGGAAGAGGATTTTTTGGTGAGTGAAGATCCTTGGTTTAGACCCGTAGATATTAAAATTGGACCTGATGGAGCTTTGTACATTGCGGATTTTTATAATCGAATAATTGGCCATTACGAGGTTCCGCTGGATCATCCCGGACGTGATAGGAAAAGTGGAAGAATTTGGAGGATCACCTACAAAGGAAGTACTGACCAAAAAATGGACTGGTCAAAAGCTAGCATAGATCAATTGTTAGAAGGCTTGGAAAGTAGCACGATCAGCAAAAGAATAATGGCTTCCAATCGCCTTGTAGATTATAAGAGTGATGAGTCTGTTCAGCCATTAAAAGACCTTTTATCGGATAACCAAGCATCCTCAAGACAGAAAGTCCATGCGATTTGGGTATTAATGAGGCTAAATCAGCTTGGTTTCGATGAACTCAAAAATGCTGCAACAAGTGATGACCAGGAACTAAGTATACATGCTTTTCGGGTGTTGAAGGAATATGAAACTCTTCAGGAAGCAGAAAGATTTTTAGCATTGAATGGGCTGAAATCAAAGGATCCTCATGTCCAAAGAGCAGCGGCTGAAGTGTTGGTCAGGCATCCCGACGCCTCCCAGCTTCAAGATTTGTTGACTGCTGCCCAAAACGTTTCTGATTCTGATTCGCATTTAAAATACACCTTGATGATTGCTCTTCGCGATCATTTGAAAAATGAGACTATTCTTAGGGGTGTTGTCGATGCAAACTGGCAGATTGGCCAAACGTCGATTCTGATGGATGCGATGTCCGATGTTCCTTCACCTCTCGCCTCAGAATTTTTATTTAACAATCTAAAAGAGCATGAATACCCAAGTGAAAGGATGGTAAAATACTTAGAACATGTGGGAAGATTTATTCCGGAAGTTCAAATAAATGAGGCAATTTCTGTGATAAAAGAAAAATTCAAGAATGATCCTGCCGCCCAATTTACACTCTATCAAACGATCCAAACTGGATTGGATCAGCGTGGAGGTAAGGAAAATACTGAGCAGATGAAAGCCTGGGCCATCAATTTTGCTATGCAGTTTTTGCAAAATTTGGAAACAAAGCCTGAACCTACAGCAGATAAACCTTCCGCTCATGCAGATGAGGAATATGAGTTTTACGAAGAGCTTGCAAGACAGCAGATCTTTGCAGCGCAGATCGCCAGTGACTATAAACTGATGGATTATCAGGAAGGTCTGAAGAATTTACTTGGGAGTGAATGGGCCAAAACCCAACCAAAAGCTCAAGCAGCTAAATCGCTAATTGATTTAAACCCTGACAAAAATCTTGATTTGGTAGCAACTTTGTTGAGAGACATGGAAGAGGATCTGGCCTTTAGGGAAGAACTTGCCAGAACAGTTGGGTCTACAAACAATCCAAAAGTGTTGTCTATGTTTAATCAGACTTTGAAAGATGCACCAAGCGGGCTTCAGGTTGCGATAGCGTCAGTTTTTGTTAATTCTTCTCAAGGGAGAAAGTATTTGTTGGATGCCACCAAATCCGGTGATATTCCTCCAAGGACATTAATGGATAGACGGATTAATGAGCAGCTTTTATCAGAAATGAACTCGGCCGAAAAGGTGGAGTACGAAGAGCTTACAAAGGGTTTGGAGTCAGTTTTGGAAGAAAGGCAGAAACTGATTGAATCACGCTTGGCGAGATTTGTACCGAGGCCTGATGTGGAAAAGGGGAAAGCGATATTCATGAATGTATGTTCGGTTTGTCATCAGGTAAGCGGGCAAGGTGGAGTAATCGGTCCGCAATTGGATGGAATAGGGAATTGGGGAAGAAGAGCATTGACAGAAAAAGTTTTGGACCCCAACAGGAATATTTCTCAGGCATTCAAAACTTACACCCTTACCATGAATGAAGGAGAAGTTTTAACTGGATTGTACCGAAGGACCGAAGGTGAACTGGAAATTTATGCTAATAATTTAGGGCAGGAATTTACAGTTCGAAAAAGTGATATTAAGGATAAAAAAGTTTCACAATACACCTTGATGCCGGATAATTTTGGAGAGTCTATATCAGAAGAGGATTTTGATGCCTTGCTCGGCTTTTTATTGACCCAAAAATAGTCGCTCTTCTTTAAATTTCCCTCAGTGGATACTCGCAAATAAGAAGGGATTTTTGTCTTCGAACAAATGAAATGACAAGAAGATTTGAGATTGGCGAGTTGTTATTAAGATCTCCATAAATTATTATTTTGCTTATTCCTGAACTACCAAATGAAAAATTGTTTTGAATTTTTTTAGAAAAACATCACAAGACTTTTTGTAAATTTTTCTTTAATATTCGGGTATTAATTCGCTTTATCCATCCGAAAAATGACTCTAAAGAAGATATATATTTGGCCTGCTTTATTATTGGGACTTACATTCTGCCAAGAAAAAGGAGCTCCGATTACTCCAGTGGAACCCACGCCTGCACCTAGACAGATTGCTTGGCAGGAACTGGAATATTATGGTTTTCTTCATTTCAACATGAATACTTTTTCTGATCGGGAATGGGGTTTTGGAGATGAAAAACCATCGCAATTCAACCCGACCAAACTGGATGCCATGCAATGGGCAAGGGTAGCAAGTGAAGCAGGTATGAAGGGATTGATTATCACTGCGAAGCATCATGATGGGTTTGTGCTTTGGCCATCAGCTTACACGGAGCATTCTGTAAAGAATAGCCCTTGGAAAGATGGAAAGGGAGATTTGATCAAAGATTTGGCAGAAGCTTGTAAAGAATATGGGTTGAAATTCGGGATTTATTACTCCCCTTGGGACAGAAATCATCCAGATTATGGCAAGCCTGAATACATTACTTATATGCGAAATCAGCTTACGGAATTGCTCACTAATTATGGTGAGATTTTCGAAGTTTGGTTTGATGGAGCAAATGGAGGAGATGGTTATTATGGCGGAGCTAATGAAGTAAGAAAAGTGGATAAATTGACTTACTATCAGTGGCCAGAAGTGTATGAATTGGTGAGAGAACTACAGCCAAATGCGGTGATGTTCAGTGATGGAGGACCGGATGTGAGATGGGTTGGAAATGAGCATGGAGAGGCTTTTGAAACAAATTGGGCTAATTTAATGCGTGACTCTGTCTATGCCGGAATGCCGGATTATCCCCAGAAATATGCGCCAGGTCAGGAGTTTGGTACACATTGGGTTCCTGCAGAGACGAATGTTTCTATTCGCCCGGGATGGTATTATCATACCTATGAGGATCATAGAGTGAGAAGTCTCGCAAATTTGGTTGATATCTATTACAACAGCATCGGAAGGAATACATCTTTGTTGATCAATTTTCCGATAGATACCCGTGGTTTAATTCATGAAAATGATGAGGAGGCTATCTTGAAATTAGCTGAAAAGATAAAGAAAGATTTTGCTGTGAATTTGGTCTCGCAGGCTGTGGTTTCAGCATCTGAAGAAAGAGGTTCTGATTTTGTTGCTGAAAACGTCCAAGATGAGGATTATGAAACGTATTGGTCTGTTCCTGATGGGCAAAAATCAGGAACAATAGAAATTGACTTTGGCAAGCCTACCGTTTTTAACAGACTTTTGATTCAGGAATATGTTGTTTTAGGACAGCGGATCAAAGCTTTTTCCCTTGAAAAAGAAGTGAATGGTAGTTGGGAAAAAATTACGGAAGCTACTACTGTCGGATACAAAAGAATATTGAGATTTCCGGATAACGAAGCTCAAAAGATCAGAATAAATTTCTTAGATGCGAAAGATGTTCCAGTGATTTCTGAGATCGGTATTTACCATGCACCTAAATTATTGCTTCCTCCGACTACAAAACGCGCTATTTCAGGGGAGGTGACTTTGACAGCACCAGATACCGGTCTGGAATTATATTATACCCTGGATGGAAGTACTCCGACTACCGAGAGCCAAGTTTACTCTTCACCGATCCCAGTTACTCAGGCAAGGACTTTATTGGCAATATCCTATGATCCATCCTCTGATAAAATGAGTGACCCAGTGCGATTGGAACTTGATGTGCCAAAAGGAAACTGGAAGAGTATTGGAACTGATGATTCAAAAGCATTCGATGAAAATACCTTTACCTATTTTACCAGTGAAAATAGGATGCTGATGATTGATTTGGGAGAAGAAATCGAAATTCTGGGATTTACCTACATGCCCATGCAGGCAAGATATCCAAGTGGGATTATTACGAATTTCGAATTTGAGGTCAGTCAAGATGGAAAAACTTGGAAAACTGTTGCCTCGGGAGAATTTTCAAATATCGTAAACAGTCCAATCGAGCAATTGGTGCGATTTGAACCAATTTCGACAAAATACATCCGGTTGAAAGCGGCCAAAACTGCCGATGGAAATGGAGCTACATTTGGAGAAGTAGGAGTATTAACAAAATAGTCAAGGCAGTAAGGTTGGGAAAATTAAGCCAATGGTCATAAAAGAATAGATTTTCATGGCCATTTTGGTTACATTATTTGCCCGATTTAATCTTACCCAAAAAATTATATCTATGAACAGAAGGATTGCCCTGAGGCATCTAGCATTGATTTCAGGAGGACTGGCATTTATTCCGTCCTGCGATTTCAGCTCAGATGATATCCTCACCGCCTATGAAAACCTGAAAATCACCCAATCCCAAAAGCAATTGCTTGCGGAGATATCCAATGCCATTATTCCTGCCGGTGAAATAAAAGGAGCGCTTGAAATTGAAGTGCCCGATTTTATCTTGGTGATGGTAAATGATTGTCTCGATTCAGAACAGCAAACACTATTTGCCTCTGGCTTGGCAGCCTTTCCAGAATTTTCTAAACAAGCTGGAGGAGGAAATTTCAGCAAATTGAGCACAAAAGAAAAAGAAGCGTTAGTTCTTTCCGGCCAAAAACTAGAAGGTGATGAAACCGAAAAAGGGGCCGAGAATAAATCAATCTCCTACTTTTTGAATACTACCAAAAGACTGACCATTCAAGGCTATATGGCTTCTGAATACATTCAATCCGAAGTGATACCATATTCACTTATCCCGGGAGCTTACAATGGCTCTGTGTTGATTTCGGATATCCAAAAACCTAGAATTAATGGCTAATTTAAATATCAGAAATAAACAGGAGCGAACGTACGAAGCTATCGTCATCGGCTCTGGAATCAGTGGAAGTTGGGCAGCAAAAGAATTCTGTGATCTCGGAGTGAAAACCTTGATGCTGGAGCGAGGAAGAAATGTAGAGCATGTCAAGGATTATCCGACGACCAACATGCTTCCTTACGAGTTTGAACATCGTGGACAAATCACCCAGGAGGAAAAAGAAGCAAATCCGGTAGTCAGTAAGTGTTATGCCTTTCGTGAAGACGCAAAACATTTCTTTGTCAAAGATGCCGAACATCCTTATGTGCAGGAAAAACCATTTGACTGGATTCGAGGCTATCAAGTTGGGGGTAAATCTCTGCTTTGGGCGAGGCAAGTGCAGCGATGGTCTGATTTTGATTTTGAAGGGCCTGCGCGTGATGGATTCGCAGTAGACTGGCCGATTCGATACAAGGATATTGCCTCTTGGTATAGCCATGTGGAGAAATTTGCCGGAGTTTCTGGAAATAAAGACGGGCTTCCCAATTTGCCAGACGGTGAGTTTTTGCCAGGATATGATCTTAATATCGTTGAGAAGCACTTTCAGGAGCAAATGAAGAAGAACTATGGGAATGACAGACATTTGATTTCTTCCAGATGTGCGCATATTCATGAGCCGAGACCAGAATTTACTGCTCAAGGCAGG
>CBFHWO010000017.1:0-92284 GCA_965659625.1 uncultured Algoriphagus sp. | reverse complement strand
TATCCACGATTAGCGCGATATCATCCTGCTTGGAATTGGCTATGACATGGTTCCAACGGCTTTCAGGAGCGAGAAAGAAGACATTCTTCATATTGTAGAATTCCTTCATCTCCAGGTATTTCTCCTTGCCCTCTACGATCAGTTCTGCCTTACGTTCTTCAAACTTATCCGAAGCAAACTTCAGGAATATCAGGCCCAGTACTACGTGTTTGTATTCAGAACTCTCTACCGTTCCTCTTAATTTATTGGCTGAATCCCAGAGGGTTTCCTCCATGGATTTTTGATTCTTTTGGGCTGCTTGTTTAGCCATTAGGTAAATGGGTAATTTATAAGTAATAAAATAGACTCGAAATTTCAGACAAACCAATAAACTAACCTCGCATTAGATTTAAAAAATTTCGAATTTAATTAAGTACTAAAGATATAAAAGTTCGACCCCAAGAAAAGGTATTTTTATAAAATTTTGAGATTGATTGTATTATTTGGATTTAGCCTCAATATCCCTCTTTTCGACATTTGCACTATCTAATCCTGAACCTTAGATTTCTAATCTGCAGAATTTATTCGTTTGCATGTCTACTGATAGGCAGACATCCTCCCGCATGAATTCTCGTTTCCAATTAACTTTTTTGTGCGGGAGGAAAAAATTTTGTTGATCTCTTTGCCGCGGGTTAAAACCCGGGGCTATTAAAGATTTGATCTATTCAGGATCATTCTGAAAATAGTAATTATACCTTCAGAATTTTCAATCACAATCACCAACATAAAACATCCTTTTCCACAATCGTTTTTCTTGTCGGCGCGGTGGGCTGTCATGGCAGCGGGCCGGCGCTTGGCCAGTGCGGCTGAAGCATTGCCACGACTTGACTTTTTGGTTCTTTTGCGTCAAGGCAAAAGTACGAAGGGAAAAAGATGAAAATTTTACCAATTTTGTTTGAATTAAAGAAAAAGTAAATGATAACCATTTCCCAGCCTACCGGCAGGCAGGCACCCACTATAGGAAATACTCATTAAACCATAATGAATCCTAGAAAGAGCAATTTGATAACTTCTTACATTAACCTATTTTTACAAAAGACCTAAACCCATTAACCTATGAAAAAAACTTTTCTACTTACCCTACTCCTATGCCTTGGATTGACTGTCGCCCAGGCACAACAAGGAACCAAAGAGCGTGTCAAAGTTCATAGCAACGCACTGGAGGGCAACCTGATTGGTGATCCTGCAGACCGAGATGTGACTGTCTACCTCCCCCCTTCTTATCAAACTGATCCTGACAGAAACTTCCCTGTTCTCTACATGCTTCATGGATTTACCGACACGGATTCCCAGTGGTTTGGATGGGAAGATCATTGGATCAATCTTCAGAATGTAATCGAGCAGTCTCTTTCGGCAGGTATTTCCAAAGAGATGATTGTGGTGATGCCCAATGCTTACAACCTATTTAAAGGAAGCATGTATGCAAGTTCAGCTACTGTAGGAGATTGGGAAACCTTTGTCACCAAAGAGCTGGTGAGCTACATAGACTCCAAGTATCGAACCCTAGCCAATAAGGCCAGTAGAGGACTTGCTGGACATTCTATGGGCGGTTATGGTACTCTTCGTTTGGGTATGAAATATCCGGAAGTCTATTCTGCCATCTACGCCCTAAGCCCCTGCTGTATGGATGGCGGAGCATCGACCAATCCTGAGATGATCTCCAAATTGGAAAAATTCACGTTTGATTCATTGCAGGACGCATCGTTTGGTGAAATTGCTGCCCTGGCTACTTCGGCGGCCTTTGCACCCAATCCACAAAATCCTCCTTTCTATCTGGACCTTCCTGCAAAGGATGGTTCGCCAAGACAGGATATTATCAATAAGATCATTGCAAGCCGAACGCTCACCACGATTGATCAATATATCCCAAATCTGAAAAGGCTAAAAGCCATAGGAATGGATGCCGGCACAGAGGATCGAGGCATCAGTGCGGCCACCAAAAAACTGCATGAGGTATTGGACTCCTATCAGATCGAGCACTTTTATGAAAGCTACGAAGGTGATCATCTCAATCGCATCGCCGAACGCATAGAAACCAAAGCCTTGCCTTTCTTTTCGGAACATCTTGTTTTTCAGGAAAATACGGTAAGCGAAATCATTGAAAATGGTGGTACAGGTCAGTATACCGCCGTCATGACATCGGAGAGCAGCTTGCCCACGCATACGATCTTTAGACCCCAAAACATCGAGGGTTTTAGCGGAGCGAACAAGCTTCCAGTGATCGCTTGGGGCAATGGTGCCTGCTACGATTCCCCTTGGGAGCATGTCAACTTCCTGAATGAAATAGCTTCCCATGGTTTTCTGGTGGTCGCAATCGGTACCATGCCCAAGCAGACCGATGTTCGTTCCAAGTCCCAAAAACTACTGGATGCCATAGATTGGGCCATCGCCCAAAATAATGATCCCAACAGCCCCTATTACCAAAAGATCGACACCAAAAACATTGCAGTAAGCGGGATGTCCTGCGGTGGTCTACAGACTATCGAAGTAGCCGATGATCCGAGAATCACCACAGTGGGAGTTTTCAACAGTGGCGTATTGGGGAATCCAGGAGGGGGAATGCCCGGCATGCCACAGGTCGGCAAGGAACAATTGCAAAGAATCAAGGTTCCTACCCTCTATTTGCTGGGTGGAGAATCAGACATAGCCTATGGAAATGGAATGGACGATTTTAGCCGCATCAATCATATCCCTGTTTTTGTGGCCAATCTGGATGTGGGACATGGTGGCACCTATGGACAACCCAATGGTGGAGAATTTGCCCGGGTAGCTCTGAACTGGTATCAGTGGCAATTGAAAGGGAATGAGGAAGCAGGAAAGCTTTTCACCGGCAATTCACCGGGATTGGCGAAATCAGAAGGCTGGGTTGTGCAAAAGAAAAATATGGACTAAGCCATAAAAACCCGTTTCCATCCTATAACAAAAAATGAGATTTCTCCCTGCGGTTCGAAATGACTATTTACAAAATCACAGTAAACACAATTGGTCATTTCGAAGGAGGTAACGAAATGGAGTTTTTAAGTTGAATAGTTTTACCGACTGAGAAATCTCTGCTATTCGATATTTGCAACGTACAATCCTGATCCAAGGATCATTAATCTACAGAATTAATCCATTTCCATCCTCCCGCATGAATTCTTGTTTCCAATAGGCTTTTCTTAGCGGGAGGGGGAATAATTTGTTGATCCGTATGCCCCGGGTTAACCCCGATAGCTACCTTAGCTTTGATAGGTTGAAAAATATAAGGTTTTAAAGTATAATTGAAGCCCTGTCAGCGACCCAGCGATAGCTTTAGATGTCAGAAATCTAACCCGATATTTGGGACTGACAGGTTTCAAGAACCAAGACCTGTATAAGATATCAGTCAAACCTGTTAAGGTTATTAGGTAACGGTTCTTTACTTCAATTATCTAACAACGAAAGTATGAAATTTGAATTATTTATTGGAATCGATGTAAGCAAATTAACCCTGGATATTGCTTTTCTTAACCAGGACGGAGAAGTGGAAAGTTTCAAAATTGAAAATAAACCAGCAACAATCAAGCGGTTCTTTAAGAAGCTATCCAGGCAGCTAAACCTGGAAGCTTCTTTGATCTGCGCAGAGTTCACGGGGCATTATTGCTATCCGTTACGTAAAGTATGTCTGGAAGAAGGCTATTCGCTATGGCTGGAAAGCGGAGCTGAAATCAAACAACGATCAGGAGTGATCCGGTACAAGAATGACAAAGTGGATGCCATTCGAATTGCTGACTATGCCAGAAGGCATCAGGATAAGGCTAAAATTCAAATGCTTGAGGATTATACCTTAGAGTCTGTCAGAGCACTATCTACTGAAAGAGAGCTGTTTATGAAAGAAAGAGCGAAGTATAAGACTCAAATAAAAGACCTGAAAGGATTTATGGATGAAGCCCTTTACAAGGCTAGAAGCAAGCGTTTAAAGAAGCAAGTAGACTCCCTGACCAAGCTGATTAAGGAAATCGATCAGCAGATCAAATCGCTATTGGAATCCAGCGAAAAACTGACAAACCAAAAAGCTATACTCACTTCAATAGACGGAATCGGTGACCAAGTTGCTATCCACACCATTCTAGCGACCAGTGCCTTTACTAAATTCAATTCAGGTAGAAAATTCGCCTGTCATGCAGGAGTTGCTCCTTTTTCTTTTGAATCAGGAACCAGCCAAAGATCCAGACGTAAAGTTTCACACAGAGCAAATATGGAACTCAAGAAACTATTCCATATGGCGGCACTCTCAGCGATACAAATGAAAGGTGAATTCAAGGACTATTTTGACAGGAAAGTGGCTGAAGGAAAGAATAAAATGACAGTTATCAATGCTGTCAGAGCTAAACTGATCAACAGAATTTTTGCCTTAATCCGTGACAATAGAATTAATGAGAAAAACTATCAAATAACCCTTGCCTAATCCATAAGAATATCGAGGGCGATCACGATAGGAGGCTCATTTAACAAACCACTCAGTCACTACTGAGTGGTTTTTTTATTATCCTTGAACCAAGGAAATATACTTTTTTATAAAATGAATCTCTGCAAAGGTATTTCGGGAATCATGACATTTTATGGTTTTAACAATCCATTTTAGTTATTTTATTATTTTCATACTACGATTTAATTAATTAGTAGCTCTTGGCAACTTTAAGAAAAATGAGTCTATTTTACTTATTGTTCAAAAGGGAAAAGACAAAATGGCTTTATCCTGTGTTTGAATTGGTGTTATGCTGATATAAAGTATAATTAGCCGTAACATTGTAACATAAATTATTAGAATCTTAAATAAACCTACCGAATCAATTAATTGAATGGTAAGCAATTGTTTTATAAACACTGAATGATCAAATGAAAAAAATCTTTTTTATTGTATGTTTTCTAACGTCATCTCTTTTTGGAACTTTGATGGCGCAAGAGAAGGAAGCCTCTAAAGAATATACTCCGTATGAATTATTGTCAAGTTATTATAATAATGAATTCAAGCCTTTTAAAAAGAGGAACGTGTACTTGGGCTTATCCTTTAACCTAGAAGATAGAAACCAGACTAACCTAACCAATATTCTGGGGACAATAATTCAAGGTGATCGAAACAATTTCGACCTTTCTTTAAAGGGGGGGTATTATACTGGAGATTACGGGATGGTCGGTTTAAATCTCAATATTTATCAGCAGAAATTTTCTGGAGATCTGTTCCAAGAACCAGATACTTTACAATCGAATACTATTAGTCGCGGTTATGCTTTTACACCAAACTTCAGATCATCTGTTCCGCTAACAGATAATAATCGACTTAGTTTTTTTACCGAATTGGGAGTAAGGATCGGTTTTGGTAATTCGCTACAGAGATCAATAAAAAATGTGGATGAGGTTGAAAAAACATACTCCTCTGATTTCGATTTCCGGATAGGTATAAGTCCAGGAGTAACATTTTTTGTGATGGAAAGCTTTGCTTTTGAGATTCAGTTGGACGTTTTGGGATATGAGCTTCAGTCAAAGAATAAATCTGTTAATGGAGGAGTCTCCTCTAGGGATGTACGTCAGAATGTTGATTTTCAGATAGATCTTCTATCCTTACAATTAGGTTTAGCTTATAATTTTGGTTCTAAAAAATAATAGTTAATTATAAATAGCTATGAAAAAAATTATCTTAATACTATTCATCTCTTTTTTCACTTTCTCTTGCATAAAAGAAGATTTCTTTGGGTTTTCAAATTTTGGCAATATCAAGACTATTTTGGTAAGCAACCAAGCAAGTAATGCCAATATCAATCCATCTGAATTAACTGTAGAAGTAGAAATTCCGGCTGGAGTAGATCTTTCTTCTATTTCTATTGAGACTTTGACTTTGTCTTCATTTGCTACCTCAAACAAGCAAGTTGGTGATAGGCTTGATTTAAGTGAGCCTCAGGAGATTTTGGTCACAGCTGAAGATGGTACAATTTATAGCTGGACGATAATCCCAATAGTGGCCTCAGATGCTCCTCAATTAGATAATGGAGATTTTAACCTTTGGTATAAAACCAGCACTGATTATTTTGAGCCTGGCAAAGATGCTAGTTCAACGATTTGGGGGACCAGTAATCCCGGTACACAGATTTTGAACAAACTGGCTACTATTCCTTTTGATTTAGGGTCTCAGAATTTGGCGGCACAGATGATTACTCTTGATAATGGTTTCTTGGCAGGTACTTTCGGAGCTCCAATATCTGCAGGTTCAGTTTACACAGGTGTTTTTAATACCGACAAAATAGATCCTTCAAACCCGCAGGCGGCCATTGATTTTGGAATTCCTTTTAGTGGAAGGCCTGAGAAGTTAAGGCTTAAATACCAGTTTAAGCGCGGCGAAGTGAATAAGGATAAGAAAGGTAAGGTCTTGGAGTATCCGGATATGCTGGATATCTATGCGCTGCTTGAAATTAGAATCGGGGGAAAAACCGAGCGTTTAGCTACAGCTTGGTTTAGAAGTAGCGAGAATCAACCAGAGTTTATCACTTTGGAAATACCATTTACTTACGGAAAGTTAGATGCTTCATTTCCTGATTTTATGAACCCTACTGACCATGGCTTTGTAAGTGCTGATTCTGCCACTTTTGTATTACCTACACATATAACTTTTGTGGGGTCCTCAAGTTTTGATGGTGCAAATTTCGCAGGAGCTATTGGAAGTACATTAATCATAGATGATGTTGAAATGGTGTATAAAGAATGATGATTTTTGAACAAAATATCTTAGCTATGCTAACAAACCACCTAGAGAAATTTGGGTGGTTTTTTGCTTTTGAGTCCATTAAGGACTAAAAAGAAATGGAAAAATATTTTTGTTAAGTCTTTAATTCCTCCTGTTTCCAGTTCTGAAAATAACTTTCTGAAATTCAGTCAATCGATTTGCTATAGCAAACTTCGCTATTCCTTCCCCGGTCTTCCTATCCAATGAGCAAAACATATTTTCCCATTGTATAATATTTCAGAAATTTCAATCATATTTTACTTTTTTGGTAGCTGCTTTCAGCCAATATTCCTATAATTTGTGATCGCTTTGAGATAGTATTGATTTTCTCTTCGTTTTTGACCCTAAAAAAACCTTCCAAATAGATGCGATTCCTAAATAAAATAGTTCTCCTTCTCCCAATTTCTTTATTGTTAATTTTTGCTGCCTGCGAGCCAGAGAAATCTCCCTTTGATGTTTCTCCATCAGAATCCATGGATCCTAAGCGCTTGGAGGCTCCATTTCCAGTGATTGAGTTACCAGAGGGAATAGATTTGGAATCACCTACTTGGAAAGGGGTTGATCTCTCTCCACAACCACCAGTTGTTCCTGTTTCTGCCAATGAGGAGAAAAAGTCATTTATCCTGAAACCTGGATTTAGCATGGATCCGGTATTATCTGAACCTCAAATTCGTGAACCAGCGGCTATCCAGTTTGACGGAAATGGTAGGATGTATGTACTTGAACTTAGAACTTATATGCAGGATATCGATGCAAATGGGGAGTTGATGCCTACATCCAGAATATCAAGATGGGAAGACAAAGACAATGATGGTGTTTATGAAACAGGCGTTGTATTCTTAGATAGCTTGGTTTTCCCAAGGTATGTGGTACCCTTTGGAAAGAACGCTATCCTTTCGATGGAATCTAATGAAGACCATGTCTATAAATTTACCGACACGGATGGCGATGGCCATGCCGATAAAAAAGAGCTTTTCGCTTCTGGCTTAGGTCGATCCGGAAATGTTGAGCATCAAACAACTTTTCTTACTTGGGCTTTGGATAACTGGATGTACAGCACCTATAATTCAAAGAGAATTCGCTGGACTGCAGATGGTGTAATTCAAGAGCCAAGTGGCAACCCATGGGGACAATGGGGAGTAACGCAGGATAATTATGGTAAACTTTGGTTTCAAGATGGGGCAGGAGGAGTACCTCAAGGCTTTCAGTTCCCAATTGTCTATGGTAATTACAGTGTGAAAGGGCAGTGGAAAGATGGTTTTCGTGTTCCCTATAGCTTAATAAAATTGGCTGATTTCCAACCTGGTATGAAGGAAGCAAATCCTGATGGTTCTTTAAATAATGTAACTGGAGCTGCGGGAAATGATGTCTTCAGAGGGGATAGACTTCCTCAGGAACTAGTAGGGCAATATTTTTATGGAGAGCCAGTGGGCAGAATTGTAAGGCAAGTAGACACTGAAAACGTGGAAGGTTTGACCTACATTCAAAACAAATACATTGATTCAAAATCTGAGTTTATCCAGTCGACAGATCCACTTTTTCGACCAGTTGACATGGCCACTGCTCCTGATGGAACCATGTACATTGTCGACATGTATCGTGGAATTATCCAAGAAGGAAATTGGACCCAGGAGGGAAGCTACCTTAGAACCAAAATCCAGCAATACCAAATGGACGATGTGATCGGAAATGGGAGAATCTGGAGATTGACTTACGAAGGGATGCCTAGAAATACCGAAAAGCCTAGAATGTATGAGGAAACTTCGGCCGAACTGATCAGACATCTGGAAAATCCAAATGGATGGTGGAGAGATCAAGCGCAGCAATTGATGATCCTAAATCAGGACAAATCCATCGTGGGAGATTTGGAGAAAATGGCAAAAACATCAAAGAATGAACTGGCACGGATCCATGCGCTTTGGACATTGGAAGGCTTAAATTCTTTGAATCTGAGCACTGTCAGAGAGCTTTTAAAAGATCCCAATCCAAACATTCGGATTCAAGCTTTGAAAGCCAGTGAAACGCTTTATAAGTATGGAGAAAAAAGCCTTACTGCCGATTATCGAGAATTGTCCAAAGATCAAGATACAAATGTGGTCATTCAGGCTTTGTTTAGTGCTTATATTTTAAAAGTAGACCAAGTGGAAGAGTTGATGAAATCCACCTTAGCTTCAAATTCTGCAAAGGGACCTCAATTGGTATCAACCCAAATCCTAGAAAAAATGGAGGAAGCCAGAAAAGCTGCATCCGTGAAGTATGCTCCGGCAGAGTTGGCCCTATTTACTAAAGGGAAATCTATTTTTGATAGCTACTGCTCGACTTGTCATGGTCCAAAAGGTTTGGGTTCTCCTGCTGGTGACGGATTGATAGCACCTGCCTTTTCCGGTTCTCAAAGAATTCAAGGTCATCCAGAATACTCAGTGAAGACCTTATTGCATGGATTAACAGGTAAACTGGAGGATAAAGAATACGAAGGCGTCATGATTGCGATGGATATGAATGACGATGAATACATCGCATCAGTGATTTCTTATATCCGTAATGAGTTTGGAAATGAGGGGAGTTTTGTCACTCCTGAATACGTGGCCCAAATCAGAGAAGAAACCAAAGAAAGAGATTCTAACTATAGTTTCGATGAACTGATCCAAGAAGTTCCAAAAGCTTTGGCACCACAGGATAACTGGTTAGTTTCGGCAAGCAGCACCGCATTGCAGGGAGTTGGGTCTACCCGGGATCCTTCTTACGTTTTTGGTTATAAAGGTTGGAAAACCGATGAAGCACAAAAGCCTGGAATGTGGTTTCAAGTGGAATTACCTGATTCGCATCATCTTGCAGAGATTGAATTTGATTCTGGAAAAGATCAATTTCCTATCAAGTATACGGTTTCTATTTCTCCAAATGGAAATACCTGGACTGAAGTAGCCAATGGAATTGGAAAAACGGGGTTAAATAATGTCCGTTGGAAATCTGACGAATCGGCTAGATTTATTCGCATTCAATCCACCGAAAACGGAGAGAATCCTTGGGCAATGAAAAGTTTAATTCTTTATGCGAGATAAAACGAATTGATTTAAATATCAGGCCAAATCTACTTCTATTTTTCCTTTTGGAATGCCTTAAAAAAACACATGAAGTCAGTTGATTAATAGGGAGATACGTTAACTAGGAAGATGTATTTGTTTTCAATTCTGTTATACTAATTCGAATAAGCCGCTTCACTCAAAAGTACTGAATCGATGGCTTCCAAAAAGATTTCTTTAGGATGAACATCTTTTATGATGCTTTTGATATAATCGTGGGGTCTATCAAAAAAATCAGGCTTGATCTGCCTAAGTTTTTGCAGGTTTTCCAGTGCTTCTGTAGAATTATCCAACAAGTGGTGTGCTGTCATTTTTAACAGAAAGGACCAAAAAAAATCATCCTTGTCAAATCGATTTGCGGATACTAAGCATTGATAGTAATCTTTCCGTTTCAAGTGGTAGATAAATATCCCTATCTGGAACCATTTAGGATAATCAAAGTCAGTTTCAATACTTTGTTTTATTAATTTATACCCTTCATCTGCTTTGTCAATAAAACAGTATAGAAAACCTATCGCTCCAGAATAATGGCTGGAATTTGGGTTTATTTCCAAGGCAAGCTTGCAATGGTACTTAGCTTCTTCTAATTGACCGGCAGATACTAAAGCATAGCTATAATACGCTTGACATGGCTGGTACAATGGCTGTAGGGTTACACTTTTTTCACCGTATTCTAAAGCTTTTTCAAGAAACTCTCGATTTTGACTAAATTGAAACAAGTCTGTATTTAACCGTGACAAGACTGCCCAGCCCAATGCAAAATCCGGTTCTTTGGTTACCACATTGGTTACTTTTTCAAGTAATTCTGCAGCATTTTCCGGGTTGGGATTCTTGGTGTATTTATAAAAATGTAAATAGGTAGCGTAAGCTGAAGGGCTTTCTTTTGCCTCCCAGCGAGATTCAGCATAGAGTTTATCCGGGATTACGCCATTTATTCCGGAAACTTTATTTGCCACATCTTTTGCCAGATCTTCCTGAATCTGAATAAGGTTATAATTTTCACCTTCGTACTTTTTTTGATATGACCAAATCACCTGATTATTCAGATTGTCTAATAGCACCACAGATAGTTTAGCTGAATTCTCAAAATTTCGAAAAGAGCCTTCCAAGCTAAATCTGGCAATAGAATTTCTCATAATTTCATTGGCAATAAGATCCAGCTTGATCACTTCCAGATGCTTATATCTGCTTAATTCCATGATCAATTCTTGCGTAAATCCATCTACTATATACTCATCCTTATTATCTGGATTTAAATTTCTAAGAGGCGAAACCGCTAGGGAATGAGAGATTGGATTTTCTTTTACAAAAGTCCTTTCAAACTTTGGAGTATACCCACCTTTTGGAAGAGAAATAACTACCCGATCAGAGGTTCCTTCTTCACGGTAATATTCTTCCAGATGCCTTCTCAACCGGCTTGCTTGAATTCTTACTATTGGATCCTCTGCCGAATCAAAATCCACATTTCTACCAAAAGCCTGTACCGCAATCGTGTACTGTTTTAGGTTTTTCCCACCATTATTAAAGGATTCATTGACTACGAAGGCAAGGAAATTTTTTAGCATGTCCGAGCTTCGAAAAATCTGACTTCGGAGAATTTTGGACAATTGATTAAGAATTTCTGCCCTGGAGATAGGTGAAAGCGTCATACTCTTTTTTATGTTACCGTAACTTACTTTCTATTACTGAAGCCTTTCGAATTTAATACTAATATTTGACTGTAAAAGAACGAAATTTTGAGAAACTCATCAAAACCATCTATTTCAATAATCCAGAAAGCGCTGTTTCTACGTGATTTTTCAGAGTTTGAAATGGAAATGGATAAGCTTTCGAGACAGGAAAAATTTATCGAGATTCTGAATGAATATTATCTATGTGAAATGAAAATCGAAGATCTCCAAAGAACTGAGAGAATGGTCGAATCCTATAGAAAACTTCAAAAAGAATTAAAAATTGAGCTTATAAACTATTTGAATAAATCTTCTTTCGAAAAAGGAAAAAATAGTAAAGAGTGAGGAATTTAAAGAATTAGGTCCTCTGTGTTAAGGATGAAAAAAATTCTTGCTTTATTTATATTAGAATAAAAAAATAACTGAAACTAATTTTATATTATAGTCAAAATCTAATCACTTTTATAATGAATAAAATAACAACCTTAATTGTACTCTGTTTTTTGGCATCCTGTTCTCAAGCAAAATATGATGCAAAAGAAAATGTTGAGATCATTGAAAAATATGTTCAGGCCGTAGAGAATTTAGACTATGAAACGATGTCATCCTTATTAGATGATAACTATTTGGGACTGGGCCCATCGTATGGTGATTCGATAAGGAAAACTGAGGCTGTAGAGAATTGGAAGTATACTTCCGAAAATCTCTACGAAGGAATAAAATATAACCGATCTAGAAATGCAGCGATTTTTATTCCGGACGGAGAAGAACAAGGGGAGTGGGTTTCCAACTGGGCAGAGCTTACTATTAATTACCAATGGACCGATATACCAGTTACACTTTGGGCAAACTCGATTTATAAAATTGAGAATGGGAAAATTGTAAAAAGCTTTACTTTTTATAATGAGGCAGATGCTTATCGTCAACTGGGATTTGAGTTTCTTGATTTAAATAATTAATAATGACATCAATAAATAAAATGAAAGCAATAGCATATTTATCAATTATATTACTTTTTGCAGGATTAAGCCAAGTGATGGCTCAAGTCCCTACCACGCAATCCCTTCCGGATACTACCAAAATGACTTACAATCAAATTTCCAAAACTGGCGGCTTGGTTGTATTTCCTTCAAACAGCCAAACCCAAAAACAGCAAAAAGAAGATGAATATTCTTGCTATATGTGGGCGATGGACCAAACAGGGATTGATCCGCTAAACTTACCCAAAGTAGAAGCTCAAGTAAGTTCAGGTCCTACCGGAGGAGCGGTAGTAGGAGCAGCTGGCGGAGCAGCAGCAGGAGCGGCCATCGGGGCTATAGCTGGAGATGCTGGAAAAGGAGCTGCTATTGGTGCAGTGGCAGGAGGCTTACGAGGTAGAAGAGCAGGTATGCAAGCACAAGCTCAGCAAAATGCCCAGTCAAAAGGTGCTGCTGATCAAGCAAATGCAGAAGTGAAAAATACCTTTATCAAAGCATTCTCGGCTTGTATGGAAGGTAAAGGGTATACGGTTAAATAGATTTAATAATTAAATTGGTTTAGTGAAACGTCAGGAATTAAAAAATTGGTTAAAGAAAAAGGTGTGGCTTTTCACCTTCGTTTTCTTGCCGTTTACTTTCTCTTGTAATAGGGAAGTTAAATTAAAGCCAGTATCCTATTCTCAATTTGAGGAATTTGTCACTAGCACCGGATATATCACAGATGCAGAAAAATATGGCTGGTCTATTGTCCAAATTAATGTCTACGATTTCAATACAGTAGATAATGCTAATTGGAGAAAACCTGATGGAGTAAATGAACCATCTTCGAAAGATTTACCGGTCACCCAAGTGAGTTACAATGATGCTATAGCTTACTGCAAATGGTCTGGAACAAGACTTCCTGATTACGAGGAATTTTGGGATTTAATAGAAAATGACTCCAGAACTGTTGTTTATGAAAACAAATTACCCCTCTCAGATGTGAACACAGTAAATGTGTTAGGTAACGTTTGGGATATTACGGGGCCTGCAAATGGTGATTCCGTACGACTAGCAGGAGGATCACTTTTTTGCTCGATCACAACTTGCGATGGCACTGATAAAAGTAGAGAATTATATGTGGACAAAGAAACTGGTAATATCAATATAGGATTCAGTGTAATTAACTAATTGACGATAAATGCATATTCAAAATTGTTTCAAATTATGTGATTGCGTGATGGTCCTGACTAAATTAAATAATAAAGTTTTTATGTACTTGGATTCCATATTAATCAACTTAAATACAAATGAATTTTTAATAACAAATTAAACTTTAAGAAATGAAAAAATTTAAATCAACTTTTCTGATTGGTTTTTTTCTTTTAAGTCTCACAAATGTGGTGGCCCAAGAAAATATCAATAGGGAAATTCTTCCTATTGTGGAACCAGAGGCAAAAACCTACACTGAGTTAGATGTGAGAAATACTAAGCCTCCTAAAAGATTTGAGGTTAAAGCTCCGGAGAAGGCTCCCAATGTGGTTGTAGTCTTAATTGATGACTTAGGTTTTGGTGCGACAAGTGCCTATGGGGGACCAATAAATACCCCAACAATGGAAATGCTTTCTAGAGGCGGTTTACGATATAACAATTTCCATACTACGGCCCTTTGTTCTCCTACTCGTATGTCTATCAAAACCGGTAGAAATCATCATACGACAAACACCGGGTCAATTATGGAAACAGCTACTGCATATCCAGGTAATACTGGTGCTTTACCAAACAGCGTGGCACCATTGGCAGAAATGCTTCGATTAAATGGGTACAGTACCGCAGCTTTTGGAAAATGGCATGAAACAGCAGCTTGGGAAACCAGTGTGTCAGGTCCATTTGATCGTTGGCCAACGAGACAAGGTTTCGATAAGTTCTATGGATTTATTGGTGGAGAAACTGACCAGTGGGCTCCATTAATTTATGATGGAACCAAAAAGATAAATCCTCCAAAAATGGAAAATTATCACTTTACCACAGATATGACCAATCAAGCTATCAACTGGGTAAAGGCGCAGCAATCCATGACTCCAGACAAGCCATTCTTTGTATATTTTGCAACGGGAGCAGTTCATGCCCCTCACCATGTTTCTAAAGAATGGTCGGATAAATATAAAGGTAAATTTGACCAGGGATGGGATGAAGTGCGAAGTGCCACCGTAGCAAGGATGAAATCCATGGGATTAATTCCTGAAAACACCAACTTGCCACCAAAGCCTGATGATATAAAAGATTGGGCTCAACTTTCAAGTGACGAGAAAAGACTATTTACCCGTCAAGCAGAAGTTTTCGCAGGATTTATGGAAATGACAGATTTTGAAGTTGGTCGATTGATGGATGCCATTGAAGAAATCGGTGAAATGGAAAACACCTTGGTGATGTTTATAGCCGGAGATAATGGAACCAGTGCTGAAGGTGGAATGGTCGGTATGTATAACGAAATGACCTATTTCAATGGAGTAGAAGAAAAGGTAGAAGACCTGCTTCCGCTTATCGACAACTGGGGTTTGGAAAGTACTTTCCCTCACATGGCTGCCGGTTGGGCTGTAGCTTTTGATGCTCCTTTTACCTGGACAAAACAAGTTGCATCTGATTTTGGTGGAACAAGAAATGGATTGATCATTCATTATCCTCAGGGAATTACTGAGAAAAACGGAATAAGAACCCAATTTTCTCATGCTACCGATATTGCACCGACAGTTTTGGAAGCAGCAGGTTTACCGGAACCTAAAGTAGTAAACGGTGTGCCTCAGATACCAATAGAAGGAACCAGTATGTTGTATTCTTTTAATGATAAAGATGCCGCAGAAAGACATACTACTCAATACTTTGAAATGTTTGGTAACCGGGCAATCTACTTCGGAGGTTGGTTTGCAAGAACAATTCACCGTGCACCTTGGCAAACAACTAATTTGCCTCCATTGGAAACAGATGTTTGGGATCTTTATAATGTGAAAGAAGATTTTAGCTTGTCCAATAATTTGGCTGCCGAAGATCCTGAAAGATTAGAAGACATGAAGAGCCTATTTATGGCTGAAGCTCAAAAGTACCATGTACTTCCTATAGATGATAGAACTATCGAAAGAACAAATGCAGAATTGGCAGGTCGACCTGACCTTTTGGGTGGCCGCACTAGCTTGTCGCTTTATGAAGGAATGGAAGGAATGATGGAAAATACATTTATCAATATTAAGAACAAGTCATTTTCTGTTACTTCAGATATTGTAGTACCTAAAGGTGGTGCAAATGGAGTAATCCTAACCCAAGGAGGAAGATTCGGAGGCTGGTCTTTTTACTTAAAGAATGGCAAACCGGAATTCACGTATAATTTCCTAGGATTGGAAAGATATGTAGTATCAGCTCCTCAAAAACTTTCTGAAGGTCCAGTAACCGTTAAAATTGAGTTTGTATATGATGGAGGTGGCCGAGGAAAAGGCGGTGTTGCTAAGTTATATGTAAACGGAGAAATGGTAAAAGAAGGACGTGTAGAAAGAACCCAACCAAATATTTTCTCGGCTGATGAAACTGCTGATGTTGGTCTGGATAATCAAACTCCTGTAGCTGAAGGAATTGGTTATGGTCCTGAGGAAACCAAATTCACTGGAAAGATTCAAAAAGTAGTTGTCGAAATAGATTAAAATTTAATAAATGCATAAGCGGTATTATTCGTACTGCTTATGCATTCTTTTTGTAAGTAATTCTTTACAGGTTTAATGAAACTTTTTTTATCATCAAGTTGATACTTGACTTATTTTTTCTTTCTCATAAACCTATTACACCTACAATGGCATAATAGAAGAGGGTGTCACTCTCACTATTCCGCCGTCCTACTATAATTTTTAAATTCAATAGGAGAGACGAACTATTTTCATTCAGGTCCAATTTTTGGCATTGATTCCCTACTGAGGGAAAGCCAAAAATGCCACCTGAAGGGCACCTAGTTTCTTGTAGCCTTCCTCATTCATATGAATTGGATCCCGGTAGTAAAGTCCTTGATTGTAGGTATTGTAGCCTCCCAAGGTAAATTGATCCAAATAAGGGATTCCATGAAGTTCACAGATTTGCTTCTGCATGTCCACATAGCTGGCCATTCCTGTCGGATCAAATGGATCATAGCCACCACGATTTATAAAAGCCTTACTGGAAGTGAAAAAGTAGATAGTCGCATTCGGGTTTAGCTCATAGATCTTTTTGATGCAATAATTAATGCCGCCAGCTTGGGTGATCAGCTTCTCAGCATCATACCCATCAAATTCTGTATAATCGGTATAGCTTCCATTTTCCCGCTCATTGGTAAAATCGTTGGTAGAAGCCCATAGAATGTAAATATCAAAAACCCCTGCTTCATCCACTTGCTGTTGAAGAGATTTTCCTTGCAAAGAAGAAAAACCAGCTCCTGGGACGCCAAAATTGCTGATTTCCATTCCCAGACGTTCCTTCCACATGCTTTTTGCAGCCTCGCTTGGTGGTATCACCGATACCGAACCTCCAAATACAGCGACAGATTTCCCATAATTCAAGGAGGATCTGATTGCGGACTCGGATAGTCCTCTTTGTGCAACAACGCTCGTTGAGAAAAGTAAGAAGAGAAGGAGAAATAGGTTTTTGGCTTGGTTCATGGGTTCTGGTTTTTGTAGTGAATAGATTGTTTGATGTTGTAAATTAATGGAATCTCTGAAAATTTAACCATCGGATTTATCAGATGGGAAAATGATCTAAAATGAATATTCCTTTTTTGATGACAATTTCCTTCCAATCCACTTAAATTCTTCTTTTTAGTTAGCCTTATAGTTTCAGAATATTTGAAAAGTGTACAGATTAGGGGTGAAGTGTATGGATGGACGAAGGAGGAGATTAGGATAATTGAAAGAAATGGATAAATCCATTTTATTCTAGATTTCGGAACAACATATCCCATGCCCTCGACAACTGTCGGGGTAAACCGTGGGCTATGAAATAGGAACGTTCTTGCTACAGGAAGACAATTCCTATAAAAAACGCAATCATCTTTTTTAAGAATAGAAGTAAAATTTTGTTAAGGTCTATTTGAGGATAACTATATTTTATTCTTATTGTATCACTATAAAACATTAACCCTAAATTTCATGATCTCAAGAAAATCAATCTTCAGTGCTTTTGCTGCGCTTTTTCTAGTTACGATGGCGTTTGCAGCTACCAATCCTAATCCAGCCTATTTTGAAGGAAAATGGGAGGTATTAATCAAAGGAACTCCTCAGGGCGATGCAACCTTACCTTTGCGATTTGAGACCACAGGGGACATTACCACAGGTTATTATTTCGAGGAGGGATCCACCACAGAATCCAAAATGCAATCAGTGAAAATCTCTGAGGATGTATTGACTGCAGCTTTCAATATCAGTGGGTATGATGTGACTTTATTATTAAAGAAAGTGGATGATGGAACCGCAAAGGGTGATTTGATGGGGATGTTTGATGCTTTTGGCACGAAAGTCAAATAAAAAAAAAGTGGAAATACACATTTCCACTCTTTTAGTAATCTTGTTACCCAATTTAAATCTATCTAAGATCTAATCTTTAAATGTGAAGGAGGGCATCTGCATGATTTTACCACCATCCATGGCCGATTCATGTGCCAAAATCCCAACACAAGTTATATTTGCTGATTCTCGGGCATCTGGATAAGGTGCCCTTTTTTCTGCCAAAGCATTTAAGAATTCATTGACCAGGTGCGGATGAGAACCCCCATGTCCGGAACCTTGGATAAAAGATAAATGCTGGTTTTCGTCTTCATCATACACACCTGCTGTAGTAAATGAAGCAATCTCTTCAGGCAATAAATGTGCATAATCAGGTATTTTCACTTTTTCAGGGCTTTCACCTGTATGGATGACGGAATCTTCATGCTCTATCAACGTCCACTCAAATGACTTCTTTGATCCATATACATCAAAACTCTCTCTGTATTGACGGGCTGTGTTAAATAAGGAGCGGGTTACTTCCGCAGCCAAATCAGAATCTTTGAATTTGATATGGCATGTCTCAATCGCAAAAGGAGAACCGTATTTTGGAATCAGATTCTCATCGATTCTTCCGGATCCTAAACAGGAAACATATTCTGCCTGAGCCTTTGGCAAAGCCAAAACAGGTCCCACACAATGTGTCGCATAATGCATAGGAGGGAGGCCTTCCCAATATCCCGGCCATCCGGCCATTTCTTGCTGATGAGAAGCTCTTAGGAACTGAATTCTTCCCAGCTCACCTTTCTCATACATTTCCTTTACGAATAGGAATTCGCGGCTATAAATCACCGTTTCCATCATCATATAAGTGAGGCCTGTTCTTTCGGTTTCCTCTACGATCGCCTTGCAATCTTCTACAGACGTGGCCATAGGAACTGTACAAGCCACATGCTTTCCTGCTCGTAATGCTTTCAAAGATTGCTCTGCATGATTTTGGATGGGCGTATTGATATGAACTGCATCAATATCCGGATCTTTTAAAAGCTCATCGTAATCCGTGTAAACCTTTTCAATTCCAAAAGCTTTTCCAATCTCCTCTGCCTTTTCCTTATTTCTTTGGCAAATAGCATACATATTTGCCAAGCGATGTTTTTGATAAATGGGGATGAATTCTGCTCCAAAACCTAAACCGATGATGGCGATATTGAATTGTTTTTTACTCATGACTTTGGGTTATTTATTTGTAATATTTTAAAAAAGACGAGGTGGAAACCTAGGAAGGATCGGTACCTGGTATTCAAATTTCACTTGTTAAGATTTCATGCTTGGGGTTGCTTATTAGATTTCAATTCTACTGTCAAAATGAAGAAGGGTAGCATTATTTCCCACTATCCAATCTCTATTCCCTTTTCTCTAAACCCCATTCACCAACCACTTTTCCCTATTTGGCCCATTTTCTCAAAAACTCCAATCCTTCTTTCGCAAAGTCATCCTGACTTGTTGCCAAAGGCTTCCAAATACAAACGGCACCTGCCAATTCCTTCACTTCAGGAGTGAAACTTTCGATGGAAATCACACCTTTATAATTCACTGCTTCCAAGCCTCTTTTATACGCTGCCCAAGGGGTTTGTCCAGTGCCTGGTGTTCCGCGATAGTTTTCAGAAACCTGAAAGTGAATCAATTTATCCCCTGCCAGTTTGATCGCAGCTTCTGGATCCGGTTCTTCAATACTCATATGAAAGCCATCTAAAATCACTTTGGCTTCTGGCTCATTGATATCTTTAATCAATTGCATCAGCTCTTCACAGGTATTGATCAAATCCGTTTCAAAGCGGTTTAGAGTCTCTATAGCGATATCCAAACCGAATTTCCGAGCATTCTCACAAACGATTCTCAAATTCGTAACTGCACGGTTCCATTCGATTTTCTTTTGTTCCGGTGAAACCAACCTGGCTTTGCCCACTGCAGAATACATCGGACCTGCTACGAATTTACAATCCAGACCAGCCGCGATTTCAAAACAATCCTGGAGGTAATCAAAACTGGTTTTGTGGAAGCTGGGATCTTCATTGGTAAGATCCCGGCTTGTTCCAAATGCTCCGCAAATAACAGGCTCTAGGCCATTATCAGCTAATGCGATTTTTACTTCTTTTATATCGATTAGTCCTGGATCTTCCACTGGAATCTCCACGACATCGTACCCAAATTCTTTGATTTTCGGGAATAGTGCTAAAGTCTCTTTATTAAAAGGGGAAGTCCATAACCAGGTACTTACCCCAAATTTTACGTCTAAACTCATGCTTCTATTCTACTTTGATGATTCCGTTCATCAATCTCCAGTGACCTGGTACCGTACAAACAAATGGATACTCTCCAGGGACGTTTGGAACAGTAAATACAATGGATTCCCTACCGTTTGGATCTACCAATTTAGTAGCGACAATCACTTCAGGAATAGAAGGAATAAAGTTCTTTTCAATGCCTTTTGGATCTCTAGCCAATTCGTCTGCTGCAGCGCCTATGGCTTCAAAACTACCAGGCTTACCGATCACCAAATTATGTTGCATGAAGTCAGGGTTTTCGAAATCTATCGTAACCTGAGTTCCGGCTTTAACAGTAATCAGCGTTTTATTGAATTTCATCTCATGAGGAATTACCTCAAGTTTGATCACTGTTCCGCTAGCTGTTGTTGTTGGCTTAGCTTCTGCAGATTCTGCATCAGCCATTTCTATGTCTGCTCCTGGCATCTTTAAGGAAAGGCTTGATTTATTACTCAATCTCCCAGAAAATCTCCAGTCACCTTCATAATTACCGATTCTATTTCTGCTATCATCCTGACCTACTCTCACTCTGGTAGGAGACAGCGGAGTAGTGAAGAGTCCCTGTGTTTTGCCAGTCGCAACGACAGCTCCATCCACACTTAAAGTCATACTACCATCCTCAACCAAAGTAGCATCTACAATAAACTGCTCTTCTGGAAGACTCTTACTAGAACTGATTATCTGAACTTTTTCATCTTGAGCTACAGCAAAATGCAGCTTATTTTGATAGATATAGACACTGTATCCATTCGTGCTATTTCCCTGTGCTACCAGAATTCCATTGAGTGGATTTTCTGCTTTGGACAAAATCATTCGAATAGCGATTTCTTTCCCAACAGGATCTGGTGGGAATAGAATGGTATTTCTTTGGTCTAAGGTATATAGCTCGCTAACCAAGCTTCGGGAAATTCTATCTATCAAACTCATTTCTTCGCCAGAAGAATCATTTATATCCATGGCTTTTTCTCTTTCTGCAAAAGCTGTTGGATGAGCCAAAACCGCTGCGAAAATTGCTTGTGGAATATAGGCATCTGCCTGATTCTCTTCCGCCTCCGCTACAGCCACAAGTTCTTTTGCCGCTTCCTGAGAGAAAGGCATATCTGAAGCCGCTAAGAATGCATATTTTCTAGTATGTAAATCAGGGTCTTTGAATAAGCCCGAAGCTAAAATAGCGGTCAAAGCTTGAGGATTGGAAGGAAGAACCCGAAGTGCATTTTTTCTTACAGAAGCAGATGGGTGTCTTAATGCTTTTTCAACAATCATCTGTGCTTCTGAATTGGTGCCTTCCAATTCTCCTAATCCTTTCAATGCCCAAAGTGCATTGATTGCCGGACCATTGATTCCTACTGCATCTACTTCCTGTGAATTGATCAATTTATACAGGCCAGGGATCACCTCTTTGTTTTGATTTTCAACAATCAACCTTTGCGCGGTCAATCTCCAGAACATGTTGTCACTTTCTAAAGCCTCCAACAGGTCATCAGAGTCTGCATCTTTCAGATCAAATACTTTGGATGGCTCACCACCTTTATAAGTCAATCGATAAATACGACCATGCTCTCTGTCACGAAGTGGATTGATGTAGGCATTACCTTCACCATTTTCAAAACCACGTGGAGTCGGATTATGTTGGATAATGAAGTTATACCAATCTGCTACCCAAAGCGATCCGTCAGGACCAACTTCAGCGTGAACCGGGCTAAACCACTCATCAGAGCTGGCTAAAATATTGAATCCGTTTTTCTCTTTAAATCCTGAGCCATCATCATTGATGATCGCATTGTGTAAAACTCTTCCCGTTGGCTCCGCTACAAAAGCTATTTTGTTCCAATAGTTTTTAGGGAAACTTCTAGCGGTATACAAATTATGTCCAGCAGCAGCGGTGTAAGATCCATGCCAATCAACCTGTCTCAAGAAAGGAGTCAAATGCGGCATATCATAATGGCTGTCGATTCCATGAACTGTATTTGCAGAACCTTGATAGATAGGTCTTTTCAGGTATTTATTAGCCATGGAGAAATACACTGAGTGCTGTCCATTGGCTGTAGAAATAAATGTTTCAAAATCTTCAGAGAAACCAAGGCCCCATGTATTGTTACTGGTTTGTCCCAAGTACTCCAAATTCTCACCATCTGGATCGAAGTGGTAAACACCTTGACTGAAAGAATGAGTTTTACCACTTACTTCGCCTCTGAAACCTGAGTAACCCAAAACTCCCCAGATTTTATTGTCAAAACCATATTTCAAATTGGAAGGACCAGCATGCGTATCGCTTTTACCCCAACCTGTCATCACAACTTCTCTTACATCGGCTACATCATCGCCATCCGTGTCTTTTAAGAAGACAAAATCAGGTGCCATTGAAATAATCATACCTCCATTTACAGCGGCAATTGAAGTGGGTATATTTAATTTATCTGCGAAAATGGTCACTTTATCAGCTTTTCCATCCCCATCAGTATCTTCCAGAATTTTGATTTTATCATCGCCACCTTCTTTTCTGATCTCATTTGGATAATCGGTAGTCTCGATTACAAATAGCCTTCCTCGCTCATCCCATGCCATGGCAATTGGGTTGATGATCATCGGCTCAGATGCGAATAGCTCCATTTCAAATCCAACTGGAACCTGAACCAATTTCATCGACTCTTCAGGTGAAAGTGGAAGCTGGAATCTTGGTGCCGGATCTTTTCTCTCGTAGTTTGGAATTTCCGCATCTCTAAATTCAGGAGTTGGAATATTATAAGCTTCCAACTGTTTATTGACCTGATCTCCTACAGCCCAAAGAATACCATTGGCCACCAATTGCTGGAAATCTTCCTTTTCCCAAGTTTTTTCATTGTGCCCATAAGCAGTATAGAAAACTCTACCGTCACCTTCTTCTCGCGTCCAGGTATAGGGCTCTTTATGATCGCCTTCTACTCGCTCCATCAGTACATGCATGTCTGGGTTTAACTGGCTATGAACATACGTTTCATCCCAAGTTTCAAACTCATTGATGCCTTCCATGATCGGATGATCTTGGTCGACGATATCAACTGTGAAATCACCCGTTCCGTGGGAACTGAACTGACCACCTACTGCTGAAATGTACCAAGGGGAATTTTGGAAGCAGAAAGAAGCCGAATGTAAAGGAATCAATGCTTTACCACCTTGAACAAATGATTTTAGAGCCGCCTCCTGTTCGGGAGTAATCTTCTCATGATTGGCATAAATCAACAAACCGTCGTAATTGCTCAACTTGACATCATTCAAGTCATTTACATCAGTGGTGTAAGTTAAATTAATGCCTTTTTGAAAGAGTGGCGTTTCAATGTACATCATCAGTTTTTCTGAGTTGTGATGTTCACTTTCATGACCTAAGACTAATATTTCAACTCGTCTAGGTTCTGTAGCTGACAAGAATGTCTCGCCAGATTTTTTTCCGCAGCTAATTATAAGCAGTGAAAAGACCAAAAAGGTCAATATCGAGGAAAATTTTAAGGGGGGGATTTTAAACGAAATGTTCATAAATGGGTTTAGGAATCAATTGAATACGAAAATTCAATAAAAATATGAGGAAATTCTCACTGTATTACTTTGAATAGTGACTGAATTTTCTCCTTTTTGCGATTGCAAGCCTTGATATTTCAGCATAACACAGTTATAATCTATGAAAACCCCTCTTAAAAAGTCTAGAATTCCTGATTCAAAAGTCTTTTTGGTAAGAGAAATAATAGCCCCGTTTTTTGATAGATTTTGGCATTTTCATCCTGAATATCAATTGGTAGTTATCTTAAAAGGAACTGGAACCAGATACATTGGTGATCACATTAAGGCTTTTAAAGCA
Organism: uncultured Algoriphagus sp.; assembly: GCA_965659625.1. Lineage (GTDB taxonomy): Bacteria > Bacteroidota > Bacteroidia > Cytophagales > Cyclobacteriaceae > Algoriphagus. Next base: position 68,161 of record CBFHWO010000017.1, on the reverse strand, counting down.
GGTGATATGGTCATGACCGGACCAAATTTACCTCATGTCTGGAGATCAGATAATTCTTATTTTGACTCGTCAAATGAATTGGAAACACATCTGATTGTCGTGTATTTTCCTGAGAATTTTTTGGGGAATGATATTTTTGAAAAAGAGGAATTTGCAGACATCGCCCGATTGATGAAGCAATCTATCCGAGGAGTGGAAGTAAATGGGAAAAGTAATCGTGAGGTAACTGAAATGATGAGAAAGCTGATAAAACTGACTGGTACCAGCCAGTTGATCTTATTGATGGAAATTCTCAATTATTTATCCCACTCTAAGGACACAAGGCAGATTACAAATGCAGAATACATCAACCTTAACAAGGAATCTGAAAAAGATAGGTTGGGGGAAGTGTATGAGTATGCCATGAAGAATTACAAAGAAAAAATCAAATTGGAGGAAGTCGCAAATTTGGCAAATCTCTCTGTAAGTGCCTTTAGTCGATTTTTTAAATCAAGAGCCAATAAATCTTTCTCAGACTTTATCAGTGATGTCAGAATCAGCCATGCCTGCAAACTGCTCCATGAAAAGGATATCAATATCTCTGAAGTTTGCTACGAAAGTGGGTTTAATACCTTGTCGAACTTCAATAAACAATTTAAAGATCGGATGGGGAAAACTCCATTAATCTACCGGAAAGAATATTTGGAAAGTTTTGAGTAAGGAGTTTCAGTAGGCAGTAAGTAGTGAGCAGTATACGTATTGTAAAATCCTATAATAGTTTGACTCTATTGAAACTTAAAATACTTCCTAAGAATTAAAATGCTCCATCACCTGATCCATGTAGGAAAGGCTGATCGGTACAGTTTTTTGATTTAAGTGAAGCTGATGTTTCTCGACTTTACTTACTTTTTGACTATTCGCCAGAAAAGACCGATGAGTTCTTATAAAAAAGGAGGGAAGCAGGTTCTCTATTTCAGCCAAGGTCATTCTGCTCATGACTTTTTCTTCTTCCATCTGAAACGTCACATAATTTCCGCTGGCTTCACAAAATAATAGTTGGTTGAAATTCAATCGGATTTGACCTTCTCCGGTTTTAATAAAAGTGAACTCTGGTTCTTTTCCCGGTTGCAATTCCAGCCATTCCTGCGCTTTTTGACATGCTTTGATAAAACGGCTCAGGTTAAAAGGTTTCAATAAATAATCCAGGGCAGCGAGTTCGAAGCCTTTCACGGCAAAGTCTGAATAAGCAGTTGTAAATACCACCAAGGTTTCTTTTGGAAGTAACCCAGCAAAGTCAATCCCCGAGATATCAGGCATGTTGATATCCAGGAAAATAAGATCGATTTCATTTTCTTTGATATACTCCAATGCTTCAATGGCGTCTGTAAAGACTTTCTCCAATTGTAAAAAGGGGACTTTGGAAGCGTGAGCTTTTATCACTTCCAAAGCCATATTTTCATCGTCAATTGCTATTGCTTTGATCATCCTATTGTAATTGTACAGATAAATGTACAAAATGCTCCGTATCGTTTGCCACGATCGTAAGGTTATGCTTCTTTGGATAAAAATGCGCCAGTCTGCTCTTGACATTTTCCAAACCAATACCTGATTCATCACGGGGATCTTCAGTTGCTTTTTTTGGATGCATGCTATTGACCACATCCAGATGGACTGAACCCTTCAAACAACGAAGATTGATTTTGATCCAGGATTTACTTTTGGTACTGATGCCGTGTTTGAAAGCATTTTCCACAAAAGGGATCAACAGCATAGGGGAGATGTCACCCTGGCAAAGATCTTCTCCGATATGAATCGTTACTTCCAAATGATCTTCCTTTGCAAACCGCAGCATTTGTAGATCCAAATAGTTTTTCAGATAGTCAATTTCACGGGAAAGCGGGATTTTATCCATCTGGTTTTCGTGAAGCATAAAGCGCATCATATCCCCTAACTTCTGGATGCCATCGGAAGTTTTCTCAGCATTTTCCATTAAAGCGGCTCCGTAAAGAGTATTTAGAGCATTGAAAAGAAAGTGAGGATTGATCTGAGATCTTAAGAAACTAAGGTTGGCAGTGCTCTGGTTTACCTGACCTGATAGGATATCTATTTTGCCAATGTAATCTTCGTATTTTCTAAAGATTAGATTCGAGACAGGGAATACAACAAATACTAATAAAAGCACCATTCCAACTCCCAGAAGCATGATTTCAGGCACATTATTCTCTACCGAAGCTAGGAAGAAACCAAACGCAATGACCGTAATTAAACCCCAAAGGAACCATCGATAGGCTTTGATATTTCCGCGGATTTTATTGCGATACAGCAAGAAATAATTGTAAAGTACAAAAAAGGCGATGCTAGGAATGATCATTAAAATGATTACTAAAATCACCTCGTTGACAAAGAGTCTGGAAACGAATAAAAAAATACTGACAAAGAGAAAAATCATAAATAATCTTACTCCATTGTATAGCTGAAAGTCTTTGAAAATAGGAGGTAAGAACATTTTCCTAAGAAGGAAGGCTGTCACCAAATAAACCGAATACAATGCCAGGGTACTAAAATAAAACCGAAAGAATTTCTCAGCATTGACTCCATTGACTCCTGCGCAAGCTCCCGAAAGTGCTCCTGTTACGGCTGCTGCCAAAATGCTGAAAAGTACTAGATGCAGCACATTCTTATCTCGGAGATACTTAGGAATCACCACTAAATGCATCACATAAAATCCTATATAGATGACTATGGGCAAGATGACAATTCCGAAGAATTTTTCAATTGGATATCGGTCCGAAGACATGGTGAATACGATATTGGAAAGTACAATGATCAAAAACACGAAGGTGATTATCCACCATTCCAAATTTCGAAATTCAAATCTTTTTGATTTCATAAGATGTTGTAAATAAATAGGGTGAACTATTTTGATTGAATTGAATTTGAATTAGAACTCAAAGTAGTCTCCGGCCTATCTTCTGAAATGCTACTGCATGATTTTAGCGTCAGCAAATTGTAAATAATCGCCAGAATAATCAGTAAATAAAAGACTTTCTTCGTGTTCATTAATTCTCATTTCTAAATTGTATTCAAGGATACAAGGACTAAAAAGCCTTTACAAAAGAATGTGACGAAATGAGAAATTTGTGGGACGGAAATGAATATGGGAGATACTCAAGCCCTAGGCTTGTGAAATACAACTCCCAGCGTTCGTTGAAATATGCCTTCGACGAGATAAGGGAAAGTTTGAAGTATGAAATATGAATCGCCATAAACTATTTGGAGTCATTTCGAAGGATGAAAAGCTTGTCCAGATGTATCGGGAACTGAGAAATCTAATTGGAAGTACGAAGTAAGAAATACGAGGTACGATTGGCCTTATAACTGTCAATGCGAACAGAGGGAAGCAATCCCAAATAGAATTACTTATTTACTAGGTCTTCATTTCGAATCGAAATCGACTCCCCCTTTAAAAGGAGGCAGGGGGATTTTAGATCTTTTCCGGAACTGAAGAACCTTAGGTTTTAAAGAGAGAGTGACTGCCTGTCGGCCATTAGTCAGGACACTCCTCACAATGACTTTCCTTTCAGCTTTCAAACTTTACCTTTCTGACTTCAAAAAGGATTACTCAACAAATCAATTCCCCACATCCAGGGAAGGATAAAAAACACCATCAAAGTCACCAAAATGATGGAAATGATATTTAGCCAAAAACCAGCACTGACCATATCTTTCATCTGAAGGTAGCCCGAACCGAATACCACCGCATTTGGAGGAGTGGCAACAGGCAGCATAAAGGCGCAACTTGCAGCAAGCGTAGCTCCAACCATCAATCCAAAAGGGTGTAAATCTAGCTTTAGAGCTACTGAAGCCAATATTGGCAAGAGCATCGAAGCAGTGGCGACATTGGAAGTCACCTCGGTTAAGAAATTTACCGAAGCCACGATAATAAGTAACAAAAGAATAAAGCTAATCCCCTCCAGAAGCGTGAACTTCTGACCGATCCACTCTGCCAAACCAGTGCTTTGGAAGCCTTCGGCTAAAGCCAAACCTCCACCAAAAAGTATCAATATTCCCCAAGGAATTCGTTCGGCAGTTTTCCAGTCAAGAATTCGATCATTGCCAGAGGAGGAGGGAAGCACAAAGAGTATTACTACCCCGACCAACACAATAATTGTATCATTGATGGCTGGTAAGAAATTCACTAAAACATAATCTTTGATAATCCAGGATACGCAGACTAAAGCAAAAACGATCAGCACATTCCATTCTTCATAGCTAGTTTTACCCAAATCAGTGAGCTGCTTTCCAATAATACTTTTTTCATCTGGGAGACTAAACCGCTTTGGAAGTGGGTTTGCCGTAGAAACCAAGTAGTACCAGCAAATCGCTAACAGAACTGCTGATAACGGTAAACCAAACATAAACCATTCGTTGAAACCAATCGTGTAGCCATAAAGATCCTGAATGACAGCCACCATTATAGCATTCGTTGGTGTGCCAATCAAAGTCGCTACACCACCAATAGAAGCGCTATAGGCAATTCCCAGCATGATATTCTTGCCAAGTCGATCAGCGATGGATGTATTGGATTCTCCTAATTGAGATCTAAACTGCCCGACAACCGCCAGTCCAATGGGTAACATCATTAACGAAGTAGCAGAATTTGAAATCCACATGGAAAGAATACCTGTTGCCAGAATAAATCCTAAAACGATCCGACGAAGATCGGTGCCTAATAAATTTATTATGTTAAGTGCAATTCGCCGATGAAGACCCCATTTTTCTATTCCGGTAGCAAGAAGAAATCCTCCCATGTATAGCATCACAGTAGGATGCATGTAGTTAGCAGAAACTTTTGATATAGGGAGAATTCCCAATAGCGGCATAAAAATAAGAGGTAAAAATGCAGTTGCCGCAATTGGCAATGCTTCTGATATCCACCAAATGGCCATCCATGCAGCAAGCCCCAACATGGACTGAGCAGCTGGATTTAAATCGGAAAAAACTACAAAAAATTTAATTAGAACAAAGGACAGTGGTCCAAGATATAGCCCAAGTGATTTGATAGTGATTTTCATAAAGCTTCAAAGCTAAAACTTTTCAACACATATCCTTTGACTAAAAAAAATTGAAGTCTCAAAATCAAAAAAAAATCCATCAGAATCTCCATTTGTATTTTCTGTTTCTGGCTTAAATGGTGGCGGGTCAATTTCTTTCCTGAGTTTTTTTGATTCAAATGTTTCTCAATTTTCGGAATTGGGGTAGTAGTGGATGGAAAAACTCTGGAATTGGAATAAAGCTTAGGTAGGCAATGAGGGTTGGTTGTTTAAATACTATTTAACATAATATAAATTATATAACAAACCGTAGTTCATTACCGCTGCGCTGTTTGATTCTAAGTTGAACACAAATAAACTATAGTCATTATATTATCTTTGTAACGTTTTCAAAAAAAGATCTGATTATGAGGAGAAAAATTCCAGAATCAACTCTACCAAAACTCAATCGCTCACAATTGATCACTTCCGAAGGCTTACAAAAATTAAAGGAAGAACATGATCAGTTGTGGCGAGTTGAACGTCCAGAGGTTACCGCCAAAGTTACATGGGCCGCTAGTTTGGGAGATCGTTCAGAAAATGCCGATTACCATTACAACAAAAAACGTCTTCGAGAAATTGATAATCGCCTTCGTTATTTGCGTAAGTGTATTGATGACTTTAAAGTTATTGAATACCACCCCAACCAAGAAGGAAAAGTGAAATTTGGTGCTTGGGTAGAAATTAAAAATGAAAAGAAAGGTCTTCAAAACCGTCTTCGTATTGTTGGCTACGAAGAGTTAATTGGTAATAAAAATTATATCTCCATGGACTCTCCTATGGCTAAATCGCTTCTTGATAAGACTGTTGGAGATGAGGTGATAGTTAAAACCAAAATGGGTGATTTCGTATGGAAAATCCTTAAAATAGAGTACCAAAAGTAGACTAACCCAAATAGATCACAGCCACGATACCCGGAATAGACATGGCGAGAGCAGCTTTGTTTTGAAAAAGCAAAGCAGTGATGCTCCCTACTTTGTCCATTATGAGAGATTTATTGAATCTGGAAATTATACTGTGAAAATTTCTTCGGATAAAAATTCAATGAAACAAACCATTGAAGTAGTCAATCCAAAATCGCCCCATTTAGTAAGAGATGGATACTGAGTTAAAACCCATAAAAAGGATCAGTCCTATTCATTTTTTAGATTCAATCAAGATTTATTTTAACAATCGATAAATACTTGGGTGAAGTCCTAGTTAAAGGTTTATTTGTTCAAGTGATTGATAATAAATGACTTAATTTTTAAAAAAAAGAACCTTTAATCGGTAATAAGTAAAAGTAATCTGAACAAGTTAGCTTACTAGTCTGTTGTCTATGATAGAAAAACCTAAACCAAATTATTATGAAAACATTAAATTATTTCTTCATTTTAGGATTATTATTCACTTTTTCTTGCGGTGGCGGCGAAACATCTTCAACGGAAGTAACGGAAATTGAAGTTAAAGAAACTGCGGGTGAAGTAACTCTGCAAGATATAGTTGACTTAGCAGTAGGCACTGAATCCTTATCAACACTGGTAGAAGCCTTACAAGCAGGAGATTTAGTTGAAACTTTAAAAGGTGATGGACCTTTCACTGTATTTGCGCCAACAAATGAGGCTTTTGCAGCCTTACCTGAAGGTACTTTAGCGGACTTATTAAAGCCTGAGAACAAAGATCAACTTGTTTCAATTTTAACATATCATGTGGTTTCTGGCGAAGTAATGTCATCAGATCTTTCTGATGGAATGAAGGCAGCAACAGTGAATGGTGCAGAAGTGACTATTACTACAACTGATGGAGCCAAAGTAAATGGAGCTAATGTTGTGATGGCGGATGTGGAGGCTTCTAATGGAGTTGTTCACGTAATTGATGCAGTGATATTTCCACCTTCAAATTAAGTTTCGCTTCTATAGAATTAAGGCCCCTAAATGGGGCTTTTTTTGTTTCTAGCTCTACTTATCAAAAGATTTCAAACCCTACCATGGTAAAGTCATCTTTGAAAGTTGTTTGCCCACTGTAGCTTAAACCAAAGGATTTGATGCTTTGTAAAAGATCATTTATTGACTGATGGGAATTATTGCTTAAAAAGGAAGTGAAATCTTCTTTTTTCAGCATCACTTCCTCGCTATTCCAAAGCTCTAGGATTGCATCCGTATAGAGAAGCACTTTATCTCCAACTTCCAGTTGAATTCTTGACTCGGTATAATTTACCGAATCACTGCTAAACGCACCGACTAAAGGACTTTGAGACGTCAATGTGATTACTTCATTCGAAGCGGATCTTATTAGATATCCCTCTGGATGACCAGCTTGGGTGTATGTCAGGGTTTTGTCATTGGCATCATAAATGGCATAAAACATCGTAATAAAAGACCCTCTTGGCATTTTATTGTACAGTTTTTCGTTCGTTGCCGCTACGACTTTGGAGGTGGAAGTCGTTTGGAGTGCTGTGTTTTTAAAAGCAAAAGAAGTCATTAATGTCAACAAAGCTGCCTGAATACCATGACCTGTTACGTCAGCAATCATAACTCCATAGACGCCTTTGCTAATTTCAATAATATCATAAAAGTCTCCCCCTATTTGATCCATCGGTTCAAAAACTGAGGAAAAGCTGATTTTGTGGGTATTTGGTAAGGTAGCTGGAAGGATAAAATTCTGTACCCTCCTAGCCTCTTCCAATTCAAAGTTCATCTTTTCTTGAAACAAGGCTAAATCGGTATTTGCGGCTTTCAGATTTTTCTGAGTCACTCTCAGCTCAGTAATGTCAGACTGAACTCCGACATAGTGGGTAGTTACACCATTTTTGTCTTTGAGAGGTGTGATCGAAAGTCTGTTCCAAAAAGGAGTTCCGTCCTTTTTATAATTAAGTAATTCAGCGGTAGTCCGTTCTCCGTTTTTGATGGCTCTCCGAATTTCTTCTACGGGAGCTTGATTAGTTTCTTTTCCTTGCAGAAATCGGCAGTTCTTCCCAATAACCTCTTCTTTTGAGAAACCTGTTAATCTTTCAAAACCTTCATTTACGAAAACCAGAGGCCTATCTGGCTGATCCATGGAACTTATGGTTATACCTTCATTTGCCGTATTTGTTGCTTTGATCAACAAATCTTCAAACTCCTTAAATGAAAGTATTTCTTTAGTGCTCATTCCCATCTGTGAACCTTGGTATTTCTAAAAAATCTATTCTTATCATCTTCTTAATTCTAAACTAATAATCGCCTTGCTTAAAGCAAAACTATCTCAAGGATGTTTGAGAATTTTCACCTAATTAGCTTTAGTCAAAAATGAAAGGTTTTTTTTAGAAGCAGGAACTTCTAGCTTCTAAAACAGAAAGGCGCAATTATAAATTACGCCTTTCCAATAATACTGTTAGATTCAATAATTGAACTAGTGAGTTCTCTATAAATGAAACTCCTTGTCCATGACGAATATCTTCACAGTCTCACGGATTACGCCATCATTTGCCATTGAAGCAGGCCCTTCTTTATCAAGAATTTGCATGTACGTGTCCAAATCCCCTACTTCAAATTCAACTGCTACGGTATTATCATCCTGGATGGAAATCAATACGGGACTGGCGCAAGTTTGGCGCTTAAACAATTCTCCATGGGTACGGAAACCCTCTTCCCACTTGATGGGATCTTCTACTTTTGCAGTAATAATTACTTTAGACATGATTGAGTTATTTGGTTGATAACCAAGTTATTAAATTAAATCCGTTGTTCAATTTAATTATAGTGGGTAATCATTGTTTTTGCATTCCAATCTGCCGCTAAGGCAAAATCTTAAATTGATTTTTATGTATATCCCCTTTTTGCCAGTAGGAAAAATAAGCTTTTAGAAAATTAGGTTAAAACCTGAATTTGGTCTCTTCGGTCTTCTTTCATCCTTCACCCGGCCTGAAACGCAAAGGAAAAAGGGCTCTGGTGTCATGGATTCTAAGTTTTTTAGCCGCTTTTGTGATCGGATTGTCCAAAGCCGGAATCAAAGGAATAGCAATTATCAATGTGACTTTTATGGCAATGGATCCACTTCCATTTGCCATATATAAAATTCCACTGTTGGCGAGCCAACTATACCCGAATATCAAAGAAAGAGCAGAAAAACGATGTATTCCAGCATTTCGTATGGATTTCCTCACCATATCATAAAGTAGCAGCCAGATGGCAATACCCGCAAGAGTGAAACCTGTCAACACCTGTACACCAAGATGAAAAGGTATGTGGCAGGCAACTAAATGTCAGGCAACTATTTGTTTTTCGCTATTTCGCTTAAAAGTCACTTTTAGAGGATTTTCGAATTAAGAAAATACCTGGCACAATTGTCCAAATACTCATCATGCCGAGTGAAATAAGTAGCCCGGCATTCGTTCCAAAGAATTTTTGGAAAAGGGCCCCTGTATATCCTAGTAGAGCCGAAATATCAAGCTTCAGAAGAATCAAGATTCGAGAGAGGTCAACGGGGTTAAGAAAACTTGCGACCAAAGCATAGGTATCCAATGGATAATCCTGAAACACGATCATAAGTAAGAGTAAAAGGCCGTCGTAGATAACAGCAAAAAAGAGCCACATCAGAATAGCATAACCAAAGCCCTTGATCTTGTTGCTGTTGTGCAATGCGATGTTGATGGATAGCCCGACGAAAATAAATGTGAGAAAGGATCCATTCAAAAGAAGTAATAGAAAATTGTAAATCTCACTGGATCTAAACAGGCCATAGGCTAAGAAGGGTATTCCCAAGCCTAAAACTAAACTAAGGGATAAGGAAATAGAAATTCCGAGATACTGCCCCATAAAAATGGTAGAGCGTTTGATGGGTTGTGCTAGCAGCAACTCTGTGAATTCTCGGGAATCATAGTAGTACATGATTCCGAAAATGGTCCCAATCATTGGTGTCAAAACCACAATCACATTCATCAGGGTAATTACTCCTTTGGAAAGGTCATTATTTAAAAATAACAACACGAATCCAAGTATGAGATAAAACGCCAGGTAAATGAAACTCCATCTACTGCGCATCAAATCAGAAAAGCTATATTTTAGGATTTTGATCATGACTCTAATATTGCGGCTATGGCGTGTTCTAAATCTTTTGTATTTGTCTGGGTCTTGAGCTGGGTAAGTGATCCTTTAAAGTAGATTTTACCCTCAAGCAAAAAGACTACTTCATCTGCCAACTCTTCTACCAAATGCATGATATGAGAAGTGATCAGGATGATTTTACCTTTTGACTTTTCTCTGGTTATTAGCTCTTTAAGTTTAATTAAGGACACGGGGTCCAATCCAGCCGTGGGTTCGTCCAAGACGATCACAGGTGTATCAAACATAAATGTTAAAACGATATTCACTTTTTGCCTTGTGCCACCAGAAAGATTTCCCAATGTTTTATCCAAAAAACCCTCGAGGCCAAATGATTTGACTAGAGAATCTGGTTCAAAAACTTCGCCCCTAATGTCTCCGATCATGGAGATGATTTCGCTTACTTTTAGATTTTCTGGAAAGCGGGCAATCTGAGGGAGGTATCCGATGCGGTTTCTGTATTGATGGGAGCCATAAATGTCTTTTCCGTCAAAGACTATCGTGCCACTATCTGGGATCACCATACCCAAAAGTATTTTGAGAAAAGTGGTTTTTCCAGAGCCGTTTGGGCCTAGGATTGCAAAAATGCCCCCTTGATCCACGGTGAAATTGATTCCATCCAGGACTTTGAGCTTGCTAAATGACTTGGTGAGATTATTGACTTGTATCATTTGAGTGGGATCATAGAGGGTGATTCATCTATCAAAGCATCTGGCGTAAATACCGGCGACACTTTTTCAGAGAAATTAATAATATCTACAAATAGGCTCCTCATTAGCACTATAGCCTCGGGAGTTTGGTTTACGATATAAGAAAAGAGTTTTACAGGTCTATAGGGAACATCGCCAAATCCATTTTTGTCCAAATCATATCCAGTGTAATCGCTCCAATAGTTTCCATTAAAAGAATTGTCATTGAGCATAGAATTATAGGATATACCCAGAGAATTACTGATAAAATTATTGGCTGTAAAAGTGTTTGCATAGCAGCCACCGGATACCTTCACCGCCCAACCGTTTTGCTTGAAAATATTGTGGGTGTAGTTCACTCTTGAAGACCCATCTACATATATGGCGACTGTGTTTTTATCAAAAGTATTATTCAGTACTTCTCCATCATAAATTTCTTTGAGAAGTAAGCCGTAGGCAGCACTACCCCAATTTTCAAGAAATTTGTTATTGTTCATTTTAATCCATTTTGAAAACATGACTGCCACTCCTGCCCCATTTTCATGAAAAGTATTTTGCTTGTATTCGTCATGATTAGAGAACATGAAGTGCAAGCCATACCGGACATTTTTATGGCTGTAATTATCACTGATCAGGCTATAATCCACAAACTCTAGATATATTCCATCTCTCATTCCTGTCACCTCGTTACGAGAGATGGTCATACTATCAGAGTCCCAAAGATGGATCCCGTTGCCCGACTCATCTTCAGCAGTAGCCGTCCCGATGACCTTGTTGTCCTCTATCCTACCCTTTTTGGATTTTTCTATTAAGATTCCAAAGAATGATTTTTCAACAAAGTTGTTTGAAAGTGTGAAGTCAGAGGATTTTGAAACATAAATCGCTGCATAATCTTTCGTATAGCTCCGCCCCGAGTTTCTAAGGACAAACCCGGAAACACTTACCGAATCAGCCAAGATTTTAATTACATAATTAGTGCTTCCTCCATCAAGAACAGCCCCCTTTTCCCCGATTAAAACGAGGGGTTTAGTGATCTCTACACCAAGACTAGCGTAAATCCCTGATTTAAAAATCAGAGTGTCCCCAGGTGATGCCTGATCCAAAGCGAATTGAAAGGAGGAAAGCTTACACTCATTACATACTGTATGGACAGCTGAACTAGCCGAAAGGTGTATAAAAAAACACAAGAACAGAAATGTAAATCGGGTCATCATTAGAGTAAAGAGGGAGCTAAATGGCACTAATCTTTAAATTTTAGCTTTAATTCATTCCAGTTTAATTTCTCTCCTTGAACTGAATTTTGCATCTCATCTCGAGCCTCGACACTGGAAAATCCGGAAAGGAATGCTCCCATAGGACTTGGGATTTCTTTGCTAATTAAGTAGCTGGCAGTAAGAGCATTTGTCAATTCTCCTGGCTTTTTATAATCGGCCACCAGATGTAGTTTTACGGGTGGTTTGTCCCAGATATTGAGATCGTTTATCATACATTCGATTGCATCGTACTTATAGTTTTTGCCTTTTTCAGTGACTACTTGGGCGACATGTTGCTTATCGACAATCGTCATTTTACAAAATGTGCAGCCATCGCTCCCATAATTAATCGGGGCAGGCCCGCTATTACAAGAAGAAATGAGTATGAATCCCACAATAAAAGGTAAGATGATTGAGGTCAATTTTTTCATGGCCAAGACTTAAATAGCTTTTTTATTTTTTTGGCCTAAAAAATAGGCAACAAGGGTTAGAAACATTCCGAATCCTAGAAGTATGCCACCAGATCTTGGGTATGAGAAGGCATCAAAATTAAGAAGCTTCTTATGGCCGATAAGCGGAGGGTTATATTTCATTGGAGTGCCGTCTGGATTAGCCAGCTTTAAAATGGCATTTGGGTCTAGATCTGAACCATAGGAGACTAGCCAAAGATTAAAATCATAGATTCCGAGGGTACCGAGTATTGTCATAAGAATAAACCAGACTAGAAACCAAATCGGTGAAACCTTTCCAAGAAAACCGAAAATTCCAATCAATATACCTAAGCCAACCATAGCCCATACAACCTTGGGGAATACTGAAAATTCCCACATCTCATCAGGTTTTGGAAGGGTTTTCATTCCGATGTAGTGGTTGAGACCATCAATGTTCTGAATATCAAATTCGCTTTCTCCCTGAAGGCCATTGACGTGAATATTAATTCCAAGTGGTTCAGGGTACTGAGGTGCCCCTAGGCGAATATTCCACATAGGAAAAATAAATAACCCAAGGAGTAAACTACTTCCAATAATCATAAGTATTCCAGCACGTTTCATTTTGATTGATCGTTTGGTATTATTTCGGAAAGTGAAGAAAATGGGGCAGGCAGTAAACCTGCCCCGATGAGTGGTCAATTAGTCATCCAATGACCAGCTCAATTCAATATTTGAGTTTGCTGGAGACACTCTAATGTAACCTTGCATTTCTTGGTGTAGCGCTGAACAGAAATCTGTGCAGTAGAAAGGCCATACTCCAACTTTGGTTGGTTCCCAAATAGACGTCTTGGTCTGTCCAGGCATCACTAGCAATTCCGATGAGGCCTGACCTATCATGGCAAAGCCGTGAGGAACATCAAAGTCTTGTTCATGATTCGTAATGTGGAAGTAAACCTTGTCACCGACTTTGACACCTTCTATGTTATCTGGTGTAAAGTGACTTCGGATGGTGGACATGTAGATATGAACTTCATTACCATTTCTTTCAACACGTGCATCTCCGGGGGTTTTTATTCCATAAGGGTGATTATTTTCATCCAGTCTATAAATCTTTTTAGAATTTTTCATAATCAAATCCGCATCAGCACCAGCGGCATAGTGAGGCTCTCCATGGGTAGGGAAATCGTATAGAAGCTCCATTTTTTCGCCAGAAATATCATAAATCTGGGCAGAGTGTTCCATTTCTGGACCTGTCGGCAAATAACGATCTTTGGTTATTTTATTCATGGCAATTAAGTACTTGCCGTGTGGCTTTCTAGAATTACCTCCTGGGATCATTAAGTGTCCCACTGAGTAAAATGTAGGTTTTCTATCTACTACTTCCCATGTACCTAACTTCCATTTTACTACTTCTGAAGAAATAAAGAAGGTCGTGTAGGCATTTCCTCTACCATCGAACTCAGTATGTAATGGGCCCAAGCCGCCACTCTCAACACTACCGGCCAAGATGTCGTCATAGTTTAAGATTGGAATACCATAAGCATCACCATCAAATTTTTTCGCCTCAATGGCAGCAAGCATTTTCTCAAATGAGTGAACTGTTATGTTAGCGGATAGCTTACCTGCCCCAATAATATACTCGCCAGTTGGGTCAACATCGCAACCGTGTGGTGATTTGGGAGTAGGGAGAAAGTAAATAGCACCGGGTACATCCATTGGATTTACAGTCAACACTTCTTTCTTCATGGTTGAGGTGGCAGTATGAGTGGATTCGTCGTAAATATTATGGGCATAATTTGTTGCCATTTTCGTACCACCACCATTATTTACATATTCCTCTATCATTTTCCAATTAACGGCAGCTATAAAGTCTTTATCGTTCTGGGAAGCGTTTACCTCTAACAGGGTGTTGGCTTCTTCAGTGTTGTAGGTTGAGAAGAAAAACCAACCATGTGATTTACCTCTGCCTGGGTGAGATAGATCATAGTTGAAGCCGGGCATCAATATTTGAAACTTGATGTCCATGTGTCCATGTTCCTGATCTACTGCAATGAAAGTAAGTGCGCCTTTGAAGTTCTCTTTATATTCGTTTATCGGCATATCCTTCTGTGGGACTGGTACCGAAAAACGAGTTCCTGCCACCACGTATTCGGTGTTTTCAGTAATGAAAGACGAACTGTGGTTACCAGCACTATTCGGAACCTCTATGATCTCTTCTGTTTCAAAGGTTGTTAGACTAATTCGTGCAATTCTTGGTGTGTTATTTCCATTAATAAAAATCCATCTACCATCCAATTCTCCATTCGTTTGCGAGATATCAGGGTGGTGAGCATCGTCCCATGGAATAAAGCCGAAAGAAGTGTTCAACATGGGTTTTGTTTCTTCTGAATAGCCATATCCGGAAGTAGGGAATTGAGAGAAAACGGGAATTTCTTTAAACATTCTACCAGAAGGTATACCGTAAACTGTAAGGTTTCCACTATATCCTCCTGAAAGAAAAGCATATTGCTCATCATGTTCTCCCGGTGCGACATATACCTTTTCGGCTGCGCTACCACCTAGGGCTCCTTTATTCCCATTTTCACCGGACTGGCCACAGGAAAACGTAAGTGCTGCAGCTCCGATGAATAGACTTTGTATTAAGTGTTTATTCGTTTTCATTTCGGTTTTAGATTAAAGTATAATGACTTGTTCGATTACATGAATTATTCCATTAGAGGTGGGAATGGTGGCCACAATTTTTGCCCCAGCTACAAATACATCTTCACCTTCCACAGTTACTTCCAGATACTCACCAGTTGCCATATAAAGCTTTCTACCCTTTTCAGCTTCTCTTTTAAGCCCACCGATATCGTATGATCCTGGTGCAGCATGCCGGGTGAGAATTTTTGCTAGGTCGCTTTTGTTCTCTGGTTTGAGTAGGTTTTCGACTGTGCCCGCTGGCAAAGCCTCAAACGCTGAATTTACAGGAGCAAAGACCGTTAACGGACCCGCATTTACAAGTACATGCTCGATATCAGCAGCTTGAACTGCCGCCACAAGCGTGCTATGCGCTTCTGAGGAAATCGCTACTTGTAAGATATTAGGATCGGACACCTCGTCAACTACCGAGGCTTGTCCTTGAGGGTGTGAAGTTTCTATTTGACTTGAGGAATCTTGTGTAGCCGTCTCAGATTTGCTAGTACAAGCTAAAACCTGAATGAATAAAAATACTAGACTTAATTGGGTGAATAATTTCATGATTTCTGAATTTTAATTGAGTGTTCTGAAGTATTCTAAAATATCTCTGGCCTGTGATTCGGTCATATTTTGGTTCGCCATTGCGGCGCCATTAAATTCTACCAAAAGGTCCTTGGCACAGCGGTCTTCTTCGACCATTAATTGAGGATCTAGGATCATATTCATGATCCATTCAGGACTTCTTCTCTCCATGATTCCTTTGGGAGAGGGGCCTATAAATCGCTTGTCTACCTTATGACAAGCACTACAGTTTGTTTCGAAAATAGAAATCCCACGGTCTACCATTTCTTGGTCGATCGTTTCAGCGAGTTCCACATTTTTAATTGAGCCTACCCCTTTATTATCAAGAGTAATTCTTTCGCTGGCCGGTACGTTTGATTCAGCTTCTACCATGGGCTCAGGCTTAGATTGTTCCTTGCTCGACTCTCCACCACAAGAGGTAATCAGCGGAACAGCTGCCATGGCTAATAGATAAATTAACTTTTTCATAGTGTTTTGCTTTTGATGAAAATTCGTTTGTTGATGACTCTTATTTTATTATTCAATTCGGATTTTAATTTGTACTTCCTCAGTTTGCAAAATTCATTTCACCGAACAATCGTTGACTCGCCGGAAATAGAATATTGTTTTCCAGATGAATATGGAGATGTAGGTCTTCTTCAAATTCCTGCAACAATGCGTACGTTACCCGGAAGGTTTGGCAGCCGTCAGGAGGACACGTGTAGTCATTGGTGAGCTGAGCTATTTTTCTAAACCTCTCCCCTTCATTCTCATGCTCTTTTTCCATGGATTTAATCGGATTTTCAATATTCTTAAAATGTGGTTTCGATAATGGAAATCCATCTCTTCGAGACTGAACCATGGCTTTCACATAAGGAAAGAGAACCATTTCCTCTTTTTGCATATGATCTGTCAAGGCTTCAATTCCGCTCTCAAACAGCGCTTTGATTTCAAAAAGCTCTGGGTGACGTTCACCATGTACTTTGCATAACTTCTCCAAATAGAGCTTGAGGGCTGGGTACGTTGCTAAAATGTAACTATGATGGACTTTGATAATCATGTCGATCAGAAGGTCCAACTCCATTTCATTCCAATTGTGATTGTCTTTGGATTGGAATGTTTCTTTTAATTCAATGATCACCTCATCAAGATTTTGATTCTTGTTTCTACAAGCCTCTTCAAGTGTGATTCCTCCCCCGCAACAAAAATCAATTTGGTGTGCGGTAAATACTGATGCCGTTTTAAAATTGGCAGCAACTATTTTTCCGATTTTGGTTTGTGCTAACTTTTCCATAAATAAGATATAAAGACCCTTTTATCCGAAATATTATTAATTTTTTTTAAACTTTTAAAAACCTATTTCCATCTATAATACCACCCTGCAATTCTGAAAGACTAGTAGTGGTTAGTATGCCTTTTAAATGATCTCTAATAGGCAAAAATTTATCATGAACAGGACAAGGATGTGCTCCACTACATTCTTCCAATCCTAAAACACAATTTTTAATAATTTTATCACCGTCTATAGCTGTCACTACTTCCAACAAAGTAATTGGCCGATTTACAACTTTGAATCCCCCGCTTGGTCCTCTTACAGAGTGAAGTAAGTCAGCTCGAACCAATTGCTGTAAAATTTTGGCCGTAAATGCCTCAGGTGAATCGATCGCACCGGAAATATCTTTCAAGCCTGCCAATTTATCATCTTCCTTCACCGAGCAGAGGTAAATCATAATTTTTAATGCATATTCACAAGCTTTGGAAAACATGGTTTTTGTTTTGATTTCAAACAAATGTATACAAAATCTTTTAATCCGGATAATATTGTCCGAATTAAATTAAGATGATATTTATCAGGTTTTTAAATGGAAACATTCATTTCAAATTGAAATTCTTCTTTCATTTAAAATATTAACACCGCGTATTTTCTATCTCCTGAAACCTATTTCCTTCATTTGCAGGGTTTGACCCGAAAATTATCTTATCTCTATTTTAACAAAACAGAGTCAGATATCTTGTTTTCTACTTTCTTATATTAATAACGATAACAGCGAAACTAATAATTCAAATGATCCAATTACTCCAAAATCACTTTCCGGCAAGCAGCGAAGTAAAAACTAACTCTAAAACCCGCGGATTTATCCTAGTTCGTGGAACTCAGGTAGAAATGCCTTTTACTTTTATTCATGGTTCGAAACCGGGAAAAATCATCCTTATCACTGCAGGGGTGCATGGTGGGGAATATCATTGTTTTTGCATTCCAATCTGCTGCTAAGGCAAAATCTTAAATTGATTTTTATGTATATCCCCTTTTTGCCAGTAGGAAAAATAAGCTTTTAGAAAATTAGGTTAAAACCTGAATTTGGTCTCTTCGGTCTTCTTTCATCCTTCACCCGGCCTGAAACGCAAAGGAAAAAGGGCTCTGGTGTCATTGCTGATAATCATATTGATTTTTATATGTTTGGGAAATCGAAGCCTTCTTTTCTTTCGATTTTGACCCCAACCTATGTTTTTATCTATTATCTCAGAGATCAGCACCACTTCATGGATTCTAAGTTTTTTAGCCGCTTTTGTGATCGGATTATCCAAAGCCGGAATCAAAGGAATAGCAATTATCAATGTGACTTTTATGGCAATAGCCTTCGAAGCCAAGCAGTCCACAGGGATCGTATTGCCTCTTTTAGTGGTGGCAGATGTTTTTGCCGTGATTTATTACAACAGACATACTCAATGGAAATACGTGGCCAAATTTCTTCCTTGGATGCTTCTGGGTATTATCCTGGGTAGTTGGTTCGGTTTGGACCTTCCTGACCAAGTCTTTAAAATCTGTATGGCCATCATCATTTTCCTTACAGTGGCTTTTATCGTTTGGTGGGATCAAAAAAAGGTGATAAACGTACCCACTCACTGGGCTTTTGCAAGCGGTGTGGGGACCTTGGCAGGCTTTACTACCATGGTCGGCAACTTGGCCGGTCCTATATCCAATATCTATTTTTTAGCGATGCGCCTCCCCAAAAATCATTTCATAGGCACCGCTGCCTGGCTTTTTCTGATTATTAATGTGTTCAAATTACCCTTTCATTTCTTTGTTTGGAATACTATTACAGAAGAAACCCTCCTACTTGATCTGAAATTGATTCCGGGAATTATCCTCGGTTTTATTCTGGGAATCAAAATCGTCAAAATGATCGACGAGGCCTTTTTCAGAAAAATGATTTTGGTATTGACCGCTTTGGGCGCTGTGATTATTCTTTTTAAGTGAGGTGTGATAAATCTAATTCAATCTGCTTTGAGAACTTTTTTAGGACTCTGTGCTCTCCTTTGCAGTAAAAAAATATCGACTGTTAGAAGTTTAAAATCCGATATTCAAATCTCTGAGATGAACTTATTATTAGGTAATAAATTAGAATAGTATCCAGCCTCCCGCATTGCTTTTCCAATCGAATTTCTGGGCGGGAGGTGAATTGTTCTACTACCTTTTTACCATGTGTTAAAACCCTAGGCTAAGATTTATCGCACTTATGGAGCTTTTTTCTTTAAAACTTTTCTTGGTAGCAATCTCCGAAACCTCTGCGGCTTTGCTGTAAAATAATCCAAGTGCTACTACCTAAATCCTCCCAATCAATAATGCGTATGATTCACCACCTTGAGCTTTAGGTAATTCAAATCTTCTTTTTTGTCTTTACTGACCTGAGGGTCTTTGAAACCAAAAACACGTAGCGTTCTTCCATCCAGAGTAATTACTTCCTCTACCCCATTACCAGTAAAGTCAAACATATGAAAGACTGGGTCGGGAAAATATAATTCTCCTTCCCCCTGCTTATTTATAAAAAATTTGAACCAGAACAATTGATCTTGGCCATCACCTTTCCAATCCCCTTTTACAAAATCCGGATTTCCATTGATGGGTTTATTTGGCCACTTAAAAAGCATTTCTCCTTCATTGGAAAACCAATAGAGTTGGCTCCAAAGGTATTGCTCTCCAGCCTGTCGGTTGCCATAGGTCCTAGCACCTACCACCACCTGAGGCTCGCTCCTACCCTTTAGAAAATTGCCAGCTTCTATCTGTTGTGAATGTTCGGCGATGTTTTGCCAAAGAATTTTACCCGTTAAGGCATCATACATAAAAACACCGGTTTCGCTGTTTGCAGTTAGGATTTCCTTTTTTCCATCACCATTGATGTCTGCAAACTTATAGTTATCTGCATGGTCATGATTGTCGCCGAGCAAGTCAAAACGGTTCCATATTTCCTTTCCATCGGAATCCAATAAAAGTGAACCCACCAATACCTCATCTACCCCGTCTTCGTCCAGATCTACCGGGTATACATAATGGCCTAGGTTATCCTTTTTCCGATTTTCGGTATGGTTCCACAAATGTTTGAGTTGGCTGTCAAACGCATCTACTCTGATGGTTCCACCCATATCGGTAAAAACGACAATTTCATTTGGATCTCCATCAGTGAGTTTGCCTATGGCCAAGCGGAAGTTATTGTATACATGAGGTAAGGCTTTGGTAGGCCATTCGGTTTGCTTGATTACTTCGCCAGTTTCCCCATCTGCAATCACCAACCATTCCTGATTCTCAGTTTGTCGCCAGTGAACCAGTTCGGATTTTCCGTCCTGATCAAAATCCCAAACCACTCCAGGAGCTTCAAATTCCGAACGCTCTTTTCGGTAAACTTCGGGTGATTTCCATGACCAGAGTTCCTTTCCATTATGATCAAATGCATGTGCTGAATAGTCTCTTGTGAACACGATAAAATCTGTCAGATTATCCCCATTCAGGTCTCCGAATTTCACGGAGTTAGAGGCAGGAATAGCATATTCCTTCAGCAGTTTTACATCAGGATTAAGTTCATAGGCTTTGAGATCCGCCTCTTCCAAAGTGGCAGATTTACTGAAAGCCAACACGTCAAATGCAGAACCGCTATTTATTCTGGTGATCTTGACGACATTCCTCCCTGCCTGAAGATTAAAACTCTCCCCTTGCTTCCAGGTCATCAGTGAATCGTTGCCGAAAATAGTTTCCGTGACTTGACCATTGACAGCAACTTTAAATGAGCTATTTGCTTTGCCTTTGCTTCTTACAAAAAGTTGGTATTCCCCAGCTTCAGCCACTGCGATATGAGTCAATAGATTACTCGGGGAATTCAGCACAATAGCCGTGTTATTAAAGACCCATTCTTCCCTTAAAGCCCATGAGCTGGCTATGACATCGCCTTTCGGAAGTTCATATAGAAAATCCGAGGCAGGTACAACGATCGTTTCTGAGGTGTTTTGATTTGAAGGTAATTGACCCTGTAGAGCTGCTTTTGCATTGAATTGAAATAGCAATAAAAAAATGGCTAGGAACAAAGGTATTTGCTTGATCATAGTGGGTTTGTTAATCGACTGAAATGGAAGATATAAAAATAACTAGGTATGTGAAATAGCAGGTTAACTAACCTACCACATTAGGAATAGATGATTTTTCAAAAATGCCATTTAGTTTTCATCCTCCCTTTTCCTTCCACAATAAATTTCACCTTCTATATCAAACATCCATTCTTTTCTTGGAACGAACTTTGCATATTTTGACCTAATGCAACAAATATTTAAAGTTTTGGCGGGAGCTGTAGCACTAATCCTGATAGCCGGGATTATTTTCAAATCTCTCCAGACTCCTTCCCCAAAAACAGAATCCCCTACCTTTTCTCCCTGTATTCAAGCCAATATCCAAGCGGCTTTTCTAGATGTCTGGAAACAATATTCGGAACTCCACAGCTATGGGTTTGAGGTCATTCAAAGTAAACTAAGTGGATCCACCATGCAGGCTCAGCCAGTGATAGACCTCACTGATATCTTTGGAAAAAATAGACAGTATAAGTTAGATGTGGCAGAAACAGTTCTTGATTCCGATGACCTCTTTATTGCCGACTTGCCAGACAATGTATTAAGGGGATGGTTTGCCCATGAACTTGGACATATTGTGGATTATGAGAATCACTCCAACGCTGGAATGGTTGCATACGGAATCCGATATGTTTTGTCAGATAAATACAAGCGTGAGCGGGAACATGAAGCGGATAGTATCGCAATTCGTCATGGCTTCCGAAAAGATGTGATAGCAGCTAAAAAATACATATTGGAGAATGACTTTATTTCCCCAGCCTATCAAGACCAGATCAAAAGATTTTACATGACTATTCGTGGTGCGGAGCTTTGTCCAGATGAGCGGGTTCCTGTTCTACCGAGGGTTGAGATATAAAATCCATTAATGCATTCATTTTTTCAGCCTTCATCACTTTAGGCGTTTTGGTCTGTCCACCTTTCTTGTTGGTGGAAGCTAAATAGTAGGTGTACTGGTCTTTGGAGATCACTTTTATAGAGAGACCTTTCAGTGCTTTTGATCTGGCTACAGCATAATTCTTATTCGCTGACTTTAATAACTCATCAAGTTTCTTTGCCAACCCATCTGCCTTTACATCCGATACCAACACCCATTGATGGATGTAGTCGCCGTTTTCATTTTTCACTGCTCCTACCATATATTCGTTGATCGTAGTGTTATTTGCTTCAGCTAATTCTAAAATGGCCTTGTCCAGTTTCTCTTCGGAGAGTTGGGATCCTACTACATTAAGGAAGAATTTGGTGCGTCCGGTGATCTTGATCTGAGGAGGATTCAGGCTTTCAAAGCGGATTACATCTCCGATCACATAGCGCCAAGCACCAGCACAGGAACTTAAGATAAGTACATACTCCTGCCCCACTTCCACCTCATCTATTCCTAATACCAAAGGATCACTTTGCAATTCTCCCCTATCATTTACACCTCTTTCATCGAAGGGGATAAACTCGAAAAAGTAGCCATGATTCAAAGCTAATTTCATAGCCATGGTATCAGGCTTGGAGGTATAAGCAATAAAACCTTCAGAGGCTAAATAAGTGTCCAAAATAGTGATAGGAGTTTTGCATACGGCTTCAAAGTCTTCGCGATAGGTTTCAAAGGCTACCCCGCCAGTAGCGAATACCTGAAAGTTTGGCCAGATTTCGTGGATGTTCTTTAGTTGATGCCGCTCAATAATCCGCTGAAGCATCAATAATACCCAGGAAGGTATTCCGGCTATTGCGCCAATATTCCACTCGGGAGCCTGTTCGGCTATTGCATCTACACGCTTATCCCAATCTGAGATGGCAGCTATCTCTTTTCCCGGTCTGTAGAACATATCGTACCAACCGGGGAAATTACTCACATTGATTCCTGAGATCTCTCCTTCCTTAAAACCCATCTCATTTTCATCGAGATTGGCCGAACTGCTCAGTATTAGCACTTCAGATTCGAAAAGTGTTTCGGGAAAATCGAATTCATGAAGAGAGTTGATCATGGATGTTCCTACAGATCGCATCGAAGCCATAAATTCATTGGTAATAGGAATTCTCTTGCTGCTTTTTCCCGTGGTACCACTACTTTTCGCAAAGAAATCAGGTCTTCCGGGCCACGAAATATCATGTAAACGCTCCTGTCTAGCCCACCATTGCTCGTGCATCCTCTCGTAATTGAATATAGGAACCTCTTTTCTGAAGGATGAAACAGGATCATCCGATTTAAGGATTTCTTCAAATCCATAATACTTTCCGAAGGCAGTGTTTTTAGCTTGATTTAGTAATTCCTTCAACTGCTTTTCCTGAGAATGATGTGGACTATCCTCTGATAATATTAGTTTGGAAGTGATGTCTAAACCTACTTTTACCAGCTTTCCTATTATGGCCATGTGTTTTCTTTTTAGAGAAAAGAAACAAAGTATGTGCCGTGGAACTACTTAGATGTTTTTCTGTCTTAACTGAATCTAGTTTAAATAATAGCCGATTTACGAAGTACGATTTACGGCATTTATGTAAAGGGGGGCCTCATTTGCTGACTTTATGTTTGTGGTGAAAATATATTATTTAAGAAAAATGGGAGGAGTTTTGTAAAGCTATTGTATTCAAATCTCTCCCGAAATTCTTCGGGACAGGCCCAACTCCCTTTGAAATAGTTCGAAGTCCAAAACGGCCATAGTAATACAAGGGGGAGTTGCATCGTAATGGGATTAAAGTGTAATGGTAAAAGTGAGGAAAAAGACTAATAGCATAATTAATCTCAATCAATGAAATTAGGCTCGTAAATCGTATTTCGTAAATAAAAAATAGAAGACATTTATATTTTTCAAATCCCCCAATAATTCATCTCTAATTGCTTTTCAAGTCATTTACCTTAATTTTGACATTCAATTTTGATCTATGACTGAAGAATCCGCATCACTTAATTTTATTGAACAAATCATTGCAGACGATTTGGCCGCAGGCTTATCGCCTGACAAACTGCGATTTCGATTTCCTCCAGAACCAAATGGCTATTTACACATTGGTCATGCAGCTTCTATTTGCCTGAATTTCGGCCTAGGCGAACTTCATAATGCTCCTGTAAATCTTCGTTTTGATGATACCAATCCAGCTAAAGAAGAACAGGAATATGTTGACGCCATCAAAAAGGATATACAATGGTTGGGATTTCAATGGGCAAAGGAATGCTATTCTTCTGACTATTTTCAGCAGCTTTATGACTGGGCGATTCAGTTGATCAAAGAAGGAAAAGCTTATGTAGATGGACAATCGGCTGAGGTGATGGCGGAGCAAAAAGGTACTCCGACGACTCCTGGAGTGGCTGGGCCATTTCGAGATACTTCTGCGGAAGAAAATCTAAATATGTTTGAGAGGATGAAAGCCGGTGAATTTGAGCAAGGGAGCTATGTGCTTCGAGCTAAAATAGACCTGAGCTCTCCTAATATGTTGATGCGTGATCCAATTTTATATAGGGTTGTGAAAAAAGCACATCACCGGACAGGATCTGATTGGTGCATATATCCAATGTATGACTGGACACATGGTGAGTCGGATTACATCGAACAGATTTCCCATTCCCTGTGTACTTTAGAGTTTAAAATGCACCGTGAATTGTACGACTGGTTTTTAGATCAAATCATTGATCCTGATAAACTTAGACCTATTCAGCGTGAATTTGCTCGAAGGAATCTGAGCTATACCGTAATGAGCAAGCGCAAGCTTTTGGAATTGGTGCAGAGCAAAACTGTGACAAGTTGGGATGACCCACGGATGCCAACTATCTCTGGATTGAGAAGAAGAGGCTACACGCCAGAATCTATCCGGAATTTCAGCGACTTATCTGGGATATCTAAGCGGGATAGTGTGACAGATGTTTCCTTATTGGAATATTGTATCCGTGAGGATTTGAATAAAACTGCCACTCGTGTCATGGGGGTTTTAGATCCTGTGAAGTTGGTTATCACTAATTATCCTTCAGGAAAAACCGAAATGTTGACCTCTGAGAATAATCCAGAGGACCCAAATTCCGGAACTCATGAGCTTCCTTTTTCCGGCGAACTATTCATCGAACGTGAAGATTTCAAAGAAGAAGCTGGAAATAAGTTCTTTCGATTGACTTTAGGAAATGAAGTTAGATTGAAAAGCGCTTATATCATCAAAGGAGAATCTGTAGTAAAAGATGCTGCAGGTAATATTATCGAAATCCACTGTACCGCTGACTTGGATTCAAGATCTGGTAGTGGTACAGAAGCGAGTACTAGAAAAGTAAAAGGAACACTTCATTGGGTTTCTATACAGCATGCGATCAAGGCGGAAGTTCGGGAGTATGACCGACTTTTCTTGGATGAAGCTCCGGATAGTCATGAGGATAAGAATTTTATGGAATTCGTCAATCCTGACTCTTTAAATGTGATCAAGGAAGCTTATTTGGAGCCTTTTTTGAAGGATGCAAGCATGGAAGATAAGTTTCAATTTCAGCGCTTGGGTTACTTTACATTGGATAAAGATTCCACATCTGAGAAGCTTGTGTTTAACAAAACAGTTGGATTACGCGATTCTTGGGCGAAGCAAAAACCTACCCCTGCTGAGACATCTAATCAACCAACTAAGCAAGCAAACCAAGGCGGAGGTCAACCCCAAGGTCAAAGAAGTGCTTTGAATGAGATTCAAAAAATAGCTAAGAAATACACCAACCTTTCTGGAGATAAATTGGAAGCCGCAAGAGCAGATATTGCAAAGCTGGCTGAGGAAGTTACTTACGAAGAATTGGCTCCTTTATTTAATACAGCTGCGAAAAAAGTGGGAACTCGGATCGGTGTGATGATCGCTCTGGGAGTTTTGTTGAACAAAGGTCAAGAAAGGAATTCTGAGGTAGAAGCTTTTATAGAAGGTGGATTGGCGGATGAGAATGAGGAGCTTGTGAAGGAAGCGAAAGCGGTTGCCAGTAGGCAGTAGGCAGTAGGCAGTTTTCAGTGAGCAGTAGGCAGTAGGCAATTAGCAGTAAAAAATAGACTAATAAGAGATAGAAATGCTCGTTGATTGATTTCAACGAGCATTTTTTTTACCATTTTGAAATTGGATCTTATACTATTACTATGATATGTTGATGAATCATTGATTTTCAAGAACTTGTATGTAACTTTTTAATATGAAAGCTAAGTCTCACTTTCAGAATAAAGTAATTTGGATTACAGGAGCTTCTTCTGGAATCGGTGAGGAAATGTGTTATCAGTTTTCTAAACTTGGAGCAAAACTGATTATCTCCGCCAGAAATGAAGGGAAACTAAAACGGGTAAATGCCCAACTACCCAGAAATCCAGGTTCTGCCAAAGTTTTACCGATTGATCTGGAGATTTTATCAGAGCTTCCCGAAAAAGCGAAAGCAGCGATCAACTTCTATAGCCGAATTGATATGTTGATTAACAATGCCGGGCTAGCCATTCGGGATTTTGCAAGAAACACAGAGATTGAAGTTGATCAGAAGCTGATGAATATTAATTATTTTGGAGCTGTCTCTTTGACAAAAAGCCTATTACCGACTTTTATAGAACAGAAATCAGGTCATATTGTAGTGGTCAGCAGTCTTTCTGGAAAATATGGCGTTCCCAAATTGGCAGCCTATGCAGCTCCAAAACATGCGCTTCATGGTTTCTATGAATCTTTGAGAGGTGAATTGTTAGAATCTGGAATTTACATCAGTTTGATTATTCCAGGCATTATCCAAACAGAGATTACAGCCCATGCAGTTTTGGGAAAAGGTGATAATTATGGAATAGTAGAAACTGCTTTTAAAAAGGCCTACCCTGTTGAAAAAGCTGTTAGAAAAATGATTGTAGCCATTCAAAAAAGAAAAGAGGAATTCTATGTAGGAGGATCCGAAGGTATTACGTTGTGGCTGAATCTATTTTCTCCGTGGATGCTTCGTAGAATCATAAGAAATCATCCCCTCAAAAAGCTTCGAAACTTTAAGAAAAGAATTTATTTCTGGAAGTAGAATTTGGGTCTATTATTTTTAATTCTTTTTCTTTTCATCCTTCTTTTAAAAAATACATTTTCCAGATTCCTCTGTTCTTGATATCGATGCTGCCTCGATATTCACATTCAAAATCATCTTTTATTAGTTCGTAAGTGGTTTCAGAAAGGTTGATTCTGCCAGGTACAGAATTTGTTTCCATTCTAGAGGCAATATTGACTGTGTCACCCCAGATATCATATTGCCATTTTTTGATCCCTACTATTCCAGCCACAATCGGTCCAGTATGAATTCCGATTCTCATTTCGAAGTGCGTCAGGTCATTATCGACTTTTTTATTTACAAACTCCATCATTTCTCTTGCAGCCAAAACTACATCTTTTGCATGAGTTTGATTTTCTATAGGAAGACCACCGGCGCACATGTAGGAGTCTCCAATAGTTTTTATTTTTTCTAAGTTGTATTTGGTACTGATCAAATCAAATTCCTTGAAATAGTAATCAATACTTTTTACCAATTGCTCAGGAGTAATATGTTCAGAAATTGCCGAAAAGCTTTTAAAGTCAGTGAAAAGTACTGTTGCAGAATTAATACGCTGAGCTTTGACTTTTCCATTTTCCTTTAATTCTTCTGCCGTTTCTTCTGGTAGAATATTCAGTAGTAGCTCTTCAGATCTGTTTTTCTCTCTCTCTATAATTTGCTTAGTTTCTTTTTCAAAGAGGTAACGTCTATAAACTACAAATGCCAGCAATGCTACCAGAAGTAGCAAAATGACGATACCATAAATGACGAATTGTTGTCTTTTTGTTTGAAGGTTTTTTATTAAAGATTCTTTCTCCAATAAATCTACTTCTATCTGTTTTTGCGAGACCTCATAGTCTGTTCGCAAATTAGCCATTTCTTGCACGGCTGATATGTTATTTACGCTGTCCCGATATAGCACATGGTTTTTGTAATATTCAAATGCTTTGGGTGCGTTCCGCAGTTCTTCGTAGATTTTTGAAAGGGCTAGGTTTGATTCACTAATCTGATCTTTGATTCCATATTGAGTTGCCAACTTCAAGCTTCTTTCCGCATAATTCAGTGCTCTGGTTAAATCTCCATTTTCCTTGTAGATGGAAGACATGAACTCGAGATATACTGAAATGGGATAGTAATCTTTGTATTCTTCAAGAATTGCAATAGCCTTGTTTATACTTTCTTCAGCTAATGTATTATTCCCATTTTTGGCAAAGATCATCCCAAGATTTCCAAAGCAATAGGCCTCACCCAAGGGGTAATTGACCTTACCAAACATTTCCAAAGCTTCTTGGGTATAGAGCAAAGAAGAATCCAACTTTCCCATTTTCAGATATTCATCACCTGCATTGAATATGGTAGTTGCCAATGCTAAAGAATCATTTCCTTGTCTTAAAATACTAATACTTCTACCATAGTAAATGGTTGCATTTTGGCTATTCTCGCTTTGAGAATATGCATTTGCAATAGCACTAAGAATCTTCCCCCTTCCCTCTTCATATTCGGCTTTTTCGGCGAATTTCATAGCCTCAAAGTAATTCTCTAAACCTTGGGATAGCTCACCTTTAAGAACAAAACCATTCCCTATGTGAAGGAAAGCCTGAAAAGTAAATAGTTCGGATGAATCCACTAAGGATTTATCAAGAAGAATTCGCCCATACTTGAGCATGCTATCAGGGTTTGGATCTTCCTGAAGCATGTTCACTAAAACGTCTAGGTTTTTCTCTTCGGATTGAAAGTAAACCTGCTTTAAGCTGTCAAGTAAGTTTTGATGCTCCAAAGCCTCCCCATTGGATTGAGCATAGCTAAAGTTTAGCCCAAGAAACACCAAAAAAATGTTTAACAGCGTCTTCAAAACATAAAAGTGAGATAGTGAAAAATCAGATAATTCTAAGTTTGGGGTCTATCGTAAAAGTTTTTTCTTCTCCATTATGGTTGACCAAAAATTTGATAGAGTAGCTCTCTTCAGAATCTTGTTTGGATTTCCTTATATGCCCATCAACATGGGTATTTCCAGCCCCTCTTACAGAATTGTAAATTTTCAAAATTGATTTACCTTTTTGAGGTTTGATTTTTTTGATAATCACAAAATCTTCTTTGTTTTCTTTTATGTGCATGGCAGCACCCACCCAAGCAATTTTTGTATTTGGATGGATATTACTTGTGAATTCTTCTCTGCTGGGATGGTCAAAGTGATTATCGCAAATTAAAATAAAAGGTAAAATCTCATCCCTGTCAGCCTTTTTAGTGCTGCATTTTATGATTTCTTCAGTGTTGACATACATTGTGATAATTGTGTCTTTCATTTTGGACATGAGCTGAAAATTTAAATAATTAAAAATTAAAGGAATATTGATCGGATTGGTTTCCGATCAACTAAAGTTTAACCTTTTCAAAAAATAGAAGAGGTGATTCAAAATAGATAAAAATAGCGAATATTCAATAAACCAAGGGATTAGTAGGATGTTCGCATAAAAAAGCAAGATTCACTTTAAAAGACGAGATTTAACGTGTTTCAATTAAAGAAACTATCGAGTTGTTTAACCCTTGAAAAATGAGGCATTTTGCTTTCCTAAGCTTTCACATAAATAGTCTTCCGGTTGATGAATTCCATCATCCCGTCTTTGGCAAGTTCGCGCCCGTATCCAGATCGCTTTGTTCCCCCAAAAGGCAATCTAGGATCTGACTTTACTAGCTCATTGATAAAATAAGCCCCATCGCTAACTCTGGAAGACATCTCTAAGGCCAACTCTACATTGTTGGTGCAAACAGTAACTCCCAGTCCATACTTAGAATTTTCCGAGAGCTCAAATGCTTCTTCTATGTCTTTTGCCCGGATCATCGCCGCCAAAGGACCAAAAGTCTCCTCTTCAAATGCTGCCATTCCTGGTTTTACATTTCCTAGTACAGTGGGTTCGTGGAAGCTTCCATTTTGACTTCCGCCTTCAAGCAATATCGCGCCTGCTTCGATGGAGCGATTCACTTGGGATTGCAAATCATCCGCAAGATCTTTTCTAGCCAAAGTGCCAATTTTAGTAGAATCATCCATGGGATCTCCGACTTTCAGTTCTTTAACTCCTTGTATGAATTTAGAAACAAACTCGTCATAGATTTCATCAACTATAATGAAACGTTTCGCAGCAATACAACTTTGACCACAATTCATCATTCGTGCATTAATCGCCAATTTTACAGCATCATCGATATTGACATCCTTCCAAACGATAAAGGCATTATTGCCTCCTAGCTCCATCAGAGATTTTTTTAGGTATTTTCCTGCCAAGGCGGCAATAGATGATCCCGCTTTCTCACTTCCGGTCAGAGTTACGGCTTTGATAGCATCGTGGGCTATAATTTGCTCTGTTTGCTCATGATCGAAAATTAAATTTTGAAAAACATCAGCAGGAAAACCAGCTTTGGTAAAGACTTCTTCGATCAATTTAGCGCAGCCCGATACATTGGATGCATGTTTTAAAAGGCCTGTATTACCAGCCATCAAAGTCGGAGCGGCAAATCGAAAAACTTGCCAAAAAGGGAAATTCCAGGGCATTACTGCCAATATTGGGCCTATTGGCTCATGCTTTACAAAACTCTTGCTTGCGTCTGTACTGATTATTTCATCAGCCAAAAACGTAGCAGTATGTTCAGCATAGTAATCGCATGCCAAAGCACATTTATTGACCTCACCTCTGGATTCAGAAATGGGCTTTCCCATTTCCATGGTAATCATTTTTGCGTAGGTTTCGATGCCTTCCCGTAGCACTTCCCCAGCCTTTTCCATCAGCTTAGCACGCTCCGTTATCGAAACCATTCTCCACGACTTAAAAGCCTTTTGGGATTTTTCCAACTTGGAGTTGATTTCATCGGAAGAGTGTGTATAATGTTTGCTTATGAGTTTTCCGGTATAAGGATTTATGCTAGTAACTTCCATAATTTGAATACTGAATTGATTTACTGAAAATAAAAAAAATACAGTAGTTTTTAGAAGGATTGTGAGGGATTAGTTCAAACCAGTTGATAATACTACCGAATGTTTGTATCCGTAAGGCCTAAATATAACTGGAATATAAAAGCACTGCGCGATGGCGATTATTACTCCAATTTGATCTGTAATTCCATGAGGCTCACCAGAAAATAGTAATAAGAAAAGAATAGGGAGCATCGCTAAAAAGATATTTAGCAAAGTGCTGTTTTTCTTAGTCCATGAGATGGTTACACTTTCTTTTTCTGTTCTTTGGACTTGTATAATCAAAAACAATGCAACAGCTGCCAAAGGTAAAATGATTGTTGTTAAGGAAACGTGTACGTTAAGCGTATCTCCATGAAACATGGTGTCTCCATTCTTGATGATATCAAAAATGAGGTTTCCAAAAACATTGACCCACCAAACTCCAAGCAAAACTCCGTACAATCCTCGGTTTTTCATCCGGTAAAGTCCAATGATTATTGCAGAATATAAAGCTACTTGAGCTATGATGAAGATGAAAGATGGAGTGATTCCTGCCCCTGTGATAGTGGTGCCAAAATATTGAGTTCCCCATTCATAAGATTTTCCATCAAAAATAGATCTGACAAAAGGCAACCATACGATCATAAAGGTGATGGAGATGAAAACTGAAAGGACATTTGTCCAGACATTCGGTGTTCTGTAAGCTGTTAGATTTTTCATAGTTGTTGTGTTTTTTTATTTCTATGATCGTCAAAAAAGCGGCTTCGTTACAGAATTGAGGCCTTTTGGGGTGAAAATCTGGTATTTGGGATAAACGTTTTATTTGAGCCGTAACAAAATGTCATTGGCATAAGAACGAGAGACTGGAATTTGCTGAGAAACATGTTGTAAGGCGATAAAGCCTTGTTGTCTATTCCCTTCATATTTAGCCAAGTGGATTAGATTTATAATGAAAGAACGATGACATCTTACTAAAGCTGGATGTGGCTTTAGATCTTCGATCTTTTTTAAAGTAGTTCGTATCAGGGTTTTAGAAGAATGATCTTTGTGCATAAAGTGGACAGCTACATAATTGTCTTCAGATTCCAAATAAAGTATGCTATCCAGAGAAAATGAATTGAGTTCATTTTTACTATCTGAAGGGAAGTTAATGATCCTTTTTCCTTCAGAATTATAGTCTATAACAGTTTCAGTATGTTTCTGAAAATGCTTCATCTGGCTATAAAAATAGATTGCTGTCAAAGGAATCACACTCAAAGCAGTAAAATTACCAATGAATTCTAACCAGCTTAAAAATCTGAAATCGTGCCAATTACCAAGAATATTATAGAAAATAAAAAGGCAGCTGGCAGAATAAATATTGGTCCAAATCAGCCAAATCAAAATTTGCCACCTATAAATTTCTCTTCGAAAAATCAGAGGGAAAATTAGAAATTCATTTATTAAAAGTATAGAAGCTAAATAAGCTCCCATACTTAATATGGTCAGTGCAAATATGGTTGTGATAGATTCCTTTGGATCATAGTTATTCACCCCAAATGGCTGAAAAAAAATCATAAAAAAGCTAAAAAACAGGCTAGTTAGAAGAATGGCGTAAAATTTTTCACGCTTGCTGAGTTGAAAGTATTTTCCTTTGAGGAAATTGATCATTGATTTTAATTGCCTTTTGAAATAACTATGCTTTTTTACTCTTGAAATAAAAAAACGTATTTCCAGAGAATTCAATTATTTATAAGTATCAATCTGATTCTAAATTCGAATTTCTAGACTAGCTACAATCTTGTAATACTTCCTATTGTATTCGTAGGAATGCTTACCAAATCTTAATTCTCTCTTGTTCTGCTTTATAATTCTCGTCGCCAGCCGCTATGGGAAAAGAGGCGTAGAATGGGTCAAAGTTCATCAGGGGTCCATTGACACGCCACATAGCTGGTGAATGAGAATTGGTATTGACATAGGTTCGCATAAATTCATCTCGCACTTTTACTCTCCAGATATTCGCGATTGAAAGACAAAAACGCTGATCAGGTGTATAACCGTCGATTTTGGTAGTATCCTGGCCCTGCTCAGTCATTTTGAAAGCATCATATGCAATGTAAATCCCACCATTGTCGGCTGTGTTTTCCCCAATGGTCATGGCTCCTTTTACATGAACTGTATCCAAAATAGTATAGGAGTCATATCGCTCGATTAACTGCTGGGTTTTGGCCTTGAACTTTGAATAATCCTCATCCGTCCACCAGTTTTTCACATTTCCATCTTTGTCATATTGCGCTCCCTGATCATCAAATGCATGTGTTAATTCATGTCCGATCACCATACCAATTCCTCCGTAATTAACCGCATCATCTGCATAAAGGTCAAAATATGGATATTGAAGAATTCCTGCCGGAAAGACGATTTCATTCAAAGAAGGATTGTAATATGCGGTTACCGTACTTGGCGTGGTTCCCCACTCGTCTCTATTTGGTGCTTTACCAAACTTTTCCAATTGATATCTGCTTTCATCTTTTCTTAAAGCCAGAACATTTTCAAAATATTGATCACGTTTAATTGTTACTGGATATTCTCTCCAAACATCCGGATAACCTATTTTCTTATTGATCGCATACAATTTTTCCTTGGCCTGAGCTTTGGTACTGTCACTCATCCAGTCCAGTTGATCTATTCTGTGTTCAAAAGATTTTTGGAGGTTATTGACCAAATCAAGAACTCTCTTTTTTGCATCTTCATTAAAATACCTTTTGACATAGAGTTGTCCCAAATCAAATCCTAATTGACGATCCACTTGCTGGACCATTTGTTGAGCTCTAGTCAATTGTTTTGATTGGCCTGAAACTACTTTATTATACTCAAAAGATGCATTTTCGAAAGGCGTACTCAGATAGCTAGCATAAGCAGAAAGTGTATGAGCTTTCAAATAGGTCTTCCAATCTGCCAATGGAACAGATCCCATCATATTGTTTAATTTTTGATAATAGGCAGGTTGGCGAACATCAATTGAATCAGCATTTAAACCCAAATCCTCCAAAATAGCCTTGATTCCAAGATTTGGGTTTTGTTTTTCAATCTCTGAAATGGCCAATTTGTGGTAGTTTTCTTTTACAACTCTTCTCTCAATTCTGGTTTTATGAGATTCTGCCAAAGCCTTTTCGATCTCATATACTTTTTCAGCAGACTTGGCAGCTTCTTCTTTATTGCTTCCAGTCAGCTCAAACAAAGTGGCTACATAAGTTTGATAGGCTTTTTGGATTCCCAAAGTGGAAGAATCGGTTTTGAAATAGTAATCACGATCAGGAAGTCCAATTCCGGTTTGGCCTAAATGTGCGATATTGATACTGCTGTTTTCATCGTCAGGTGAGATTCTTAATCCAATCAAAGATTGATTATTTGACCGAAGTTCAGAAACTATGAATTGTTGTAAATTCTTCAAATCACTAATGTCTTCGATTTGATCTAAAATGGGCTGAACAGGCTCATATTCTCGGGAATTTATAGCACTTGTGTCCATTCCTGAAGCATAAAAATCTCCAACCTTTTGCTCGATACTCCCGGGAGGATGCTCAGATGTCGAAACTTCAGTTAGAATATTTTCCAGCAATTGCTTTTGAGGAATATTCATGAAAGAATAAGAACCAACTCCTACTTGATCGTCGGCAATTTTGACAGTATCATACCAAGTGCTGTTGACGTGCATAAAAAAATTGTCTCCAGGGTTGATACTTGAATTGATCTCATCAATTTTTATAAATTGATTTTGAGTGGCCTCTTGATCTGAAGGTGACTCTTGGCTGCAGGAAGCAAGAAGAATCAATGAAGCGAAAGCTATTTTTTTCATGTGTGCGGTGGTCGATTGTTGAAATTTAAGTGAAAATCATGGGGCATCCTTTTCCAATCGCAAAAAGTTTGAAAAAAGACGACCTAGAGTTATTCAAAGAATCATACCGTATAAAAAATACTCAGTTGCCTACTCCTTTTCTTTTTTTAATTTAAATCTTGACAAAACCATCAATCAACATGAAACACAATTATAAACCCTTCCAGGCTTTAATGATTTGCCTTGGAATAGGACTTACAGATTTGGATGTATTGGCGCAAAACCAATCCAAACCTATAGATCCTTCTTTTTATAGCAGTTACAGCTGGCGAAATATCGGTCCAGATCGAGGT
Source organism: uncultured Algoriphagus sp. (assembly GCA_965659625.1). GTDB lineage: Bacteria > Bacteroidota > Bacteroidia > Cytophagales > Cyclobacteriaceae > Algoriphagus. The sequence goes on along the minus strand of CBFHWO010000017.1, from coordinate 32,944 downwards.
GGAAGATCCCTTGGTTCTGCGGGAAGTCCAGGAAGAAAGAATGAATATTATTTTGGGGCCACAGGTGGCGGACTTTGGAAAACTGTGGATGGAGGAAACGAATGGTTTCCAGTGACAGACGGAAAAATCAGTTCTTCCAGTATCGGTGCGGTAGCAGTAGCTGAAACCAATCCTGATGTCGTTTACATAGGAGGCGGAGAAACTCAATTGAGAGGAAGTATTACCCAAGGAGACGGAGTTTATAAAACTACAGACGGGGGTGAAACTTGGAGAGATCTAGGATTAAAGGAAACACAGGCAATTTCACGAATTAGAGTTCACCCCACTAATCCTGATATAGTATATGTAGCAGCATTAGGGCATCCCTATGGTGATAATGAAGAAAGAGGAGTTTTTCGATCCAAAGACGGAGGAAATAATTGGGAGAAAGTGCTTTATGTTAGTGATAAAGCTGGAGCTGCTGATTTGATTATCGACAGAACGAATCCAAATGTACTTTACGCTTCCACTTGGCAGGTTTATAGAAAAGCCTGGAAAATGTGGGGTGGCGGACCGGATAGTAAATTATGGAAATCAATAGACGGTGGAGATACCTGGACAGATTTAACATCAAATCCAGGAATGCCTGAAGGCCCTATTGGTAAAATTGGAGTCACTGTCTCCCCTGCCGACCCTAATCGGGTTTGGGCAATTGTCGAGGCAAATGAAGGAGGAGTTTTCAGGTCTGATGATGCTGGTAAAACTTGGAAGAAAGTAAATGATGAAAGAAAGTTGAGACAAAGAGCTTTCTATTATTCTAGAATTTATGCAGATCCAATCGATAAGAATACGGTGTATGGATTGAATGTTGATTTTTGGAAATCCACCGATGGTGGAGAAACATTTGATGTAGAAATCACTGTCCCTCACGGAGACAACCATGATCTGTGGATTGATCCAAATGATCCGATGAGAATGATAAGTTCGAATGATGGTGGAGGTGTAGTCAGTATCAATGGAGGTAAAACCTGGACTGAAGAGGACTATCCAACATCCCAGTTTTATCATGTAATGACAACTTCAGATGTTCCCTATCATGTTGCTGGTGCTCAGCAAGATAACAGTACTTTGGCAATGCCTTCTGAAGGATGGAGACATATGCTGGGAAGCGGTCCTGGACATGGGTATCATTATGCCGTAGGCGGTGGAGAAAGTGGTTGGATTACGCAAAGTCCAACCGATCCTGATGTTTTTTATGCAGGCTCGCAAGGTGCTTTATTGACCAGATATAATCGTAAAACGGGTCAGTACAGAGATATTCAAGTGTATCCTAGGTTCTTTTCCGGGGAACCAGCCTCTGCCCTTCCAGAAAGATGGCAGTGGACTTTCCCTATCATGTTTTCGCCATTGGATCCATCCACCATGTACACCACTTCTCAGCATGTTTGGAAAACTATGAATGACGGACAAACATGGGAAAAGATCAGTCCAGATTTGACCTATGCAGATCCAGAAACCTTGGGTAAAACAGGTGGGATCATTACTATGGATATGAATGGTCCAGAAATCTATGCTACGGTATTTGCCTTAGCTCCATCCATGCATGATATAAATACAATTTGGGCAGGATCCGATGATGGTAAAGTACATATTACCCAAGATGGAGGTCAAAACTGGACAGACATCACTCCAAAGGATTTACCGAAATTTTCAAGAGTTAGTATCATCGATGAAGGGAAATTTGCACCAGGGACCTTGTATTTAGCTGCAAACAGATATCAGGTAGACGATCGGCAGCCTTATGTTTTCAAAACAAAGGATTTTGGAAAAACCTGGACAAAAATAATCAACGGAATTGAGGATGGACATTTTGCAAGAGCCATTCGCGAAGATTTAGAGAAGCCAGGATTGTTGTATTTGGCTACTGAACACGGGGTTTATGTTTCTTTCAATGATGGAGAAATGTGGCAATCCCTTCAATTGAATTTGCCTGACACCCCGATTCGTGATTTGGTATTGAAAAATGATGATGTGGTCCTAGGATCTCATGGTAGAGGATTTTGGATTTTGGATGACATCCGCCCCTTGAGAGAAGCCGTGGAGGTGAGTTCAGCAAATCAGGTGACATTGTTTAAGCCAGCAAATCCAATTAGAGGAATTTACAATGCGGCCATCCAGTATTATTTACCTGAAGAAGGCGAATCAATTACTATAGAAATCAAGGATAAGGAAGGGAATCTGATCAATTCTTATACTGGAACAAAAGGAAAAGATGGAAGAAATAACCCCGCATTGAAAGCAGGTCTAAATACGTTCACTTGGGATATGCGATATCCTGGCGCTACTGTTTTTGAGGGAATGATTATTTGGTCAGGAAGACCTCAAAGGGGGCCAATGGCTCCGATTGGTGAGTATCAAGTAACTTTGAAAACAGCCGATGTGGAGAGAAATACCTCATTCAATCTAGAAATGGATCCAAATCTAGAAGGGATTTCTGCTGCAGATCTACAGGAACAGTTTGAATTGGCCATGCAAATCAGGGATAAAGTTTCCGAAGCTAATGAAGCTGTAATTTTGATCAGGGACATTAGAAAACAGGCAGATGGCTTAAAAACTAGTGCAAAAGTTAAAGCTCAGATTGATGCAATCCTTAGTAAAATGAAAGTGATTGAGGAAGATTTATATCAGGTTCAAAATCAGTCTGGACAGGATCCCCTAAACTTTCCTATCAAGTTAAATAATCGATTGGCTTCTTTACAGAGAAGTGTGGAATCCGGCCAAGCCAAGCCCACCGATGCCGCTTATGTGGTGTTTGAGGAATTGTCAGGAGAATTGGAAGGGCATCTAGCCAAATTGGATGAAATCTTAAATGGAGATCTGAAAAAATTAAATGAAATACTTCCAGATAAGATTTCGATAGAAAAGAAATAAACTTGAATAGAAGCAGGTATCCATTGAAAATATCTGCTTCTTTTTTTATCCTTTATAAATGCACCATTATCCAGAAATAGAGAAATTAAGGGAATACCGAGAAAAAAACGGTATTGATATCTCATTACTTGGAGAAAGGGATTCTTTGTTATTCATAAAATTTATGTCAAATAAGGGAACTTGGGACATCTATATTCAAGATGAGGGAGGAGATTTCGATGAATCCAATCAAATCTTATGCATTTATTTAGCTTTAAAATCCCTAGAAGATTATGTAGATGAAACAGATTTTCTTGCTTGGACTAACTTTTATGATTTAGATGACTTTGATATTTTTTGGTTAGATTATTATCGTAGTCTGGATAAAATTATTTATGAGATTGAATTCCATTTTGGTAAAATAGATCCCTTTATAAAATCTTTTGATTATGAATTACGAGCTGGAGCTTTCCAGGAATTAGCAAAAAAATAGAGACTTTCCCTTAATAAATGGCAAACTCAGCTCAATAATATATGACTCAGGCGAGATAAAGTCCATCTTGGCTTTAGCCATATCTTATTAAAAATTTGCAAAACAAGAACTCTTCGAATCAATATGCAGTTTGATCAATATTATTTTGGATGAAGCAATTTTTATATGAGAAAACAATTTGGAGGAAAAATCACTAAAAAGGAAATCGAGAGATTTCAGGAAATCAATAATTGGGATGGTGAGAAGTTTTTGAATTTGGAGCCTACCAGTATGGATTTCAGCTTTCAAGCACTCCCAAAATTTTTGTATAAGCAGTTTTGTGAGAAAAAAGGAAGAGAACCAAGCACGAAAATTCCAATCGTACCATTTGATAAGCAAGCTTTCTTGGCTCCTTCGGAAAAAGCGAAGTTTATCTGGTATGGGCATTCGGCCATTTTGATGAGGATCAACAATAAAACGATTTTAATCGATCCCATGCTTGGTCCAGATGCCTCTCCAATTGCTCCATTTTCTACCAAAAGATTTAGTGAAAACACGTTGGAGCTAATTGAAGAATTTCCTGAGATAGATCTTTTGATGATGACGCATGATCATTACGACCATTTGGATCTGAAAAGTATGGAGCTTTTGAAGCCTAAAGTAAATCAGTTTTTTGTAGGAATGGGAGTGGCAAGACACCTTAAAAAATGGGGTTTTGAAGAGAAAAAAATCACTGAATTTCACTGGTGGAAATCAGAAACTTTTGAAGATATCCAGATTACTTATACGCCGACACGCCATTTTTCTGGAAGAGGGCTTTCGGATAGAGCTAAATCTATGTGGGGAGGTTGGGTATTCAAAACTGAACAAGAAAACTTATGGTTTAGTGGAGATGGAGGTCATGGAAGTCATTTCAAAGAAATAGGTGAGAAATTAGGACCTTTTGATTTTGCCTGGATGGAATGCGGTCAATACAATGAAAATTGGAGTTTGATCCATATGTTTCCTGGGGAAAGCGTCAAGGCTGGAATTGAAGGAAAAGCAAAACGAATTATGCCCGTGCACTGGGCAGGTTTTTCACTTGCTCAGCACCATTGGACTGATCCGATAGAGAAGTTTTTAGAGACAGCCATTAAAGAATCTATGCCTATTACAACACCTCTATTAGGAGAACTGGTTAGCCTTGAAGTTGATCATAAAAATAGCTTTTGGTGGCGGAATATCTAAGTTCCAACATTAAAACATGCTTTACTTTTTTCTATTTAATCAAGTTTAAATTCACTAGGGATTTGAATCCGATTGATTTTTAAAAATTGGATTTCTCCATCTAAAAATAAATACCAGTATCTTCTTTATGATAAATGGTATTTAGGATTGGCAATTATTTATTAACTTCATAGAATTCAGGTATTTAAACTAAAGAAAACATGAAGAAAATAAGTCTAATTGGAAGTGTCTGCTTACTGATGATATTCGTCATGGCATTTACTTTTCATTCTAAAGAGTTGCCTTTTGGAATGACCATAGGAACTCCTGAAATCAAATCTATGACATCATTAACCTTTGGTCCACAAGGGGTTTTATTCATAGGTGATTCTAAAAGTGCATCGGTATTTGCCTTAAATACCAAGGACAATTCATCTACTTCTGAATTTTCAACTGTTTCCATAGAAGGAATAGATAAGAAATTGGCAGACATGCTAGGAACCACTGTAGACAACATTTCGATTTTGGATGTTGCTGTCAATCCAATGTCTAAAACTGTTTACATGGCGATCCAATCAGCCGATGGAACTCCGATATTGATGAAGTTGGAAGGTGAAAATTTCAAGCCTTTTTCATTAGAAAATGTGGAGTTTGCTTCTGTCGAATTAAATAATTCTCCAGCGGAGGATGCAAAAGACAATAGAGGAAGATCTCTTAGAATTTCATCTATTTCTGATTTGGGGTATTCTAATGGAAAACTACTTGTAAGCGGCCTTTCCAATCAGGAATTCAGCTCGACTTTTAGAAGTATTCCCTTTCCATTTACGGATAATCAGGACCATGCTTCCTTAGAGATATTTCATGCAGCCCATGGAAGGTATGAAACTACTTCGCCCATCAAGACATTTACCACGGCAGAAATAAATGGGAAAGATTATTTAGTAGCCAGTTATACTTGTACTCCTTTGGTTCTTTTTCCTATGGAAGATCTAAAAGCCGGAAAGCATATCAAGGGTAGAACAATTGCTGAAATGGGAAGCGGAAACCAACCGTTAGATATTTTGAATGTTGAAAAAGATGGCAAATCCTATCTTGTGATGGCAAATTCAAATCGTCCTGTTTTCAGAGTGAGCTTTTTAGATATTGAGAACTTTGAAGGTTCTTTAACTGAACCTGTTACAGATAATTTTGCAACAGATGGAGTTGACTTTGTTTCTATGCCCTTGACAAATGTTCAGCAATTGGACAAAATAGATGACGGAACAATGATTGTTCTTCAAAGAAAATCTAATGGTTCTTTAGATTTATGGAGCACCGATAAAGCAGAACATTTGCTTAGATAATGAAGGATAGTTCATTCAAAATCAGGTTATGCTCAATTCATAGCCTGATTTTTTTTGTTTCAATTTGTTTGATCTCTTGTTCAGGAGTGACAAATCAGGAAATTTCAATTGTCTGGCAAGATGATAAAGCTATTGGACTTCAAATTCCTGGAGATATGAATACGGATGAGGTAGAAATCCGGTTGATTCAAGAAGGTGAACGAGTTGCGATTTTAGGGGAAATAGTTAATCATGGAGAAGGAAATATTTTCAAACCTTTAATTCCTTTTACCCGCGGATTGAATTATGAGATTCTTTTGGAAGGTGAAATTGTTCAGGAAATCTTTATTCCTTTTTCTGAAGATGAGGATTCGATTCCTAAGCTTTTAGCAGTTTACCCTACGTTGGATACAGTTCCTGAAAATCTTTTGAAGGTCTATCTAAAATTCAATCAACCCATGAAAGAAGGAGTCGCATTGGATTATCTGAGCCTCCTAAACGATCAGAATGACACCATTCCTTCTGTATTTTTAAACCTTCAACCAGAATTATGGAATGAAGATAGAACCCAGCTTACTATTTGGCTTGACCCTGGACGAATCAAGCGGGACTTGATACCAAATCTGGAAATGGGAGCTCCTTTGGAAAATAGACAGCAATATGAATTGAGAGTTTCTGAGGGTTGGAAAGCCCAAAATGGATTAGAATTGGTAAGTGGGATCTCAAAAGATTTAATTGTTGGTGCAAGGGATAGTTTATCTCCAGATCCAAATGAATGGGTTATAATAACCCCTAAAGCAAATTCGAAAGAGGAATTGAACATCGAGTTTTTGGAAGCATTGGATTACAGTCTCCTTCATGACGTGTTCAAATTAAAAAATGAAGCAGGCAAAGAGATTTTAGGAAGTTGGACAATTGGATTAGAAGAGAAATCAATTAAATTTCTCCCAGCTGACAATTGGAAAACTGGAAATTATACGATTCAAATTGAGAGCCGATTGGAAGATTTGGCTGGGAATAATCTGAATAGACTTTTTGAAACTGATCTGGAAAGTCCAACCCAAAATCAAGAGGAAACTTCTACAAAAATTCTAAAATTTTCAATTAGTAATTGAGCTAGTTAATTAAACATTAAAGGCTTCTGATTGATACGTTAGTCTTTTTTTATTCTAATTCTTCTATTCTTCCCTGGTAATCGAACTGTAAATCTTCATGGAGCCCACTTATGATTTTTTCAGCTTTGGACAATTGTGATTTATATAAATTATCAATCACAAGGTTGGAATGTCTGAGAAATCCGTACTCCTTCATTCTTTCACAGAAAAATAATAACACTTCAAGCTGGTCGGTTTTCTCTTTGCTCAGCTTCAGCAGTTTGTTCATTTTTCTTCTAATCTTCTGAGCAGACTTTTTTGCATAATAAGAATGATCTCCCCGAGAGTTTTGGAATTCCATTTCTAATTCTTCCTGAACCATTTGCAAATACAACCCAGGATTGTCTCTGCCATATAATTTGAAAAATAGATAGGCTTTGTTGTCTCTACTAAACTTGCTTAGATCAATGATGAATTCCTTTAGCTCCTTCTCATTCAAATAGCTTAATTCCTTTTTAATCTCAGCCAGACTTGGTATTTGCATTGGAAATTTAATTTAAACGCTCAAAAAGATAAATGGTCAACATCCCCCATCCAGTTCCAGTCACCATACTTAAAATGGCGAGCAATATCGCATGTGGCATCAAATCTTTACGATAGGCTGATGTAACAGCAGGTGCCGTAGAGATTCCTCCAAGATTTGCCATGGATGCTATCGGAACCCAAACCAAATTCAGTTTTAGAATCTTGGCACAAATCAGCATTCCAAGGAAATGAAGAATTAACCAAATCACCACCAAAAATACGAAAACCATTGGTAAGCTCAGATTACTAAAATCTAATCGCAAACCTAAAATTGCCATCACCAATACTATACATATTCCTCCTAGTTGAAGAGAAAAATGAGTGTTCCAAATTTTGATAACATTGCCCAAAACCAATCCAATAATTGATAGACTGACCACCATTCCAAGAAATGAACTATTTAGAAAGAAAATGATGGATGCTATTCCCAAGAAAATAAAAAGAGAAACCCAGGGAAATATTTTCCTTCCTCCTCTGTTCAAATCAACTTCAGACTGATCTGGAATAGGATCTTGAATTCTAAAAATTACATTTAATACTTCTCCTTTTTTGATGAATTGGAACATAAGGATTGTCCAGATATTGACCAGAATATTATCTAAAACTAAGACCGATAGAAAAAGTGATTCAGGTGTTTGGGCTAATTCTTTCAATATCAATTGGCTGGTGCTTCCTCCGATCCAACCCCCTACAATTGGCACCAATCCTTTCCAAAATGCTTGGCCTATGAACAAGTCTGAGGAACTTGGATCAATACCAGAAAAAAGAAATACCAAGATTATTGGCAGAGTGGCAATTATAGCTGATCCAATAAAGAAGAGTACTAATGGACGTACTCCTACTATTGCCAATTGACGCAATGGCAAGGCACTCATGACAGCTAAAAGAGTAACAGGTATAATCCAGTTTCGACTCAAGCTATGTAAATAAACTTCGGAAAGATCCCAGTTAAAAAGATGAGTAAAGCCTGCTGGAATCACATATGCAAAAAGAATTGCTGGAAACCAATCCAATATTTTTTCAACGATCCGGTTTTTTACCTTGCTGATTTTTAGGACGAAAACTACGGTAATTAATACAATTGCGGCAGCGATAAAGTCTGAACTCCCCATTATTCGAAAGATTGGGTAAGGATGCCCAGACAGGTCTGAATTCCTTCTAAATAATTTCCAATTCGAATGTTTTCATTGGGGCCGTGAATACTATTATCTGGATTGGGTATTCGTACTGATACAGCAGGAACTCCCAAAATATTGATAAATGGCGCCATAGGTTGTGAGCCTCCTGTCAAACGGGTTTTTATGTAGTTGTCTCCAAAAACCACAGACATTCCATTTTCTAGCCAATGCCCAAATTCAGATTCCATTTCTGCCCGAAATGGCTCCGAACCAATCCGATAGTCGAAGGAAATCAATTTTGAATAAGCTTTTCGATCCGCATCGCTAGGTTCGCCTTCGATGATATGAAAGCCTTGCTCGGCAATGAATTTTCTTACTAGTTCTACCTGCCTTTCTGCTGGGGTTTCTTTCACCGTCCTCATATCGATTTCTATGATCGCCTCTGATGGAATGATGGTTCTTACCTCTTTCCCTACCCATGCTGCTCTCATTCCACGGATATTTAAAGAAGGAAACTGCATTGCTTCTTGGTAGCTATCTCCTACTTTTTCAGCTTCAGCTATACCAAGTTCGTCTTGAATCTGCTCCAAGCTTTCTGGAACCGCAGCCATTGCTTTCAGGTCAGATTCTGAAAAATTCACTCCTTCATAAAACCCGGGAATCAGCACTTTTCCATTTTCGTCTTTCAAAGACGTGATAAGCCTAGAGGCTGTAAAGACTGGATTTGGAGCGAAATTTCCATACTGGCCGCTATGCAAATTGTCTTTTGCACCAAATACTTTCAACGTAATTGTAGCAATTCCTCTAGCTCCAAAAGCCAAATTGGGAAGATTGGAAAAATGACGAGTACCATCCATAATCAAGATACCATCTGCTTCAAATAATTTTTTGTTTTCTGCCACCACTTTCGCGAGTTCCGGAGAACTCATTTCTTCTTGGAAGTCCAAAATAAACTTCAGGTTGACAGCTGGATGGATTCCTTTTTTCTGAAGTATATCGAGAGCAGAAAGGAAAGTCATGGTTGGGCCTTTTGAATCTGAGGCAGATCGTGCGAATATTTTCCATTCAGGGTCAATCGGACCTTCTAAAAAATTCCAGTTTATCTCTTCCCATTCCTCTCCTTCTTTCATTTTCAAAGCAGGGATATAAGGACTTTCCTGATTCCAAGCTGAGGAATCAACCGGCTGTCCATCTATTTGCATGTACACCAAAATGGTCTTCTTTTTTGGATCCTGTTTGCCTTCAGCAAAGAGATGTGGGATTTTTCCAGATTTTAACACCTGAGTATTAAACCCTCTACTTTCAAAAGCTTCTTTGCACCATTCTAAATTGGCTTGAATATCGGCTTCGAAATTCCCATTATTTGGGATGCTTAAATAATCTCGAAAAGTTAAAAGTGAGGCTCTTAATTCCTTGTTGGATTCAGAAATGATCTCTTCTTTTGAGAGCTGCGCAAAAGTGTTTTGGAAAGCAAAGGATAGAAGGAATGCTAGAAGTGATAAGTTTTTTAAACTCATGGTAGGATTAGATCAGAAAGGAAGTTAGCATATTTTAAAAAATCATTTCATAACAGTTTCAAAAGAAGTTCTTTCAAGACCTTTTAAACAAATTAGAAAAAGAGCAATTCCCACCTTTTGTATTTTTTCCGAGCTCGTATTTTTCAAATAAAATCCTACGAATTTCAAACCTTCTAATGCATTCATCACAAAACTTTTGAATAAGATGGCTTGGTAGCTTAACTTAAACCAGAATAATCTTTATTTACTCCGTTTTGCCTTATGAAAGAATTTCAGGCCATTATTAAAGCCTACGATCATTACCAAACTTTAGGAAAAAAAATCGCTTTGGCAACGGTAGTCCATGTGGATGGATCTGCCTATAGAAGACCAGGAGCTAGAATGTTGGTTTCTGAGGATGGTGAATTGACTGGGGCGATCAGCGGTGGATGTCTTGAAGGAGATGCTTTACGCAAAGCGCAATCTGTTATTTTTCAGCAAAAGTCCATGTTGGTGACTTATGATACCACAGATGAAGACGATCAGAAATTCGGTGTTGGATTAGGCTGCAATGGAATTATCCATGTATTGATCGAACCAATTGATTATGAGAAATTTATGAATTCTGTTAATCTTTTAAAATCAGCCCTTTTGGATAGAACCTTTGGAACTTTAATTACGCTTTTTTCTATCAAAAATTCTAAGTCTGAGCAAATTGGAACAGTTTTGCTTTCAAAAAACGGGTCGTTTATCGGACATTCAGAGAAGGTTAATTCCGAGTTATTAAAGGCGATTTTCGAACAGGCAGATTCCGAGATTCTATTGGGAAATGAAATAAAAAGTTACCCTGAATTTGATGACATCCAGGTGTTTTATGAAAGGATAAAACCATCAATTAGACTTTTGCTTTTTGGAGCTGGAAATGATACGATTCCATTGGTTCAAATGGCAGATATTTTAGGCTTTGAAGTGACGCTGATTGATGGAAGGACAAATCATGCAACCACTAGTCGATTTCCAAAAGCTAAGGAAATCGTGATTGGATCGGCTGATGAGGTAGTTGAAAAGCTTGATATCGATTCTCAGACGGTGGCTTTGTTGATGACACACAATTTTGAATATGAATGTGTCGTGCTGGAGCAATTAATAGGTCACTCTCTTCCTTATATCGGAATTTTAGGTCCAAAAAAGAAATCAGAAAAGATGATTGACAGGTTGGCAAACAAAGGAATCCTATTGGTAAATCAAGAATTTATTTATTCTCCAATGGGTTTGGATATTGGCGCGGAAGGATCAGAGGAAATAGCATTGTCTGTATTGTCAGAAATAAAAGCGGTTTTGGCAAAAAAACAGGGTACCTTTCTGAGAAATAAAACAGGCCCAATACACTAAGAAACCCTATGAAAACCGGAATTATCATTCTTGCAGCTGGAGAATCATCAAGATTAGGTTACCCAAAACAAATCGCCAGATACAAAGATAAAACCTTGCTTCAATATGCAATTGATGCTGCCAATGAATCAAAAGCAGATAAAAAAGTGTTGGTTCTTGGTGCTTTTAAAGACGAGATTAAAAAGACATTTTCAGGGGCCAGTATTCCGAATATCCCAAACCCAGAATGGGAAAAAGGAATGGCAAGTACGTTAATAAAAGGCCTTGAATATCTACAAAAAATAGATCCCGTAGATCAAGTGGTGATTATGTTGTGTGATCAACCATTTGTTGATTCTAAGCTAATCAATAAGCTGATTGCAACTCAAAAGAAATCAGGGAAAGGGATTGTGGCTTGTGAGTATTCCAAAACTTTTGGAGTTCCGATTCTTTTTGGAAAAGCTTATTTCGATGAATTGATGAAGCTTAGCGGAGACGAAGGTGCAAAAAAGATCGCTCAGTCACATGAGGAGGATATGGAATTGGTTTCTTTCCCAAAAGGTAAAACAGATGTGGATACCGAGGCAGATTTAAGGGATTTGAATTTGTAGGATAAAATTCTCCTACAAAAACGAAATCTATTCTCTCGCAACGTCGCGGCGACGCAACGATGTTTTTAACCTTTGAGGTTTTTTTTCCTCGAAAGTTTTTTAATGAGTCTCCCGCAAAGCTTTAAAGGCGCGGCGAAACAAAAAAATAACCTATTTTGTATTTAGGCTTTTATAATAAAAAGTAAAATCAAACCCTTCGCCGTTGCCTCTCAGCGAGAGATTAATTTCCTCTTAAACCTCCTACCACTTTTTTCACCCAATCCACAGTATCCAAAATATCCTGCCCAGTAGTTTCTCTTCCTAAGCTGAAGCGTATAGAAGCTCGGCCTAAATTAGAATCTAATCCCATTGCTTTAAGCACATGGGAGGGTTTTGGAGATATACTGGTACAGGCCGAACCTGAACTTACAGCGACCTTCTGACTTACTTTGCGAAGCAACTCCTCTCCTTCTACTCCTTCAAAAGCAATATTGGTAACATGAGAAAGTCTATTTTTTTGACTTCCATTTAACACCGTGTTTGGGATTTCTAATAATAAGGTTTCCAGTTGATCGCGTAATAATTTTAACCGATCTGATTCTGACCTCATTTCAACCAATCTAAGTTCAGCGGCCCTACCTAAACCGACTATTCCTGGTACATTCAGCGTTCCACTTCTAAATCCCTTTTCATGTCCACCTCCTGAGATTAGGCCAATAGGTTTTGGCAAGGAATGATTATGCCTGATATATAATGCTCCTACTCCTTTTGGCCCATAAAACTTGTGTGCAGAGATAGCCATCAAATGAATTCCAGAAACTGAAATTGGAATCTTACCTGCTGCTTGAACAGCATCTGTGAATAGAATTATTCCTTTTTCTTCCGTGATCTTTGAGATTTCCTTGATTGGATTTAGGATTCCCGTTTCATTATTCGCCCACATAAGGGCGATCATTTTAGTTTCGGGAAGAATTGCCGCTTTTAGGGCTTCAAGGTCAATTTCACCTTTATTGTTAACAGGAAGGTAAGTAACTGAAGCTCCTTTTTTTTCCAACTCTTCAAAGCAATCCAAAACCGCTTTATGCTCAGTTTGCCAAGTTATATAATGTTGTTTCTTCTCCTCATAAACCTCAAAAGTCCCTTTGATTGCTAAGTTGATCGCTTCGGTAGCTCCCGAAGTGAAAATAATTTCTTTTGACTTTGCTCCTATCAAATTGGCTATTTGCTCCCTAGACTTCTCGACAGCTTCTTCAGCCACCCATCCATAAGGATGACTTTTGCTTGCTGCATTTCCGAAGTGGTGACTGAACCAAGGAAGCATTTCATCTAGCACTTCAGGTGCACATGGAGTTGTGGCGTTATAATCCAGGTAGATCGGATAATTCATGGATTGAAATTAGATTTTTCAATTGAAGTATAAAAGCCTTTATTTATGAGGAACTAATTTCAGAGAGTCTGACCTTTTAAAGTATATAAAATTCAAACAATTTAGGAATGCAGGAAAAATGGACTTTTAAATTTGATGAAGGAAACATAGAGGACCTATTGAAGAAGGAAGAAAAGGAGTTGGGTATTTTACTTTCTTATTATTTCAAACGGGAAGGAGCAATTGCTGAAAAGGTAAGCCTAAAAGGTCAAGCAGATTATCAGACGAAGGTTTCTGGAAATCTTGTGTTGGAGTTTGATTTGGTACATTTCAATGCTTGCTTGGATATTCACGAGCAAAAGCGGGAACAGATGAAAGTTGACTTTTTAATTGATGAAATAAATAGTGAATTGACTTTGATTGGCCCATTTTGGCCAGAAAGAGATGAAGGTGAGATATAAAAAAAAGTGCCAATTCACATTGACACTTTTTCGAGTTTATTAATAACTTTTCTTTTATCCTCTTCGAATTTCCAGGTTAATATCCTGAAACTCCTTCTGTTCAATAAATGGCTGGGACCTCAATCTTCTTTGAGTAGCCTTAAATATGGCGTTGGCTACTGCTCCACCAGTTGGCGGTAAAGCAGGTTCTCCCAATCCTGTTGGATCATAACCACTAGCCACGTAATGCACATCTACTTGAGGAACCTCCTTCATTCGTATCAATCGATACTTATCAAAGTTGGTTTGGGTTGGAAGTCCATTTTCGAAAGTTAGATTTCCATACATAGCATGGCCCATCCCATCCACTATTCCTCCTCTTACCTGATGGTTTGCTCCTGTTGGATTTACGACTATTCCACAATCCGTTGCTGCAGTGATCTTCTTTAATACTGGAGCTCCGTTTTCTATCTCAATATCAGCTACTTGAGCCACGTAAGTTCTATGAGAGAAGTAAACTGAAAAACCTTGACTTACATTTGGATCTTTTCCCCAATTGGATTTCTCAGCCGCTGTTTTTATCACTCCAATCATCCGATCTGCGTCATAACTTAATTCTCCTCCAACGGGGTTTGCCTTGGCTTTTTCAAGTAAGTCCAATCTGAATTGAACTGGATCTTTTTTCGCAACTAATGCCACTTCGTCCAAGAAGGATTGTTCAGCATAGGCAAGGAAATTTGTAATTGGTGCTCTCCAGGCATTGGTAGTGATGGTCGATTCGTGGTTTACACTTTCAATCAAAACATTGTCGACAGCTCCCGATGGGAAATTATCCTGACGAGTACTGTTTCCTGTATTTATACCAGCCCCTTTCAGTTTATACCCTACCATGTTTCCATCTCCATCTAATGCAGCCTCGAATCTGTATCTAACTGCAGGTCTATAGGCTCCTCCGGTCAAATCATCTTCTCGACTCCAAGTAACTTTAACCGGTGCATTGATAGCTTTAGAAACCTTCACTGCTTCTTCCACATAATCAGCACGAAGTCTTCTACCAAATCCTCCTCCCAAACGGGTTATTTCTACTGTAATGTTCTCCTTTGGAATACCTAAAATCTCTGCAGCAGTCGATGCAGCACGATCTGGTGTTTGTGTTGGACCAATCAGTTCCGCTGAATTTTCCTTTACATGAGCAAAGAAGTTCATCGGCTCCATCGGTGAATGAGATAAGAAAGGACATTGGTATTCAGCTGTAACTACTTGAGCAGCATTCTTGAATGCCATCTCCACATTTCCATCTCTCCTTCTTTCATCCGCTTTTCCGGAATCTAACATTTCACGGAAAATCCGATCATGATCACTGGAGCTTTCTACCAGTCCATCAGCTTCATATTCGATTTTTAAAAGCTTCTTGGCTTTCATCAAAGGCCAAGTGGAACTACCGATGATGGCTATGCTATTGTCAAAAGTTACAACATCAGTTACTCCTTTTACATTTCTAGCTCCTGCATCATTTACTGACTTTATTTTCATTCCAAAAGGTGGACGCTGAATCATTGCGTGCATCATTCCTTCTCTATAGAAATCAAGTCCAAAAAGAGGCTTACCAGTAAAAATTGCAGCATTATCTACGTTCTTCACCGGAGTACCTATGATTTTAAAATCTTTAGGATCTTTTAAAGTCACATCTTCCGGCGCTTCCATCATAGAGGCTGCTGTAGACATATCTCCATAGCTGGCCTCTTTACCGCTTCCTTTGTGGTAAATCATGCCTTCTGTTGTAGTAATTTCTGATGCAGGAACTGCCCATTCTTTTGCAGCTGCTGCTACCAAAAGATATCTTGCAGTAGCACCTGCTTTTCTGAGTCTTTCCCAAGAATGAGGCATAGCTCCAGAACCACCAGTCAACTGGCGATCGTATTTTTCAGTATCCAAATTGGCCTGAATAACTCTCACTTTTTTCCAATCAGCATCCAACTCCTCTGCCACTACCATGGGGAAAGAAGTCTTGATGTTTTGTCCCAATTCAGGATTTGGAGAATAAATCACGATATCTCCGCTTGGCGCTATAGATAGGTAAGCGTTAAAACTCTTTGCCTGAGAGAGTACTTGTTCATTGCTTAAAACCTCCATTTTAGGAGATTCACATCCGAGCCAGTTGAAACCTATGAACAATCCTCCAGCTGTGGTTCCTGCAATTTTCAGGAAGTCTCTTCTATTTGTTTTTGTCAGGGTAGCCATAGTTTTTAGATTTTAGCAGCTTTTGCGACAGCCTCTCTTATTTTATGATAAGTTCCACATCGACAGAGATTTCTGTTCATTGCATTTTCAATTTCCTCCATACTTGGTGATGGGTTTTTCTTTAAAAATGCCGCTGCATTCATGATCTGTCCAGATTGGCAATAACCGCATTGGGCTACATCGATTTCTTCCCATGCCTTTTGTACAGGGTGATCACCTTCTTCAGACAAACCTTCGATAGTTGTAATTTCGTCTGAACCTACACTCGAAACAGGCATGGTGCAAGAAAAAATAGCTGCACCATTTAAATGAACCGTGCAAGCTCCACATTGAGCAATACCACAAGAGTATTTTGTACCCACTAAACCGAGATGATCCCGAAGGACCCATAATAATGGAGTATCCTCTTCCACATCAACGGTATGGGTGCTTCCGTTAATTTTAAGATTTAATGTTGCCATGGATTTATATTGTTTGAGGTTTAAGTTAAAGAAAATCAAATGCTAAATGAAGCCGTTTGTGGAATTTACTTTATGCAAACGGACATAATAAATTGTTATAAAATGCTGATTGATAAATAAGAGACTTATATATTTTTTAATGTTCAATTCCCTTTCTTTCATTTTTTATCTATCCTTTTGCGTAGGTTTAAAAACACGAGACTCCTTATATGTTTAATTATTCCTTAAAAGCGGTTAGAAAATTCTTACTCATAATTCTTTCTTTTGGTGTTATCCTATTTATTTCTGGTTTCCTTTTCGTCAGCTTGAGTTCACAATTCGGTGCTGATCCAAGTGCTGAAAAAAGATTGGAGTTTGAAAAACTTGACTACTATTCAAACGGGGAATTTCAGAATCTTGAAACTACTTCTATGGACATGGACTTTTGGAAAGCACTAAAAATGCTTCCAGAGTTTTTTAAAAATGATCCTACCAGAGTGCCAGATTTTGAGATTCCAATTGTAAAAGTAGATTCCTTGGATTTGATTGATCCCGAAATACCTACTCGATTGGTTTGGTTCGGTCATTCTGCTTTTTTGCTTCAAATAAATGGGAAAAATATATTAATAGATCCTATGTTTGGTAAAGTGCCTGCTCCTCACCGATGGTTGGGTAGGGAAAGATTTAGTAAAGAACTTCCTATTGAAATTGAGCAGCTTCCGGAAATTGATATGATTTTGTTGTCTCATGATCATTATGATCACTTGGATTATGAATCAGTTCGACGATTGAAGCATAAAACCAAATCCTTTTATGTGCCTTTAGGAGTTGGTTCTCATTTGGAATCATGGGACATAGAACCTGAAAAGATCCATGAAATGGAATGGTGGGGTGAAACTCAGCTTGATGAAATAACCTTGGCTTTTACACCAGCACGCCATTTTTCAGGAAGAGGATTGAATAATCGATTTTCTACGCTTTGGGGCTCTTGGGTGATCCAAGGGAAATCAGACAATATATATTTTAGTGGTGATAGTGGCTATGGTTCTCACTTCAAAGAAATTGGTGAAAAATATGGTCCTTTTGATTTTGCCATGTTGGAATGTGGTCAATACAATGAACGCTGGGAGGAGATTCATATGATGCCGGAGCAAACCGCACAGGCTGGTTTAGATATTCAAGCAAAAGTAATCATGCCTATACACTGGGCTTCCTTTAGTTTGGCAATGCATTCATGGACGGATCCTGTGGAAAGAGTTTTGATAAAAGCGAAGGAAATCCAGCAGCCTATTTATGTTCCAAAAATTGGTTCCTACATAGAACTGAAAGGGAATCTTCCATCTACAGAAAAATGGTGGATCAAGCCGTAGCACATATTATTGTCTTTGGAATCTCATTGATTTTCAAGGATTACTAGTCACTTTTTTAAAAGAATCGCTTACAAAGCCTATATTTTCTTGACTTTATTGAAAAAATCACAATTAACGCATGACCTATTTTTCAAGCATTTTTCCTAATTTGACACTTTGTAAAATAAAATAATACAACCTACTTAACCTATGTCCCAGACAATAAAAGCTGCCATAGTGGGTACTGGATTTATTGGACCAGCCCATTTAGAAGCACTCAGAAGAATTCCTTATGTTGAAGTGATTGCTTTGGTAGAAGTCAATCAAGCATTAGCAGATGAAAAGGCAAAAGCATTGGGAATTCCAAATGCCTATACGTTTGATGCAATGCTCAAACAACCAGAAATTGATGTGGTGCATATTTGTACTCCAAATTTCCTGCATTATCCACAAGCAAAGGCAGTACTTGAAGCTGGAAAGCATGTGATATGTGAAAAACCTTTGGCGGTAAAAATTGATGAAGCAGAAGAACTTGTGAAGTTAGCTGCTGAAAAAGGCTTGGTTAATGCTGTTCATTTCAATCTTCGCTATTACCCGATGGTTCGCCAGATGAAAACCATGAGGGAAAAGGGTGAATTGGGAGAAGTATATTCTGTGATGGGTTCTTACCTTCAGGATTGGCTTTTCTTAAAAACCGATTATAACTGGAGATTGGAGCCGGATAAGTCTGGTGATTCAAGAGCAATTGCGGATATCGGTTCTCACCTTTTGGATATCACAGAATATGTGACTGGATTAAAAATTACGGATGTAATGGCTGATTTCTCAACCGTTCATAAAACCAGGTTAAAACCATTAAAAGCAATTGAAACCTATTCAGGGGATAAATTGCAGTTGTCAGATTACCAAGAAGTTCCAATCAACACAGAAGATCACGCCACTGTTTTACTCCGTTTTGATAACGGAAGCAAAGGGTCTATTACTGTTTCTCAGGTCAATGCAGGTCGCAAAAACCGCTTGAATGTCGAGATCTCAGGTTCAAAATCCAATTTTGAATTTAATTCAGAGAAGCCAAATGAGCTTTGGGTAGGCAAGAGAGAAACTGCCAATTCGGTCTTGATGAAAGATCCTGGATTATTTCACCCAGAGGCAGCAGCTTTGATTAGTTTTCCTGGTGGCCATAATGAGGGATTTCCTGATACTTCTAAACAAATGTTTAAGGAAGTTTATGCGGCAATTAGGGAGGGTAAACAACCTGAAAAAGCTCCGTTTCCAACTTTCGCAGATGGTTTGCGTGAATTAATCATCGGAGAAAGAATTGTCGAAAGCAATAAGAAGCAGGCATGGGTTAAAATTTGATAAAATATTGCCCTCTTGTCTTGTTGATGACACATGAATTCTTAAAAATAACCTTACTTACTATATCAAATTCTTTAACACATGAAAACAATGAATCTAAAGAAAAGTCTATTTGGTTTTGTCATGATGGCATTAATCGGATTTTCAGCAACAGCACAAGAAAAACCAAGTCCAGCAAAAACCGCGGAAGGTTCTGTAGGAGATGCAAAAATTACGATCAACTATAGCAGCCCAGCTGTAAAAGGAAGAGTAGTTTGGGGAGATTTGGTGCCAATGGGTGAAGTATGGAGAGCAGGTGCAAATGAGGCAACTACCTTTACTACTACCAAGGATATCATGGTAGAAGGAAAGAAATTACCTGCAGGAACTTATGGTTTTTTCATTATTCCAGGAGAAACTGAATCAACTTTGATCTTCAACAAGGTAGCAAAGCAGTGGGGAGCATTTGATTATGATGCAAGTCAGGATGTACTTCGAGTATCTGTTCCTTCTCAAGAAACTTCCACTATGGAAGAGCGTTTGGTCTATGAAGTAAAGCCTTCTAGCTTTGAGATCCGATGGGAATACGGAAAAGCATCAGCTAAGCTAGGTTCATAAGAATTATCTAAAATGAAATTAAAGCCACAGGGAAATTTTCCTTGTGGCTTTTTTACTTTAAATAAGTGACCGGAAGAGGTATAGAAGCCACATGCTTCTTATAATTTCCTGATGACTGGATAATCTTTCTCTTCGATTTTTTCTAAATAATTTTCCAAAGCTCTTCCCATTCCATTCCATTCAACGGACATTTTATCACCATTTTCCAGAAGGATTTTATGACCAAAACTGAAGGCATCAGCTCCGAAAAAATGAACATGGGCCTGAAGAGGAATTCGATGGGAAGCGTATTTGAAATGATGGAACTCCAGGTTTGCCAAGTTATGGCACATGTTTTTTTGCCCTGTGTTGATCTTTGAACTCCAAATTTGCTTTCCATTTCTCGAGACAGAAACTGCACCTGTATAGCTTTCGAAGTCAGCATCAATTACTACTTCGGGACCAATAGAACAAGTTCTGATTTTGGATGGAGCCAAATACAAGTAATTAACCTTTTCCATCACATGATCTGAAAATTCATTGGCAGTTGATAGTCCGATTCTCCAAGGATTTCCCTTTTGGTCAATGATATATAGGCCTGCAATTTCGGGCTCTTCTCCCCCATCATTTGCATAGTAAGGAACTTCCAATGCTTCTCCATGAGCTTTTAAAATGGAGCCATTTCCTTTGTAAAACCATTCTGGTTGTGTGCCTATTTCACCTGGAGCAGGGTTACCTCCATTCACTCCCATTTCATACATTTTCAGACTATCTGTAGACTTATCTTCCTGATTGGTATGCATCATCTGTCTATTCAGAGCACTGTTATGATGTGTCAAGCCTGTACCTGAAACCATACAGGAAAATTGTGAATCTGGATGATCAAATGATGGTAATAACTTCCAATCGATGGCTCCTTTATATACTGAATCGTATTCTATTTTTTCCCCGGAAAGACTATCAAGGATTAGTTTCTTAAGCTTTTGACCGGTGTCCAAAGCAGTTAAAGCAAGTGCATAAACCGAGCCGAAGCCATTCAAAAATTCCAATTCAGGCTCTTGAACCATGGCTATCCTGCGGCCATAGGTTGGGTGGATCAACTGAACAAGTCGTAAATTATTTTCCATTTATTGGTTGATTTGAGATTCATATTTTATACTAAAGAGTTGGTATTATTTTCAAAACTCAATTGATGGCCAACCTTCTTCATCCCAAGTGATTTCTTTGATGACGAGTTTAGATCGTCCCTCATCTTGTTTGTCATAACCATGAGCAACAAAATAGGTCTTTCCCTCTAAATCATAAACTGAGCAATGTCCTACACCAGCATAGCTTTCTGTTTCAGCTGCGATCAATTCTCCTCCGCCTTTAGTCATGGGAGTTTCACTTTTATCCAAGTAGGGGCCTTGAACCTCTTTGGATCTACCCACAATGGTTTTATAGGTACTTTCCAATCCTCGGCAACAAAAATCAGTGGATGCAAATAAATAGTAATACCCATCTCTATGGTAAATAAAAGGTGCTTCAATCGCTGAACCTTTCTCCCTCTTTGCGATGTCATACCACTCCTGAGGTTCTGCAACTGACTTCATGTCATGAGCCAACTTCACCAATTTCAATCCCCCCCAAAAAGATCCGAAAGATAACCATCCCACTTTTTCGCCTGTCTCTTCCTGGACATAAATAACATTGGCATCTATCGCATTCCAAAAATCCCTTCCAGGAATAGATTGTACGATCATTCCCTGATCTTCCCATTGGTATTCCGGGCTATTCTGATGAAGGGTTTTATTAGTCATCACGCCTATGGCAGAGGTATTTTTACCAAAAGCAGATGGAGAATAATAGAGATAATATAAACCATTATGAAACTGAATATCCGGTGCCCAGAAACCGCCTCTATAGCCTGGCACAATATCATCGGTCACCCATTTTAAATCTCTTGGTGCTGGTTCAATTCTGGTCCAGTTCTCCAAATCCGAACTCTTGGCAATTCCTCCATGGGTCATAAATAAATAAAACAGACTATCCTGTTTAATCATTACTGGATCATGGGCTACTAGACCTTTGGAATCATCGGGCGCTCTTCTTTGGGCTTGGGCGGAGAGAAATAACAGAAAAAAAGAGAAACTCAGAAAGATCAAAAAGGAGTTTCCTGCTTTCATTTTGAGTAAATAAAGAATTGAAAATTGGTATGAACAATAGCTCATTTAGGAATTGGGTTTAAAAGACTTCATTTCTTTCGATTCTTTAAGATAGCATCTCAAGTCATTTGACTTGCTATTTCACTAAAAAAAATCCCTTATGGAATAAAAGTGTTCCTATTACAAAAAGTTTACTTAAAGCGGTGACAGAATTCTTTTCGGCAGATACTTCACTAAACCCGATCACTTATTTCTGATGAAATAAGTGCGGTTTTCTAATGTATGCGGCAAATATGGTCGCCATTACAATTAAAATCGTCACCTCGAAGGGTTTTCCCTTGTACATATGAACGAAAACTACAAAGGTCATATAGAGGGATAAAAAAGTAGTTCCGATTAGCATTGTTTTATTATAAAGAAACAATGCTGTTGAAACTAAAAGAATTATTCCAGTAGCAATCATTATACTACTGTTAGCGACAATCTTGTCCGTTTGATTTGAATTAAGGATTTTATCCAGAGCATTTGGAATATAAAATAAAGTAATAATCACTGAAGGCAACCACATCAAAAATGGGCTTAGGATATTATTCAGTTTCATAAGGTTGGTTTTAATTGTTTGATGATGGTAAAATACAAAGGCAGTAGCAGATTTCAAGGCGATCACCTCTCCACCACCACAAAAGATTATTAAAAGCACTGACCGTGATTTTACTACTTCACCCGCTACTGCTATTATACAATGTGGGTGCCTTAAATGGTGAATCTAGACCAAAAAGATGGTCGATCCAACGTGTAAAAAGTGAAGCATTCTTCATTACCATGGAGTATATATACATTTTAAATAAAGTCTTTTAAGCATGGGAGTTCCCAATGAACAGGAACATATAATTCACGGTAGGCTACATAATTGTAAACTGGGATCCTTTAAAAAATTTGATAAAAAATCAAATAAGTCATTGTCACATTAAAACCCATATGACTAATTACCGCTCCCCAAATAGAATCTGAAAAATTCTTGCACTTATTAAATATCAAACCAGTAATAAATATTAACGATACCCAAATAAGTGAAGGTATTAAATAGAATTTCCAAGAGCTATCGTGGTAAATAATTCCAAAATGTGCCATATGTGTTAAACCAAAAGCAAGACTGTCGATAATTGCCGATTTCTTTTCTCCAAATTTACTTATCAAGCTTCCATGGATTAACCCTCTATAAAGTAATTCTTCTCCAAGCGGACTAAAAGTCATACCTATTATCAAAAATATAATGAAGTAAATTTTCTTATCCCCGGTTGATATCTCTCCAAAGTTAATTGGGTAAGACTCACCAATGTATTTAAACCAATTTGATAATTCATTGCCATACAATAGTTGTCCTATAAAAAAAATGATGGTGCAAATTATTACTCCTAATAGAAATGAATAGATAAGAGTTGAAATGTTTTTTGACTTTTTTATTTTAATATATTCTTTACCATTATTAGAAAGAATTAAAAAAGGCAATGCTATCATTAAGATGAAAATAACAGATAAATATCTATTATCACCTGATTGAATTCCATACAAAACTGCTGCAAATCTAAAAATCCCGAAGACTACTATTAGAAATAAACCGAGTCTCCAATCGAAGTTTATTTTTCTACTCCAAAAATTCTTTAACATTTAATATCCTTTATTTATTCAGTTTACATACCACACTTTTGTCAGAAGTTAACACCAACCTATCGTTTCTATATCTCCATTATCCACCGGCAATAGGAAATCCACTTTTACCAAATTACTTCTTTCGAACAGAATACTCGCTATCCAAACCTATTGGATTGAAATCTTAATAGATTCAAATTAGCAAAGAATAATTTTTTCTGTTTCCAGAGTTTAGGAACCTATCTTTGCAGCATGTCCATTCCAACTAAAAGCCAGGCAGATATTCTTTCTAAACTGGGAATAGCTACTCTTAATCCTATGCAACTTGCTGCTCAGGAAGCTTTGCAAACTAATAAAGATCTGATTTTACTCTCTCCTACCGGAACAGGCAAAACACTGGCCTTTCTCCTGCCCCTGATTGACCAACTCGATCAAAATATAGATGAAGTTCAATTATTGATCATTGTACCTTCTCGGGAACTGGCCATTCAGATCGAGCAGGTGATGCGAGAAATGGGAACGGGATTCAAAGTCAATGCAGTATATGGAGGTCGAGCTGGATCTAAAGATAAGATAGAGATCAAACATAGGCCGGCGGTTTTGATTGGTACTCCGGGAAGGATTGCCGACCATTTGAGAAGAGGAGCATTCGAAAAAGAATTTATTCAAACATTGGTGCTGGATGAGTTTGACAAATCATTAGAAATTGGTTTTGAACTAGAAATGCAACATATTCTTGACCTTCTTCCATCTATAAAAAAACGAATCCTCACCTCTGCTACCCAAGATGTAAAAATTCCAAAGTTTGTTCGGCTTCACAGCCCTGTTATCATTGATTTTTTGGCAGATAAAATCGATAACTTAAAATTGAAACGAGTTCTTTCTCCTGACAAAAATAAGTTAGGAACACTCATCCAATTGATCAGCAAGCTTGGGAATCAGAATGGAATTATCTTCTGCAACTTCAAAGATTCTATTCAGCAGGTAAGTGATTATTTAGCGGATCATGGGATTTCCCATGGTACATTTCATGGAGATATGGAGCAGCAAGATCGAGAGCGATCGCTGATAAAATTCCGAAATGGCACTCACCAATTATTAGTGGCAACCGATTTGGCAGCAAGGGGAATCGATGTTCCTGAGTTGGGTTATATCATTCATTTTCAATTACCCAATCGTGAATCTGAGTTCATTCATCGAAATGGAAGAACTGCCAGGATGAATGCCGATGGGACCGCCTATATTTTACAGCATGAGCAAGAAAAATTGCCTGATTTTGCAAGAGATGCTACTCTCGAAAAACTGGAGCCTTCTAAGCTTCCTCTTCAATCAGAATGGTCCACGATTTATATCTCAGGAGGCAGAACCAATAAAATTTCCAAAGGAGACATTGCGGGATTGTTTTTGAAACAAGGCAATCTTAGCAAGGATCAATTAGGAGTGATTGAATTAAAAACCGATTGTGCTTTTGTCGGGGTAAAAACTTCACAGGTAAACCAGTTATTAGAGAAAGTAAACCAAGTTAAATTGAAGGAAAAAAAGGTAAGGATAAGTTTGATTTAAGGAGGGTTTAGGATAAACAAATTCACGATCTATTTCTTTCTCAAATTTTCAATAAGTCTGGTAAAAATATGGACGTAGCTTGGAAAAGCTATTAGCTGGAAGTTGTAAATACCAACAGTTGGTAAAGGCAAAATTGTTTATAGCTCTAAAGTTTTAATGTTGATTTTTGAAAAGCTTTGATGGCGTAAACACCTGAAATAATGGCTATTCCTATTCTTATCCAATGCGAGACAATCCAACCTTGTAATTTGCCTGTTGCGGTAGCGGCATCATATTTCAAAGCCATAAAATCCAAATTCATAGGTAAATGGTAAATCGAAGTCTGAAGAATGGTTAGCGTTATACCCCAAAAAGCAATTCGCCAATAGGCACGGCTTTTAGATTTTTTGTCGCTTTTCAAAAACACAAATAGACTTCCTAGCCAAGCAGGTAAAAGTGTTACTGCTGTTGGAGCCAATAGCATAGGAAAATCTATGGCAAAAAACTTCATGAATTCTATTGGATCTAGTGACTGCCAATATATTGCGTGACTTAAACCGATATTGAGCATATTGCCGGCAAATGCTCCAATGCCCAATATGGCAATGATTGAGATTGTTTGTTTCATTGTTTTATTTTTTAGGGATGGCCTGCTTGTTCAGTTGTTTGAAAATGAATTTTGGTGCCAATCGACTTAAAAATTTCAGCTGACTGGATAATCCCGGAGTGATTTCTTCTTTGCCTTTCGAGTAATCTTTCCAAAAGATTTCTGTCAATTTTTCCGGAGGCATGGGTTTAAAAGAATCATCTTCCAAATCTGCATCCTTGGCTAATTTGGTATCCACTACAGGAGGCATTAATTCTATTACTTTGATATGATGCGGTTTCAATTGCGGACGTATGGCTTTTGTCCAAAAATGTAAGGCGGCTTTGGTTCCTGAATAAACAGGTGATTGGGAAAAAGGAACATAAGCTAAGCCTGAAGAAACATTAACCAACACCCCATTTTCACTCTTTTTTAATTGAGGCAAAAAGTAATGCAAGAGTCTAATTGGAGAATTGAAATTGATATCTATTTCTTCAAATTGTTTTTGTAAATCATTCGATTCATCTCCCGCATCCAGCAGTAGCATGATTCCTGCATTGTTTACTAATACATCTATGCCCTCAAATTGATTTTCTAGATCATTTGCCAATTTTTGAACCTCATGATCTTGGCTTACATCACTTTGAAAAATATGAATAGAGGGAAGTTCAGCCTTTATTTTTTTTAGTTTGGATAGGTTTCTTCCAGTGATAATAATCGTATTTCCCTTGG
The DNA here is from genome assembly GCA_965659625.1 of uncultured Algoriphagus sp. Taxonomy (GTDB): domain Bacteria; phylum Bacteroidota; class Bacteroidia; order Cytophagales; family Cyclobacteriaceae; genus Algoriphagus. The sequence continues at coordinate 6,376 of CBFHWO010000017.1, read as the reverse complement.
AAAGAAACTTCTTTGCCAGAGCTAGTCCTATACCAGAACCACCACCTGTAATGAGTACTTTTTGATTTGATAATATCATTCAATGTCTCCTTTCTTACTTAGACAGGAGATCTTAGAATGTGTAAAGACTTTAAAGATTTTTTAATTCAAATTTAATCGGGTCTTCCAATTGGCATCCTCAAGAAGCTTGATAAGAAAATTTTTCTTATCAAAACTTGTCTTAAACGAGTGATCACGATGAAGCTCTGCATATTTGATCTCTGACTCATCCACTAAATAAGAGGCGTCCGGTGCTATTTGCTCTCTGAAGGTGGAGTATTCTTTCTTGTTATAGAGTAAGTCTTTCGCCTTAATCAGGCCCATATCGAGTGCTACTGTCACTTTTTTGTGACATCTGCATGGATTATTTTTATTGACCAAACCACATTTATTCTGCATGAAATTATAGAGGTCTTTCCGCGCTTTGCTCAATTTCATTCTATAGTTGGCTTGACTGATCTCCATTATTTCTGAACCTACCGTGTGATCTGCTCCAAATATGTCCCCAATGATATAAATAAGGCGTTGTTCTTTATTTAAACATAGTAACATGCCAGATAAACAACTTAAGCGTACCTCTCTAATTTCCTCCTCTTTCTCTTCTTGTTCTGCCTGACTTAATTCTATAAAAGGTGTTGTGTCTAAAGCATTACCCAAATCTTCAAAGTTATCGGCCATCATATGGCTAGCCTTCTTTTTATCATTTAAAAAATGGTTCATAACAATTCGATATGCCCAAGTCCTAAAAGAGCTCTTATGATTAAATTTCGCAAGATTTGAAATAATCTTAATGAGTGCTTCCTGACTTAAATCTGCGGCATCTGTAGGATTACCTACCATCTTCCAGGCGATATTATAGATATAGGGTTGATGTCGTTCAATCAATTGATTTAAGGCTTTTTTGCTTCCTTGAAGGGTTTCTTCTATCAGTTTTTTATCTGATGCTTCTGAAGGATAGGAGGATGAAAGTGGATTCATAAGTTTTTGTTTTTGGTTATATGGCTCTTGGTTCTTCGTGACCTACGAAATACTGTAAGTATACTATCATTGGTAGATAGGTAAACACTAGCGATAGCATAGTGGTGTTAAAAGGCGGATCAAACTCAGGTATATTAAACCACTGCCGGAAAGAGACGCTTGCTATCAACAAGAGAAAGCATATACCAAACACAAATAGTCCTACAATTTGAAGCCTGTTTTTCGGGCTACGGGGTTTGCTCCTTTTGGAATCGATATTAAAGTAATACGCCAGAGCTATAGCTGTAAATGCTACCTCTATTAGTATGGCTAGATACACATTAGAGTAGTATAGTCCTAAGCCTATTTGAGCAGTATCTGCACCAAACAGGTGATGGGGATAGCCCGAAACCAAGTCGAGTAGGAAATGACCCAAGACTAATAATGCACCAGCTATGGCAATGTTGTTTTGCTTAAACAATAACCGGCCTATTAAAAAGGTAAAAGCCATCCAAACAAGTTGGGGCAATAGGTCGTGACTATAGACCATATCCACGGCGATATCCCTAAGGGTAACGTCGAACAAGTCTGCCGGGCTTGTAGGCTCCAAACCCAAATAATGAAAGCTTAACCAAAGTAGATCTTGCAGTTGCGAAGCGATCAAAAAGAAGAGCAAGCCCCCCTTTTTTGGAATTTTTTGATGTGCAATAAGGGCGGTAGAGAAGTGTCCTGCAAGCATAAGAGTTGGTGGTTATTTGAGGGGTTTTGGATTAAGTTTCCCAAGTTGCATTAGTGGCTTGATCGCAGTATTCCCACATCTTCTTTCGTAAAACCGGGTCGAGTGAAAGTTTCGGATTATAAACTGAAATTACTTTCGGGTTTCCGGTCATTCCAGTAATGCCTCCAGGTCCAATGAAGCTTCCATTTGGAAGTGTATCGTCCACCGCAGCTCTTAGAGTAGATAGCGCTCCTTGTTCCACATCCATCATAACTATGCCTTTGATACTTCTGAAAACGGATGCGAAAAGGCCTTTTGACACATCAAATAATGGTGTCGCAGTTAGACCCGGATGTGTAGCATGAACATGAATTTTATGTTGAAGCTTCGCCTCTTCCATAATTTCTCTTAGTCCATCTCTAAATTGAATGGCTGCTATTTTTGTTACCCCATATACTTGCCATGGGTCGTATTTTTTTTCTGAATTGAGATCGTTCCAGAGTTCTTTATTGCTAACATTACTGCTTGCTGATGAACTGGTAGAAACAATCACCGATTTTGGAGCTTGCTTGATTTTTTCCATCAGCAGTGAAGTAAGAAGATGGTGACCCAATACATTGGTGGCCATCTGTAATTCAAAGCCATCTACTGATTCCTTTCGCTCAGGTAGAGCCATGATACCAGCATTTAAAAGTAAACCATCGATTTGCGAGATTTCCGTGTTCGCATTCACTATTGCGGCGAATTCCCTTACTGATTCTAATGAGGAAATATCTTGAGGTAAGACTGCAAAACCACTCAAATTATCCGACTTCCTTTCGATTGCTTTCATGGCCTTCTTTGCTTTTTCAACATTCCTGTTACCTGCAATCACCTTTGCTCCTCTTTTTGCCAATTCGTACGCGATAATAGTTCCAATACCTGAGCTGGTGCCTGTGATTACAAAGGTCTTATCGCTTAAATCTGCTGGTATAGTATCTCTGGTCCAGTTTTTCATAAATCCATGTTATTATGTTGTATTTGACACTTGAAAACTCCAAGTGTAAAGACTCCTGAACAAAAATTAAAGGCTTTCTGTTTTCAAATCTCCTGTTTTCAGAAACCCAATAAACTTTAAACAAGTCCTCCGGAGTTCAATAGCTTTGAATGCATGAACCAAAGAATAGGCGTTGGGATTAATTCAAGTAGGATCACCGCCCAGATTATAGGTGTGGGTGAATAGTTGATAAGGGCCAAAGCTCTGACTATCCCGCCAATAAATAAGGCGATCATCAAAAAGCGAAAAAGCGCCACTTCCGAAGGATCCCAGACACAATAGAAAAATCCTAAAGCCATGGATGCCCAAATGGCAGCTATAAAACGATGGGAATTATCAGCCATGGGTTCAATAGCAGAATCATATGGACCGCTCATGGCATGAAAGCCGCTTCCAATGGCGATTAATCCATAGAGAACTAGAAAAGAACGAATAATAAGAAGCATTGATTTTATTTTTTAGGGATTGGTTTCAGAAAACAATAGGCGGCAATAATCACTGGAATAGCAAAAGGAATATGTTGAATTATATCTGTTGACCCTACATTTGGGACATATAGTTCCCATGTAATCATATCCACCACAATGACCAAAATGTGTGTGATCAGATGTAATCGTACTAGGAAACTTGACTAAGAAATCTTCTTCTTTCTAAAATGCTTGACAAGTCTTATAAAAATGTAGATATGACTTAAAAAGGCTGCCAAACCGAATGTTGTAAATACCAACCATATAGTGCCTAAATTGTAGTCATACATCTTTAATCCAAAGAACTGTGGAAATGCAGTGATCAAATCTGCAAAACCAAAAATGTTGAAAATCCAGACCAATGGGATTGCATAACTCCATTTGTTCTTTAGCGCTATGGCGGTAATGATAGCTAAAATGGCTGTAGAGAAATCCCAAATGCCAACAGTCGTTAGAAAATCTGTAGGAAATCCTGAATAAAACTGTTCTTCGGCCATGAAGTTTAAACCTAAATACCGAAAGATGTTTAGGAAGACAAAAGGCAGAAGCGCATCATGAATAGATAGTTTGTCAAGGCGAGGTTTTACCCACCATTTAACAGCCAAAATAATTGCGATTGAGCCTGTGACGGCTTGTAAATTAATAATTGTAAAATTGTCCATAGTTGAAGATTAATTGTGCGATTAACCACTTGGACAATCAAAAAGAAAATGTGCAAAGACTTTGGAAGTCTATTTTAGAGATTCCATGGGATTTGTACGTTATGAAAAACCAAAATAAGCTTCAGTTCAAATTTAAGCGGGTTTTCCAGACGTCGTCTTTCAGGAACTTGCTGGTGAAGTTTTTCTTTTCAAAGTTCGTATTGAAGCTAAGGTCCATAAGCAGTTCTGCAAATAATAATTCTAAACCTTGCACCAAAAAATAAGCATCTGGTTCCAAGTGCTCTTTAAATGTGGAATCCTCTCCTCGATTGAAAAGTAGATTTTTAGTATCTATGATTCCATTCTCTAAGGCGAAATTCATAAATCTCCTCTCTAACAGCTGGATTTTCGAATCCAGTACTTTTATTTCTTCGTCAGTTTGTATCTCAAATGAGTAGTCAGGTCAGAAGGAATTACTTCCATAATTTTAAGTTCAAACTTGTCTTGATCTATTCCCTCAAATAGACGGATTCCACTTCCCAAGAACACAGGTGCGATATGTATAAAAAATTCGTCCACAAGTCCTGCATTTAGAAATTGCTGAATGGTATTCGCCCCTCCCTGAATTCTAATATCTTTCCCCTTGGCGGATAGTTTTGCTTTTTCCAAGGCGCTTTCTATTCCGTCATTAATAAAGTAAAAGGTTGTTGTTCCCTTTTGTTTCCAAGGCTCCCGTTTTTCATGCGTAAGCACATAAACATCCGCCTCGTAGAGATCTTCTGCCCAAACAACTTCTCCTTCCTCAAACATTCTTTTACCCATGATATAAGAGCCTGTGCGATCAAAAACATCGTCAATCAACTTACTATCAGGGCCGTATTCTTCACCCCCATCCATTTTGATGTGCTTCCAGAATGCTTTTTGTTTGAACATCCACTGATGAAGTTTTCCTGAAACACCTCCCATTGGGTTGTTTGGACCTCTGTTATCCCCTGCAAAATAGCCATCAAGGGAAATCCCACTATCGAAGATAATTTTACTCATTCTACTTTTTAGTTAATGATGGAAGTTCAATAATCAATTGTTTTCTCTCTTCTGTAAGTTAAATACAGTTCCAGCAGGGTCTTGAATCCAGTGCATATTATCAGGAAGCTCTTCCAGTTCATCACAGGTTTCAACTCCTGCTGCTTCCAGGTAAGTTGTCGCTTCAGCCACGTCCGGAACTGTAAGCTGTAACCATGTTTCAGAATGCGTATAGTTATCTACACAGTCTAACCAGATGGTATTGTTTCCAAAATTCACTTTGTAAGTTTTTGAAACTGTTGGATTGTCAATAGGGATTTCTTGGATTTCCAACTTTAAGATATCACGGTAAAAAGCAACCGTTTTCTCGTATTTGCTTTTGGGAATCTTTATAGCAATGTTAATTCCTGCTTCAAATTTCAGATCCATATTTTTCTGATTTATGCTTTTTTGAAATAGCGGTTTTCTTCAGATTGTTAAAACTTTGATTTACTTAATTCCCTAGGATATATTTCTTTTTTTACGAAATATATCTGATTTCAATCTCAACTAAATTAAGGATTCCGTAGAGATACTCAACTGAAGGATTTAAAGTTTCCAATTAATCTAAAGTTGACAACCTTCCTATCTTTTTATGCCCGGAACATCTTTTGGAGCATAATCTTGCCACCAAAACTGCTGCATTTTCTTTTCGATTGGAAACACCTGATCCAAAGTGTTTGCTTCATATAAGCGACCATTCATCATCACATGACTGATGTCTTTGGAGTTTTTGATATCCTCTAATGGATTGCTATTTAGGATAACCAAATCTCCCAATTTACCTACTTCCAAAGTTCCTAAATCTTGATCCAGCCCTATCGCTTCGGCACCTAGAATAGTTGCAACCCTTAGCGCGTCATATTCTTTCATGCCACCTGACTGCACCGCCCAAAGCTCCCAATGGTAGCCCAAACCTTGTAATTGTCCATGGCTACCGATACCGGCACGCCCACCAGCTTCTACCAAGTCTTTAGCAAATCCAGATTGCTCTTCATGCACATATTCATCTTCCATAAACCAGCCATCATTCCTTCTTCTGGTTCTGGAATCCAAGTTCCAGTGAGGCATGAAGTGCGTCAACTTTGGATCATCATGAGGGTTTTCAGTAGCATAGAAATAGTTCTCTGTCCATGGCCCTCCATATGCAACCAATAGCGTTGGGGTATAGACTGTTCTTGAAAAAGCTACCAAGTCAATTACATCTTGGTATAGCGGAAAGATTGGAAAAGAATGCTCATGGCCCGGATACCCGTCAATTATTTGAGTCAGGTTATTTTTGAAATCCAGACCACCCTCTGTAGTAGGCATAATATTTTGCTCGCGAGCAGCCTGAATAATCCATTGTCTCTGCTGACGGTTTCCTGCCCCATACATTTTTATTGTTTTGGTATTGTAATATGAACTGTATCGCTTCATCACCTTACGAGCATGTTCTAAACTGCTTACATTTTCT
>CBFHWO010000016.1:31004-110063 GCA_965659625.1 uncultured Algoriphagus sp. | reverse complement strand
GGCAACGACGGCATGGCCATGGGAGCTTACCAGGCTTTAGTGGCTGCAGGAAAAGCAGAGCAAGTCATGGTTTTTGGCTTTGACGGGGCAAGTGATGTGATCACATCTATCCAGCAGAAAAAAATCCTAGCTACCGGAATGCAGTTCCCAAAGTTAATCGCTAGAACAGCCGCCAATTATGCATTGGAATACTTCAATGGCAAACGGGATTTTGCTCAAAAGGTACCTGTGACTGTAGAAATGGTCAATCAAGAAAATGTAAACGAGTACGAAGCCTACGGAAGCAAATGAATAGGAAAGCTATTAAATATGGCATTGGAGTAGTTGCATTAGCTCTTGTGGGTTACAATTCAATCTATATCCAGCCGCTGGATCAAAAACTGGCAGAAAATCAGCAAACGGTATTCAATGCCAAAGCCTATGTGGATGGCATCTGGAACCAGGATCTCTCCAAGGCTTACCAAGATTGCTCTGATATTTTGCAACTTTTAGACAGTTTCAATCAGGACGTAAACAGCACATTTGAGAAACATAGTCATGCCCTAGGAATTGGTAATATTGGCTATTTCCGCGTGAAAGGAGAAGGTGAAGTCATCGCTATAAATGAAAATAATGTGCTGCTTCAAGTAGGCAGTTCTATTCTAGAAATTGAAACAGAATTCATTTTTGGAAATGCCCTTCGAGATGCTTCCGGCTTGGTCAAAATCAACGATTACGAAGACACTGCGGATTTCAACAGTATCTCTGAGGCAATAAATGACAGGATTCGTCAGGAAGTTATTCCAAGCTTCAGGTCCAAAGTAAAAAACGGTGATTCAGTGAAGTTTGAAGGAGCTATAGAACTAAACAAAGTTCATTTGAATCTGGATCAACTCGAGGTTATTCCATTTACGCTCCAAATCACCTCATAGCATGACTGCACTACTGGAAGTAAAAGAAATAACCAAAAAGTTCTCCGGAGTTACTGCCCTCAGTAATGTTAATCTCCGCCTTGAAGGAGGAAAAGTAACCGCATTAATCGGTGAAAACGGAGCAGGAAAATCTACCCTTCTAAAAATCATGTCAGGCATTTATACTGATTTTGAGGGACAGATTCTTTTTAAAGGCCAAGAAATTAAATTCTCCAGACCTAAGGATGCACAGGAAATGGGAATCGGAATTATTCACCAAGAGTTAAATCTTATTCCCTACCTCACAGTAGCTCAAAACATCTTCCTGGGAAGAGAATTGGTCAACGCGTTTGGTTTTTTGGAGCGGGATAAAATGATCAACAAGACCAAAGCTTTACTGACAAGACTTAAACTAGAAGTAGAACCCACGGCATTGGTAGGTGCTCTGAAAGTCGGTCAACAACAAATCGTAGAAATCGCCAAAGCCCTTCTCACAGAATCTGAGGTGGTTTTCATGGACGAGCCCACGTCTGCCATCGGAGAAAGCGAAGTAGAAGTGCTTTTCGAAATCATCAATAAACTAAAAGCTGAAGGTAAAGCCATTGTCTATATCTCGCATAAACTGGATGAGCTTTTTGCGTTAGCAGATGATTTTGTGGTGCTGAGGGATGGGAAAGTAGTCGGTCAAGGGGGAGTTTCAGAAATATCCCGGGCTCAGCTCATCACCATGATGGCAGGACGTGAAGTAAAAGTGGTCAAAAAATCCACCAAAAACTGTACAGAAGAAAAAGTCTTAGAAGTCAAGAACCTTGGCTTACTCAATCCTGAAAACCCTCAACGTCCTTTACTAAAAAACATCAGTTTCGATCTATGCAAAGGAGAAGTCCTGGGAGTATATGGATTGATGGGAGCAGGAAGAACAGAGCTTTGTGAAAGCCTATTTGGGCTAAACTACCGAAAGTTGACAGGCTCCATCCTACTCAATGGCGTAGAAACAGGTTTTAAAAGTCCCATCGAAGCAATAGAAGCTGGAATGGCTCTAGTGCCTGAAGACCGCAAAAAAGATGGAATAATTGCAGGAATGTCTGTTTCAAAAAACCTAAGCCTTACCGTGATCGAGAAGGTAAGCAAATTCGGTTTTCTGAGCGATGTGCTACATACCAAACTATATGACAAACATGTCGCTTCCCTGAAAATCAAGGTTCACAACGAAGATCAACCTATCAAAAATCTGAGTGGTGGAAATCAGCAGAAAGTAATTCTAGGCAAGTGGATAGAGCGTAATCCCACCGTGCTCATGCTGGATGAACCTACGCGTGGAATTGATGTAAATGCCAAAAATGAAATCTATGAGCTTATAGCTCGACTAAGCGCCTCTGGAATTTCCGTCTTGGTTATTTCCTCTGAAATCCCCGAAATACTGGCTATTTCAGACAGAATTTTGGTCATGTCTGAAGGTGAAATCACCGCTGAGTTTTCGAGTGAAGAAGCCACCGAAAACAATATAATGAATGCCTGCATCCCTGAAAATATGAATCAATGATCTCTTTGAAGAAAAATTTTAACATAGCCCAGTTTCAATCTCTAATTGCATTGTTCATCTTATGCTTGGCTTTGGCATTGTTTACTGACAACTTCATGACCACGGACAATTTTTGGAACGTCATGCGCCAAATCTCTGTGAACGTATGCATCTCGGTGGGAATGACGCTGGTGGTTTTAACTGCTGGGATTGACCTTTCTGTAGGTTCTATCTTGGCATTTTGCGGAGCAGTGACGGCAGGTTTATTGAAAAATGGACTCAGCATTCCCTCTTTAAATTTGTTTATTGGATTCACAGTATTAGGTGCAATAGTAGCGGGATTTTTAATTGGCGGAGGCTTAGGATTTATCAATGGATATGCGGTCACCAAATTCAAAGTTCCTCCTTTTGTTGCTACGCTGGCCATGCTCACGATGGCCCGTGGATTCACCATGCTCTGGACAAAAGGCCATCCCATCACAGGACTGGGAGATAGTTTCGGTTTCTTAGGAACGGGATGGTTCTTAGGAATTCCTATGCCGGTATGGATCTCAGGTATAGTGGTAATTACAGCAGTTATTCTTACTAGCAAAACCCAATTTGGAAGGTACATCTACGCGATAGGTGGTAATGAAAATGCTTCCCGTCTCTCTGGAATTCCGATAACTAAAGTCAAGATCTGGGTGTACTCCATTGCCGGATTGCTTGCAGCCGTTGGCGGTGTGCTGGTAACAGCGCGATTGGATTCCGCACAGCCAAATGCCGGAATAAGTTATGAGTTGGATGCAATTGCGGCAGTGGTGATCGGCGGCACTTCACTATCTGGAGGAAGAGGAACAATCTGGGGGACGGTCCTTGGCGCGATCATTATAGGCGTACTGAACAATGGTTTGATACTTATGAATGTATCTCCTTTTTGGCAGCAGGTGATTAAAGGGATGGTGATCCTGCTAGCTGTGATTATCGACAAGTCAAATCAAAAGAGCGAGTAATCGTCCATACAGGTCAGATTATCACACGATTTAACAACGGAAATTAGAAACATGTCTTTCATTTTAGCAATAGATCAAGGAACCAGCAGTACCAAAACCATCATCTTCGATGAGCATGGTAATGCGGTGCACAAGGAGACAGAACTTCTGAAAACCCACTACTTAGAAGGAAACCGTGTGGAGCAAGATCCTGAGGAGATCTACCAAAACATATTAACCTCTGTGGGTAAATGTCTGGGCGGCTTTGTGTCCAAAAAAGGAGATTTGAGCAAAATTAAAGCCTGTGGAATTTCCAATCAGCGGGAGACTTTTGTGCTGTGGGACAAAACTGGCAAACCACTCTATAATGCCATTGTATGGCAGTGCAAGCGTTCTGTAGCCATCTGTGAAAGATTAGAAAAAGAAGGTTTGAGACCAAAAATCAACGAGAAAACAGGATTGATCATTGACCCTTATTTCTCGGGAACCAAAGTAATCTGGCTCTATGAGAATGAGCCTGAGATCAAAGAAACGATCGATCAGGGAGAAGCATATTTTGGAACGATTGACACTTGGTTACTTTATAAATTAACCAAAGGTCAATCTTACTTAACAGATTATACAAATGCTTCCAGAACCCAGTTTTTCAATCTGAAAGAGCTTTGTTGGGATCAGGAGTTATTGGCGGATTTCGGTTTATCCAAACTGAATTTACCCGAATTAAAACCTTCCTCTTTCCACTTTGGCACCACCAATTTGGAAGGTCTATTGGATCATCAAATCAGCATTTCGTCGATGATCGGAGATTCTCATGCCGCGGCATTTGGGGAAGGCTGTTTTGAGCCAGGCAATGCAAAAGCCACGCTGGGAACAGGCAGTTCAATTCTGATGAATATTGGAAAGGAACCAAAAACTTCTCAAAATGGAATGGTCACTACTATTTGCTGGAGCACAGAAAATCGAGTGGATTATGCGTTGGAGGGAATAATAGTCTCTGCCGGTGCCACGATAGAATGGATCAAAAATCAACTGGGTCTCTTTGAAAACGCATCAGAATTAGAGCAAATATGCCTTTCCCTTTCCGACAATGGAGGCGTCTATATCGTTCCGGCCTTCTCGGGATTGGGAGCACCTCATTGGGACATGAATCGCAAGGCAACCATTGAAGGCCTATCCTTCGAATCATCCAAAAACCATGTTATCCGTGCAGCTGTGGAATCTGTTCCTTACCAGATCAAAGATGTGATCCTCGCCATGGAGGCCGATTCGGGCACGCAACTATCAGAACTTAAAATAGATGGAGGGATTACTTCAAACAAGTTTGTGGTACAGTTTCTAGCAGACATACTTCAGCGGAAAGTAACCAATATCGCGATTGCCGATGTATCAGCTTTAGGTGCTGCGTATTTGGCAGGTCTGAACTCGAAAGTTTATGAAAGTATAGATCAACTCAAAACCTTCAACCAAGATTCCATTAGCACTTTACCTGGAGAAAACTCAGTGAAAGTAGCTGGCTATTATAAAGGATGGAAAAAAGTAATTGGCAAAAAACACTCCCAAACCTAATCTGAAATTGAATGAAATACCTTCCCAAAATACCTTTTCTACTTATTGCCTTACTCCTACTTGGTTTTTCTGAAGGAATGGCTCAAAAAAAGAAATCTGAGAAAACTCGGATTTTAGTGACCAGTGATGGAGAAATAGATGATCAATGTTCTATTGTCCGTTTTCTTTTTTATGTAAATGAATGGGATGTGGAAGGCATAATTACCTCTAGTTCTCAATACCATGCGCATGACCACAATTGGCCTGGAGATGATTGGATTGATCCATATCTGGATGCTTATGAAAATGATTATCCAAATCTGGTCAAGCATGATCCAAATTTCCCTTCTCCGGCTTTTTTGCGCGAAAGAACTCTACTCGGCAACGTGAAAACAGAAGGTGAAATGACTGAAATCACACCCGGTTCAGAGCTTATAGTGAAAGTTTTGCTCGATGAAACAGATGATCGTCCTATTTGGATTCAAGCTTGGGGCGGGACAAATACACTAGCCAGAGCTTTGAAAACCATCGAAGAAATGCATCCTGAGAAGATGGAGCATGTGGCTAATAAGATGCGTCTTTATTTGATTTGGGAGCAGGATGTGACTTATCAGGAATACATTCGTCCGAATTGGGGAAAGTACAACATACCAACTATAATCTCAGACCAGTTTGAGGCAATAGCCTACCGTTGGGCACAGGTGCAGCCAAAAGAAATGCTACCTTATTTTGAAGGGCCATGGATGAAAGACAATATTCTTGAAAACCACGGTGATTTAGCTGCACTTTATCCCGCTATGGAAAACGGTGATTTCCGCTCTGAAGGGGATTCCCCTGCTTTTTTACATACCATTCCCACAGGCCTGAGAAGTTTGGAATCACCAAACTTTGGAGGTTGGGGAGGGAGATTTGTAAAAGTCCGTGACAATACTTGGTTGGATTCAGTGCCTGTATCTGGCTATGAGTATCCAGAAGGTCGGTGGTACGGAAGCAATGGCTGGGGCAGGGCAAGTTTACGTGAAGGTTCCAATTCTACTGCGGAACAGCGCAGCATTTATTTCAAACCTATGTGGCGCTGGTCTGATGCGATGCAAAATGACTTTGCTGCTCGGGCCGACTGGAGCGTAAAGTCCTATGATGAAGCTAACCATCCCCCTATAGTCCGAACAAAAAGAAAGCTTAACCGAGATGCAAAACCAGGTAGTACCGTTAAACTGAGTGCAGCTGGAAGCAAAGACCCAGACGGTGATAAACTCAGCTATTTCTGGTGGCAGTACGAGGAACCAGGAACTTACAAGGGAGAGGTTTTAATTCAGCATCCAAAAAAACAAAATGCAAGCCTGGCAATACCTAAAGATGCTTTGCCGGGGCAAACGATTCATATTATTTGTGAAGTGACTGATGATGGAAGTCCCAGGTTGACAAGATATAGAAGAATAATCATTACCATAGATTAGTACATTTGATAAAACCGGTCAACTCAAGTTCTTAGTAATATTTTCAACTTAAATACTATAAGTTATGATCCTGTTCAAATACATACTCTCTACTCTTTTTTTACTTCTTATTACAAGCAATCTCTTTGCCCAAGCAGCCTGGGAATCTCACGGGAAACTTGAAGTCGCCTCAAATGGACATTACATTGAGCACGCTGACGGTACTCCTTTCCTTTGGATTGGAGATACAGGCTGGGGTTTGTTTCAGCAACTCACAAGAGAAGAAGTTGATCAATATCTAGACAATCGACAGGAAACAGGTTTCAATGTCATTCAGTCGGTAGCATTCTGGTATCCACATGGTGGCGGGATAACTAGCGGCCCTCACAATGCAGCAAATGCTTACGGCCATAGGCCATTTACCGGAGGCATTAACAGTCCAAATACCGCTGAGCCATTAATAGTAGAAGGAGGAAGCCCTGAAGATCCAAATGACTATTGGGATCACGTAGATTACATCATCAATGCCATAAAAAAGCGGAATATGTACATCGCTTTACTCCCTAATTGGGGTCGAGCGTATATCAGCAATCAATTTGGCGGAGCGCATCGGGAATTCACTGACAAAGAGGCGAAAGATTACGGTACATTTTTAGGAAAAAGATACCAAGAAGAACCTCATATTCTATGGGTTTTAGGAGGAGATGCAAAAGGACTTTATAATCCCAACGGAACAACAACAGAAGAAAATGTCGTGGATTCGAGGGCTATTTTTAGAGCAATGGCAGAAGGACTAGCCTATGGCGTAACTGGCAAATCTTTACAATGGGATAAAGAAGATCCAGCTTGGAAAGAACTGTTTATTACCTACCATCCAGATGGAGATCCTGATCAAAATTCCTCCAATTGGTTTCACCAAGATGCGTGGATTACTGCCAATGGTGTAGAAGTCTGGAAGGAAGTACAGGACGTCTATCCTTCCATGATACGTGAATACAAACTAGACAACCCCAAAAAGCCAAGCCTATTTCTTGAGGGATCCTATGAATTTGGTGCTTATGGTCATGATTGTGGTTGGGTAACTCCTGTTCGATTACGCCGACAGGTTTATCATACCTTCTTTGCTGGTGGAGCCGGTCATACCTATGGTGCTGGGCCTATATGGCCAATGAGAGGGAATAAAGGTGATTATAGCTGTGGTTATACTTGGCAACAAGCCTTGAATTTTCCAGGGGCAGTTCAGTTTGCCCAAGTGGCAAAAAACTTTCTTATTGAAAATCATTGGTACGAGTGGATTCCAGATCAAAGCATTTTGCAAGGCACAGAAAGCTCTGATGAAAGCCTTAAGACAGCAGTAAAACTTGAATCAGGAAAAATGATTTTAGTCTATTTTTCCAATATTTCAGAGGCTACAGTTAAAAATATTCTTGACAGATCAGCCGACGCAAAATGGTTTGATCCTAGTGAAGGCAGGACAGAACAAGCAAAAGAATTCCAAGCTGGCGAAGCTCGTCAAATCACACCTCCTAGAGGCTGGGAAGATGCCATTTTGATTCTAAAGGCAAAATAACCAAGTGAAACTCTCAACATATGAAACAACAGATAAAGTATATTCTATTTTTAGCCAGCATTATTCTTTTTGGGCATCCCAAGCTCATGGCCCAAAACACAGTAGATAAAGAGCGAATAATTGTCCTTACAGATATAGAAAATGAGCCGGATGACGCCATGTCTTTGGTTCGCTTCCTTACCTATTCTAACCAATGGGATGTGGAAGGTCTCGTCGCAACTACTTCCCGACATCAGCGCGATACAATCGCTACATGGAGAATTCAAGAGATCCTGAATGCTTACGAACAAATTCATAGCAATTTAGAAAAGCATGAAAAAGGATATCCCACTGCAGATTATTTGAGAACAGTAGTCAAAGAAGGTATTCCCAAATTTGGAATGGAGGCAGTTGGTGAAGGAATGGACTCTGAGGGTTCTGAGCTAATCATCAGCACAGTGGATAAGGAGGATGAACGGCCGGTTTGGGTTCTTGTCTGGGGAGGACCAAACTGCCTAGCACAAGCACTTTGGAAAGTTAAAGAAACCCGCTCGCCTGCGGAGTTAGAAAAGTTTGTTTCAAAATTGCGGGTGTATACCATTTCAGATCAAGATGACAGTGGACCCTGGCTTAGAAAGACTTTTCCTGGACTTTTCTATATCGCAAGTCCAGGAATCCATCCTTTTGGTGCATATCATTTTGCAACATGGTCCGGGATTAGTGGAGATAAATTTCATGGACGATTTGCTGGAGGAAACTTTGAAATAGTTGACAATCCCTGGCTGGATGAACATATTCGAAATAAAGGACCTTTGGGAAATGAATATCCTCACATGGAATTTCTGATGGAAGGAGATTCTCCGAGTTTTATGCATTTGATTCATACCGGGTTAGAAAATCCTGAGCGACCAGACTACGGAAACTGGGGAGGCAGATATGAATATTACCAACCGAGAACAGAAAAATGGTTTTCGGAACCTGAAACGCGCGCCCTATGGACGGATGCTATGGATGAGGTATTTGGGTTTGATGGAGAATGGCATACAAGCAATAAAGCAACTATTTTCCGATGGAGAGAGGCTTTCCAAAATGATTTCGAAGCAAGAATGGACTGGACCATCAAATCTTATGAGGATGCCAATCACCCTCCTGTTCCAATATTGAAAAGCCCAGAGAAAATTACAGCAAAAGTTGGAGATCTTATAGAATTGAGCGCTGAAGGAAGTTCAGATCCAGATGGAGATCAACTTACCTTCCAGTGGTTTTATTATGGAGAACCGGGTGAATACACTATTTCAGATGGAAAGACCGGAACTCCATTAAAGATAGAAAATGCAGATACCGAGAATGCCAATTTTATTATTCCAAATGCTGAAAGACTAGGCACAATGCATATCATTCTCCAAGTCACAGATCAAGGATCTCCTGCCTTAACACGATACAAAAGAGTTATTATTACTGTTTTGCCTTGACCAAAATAGATATTACCAATCAGAAAGAACCAAGAAGCTGACGGCCGTTTTAATTTTGTTAGCGTTCAAGTAGCTTTGGATTATGTAAGCGCACAATCCTTGACGATCATCCCTTCGTGAATTTTCCCTTTTTCTATTTCTAAACAAAAGTATTTATCGAGAGTACTCTTCTCTATTTTCAAAACCAAAAAACCAGCCTCATTTCTAAAGCTGGTTTTTAATTTTCTAGCAGAGAGGAAGGGATTCGAACCCTCGATACCCTCACGGGTATACACGCTTTCCAGGCGTGCTCCTTCAACCACTCGGACACCTCTCTATTGGTTGTTTTCCGACCTGCTTCTCCAAATCGGAGTGCAAAGAAATGAATAAATAGACCTTCCTACAAACTATATCTGAAAAAAACTGAGAAATCTAATTCCCAATTCAACAAATCATGAAATTTTAAAAAAAGTGCGTTCAGCTTTTTTTATAATTCAACCTATTACAGTTTCTGCAATTCCTGTGCATTCTAACAGGAATTGTACTTTTTCAAAAGCTGGCCTGAGTTGATTTGGTTCTAGCTGAAATTCCAAATTGAACCAAGAATCGAATTGAATTATTCGAGCTGGCTTCGATTCTAAGCTTTTAGTGGGGGCATCCTGACTAGCAACTAGTGTAAGCTTAGATTCTAAATAATTACCGGACTGCCATTGTGAATTATGAATAAAAATTCTGAGAATGTTCGTTTTAGTATTCAGCAATCCGAAATAAGGTCTTGGTACTCCATTCTCTGCGGAACCAAAATTTCGCATAACTAAAACCCACCCATCTTTTGAATAAATATCCATTTGATTGGCATTAAGAGGGTTACCCTGGGTGTACCATGGTGCTGTTATGTCCAGTTTTGCAATAGTTGAGTACTGAGGATACGCGATAAATGCCGGTATAACCTGATTAACTGTTTGCCAGTCCCAAGACAAATCAGTGCCTTGTTCATTCGAAATCAACTGCTCAGAATGATTAATGGAAAATCTAAAAACAGCTTCTTTTGAGGTGACTTTTATTTCTTGAATTTCCTGATTCTGATCATCCAGTTGGCAAGAAAACATGAAAAAACTTATCACAAATGAAAGTGAAGCGATTGGAGTTGGTTTAAATTTCATCACCTGTTACGTTTAGTAAAAATAGATTTAAAACTAATCATTTTTCCCAAGTAGAATTGTTAAGGAACATTACATTCTTATTCAAAAAAATCAATCTGATACAGCAATTTGAATCTCAACGCTTTAAAATAAGGTAATACCCCCTGTCTAAAAGCATAGGAAGTTTTGCTCAAATCGGAGTGAAATGAAAAATATTATTCAAGCCGTTTCCAAATCTAACTCTAAAACAAGCTGATTTTCTATTAGGTGGTCATTTCACCGGCAATTGGAATCATCAGACGTTTTTTAACCTCGTCAGAGGAAGAGTATTGACCGAGTAGAAACATTAATTTGGTAATTGCTGCCTCCGTTGTAATATCGGCTCCACTGACTACTCCAACGTTTAACAATTCTTTACTCGTTTCATATCTCCCTTGGATTACTCTACCCCCATTACATTGTGAAACATTCAAAATAATCAACCCATTTTTGACAGCTCTCGCCAAAGATTTCATAAACCAAACTTCACTCGGTGAATTTCCCGAACCATAAGTTTCCAGCACTACTCCTCTAAGTCCAGGGATATCAAAACATGCATCCATAATTTCCGAAGTAATGCCAGGGAATAATTTCAAGACCATTACCCGGTTATCAAGCCGTGTATTGTATATCAACTCCTTTTTTTCCTCATAAGGTCGGATCGCAGCAGTATTATAATCAATGACAATCCCAGCTTCTGCTAAGGATGGGAAATTTTCGGACTCAAATGCATCAAAATGAACCGACTGAACCTTTTTTGCACGATTCCCTCGTAAAAGCATGTGATTAAAAAAAACGCAAACTTCAGGAACAATGGGATTTCCATTGATTTTTGCTGTAGCAATCTCCAGCGAAGTCATCAGATTTTCTCTAGCATCTGACCTCATCGCAGATATTGGCAGTTGAGCACCTGTGAAAATCACCGGTTTATTTAATCCTTGAAGCATGTAGCTCATCATGGAGGCAGAATAAGCCATGGTATCCGTGCCGTGCAAAACGACAAACCCATCGTAACTATCGTAATTTTCATTTACGATATAGGCCATGTCAATCCAATGTTTCATAGATACATTAGAAGAATCTATCGGCTCCGGAAATGAAATTACCGTAATGGCAATATTCATATTTGACAGAATAGGAATCTTTTCTAAGATCTTCCCGAAATTAAAGGGAACCAAAGATCCTGAATCGTCATAGGCCATTCCCAAAGTTCCTCCTGTATAAATAATTAACACGGAAGAAGTCTTACTGGTACGCAGTCCTGTATTTAGTCTTACTATTTTATAATTCATGGCTAAAACTCCCTGAATAAATTCAATGCATTTTCTTTTGTTTTTTTTGCAACTTCCTCTTTTGAAATTGACAAATAATCACCGATTTTCTCAGCTATAATTGGTAGATAAGCGGGCGAATTTCTTTTCCCTCGAAAAGGAACTGGCGCTAGATAGGGTGAATCTGTTTCCAAAACCAAATAATCCAAACCTAAATTAGGAATAACCTGATCTAATCCACCATTTTTAAATGTCGCGACGCCTCCTATCCCAAGAATAAACCCTAAATCGACAATTTGATTTGCCTGACTCAAAGAACCTGTGAAACAATGAAATATCCCTTTTAAGTTTCCATCCTGTTCTTCTCGGATGATTTCGATCGTTTCATCCATCGACTCACGGCAATGAAGAACAATGGGAAGATTTTTTTCTTTTGCCCAGGCAATCTGAATCTTTAACGCTTCCTTTTGCTGCTCAAAAAAAGATTTGTCCCAATATAAATCCAACCCAATTTCTCCTACTGCTGCAAATGGCCGCTTGTTTAACCACTCCTCCATGATATAAAGCTGTTGTTGAAAATCATCCTTTACATCACAGGGATGAAGTCCCATCATCGGAATACAAAGATCAGGGTACTTTTGCTCACAATCCAGCATCGCATCAATAGTCTCAACATCCACGTTGGGCATATAAACTCTCTCAATTCCAGCTTCTCGAATTGTTTCAATTACTTCATCTCGATCTGAATCAAATTTTGAAGAGTAAATATGGGCGTGGGTTTCTATTAGATTCATGGGTATTGTCTCGATTTCCAAGTGATTTTGGAAGGCCAAAAATAATAAAGAATCGTAAGGGAGGAGGCAAGGAGGTAATAAAAATCATATAATCCCATCCAGACCCAATGAAGAGCACTTTTGGACTTCTTTGAAATTAATTTTAGGAACGTAGACTGAAGCACCACTTTCAAGAGCCAAAACCCGATTCCTATAGGCCAATCCCACCAAATCAAATAGAATACTGCCGGGAAAAACATGACGTGAAAACTCAGTGCTGCTTTCCAAAACCAAGGAAGAGTTAAAACTCCCTTTAACCATCGTTTTCTTTGCTTCAACAACGCCAACCAGCCCTTCTCAGCTTTCGTTTTCAACAACATTCCCGGACTTATCTGCTGCCGGATCTTGTAGCCAGAATTTTTTACAGCACGAGAAATCTCTAAATCTTCAGTCCACGAAAAAGGGGTACTTTCAAAGCCTCCAGAAGCTAAATAGGCTTCTTTAGAAATCACCATGTTATTCCCCAAGCCTGTGGTATGCCCTCCTAAATCAGATACAACCTTCGTTATTGCCAAAATATTCCACCAATCTAGCTTTTGAAAATACCCGAATAGCGTATCATCAGATAATTCTGTGACGCCATTAATTAAGCCAATAGAGGATGAAAAACTTCGGATACCTTCTTTCACCCAATCTTTGTTCACAATACAATCAGCATCTGTAAAGAAAAAATACTCCCCTTTTGCCTCTTTGGCTATCCTAGCTAAAGCGCTTGCTTTGCCATTTAGAGAAGTATTTACCCGTTGATTTTCTTGAGTTTCGAAAACTTTTCTAGTTGGATGATTTTTGCACCAGTTTTCTAAAATCGATAAAGTATCGTCTTCACTATCATCATCTGCTAGTAAAAACTCAATTCTGTCATTTGGATAGTCGATCAACTCAAATGAGCGAAGTAACTTAGGTAAATCTCTTTCTTCGTTCCTTGATGAAACAAGAATGGAGACTTTTGGAAGAAATTCAGGCAAAGGCTTAGCATAGTCAATCCAGAAAAACTTTGCCCGAAAAATCAAAATGACATATTGGATCAAAAGTATTGCAATGGCAAAACTAGAAAGATAGAGTATTATAGTGTTGCTGTTTTCCAACCTTTATCCTGAATTTCGTCTAAGTAAGTTGGTAAAATTTTGGGTAAAACTGACCTTGTTTTTTGTTGATCATGAAAAAGAACCACAGATCCTGGGGCTGTCTTCTCAATAGATTTTTTGAGAATAACTTGCGGGGTAAGGCCTAAATCATAATCCCCACTCAGCATATTCCACATTATTATTGAATGTGTTTTAGAAATTTCTCTTGCCTGTGATGGAGTCATCAATCCATATGGAGGCCGAAATAAATGAGTTTTCCTTTCCAGTAATTCTTCAATCTGCCGATCGCATTCCAAAAAATCATTCACATAGTTCCTCATTGAAGTTTTCCAGCCATTGAGATGATGAAAGGTGTGATTTGCTACTGAATGGCCTTGGCCACTAACTTCCTTTGCCAATCCTGAATTCTTCCTGACATTATCGCCAACCATAAAAAAAGTCGCTTTCATACTTCTTTTGGCTAGTTCATTCAGAACAAAATCAGTAACTCCGGGCACTGGGCCATCATCAAAAGTCAGATAAATTTGATTTCTGTCTGGAGACTTTGACCAAATTCTATCAGAATACCATTTTTGAACAACAATAGGAACTGTATGAAAAACCATACTTAACGAAATCTAAGACTCAACAAAGTTAAATCATCTCGTAAAGGAACATCTTCTGAAAACTCCCGCATTTCTTCGAAGAATTCCCTATGAAAATCATCCGGATCGACACAAAGGTTTTTTTCTACAAAAATATCCAATCGCTCCTCTCCATACTCCTCTTCCTTTTTATTGATTGCTTCTGTCAAACCATCGGTATAAAGATGTATGGTAAACTGTTCTAAATTTTTCCTTTCTCCGATTTCTAAAAAAGGCAGTTTTTCAAAAGCTCCCAAGATAGTGGTTCCAGCTTCAAGCAATTCTCTTTTCTCATGCTTCTCCCAGCACAATACCGGCGGATTATGACCTGCATTTACGTATTGCAGGGTTCTGGTTTTATTATTAAAGTGTCCTAGAAAAAAAGTAATAAACCGCTCTCCTTTGGTATTTTCATAAAGTGTGAAATTCAATTGATTCACGATCATTTTGAGATTTGCATCACTACGGAGTAAGGTCCTCAAGGTCGCCTGAAAATTTGACATCAAAAGAGCTGCGGCAAAGCCCTTACCGGAAACATCGGCAATACAGAAAAAAGTATCATCCTCCGATCTTTGGATCAAATCATAATAATCCCCGCCAACCATACTATGAGGAAAATAGGTGACTTTCGCCTTAAGTTGATTTGTATTTGGTAATTCCGATGGAAACAGCATTTGCTGCACCTGACTGGCAATGGCAATCTCCCTATTTAGGATTTCCTGTTGGAGTTGCCTCCTTGCAAATCTTTTGTTTTCTAAAGCCACCACCAAAATATTCGTAAGTGCTTGAGTAAAATCAAGATCCAAGGGCGTATCCGGCTCCTTTCGCCTTAAAAATAAAATCGCAAGCATTTTATCCTTGTGATAAACAGGCAAGTACGTTTCCAATTCCTGAAAAGAATAGCCATCAGAAAGCTCTAATCTCAACTGTCCTGAGGATTTCTCGTCTTCAATATCCTCTAATGGAATCAACTGTGGCACCTTGGATTTCACTCCATGAGCGATCATTTTTTCAAAAGCGCCCTCTTTAGCAACATAAAGGACCATTGATTTTATATTCAAATGAACCAAGCAGGTGAATTTGAAAATATTCCCTAAGACCGCTTCAGACTGATTCTCATTGATAGCCTGCGTGATCTCAAGAAGTGCTTTGAGCTCAAGTTCCTTTCGTTGATATTTAAAAGTTTCAGTATCCAAGTATTATAATGTATTATGAGCCATCAGCCCCTTTTTCGTTGCTAGAAAGAACAAATTTACTCCCTCTTTCAAAATATCCACTTTATTGAAGCATTCTTCATCAGGAGATTTTAAACATTTGATCAAGCCCTGCTGATACAAAGAATCCAAAGCCGCCAAGATTCTTGACTCCTCTAGCTCTACTGTTTCTACCAAATAGTGATAGGGCTGAACAAAATACAGCTCATCCATTAGTTCAAATTCTTCTTCTGTCATGATTTTCTAAATGACTAAATTAATCAGTTCTTCCATTCTCTCGGCCTTTCCAAATATATTTCCCTCTTATAATTCCAATGCCAATTCCAACAACGTAGAATGGATGTATAAATGAAGTGGCAACCAAATGGGATAATCTCCATTGATACTCCAAACTTCTTAAAATTCTACCAAAGGCCAGACTTTCTGCAACTATTTTAAAGCCCCATAGAAGAGAAAAATTTAAATACCCCAATTTCCCCTGAAAAAGAAACCAAAAACTAGACAGCCATATCAATTGTAAAATAAACGGAAGTATAGCATAAAGAGTATGCGATAAGGAAGCATGACTTTTCCATTTTCCTGCCCATCTTATTTTCTGATATATCAAGTCTTTCCAATTTGATTCAGGTTGCGTGATTACTAAATTCTCTTTGAAAGGTCGATACAAGACCGATTCTGCACCGAATTCTACGATGATTTTCTTTAGCAAAAACTCATCGTCACCTGAGGGGTTCTTTTCATTTCCTTGAAATCCCTTTACTTTTTCGAAAGCGGATCTTCTATATGCCAAATTTGCTCCACTACAAGTCACCGGTTTCTGAATAGCAAATCCAAAATTAGTGACTAACAAAATACTTGCCCACTCCAGCACTTGAAATCCAGGTAAAAACCCTTCCATTTGTTTTGACAAAACCGGCCCGGCAACCAACTCAATTGAGGAATCTTCAAAGCTTACCAGCATTTGCTCTATCCATGAACTTCCCCAAAAGCAATCTGCATCTGAGGTCAAAATCACTTCCCCTTTTGAAGAAGAAATCGCATAATTGATCGCCTCTTTTTTCCCAATTCCGGGACTGTTTAGAATCATAACGTGCTCTAAATCCTTAAAAGACTTCTTCAATACCTGGAATGTGTCATCTTCACTTTGGTCATCCACCAAGATTATTTCGAGACTTGGGTAAGTTATCCCCCTTATAGCGAATTCTAACTTTGGAATATTTCCCCTCTCATTCCTTAAGGGAATAATTAAAGTAGCCTGGAGAATTCTTGCCTCAGAACTAGTTAGCTCCTTACCCACGGGCCAATATTTACTCATTTTCCAAAGGAGAAAGAAGTAGCAGAGAATACAAATCAGGTAAAAACTTAGCATCTTTTCGGCTAACTTGCAGGGGTGAGTAAAGAAGTGAAAAATACGGTAAAGGAAAAAATCATTTTAGGTATAGATCCTGGCACCACGGTGATGGGCTATGCTTTAATTAAAACTGAAGGTAAAAAATATGAGCTGATTCAATATGGAGTAATTCATCTGAAGAAGTATGAAACCCATGAATTAAAGCTTAAAAAGATTTTTGAAAGAATTACCGGGATTATTGAAGAGTTTTTGCCGGACACAGTTGCATTGGAAGCCCCATTTTATGGAGTAAATGTCCAATCTATGTTAAAATTGGGCAGAGCCCAAGGTGTGGCTATGGCGGCTGCTTTAGCTAGAGAAATTCCCATCACTGAATATTCTCCGAAGAAAGTAAAGCAATCTGTCACGGGAAATGGAAATGCCTCCAAGGAACAAGTGGCTGCCATGCTTCAAACGCTTTTTAAACTGACTGAACTTCCAAAAATGTTAGATGCGACAGATGCTTTGGCAGTAGCCTTATGTCACCATTTTCATGAAGGAAGGCTGCAAACTCGAGGTAGAAATGAAGGGTGGAAATCTTTTATTGAAGAAAATCCTAGTAGGATCAAAAAATAAAGGTTGGGAAAATCCCAACCTCGCTTGTTAAAGATCTATTCCAAGTGAAAGCTTAAGCACTCTATTTTTGACGTCAGAATTAAAGTAATTTAAGCTTGTCAATCCGAAGTCATAGCTTAGTTGAACATTCAAATTAAGCGGCAAATTCGCCCCTACTCCAACTACTCCTCCTATATCATACCCTCTCACTGGTTCGGTACTCGTATCGATAGATGAACCAATTTCATATTTTCTAGAGGCTAAAATGGATGCTTGAGGACCAGCAAACACATTTAGAAATGGGAAGAAATTTGCCCTCAAAAGAATAGGCACATCTATGTAATCTAATCGTTCTTTTACTTCAGCGTTTGATCCAACTAATGAGCTTTTATAACCTTTTTGAGAATATTGAACTCCAGGTTCCAAGGAGAGGAATCCTAAATCTTTACGATAATATACTCCGGCATGAAATCCCGCTTTTTCTTCAAAATTTGTATCTGAAAAATTGGTAGAACTTAATCCGGCTCTTAGCCCAAATTGTGCTTGGGCAGAACTGAATAATCCGATAGATAGGATCAAAAACAAAAACTTTTTCATAAGTAATAATTCGTGTGGTTTATAATTTCAAATGTAGTTAGACAAATAGTTGACCAAGCTTTTTGCTTTTTCATGTTCTTGTCAAATTTAAAACAAATCAAACCCAAGTGAGAGTTTAAATGCCTTGTTTTTTCTTCTTGGATAATATTCACCTAAATCATTTTTTGCGACTTCAAAGCTCGCCTGAATATTAAACCCATAAGGTAAATGGATCCCAATTCCTCCCACGCCTCCAATCTCTGTGGCAGGAAAAGCTTCCATGTTAGTATCTACGACCCCTTCTAATTCATACTTTCGGGACATAAGCCAGGACATTTGTGGCCCGACAAACAAATTGATTTCTGGAAAGAAATTAAACCGAATCAATAAGGGAGCATCCACATAATTGAATCTTTCATAAATTATTTTCCCGGTATTTCTATCGTTTCCCCGGAAGCCTTTTTGTGAAAACTGTACCCCCGGCTCCACTGCGAAAAAACCCAATTCAAGTCGATAATAAACTCCCCCATGCCCTCCTAGCCTTGCATTCACATTTGAGTTGGTGATATTACTTGAACTTAATCCTGCTCTAATCCCGGCTTGTCCATGTGCGAATCCAATAATGCCCAAAAGGAAAAGTCCAATGAAAAAAAATCTCATGTGTTGTAAATTAAATAGGTAGTAAAAGGGTGATTATGACGGAAAGAACTGAATTTTCAAATGTTTTACAAAGAAATAGCTTTCATCCAAGCTAGATTTTTTAACTTAAATCATAAAATTAGCAGATGTTTTTCATAGTAAAATCAAACAATGTTACTTTTTAATAAGACACCATGGAAAAAATTCTAGGCATTTTTGACAAATTTCCATTTCTGAGTGATAGCGCGAAGACAGGATTTTTAAGTAATCTCGAAAAAGTAGAATTCAATAGAGGTGATTTATTAGAAAAAGAAGGCGAAGTCAGCCAGTATTTATATTATTTTCTTGAGGGTTCGGCCAGAAGCTTTTATAACAGAAATAATCGGGACATCACGGTTTCCTTCACTTTGGATGGAGAGTTCGTTACAGCCATGCACTCTTTTATTACCAGAAAGCCTTCTTATGAAAATATTGAGACTTTAGAAAAAAGTAAAGCATATAGAATTTCTCATGAAACCTTAGAGAATATGTTTGAGAACTATCCTGAAACTGAAAGAGCCTACAGGATGATTCTGGAAGAGTATTACATTGTTTTAGAAGAGAAACAGATTTTTTCAAAGTTCAAGACTGCTCAAGAAAGGTATCTTGAACTGATGGAGTATCGACCGAAAGTAATCCAAAAAGCTTCTGTGGGAAATATTGCCTCTTATCTAGATATGAGCATAGAAACTCTCAGTAGAATAAGAGCTAGAATTTGATTAATTGATTTTTGTCAATAGCAATTATTCTTAAGGTTCGTAATATTTGAGAAAGTCTTTACCCAACCCAACTAGTATGAGAAACTCTTTCGTCTTCCTATTTATCTCCTCAGTTCTATTTTTTACCGCCTGCAATAGCAGATCAAATGAACAAACTTTTGATTCTTCCAAATTACCCAGAGCTTCCGAAGCCGAAGTCGAAAAGCTTGTCGAAGACTTTATCATGGTTGAGGATGGCGGTACGATTACCATCGAGCCACTTTTTTATGAACTTCGAACTCAATTAATTCTAGATAATAAAAAGAACATAAAAATCCAGGGAGCAGGCATGGATCGATCTGTTCTCTCTTTCAGGAATTTGAAATCAGGTGGAGAAGGTGTCAAGATCGTTGGTGAAAATATATTGATTGAAAATTTCAGTATTGAAGATGCTCCCGGTGATGGGATAAAGTCCCAGCATACGGATGGAATTACTTTTCGAAAACTTAATGTCACCTGGACAAATGGTGATAAATCAAAGAATGGAACCTATGCCATTTATCCTGTGCAATGCAAAAATGTACTCATTGATGGTTGTATCGCGTCACATTCAAAAGATGCTGGAATCTATGTTGGCCAATCTGAAAATATCATCGTAAAGAATTCCCTTGCCTTCGGAAATGTAGCTGGAATAGAAATCGAAAATTGTGATAACGCCGAAGTTTATGACAATGTCGCACGCGACAATGCAGGTGGGATTTTAGTATTCAATTTACCTGGTCTACCTAAGTCAGATGGTAGAGGGACAAAGATTTACAACAATGAGGTGATCGATAATAACCATGAGAATTTTGCAACTCCATTGGGAGATGGGCCAAATGGAAACACTGTCACGATGATTCCACCTGGATCCGGAATCATACTTTTGGCAGCTAAAGAGGTGGAAATTTTCAATAACAAAATTCTTCGAAACAAAACAACTGGTTTAGCAATAGCTAGTTATCAGATTACCGGTTTTCCTGCCGAAGCTCCCAACTGGTCTCCCTATTCCCAGAATATTTATGTACATGACAATAGCTATCAAAGAACTTTGAAATTCCCTGATCTTACCAGGGAACTAGGCCAGCTGATTTCTATATACAATGCCCATGGCAAAGCTAAAACTCAAGATATTATCTACGATGGAATTTGGGATACTGCGATCAGTCAGGAAATAGGATCCAACCCTATGAAAATCTGCATTCAGGAAAAGGGGATGGAAGACCTGCACTTCACAAGGTTTTATTTAATGGATGGAGAGGATAAAATCGAATCGTTCAAAGACTACAAACCATTTCAGGACTGCCAAGTAGATGTAACCACGGACGTGGCGAAGCTCACCTCTCTTTAATAGATATGAAAACAAGAATCTATTTTCTACTTCTCATCTCTATTTTCCATTTTACTTCTTGTAAGGAAAATTCACAAACGAAACCAGAAAGTTCTTCGACACCATTAACAGAAGAAATAGCTGATGGCAAACTCCCCTATATTAGACTTTCTACTTACGGTTTTTTTGAAGGAGAAATAAACAAACTCCATCCGGAATCATCGATTATCCCATATGAACCAGTATCTTCTCTATTTACTGATTATGCTCTTAAGAGTCGATTTATATCAATTCCAAAAGGCCAAAAAGCTAACATAGAAAATGATGAACTTCAATTTCCTGAAGGCTCAATTCTAATTAAAAACTTTTACTACCCTGCAGATTTTAATAAACCTGATGCAGAAAGACGGATTATTGAAACAAGACTTTTGATAAATTCTGAAGAAGGTTGGGAAGCTTTTCCATACATCTGGAATGAGGATCAAACAGATGCAATTCTGAAAGTGGTCGGAGGAGAAAAAGAAGTGAAATTCATTGATTTAAAGGGAGAAGAACAAGTCATAAATTATTTGATCCCAAACAAAAACCAATGCAAGACTTGTCATAATAAGTCTGAAGAACTTGCTCCGATTGGTGTCAAAATCAAGCATTTAAATAATGAATTTGACTATGGAACAGGTCCGAAAAATCAATTGGCTTATTGGCAGGATAGAGGGATTTTGGAAGGGTTTGCTGGTCAAAATGCTCATCCTTCATTAGTCAATTATCAAGATGAAACGCAAGCTTTATCGGATAGAGCGATGGCATATTTAGATATCAATTGTTCGCATTGTCATCAAGAGGAAGGCCCAGCAAGCACTTCCGGTTTATTTCTTGAATTTGATCAAAAGGAATCTTTAAAGCTCGGAATTAGGAAGACCCCTGTGGCTGCTGGAAATGGAGCTGGTGCTTTTGATTATGACATCGTGCCGGGAAAAGCGGATGAATCGATCTTACTGTATAGAATGAATTCCACAGAGGTAGGAATTGCAATGCCTGAACTTGGCAGAACTACCATTCATCAGGAAGGTGTTCAGTTGATTCGAGAATGGATCAATTCCATGAAATAAAACCTTAGCGAGTTTCGATAGTTGAAACCCTCTAAGGTTAAATAGTTGGAAGATCAAAAATGAAATTATCTATTAAGAAAAACTCCTTTAGCTAATCACTTTTTTATCTACGTAATCAGAATTCAAAATCCCTAAGGCGCCCATATATTTCAATTCAAAGTCAAGGGTATCTCCAACTTTATAATTATTAGGGTTTTTACCGAGGTTAATGATAATCATATCTGAACTAGCTCCCAAAATTTCAAAATCCTGATCTTTGGGAATGAGATACTTTGGATCAACATCAAGTAAACCAATATCTAATATTGCCCTAAAAGAACTTTGCCCATAAAGACCACTATCGATTTGAACCACATCTCCTTGAGGATTAGCGGCCAGATTCCCTACAGGTAGCATGGGCTTTTCCTGCATTTCTATGATTTCGGAATGCAACATAAACACATCTCCATTCATTCCTTCAATCAATTTTTCCTCAAATAAATTTAACCCAAAATATAAGGTCTCACCCACACGGAAATGATTGATGCCAAGTGGTAGCTCGTGCGTGAAAAGTAAAGGGATGGTTACTGAAGTTCCTGCAGAAACCCAAGGGATTTTTTTATTGAATTTAAGCTCAATGATCTGTTTATATAAAGAAAGTTGGATCAGCTTATCCGTCGAAGGCATTACTCCATTGAGACAGTTAAGGTTAGTCCCTAAACCTATGACCTCAATATTGGGTAATTGAAAAATCTGAGAATAAAATTCGATTAATTTTTCCCCCATGACTCCTTCGCGAAGGTCACCAGTCTCCACCATGATGATGATTTTGTGTTTTTTATTCTGAAGGACAGCCTCTTCACTAATCCAGTGGATGGTATTCAATTCACTATTCAAGCTCACATCTGCAAACTCTACCATTTTACCAACATTCCGTTTTGAAACGGGTTTGATATAAACAGTTTGAACATCAGGATTTATCCTTTTGACCATTGCCAAATTACTGATCCTACTGTCGTGAATTTCTCTAACCCCGAGATTGATTAGTTCTTGTAAAAAAGTCCTGTTTCCACAGAATATCTTTGAAACCACTCCCCAAGAAATATCCTTTTCTTCAAAAAGATCTTTCAAGAACTCAAAATTGTCCTTGAGTTTGGTCTTATTTAATGTCAGGTAAGCCATTTTATTTGATCAATCTCATCTCGAGATATTTGTTTGTAAAGCCTAGTCGTTCGTAAAGTTTTCTTGCTGGATTATCAGGTTCCACATGAAGGGCGATTGCTCCGCTGGCCATTTTTATAGCCATCCCCATTAATTTCCCACCAATTCCCTTACCTCTTTGCTCAGCATCTACTGCTATATATACCAGGATATTTTCAGGGATATAACCGGACATACCTGTCTTGTTCATAACAAGTACTCCTACTAGTTCTCCATTTTCCCGAGCCATGACCACAAATCCTCCTGCTTGCAGGCCTTGATCCAAAGCATAGTCTAAACATTTCAAAATATCATCTTTTGGGTCACCATATTTTCCTAAGTGATTGAATAAGAATTCTGCAATTTCATTTTTCTGAAGGAAGGTGGCATTATCTATTGCTGAGAGGGTTTCTAATTTGATCATATATATTTTAGCTTAGAACTTTTATTTTTTTGAATATAATTTACTGAAACAAATGCCAGAAATGAGACAATCAAACCAAATAAATTGGCATCAAGATCTAAAGGAAGAGGCACTTCGGCAATGGTTAAAGCAGCTGTAATTGACCCACCACCAATCATAGAAACTACCGCAGCAGTCCCATTGTTTTGATTAAAGAACAGTCCAGCAATCACTGGAACAAGTAAACCGGAAACCATAAAGGCATAGCTATACAACATTAGGCTAAGAACTTCCGTCATTTGCCAGGCAATTAAAATTGCTACTCCTCCGATCATCAATGTCACTACTTGACTGAATCGCATTTCTTGTTTCAGCGATTTTCCTTTCAAAAATCTACCCAATAAATCAGTGGTGAGATTTCCGGAAGCAGCCATTAGACAAGAATCAGCAGTAGATAAAACTGCTGAAAAATAAGCCGACATCATCAATCCTAAGATCCCTGCGGGAAGTATCTGACTAAGTAAAACAGGAAGTCCCATTTCTGGATCCATCCCTATTCCAAATCCTACCAAAGCTCCTTGCTCTACCGCCACTCTAGAAAGTAGTCCTAAAGAAACTCCAAGAAATGCCATGATAGGCCATTCAAATAGGCCCGCTATAAACCAAGCTTTTTTTGCAGTCTTTACATCCCTCGCTGCAAAGATTCTCTGATAGAGAGTCATCCCTACAAACCAAATTGGCACGATAGTAATTCCCCAATTGGCTAAATCCTGCCAACTTAAGTTAGCAAATGAAAAGAACTCATCCGGCAAAGTGCTGGAAATACCTTCCCATCCACCGACAAAATTATAAGCCATGGGCACTCCGATCAACATCAATCCCAGCATCAAAATGATCCATTGAATCGTGTCTGTATAAATGACAGCTTTCAGTCCTCCCATTACGGTATAAACTACCGCAATTCCACCCATGATCAACAACGCTAAATGTAAGTCCAGGGCCTCAAAAGTCCCTGATGCAAGTTTTGCACCTGCAAGTAGCTGAGAAGAGGTAAAACCTAAATACCCTAAAAAACATATAATGGCAGCGACTCTAGCGGCATTCGAATTATAAAGGTGTCCAATAATCTGTGGAAAAGTAAAAAATCCAGCGAAGGCTGGGTCTGATTTCACTCTTGGAATCAGTAAAACAGCTGCTATCCAAGCCCCCAATAATCCTGTGAAAAGCATCCAGGATCCAGAAATTCCCATTGCAAAACCTAAGCCTCCCAATCCTATAGAGAATCCTCCCCCAACATCTGTTGCGACAACAGAAAGTCCAATATGCCAGCTACCTATATTCCTGCCTCCAACATAATAATCTTCCTGATCTGTGTTCTTTTTCATATAAAAAAATCCTACACCTAGCATTGCCAGCATGTAGGCCAAAAAGATCCCCAGATCTATCCAACTCATATCTTACTTTAATTTGTAATAAATTCATTTTAAATTATAAATTTTCAAAGTTAGGCTTTTATGCTTAATTAATCGAATTTCAAACTTTTTATTACTGAATATTACCTATGAGTACAATTATTGATGGAAATAATTATAAAACAAAAAAGCCGACTTCCGTCGGCTTTTAAAATCTCATTAATATACATTCTTAAATATTATCACTACTCACTGCTGCTGAGAAGTATTCCCTGTTCATTCTGGCAATGTTTGTCAAACTGATAGCTTTTGGACATTCTGCCTCACATGCACCAGTATTGGTACAAGCTCCGAATCCTTCCGCATCCATCTTAGCAACCATCTTTTCAGCTCTATTCTTACGCTCAACCTGACCTTGTGGCAACAGGGCCAATTGAGAAATTTTAGCAGAAACAAATAACATCGCTGAAGCATTTTTACAAGCTGCTACGCAAGCTCCACAACCGATACAGGTGGCTGCATCAAATGCCTCGTCAGCTTTTACTTTCGGAATTGGAATTTCATTTGCATCTGGAACACCCCCTGTATTCACAGAAACATATCCTCCTGCCTGAATAATTCTATCAAAAGAAGTTCTATCTACCACCAAATCCTTTATTACTGGAAAAGCTTTAGCTCTCCAAGGCTCAATAGTAATCGTATCTCCATCTGAAAACGATCTCATGTGCAACTGACAAGTGGTTGTCTGTTGAGGCCCATGAGGTTTTCCGTTTATATAAAGAGAACACGACCCGCAGATGCCTTCACGGCAATCATGGTCAAAATGTAGCGGGTCCTGTCCTTTTTCGGAAAGTTCCTCATTCAATACATCCAACATTTCCAAAAAGGACATATCCTTGGAAATTCCATCCAATGGATAGGTGACAAAGCTTCCTTGGTCAGAAGCATTCTTTTGTCTCCATACTTTCAATGTCAATTTCATATAGCTATGAATTTTTGTCTAGCGATTATTTGTAAGATCTCTGGGTCAACTTCACATTTTCGAATACAAGGCTCTCTTTATTAAGCTCCTCTTCCTGCTCTTCACCCATGTATTTCCAAGCAGCTACGTAAGCGAAGTTTTCATCGTCACGCAACGCTTCTCCTTCCGGAGTCTGGTATTCTTCTCTGAAGTGTCCTCCACAAGATTCATTTCTATTTAAAGCATCATCTATCATTAACTCTCCCAATTCAATAAAATCAGCAACTCGGTGAGCTTTTTCCAAAGACTGGTTTAATTCTTCATTTTCTCCAAGAACTTTCACGTCTTTCCAGAATTCTGCTTTCAATTTTTTAATATCAGCTTTTGCTTTAGTCAATCCTTCAGCTGTTCTAGCCATTCCGCATTCATTCCACATGATTTTACCTAGTCGCTTGTGGAAATGATCTACAGTTTTTGTTCCGTTGATAGAAAGAAGGGTTTTGATTTTTGCCTTTACCTCATCTGCAGCTTTGGAAAATTCAGGGTGATCTGTATCTACTTTAGAGGCTAGATTTTGTGCCAAATAATCTCCTAATGTATAAGGAACCACAAAATATCCATCTGCCAATCCTTGCATCAAGGCCGAAGCTCCCAACCTATTTGCTCCATGATCCGAGAAGTTTGCCTCACCTAAAGCATAAAGTCCTGGAACAGTGGTCATCA
The DNA here is from genome assembly GCA_965659625.1 of uncultured Algoriphagus sp. GTDB lineage: Bacteria > Bacteroidota > Bacteroidia > Cytophagales > Cyclobacteriaceae > Algoriphagus. The sequence continues at coordinate 83,439 of CBFHWO010000016.1, read as the reverse complement.
AGTTATAATCCACCCATAGTCCACCCATAGTGTAGTGTACAGCAGGATAAATCATCATTGGTGTTTTGTAAGGGTTTTCTCCGGTGATTTGTTGATACATGTCAAACAAGTTACCATATCTAGCTCGGATCGCATCTTCACTGTCTCGGTTGATCGCATCTCGGAAATCCAAGAAAACAGCCTCACCAGTTTCGTTTACGCCTCTTCCTTCATCACAAACATATTTGGCATTTCTTGAAGCAACGTCTCGAGGCACAAGGTTACCAAAGCTTGGATATTTTCTTTCCAAGTAGTAATCTCTATCCTCTTCTTTAATATCAGCAGGCTTGATTTGACCCTTCCTAAGCTTTTCAGCAGTTTCAATAGTTTTTGGCACCCATACCCTTCCATCATTTCTGAGTGATTCAGACATCAAAGTCAATTTTGACTGATGATCACCTGAAACAGGAATACAAGTTGGGTGAATTTGAGTATAACAAGGGTTTGCAAAGTATGCTCCTTTTTTATGTGCTCTCCAGGCAGCAGTCACATTAGAGCCCATAGCATTGGTAGAAAGAAAAAACACGTTCCCGTATCCACCGGTACAAAGAAGAACTGCATGGGCTGCATGAGTTTCGATCGCTCCTGTAATTAGATTTCTGGTTACAATACCTCTGGCCTTCCCATCGATTGTCACCAAATCCATCATCTCAGTTCTGGGATAAAGCTTCACTTTACCATTGGCTACCTGGCGACTTAGAGCTGAATATGCTCCCAAAAGCAATTGCTGTCCCGTTTGGCCACGGGCATAAAATGTTCTGGATACTTGTGCACCACCAAAAGAACGATTGGCAAGTAATCCGCCATATTCCCTAGCAAAAGGAACTCCTTGGGCCACACACTGATCGATGATATTTACTGAAACTTCTGCTAATCTGTAAACATTGGACTCCCTTGCTCTATAATCTCCGCCTTTGATGGTATCATAAAACAATCTGAAAACGGAGTCACCATCATTTTGGTAATTCTTTGCAGCGTTGATACCCCCTTGAGCAGCAATGGAGTGTGCTCTTCTGGGGCTATCCTGAAAGCAAAAAGCTTTCACATTATATCCAAGCTCTGCCAATGATGCTGCAGCTGAGGCGCCGGCTAAACCGGTTCCAACCACAATTACTTCGTATTTTCTTTTGTTTGCAGGGTTTACCAGTTTACTGGAAAATTTATGTTTTGTCCACTTTTCGGCTAAAGGGCCTGCGGGTGATTTTGAATCTAGTATCATACGGGACTATGGATTAGCTCTGTGTAAAATAGATATACAGCGGCATGATTGCGAAAAGCACAGGTACCACGATGCTGAATAATTTGCCAAAAGCCTCAATGGCTGGCGTATATTTTTTATGGTTCAAACCCAATGTTTGGAAGGCACTGGCAAAACCATGGGAAAGGTGATAACCTAAGAATCCCATCGCAATAACATAGCCAGCGACCATTAATTCATTTTGGAATGCAAAGGATACAATAGAGTACAAATCTTTGTAAGATTCTCCGTTATACTCGACTATTGGTAGATCTCCCCAGTGCATTTGATACCAAAAGCTTTGCAGGTGAACTATTAAAAATAGAAGGATGATTGTTCCCAATACTCCCATATTCCTTGAGGCAGTACTTGAATTTGTGGATGCTTTTGAAACAGAATATCCAACAGGTCTTGCCGCCTTATTCTTTCTTGTAAGAATAATAGAGTAAATAACATGACCAATGATAGAGATGTATGTCAAATAAGACAACAACTTCACTGCCGGATTGGTGGTCATGAATTTTGCGTAAATGTTAAATGCTTCTCCTCCATCATTCTTTAAAAGAAGCAAATTTCCAGAAACGTGACCTATTAAAAATAGGATGAGGAAAAGTCCAGTCAAAGCCATGACCAATTTCCTGCCTAGTGTGCTACTTAAGGTTTTGGTAACCCAGCTCATACAGATTTGCGATTAGATTAGAACGAATTCTTGTTATTGGGGCCAAATTTACATTTGGATGACTTAGTAAACAATCCAAGTAAAAAAGGAATGCTTATTTTAATCAGTTCTAAATAACTAAATTCATTTATGCTATTTTAGTAATTAGTTTGATTTTGTAACACTCTGTTAATTTTTATTGTTTGAATTTAACAGGATTTTCTACTTACTTTCATTTATTTCGTATAGGTAGAAAATCAAAGTTATGAAATACCAACAAACCACTTTTGGTAGAACCGACGTTTCTCTAAATGTGATCTGAATAATCTAACCAATATGAAGCTAAAACATTCCTTAGGATTTTTTTTAATGTTCTTATTTTTGGGATTGTCCAATGCCTGGGCTACTCACATCAGAGCCGGTGAAATTATTGCCGAGAGAATTTCCGTTCAAACCTTAACCTACAGGATCATTGTCGTAGGTTATACAGATACTCGTTCGAGTGTAGTTTTCGGTCCCGGTAACATTAATTTTGGCGATGGGAGAGATGAACAGCTCAATACGGAAAGTGATTTTTCCTTAGTGGAAAGCTTAGGTGATCAAATTGAAAAAAACACTTTTGTTATCACTCATACCTATCAAGGACCGGGTGTTTACACCATCAGATTTCAGGAATTCAACAGAAATGACCGAACTCTGAACATGGACAATTCGGTGGATACACCGTTTTATGTAGAAACTCAGATCACTATTGACCCCTTTATTGGTGTAAATAATTCACCGGTATTGACTATTCCACCGGTAGATAATGGGGCTATCAATTCAAGATACATCCATAATCCGGGTGCCTTTGATCCGGATGGAGATAGTTTAGCGTATGAATTAGATATCCCAAAACAAGCTTTTCAAAGACCTGTAAATAACTACAGAAGTCCTGCTTCTTCAGAATTCAGCTTTAATCAACAAGATGGAAGCACTCCTGCTTTTCTAACGTTAGATCCTATTTTTGGTGATTTGATTTGGGATGCTCCCGGTACAGCGGGACAATTTAATGTGGCTTTCCGGATAAAAGAATACCGAAAACTTGATGGGGTTTGGACGCAGATTGGCTATGTCGTCAGAGATATGCAGATTATTATAGAAAATTCTGACAACAGAAGGCCGGAGTTAATTTTACCTCCTGACCTCTGTGTCGAAGCAGGTACTTTGATCGAAGAAATTATTCAAGGATCTGATCCAGATGGGGATCCGATTAAAATTGAGATTTATGGGGAACCAATAGAAATCACAACTTCGCCGGCATCTTTTTCACCAAATGATGGAGATTATCAATCCAGCCCAGGGATTGTAAATTTTGAATGGCAAACTGTATGTAATCACGTAAGGGCAAGAGAATATGATGTTCGCGTCAGAATCTCCGATCAGCCTGAATCGGGCCCAAGTCTCGTAGATATTCAAACTTGGAGAATCAAAATCATTGGTCCTCCACCGGTTTTTGATGAAATTGAACAGCAGCCAGGAAGGACTGCGGAACTAAGTTGGGATCCTTATACTTGTTCCAATTCTGCCAGCGAAATGCAGATCTGGAGAAGAATTAACTCAGACCCTTACGAGCCAGATAGCTGCGAAACAGGAATCCGACCAGGATATGAATTGGTTGGAATTACTGATATGCAAACTTTCAGTTTCACTGATCTAAATGGTTCTGAAGGTCTAGATCCAGGAAACACCTATTGTTATAGACTGGTAGCAGGATTCCCTTCACCTAGATCTGGAGAAAGTATCGTCTCTGAAGAGATCTGTATTACAGTAGATGTGGATGTGCCTATCATTACCAATGTGAGCATTGAGGAAACTGATCCTACCAATGGTGAAATTTTCGTGAAATGGACACCTCCATATGATATTGATAGGACAATATTCCCAGGACCATTCACTTATGAGCTTTTAAGGAATACTGGTTTTACAGGAAATCAAGATCAGGTTTCTTTAGGGATCACCTCCGACACGCTCTTTACAGACACTGGTCTCAATACAGAAACCTTAGTCTATAATTATGAAGTAATCCTTCTGGACAGAAATACCAAAATTGACACTTCATCGAAAGCCTCTTCTGTTTGGCTCCAACCTACCATTATCAATGAAGCGATTGAATTAACGTGGGAATTTCAAGTTCCCTGGAATAATTCAGTTCAACAGTTCAAGCATGAAGTTTATAGAAATAGAACAGATGCTGCGTCTTCTGATGAAGATATTTTCGTGAAAATCGCAGAAGTTGATGTGACTCAGGATGGGTTTGTGTATCTAGATGACGGAAGTTTTAACGGAATTCCTCTAGAAAAAGAAACTGAATACTGCTATTATGTTATCACCAAAGGTTCTTACAATGTGGACGGACTTGTTTATCCTTTAGAGAACAAATCTCAAATTGTCTGTGCAAAACCTGACGACAATCGACTTCCTTGTCCTCCGGTATTGACTTTTGAGGGACCTCTTTGTGAAGAATACTTGGCAGAGCAACCTTGCAACACCTCCTCTTTTTATCACGATCTTAGCTGGACTCCAGACTTCAGCGGTGAATGTGATGATGAATTAAGTGGATATCGACTGTATTACACTGCGGATGGGGAAGACAGTGAATTCACTATGATCAAAGAAATTTCAGCGATAGAAATGCAAACTCGAGTTAGTGAATTAACCACTTACAGAGGTTGCTATTACATTACTGCAGTAGATAGGTCTGGTAATGAAAGTGAGCCAAGTAACATCGTTTGCGTTGAAAATTGCCCATCTTATAATCTTCCAAATGCCTTCACACCAAATGGTGATGGGTTGAATGAAACCTTCATGGCCTTTGACAATCCGTTTTCAGAATGCCCTAGATTTGTCTTGGGAGTAGAAATCTTTATTGTGAATAGATGGGGAGCAGAAGTGTTTTCATACAACAGCTTTGAGTCGAACGAAAATGATATTTACATCAGATGGGATGGCAGAGATAAAAATGGAAATGAACTTCCTGCTGGAACATATTTCTATTCTGGATCAGTAACTTTCGACGTTTTAGATCAATCCCAACAGCAAGAAAGCCTGAAAGGTACCATTCAAATACTTCGATGAGGGAGCAAAAATCCATCATTTTCTTTGATGGAGTCTGCAATCTCTGCAATTCATCCATTGACTTTATCATTCGACATGACTCGAAAGATAAATTCCTTGTGGGTGCATTGCAGGATTCTCTTAGTAAAGAAATTCTTTCAGATTTTGATGTTGACCCTAATTATCTGGACTCTTTAGTACTTCTTGAAGAAAACCAAATTTATTACAGAAGCACTGCGGCATTAAAAATCGCCAAACAGCTTTCAGGAATCACGTCCCTTCTATACCCATTTATTTTTATCCCAAAACTAATTCGGGATCCCATTTACGATTGGATTGGAAAAAATCGGTATAGATGGTTTGGAAAAAAATCCACCTGTAGGTTACCGACTCCTGAAGAAAAAGCAAAATTTTTAACCCCAAGTAATTCTCCTTTTCAAACGAGTCTCAAAAAATAGATTCCTGTTCACCTTATGGAAAAGCTTTATATTTGAGCCGTAACAAAATCCAATTGAATGAAAGCATTTGTGTTTCCGGGCCAAGGAGCCCAATTTCCAGGAATGGGAAAAGCCCTATATGAGGAGAATTCACAAGCGAAAGCATTGTTTGAGCAAGCCAATGAAATTTTAGGCTTCAGAATTACAGACATCATGTTTGATGGAACAGCTGAAGAGCTTAAGCAAACAAAAGTCACCCAACCGGCTATTTTTCTTCACTCTGTTATTTTGGCAAAAACCACTCCTGACTTCTCGCCGGACATGGTTGCGGGGCATAGTTTGGGAGAATTTTCTGCTCTGGTAGCTAATGGCACCCTAGCATTCGAAGATGGGCTGAAATTGGTTTACCAAAGAGCTTTGGCAATGCAGGAAGCCTGCGAAATAAATCCTTCCACCATGGCCGCAATTTTAGGATTGGCAGATGAAAAAGTAGAAGAAATCTGCTCTGAAATTTCCGATGAAATCGTAGTGCCGGCTAATTATAATTGCCCAGGTCAATTGGTGATTTCTGGTTCAAATAAAGGAATTGAAATTGCCTGCGAAAAAATGAAAGAAGCCGGAGCAAAACGTGCGTTGCCTCTTCCGGTTGGAGGTGCTTTCCACTCACCTTTGATGGAGCCTGCAAGAGAAAAATTGCAAAAGGCCATTGAAGCTACCGCATTTAGCACGCCTATCTGTCCAGTTTACCAAAATGTCAGCACCACAGCAATAAGTGATGTTTCAGAAATTAAAGCCAATCTAATAGCTCAGCTTACAGCACCCGTTAAGTGGACTCAGTCTGTCCAGAATATGGTGAAAGATGGCGCGACACATTTTATAGAATGTGGTCCTGGTAAAGTATTGCAGGGATTAGTTAAAAAAATCCATCCAGAAGCAGAAGTTTCTGGTGTTTAAATACTAAAACCCGCTTCGGCGGGTTTATTTTTTGAATTTGTTGACCTTCGATTTGTCTTCGCAGCTTTCTAATAATTCCTTGATTTTCTTTTGGAGAGTTGGATGCAAAAGATCAGGAAGAATCTCCGCAAGAGGTTGTAAAACAAACCTTCTCTGAGCGATAAATGGATGGGGAACTTTCAATTCGGGCAGATCTAAAACTGAATCATCCCAAAAAAGAATATCAATATCCATTGTCCTATCCCCCCAAGGTTCATTTCTCATTCTGCCCAATTCAGTTTCCACATTTTGAATAAATGCCAAAAATGACATTTGATCATAAGAAGTAGCAATTTGAATTACTTGATTTAGAAAAGGCCCTTCTGCAATTCCTCCCCATGCTTCCGTTTCATAAATAGACGATTCTAACAAAAGCTTGTGCTTACTCGTGATGCGATCTAAGGCTGTTTTCAGTAATACTTCCCTATCCCCCTTATTTCCTCCTAATATTAAAGTAACCTTTGATTCCATGTCATTCGTATGACTCTACCTGTTATGATTCGCCAAAATAGGTTATTTTCGCATATTAAATTAATCTAAATATGAGATTCTTAGGTAATGTGCTCGCAGTGATTGTGGGTCTTATAATTTTCACTGTCATGAGTATTCTGATTTCCATAGGAATTATCGGAATGATAGCCGCTTCAGGAAAAGAGGAAGTAACTGTAGAGGAAAATACAGTTCTACACTTAAATCTAAACGGTAGGACAATTGTAGAAAGAACGAGTGAAGATGACTTGGATCTTTCAATTTTTGGATCTGCATTTGGAGGACCCAACACAGCAGGACTTGTCAATCTTAAAAAAGCTATTGAGGCTGCAAAAACAAATGAAAGCATAAAAGGCATTTACCTAAATACAGGTATGGTGATAGCCGGGCAAGCCAATCTATTAGAGCTTCGTGAAGCATTTGAAGACTTTAAAACTTCCGGAAAATTTATTTTGGCTTACGATGAAATTTATACTGAGGGAGGTTATTACTTGGCTTCCGTTGCAGACGAAGTTTACCTCAACCCAATTGGAGGCATTGATTTTAATGGTTTTTCTTCAGATGTTTTATTCTTTACCGGCCTTTTTGAAAAGGTTGGGATTAAGCCGGAAATCTTCCGTGTCGGAGAATTTAAAAGTGCTGTAGAGCCATTTATGTTAAAGAAAATGTCTGATGAGAACAGGCTTCAAACTCAGGCCTTCCTATCCGACATGAACTCACATGCTTTGAAGAAAATTGCTGAATCTAGAGGGATCAATCTAGATTCTTTAACAAAGACAAACAACCAGATGCTTGTCCGTGAGCCTGAGGATGCTGTTACTTATAGCCTTATGAATGGCTTAGCTTATGAAGATGAAATTCATGCTAAGCTTAGGGAAAAGTTAGGATTAAGTGAAGATGAAAATATCTCTACTATTAATGCCACGAAGCTTAATTCAACAGTGAAATCAAAAAATATCACTTCCAAAAATCGAATTGCAGTCATCATTGCGGAAGGAAATATTGTCAGTGGAAGTGCAGATGGAGTCATCAGCTCAGAAAAGTTTGCAACTGAAATACGAAAAGCAAGAAAAGATGAAAATATCAAAGCAATCGTCTTGCGTGTCAATTCTCCCGGTGGATCAGTTCTAGCTTCTGAAGTAATATGGAGAGAAATGTCCGAAGCCAAAAAAACTAAACCTGTTTATGTTTCTATGGGAGAAGTTGCAGCTTCAGGAGGCTATTACATCTCAGCACCCGCTGATACGATCGTTGCCCAGCCTAATACGATCACTGGTTCTATTGGGATATTTGGTTTGTGGTTTAATGCCCAGGAATTATTAAATGACAAATTGGGTATCACTACCGATGTGGTCGAAACAGGGGAACTTTCTGATTTCATGAACCCAACCAGAGAGATCACCGATGTGGAGAGAAAAATCATTCAAAAGAATGTCGAAAAAGGATACGAAACGTTTATTTCCCGAGTTTCGGAAGGAAGAGGAATAAGCCCAGAGGCAGTAAAAGAAGTTGCTTCTGGAAGAGTTTGGACAGGAAATCAGGCAATCCAAAGAGGCTTGGTGGATGTATTGGGAGGTCTCGATGATACCATCGAATTAGCTGCTGAAAGAATAGATGCAGGAGATGATTATAGAGTAGTATACTATCCTCAAAAGAAACCTTGGTTCGAGCAATTGTTGAGTGACTTAGGAGAGAATGTAAAGCTCAAAATGCTTCAGACTGAACTAGGCGAAAACTTTGTTTATTACAAGCAAGCCCAAAAATTGAAAGAGTATCAAGGCATCCAAGTAAGAATGCCACTTGACTATCTCATTAAATAAAAAAGCGGCTTAGGCCGCTTTTTTATTTATCTCTTCTGCATCAAGATTTTCCAAGCTTCTTCTATTTCATTTTGCATTAGTTTCTCTTGTGCCAACAAATGGATATGATCCAGCCAAGACTCTTCGTCGTTTACAAATCGCACTCGAATTCCCTGGATTTCGGGCCTTTTTGAGTATTCTTCTACTTCTTCACTGGAAGGCAATTGTTCCACATTCCCAAGTCTCCCTAAATTATTGCCTGTCAAAATAGCACTGTTTTTTATCTCATCCGGAATTTGATCAACCCCAATTCCTTTTATTCGGAGTGGTTTTGGGATCTGAAACAACGAATCTCCACTTGCTCTAGAATACCAATTTCCCCCAAGTCTAGCTACTGCATCCAACTTATTCGGATTAATTCTATTTCCTGCATCCAAAATATCTTCTGAAATATGGGCGACTATGACTTCACAAATCACCAAATTCCCAGATCCTCCAACTTCACCAAGTGGTTTTATCTCATTTACTTTGCATTCAAAAGCTATAGGTGCTTCTTTCACACGCGGTGGTTTTACTTGAACAGAGTCAACACTCGTCAAACCAGCCTTTACAAATTCATTCACTCCTTTATCATATTCTGTACTTGCAAGCGACATTTGCTCTACCAAATCAAAACCTACCACATGAATCACCACTTCAGGAACTTCCCTTACATTTTCAAAGGTATGTTTAGTAGTATTATCCCGTACTCTTCTGGATGGTGAAAAAATCAAAATCGGGGGATTAGTACTGAATAAATTGAAAAAACTAAAAGGACTTAGGTTCACATTTCCCTGTAAATCAATGGTGCTTACAAATGCGATTGGTCTCGGGGCAATACTTCCCTGAAGCAACGCATGAAATTCTACTGGGGCCAAGTTATTAGGATAGAAGGTTTTCATTTTCTTAAATTAGAATGCAATTTTAAAACTTAAAGATTTTTCAAAGATTAAGTTCACCTTTTATGAAATCAACCCTGTTTAAAACCGTTTTCTTTGTCATTGTGTTTGGTTGTTCCTTTTTAGGACTCAACCGTAATACTCAAGCACAAACTCACAATTTCGCCACTTTCAATATTCGCTGGGCAAATCCCGGAGACGAAGGTAATTTATGGAAAGATCGAATGCCACATGTCGCGAGTCTTATTCAATTTCATCAGATTAGTTTATTTGGCATTCAAGAAGGCCTTCAAAATCAAATTAACGACCTGACTACTACTTTGGGCTACTCTTATCTTGGGGTAGGAAGAGACGATGGCTCGGATAAAGGAGAATTTGCGGCAATTCTTTTCGATCCAAAAAAGCACGAATTATTAGATCAAGGTACTTTCTGGCTTTCCCCAACACCAGAAAAACCTAGCAAAGGTTGGGATGCCGCTTTAAATAGAGTTTGTTCCTGGGGGAAATTTGAAGATCAAGAAGGAATTAAATTCTATGTTTTCAACATTCATTACGATCATATCGGCCAGCAAGCAAGAGAGGAAAGCAGCAAGCTGGTTGTATCTCAGATTGAAAACTTGAATAAAGAAAACTTACCGGTGATCTTAATGGGCGATTTTAATGTGACTCCTGATAATGCTGCTTATACAACGATCGTGTCAAAAGAAGGCTGGAAAGACGCGCGCCTGATTTCTAAAATTCCTTCCTACGGTCCAGCCGGTACTTTCTCAGGTTTTGATTGGGAAAAATTGCCGGATGGAATTATTGATCATGTTTTTATAAAAGGAGATTTATCCGTGATCAGACATGGGATTTTAACAGATAATTATGGTAAAAAATATCCGTCGGATCATTTCCCCGTTATGGTTGAAATAGCGTTTTAACTCAAAAAAGCCTGCTTAAAACGAAATTTAAGCAGGCTTTTTTGAGTTATTTTTTCCCTCTTAAGGTTCCAATGCAGCTACACCTGGAAGAACTTTGCCCTCCATGTGCTCAAGCAAAGCTCCACCTCCGGTAGACACAAAAGAAACTGCATCCCCGTAGCCAAATTTATTGACTGCAGCAGCTGAATCACCGCCACCTATCAGTGAATAGGCTCCTTCTTTAGTAGCTTGAACTACTGCAGTTGCAATAGCTTCAGTTCCTTTATCAAAAGATTCCATCTCAAAAACTCCCATTGGACCGTTCCAAAGTATGGTTTTTGACTTCAAAATAACTTCAGAAAAATCCTCTCTTGTTTTTGGTCCAATATCCAAGCCCATCCATCCGTCAGGAATCTTTCCGCTTACTGCTAAACTTTGCTCAGCATCGTTGGCAAATTCTTTGGAGATCACCGTATCTGCAGGAAGTAAAAGATTAACTCCTTTTTCCTTGGCTTTTGCCATTAGTTCCAAAACAAAATCCATTTTATCTGGCTCTTGCAAAGAGTCCCCAATCGATCCCCCTTGAGCTTTGGCAAAAGTATAAGACATACCGCCACCAATAATTAGATTATCTACTTTATCCAATAGCTTCTCAATAATCAAAATTTTATCAGAAATCTTAGCCCCTCCCATGATGGCAGTGTATGGTCTTTCTGGATTGCCCAATACTTTATCGGCATTCTTCAACTCAGAGAGCATCAAGTAACCACAAACCTTATCAATGAAAAATTGTGCAATAATAGCGGTAGATGCATGAGCTCTATGTGCTGTGCCGAATGCATCGTTTACATAAATATCTCCAAGCTTGGCAAGTTTCTTCGCAAATTCAACATCGCCTTGTTCCTCTTCTTCGTGATATCTTAGATTTTCAAGCAATAAAACTTCACCGGGCTTCAAAGATTCAGAAAGAAGTTCAGCTTGCTGTCCAATACAATCAACCGCGAATTTCACTGGTTTTCCGAGTGCTTTTTCAAGATCTAAGACGATATGCTTCAAGGAAAATTTATCTTCTGGCCCTGATTTTGGTCTTCCTAAATGCGACATTAAAATAGCGGATCCACCGTCATTTAATATCTTTTCGATAGTAGGAATAGCTGCTTGAATTCTTGTATCATCAGTTACTTTATAATCTTTATCCAACGGCACATTGAAATCAACGCGGACTAGTGCTTTTTTTCCTTTAAAGCTAAGGTTATCTACATTTTTGATTCTAGGATTCATAAGAGAGTAAATAGATTTTAGGTATTCTTTGTGTTTAGAAAGTAAGTGAATTTATTAAAGATTCCCTCAAATACCGACTTTCGAGGCATTTGAATTTAAATTGATAGCGAAAAAATGATATTTATGATTCTGCTGCAGCTCTTTTCAAACGATCATTAATTGCGTTTCCCAGGCCTATAGCGGGTACTTTTTCAGCCAAAATAAGTTCTATTTCCTGATCATCTAAATACCTCATACTTGAAAAGAGATTTTGAGCGGCTTCTTTCAAATCACCCATCTTACTTAATTGCTTTTGATGTTCTGCTTTCACGCTTTGGAAAGACTTAGATAAACTCATCACTCCAAATTTCTTTTTTCTATTCAAGTGATCCTTCACCAGATCATCTAAATCACCGAGTAAAAAAGGTTTCCTTGGAGCGTAATGGCTTTCTAGCAAACCTGGAGCTTGAGGATTGGAGGAGCTATGGTCCTTTATAAGAACAGGTCCGACAACTTTTTCAATTTCTGAAATATCAAGTCCTCCCAATCGATAAATAACTAGTTGATCATTCTCCATGCCAACGATAGTACTTTCGAGTCCCACGTGGCAATTCCCCCCATCCAAAATGTATGGGATTTTTTCACCTAATTGGTCCTCCACATGTTGTGCCGAAGTCGGAGAAATGTATCCAAAGGGATTCGCACTGGGTGCTGCCAACGGAAAATCAAGCGAGGCCAAGAGTGAATTTGTCAATGGATGATTTGGTACTCTTACAGCTACTCTATCCAATCCCGAAGTGACCAAATCAGGAATGATTGGTTTTCTTGGCAGCAAAAGCGTCAAAGGGCCAGGCCAAAATTCTTTCGCTAATCTGTAAAGTGGATCAGGAAAAGATTCGACAAACTCTCCGACTCTTTCCAGTGAAGAGGTGTGAATAATCAAGGGATCAAAACTAGGTCTGTTTTTGGTTTCAAAAATCGAGGCTACTGCAGCTGCATTGAGTGCATTGCCTGCTAGTCCATAGACAGTTTCTGTTGGAATAGCTACCAATTCTCCATGTTGAAGAAAACTCCTAGCCTTGGATATGTCTTGACCTATTAATGCCATTTTATTCGCAAAAATCGTCAATCCAAGTTTTGGCTTCTGTATATCCTAAGCTCAGTGCCATTTTAAGATCGGCACATCCCTCTTCCTTCTCCCCTGTAGCACTCATCCTTGTCACACCCAATAGATAAAATGCAGCTCCATTCCTTTTGTCTAAATTAACCGTATTGGTAAGGGATTCCATTGCTCCAGCCGGATCATTATTACCTATTTGAGCTTTTGCCCTATTAAAATAAACCAAGGGCTGATTGGGATTTACTTGAAGAGCAGCATCAAAATCTAAAAGTGCATCTTCATACTGTTCCATCCCCAAAAGGGCCAGACCACGGTTGTAATAAATATCCGTTTGGGATGGATCTAAGCCATTTGCCATATTATAATCTGCCAAAGATTCCTTGTATTTTCCAAGTTCAAAATTAGAATTGGCTCTATTGAACCAAGGCTTATACATGGAACTGTCAGCTTCAATTGATGAAGTGAAAACCGGAATCGCTTCCTCATATTTTCCTTGTTGAAAAAGCGCAACCCCTTTTGCATTTAATGCAGTCGCATTTGAAGGATTTTGCTCTAGAGCGCGGTCGAAATAAACAATCGCTTCACTCCAGGCTTGCTGGTCCATTTTCTCAATTCCAGCTTGAAATAATTCTTCTTCACTTGGGCTACAGCTAGCCAATCCAAATGCCGTCAGGCAAACTATCAAAAGTCTTTTCACAGGGTTAAATTTTCGGCAAAGATAAGGAATCTCAATTTGGAAAGTCTCCTAGCTTTCCAGTTTCCTTCGATACTCTAAGGGGATTGGAGTTGGTTTCATAGTTTTCATATCTACAGAAACCAAGGTACAATGGCATTTTGAGAAAACTATTTCTTCATTATCCGCAGTCTTACCGACTAGATATTGGTCCAAATCGAATGAAGTAGTACCTATCCTGGTGCATCTAACATGAGCTTTAATGTCATCACTCAAATGAATGGGGCGAAAATAATCAATCCCTACATGGGCAACAACCGACCCTACTTCCATCAAATCCCAACCACAATAATCTAACAAATAAGCAGCTCGGGAATGCTCGAAATAATTAAAGTAAATCCCATTATTTACATGCTGATATCCATCGATATCAGAAAAACGGATTTGAATAGGAATGGAAAAATCGTTCTCTCCAATAACATCAGAAACTTTAAGCTTTGGCATTAAAGCAATATTTCTGATTTACTGGTCTTTTCAAGCATCCTCAATATCGAAGGATTGTACCCAATCATATCTACTACGGAATCGAAGGTGATCCAGGCAAGAGAAATGCTCTCGTCACTAATTTGTAAAGGCTCATTGATATCTGCTTCCAGAATATACCTCACATCGTAATGAAAATGCTCTGCAACATGTGGGCGCTCCGGAATGATGTGCTTATCCAAATCAAAAATAGTAGAATCAACCAGTTCCAAGGATTTAAGTCCACTTTCCTCTCTGGCTTCTTTCATGGCAACATCAGTCAGGTTTTCATCTCCATCTGCATGACCTCCTAATTGAAGCCATCTTCCAAGTTTCCTATGTAAAGTCAATAGGGTATGTGTACGCCTTTTATTGACTATCCAAGCAGAGGCAGTGAAATGACCTTCAACCCTTTCTCTTTTGTATGCTAATGGGTCATCCGTCAATTCTAAAAAAGAATCAATAAATGCAGATTCCTCCTCGTAAGGAGTTCTATACTTTTCCAGTTGACTTTTTAATATGGTTCTATCCATCATAGTTTACTTCAAATAGTAAATCAAGAAATTGATCAAAAGATTTTGGGTTTTTGTATAGCCTATCTGAATATATTGTCACTAGCAGTTTGATATAATTAGGAGTATTATCAATACTTATTTTTTCTAAAGAGACGTTCCCAAATAGTTGAGAAATCAACTCTCCATGAACAGGCAATTTTAAGGGAGGTTTAAAATAAAACTTTTCTGTAAGCTTCACTTGATCATTGATTTCCTCAAACTTGCGATCCAAACTTACCTGCCTATAACCCAAAGCTAAAACACGTTGGCTAAATGCCAAGAAAAGCTTCGAAAAAGATTTCATGTCGAATGGATCATCATAACTAATTGCAAAACCATTTGCATAAGGAGATTCGAAAATATGAACTTGGGGAGTTTCGTTAATTTGAGTTTTTTTGAAATGATAATTTTTATAAACCAAACCAAGAATCTCTTTCCCCTCTTCATTTTGAGCCCAGAAAACGGCCTCATCTATCTCCTCCTGCTTCAACGAATAATTTTCTCTATGATTCATAGGTAGATCCTCCGAAGACGACTGAAACACCTTTTTAAATAAATCATCAAAGAAATTACCCATTGTTTGAAATTATGAAATTACCGCTAGAAGTTGTGGAAATCCTATCAGAATCTTCCAATTTTCTTAAAATAGAAAACAACTTTTCAGAACCTGGTAGCTTCAAAATATTCAACAGCTGACTTTCATTTAACTCTCCTGAATTGCTTAAAGTTTCCAGAATCTTCATTTCCAGTTTTTTTTCTTCAGATGCTAAATCAAAAGATTTTTTATCTTCAATACACCAATCGCAGATTCCACATTTCTTATCTGTGGCTTCTCCAAAGTATTCCTGGATAAATTGAGTTCTGCAGATTTTATTTTGATGAGCATAAGCAACCATGCTTTGGGCATTATTTAAAGTCAGCTCTCTCCTACTTTCAATTCTTTTGAAATTCAAGGGTAATTTTCCTGCATCATACCTCGGAGTCAAGAAGGTCAATTGAGGTTTATCTTTCCTTTGATCATAGTCCATTACCTCCAGCTCAGCTAATTTCCTCAGTCTACTGACCACATCAATTTCTCTTATCTCTAAGGTTTTTGCCAGCTTAGACTCCTGAATAGACATATACTCGGAGAATAAATTTCCTCCGTAGGTTCTCAGTAATACTTTTACCAAAGGATCCAAATTGGAGTAGGCAATCTGGACTTCATATAATCTTGATGGATCTACCAGAAAATGGATTCTGGATGGTGCATAAAAACTTTCATTCAAAGAAATCAGTCCTTCTTCTTCAAGCACTTTTAGAGCATAAAAGGTCTCTAAAACTTCCAGATCATAATTTTTAGCAAACTCATGATAAACAAAATCAAAACTGCTGAACATGTTACTTCCCACAGCCAGTTTGTAGAAATTAGCTAAACATTGATAGACTTTCCGGATGAAATCTATTGGAGGGTATACTAAAGCGGCTCTGTTCATCACCAGTTCAAAATCCTGCTCATTGCTCATCAAAACAGCATAGGATTTTCCACCATCACGACCTGCTCTTCCTGCTTCCTGGTAATAGTTTTCCAGATTTTCGGGTAAATCACTATGAAGAACTACCCTAACATCTGGCTTATCTATTCCCATCCCAAAAGCATTGGTGCTTACCATAACGCGCACTTGGTTTTGCATCCAAGCTGATTGTACTGAATTTCGATCGGCCATCGACATGCCCGCATGATACGCGGATGCAGAAATCCCCATCTTGAGCAGTGACCTTGCAATTTGATGGGTTCCTTGCCTATTTCTGACATACCAAATAGACGAACCAGGAATCCTCGATAATACTTCAACTCCTTTTTCAAATTTATTTTCAACCAAACGAACACTGAAACTCAAGTTCTCTCTAGCAAAACTTTTATGAAAATCTTGAGCATCCTTCATCAAGAGTTTATCAATGATATCCTCACAGACTTTTGGAGTTGCAGATGCAGTCAAAGCGAGAATCGGAACCTTGGGATGATATTTTCTGATCTCTCCGATCTCTAAATATTGTGGTCTAAAATCATATCCCCATTGCGAAATACAATGAGCCTCATCCACCGCAATGAGATTTACTGGCATTTGCTTAAATCGCTCTATAAACAAGTCCACTTTCAGGCGCTCAGGGGAAACGTATAAAAATTTAAAATCTCCATAAATACAGTTGTCCAAAGTTGTATCTATCTCACGGTAACTCATCCCAGAAAAAATTGAAGCCGCTTTTACTCCTTTGCTTTTGAGCGCATCTACTTGATCTTTCATTAAGGCAATCAAGGGACTGATGACAAGGCAAATACCTTCATTCGCCAAACCTGGAATCTGATAGCATAAAGACTTCCCTCCACCCGTTGGCAATAAAGCTAAGGTGTCTTTTCCCGAAAGGACGGAGGTGATTATTTCATCCTGAACAGGTCTAAAATCATCATAACCAAAGACATCTTTAAGTAGTTGTTTTATGCGGGTTTCCAATTACCAATCAGGATTTGACTTGTTCAAAAAGGAAGAAATACCTTTTATAAAATCTTCATGAGAACGGGCTTTGGCATTTACTTCGGATGCATTTAACAATGCTTTTTCCCTTTTATCCCTGTTGATATCTCTGAGAAGTATTTTTGTAGAAGCCATAGAGAAGCCAGAGTTTTGGGTTACTAATTTCTTTGTAAAATCCTTCACGTCTTTATCTAAAAACTCGTCATGGCAAACTGAAGTAATTAAGCCTAGCTCAGCGGCTTTTGCGGCAGAAATCAATTCACCAGAAAGTAATAACTCCTGTGTTTTAGCCATCCCAATTTGCTCGGAAAGGAATACAGAAACCATCGCAGGAACAAACCCTATTCTTACTTCAGTATAACCAAAAAGAGCATTGGGAGTAGAAAAAGCAAAGTCACAAACAGTGACTAAGCCACAACCCCCAGCCAAAGCATGCCCTTGGATTTTGGCTATCACCACTTTTGGTAGGTTATAAATTAAAGTCAAAAGTTCTTTTAAATGATTGCTGTCCTCAAGATTTTTGGCATAAGAAAACCCTTGCAATTCCTGTAGGTACGCCAAGTCTGCCCCTGCACAAAAAGCTTTTCCTTCCGCTTCCAGCACAATTACCTTCACCTCCTCATCTTGATTCATTTCTACAAATGCCTGATGAATTTCAGAAATCATTTTTGGACTCAGGGCATTTCTTTTCTCCGGTCTATTGAGTTTAATATAGCCAACTCTATCCTCTACTCTTGTCAATACGTCATTGGTCATAAAGCAATATATTTAAGAAAAGAATCAATTTACCTTCATAAAAAAACATTCCCAAGAAAGGTCTAGAAAAGTATTTGAATTGCAGACTCACTGTAAGGAATTCTTAGGCTCTCTGAATTCTTTTCCCATTCACCATAGTTCCAAGTGCGAATCGATTTAGGACCTTCCCCATGAAAAACAACTAGCTTTTTGGATGGATCAATTTCTATTTTTTCCAAAGGAAAGTAATATACAGAATCAGGTTCATTTGAAGAAAGAAGCGATTCTGGGGTTTTAGACCAGCCTTTCTGGATCCGAAACGGATCAATTTTATACGTAATATCCTGGGCTGGAACTCCTATATTCCAACTTCTCATTTTTCCCAAATAAGAATGGTCCAAAAGAATTCCATTTTCGGTTTGATAGATTATTATTTCATGCTGGTAGGAATCGAATAATTGCACAATTCTAAAACCTGACCATATAAAAGTCAAGCACATCGCAATCCACACAAGTTTTCTTTTTTTGCTTTGATCCCATGCTGCCCATATCAATAAGAAAACCCAGATGACAATCATCGATACCGGAGAAATTGTCAGTCTTTCTAGATTAGAATTTGGTAAAAGTTGAATTTGATCAATCAGCAGATTTTGTATCCAAATTAACTTACTGACTATGATTCCTAAAAAATCTCCAAGAAAGGGAACCCAACCAAACAATAATAATGGAACACCGACTTGCATGATCAAAAATGCCAAGGGGATAATGAATAAATTTCCAAGTAAGAAATAGGTGGGGAATGAATGAAAATAATAAATGGTCAGCGGTAAAGTTGCCAATTGAGCAGCCAAACTTACTGCAATAATTTGCCAAACATATTCTAGCCGCTTGTTTGGCGGAAGCCAAAACCTGATAATCAAAGGCTGGATGAGAACTATCCCAATCACTGCCAAATAAGACAACTGAAAACCAACTTCAAAAATCACTTTTGGATTAATTGTCACCATTACCAGTGCAGAAAAAGCTAAAACATTGAATATGGAAGGCTTCCTTTCGCGCATCTGACCTAGTGTAACTAATGAAAACATGGTTGCTGCCCTTACTACTGAAGGCGAAAAACCGGTAAGCAATGCATAAGCCCAGATCAAAAGAATGACAAGTGTCAGATATGATTTCTTGCTCATTTTCTTAAGACCAAATGGCTTGACCAAAAACATCAGCAACGCATAAACTATTCCCACATGTAATCCCGATACAGCAAGTATATGCATGACTCCAGAATTAGAATATGCCTTTTTTATATCTTGATCTAAATATTGTTTTTGACCTAACAATAGCGCTTGTGCAACCTGATAGGATTTGGGGTCTGGGATTTTTTCTTGCAAGAGATTACTCAGGTTTCTTCGAAGATGTTCTAAAAAATAAGTCCTTTCTGAATTTTTATTTTTCCCCAGCACCGCCACTTTCGACCCTACAAACTGTCTGTATTCAATTCCTTTTCCTTTTAAGAATTTTGAGTAATCAAACTCATTTGGGTTGGAAGGAGGATCGATTTTATCCGGAAAACCCCGAACCCAAAGAATCATTCCCGGCTCCAAGGAATAATCCAGTTGATGGTAAATCAATACTTTCCCATCAGACTTTTCCCAAGCACCATTTTTATTGACAGATTTGATTTCAAGTAAGTTTTCAAACGAGTTTGGCTTCTCATGGTCATACAATGTAACCTCGGCAAGGTAACCTTCAGAGTCTTGCCAACTAGTTCCCTGATCCTCATTTTCAGGAAATGAACTTAGGATGATCCCAAACAGAAAAAGCATTAAATAGGCTAAGATGCTTCTGTAAAATCCATCAAATTTCTTTATGTAAAAAACGACTATAATTGAATAAGTAATCCCAATTAAAACGAGTAGGACAATAAGGATGGGAAATGGGAATTCCGTGCTACTGCCAATAGTAACGCCAAAGAATAAAAAAGGAACGTACCTTAAAAATGGAAAGTCTGAAAACCTCATAAACCAAAAAAAAATTAAAACTTAAGTTACAGTTTTTTGGCAAAAAAAAGAGCTCCTGAGAGGAGCTCTAAATTTTATTTTATGAGATTAAAATCTATATCCCAAATTAAAACCACCGTTAAATTCAATACTTGAAAATCTATCTGAAACGTCATCACTGAAATTTCGTCCAACACTTGCATAAGGTCCAAAAGCAAAATTCCTGGACAACTCCCACTTAAACCCTGCCCCAGCACCTAATATAAATGCCGTCATATCTGTGGTTTCGACTCCACTTCCGTCAGAGGCAGGTTCTTCAAAATCACCAAATCGTATTTTTGCCAATGGAAACAAGAAGAATCGACCATGTTCGTGATTCCCGAAATAAAAATTCATTGAAGCTTGAAGAGAATTCGTCTTATATTTTTTCCCATTTCCTTCAGAATTAAATCCAAATCTATCATTTATGAACCCTTTGAATTCTAAAGAATGGTCATTGCTAAGATATTTTTCATACCCAACTTCTAATGTACCGTACAAGATCAGCGTTAGAAAGTTTACCTTGATTTCATTATTGACTTCCCCGACATAATTATTACCGGAGCTACTCGAAATCACATCTTGGGCAATGCTTGAGCTAAATAATACAAGCGTTAATGCAATAGTAAAAATTGATTTTTTCATATGAATTAGTTTTCAACTATTGTTTGATCTCTTTATTCAGTTGCATTTTATAATGTAAGATATTACACTCTTCAAAAATGTCCCCAACTTTCTCGAAATTAAATTTACTATATAAGTCTACCACCGTTAATTGAGCGTGTAAATACTTGGTTTTTTCTGAAGTGCCCGGCGTTGATTCAATATCATACAAAACTGCCTTTACTAAAGCTTGACCAACTCCCACGCCTCTTGCTTTTTTCAGAACGGCAAATCTTTCCAGTTTAATCCCTTTCTCGGTAAATCTCCAGCGTGCAGCACCAACTGGCTCATTATTAAGGTTTGCCAGAAAATGGTTTGAAGTTTTCTCAAACTCATCATGTTCATCTTCTAGTGGTACTTTTTGTTCTATTACAAAGACCTGTTCCCGAATGGAAAAGACATTAGCAAGGTCTTCTTCAGTTGTTGCTTTTTCTACTTTCAGCATCATATTTCGCTTGATCTTTTTCTTCCTGATCTTTTTCGTAAGCTTCAATGATAGATTTTACCAGTTTGTGCCTGATCACATCCTTCCCACTCAATTTCACAACACCAATACCTTTCACATCTTTCAGAATCTTTAACGCTTCCGAAAGGCCAGATTTTTGTCTTACAGGCAAATCCACTTGAGTTTGATCACCCGTAATAATCACTTTTGAATTAGGCCCCATACGAGTCAGGAACATCTTGATCTGCTCGTTGGTCGTATTTTGAGCCTCATCCAGCAATACAAATGCATCATGAAGAGTACGTCCTCTCATGTAAGCAAGGGGCGCGATCTCGATGACTCTGGTTTCCTGATAAAATTTCAGTTTTTCTGGCGGCACCATATCAGCAAGTGCATCATAAATAGGCCTCAAATATGGGTCTAGTTTCTCCTGAAGATCTCCTGGAAGAAACCCTAAGTTTTCCCCGGCTTCTACAGCAGGTCTAGTGATAATGATCCGTTTTACTTCTCTATTTTTGAGTGCTCTCACTGCCAAAGCAACAGCAATGTAAGTTTTACCTGTGCCAGCTGGCCCCAGTGCAAAAACCAAATCATTACTCATGGCTGATTCGACCAGTCTTCTCTGATTAGGGGATTTTGGTTTGATAACCAAACCTTTGTTTCCAAAAACTATCACCTGATCTCTACTTGCCTCTTCGAAAGGAATACCTTCTACATCAAGGTAATCTTTCACATTTTCTGGAGTAAGGTGACCAAAACGATCCAAATGATCCAACAACAAATTAAGTACGTCATTGATTCTAAGAATTTCTGGAGCTCCACCTTTTATCCTGATCTCATTTCCCCTGGAAATGATTTTACTTTGGGGGAAAGCATGCGCTATTTGCTTGATATTTTCATTGGCAGTACCTAAAAACTCAGCCAATGGCACATTTTCTAATGTGATTACTTTTTCTACCAATCTATTTCTTTGATTAGATTATCCTTTAGCGAACAAATAAATTTCTATTTTTGTCAACGATTCCTCTAACAAAAGTACACAATTTTAATTGACATGCTCCTATGGCTTTGGTGACATTCCTCTCAGATTTTGGGGACAAAGATTATTACGTACCTGCAGTAAAAGCCAAAATGCTTGCAGTGAATCCGCAATTGAACATTATAGATATTTCACATTCTATAGACACTTTTGACATTGCTCATGCAGCTTTTGTCCTCAGGTCCACCTTTCGGGAATTCCCAAAAGGAACTGTTCACCTTGTGGCTATTAATACAACTGGCGCAATCACTCAAGGCTACATCGGAATTAAACTGGAAGAACATATTTTTCTGGGACCGAACAATGGCATTTTAAGTCTTTTGGCGGATCAGGATCCAGGGATAATGGTCCAGTTTGCCGATATCCATTTGCAAGACACTACCTTCCCAGCAAAGGACATTTTAGCTCCAATCGCTGCTAAAGTAGCAAGCGGGGCCGCTATTCACGATTTTGGAGGTCCTTTAACCAATTTCCGAAAACTGATGGCTCGACAGGCCAAAGCTACGAGAGAGCAGATTCTAGGTCATGTAGCTCGAGTAGATCGGTATGGAAATTTGATCACAAATATTCGAAAAGATATTTTTGACAAACTTAACCCTGGGAAATTCACAATTGAATTTGGCCGAGAGACAGTTTATGAATTGAACAAAGGATATGACCAAGTAGAACCGGGAGATTGTTTCGCTTTTTTCAATAGTATGAACCTATTGGAAATTGGAATCAGTCATGGCAATGGGGCCGAATTACTTGGTTTGAAATACGACAGCGTGGTATTCGTGAATTTCAACCTTTGATTTATGTTGATCCGAATTGTGAGAATGACTTTTCAACCAGATCGTGTAGAAGCATTTCTGGCAAATTTTGAACTTCACAAGAAATCCATAAGAAATTTTCCAGGTTGCCATCATTTAGAACTTTGGGAAGATGAAAATCAAAAAAATATTTTCACCACCTATAGCAAATGGGAAAGTGAAGAATATCTAAATCAATATCGTGATTCTGAGTTATTTAAATCTGTTTGGAAATTCACAAAAGCTTTATTTGAGGAAAAACCGATAGCCTTTAGCTCAAGAATTTTGCAGGAAGTGAAAAATTGAGTTTGTAGAAAAAAAATTCTTTACTCATATTTGCATCCCGTTACGGAAGTGACGGGGCCAAGTCGGGCAAATGGCCAGACTTACCGAATGCCCAGGTGGCGGAATCGGTAGACGCGTTGGTCTCAAACACCAATGCCTTCGGGCGTGCCGGTTCGACTCCGGCCCTGGGTACTAAAGCTCGCTGAAAAGCGGGCTTTTTTCGTTTACTCCAAAATCCAGTTATCCAGCTTTTCCAAAGTTCTGAACTTTGGAAAAATTATTAAATCCCCCATCTATATTATAATTCTTCAGAATTATAATATTCACTCTTCAGGCAAGGACAATATTCGCCTAGCTTACATCCTTCAGGATTTCCCGTACAAAAGTCAAAACCCCAATAACCATGTTTGAAAATCATCACTGGACCTACCAATATCTCCATCAATAGCCCATATCGCATTGGCTGAGGGAGATCTTCTGGAAAGTGAACCACTAAATTCCATGACTCCATCATTTTCACAAAGGATGATGTCACTTTAGCCAATTGCTCTTCCGAAAGCTTATCTACCGCAGGAAAGTTCTCCCGCTTCAACCCACAATATCCCTCGAATCCCAGCATTCGCTCTTGGTTTACAAATTTTTCAGATTCCTGAAGAGCCTCTTCGAGATCCTCTTCTTCCGTGTTTTTCTTGGGTTTTGAAAAATAATCGGCTGGGCGATGCGCCGCCTCGATATCTTCCACCAAAAAGTCAATGTAATCCTGCATATCAAGTTGGATTAAGATGTTTGAAAAATAATTCGGTGCTTCAAATTAATCAAAGGCATTCAAAAATTCTATGCTCTTAAAAACAAACAACAATTAGTACAACTCCATGTCTTTGTAAAAACTTGAAAATCATGGATTTATCCACTTACTCGAATTTTCGCAGGATCCAAAGTCTCATCTTGATGATGTGGTCAACGACCAAAAAGCCTTGAATGTCACCCGTACAAATGGTGAAGTCGTGGTAGTCTTGTCCAAGTCTGACTACGAAAGGTTACAGAAACTTACTTTTTGAGGAGCAGTCCTAAAAATGCTCAGCGTATTATGGAATCGTGGGATCAAGCAGATAAAGGATTAGGAGTAAAAAGAAATTTAATCGGATCCAAATCCCCTGTTTTAATAGATGTGATTATTTATCCCAATGAGCGGAAAAATTATCCATACAGAATTGATACTGATATTAAGTTTTTGAGAAAAATAAATAAACTAATAAAGGAATGTCAACGCACTCCATGTGAAGGGAATAGTAAGCCAGATCTTAACAAAAATGAATTAACAGGCTAGTGGTCTCGAAGAATTGACAGAAAGCATCGACTTGTCTATCGGGGCAAAACCGGCAAATTGGAAATCGCACGGTATAAGCATCATTATTAACCCAAAAAAAAACCCGAATTCCTTCGGGCCTTTTCAAATTCCATATTTCTGACTTTATAATTTAAGTTCCTCTCAATATCTCCATCGGTGGTTGGTTGATGATTTTCCTTCCGTTCAGCCATCCCAACACGATCGTTAAACTGGTGATTGCCAAATAGAGATACAAGGCTTCTAGCCAAGCTCCACGGAATGGAATGTTGAATAGAAATTCACTCAGTAACCAAGTTGCAATAAAGGAAAGGATAATACCAGACAGAGATGCCAGGCTCCCTAGAAAAAAGTATTCCAGCGTATTTATTTTACTCACTATTGCGGAACTGGCTCCAAGCGTCCGAAGCAAAATACTTTCCCTCATTCTCTGATATTTGCTGATAATCAGCGAACTGATCAACACCAAAACCCCAGTAGCAATACTAAAGAAGGCCATGAATTGGATCACAAAACTGATTTTACCCAATATTTCTTCTAAGGTGGCCACAATAGTTCCAAGGTTGATGATGGAGATATTTGGAAATGCCCTTACTATTTCAGCCTGAACATCCGCTGCTTCCCGATCGTTTTTTGTTTTGGTAATTAAGACATGAAATTTTGGTGCCTGTTCCAAAACACCGTTTGGAAAGAGCACCAAGAAATTGGTGCTAACTTGATTAAACTTCACATCTCGAAAGCTTCCGATATAGGTTTTTATTGGTCTTCCCTGAACGTTAAACTCGATCTCATCTCCCAGTTTCAATCCATTTCCTTCTGCATAACTTTTTGAGAATGAAACAAAAATACTATCGCCTCTTGCGCCAACCGGGATCAATTCTCCATCAACTAAAGTCTCAGAGGAAATTAACGTATCTCTGTAGGTTACACGAAACTCTCGATTATAAAGTCCTCTTGAATAATTCTCATCATCCGGCATCTCTTCATTTTCCTGCTTATCGATGCCATTTATTTCATTAAGCTGCATGGTCACGATCGCCACTTCTTGCATGATAGGAAGGTCTCTAGAAACTATTTTACTTCTAACTGAATCAAGCTGAGCCGTTTGAATATCAAACATCAACATATTTGGCTGATCCTCTTTATCTGCAAATCTCGCTTCTTGAAGCAATTGATTTTGAAGAAAAAAGAGCGTACTGATCATTGCCGTTCCTAATCCGATGGTAGCGATCAGCGAAACAGTTTGATTGTTTGGCCTATAAAGATTCGCTAGAGATTGCCTTAAGGTATACTCGAAAGAAATAGGCAAAAATCGCCTCACTGCCCACATAATAGTTTGACCGATTCCCCATAAAATTCCGAAGGCAAAAATGACAAAGCCAGTGAATCCCAAAGCCATGGTCCATTCATTCAACAGATAGAAACTAAACCCGAAAATAAAAGCAAGTATTCCCAGAACCACTAACCAGCGAAGTGGATCTTTAAGCATCGTTGAATCGGCCGTCTCTGGCCTTAAAGTCGCCATTGGAGAAACATTCCGAACTTTTAATAACGGTAAAAGCGCGAAAAGAACCGATACGAATAAACCTGTAATCAATCCAAATCCCACAGATAACCATGAAATCCCAAAGCTCACTTCCACCGGCAAAAAGTCAGCGAATACCGCTGGTAGAATGAATTGTAATAAGGTACCGAAGAAAGCTCCTAAAATTGCCCCAACTAGGCCCATAATTATTATTTCTGCCAAGTAGATCAAAAGCACATCTCGGGAAGAAACTCCCAAACAGCGAAGAACTGCCACAGACGCCAGTTTCTCTTTCACGAAAACGTTTACAGCACTTGCCACACCCACGCAACCCAATAAAAGGGCGATGAATGCAACCAGACTTAGAAAATTCGATAAATTTTCGAATGATCTGCCTGTGGATCTTTTCTGGTCCTCCACGGTATCAGCATCCACTCTGTCAATTTCCCATTGATCTTCGAAAGGCTTAATAAGCTCTTCTACATTTGTCTCGTCGACAAATTTGTAATATCGACTATAATTGACCCGACTACCGTATTGAACCAAACCAGTTTCTTCCAGATATTCCATTGGAATATACACAGCTGGTGCCACGGTCGCCGTAATCCCAGTTTGCCCAGGAACTTGCTGAAGCTCTCCTACTACCGTAAACAGAACTTCACCAACCTTTATTTGATCCCCAACTTGGGCATTAAACTGAGCCAAAAGCGCTTTTTCCACTAGGGCTTTTTTACCTCCATTCCTGAATTCTGACTCAGCCTGCACAGGAATAGTTTCTAAAATTCCATAAAAAGGAAAAGCCCCTTCCAAAGCTCTAACTTGCGTAAGTCTACTTGCCCCAGTTTTAGGATAAGCTACCATCGAGGCAAAATTGACTTCAGATGCATCTTGAATTGCTATCGAATCCACAGGTTGATCACCAAGAGGCTGGTTATTTTCTAAAACCAAATCAGCACCAAGCAATTCTTTTGCTTGATTATCGATGTCTTGGGTAAGGTTTTCACCAAAACTACTGATTGCCACCAATGCTGCAATTCCCACCACGATAGAGGATACGAAAAGCAAAAGTCTAGAAATGTTTTTGCGGAAATCCCGCATAGCCATTTTAAAAATCCATCCGTAATCAGGCATTTTCGTCCTCCTGTATTTTACCGCCTTTAATGTGTATAATCCGTCGGGTTTTAGCAGCAAGCTCAAGGTCATGAGTCACAAGAACCAACGTAGTCCCTTGCTCCTTATTCAAATCAAAAATTAAATCTTCTATCATTCCTCCAGTTTCTGTATCCAGATTTCCAGTTGGTTCATCAGCAAAAAGAATTTTAGGCTCATTGGCAAATGCCCGAGCAATAGAAACTCTCTGCTGCTCTCCTCCTGAAAGCTGCGTGGGATAATGGGTAGCTCTATCTCCAAGCCCCACTTTTTCTAAGAGCTCCTGTGCTTTTTGTCTTGCGTCTTTTCTTTTTTTAAGTTCCAAAGGAACCATCACATTCTCCAATGCTGTCAATGTGGGCAATAGTTGGAAGTTTTGGAAAATAAAGCCTACATGCTGATTTCTTACAAATGCTCGTTGATCTTCTGAAAGCGATTGAAGATTTTCACCATTCAGGCTAACACTTCCGGTTGAAGCTGAATCCAACCCGGCACATAATCCTAGAAGTGTGGTTTTACCACTGCCTGATGGTCCTACTATAGAGATCGTTTCTCCCGCGTCAATTGAGAAATTCACATCATCTAAGACTGTGAGTTTTCGGGAACCGCTTTGATAGGTTTTACTTAAATTATTTATTGCTAGAATGCTCATTGAAAAAAGAAGAAATGGGTGAATTATTGAAAGTTCAACGCAATTGAACTCCCTTTGTTAGAAAACGCTTAATTTTAAATCTGGAGTGAAGTGAAAATTTAATCTAACACAAAGATTATATCAAATGAAGTTTGAATTTTGACTTCCTTCAAGGCAGAAAAATAACAAAACTATTATTAAGCATAGTTATGAAACCTAAAAAAGGAAGAATTGTATGTTTTTGAAACTCTTTACACTTCAATTCCTTTATTACAAAAAGCAATCAAAATGAAACGAATATTTTATAATATACTATCAGTATTTACTTTAGCAATTCTTCTGGCATCCTGCAGTACAACAGAGCGTGATAAAGAAGTGCAAGCTGAAAAAGCTGAAGTTGCGTCTGTTCAAAATGAAAAACCAATCATCTTATTTTTTGGAAATAGTCTTACTGCGGGATATGGCATCGAACAAGACTTAGCTTTCCCCGGGTTAATTCAGGATAGACTAGATAGTTTGGGAAAAGAATATAAAGTAATCAATGGAGGACTTAGTGGGGAGACGACAGCAGGCGGAGTTAGCCGTATTGATTGGTTCCTTGAAGATGAGCCAGCTATTTTCGTATTGGAATTGGGTGGAAACGATGGACTACGAGGGATTAAATTATCCGAGACAAAAAAGAATCTCGAAATCATAATCGAGAAAGTACAATCAAAATATCCCGAAACTAAAATAATATTGGCCGGAATGCAGATTCCACCAAATATGGGGCAAGAATACACGGAAGAGTTTCAATCAATCTATCCGGAGGTTGCCGAATCCAAAAACGTCGAATTAATTCCATTTTTATTGCAGAACGTCGGTGGGATTAAAGAATTAAATCTACCTGACGGAATCCACCCTACCGAGGAAGGACACAAAATAGTTTTAGAGAATGTCTGGGAGTATTTGAAGGATGATGTATAATCTTGAATAATAAAAACTATAATTTTTTGAACGATTATTTAAAAATATCAAATCAATTCTATCCACAATTTCATTTTCGAAAAAATTGAAGTAATTTTTGAACTTCATTAAAAAATTTAAAAAATGAGTTTTCAGATAAAATCATCCGGAGAAAGCTACGATGTCATCATAGTTGGTTCGGGAGCTGGAGGTGGTATGGCATCTAAAGTCCTTTCTGAGGCTGGACTTTCTGTTGCTGTAGTGGAAGCTGGAGGGGACTTTGACCCTGCAAAAGACGAAGATCGAACTCAACTTCGGCCACCATGGGAATCCCCAAGAAGAGGCGCAGGAACAAGAATTCGCCCTTTTGGAGACTTTGACGCAGCAATCGGCGGATGGGATATTGAAGGTGAACCCTATACCAGAAAGAACGGAACCAAATTTGACTGGTTCAGATCCAGAATGGTAGGTGGCAGAACAAATCACTGGGGTAGAATTTCCCTTCGATTTGGACCAAATGATTTTAAAAGAGCAGATATTGATGGTTTGGGTGACAGTTGGCCGATTGGCTATGATGATCTAAAACCTTACTATGATAAAGTAGATAAATTGATCGGCGTATTTGGATCAAAAGAGGGAATTTATAATGAGCCTGATGGTTTTTTCCTTCCTCCTCCAAAACCAAGATTACATGAGTTGATCATAAAAAAAGGTGCTGACAAAGCGAAAGTACCGATGATCCCTGGAAGACTTTCCATGCTCACTCGTCCTATCAACAACGAACGTGGTGTTTGCTTTTTTTGTAACCAATGTAACAGAGCTTGCCAGGTATACGCAGATTTTTCAGCAGGTACCTGTCTGGTCCACCCAGCAATGAAAAAGGGGAAAGTGGATTTGTATACCCACTCCATGGTTAGAAAAGTTACCACAGATGAAAGAGGTAAAGCAACAGGTGTTTCTTTCGTCAGCAAAGTTGACATGAAAGAATATAAACTCAATTCAAGAGTGGTTGTACTTGGCGCTTCTGCCTGTGAATCTGCCCGAATCATGATGAACTCCAAATCAAAATCTCACCCGAATGGAATAGGTGGAGATTCTGGAGCCCTTGGACGTTACCTACACGATTCTACAGGTGCCGATAGAATGGGCATCATGCCTGATTTAATTGACAGAGAAAGATATAATGAAGACGGAGTAGGTGGAATGCACATGTACACTCCATGGTGGGGAGATAATAAGAAACTTGATTTCGCTAGAGGATATCATATTGAATACTGGGGAGGAATGGGCCAACCAGCCTATGGAGCAGGTGGAAGCATGGACTCCATGAGAAAATATATCAAAGATGAATTTGGAGCGCCCAGTCCAAACGGCGGATATGGTGAAGGCCTTAAAAAGGATATCAGAAAAATCTATGGCTCTACACTTGGCATGTCAGGTAGAGGAGAGAGTATTCCCCGATATGAAAACTATTGCGAAATAGATCCGACTACAGTAGACAAATATGGTATTCCAGTGCTTCGGTTCAATTACAATTGGACGGATCAGGAGATCAAGCAAGCTAAGCACATGCAGGATACTTTCGAAGAAATACTAACCGGTGCAGGAGCTATTCTATTGGGAAATAAACCAGGTGCTGACACTATGTATGGACTTGCAGGTCCTGGAAGAATAATTCACGAAGTAGGGACAACCCGTATGGGCAACGATCCAAAAAGCTCTGTTTTGAATTCAAACTGCCAAGCACATGACTGCGATAATTTATTTGTAGTAGATGCAGGACCTTTTGTTTCTCAAGCAGATAAAAACCCGACCTGGACAATTTTAGCTCTAAGTTGGAGAACTTCAGATTATATTGTGGATCAATTAAAGCAGAAAAACATCTAAGCCATGAACAGAAGAGAAAACCTAAAACTACTCTTTACCGGTACCATCGGAACGGGTTTATTTTTAACAGGTTGTTCACCAGAAGAACAAGCTTTACCTGTTCAATCAGCATTATCAAGCGGAATTGGAGGAAGAACAGAGGAAGAAATACTTCGGGATCAGGCCTTACTTTCTGAAACTTTCTTCACAGATGAAGAAATGAAAAAGTTGAATATTCTAGTAGATATCATCATGCCAAAAGATTCTGAATCTCCAGCAGCCACAGAACTTGGTGTACCGGAATTTATGGAATTTATAATGAAAGATATGCCTCATTATCAAACACCCATGCGAGGTGGTCTGATGTGGCTAGATTTTGAGGCAGATGAAAAATTCGGAAAACCATTCCTTGAATTGAGTCCAGATCAAGTGATCGAAATAGTAGAACTAGTAGCATGGCCAGACAAAGCGACTCCTGAGTATGAAGGAGGAGTGAAATGGTTTAACATGATGAGAAACTTGACTTGTTCTGGATATTTCTCCACCGAAGCTGGATGGCAATACATGGGCTATAAAGGAAATCAGCCAAATGTATGGGATGGAGTGCCACAAGAAGTCATGGATAAGCATGGATTGAAACTTGATGAAAAATATATCCCCATTTATCTAAAACCTGAAGATAGAGGCACTGTAGCTCAATGGGATGAGGAAGGAAATCTAATTGGTTAAGAAAATTTAAAACTCGGTCGATCAGGCCGAGTTTTTTTTTGTATCTAATTTTTTAGCTACTATCTTATTAATTCATAGCTCTTACTATTCTTTTTAATGAAACAAAATCCACTAATTCTTTGGAGCATTGCTCTAATAGTATTTGTCAGTGCTTGCTCAGAAAAGACTGATGTTATCACTCAGAAAGAAAAAACTTATGAGTGGGAAGTGATAGACTCACTTGATCTGAATTTTCTTGGCAATCCAATGCTTTCAGATGTCAGCAAAAATGGGGAGAACTTACTTTTCTATGATTATACCAGCAAACAGATTCTGGTGGCAGATAAAGAAGGATCAATAAACTACAGTTTTTCCAAAGAAGAAGACACTCCCGATTCCTATGGACATCTATTAGAAAGACCTGGTTTTTTCAGTAGCAACCAGATTGCAGCCTTTGGAAGAAATGGTTTGTTTCTTTACAGCTTAGAAGGCGATTTTATTAAAAAAATTCCCCTCCCAGAAACTCTTGGTGCTACAGGATCAATCATTCACCCAGGTAAATCAACTGAAACTTTAACCCTTTCAGGAAAGGAGTACATTATTTCCAAATCTGTAAGAACAAGAAATACTTTCCCAGGAGAGCAGCTGTTTTATGACTCCTATAGAGCAATTGAACTAGTGGACCCTGATTCAGATACAATGACTGAAATGATTCCATTTGAAGAAGGAAGTCTGTTTTTAAATGGAAAAGGGTATCATCCAAGTGATTACACTGCGGCTTATGAAGCCAATGAAGGAAAATTATATTTCGTTCATGGAGGTGACCCTAAACTTTACAGCTATCAAATAAGCCCTGAAGAAGCAAAACTAGACACCATCATTCAACTGAATATTCCGAGTTTTTTCTCCCCTGAAGGAAAAGACCGGGCAGAATTTCAGAAAGGATCGGTCACTATTTATGGCGGTACAGCAGCAGTTAGGAATATACATGTTATAGATAATTTGCTTTTACTGGACTATTATTCTGGACAAGACCCTATAAAAGCAAAAGAGGCTGAAGCCATTTGGGCTGGGGGGAATGAGGAAGAAGCAAGAGCTTTGTATAAAAAACTGGAAGATGATACACCTAAAGGAACGATGCTTTATAGCCTTCCAGATCTCAAATATTTGGGAATGGTTGCTCCTCCTGCAAATACCGGCGGAAGATCCTATGCTAGCGCAAATGGATATGCTTGGTTTCAAAAACTTCCAGATCCTGATGTAGAAGAAGATTTTTTAAGAATCTATAAAATGCAACTAGTCGAAAAATGAAGTTCAGAGATTTTTTAAGCCTTATTATACTTTCTAGCCTCCTTTTATCCTGTTCCCCCAATGAGGGTAAGAAAGAAAATTCACTTCAGACCTCCAATGAGTGGGAGTTACAAATCTTGGATTCTATAAAAGTGGATTATTTGGGTACTGTAGGCGGGGCAGATTTTAATAATGGTACTGGTGTTATTTTCAATTTCAAGGAAAACAAGCTCATCAAGTTCGATGAAGATGGGAATATCCTTTATGAAAACTCTTATCCTGTAGAAGGCCCAGGCAAAATTTATTATCCAACCCAAATCAAAATTCTTGAAAATGGAGAGATTCTAGCAGCAAGCTTTATCGGTTGGATGTATAAGATGAATTCAGATCTTTCATTTGAAAAGGAAATAAAATTGGAATTCCTTACCGAAGCAAAAGATGGAGGAGGGTTATTAAAGAATTTGGACATCTGGAATGATAAAATCATTACCTACTATCCTGGTAGAGATGGAACAAATCCCTATGATCCACATTTTATTAGAGATCATTTTTTACTTGAAAAAGTGGATCCGGTCACGGAAACATCTGAGCCAATTATTCAAATCCCAAATACCTCAAGGTATTCGACTGATAAATATTATGAGCGACCCTTTATTCAGTTCGTTGTTTTACAAAACCACCTTTACCTAACTCTGGAAAATGAGCCTTTAGTTCATGTATATGACTTATCCAAAAACAATGAATACCTGCATACCTTTAACTTCGAGCCCTCAAAATTTCTGGATAATGGGGAACATTCAAAACCCTACGAGTACATTTCTTTTTCAAAAATGTTGGATGGTTCTATTCAACAATTCTTCCCAACTCAAGAGGGCATTTTCGTTCTTTACACCGAAGGAATTTCGGAAGAAATATATGCTCAATATGAATTGAAAAAACCAGAAAACTTTCCTCAGCACAAAGACCATCAAAGACAAATTATCAAGATTATTAATCCCGACTCCACACTTTCCAATGAAATAGATGTCCCTTATTCAATTGGAAGAATTCTAAACATCGAATCACTTTCCGAACCATTCTATGCCTTACGGAATGATGAATTTTTAGGCGAAGAACAGGATTATTTAACTTTTTACAAACTTCAACTTGTTCAGAAATGAAAACACACTTTCTCTTATTTCTCCTATTAATCGCATTTTGTACTTTCTCCTGTTCAAGAGGAAATGAAGAAGAAACCAAACCCTCCACCCCACTTTCAGAGCAGCAGTTAGAATTTGAGATTTATGATTCTCTCGTGGTAGACTATTTAGGGAATCTTGTTCTGATGGATATCAGTCCTGATAAAAACGTTTTTTTATTGATGGAGCAAAATTCGAATGAGATTTTGATAACTGATGCAGAAGGCTCGATTCTTCACCAGTATAGTAGAAGCGGTGAAGGCCCTGATGCATATGGAAATGATAAAAGCGGAAAAGCAACTTTCATTTCCAATACCGAATATTTGATTCCAACTACCAGGAACGTGGTGCAATACGATCTTGATGGTAACCTGATCCGTAAAATAGAACCTGATTTTCAAGGAATGGCAAACCTGATCGTATCTGCTTCCAAATCAGTGATCAAAAGAGGAAATAACCTTTATTTTAAAATTGAAGGAAGAAGTCATGGTGAAGATGACTTGAATAAAAAGAACAGTCTTGAAAAAGTGAATTTTGAAACGGGGGAATTCATACCCATTGTCCCTTTCCCAAAAACCTCAAAATTTATGAATGAGGAAATAGAATTTGCTCCATTTGACTATTTTCCAATTTACGAAGTCACTCAGGACTCTTTATTTTTCATGTTCAGAAATGAACCTAAACTGTTTTCTTATTCATTGGACAACCTAGATAGTCCTGCCTATTATAAAAAAATCCCTTTTAAGGAATTTATTGAAAGGAAAACTGATAACAGTACAGATAATGGTGGATTCAACCTACGTGACTTTTTACTTGGCTCAGTCAATGATGTAGTCACATTAGAAGACGGTTCCTTTTTGCTTTTTTACACTTCTGGTCTCACAGATGAGCAAGCAGCAGAAGTAATTTCAGAAGCTGGGACTGACTTCAATAAGATTTTTTCACTCGCAGAAAAATACAACGACACCGGTTATGTGTTGTTTGATGGAGTTTCCACCAGTAATTTGATTGGGAGAATCGATCTACTCAGCAATATCGCAAAAGTGGTAAACAAGGATGAGATCTGGTTTAATTTGAATTTCAGCGAAGCCGAAAATGATTATTCGGTCATCTATAAAACCCGCATTGTAGAAAAATAAAGGCATAATAAATCCCGATTGAAATGAATCAATCGGGATTTTAATTTTTCATCCTTTAAAATAGCCTGAAGCCAAGAGAAAGAATCCATTGGTTCAATCGGTGATCAGTTTCATAATTCCCCATATTATCGGAAATATTACCAAGCGAACTTTCGTACTTCGCATCGATAATCAGATTTCCAATATCAAATCCAAGTCCTGCTTGATATCCAATTGTTGATTTTTTGAAGTCTGCATTTCGGACGTCATCTCCTGCATCTTTTAACTCAGAATTGACATCAAAACTTGCTATAGGTCCTGCCTGCAATCTCAAGAAGTTAAACAGTTTAAACCCTACCATTACAGGGACATCTAAACGGTTAAAGCTGGATTCAAATTCTGAAGAGGAAGAAGATCCCATTTCTTCAAAGGAAAACTGAGCTTTTGTCTGGGTATATAGGATTTCCGGCTGAACAAAAAAACCACCGAATCCTATTCTACTAAATAGACCAACATGATATCCAAACTTAGCATCTCCAGATTCAAAATTCTCTTTTGAGAGATCTAGAGTAGTTTGGCTAATCCCTACTTTGGGACCAATGGTGAAATCCTGAGAGAAAGCCGATAAAGCAAAACTCAAAAAGGCGAAAGTAAAAAGAAGGTTTTTCATGGCTGCTAAAATTGGTTTAGATTTTTAATAACGACGGTTATTAAAAAAAATTTAGCAATGTCCTTGCCAAGACAAAAATCAATTCATCTTTACATCCACTTTTAGCTTGGCCAAATTATATAAATCATAAAAATTTAAGGGTTTTGAAACTAAAGTATCAAATGCAACCGGGCTCGATTTTCTATAATATTCGACATCTCCAGAAGTAAACCCAATCACTGGTATCGAACTTGAAATAACGTTTTTCTTAAGGTTTACCAAAAATTCAATACCATCCATTACTGGCATCATAATATCAGTCAGGATTACATTAAAACCTTTGTCAGTCTCTAAAACTTTCAAAGCTTCTAACCCATTATGGGCCGTCACAACTAAGTGATGGGATTTTTCAAAAATCTTTTTTAGAATTAACAAGTGAATCTCATCATCTTCTACAACTAATACTCTCATGCGGATTCATTAAAAATCAAATACTTTTATAAGTATATGAAATTCATTTTAATCGACACCTTTTTATTCGACAAATATTAAAAACAGGCACAAAAAAAATAGGGAGTCCTCCAACTCCCTATTTAAAAAATCGACTTTTTCGAATTATGCAGCTTGTGGATCCCCAAATACTCCTACCATATTAAGGATCAATAAAATGATTACTGCGGGGCAAACCCATCTAATGAAAAACATCCAACCAGTTCTAAATACACCTTTGAAACCTGGTGCACCAAGAGTTAACTCATCCGCATAGTCTGATATTTTTTGTCCCCATCCTGTGTACAAACTAAGCATCAAACAGATCACTATAACAGCAAAAGTACCGAATACAAAATCCATTATTCCAAAGAACCCTTGAAGATTATTTCCAAAGAAATTCAAGTGGAAAGAGTGAAAGAAATTTCCAGGAATCTGAGATAAAGCAGAAGGAACAGATAATGCCATCGCTGAAATCCCAACTGTCCAAGTGGATTTTTTTCTACTCCATTTCCTGTCATCTATCAAATAGGCAACGGGAACTTCCAGCATAGAGATGGTAGAAGTCAAAGCAGCAACCATCAAAAGAATGAAGAACAAGCCCCCTATGATATTTCCTCCTGGCATCGCATCAAACACTTTGGGCAATACATCAAACACTAAGGCTGGACCTGCAGCTGGATCTTTTCCTGGTAGCAAGGCAAATAAGGCCGGGAATACCATCAATCCACCTAAAAGGGCTACAGAAGTATCCATACCGGCTATCCATCCAGAGGACTGGATAATATTAGCTTTTTTGGGCAAATATGACCCGAAAGTGATCATCAAGCCCCATCCAACTGACATTGAAAAGAAAGCCTGACCTAAGGCCTGAAGTATTACTGCTGCATTGATTTTTGTAAAATCCGGCTTCAAATAATACTCAATCCCAGCTTCTGCACCTTCAAGGGTGACCGATCTTCCAGCAATGAAAATGATAATGATAAACAATACGGGCATTAAAAACTTAGATGCCTTTTCAATTCCTCCACTTACCCCTCCTAATACAATCAGAATGGTCATCATAATGAATATGAAGGTCAAAGGAATCACATACATCGGAGTCTCTACAAAGACCTCAAAGTCAATAGGAATATTGATTATTTCAGTGAATATGTACCCGACAGTCCAACCTGCTATTACTGAATAGTAGCTAAAAACAAAAAAGCAGACTAATACACAAAGTACGCCTGCTGTT
This sequence comes from uncultured Algoriphagus sp., assembly GCA_965659625.1. GTDB lineage: Bacteria > Bacteroidota > Bacteroidia > Cytophagales > Cyclobacteriaceae > Algoriphagus. Next base: position 46,088 of record CBFHWO010000016.1, on the reverse strand, counting down.
TGCCAAATTTTATTTCCGCCCGTTTCACGGATGGCTCCAATGGGATTTTTACCCGATCTACGACCTAAGGCAATTTCATTGAACAAGAGTGGTAATGCTATCAGAAGTACACAAAGGATGTATACAAAAACAAAGGCCCCTCCTCCGTTTTCACCTACCAGATAGGGAAATCTCCAAATATTCCCCAGGCCCACTGCCGAGCCTGCCGCGGCCATAATGAACCCGAGACTTGACCCCCACTGACCTCTTTCTTCGGTGTTTGGATTTGCTGCCATAGAATTATTTTAAATTTGAGTGATGTTAAAGTTAACTTTTGGGTATGACTCGCAGTTTTTACGAGCTGGCTAAGATAATTTGTTTTGATAAAATTGCAATTGCCGTTCGGAAAGTTTTAGGTTCAAAACCAAGCACTCTCCTTGCCTTTTCAATGATAAATCCAGTTTTCAAGGGTCTTTGAGCTGGCTGGGTAAAAGTTTTTGAATCCACTTTGGAAATTAATGATTTATCAAGTCCAAAATAATCTGCTGTAATAATCGCCATTTCATAAGGAGTCAGATAATCTGGTCCAGAAATATGGAATATCCCTTCTGCTTCTTTTTCTGCAATTAAAATACATCCTTCAGCCAAATCTTCTGCAAGTGTCGGAGTGCGGAATTGATCATCCACCACTTGAATATTTTTACCTTGCTCAAGGGATGACTTGACCCAAAGAACTATATTCGACCTGCTCATATCATGGGCAATTCCAAAAACCAAAACCGTCCGAGCAATAGCCCATTTCAATGAGGAAGAAATAACAAGTTTCTCTGCTTCCACTTTTGTACCTCCATAATAATTGACCGGCGCAGCAGCAGCATCTTCATCTAAAGGCCCATGATCTCCTGAAAAAATAAAATCAGTAGAAACATATATAAAGTGTGAATTTATCTTTTCCGCCGCCTTCAACAAGTACTCTGTCGCTTTCACATTGACGAGATAAGCTGATTCTTGATTGAGTTCACATTCATCGACATTGGTCATGGCAGCGGCGTGAATAATGATTTCGGGTTTTAGATGGCCTATCACTTCTTTTACCCGGCTCTCCTGCGTAATATCAAGAGGAATGTATTCAAAACCGCCAAAAGGGAGTCTACTTTTCCCTTTTCCACAACCTATGATTTCAAAAGTATCTCGTTCGATAAGCTGAGCAACAAGCTTTTGACCTAATAACCCATTTACTCCCGTGATAAAAATTTTCTTTTTATTTACTTTTGGGGTAAGCATACCCATATTCTTTCTCTATTTTTTTCCTTGACATCTTTTCCACACTTACCGTCATCTTGACAGAATTGATAGGTTCGTCCCTGATACCTGTTGGCTCTTCAGCAATCTTATCCACGACATCCATCCCTTGAATAACCTGTCCAAAAACAGTGTAATCCCCATCCAAATGGGGAGTCCCTCCAATGGTGGTATAAGCCTCGATCTGCCTTGGAGTAAAATCTTTGGTCACTTTGATGTTTAAAGACTCTTCGATTTCCTTTCTCTTAGATATCAAAAGAGTTGTCAAACTGTCGAACTTTTGCTCTTCGTAGAGTCTTACATATTCATTTTTCAACTCCTCTTGACTTCCCAATTGAATGTACTTCATGAATGCAGGTTGCAATAAACTCAAATCCACCATCAATTCTTCTTCGGTATAAACCTTACCGAGTACTATATAGAATTGTGATCCATTCGATCTTCTCTCAGGATTAATTCCATCTGGCTGACGAGCTGCAGCTATCATCCCCCGCTTGTGAAAATGATTTGAATTAATTTCTGCAGGTAAAGTAGGCCAATCAGCCGGAGGTAATTCCTCTTTCGTGAAAACATCTCCTCCTTGAGCCATAAAACCTTTCATCACTCTATGAAACTCTGTAGAATCAAACCTTCCTTCCTCTGCCAAAGAAATAAAATTTGATTTGTGAATAGGTGTATCATCAAAAAATATCGCAACAATTTTCCCATGCCTTGTCTCAATCGTGGCGACATAATCTTTTTCACTAGCACATGCAAAGGAGCTAATCAATAGCAAAGCCAAGAAAATTAATTTCAATTTGTTCATTACTTATTTAAACTAGATTTTATTTGATCCAAGATGGTTTTGCCACCTGCTGCAAAAACCTCTGCCGCCAATCTTTCACCAATAGCTTCAGGGTTTACTTTATCCCCTTTTACTTCTATACTAATTCTTTTTTGTCCATCTAGACTTACTATTCCTCCTACCAAAGAAACTTGGTCTCCTTCAATAGAGGCTAAAGCAAAAACTGGTATACTACATCCGCCTTCTAACACACGCAAGTAAGCACGTTCTGCTCTTAACTTTATTTCTGTTTGAGGATGATTGCACGCAGCTACAATTTGATTTTTCACATTTTCATCCAAGTTTTTTGAAACTTCAATAGCGACAGAACCTTGCCCCACTGCAGGTGTAAATTCGTCTAAACTCAGCTTTTCAACGATCATTTCATCATAGCCCATTCTATGAACCCCTGCATAGGCAAGCAATAAGCCATCGCACAGTCCCTCTTCCATTTTTCTGATTCGAGTTTGCAAATTTCCTCTCACCTCTACTGTTTTTACATGGGGATAAAAATGCTTTAAAGTGGCTACTCTTCTAGTCGAAGAAGTCCCTAAAACCAAAGATTTAGAGTTATCCGATAATGAGATTTCTTTATTCCTAGAAGCAATCACATCATTTTCGGTTTCTCTTTCGGTGAAAGCAATGATTTCAAACCCTTCAGGTAAATTAGACTGCATATCCTTTGCACTATGTACTGCAATATCAATCCTGCCATCTAAAAGTTGATCCTCCAACTCCTGAGTAAATACTCCCTTGCTACCTATCTTTGAAATCGACACATCCAGCACTTGGTCTCCTTTTGTGTCTATAGTGACAACTTCTGTTTCCAAACCTGACTTTTGGAGTAGATCTTCTATATGATAAGCTTGCCAAAGCGCGAGTTTACTTCCCCGAGTGCCTATTTTGATCACTTTACTCATTGATTGCTTAGTCTACCGGAAATCTTTTTATTAACTCCCATTTCTATAAATTTGATGATTTCACTGGCGATATCCAGTCCAGTAGCTTTTTCTATTCCTTCTAGTCCAGGCGAACTATTCACTTCCAAGATTAGTGGGCCTCGAGCAGATTGAAGCATATCCACACCGGCAACATCCAGACCTAATGCTTTGGCTGCGCCTAAGGCTGCGGCTCTTTCAACACGTGATAATTTAATCACGGTCGCCATTCCTCCTCGATGTAGGTTAGAACGAAATTCTCCCTCAGCCCCCTGTCGCTTCATGGCTCCTACAACTTTCCCATTCACTACAAACGCTCGGATATCGGCTCCCTTCGCCTCTTTAATAAATTCTTGGACAATGATTCTTGCTTTTAATCCATGAAAAGCTTCAATGACAGATTGCCCAGCCTTTTTGGTTTCAGCTAATACAACGCCTAGCCCTTGCGTACCCTCCAAAAGTTTAATAATTAAAGGAGCTCCTCCTACATGTTCAATAATCTGCTTTTCACCCCCTTTTGAAAAATTAGTAAATGCCGTTTTAGGCATCCCAAGACCTTCTTTGGATAATATTTGCAAGCTTCTCAACTTATCTCGACTTCGAACGATGGCTTGTGAGTTTACTACCGAAAATGACCCCATCAGCTCAAATTGCCTCACTACGGCTGTGCCATAAAAAGTAACTGACGCTCCTATTCTCGGAATAATTGCATCTACATCAGTAATCTTTTCTCCTTTGTAAATAATAGACGGACCTTCTTGTTCGATTATTATATCACAAATGCTATGATTAATAATCAAGCCTTCGTGACCAGCTTCCGTGATGGCTTGGTAAAGTCTTTTGGTAGAGTAAAGATTTGGGTTCCTAGAAAGGATTGCAATTTTCATGAGCGTGTTTTTTTCAAAAGGTGTAAGTTGATTTTACTTCGCCTTTTGACGATAAATTTTGGCAAGGTTATAACCGGATACATCCACTAGAAATCTATTCTTGAGGATTTTTCTTCCAAGTAATACTGCATTTCGCATACTTGACCTGTCGGAAAGTGTGAATTCCGCGGGATACTCCTCTCCTGCTAATTGGAAAGTAACTTCAATTAAATACCGACTTTCTGTTTGTCCAAAAGAATTTTTGACCAGCTTTTCCCGGAATTTATCAAATTCTAATGTTTTTCCTGAATAGGATTTATGCTCCGGCATCAAAACTTGAAAGGAAAGGATTTGTTTCCCATCTTTTTCAACTACCTGTATATTTTCTGCATGAATACTACTCGTGAATGCCCCTGTGTCAACTTTAGCCCACACGAGTTTGAGGTTAAATTCTGGAATCGAAATCTTCTCTTTTCTCCCAATAATTTTCATTTCGTCTCAATTAGTTTTGGCCATAGAAAGAAGCACTTTCATGGATAGGTCTGTAAAGATCATTTTCGCGTTTCCGTTTCTCTCTAAGTGATAATGGGCCTTATTAAAAGACTCATATAATTCCAGCACATGGTTTTCATCCAGAACTTTTCCACTGATTTTATCTATAAATCCACGGTCTTCACCTGTGGTCCTCAAAAGTTCTTCCAAGTTGACATTCTTGAGCATGATTTCTCTCAACACATTCAATCCTGTCAAAATCAAAGACTTTTGAGCTTCCTTATCTGCTTTGTGAAAATTATCAGCGAGATTAAATAAGTCCTTCAGTTTTTTACTGTAGCAAAGCAAAAACCATTCTCTGATTTTACTGACTTGCTCATCTACCACCTCATTTACTAATCTGTAAGCCGCTCTGAGATCCCCATCAGCAAGCATTGAAATTTGTTCCGCCAATTTCAAATCACATTGTCCTGAATCAACCAAATGTGTCTTCACTTCTTCATCAGAAAAAGCACGGACCATCACTTTCTGGGTTCTCGATAATATGGTCGTCAATAGTTGATCGGGCTGCGAAGTAATCAGCATAAAGACCGTTTTTGCTGGTGGCTCCTCTATGATTTTAAGGAGTGAGTTTGCCGCAGAAGGGTGCAAATATTCTACTCCCCAAATCAACATAATTTTATATCCTCCTTCAAAAGACATCAGGGATAAAGACTGAATAATCTTTCTTGCTGCTCCTTTGGAAATATTCAGTTGCTTTTTCTCAAAACTGTTGAAATAAATATAATCATGAATATTTCCATAAGGTTGCCCTAAGGCAAATGTCCTCCAATTTGCAAGTTGATTAATATTTTCTTCTTCATCTCCCTCTTTGTCTTTGGAGATAGAAGGGAATGCAAAGTTCAAATCCGGAACAATTAACTTTTCCATCCTTTTACAATAAGAACATTCCCCGCAAGAATCCTTTTCCCCAGGGTTTTGGCAAAAAAGGTAAGTGGATAAAGCCAAAGCCATGGTTAAGCTGGCGGAACCCTCTGGTCCGTGAAAAAGTAATGCATGTGCCAAGTGATTGTTTTTGACAGCATTGATCAGGTTTTCTTTGGTTTCGGGTAAGCCCGGTATCTCAGCAAACAGCATGGTTTATTATTATCAGGAAGATGTCTCCCAAATTCTATAGGTTTTGGTTAATTCAAAAATCCATTTCAAGATTTCTTCATCTTTTTTTGTCCATTCCATCTTTCTCCGTCCCATTACAGCTTTCGCAGTTTCTTCAAATTTATGGAATTGATAGGTCGAGAGTCCTTTCTCTCCGCCCCAAGAAAAAGAAGGAATAAAGTTTTTGGGATACCCCCCTCCAAAAATATTTGCTCCTACTCCAGCTACTGTTCCAGTATTAAACATGGTATTGATCCCACATTTGGCATGATCTCCCATCATCAATCCACAAAATTGGAGATCTGTCGTTGAGAACCCTCCTTTTGTATAATCCCAAAGTTTTACCGGAGTATAATTATTTTTGAGGTTGCTCGTATTTGTATCAGCACCAAGATTGCACCATTCCCCAATTACTGAATTCCCTAAAAAGCCTTCGTGACCCTTATTGCTAAAACCAAAAATGACTGAATTGGAAATTTCTCCTCCTACTTTGGAATAAGGTCCGACAGTTGTATCACCTCTGAGTTTCGCTCCCATATTGACAGTGGATCCTTCGCAAAGCGCAAACGGTCCCCGTATCAAAGATCCTTCTTGAATCTCTGTATTTTTTCCAATATAAATCGGACCGTTTTCAGCGTTTAAAACTGCAGCTTTGATGACGGCTCCCTCTTCAATAAAGATCTCTGCTGGATTATAGGTTAAAGTGTAAGGATCTGAGATTTTCTGTGACTCCCTTCCTTTCCTTATTAATTCAAAGTCAGCACGGATTTGAAACCCGTTGAATTGAAAGATATTCCAAGTCTTTTGAAGCAGGTCGGGCTCAAAATTGAGTTGAATTACTTCCTTTTCCTTGGCAGCATCCAAGTTCTTTTCGGTTTCACCGATGTAGGATGCCAGCAATGTTTTGCCAAAATAAAGGGACTGGCTTTTTGTTAGCTGTTTTATTGCTAAGATATCTTTCTCTCCCGGAAGCCAAGCACCATTGATTGCCAACTTGTCTCCAGGAGTTCTTTCAAATTTGCTTTTAAGGTAATTCTGAGTCAGAAAAGAAGCTTTTCTCCCTAAGTACATCTCCCACTTTTCTGAGATTTTCAAAATCCCAACACGAATTTCCGCCACTGGTCTGGTAAAAGTAAAAGGTAGCAGAGACCCCCGAATGGCCGGATCATCAAACAATAACAAATTATCCATAGGGCAAAAATAAAAAAGTCTCCCGGAATCCATGCTCCGGAAGACTTTTTAGAATGTGTTGTGGAAGGATTACTTCTTCTGAGCGTATCTTCTGTTGAATTTCTCAACTCGACCAGCTGTATCAAGCATCATTTTCTTACCAGTGTAGAAAGGGTGAGATTGAGAGCTCACTTCTATTTTAAACACAGGATATTCGTTTCCATCTTCCCAAACGATTGTTTCGCTGGTTTCGATAGTTGACTTGGTCAAAAACTTGAACTCGCTAGAAGTGTCGTAGAAAACCACGTCTCTGTAGTTTGGATGAATATCGGCTTTCATTGTATCGTTAGTTTTATTATACCTTTTTCAAATGAGGCACAAAGTTACCCTTTTTCAGAAATTCCACAAAATCTTTCTCAAGTATTTCTTAATGAATTATTAAAATCCTTGATCTTTGGTATTGAAATCCAAAAATACTGCCTTATTTTAAGAATCATACGCTTTTTTTAGTTTTACATCGATGCAAAAAACTTCCTTCTTATCACCTAGTATTTCATGTTTGATATTTCTGGGACTTCTTTTAAGTCCGTTATTAGTTTCAGCACAAGGGTCATACATTCCTTATAATAGGGATTATTATCACTTGATAGATCGATATGAAATCCTTGGAGGGACGAACAATCCGGTTTTCCGAAGTGGAACCAAGCCTTTTCGCAGAGATGACGTAGCCAAGTTCTTAGATAGCCTAGTCGCAGATTCTGTCTCTCGTACTCGCGTAGATGAGTTTAACTTGGCCTATTTAAGTCAGGATAATTGGGAATTTGTCAGCCATGAAACTCCTGAGTCCAAAAAACCTTTTCTAAAAGGACTATATAAAAGGCCTGGAGACTTTGCCCATTATTATAGCGAGGATTTTGACATACATGTGAGTCCGGTAATCTATCTAAACGGAGGTATAGAACCTGATAATGACCAAAATCCAAACCGCCTTTCCCGAGGAGTCGTATTGCGGGGATCGATAGACAAAAAAGTTGGCTTTTATACTTATTTCACTTCTTCGGAAGCTTTTTTCCCAAGTTGGGTGAAAGGCTATGCAGAATACAACGGAGCAGTACCAGGTGAAGGATTCTGGAAGGAATATAATTCAGACGGCTATAGTTATTTTTCAGCCTTGGGTCATGTAAGTTTTGATATAACCAAACATATTCAGGTACAAGTAGGGCATGATAGGAATTTTATCGGGGAAGGTTACCGCTCCTTCCTTTTATCGGATTTTTCCAATCCTTACATGTTTGTCAAATTCAATACACGAGTCTGGAAATTCCAGTTAACGAATATTTGGACTCAAATGACTGCCGATGTGGATTATGACCGAGGAAGACCAACCGATGGCAGATATCCCCAGAAATGGTTTTCATTTCATCGTTTAGGTTTTAATATCGGGAAAAAGATCAATCTAGGATTCTTTGAATCTGTCATGACTGATCAAGTGGATTTCAATTACTTTAATCCTTTAGTCTTCTTTCGCTGGGTGGAGCAATCCCTTGGCACTCCCGACAAAGTTATGCTTGGCTTAGATGGGAAATGGAATCTTTATCCTGGCATGCAGCTTTATGGTCAGTTTGCGCTGGATGAATTCGTTTTCTCTGAATTTTTTGGACAAGATGGAGAAGGCTCAAAACGAAATAAATACGGGATTCAAGCAGGATTCAAATACATTGATTTGTTTTCAGTTTCCAATTTAGACCTCCAGCTTGAATATAACTCAGCACGCCCCTATACATTTCAGGAAAAAATTAACTACCAATCTTACAGCAATTGGCGCACACCTCTTACCCACCCGAGGGGTGCAAATTTCAGAGAATTCATAAACATTATTAGATACCAGCCCTTACCAAAATTAAATTTGACTTTACAGAGCATGTACCAATTGTATGGTGCCGACCCTGATGAAGAAACAAATTGGGGTGGTGATGTCCTGAAGAACAGATTAGAAGGAAGTCCTACCGGTTTATTTGGAAATGAAATAGGACAAGGTATCGAAAACAAAATTCTTCAAACGAATCTCAATGCGAGTTATATGTTGCGACACAATTTCTTCATCGATGCCTCTCATACGTTTAGAAGAAGAACAGCTCAAAATTTGGAAAGTCCGGAAGCAAGTAACTATATGCAGCTGGCATTTCGCTGGAACTTCACAAGACCTGATTATAACTATTAAAAAAACGCCATTGGATTTTCCGTAACTTGCGGCCTTATTTCCAGGATTTATATACATGAAAACATACCTGCGGATATTGGCCTATGCCAAGCCTTATGGAAGATTTGTTCCGGTTTATTTAATATACGCTTTCCTTTCCATCGTTTTTGGATTATTGAACTTCACGCTTTTGAAGCCACTTTTTGATGTGATCTTTGAGCAAGTGGACCCAGAAACATTGGTTGCTTACCAGCAAAAGCCTGATTTCAGCTTTTCCATCAATTATTTCACGCACCTTTTCAATTATAACTTTCTCAAAGTGGCGGAAGAATATGGTAGACTGGGTACACTTTTATATGTCTGTATTATCATAGTAATATCCGTATTCCTTTCCAATCTTTTCACCTATCTCTCAGGTGTTGTTTTAGCAAAAGTCCGAGCGGTAGTGATCAAGAAAATGAGGATGGATATTTTCAGTCAAGTGAGTAAACTTCACATTGGATATTTCTCCAATGAAAGAAAAGGAGACTTGATGTCTAAGATGACAAATGATGTTCAAGAGGTAGAGAATACTATTGTTCAATCATTAAGAGTGGTTTTCAGAGAGCCTGCTACCATCATATTATACTTTGCAGTCTTATTTTTCATGTCTGCCAAGCTTACATTCTTTACCATTCTTATCATTCCTATCACAGGCGCAATCATTGGGGGTATTACAAGAAAGTTAAAAAAGAAAGCCGTAGAAAGCCAGCAGTCTTTGGGTCGGCTGGTAAACATCCTCGATGAAACTCTGGGTGGAATGCGAGTAATCAAAGCATTTAATGCCGAAAATTTCATGAGGAGGAAATTCGATCAGGAAACGGATTACTATTCTGGTGTGAATATTAACATGGCTCGAAAAAATGAATTAGCATCCCCGATTTCTCAGTTCTTGGGAGTTTCTGTGGTCGCCGGAATTTTGGTTTACGGTGGAAGCTTGGTTTTGAGCGGAAATTCTCAATTGGGAGCCAGTGACTTTATTACGTATATTATTATTTTCACACAGGTTCTTAACCCTGCCAAAGAGATTTCACGAGCTGTTAGCAGCATTCAAAGAGGGATCGCATCTGCAGAAAGAATCTTTGAAGTTGTAGACACTTCCTCAAAAATAAATTCCCCATCGAATCCCGCGCAGTTAATCTCATTTGATAAAGAAATTAAGTTCGAAAATGTAAGTTTCGCCTATCAAGAACAATTAGTTCTTCGAGACATCAATTTCATTTTGGAACGAGGAAAGACAATTGCTTTAGTAGGCCCCTCTGGCGGAGGTAAATCTACCTTAGCAGATCTTGTTCCCAGATTTTACGACCCTAGCGCTGGTCAAATTCTAATGGATGGTATTAATTTAAAAGACTTCAAAATTGAAGATTTAAGATCTCTGATGGGTATAGTAACTCAGGAATCCATCTTATTCAATGACACTGTCTACAATAACATCGCATTTGGGATTGAAAATGTACAGGAGGACCAAGTAATGGAAGCTGCTAAAATAGCCAATGCTCATCAGTTTATTTCCCAAATGGAAATGGGCTATCAAACCTCCATAGGCGAGCGTGGATCAAAGCTTTCTGGAGGTCAGCGGCAAAGAATCAGTATTGCAAGGGCAGTTTTGAAAAATCCTCCTATTTTGATTCTTGATGAGGCTACCTCAGCTTTAGATTCCGAATCAGAACTTTTAGTTCAAGAAGCACTTACAAAATTAATGGCCAATAGAACTACTTTAGTAATCGCACACCGGCTTAGTACCATTCAGCATGCTGATGAAATTCTTGTGATAGAAAGAGGAGAAATTGTGCAAAGAGGAACTCATTTGGAATTACTTGAGAAAGAAGGGTTGTATAAGAAACTTTCGAGTATTCAGTCGGTTTAGTATATTAGTAAAAATATTAGTTGCAATGAGAAAATTCCATCAAATTACCCAAATAGCCCTGCTGATCTTTTTCGCAGCCTATCTTATTTTCTTTATGGCTTTCAATACCTTGGGCGGCATGTTTGGCATGGATGAGATCACTTCTGACGGACTTGTAAAAATTCTGCTGGTAGGTTTTCTGTTGTTTTTACTTTCATGGGTTGCTTCCTATTTAGCTTTAAAAGGCCAGAAAGATTTATTAACAAAAAAAGAAGCTGAAATGAACAAGTTGAAAGCTAAGTTGTATGATCTGGAAAATCCTGAAACAGCGACTTCTTCAAAGCCAAAAGAAGCTAAACCATTCGATTCAGAGAATTCAGGTATTAAACCAAGACAGAATTTTAATGAGTAAAATGGAGTTTTAATTCCACTAAAAATTAAATTTTATTGAAGAATACAAGTTTAATTTTCCTAAAACTGTATATTAAGGAGGCCAAACTGGTTTCCTTTTTTTTCTAACTATGGTAGCAAAAACTTTTGGAAGTGCTGTATCAGGCGTAGATGCAAATTTGATCACTATTGAAGTAAATGTAGGGCAAGGAACCAGTTTTTTCATGGTTGGATTGCCCGATTCAGCTGTGAAAGAATCTCAGCAGAGAGTAGAATCTGCTTTGAAGTATTTTGGATATAGAATGCCAAGGCAAAAAATCGTAATCAACTTAGCCCCGGCAAATATTCGAAAAGAAGGTTCATCATACGATTTGCCTATCGCAATTGGAATTCTTCAAGCATCTGAGCAGGTAGAATTCCCTGAGATTGGAAATTATATTATCATGGGCGAACTCGCTCTTGATGGTCAACTCAGACCAATTAAAGGAGTTTTACCTATTGCTATAGAAGCCCGAAAACAAGGATTTAAAGGGTTTATCCTCCCTAAGGAAAATGCTCAAGAAGCCTCTATTGTCAATAATCTTGATATCATTCCTGTAGAAAGTTTGGAGGAAGCTTCCCAGTTTCTGCAAGGAGATCTAAAAATCGACCCTTTGATAACGGATACTCGAGATATTTTTTATCATTCCTTAAATGAAAGTGAATTTGATTTTGCGGATGTTCAAGGACAAGAAAACATCAAGCGAGCCATGGAAATTGCAGCAGCAGGTGGCCATAATGTGATCATGATAGGTCCACCAGGTGCTGGAAAAACCATGCTAGCGAAAAGACTTCCTTCCATTTTACCTCCAATGACACTTCAAGAAGCTTTAGAGTCCACTAAAATTCACTCTGTTGCTGGAAAACTCGGTAGAAATGGAAGTTTACTTGCTCAGAGACCGTTCAGAAGTCCTCATCACACTATCTCTGATGTGGCATTAGTAGGTGGAGGTGGAAATCCGCAACCGGGAGAAATATCTTTAGCACATAACGGGGTATTGTTTTTAGACGAATTACCAGAGTTCAAACGAACCGTTTTGGAAGTAATGAGACAGCCATTAGAAGAAAGGAAAGTTACCATTTCCAGAGCAAAAATCTCGGTGGATTATCCTGCTAACTTTATGTTAATCGCTAGTATGAATCCTTGTCCTTGCGGATATTACAATCACCCAGAAAAAGAATGCGTTTGCGGTCCGGGAATAGTACAGAGATATTTAAATAAAGTTTCTGGGCCTTTATTGGACCGAATTGATTTACATGTGGAAGTAACTCCGGTAAAATTTGAGGAAATGACTTCTACACGGAAAACTGAGTCGAGTCAAGTTATTCGAGAACGGGTAATCCTTGGGAGAGAAAAACAAAAAGAAAGGTTTAAAAACAACCCTGAGGTATTTTGCAATGCCATGATGCCTTCCCATCAGGTAAAAGAAGTATGTCAAATAAATGAGGCCGGAAAAGCATTATTAAAAACAGCAATGGAAAGACTTGGTCTATCTGCACGTGCTTATGACAGAATATTAAAAGTGGCAAGAACAATAGCTGATATTTCAGGCTCCGAAGCTATACGAGTAGAGCACTTGGCTGAAGCAATTCAATATAGAAGTTTGGATAGAGAAGGTTGGGCCGGCTGAAATTATTCCTCTCCACCTAAATTAAAAACTGCTCCTTCTTTACAAAGCTCAACCATAAATTGTGGATTTTTCAAAGCCATACTTTCATTGAAAATTTCTTCGAGTCTATCATCAGAATTTAAAGGATCATGATGAAAAATACTCAGTTTTCGTACACAACAAAGTCTAGCAAAATCTATCGCTCCGTCAATTGAACTGTGCCCCCACCCAACTCGCTTTTTATATTCTTCAGCTGTATATTCCCCATCATGGAACAACAAATCAGCGTTCCTCGCAAGCTCATACCCACTAGTCCATTCTGGATCAAAAGGAAAATTTGAAGACCCTAAAGCAGGCTCATGGTCTGGCATATAGGTAAAAACACTATCTCCATCATCCAATCTAAACCCCAAAGTTGGCCCTGGATGGCAAATGTAATTTGATTTTATCTTCACTTCACCAATCTCAAATTCCGAATTGTCTATTTCGTGAATGACAGGATGATTTGGAAGATCATTCATTCTTACTGGAAACAAGGGTGGAGAAAAATACCTTCGAAGTCTATTCAATAAAGGTTCTATTGTTGTGGAAGGCCCCCATAGATGTACCGTTACTTTAGGATCGTACAATGGTTGAAAAAAACCAAGTCCCATGGTATGATCAATATGCAAGTGAGTAAGTAAAATATGGATTTCGGAAAAACCAGGCTCCAAAAACTTTCCAAGTCTCTGAATACCAGATCCACCATCCAATATGATACAAATGTCTTTTTTAATCACTTGTACACAAGAGGTATTTCCTCCATAAGTAATATTTTCTGGCCCCGGAGAAGGTAAAGATCCCCTACAGCCCCATACTTTTATGATCATGAGAAATTAGAATTCCAGAATAGTGCCAAAGCTCCTAAAAACCTATTAGGCCTTCCCTCCAAAGGGAAGGAAGTAACTGTAATAAAATGATTTTCACCTTTTAAACTCTTGATGTAAAAAGATCCATGAGCTGGCTTTTTATGTGTTAATGTCTGAACTAATGGTAGTCCTTCTGGGGGTAGTGGCTTACCTTCCTCATCAGTAGGAGTAAATATGGTGGACCATTCCTCAACTCGCATACTTCCAGTTTCCCCAAACCTTACTCCTAAGATTGATTCCGCTGGCTCATTATAAAAAACCAATGTCCCTTCAGTGTCAACTAAAAAAACAGGCATACTCATGCTGTCTGCAAACTGTCGACCTAGAATCATTTCCAATGGCTGCACCGAAATTTTTATTTAGTTGAAAATTCGAAAAGTAGAAGAATATACTAATTATTTCATAAAAAATCAGACTTCTGACTAGATAGTCCAAGTCAAACCTCAACTTACTCGGCATTTTGATTTTCAAATATCAATTTCCTTAAGATTTAGTGTAAATTGATTTTATTCAATTTCAATTCTAAAAACAAGATCGTTACCTTAAAGGTTAGCTTTAAAAACTAACTAAAATGAAAAAAGTATTCATCCTATTTTTCTTGATCTCATCCTCTTCTTTCGGACAGGATTTGATTGCTACTTCTTCAGGAGATATCAAAGTAACTCCAATCTTACATGGAACGGTTGTTTTGGAATATCAAGGCAAAACAATTTACGTGGACCCATATGGAGGTGCCTCCGTTTTTGATGGTCAAAAAAAACCTGACTTGGTGTTAATTACTGATATCCATGGCGACCATCACAATCAAGAGACTCTCGATGGATTAGATTTAAGCGATGCAATTATAATTGCTCCTAAAGCAGTTGCTGAAAAGCTTCCTGCAGGATCTGGAAAATCTGTTCAAGTATTGAATAACGGACAAAAAGAAACTATTTCGGGGATCACCATTTCAGCTATACCGATGTATAACTTGCCTGAAACTGACGATAGCAGACACCCCAAAGGGAGAGGAAATGGCTATATTTTAGAAATGGGTGGAAAGAAAGTTTATCTTTCCGGTGATACAGAAGATATTCCTGAAATGCGTTCATTAAGCGGAATTGACGTAGCTTTTGTATGTATGAACCTTCCCTACACCATGGATGTAGATCAAGCAGCCGATGCAGTTTCAGATTTTAAACCAGCCATAGTTTACCCCTATCACTTTAGAGGGGGAGATGGTCTAGCCGATGTAGAAAAATTCAAAACAGTGGTCAACTCAAAAGCACCTGGAGTAGATGTAAGACTAAGAAATTGGTACCCGGAAAATTAAAAACCCAAGTCA
>CBFHWO010000016.1:0-30994 GCA_965659625.1 uncultured Algoriphagus sp. | reverse complement strand
CAGTGGTCAACTCAAAAGCACCTGGAGTAGATGTAAGACTAAGAAATTGGTACCCGGAAAATTAAAAACCCAAGTCACAAAAAAAGGCAGCGATGACTGCCTTTTTTTGTGACTTAAAACATTTTATGCCTTTATAATTGGTAGTTTTTGAACTAAAAAAAACATTTCTACCCCTAATTACTCCTGCTTTAATTAATCTTTTTCGATAAAGAATGAATAGAAATTCATACAACAGTTTAGAAAATTATATTAAAATGAATTTTATATTAATAAAAAAGCATTTAATTTAAACGAAAATTAAATGATTAAAAGTTGATTAAATCACCACCTTAAGTTCTCTTAAGAAAATTAGGCTACCATTTATTGGTGGCCTTTTTCATTTTAGAGCCTCATCAATATCCTCTAATAAATCATCTAAATGTTCTAACCCGACGGAAAGTCGAATTAGATTTTGGGGTGTTAAGGTATCAGGACCTTCTGAAGCTGCCCTTCTCTCTATTAAACTTTCTACTCCCCCCAAACTGGTCGCATTAGTATAATATTTCAATTTTGAAATCAGCAAATCTGCTGCATCGGCACCACCTTTCACTTGAAATGAAAGAATCCCTCCAAACCCAGTCATTTGCCTAGATGCAATCTCATGACCAGGATGTTCTTTTAAACCCGGGTAAAAGACTCTTTCGATTTTCTTATTTTGAGAAAGATAATTTGCCAAAACCATCGCATGTTCTGCATGACCTTTCATTCGGTAGGGAAGTGTTTTAATACTTCTACACAAATAATAACAATCCATTGGAGAAGGTACCGCACCTCCCGTGGTTTGTACATTCTTAATCTTTTCCCAAAAAGCATCTTTCTTCCTTGTGATTAATGCACCTCCAAGAATATCTGAGTGGCCACCAAAATATTTTGTACTGGAATGCATGACTATATCTGCCCCCAATAAAATCGGGTTCTGAAAGACAGGTGTTGCAAACGTATTATCACAAGCCAATATTACTTCATGAGACTTGGCTAAATCAGAAATTGCCTTGATATCTGTAATTTTTAAAAGTGGATTTGAAGGTGTTTCAACCCACACCAGTTTGGTATTCTCCTGAAAAGCATTTTTTACCTTTTCTAGATCGGTCATATCCACAAATGTGGCTTCTAGAACCCCCTCAAATAAAGTCAGAATTCCCTTTTTCAATCCATGATACATATCGTCTGGAGCAATAATATGCGATCCTGGCTCCAAGGCCTGGAAAACTGAAACTCCGGCAGCATTACCAGAACTGAATGCAGCTGCATCAGCTCCTTTCTCCAACTTTGCCAATAACTGCTCCAAAGAATGTCTATTTGGATTATTAGCCCTCGAATAGATCATGGAATCCTCTTGATGGATGAAAGTAGTGCTGAGTGTGATTGGTTGAATTACCGGTTTTTCTGAATCAGTAATAATATTTCCTCCATGTATGGCTAAAGTCTCAAGTCTCATTTGAAAAGCAATTATTTTGTGAAAAATAAGAAGTTGAAATTAACATTATAAAATTCTTTTTGGAAGTTAGGTAAGCCCAAAAAGTGGTTTTTAAGGAGTTGCAGTTTTATTAAAATTCAAAAATCATCCAACTCAGTCTAAATTTTCCCACTAATTTAAATGTTAAGGATTCTTCAAAAATGTTTCTGATAGGATTTAAAGCCTTAATTTCTGAAGAAACTTCTACCCCCAAATAAGTAGGGGTGTTTCAGGAAAAGTTTTTTAACAGCACTTCCAACCTTTTTCCTTGTTTTAGCCTCTTTTAACTAGACAGCAAAAAAATGAGCATTCAAAAAATTGATTCCAATCTGATATCTAAAGTCATTCGACAAGAAAGGTCAGCTCAGTTTCAGCTTTTTGAATTAACAAAAGGAATGTTGTTTTCTATTTGCTACCGGGTTTTGGTGGATGAAGATGAGGCTAATGACGTTTTGCAGGATGCGTATGTGGAGATATTTCAAAATATCAGAAAACTGGAACATCCTGAGGCACTGATTTCTTGGATGAAAACTATCACAGTTCGAAAGGCAATCCAAGAGAGCAAAAAGAGAATTCGCTTTGAACAGATTGAA
The DNA here is from genome assembly GCA_965659625.1 of uncultured Algoriphagus sp. GTDB lineage: Bacteria > Bacteroidota > Bacteroidia > Cytophagales > Cyclobacteriaceae > Algoriphagus. The sequence continues at coordinate 28,906 of CBFHWO010000016.1, read as the reverse complement.
AATAATGAATCTGAAACTACAGAAGATTTTGATTCGTGGTTTGATGCAGATTTACTTGATCAGGCCATCCAAAGTTTACCAAATGGAGCTAGGGCAGTATTTCTTTTAATTTCTGTAGAGGGCTATTCTCACCAGGAATCAGCGGAACTTCTGGGGATTTCTGAAAGCACCTCAAAGTCCCAATTGCATTATGCTAAAACGCTTTTGAAGAAACGAATTACTAAACTCCTTCAGGCATGAAAGAACATTTTCCAAAACAAGACCTTTGGGGTAAAATCCAACAGCGGAAGGATTTCGATTCTCAGGTTGAAGAGCATGTCCTTAAGCTTCCTTTGAAAATACCAAATGCTGATCTTTGGGCTTCAATTGAAAGAAAATTAGATCAAAAAGCACCTGTAAGTCCACTTTGGAAATATGGGATGGTGGCAGCTTCTTTTGCGATGTTAATGGCCCTTTCTGGGATAATTTATTTTCAGTTTAGAGCTAACGACCCTGTAACTGAATTGATATCTGTTAACCATCAACTTGATCCAACATCGAGTTCTACTTTTGAAAAAATCGCTCCTAAAACAGAACAAACTTTAGTGATCTCTGAAGAGACTAAGACAAAAGAAACTAAAAACATTCCTTCGAAAAAGCAATCGATAGAGAGAGAAACGACTGTCCCTATCGAGCTTCCTAATCGAAGTTTAGCTGATTTGGGATTTAAACTAACATTCAAATCAGAACTGATCATCCCTCCATTGCCTGAGCGAGAACCAACAAAAACATTGCATCAAGTCAGCATTTCATGGAGCAAGCTTAAACCGGGAATTCAGCTAAAAACTCCATATGGGCGTCAATACTCCGAATTGGGACAAACAGCCTCAACTGATAAAATTGGCCAAGTCACTTTAGAAATCAAAAACTAATCTTTTAAAAAACACACTGAAAATGAAAAGATTTACACTTCTCACTGGAATAGCTATGCTTTTTTGCCAAGTAGCATTGGCCCAGGAAATCGAAAATAAACCCTTTGGAAGCTACCTTGAAAAGCTGAATGAGGACTTTCCAGTCACAGACACCCTAGCTTTTGACTTTCCGAATGAAGGCAAGTTACTGCTACTATTTAATGACACAGAGTATAAGCTCAGCGATTTAGAAGAAAAATTCGGTGCTGTTTTGCAGAAAACTACTGAATTCCCTGAATTCAAAACTTTGGTTTATCGACTGAGTGAAGAATATCCCCAAACGAAAGTAGATGCTGTCATTCTAGATCTGCAAAGAGACTATCTTCCTTATGTGGATCAATTGGAACTGGGCGCAGTGATTGGAATGGATTTCACCGGAGGTGAGTTTACGCCGGTAGTCGGAGGAAGGATGATGTTCAATTTCCGGAAATTTAATATCGGAGCCTCCTTCACTAATAAAGTATTCTTTCCTGAAAGGATCGAGAGAAACATCAAAGTCAATAGCAATTGGTTTGCAAACCTAGAATATCGTTGGGATCGAAGCGATGCGAAGTCCAATACTGCCAATATGGTTGGTGTAGGAATGCTTGTCAACGAAAGCAAAAGCCAACTCTTCAGTGGCACCACTATGCAGGCTTACTATACTAGAAAGGTGAATAAAAATATCTCCATCCAAGTTGGTGTGATCGCCACTGAGAACTTTAAAACTTTTTACCCAACTGTAGGAATCAGATTTTGGTAAGGAAATTAAAAATAGGTCATGGGTTTTAAAAACAGGAAAGCCAGCGAATTGCTGGCTTTTTCTGATTTTGATAATATTCGTATTTAAATTATCTGATTCTATCCACGGATCTCACCAAGGCTTCATCTTTTCGGATAAACCTATTGGCTAGCATATTAAAAACCATCGCAACGAGAATGGTCCAAAAACCAATTTTATATTCACCATTATCTGCTAAACCAAGCTCAGAATTAATTCCATTTGTGGTCAAAAAGATAGCAGCCACTAATCCCACCATAAATAATGAATTGATCATATTCAACATCATTTGTCTGCCTCGGTTTCTAAATTGAAAAATGGATATTATCGCTAGGAATCCTACAAACGAGGCTATTGCTGCTAAATACCATTTAGATTCAGAAAGAATCACTTCTCCAGAACTGTCATATTTTTCCAAGAAAAGAGCTGTCAGTGTAAAGCTTTCCCCTGAATCTATTCCTACCTGCTGCCAAAGGTCAAGGCTTAACGTAAAGCCCATGGAGACAGCCACTAAAAACAAGAATATTGATTGAACTCGTTGAATCATTTGATTTGATTTTTTTTGCAAATAAACAGGCTTATGAGATCATTCACAAGGATTAAAGGTTTCTCTACCTCTTTTGCTTTGTAATTGTATCTTTGCACCCGATGAATCAGGACAAGAGATATTTTCTGGAAATAAGCTACAAAGGAGCTCCATTTCATGGCTGGCAGATTCAAAAGAACGCTTTCACAATACAGGAATGCATCGAATCTGCCCTTTCCACTTATTTTAGGGAAAAGATTTCAATCTTGGGAAGCGGGAGAACGGATACAGGAGTAAATGCTGCGATGCAGGTTTGCCATTTTGATTGGAATGGTGAAATAGATAGAACTCGTTTCTTAAAAGCTATTAATGGTATCTTACCAAAAGAAATTGCCATTTATGGGATCAGAGAAGTGAAAGCCAATAGTCATGCCAGATTCGATGCCACTAGCAGATCTTATTTCTATAGAGTCATATTTCAAAAAAATCCATTTTTAGAAGATTTGGCTTGGTTAAGTTATTTTACCCCTGATGTAAAAAAAATGAACTTAGCTGCAGAAGCGTTGTTATTTCATGATGATTTTGAGTGCTTTAGTAAAGTTCGTACTGAAGTGAAGCATTTTCGTTGTAAAATACATTCCGCTCATTGGGAAGAAAGGGACGGAGAATTGCTATTTCACATAACTGCAAATCGTTTTTTACGTGGAATGGTGAGAGCGATTGTTGGTACGCTTATGGAAATTGGACTTGGAAAAAGAAGTCCAGAGGAGATGAATGAAATCATATTATCAAAAGACAGAAAAAAAGCAGGAAAATCAGCTCCTGCAAGAGGGCTTTTTTTGAGCCGGATAAAATACCCAGAACTAATCTATTTAGACTAAGAGATTTTGAGCCTCGAGAAAGAAAAACATTCATCCGGTGAAATTGTAGACATGAAAGTGCTAAATCGACTTTACAAGCAGGTAAAGCCGTACCGTTTACAATTTTATTTCCTGATATTTTTGACCATTGCCCTGGCAATACTTGCCCCAACAAGACCTTATTTTATCCAAATAGCCATAGATGATTACGTAGCGAAAGGCGATGGACCTGGTTTATTGAAAATAATCTACATTTTATTTGGGCTGATGATCTTACAGGCCTTTGTTCAGTGGGCACATACTTTTTATTCGGGATGGATAGGTCAGGTAATTATCAAGGATATTCGAGTCAATCTCTATAAACATTTATTAAAACTTAGATTAAAGTTTTTTGACAATACCCCTATCGGGAGATTGGTGACTAGAAATGTTTCCGATATAGAAACTTTAGCGGATGTTTTCAGCGAAGGCCTGGCCGCGATTATTGGAGATTTATTACAATTGGTCACGATCCTTGGAGTAATGTTTTATATCGATTGGAAACTGACTCTTGTGAGTCTTTGTACGCTTCCGCTGATGATTATCTCCACTTATATTTTCAAAGAGAAAATCAAAGTGACATTCAATGATGTAAGAAATGCGGTATCCAATCTGAATTCATTCCTCCAGGAACATATAACAGGAATGAACATCGTTCAGATTTTCAATAGAGAAGATAGAGAGTTTGAAAAATTCAAAGACATTAATAGAGAACATAGAACAGCGCACATACGATCAGTCCTCTATTATTCAATCTATTTTCCGGTCGCTGAAATCATCCAGGCAATTGGGATTGGCCTTGTTGTTTGGTATGGTGCTGTGGGAGTCTTAGGTATGGAATTACAAGTAGGGATCTTGATCTCGTTTATCATGTATTTACAGCTTTTTTTCCGACCTATCCGGATGATCGCAGATCGATTCAACACCTTACAGATGGGGGTTGTCAGTTCTTCGAGAATCTTCAAATTATTGGAAAGTGACGAGCATATAGCCAATGAAGGTGATTTCAAACCTACATCTGTCAAAGGCAACATCAAGTTAGAGCATGTTTGGTTTGCCTACAATGACGAAGATTATATCCTGAAAGACATCAACTTTGAAGTTGAAAATGGACAAACAGTGGCATTAGTTGGAGCGACAGGAGCAGGAAAATCCTCAATAATCAATCTCATTTCTCGTTTCTATGAAATAAATAAAGGAACAATCTCAATTGATGGAAATGATATTCGTGATTTTGAATTAGGCATATTAAGAAAGCACATTGGAGTAGTACTGCAGGATGTTTTCCTTTTCTCAGATACAATATATTATAACATTACCCTGGGGAATCCTTCCATAACGAGAGAGCAAGTTTGGGATGCTGCAGAGCAAGTTGGTGCTAAGAAATTCATTGAAAGACTTCCCGGTGGATTGGATTACAATGTAATGGAAAGAGGAGCAACACTCTCCGTTGGACAGAGACAATTGATATCTTTTGTCAGAGCCATGGTTTATAATCCTGAAATCATCATTCTAGATGAAGCTACTTCATCTGTGGATACAGAAACTGAAGAATTGATCCAAGAATCAATCGATCGGATGATGAAGGGAAGAACATCCATAGTAATTGCACACAGACTTTCGACGATTCAAAAGGCACATAAAATAATTGTGCTGCATAAGGGTGAAATAGTAGAAACCGGCACCCACGAATCTCTTTTAGAACATGGTGGGTATTACACCCAGCTCCATCAAATGCAATTAAAAACCATGGCTATTTAATCAGAAACATTACTCAACATAATAGATTATCGACGTGAAATTTAAAATTTTAGTATTCATTTTATTTTGCCCAATTCTAAGTTTTGCTCAGGAGCGAGGAATAGGAATTCGATTTGGTGAACCTTTTTCCATCACTTATAAAGACTTCATTAGTGATTATATATCTATTGAGGGTATGATAGGTAGCGCAGGTGTAAACGGATCAAGCTATTACCAGAGAGATTTTGAAAATAACCCACCTGCTTCCAATGCTTTTTACATAGGACATTCTGTCAAAAAAGGCGTCTCATTCAATGCAAGAGCGGCGTACCATGAAGATTTCACGGATAGCTTTGGGATTACCCAAGGTTACCTTCTTGCTTACGGTGGAGCTGGCCTGCAGTTGAGAACCACAAGGGTTAATTATAGCTATCAGGTAGATCAAATATCGAATGGCAATATCCTGAAAGAAGAACGGGTAAATGCTGATTTTGGGCCGGAAGCATTTATCGGATCTGAATATTATTTCTCCGATCTTCCAATGAATGTATTTGCCGAATTTGGACTCTTTGTAGAATTATTAGATCGTGTAGGGCATATGAAAGCCCAAGGTGGAATTGGCGTTCGGTATCTTTTTTGACATGGGCAAAAAAATTATTATAGCCTTTATTATCTTATTATCAATCACTTTAATAGGCTATTGGAGCTTTGATCAATTGGGGGGAAATAACCCGGTCGAAATACAATTGGTAGATAAATCGCCAGATACTCTTGTTGGTTTATTTTACAGAGGTACTCCTCAAGATCCTATTTTAGAACAAGTTTTTAAATCAGTAGAAGCTCAAAAAAATCTGCATCCTGGCAGTTCATTGCATACTATTTATTACAGTGAGCCAGCAGGAAAGTTGGATACGTTAGAAGTTTTTATTGGAATTGATCAATCTTTACCTATTGCTGACTTTGAAGTGAAGGCTTTTGAAGAAACTAAATACCTTCTCGCTTCTATTAAAAGCAGTAAATGGGTGATGCCAAACCCCACCACAGTTCAGGAAAAATTGAAAGAATATGCTGAAGAAAATAACATCACTTTAACTGGTGTATTTATCGATAAAATTGTGTCCAATGGAGAGATTCAGGTCATAGCTCCGATTCAATCCCAGAATTAATTAGCTTTTTTTAACACGGCCAGTTTCTCGGATTAACAAACCTAAATCCACCTCTATCCGTGAAAAGAACTATGTTTAAAATAAACCAAGCCAACATGAGAAATTTTACTGCCCTTTTTGGACTTATTGGTCTTCTTATTTTCCAAGGCTGCGAAGGCCCGGTAGGTCCAGAAGGACCAATAGGTCCTATAGGAGAGCCGGGAATTAATATTCTTGGTACAACCTATGAAGTTGAAATCGACTTTAGTGAGTCAAATGATTTCACTGACTTTTTTGAATTCCCTCAAGACCTAATCGAAAGTGATGCAGTATTAGTTTATAGGCTTTCTGGAGTAGACAACGGTAGAGATGTCTGGAGAATCCTTCCCCAAAACTACTTCTTTCAAGAAGGGGTGCTGATCTATAATTTTGATTATACTATTGCTGATTTTTCAATTTTCTTAGATGGCCCACTCGATTACTCATTGCTTGGAGCAGAATGGACTGATGGACAAATTTTCAGGGTAGTAGTCCTTCCTTCTGACTTCCCCAATGGAAGGATAGATTATTCTGACTATGAAGGCACCATGAAATTGCTGAACATTGAAGAAAAAGATTTCGTTAAGATTGAGCCTAAAAATTAAAATATTAATCTAAACCAACTGATTATCACAGACAGGATTCTTACCATGTAGGAATCCTGTTTTTTTATGTTGACATTTTTCAATGCCAAAATTAAATTGGCTGTTATCTTTGCGACATGCAATTACAAAATGATCTACTATTAAGAGCAGCCAAAGGGGAGAAAACTGAAAGGACACCTGTTTGGTTGATGCGTCAAGCAGGCAGAATACTTCCTGAATACCGGGCTGTCCGAGATAGTGTTAGCGGATTTATAGAATTGGCTCAAACTCCAGAGTTAGCTGCGGAAGTTACCATCCAACCAGTTGATCTTTTAGGAGTTGACGCAGCTATTATTTTTTCGGACATCTTGGTAATCCCTGAAGCAATGGGTTTGCCTTACGAAATGGTAGAAAAAAGAGGCCCTCTTTTTCCAAAAACAGTAAGCAACAACTCTGATTTAAAAAAGTTGAGAATTGCTGATGGAGCAAACGATTTAGATTATGTAATTAAAGCAATTGAAATCACCAAGAAAAATCTGGCAGGAAGAGTTCCTTTGATCGGGTTTGCAGGAGCTCCTTGGACTATTTTTGCTTACATGGTAGAAGGCAGTGGAAGTAAAACTTTCTCAAAAGCCAGAGAGATGCTGTATACTGAACCCGTTTTTTCTCATAAATTATTGCAAATGATCACTGATAGCACCATCAATTATCTAAAAGCACAAATCCAAGCAGGTGCAGATTTAGTTCAATTATTTGACAGCTGGGCAGGAATTCTTGGACCTAAACAATACGCTGAATTTTCCTACCAATACATTTCCCAAATCTGTGATGCTATTACTGAAGCGCCTGTAACGGTATTTGCAAAAGGAGCTTTCTTCGCCAGGGAAGAAATGGGAAAATTAAACTGTGAAACCATCGGGCTTGATTGGAACATGGGAGTTCAGGAATCTCGCAAACTGATCGGTCCTACAAAAACCTTACAAGGAAACCTAGACCCTGCGGCTTTATATGGAAATGCGGATCAAGTCAGGAAAGCTACCATTGATATGATGGAGGAATTCAAAGGGGCCCGGCATATTGCCAATTTAGGACATGGTGTATATCCTGATATCAATCCGGAAATGGTCAAGGTATTTATAGAGACCGTAAAAGATTTTAAATAAAATTCTCTCAGAAACAGAAAAGCCGAAAAAGTAGATTTTTCGGCTTTTTTCAGTATTGGGATTTCATTTAATAGCTCAAAATCAGAGGATCGCCAACTTGAATTTTCCCATTACTCAAAGCCACCATGTTTTGCCCAAATAACACCTTGTTATTTACAGCTCGATATCGAGACAATGTCTTTAATGGTTCCTTTTCCATTTTTCCAGTTTTCTGATTAACGGTGGTCATAATACATCGAGCGCAAGGTTTTATTATGCTGAAATCCAACTCGCCAATTCTTATTGAATTCATATGATCCTCATCGTAAGCTTTTCCGCCAGAAAATACGATGTTTGGTCTAAATCGATCCATGGGCACTGGGTTATCTAGCCTTGAGTTTAGTTCATCCAAAGATGATTGGCCGATTAACAGATAAGGCATCCCATCCGCAAAACTTACTGATTCACCATTTTTGGCATATTTAGGATCCACCCTTCTTTTAGTGGATTCAGGCATTTTGACTAAAAACACATCAAAACCTAACTTTTTGCTAAACCATTGGTCGTATTCAGATCCAACTTTTACCGCCGTCACCACATCATCCCAGATGTTTACATCGATTTTTTCATCCAAAATTTCTTCAAAGGGAATTCTTATTTGATTCGATCTATTTTTTTTATCATATACCAATAAAGAATCATGGGCCATGGCAATTTGGAGTAATGCCAAAACTGGAAATTCCCTTTGTGTAATGAATGTGCCATCCTCAGTGACAAGCATCCATCTTCTATCATATTGAAACCCTTTTTCTTCCACCCAAGCCTCTTCTAAACGGACTCCTCCCAAAGATTTTATTGGGTAAATAAAAATGTCTTGAATTTTAAGGTTTGAATTCATTCTCAAAAATAAGAGAGTTAGTCTGTAATGAATAAATTAACCTAAATATTCTTTCAAAGTAAAACCAGAAATCTGGGATTTGAAGAATTCCCAGCAAAATGGAATTACTTCCCAATGATTGTTAACCTGGATAAGCGTAATCCCCAAGACTAAGACTAAGATCCATTTGCACCGTTCCCTATTTCCTTTGAAAAAAACCTTCATTATATAGAAGTAGATGCATTCTTTACATTAAAGGTTGCAATGGAAAGTCAAGAAAATAAACACTCTGTCATAATTGGAACAAACGAGTGTCTTAAGTGACATATCTGGAAAAGCTTTTTTTTAGTTCTGCCAATCTTTCTGACAATCTGACACAAAATACCCGCTTTTTAGCTATGGCACATCCATTGAAGAAAGGAGAAAGTAATTCATTGAAACAACTAAAAAAACATATAATTATGGGAAAAATTATCGGCATAGACTTGGGCACAACCAACTCCTGCGTAGCCGTAATGGAGGGTAATGAGCCTGTAGTCATTCAAAACAGCGAAGGAAGAAGAACCACACCCTCAATCGTAGCTTTTCTTGACAACGGAAATGGTGAGCGCAAAGTAGGTGATCCTGCAAAGCGTCAAGCTATCACAAACCCAGCAAATACCATATCTTCTGTTAAAAGATTTATGGGTAAAAAGTTCTCTGAAGTTTCTGAAGAGAAGAAGCATGCATCTTATAAAGTTGAAAAAGGATCCAATGACACGATTGTAGTGAAAATTGGAGACAGATCTTATACACCACAAGAGCTTTCTGCCATGATTCTTCAAAAAATGAAGAGTACAGCGGAAGATTTCCTAGGTCAAGAAGTAACTGAGGCAGTAATTACTGTTCCTGCTTACTTCAATGATTCAGAACGTCAGGCGACTAAGGAAGCTGGACAAATCGCAGGACTTGAAGTAAAAAGAATCATCAATGAGCCTACAGCAGCAGCCTTGGCTTACGGGATGGACAAGAAAAACCAGGACATGAAAATTGCAGTGTATGACCTTGGTGGTGGTACATTTGATATTTCGGTTTTGGAACTTGGAGATGGTGTATTCGAAGTAAAATCAACCAACGGTGACGTACACTTAGGTGGTGATGATTTTGACCAAGTAATCATCAACTGGCTTGCAGACGAATTCAAAAACGAAGAGCAAATTGATTTGAGACAAGATCCAATGGCGCTTCAGAGATTGAAAGAAGCTGCTGAAAAGGCTAAAATCGAACTTTCTAGTTCATCTTCAACAGAGGTAAACTTGCCGTACATTACTGCTACTCAAACTGGACCAAAGCACTTAGTAAGAACATTGAGCAGAGCAAAATTTGAGCAACTATCTGAAGATCTAGTTAGAAGATCTATGGAGCCTTGTAAAAAAGCTTTAGCAGATGCTGGAATGAATCCTTCCGAAATAGACGAAGTGATCTTGGTTGGTGGTTCTACAAGAATCCCTAAAATCCAGGAAGAAGTTGAAAAATTCTTTGGAAAGAAGCCTTCTAAAGGTGTAAACCCAGACGAAGTTGTAGCGATCGGTGCTGCAATCCAGGGAGGTGTACTGACTGGTGAAGTAAAAGATGTGCTTCTACTAGATGTTACTCCACTTTCTCTTGGTATTGAAACTATGGGTGGGGTATTTACTAAATTAATTGAGTCTAACACCACGATACCTACCAAGAAGTCAGAGGTATTCTCCACAGCTGCGGATAACCAACCGGCAGTAGACATCCATGTTCTTCAAGGAGAAAGATCAATGGCGAAAGACAACAGAACAATTGGTAGATTCCAACTAGCCGATATTCCGCCTGCTCAAAGAGGAGTACCTCAAATTGAAGTAACGTTCGATATTGATGCCAATGGTATCCTGAATGTTTCGGCAAAAGATAAGGGTACAGGAAAAGAACAGAAAATCAAGATTGAAGCATCTTCAGGACTTTCTCAAGAAGAAATAGATAGAATGAAGAATGAAGCAGAAGCAAATGCTGCCGCAGATAAAGCTGAAAAAGAAAAAATCGATAAGTTGAATCAGGCGGATAGCCTTGTATTCCAAACTGAAAAACAATTGAAGGAATACGGAGATAAACTTTCCGAAGGAAACAAAACTGCGATCAGTTCTGCACTTGAAACTTTGAAAGCTGCTCATCAATCTCAAAACATAGAAGGAATTGATTCCGCAATGGAGGGACTGAATAAAGCATGGGAAGCTGCCTCTCAAGAAATGTACAATGCTGCTGGAGCTGAAGGAGCTCAACAAGGGCCTGGTGCCGATGCAGGGTCTGACGAAGGTACCTCTGGCGACGGAGTATCCGATGTAGATTACGAAGAAGTAAGCGAAGACAAGAAATAAGTTTCGAATAAACCAACTATAAACGGCATCTGTTATTCAACAGGTGCCGTTATTTGTTTGTGCTAAAGAATATAAAATGGAACTGACAGCAGAAAATAAGTTGAAAAATCTGATCGTAGTTGGAGATAGAGTTTTAATCAAGCTCAAGAAGCCCAATGAAAAAACTGGGTCTGGATTATATTTACCACCTGGCGTTCAGGAAAAAGAAAAGGTTCAACAAGGCTATATTATTAAAACAGGCCCTGGATATCCCATACCTATGGCAACTGATGATCATGAGCCTTGGATGGATAAAGAAGAAAATGTCAGGTATGTACCTCTCCAGGCTAAAGAAGGAGATTTAGCAATTTTTTTATTAAACGGTTCTTTTGAGGTAATTTATGAAAGAGAAAAATATCATATCGTTCCCCAAAGCTCAATCTTACTGCTAGAAAGAGAACAAGATTTATAAAAGTAAAGCCCAGAAATTCTGGGCTTTACTTTTTTTTAGTGCCACCAGAATTTACGTGGCCTCATAGATTTTGGTAGAATGTAACTAGCTTTTGATCCAGTTACAGAAAATTCAGGGTTTTCCCAAACTTTCACGTTTTTAGCTTTTAACCCCTTAGGATTTTCAAAATTCTTTCGTGTATGAATGAAAGCTTGAGTTCCCGACCTTTGCCAAACCTTTGCATTTTTAGCTTTTGGCCCTATTAAATCTAAAGGGCTCTCATAATAAACAACTGCAACTGAGTTCTTTGTCCTTTCTGAAACCTTCGCATTTTTAGCTTTAGGTCCTGTCAGATTTTGTGAGTAAGATGCGGCAGCAATAAACATGGCCGCCAGAATTAAAAACGGTCTTTTCATTGAAATATATTTGGGTCTGTTCTACTTCAATATACTTAAATACTGATTTTTGGTTTCAAAAAAAACAATATTTTTTTAATGTTTTTTTTGAAATTCAGAAATTTTATTTCGAATAATCTTAGTTAGATTATTAAAACCAGTTGAAAAAACATCACAAAAATCAAATTCCTCTAACTTTTTACTCAAATCAAGCTTACAATAAATCCATTATTTAAAAACAAAATGTAAAAAATAAAAAAACCGAGATGAAAATCACCCCGGCTTTATTGACAATAGACCCTGTTTAATCTTTAGAAAGCAAATACTGCCGCTAATAAGAATGACGACAAACTTTTACTTCCTGCTAAATCTTTATTCAAAAAGAAATCGTCTTGGCTCATAGAATCCAGTCTAATTTCTGGAATCAAAGTTAGATTTTTTCCAATTTTTGCATTTCCTGATAGAGTAACCGCAAAAACATTTCCATCTCCATTTGCATCTGTTCCTACTACTCCGTCCAATCCGCCATTGAATACACTGAAATATTCACCTCGTAATCCAATTGCAAAATTTTCAGAAGTAGCAGCTTGTAAATATCCTGCAAATCCATAGAAACCGGCACCATCTCCATCCACATCTGCGGCATCACTTCCATTAAAAACCTCACCAGAAGAAGTAGTATTATATGTTGTGTTAACTCCTAAGTATAGAGATTCCGAAAGGTTAAATCCAGTAGTCAAATCCACCTGAAAAGTACTTCCTAAGGAAGTTTGACCAGGAATTAACCCTCCACTTGATGCATCCAATTTCCCATCCTGATCTCCATAAACGAAGTTAAGAAATGTACTCCCAGCATCTGTAGAATACCCTAACTGCGCTCCATAGGTATAGGTGCCATTCAAGTTAAACTCTGTCATATCCGTTGGATTCATTACAGCTGCCATTAACGACCATTTGTCAGTTAATGCAAAATCTGCTTTCAAACCAGTATGAGAGAATGGTCCGTAGGAGAACATGTATGAAGTAGAGTAATTGAAATTCGCAGTAGGAGAAATCACTTCATACCCTAAGAAAGTATTAAAATTCCCAAAAGTCAAGGTGACAACATCAGATACATTCCAATAAACATAAAGTTGATTGATAATTTGAGAACTTCCAGCCATCCCCCCAGCATATAGAGGAGAACCAAAAACAGCATCCTCTCCTCTTGGACCAAATACTAAATCAGCAACAGCTCCTACTTTTTGCCCTTCATAAGTAGCAATAATATTTGCCATCCCTAGAGAAAAGCCTGGAAGATTTCCAAAAGAGGATGCCGGTGCCTGATAATTTTCCCCACTATTCGGGGCTCCAAAGTTTGTTCTGAAATAGGCGTCTACTGATCCTGAAAACGTGAATTTTGATGCTTCAGCTTCCGCAGTTTGTGCTTCCTGTGCAAAACTCATAGATGAAACTGAGAACAAGGATGCAAATATTAGTAGTTGTATTTTTTTCATTTTAATTTTAATTGAAGGTTAATAATAGATAGTTGACCTGAAGCCCTGCCAATTAGAAAGAGAGTCGCGTTTTTTTCTTTTGGTAGGGTGTTTTTTTAAATGCTATTCGTCATAAACAATCGTATATCCACGGATACCATGCTCATGCGAATCCAATCCGCTCTTCTCATGTTCTTCAGAAACTCGGATACCGACGGTCACTTTTAAAACATAAAAGATGACAAATGCAGATACAAATGCTGTTACGCCACAAATAGCTACACCAGTTAATTGAGTTAAGAAAGAATGTTCAGGATTTGTAGAAAAAATTCCAACGGCCAAAGTGCCCCAAACTCCACAAGTCAAGTGAACTGATACCGCTCCTACTACGTCATCCAATCTTAAGCTATCCAAGAGTACAGCAGAAAGAACTACTAGAATACCTGCAATAAATCCTACAATTATCGCAGAACCAGGATTGATTACATCTGCCCCAGCTGTAATTCCCACAAGACCTGCCAATATTCCATTTAATACCATTCCAAGGTCAAGTCTTTTGAAAACAAAATATCCAGCTAAAAATCCACCCATTCCACCTGCACATGCAGCAAGAGAAGTAGTGACTAAAACAAAGGAAACAAGGGCAGGATCGGCAGACAATACAGAACCGCCATTAAATCCAAACCATCCTAACCAAAGGAGAAAAACACCGATAACTGCCAAGGGAACAGACGCTCCTGGCTTATCTACTGTTTTTCCGTTAACATATTTCCCGATTCTAGGTCCAACCAAGATCACACCGGCTAAAGCTCCCCATCCACCCACTGAGTGAACAAGAGTACTTCCAGCAAAATCATAGAAACCCATCGCATCAAGTGCTCCACCGCCCCATTTCCAGCTTCCTATGATAGGATAAACCAACCCAACAAAGAATAAAGTGAAAATCAAATAAGCCCAAAGCTTAACTCGCTCAGCTATTGCTCCAGAAACGATAGTTGCTGCAGTGGCCGCAAACATGGCCTGAAACAAGAAATCTGTCCAATAGGTGTAGCCTGCACTGGCATAATCTGCCGAAACGTCTGCATCACCTGGAGAGAACCAAAACATACTCCAACCTGCCCCGTCAAATCCAAACCATCCTGGCGTATCAAAACCAGGATACATAAGGTAAAATCCGATTGCAGAATAGGACAGAATCCCAAGAATTGGAGTAATAGTATTTTTAAATAAAATGTTTACCGTGTTTTTGGCTTGGCCAAAACCGGCTTCTACTCCTGCAAAGCCCAAGTGCATAATAAATACAAGGGCTGTTGAGAGCATCATCCAAACATTGTTTGTTGTAAGGATATTCTGCGTCAACTCAGCAGAGATATCCATTGTCGCGGCCGCATCTTGGGCCAACAGGGGTGCGAAATACATCATAGGTTTTATAGAAATTTTGAACTGATTTTCAGAATTAATAATAGGTTTGGGATAAATAATCGAAACGAATGTAAACCAATTAATAGCAATAAAACAAATATAGTTTTTCAAAAAATATGATATTTTATTAGTTTTTAGGTTCTTTTTTAAGCTGTTTTTTGCCAAATCTTTAATAAAACATAGATTTCGGTTGTTTTTGACACACGTTTATCTAAAAGAATATTATTTGGAAAATATGTGTAATATTCTTCGAAAACGATTTCTAAATAAGCTATTTAGAATTTTTGTAATTTTTTTAACAAAAAATCAGAATTATGTATTGAAAAAATCTATTTTTCGGTATTTTAGTTCATTTGTTTGATTTTACAAAAAATATAAATTTTTATTTTTTGATAGTTTTTTAACCCGTCATTTGAAAAAACTATTAATTATTAAAAAATAAAGCTCATTTATTAACCCAGATCCAAAAAAAAAACCGGAATAAATCCGGTTTTGATATAATTTTAGAACCAGTAATTAATTACTTACTCATTTGGGCAAATTCTTTGGCAAAATACGTCAAAATGATCTTGGCACCAGATCTTTTGATACTCGTTAAAATTTCCACCATAGCACGTTCTGAATCAAGCCACCCTTTCTCTGCCGCTGCTTTTACCATACTATATTCGCCTGACACATTGTATGCAGCGATAGGTAGTGGGTAATTGTCATTCAAAAGCTTTATGATATCCAAAAAGGACAATGCCGGTTTTACCATTAAGAAATCAGCTCCTTCCTCCACATCCAGATCTGCTTCTATTAATGCTTCTTTTGAATTTGAATAATCCATTTGATATGTTTTCTTATCTCCAAATTTTGGAGCAGAGTCAAGCGCATCTCGAAAAGGGCCATAAAATGCACTAGCATACTTGGCTGTATATGACATAATCGAAACATCCGTATATCCTTGCTCATCTAATACATTTCGTATAAACCCTACCCTTCCATCCATCATATCAGATGGACCAATGATATCTACGCCTACATCTGCCTGAGCCAATGACATCCTCCCTAAAACCTCCAACGTTTCGTCATTTATTATTTTACCATTTTTCACAATCCCATCATGACCATCACTGCTATAAGGATCCATCGCGACATCTGACATAAGACAGACTTCTGGAAATTGTTTCTTTATTTCTCTTAATCCTTTTAAATAGAAAGTCTCTGGATTATAACTTTCACTTGCAACAGAATCTTTTAAACTTTCTGGATAAGCTGGAAACACATCAAATGAGGTGATTCCTAATTTTAAGCAAGATTCGATTTCTGCGAGCATGGAATCTATGGAAAACCTATAAATACCGGGCATGGAATTCACCTCTACTTTCTGTTTACTTCCTTCAATTAAAAACAAGGGGAAAATAAAATCCTTGACTGAAACTGAAGTTTCGTGGATTAGATTTCTTACAGCTTCTGATTTTCTGTTTCTTCTGGGACGTCTATTCATTGGTGTATTGTTTTCAGAAATAAAGGTACTATTGAGATTTTCTATGGGGCGACAATTTTTAATTTATCAGACTCAATTATATCAAATGGTTCAATTTCAACAGAAATCTTGTCCCATATCTACTATCTTTTCAAAAGTTCAGAGACAATTTCAGAAGATATTTCATTGTAATCCTTTATATAAAAGTGACTTTCAGGTAACTCTTCTTTAGAATGAGAAGATAAAACCGCTACCACTTTCATTCCTGCATTTAGTCCAGCGGTAACCCCAGAAAATGAATCTTCGAAAACCAAACAATTTGCCGGATCAACTTGGAGTCTTTTAGCTGAACTTAAGTAGACCTCCGGATCAGGTTTGTGTTTGGTTACATGCTCACTTGCAAACACAGAACCGAAATAAGGAAATAAATCCAATTGACCAGCTATAAGCTCTAGATTTGCAAATGGAGCAGAGGTTGCAACTCCTAATTTGAAAGAACCCTTTTGTAAATCATGAAAGAAGTTCATAAAACCGGATAAGGGCTCTATATGATTTTTATAAATTTCCCTGAACAACCCCTCCTTTTCATCCTCCAAATCAAGTAACTCTTGCTTTTCGATTTTTCTTTTAAAAAAATGACTCATTATATAAGAGTTACTTTTCCCATACATATGTTTCTCAAATTCGCCTTCGGAAGGATGAATATTTCTTTTTGCAAAGAATTCCTTAAAAGCTATTGAATGGAATGGATTTGTATGACAAATCACACCGTCCATATCGAAGATTACGGCTTGTGCTTGGCCCATTATTAAATATCAAATAAAAAGGTTGCTCTCTGAGAAAATCAGTAAGCAACCTAATGCTATTATATAGAATTATTTAAAATCAAATTCAGCAATTACATGCTCGATAATGTCACAGCATTCATGAATTTGTTCTTCAGTCATCACTAAAGGGGGAGCAAATCTTATAATATTTCCATGCGTGGGTTTAGCCAAAAGGCCGTTCTCTGCTAGTCTAATACAAATATCCCATGCTGTTGAACTATCTTCAGAATCGTTGATAACTACTGCATTTAATAATCCTTTACCACGAACGAGTTTAGCTATGGGATATCTTTCCACCATTTTTTTCATTCGCTCGCGAAAAATCTTCCCTAATTCCCTAGCATTCAGCGCCAAATTCTCATCCCTCACTACCTCAAGGGCCGTCATGGCAACTTTTGCGCCTAAAGGGTTACCCCCAAATGTGGATCCGTGCTGACCTGGTTTGATTACACCCATGATTTCATTGTCCGCCAAAACTGCCGACACAGGATAGAAGCCTCCTGAAATTGCTTTTCCCAAAATCAACATATCTGGCTTGGTATAAGAGGCCTGCTTTTCGCAGTGACTCTGGCAAGTGCAATTTCCACAAACAGCCAGTAATGAACCTGTACGTGCGATTCCAGTTTGAATTTCATCGGCTATTAAAAGCACGTTCTTTTCCACGCAGGCTTCTTTTGCGTTTCGGATATAATCATCAGATGGAGTATAGACCCCAGCCTCCCCTTGAATCGGCTCTACTAGAAATCCTACTACATTTGGATCCTGTAACGCCTTTTTCAATTCTTCAATATCATCAAAAGGAATCCTTATAAATCCATCTGTAAAAGGCCCAAAGTTTTTCCTTGCGTTGGCATCATTTGAAAACGATATGATCGTTGTAGTCCTTCCATGAAAATTGTTTTCCGCAACAATGATTTTTGCTTCATTTTCTTCGACTCCTTTCTTCTCATAGCCCCATTTTCTTGCAATTTTGATAGCAGTCTCAACACCTTCCGCACCAGTATTCATGGGAAGAACTTTATCAAAACCGAAATAGTCAGTTATATATTTTTCAAAAGGGCCAAGTACATCATTATGAAAAGCCCTTGATGTTAGCGTCAAAATACCTGCTTGCCCAATTAATGCATTTTTAATTCTGGGATGACAATGTCCTTGGTTAACAGCCGAATAGGCTGACAGAAAATCAAAATATTTTTTTCCTTCAACATCCCAAAGAAAAACACCTTCTCCTTTGGCAAGAACTACCGGTAGTGGATGATAATTATGAGCACCGTATTTGTCTTCCAATTCAATTGCTTCCGAGCTTGAAGTGATAGTCTGCATGTTTTTCTTATTTTTGTATTCCAAAATGTAACCTCTTCAGCAAAAATAGAATAATTGGCGTTACCTATGGGTATGAAATCGGAAAAGAAGACCCAAAATCAATCTAATTCAGCATCAGGAGATTACTATTTTAATGATCAAGGATTGATGGTTTTCACAAAACAGTATCATTTGAAGAGAGGATTTTGTTGTGGAAACGGCTGCAAACACTGTCCTTACCCCAAAGGTTGAATTAAAAGGGAATAATTTTAAATCCCTTTGTTGTTAATTCCCGAAAAGTTCCGATATTTGCAGACTCATTACAGAAACGCATACAAATTACGATACAATATCATGGCAAAAGTTTGTGACATTACCGGAAAAAGACCTCGCGTAGGTAACAACGTGTCCCATGCAAATAACAAAACCAAGCGTAGATTCTACCCAAATCTTCATAAGAAGACATTCTACGTTCCTGAGGAAGACGCATGGATCACACTTAAAGTGTGCACTAAGGCATTGAAGACTATCAATAAAAAAGGTATCTCTGCAGTTTTGAAAGAAGCTCAGGATTCTGGCATGATCGTAATCAGATAATCAAAGTCACTACCTTAAAAAAACACGAAGATGGCTAAGAAAGGAAATAGAGTACAAGTGATTATGGAATGCACGGAGCATAAAACTTCTGGCATGCCAGGTACTTCAAGATATATCACTACCAAGAACAGAAAAAATACTACTGAGAGATTGGAATTGAAAAAATTCAATCCAATTCTTAAGAAAGTTACTGTTCATAAAGAAATCAAGTAATTTAGTTCAGGAGTAATCCTGTAAAACGAAAACATCATGGCTAAGAAAGTAGTAGCAACCCTTAAGAAAAAAGACGGTGTAACTTACGCTAAAGTCATCAGAGCTGTGAAGTCTGATAAGACTGGTGCTTATACCTTCAGAGAAGAAATGGTTCCATCCACAGCGGTACAGGATACATTGAACAAATAATTGCCTAGTGCATCTTCATGCATTTAAGTCCCTCTGGTCAAAGGTCAGCAGGGACTTTTTCGTTATATTCCATTTCTAAAAAAATCAACATGGGAATTTTCGGTTTCTTTTCGAAAGACAAGAAGGAAAGTCTTGATCAAGGCTTACAGAAATCTAGCGAAAATATTTTTTCCAAACTCAGCAAAGCTGTTGTTGGAAAATCAAAAGTCGATGAGGAAATACTAGATGAATTGGAAGAAATTCTGATTACCTCAGACGTAGGAGTTGATACGACTATCAAAGTAATTCGTAGAATTGAAGAGCGGGTGGCAAAAGATAAATATGTCACCACCGATGAACTTGATCAAATCCTAAAACAAGAAATCATTGGCCTTCTAGAAGAAAACAATACGCAGGATTTATTGGATTTTGACATCCCCGAGGACAAAAAACCTTATGTGATTATGGTTGTTGGGGTAAATGGTGTCGGAAAAACAACCACAATCGGTAAACTAGCGAACCTTTTTAAAACTGCAGGAAAAAAGGTGGTATTAGGAGCCGCTGATACGTTCAGGGCAGCAGCGGTTGATCAATTGATCCTTTGGGGAGAGAGAGTTGGAGTTCCTGTAATTTCCCATGGAATGAACACAGATCCAGCATCGGTAGCTTTTGATGCGGTAAAACAAGGAATTGAAACAAAAGCAGATGTAGTCATCATTGACACTGCTGGAAGACTTCATACCAAAGTAAATTTGATGAACGAATTAGGGAAAATCAAACGAGTGATGCAGAAATTCGTGCCGGATTCTCCTCATGAAATCCTATTGGTTTTAGATGGATCTACAGGACAAAACGCATTTATCCAAGCAAAAGAATTTACGAAAGTCACAGAAATCACATCGCTGGCCATCACTAAACTAGATGGGACAGCAAAAGGTGGAGTCGTGATCGGTATTTCAGATCAGTTCAAAATTCCAGTAAAATACATTGGAGTTGGAGAGAAAATGACAGACTTACAACTTTTTAACCGAAAAGAGTTTGTAGACTCTCTCTTCACCAAAAAATAAACAAACACAATACCCATTAAATACCTTGATTCGCATCAAGGTATTTTTTTTTTGCAAAAACTTGAATCCTAATTATTTTTTAACGTAATTTATTATGATATCATTTTAACATCATAATAACATGGAAAAAATAACAAAACCTATGTCAGGATATTTTATGATCCTGTTTGTATTGGGCTTACTTGTATTTGCAGTTGCTTTGTTTATACAGCAACTCATGATTATAGTAGGTATCCTTTCTATGATTATAGCACTTATTTCTGTGGCAGGATTTTTTATCGTCGAACCCAATAAAGCCATGGTACTTTTGCTTTTTGGAGATTATAAGGGAAGTGTCAAAGCCAATGGATTCTATTGGGTCAACCCATTTATGACCAAGAAAAAAATATCACTTCGAGTGAGAAACTTTGAAAACAAGCCAGTAAAAGTGAATGACAAAATTGGTAACCCAGTCATGATTGGGACCATTGTGGTATGGCAAGTGCAAGACACTTTCAAGGCAACTTTTGATGTGGATGATTACGAAAACTTTGTCCATCTCCAGTCTGACGCCGCCATTCGTAAAATGGCTGGACTTTATCCTTATGATAATTTCGAAGATGAGGAAGCAGAAATCACTTTACGTTCTGGAGTAGAAGATGTCAATCATTCTTTGGAGCAGGAAATCAGTGAAAGACTTCATCATGCAGGAATCAAAGTGATTGAGGCTAGAATCTCACATTTAGCATATTCATCTGAAATCGCTTCTGCGATGCTTCAAAGACAACAAGCTACAGCGATCGTTGCGGCTAGACAAAAAATCGTTGAGGGAGCCGTGGGAATGGTTGAAATGGCATTGGAAGATTTAAAAATGAAAGATATTATTGAGTTTGATGATGAGAAAAAAGCCGTGATGGTTTCTAATCTGATGGTCGTACTTTGTTCAGACAAAAGTGCAAGCCCAGTACTTAATGTAGGAACTCTAAATCATTAAACATGGCGAATCGAGTTTTCAATGAAGAACAAACCTATCGAGGGACATGGATCATTTATTTGATTCTTCTTTTTGAATTGCCCACGATAGTTTTGTTGCTAGTCTTCTATTTTCGAGCGGAAGATAAGTCTGAAATGGGAACTGCATTGATTGTTGTGGTTAGTACATTACTACTTATTTTTCTATTGATTCTCAATCTAAAATTGGAAACGAGAATCGATGACAAAGGGGTTTCTTTTAGATATTTTCCATTTATTCGAAATTGGAGATTGATAGAAAAAGATCGCATTTTATCTATTCAGGTTATAAATTATAGCCCAATAACAGATTACGGTGGCTGGGGATTAAAGGGCAATAAAACCGCAAAGGCCTATAGTATTCTAGGTGATGAAGGTATCTTGATATCTACTGGCGAGAGAAAAAAAATCATGATTGGCACATCAAAAGCTAAAGAGCTTAGAGTGTTCCTGGAAAACTGGAAGGAGGGATAGCGTATGGCTGGAAAGAAGGCTTTTGCATTAAGATTGGACGAAAAGATGATGAAAGCAGTAGAAAAATGGGCTTCAGATGAATTTCGAAGCACAAATGGTCAATTGGAATGGATCATCAGAGAAGCTTTGAAAAAATCCGGAAGACTGCATAAAGATCCCTCGGAATCTTCAGAAGAATAATCTTCTAAGTTGAATAATCTGCAACTATTCCTGTAAATCGGGGTTGTAAAGAAGTTGGTTGTTTTCAAAGTCATATAAAGTCAATGCGCGCAACTCAAAATATGCCATCCAAAAGTCCTTTAATGAATTGAAAAATGCTCTTTTATTAGTATCCTTTTCATTTTGCGCAATATTAAGATCAGAGATAGAAACATTACCTGTTTGATAGCGATTTAAGGCTATTTGATACCTTTTCTCTGCTACTTCATCCGATTTTTGAGTCACTTTTATTCTTTCTCGGATCATCAAAAAATTTCTGACTTTGGTGAAAATTTCCTGCTCAAAGTTGATTGTTTCTTGCTCTACTTCGTATTCAGTTAGCTGCTGGTTCGCAAGTGCTTGAGACATTCTGGCTTTATTTCTTCCCCAATCCAAAATAGGGACAGATATCCCAAGATTAACTAATGCCTGGGTATTTGGATTGTTATAGATGTCACCCCATGTAAACGCGGCATTATTATATCCATAACTTGCGTTTAAATTCATCGCCAAACGCTGTCCTTTTGCATTTGCCAGTTGAGCCTCCGATTCCAACCTTCTTCTATCAAACCCCAATGCAGCTGCTCTATTTTGGAAGGCATAGCTAATTGCCTCATCCACATCTACATGGAACTGAGGAATTATATCTGGAGCATGTAATTTGATTTTTGCATTCTGGTTGAGACCAATATAAGAATTCACCCCTAAAGAAGATTTTTCAAGATCAAGTTGAGCTTGAGCTAAATCCTGCTGAGCTTGCAATGTCTGAAGCTCTACCTGTAAAAGCTTGTCTTCGAAAGTAGCTCCTATTTCATACCTCTTCTTCTCTATTGTAAATATATCAACGGTATTCTTGAGGTTTTTTGAAGCAATGTCAAAATTTACCTGTGCAATTAAATAGTCAAAAAACAATTCCGTCACCATCATTGAAATCATTTCTGACTCTTCAACAAATTCCCTCTTGCTTTCCTCGAAAATTAATGGCTCAATTTTCTTGTCCCACTTGTAAGGATTATATGCAAATATTGGTTGAGTCAAATTGATGTTCACTGGTATACCGGACCAACGAGTTTGAACTTCAGAATCACTTGCCAAAAAATTATCAAACCGGTTTGTGGAAGTATTTACTGATATAGTACCACCTGTGGGGGCAATAACTTGCTGAAGCCCTAAGCCAAGGTCAATAAAATTTTGATTTACTTCGATAAACTCTATTGTTCCATCAGGCTGCTCAACTCTATTGAATGCCTGTGAATAGGAAGGAATATTACCTGATAATCTTAATTGTGGATTATAATTAGACCTAAAATATCTATACCTCCAATACCTATTTTCCCTTCTTGTTTTGGCTCTAAGTGAGGCTGGAGATCTTTCATTGGCTCTCTGAACCATTTCCTGCAAAGAATAAGAGACGGAATCTTGGGCATTTGATTCATGAGTAAAAGCCAATATCGATGTAAAAATTGCTAATACAATGGCTTTGAAAGATTGGGGATAGTTCATAGATAAAAATGGAATAATCTGTTCTAAATTGAAGTGAACTAAATTAATGATAGTTTGGTGGGAAGCAAAAGACTTTCCCAAGGCAAATGCTAAAACTTCTAAAGATTTAAAAGAATATTTAAAACTGGGCTTCTCGACCTACTTTAAGTAAATTGCACCTTTAAAATCTAACGTTGAATGAAGTCCATCATCAGTTTTGTCATCCGGTATATCCCAAGACCTTTTTTACAGCAAGTAAGTCCGATGGCAATGAAGTTTTTAGCTCAGCTCAATAAAGGCAATGATGTGAAGTGTCCAGTCTGTGATCATAATTATAAAAAGTTTTTACCTTATGGTCGAATCGCCAGAGAAAATGCACTTTGTCCAAACTGTTTGGCTTTGGAAAGACATCGCTTGATGTGGCTTTTTCTAAAGGAAAAAACCGACTTTTTCACTTCAAATCTTAAAGTTCTACACATAGCTCCCGAACATTGCTTTATTGATAGATTCGAGGCTTTGCCTAATCTGGAATACATCACGGCCGACCTGGAATCCCCACTTGCCAAGGTTAAAATGGATGTTCATGATATTCCATTCGAGGATAATACTTTTGACGTGGTGTTTTGCAATCATGTGATGGAACATGTGGAAAATGACCTTAGAGCTTGCTCCGAAATTAACCGAGTTCTAAAAACGGATGGCTGGGGAATTATCCAATCCCCAGTTTACAATCTAGATGAGACTCTGGAGGATAAAAGTATTATTGATCCAGCTGAAAGAGAAAGAGTATTCGGTCAGCGAGATCATGTGAGAAAATATGGGAATGACTATGCGGCGAGATTACGGAAATCGGGAATAGAAATAGAAGAAAATCTATTCGTGCATGAATTATCAGTAGAGGATATCAAGAAATACTCCTTACCTGAAAAGGAAATCATTTTTGTCTGCCGGAAAGGGAATTAACCTTTGAATAATTTACGAATCAATTCATAAATCAAACCTAGGCCATAACAGCACAATTGTGTAAATGAAGTAACTGCGCTGTAGAATCCGACCAAGATTGACTTATACTTAATGCTAGACTCTACAAAAATGGCTAGAGACCAAAAAACGAAGATTATTATCTGTATTTGAAATATCTCAAGCCCGAATATTCCTGCGAAAAAAGTACTCATAGAAAAAATCAGAAAAAAACTTGGCAGAAGATGTACTAGCTTGATAGCATCCGGATGAAACCTTGATACATTCACTCGATTTCTTCCGAAGGAAAAACTCTGCTTCGCAAATGTATAAAGGGTATTTTTCCTTTTATGATAAACAAATGCCTCTTCTACTAATTCCAGTTTGAATCCTGCTTTTTTGATTCGGATACTCCATTCAATGTCTTCTCCTTGATTTGGGTCTAAAAATCCTCCCGTAGCATCGAAAACTTCACGAGACACCCCCATATTGAAGCCACGAGCTTGATATTTTGCCGGATTTTTCAGTTTCCCACGAATCCCACCTGTTGTCCAAAAAGAAGTCATGGCAAAATCCATTGCTTTTTGAAGCAAACTAAAATCTCCTTTAGCTGCATCTGGACCCCCAAAGGCATCAAGATTTCTTTCTTTAATTGCAGTTTTTAGAAGTTCTAGGTATCTCTTTGGCAAGATCACATCTGAATCAAGAATTACAAAGAACTCTCCTTTAGCGAGCTCCATACCATTGTTTCTAGCAAATCCCTGACCTTGATTAATTTGATAATGATATTTGATGGGAAGATCTTCCTTAAACTTTTTAACTACATCTTTTGAATTGATGGTGGACCCATCATCTATAATAATTAATTCAAAATCTTGAAATGATTGTAAAACCAGACTTTTTAGAAGCTCTTTAAGTTCATCTGGACGATTAAAAACCGGTATAACAACCGAAAAATACATTAATAATCAAAGTTTAACTCCTCATCAATTTTGTATTCAGTTTCTTTGGACTGGTTGGAAGTCATTAATTCCGCGATAAAACCAGTCACAAAAAGTTGAACTCCAATAATCAATGCCACTAGCGCTAAAAAGAAAAGAGGTTGATCTGTGATTTCTCTGACTTGGAGTCCTTTACTCAATCCATAGACTTTTTGAAAAATCAACCAGCAAGTAATAACAAATCCTGAAAAGAAAGATAACGTCCCCAAAAGACCGAAAAAATGCATTGGTTTCTTTTTATATCGATGAACGAAAGAAACGGATATTAAATCCAAAAATCCATTTAAGAACCTTTCAATTCCAAATTTGGAGTATCCATATTTCCTAGCTTGATGCTGAACGACCTTTTCAGTAATTTTAGGAAAGCCATTCCATTTAGCCAACAAAGGAATATAGCGATGCATTTCGCCATAGATTTGAATATTCTTAATGACCTTGTTCCTATAAGCTTTAAGCCCACAGTTAAAATCGTGTAGTTTAATTCCTGAAATCCATCGAGTAACCGCATTAAAGAATCTAGATGGAATAGTTTTCGTAATGGGGTCGTGCCTTTCTTTTTTCCATCCTGAAACAACATCAAATCCGCCTTCTTTAATAAGTGCAAATAACCCTGGGATTTCATCTGGACTATCTTGAAGATCAGCATCCATAGTAATCACAACTTCGCCAGAAGCCTTTTGGAAGCCGGCATCTAACGCTGCTGATTTACCATAATTTCTGCTAAAATTTATTCCTTTAACCGTTGGGAATTTTAAAGTCAAAGCACTAATTACAGTCCAAGACTCATCAGTACTCCCATCATTTATAAATATAATTTCATGAGAAAAGCCGTGGTCATTCATGACACGGCTAATCCAATGTGTTAATTCTGTGATTGATTCCTCTTCGTTAAATACAGGAACGACTACGGAAATTTGAGGCATATTTAGTAATCAAGAGACTTATCTCGCTTTTTTAGAATTGCTGCCAAAATTAACGCAATAATCGCGTATATGACAATCCCAATTCCAAAACTAGTCAATTGTCCTTTTAAGGTAAACTGATTGGCGGTTGAGGCTCTCATTTCTTCAAGTTGACCCGGAGGTAGAGAATCGGGAGAAGCACCAAAATTCTCCATCATTTTAAGGCTGTTCTCAAATGCCAAATCACCAAGTACACCTGGAAGAGATGGATCGATTACATGAAATAATAATACCTGCCCAATCAAACTAATGATTCCTGAGATAAGAATAGCTATAAAACTAAAGTTAAAAGCAACTCCAAAAGTCATAAAACCACCCAGCTCACTTCTATATTGTCTTCCGAAATAAATAATCAATGCAAAGAAAACGACTAAGGCTACTAAGCCAAACCAAGCTGATCCTAATAAAGTAGCGTCAATAAAATATGCGATAAAAGTTAATGCTAGCGAAACTAATCCGATTGTTAATCCAGGTTGAATTGCTGCTTTAAAAGGAGATTGTTGCTCTTCCATAATGTTTTTTAGTTAGGGTTTTTTCTCAAAATAATAGAAATAATAATAGTAAAGAATAAGCCTGGAATGATTTTCCAGATAGCATCATTTAAAGCTATGTCAGATTTGACCATCACTTTGACATTTTCAAGGGTAGCATTGTATGAATTTTGTCCTACTTGAGTGATAATTGTCTCTTTGCTTTGTACTAAAGTATCAATTTTTGAAGACTTTATTAATTCAAAAAGATTTAAGTTAAAAGTCAATATCAACCAAATTCCCAAAAATGAGATCAAAGAAATTAACATATAACACACGAAGCCAACACTCATTCCCTCTGCAAAAGAGATATACCCTTGATTAGAATAATCTTTGAAATACCTAAGTGCTAAATAGATAGAAATAGGGACAATAACATAACCGAAAATAAGATTTAACGTGGTAGGATCTTCTCTAAAAAGAGATAGGATAAAAAACGATACTAACCCAAGTATGCCTCCAAGCACCCCAAATAAATAGGCAGATTTGAAATATTTATTCATCTATTGCTACCAATTCACCATTTTGAATGATGTATTTCACTTTACCTTTTAAAGTCATTCCAAACCAAGGAGAATTTTGAGAATTAGATTTGTTGGACTTGCTATCATACAGCCAATCTTCATTTGGATCAAAAATAGTCCAAGATTCATCTTCTGTTCTAATAACAGAAGTAGGACCAGTGGTTAATTTTTGGATAAGTAGGGGCCAGGATAATTCTTTTTCCAACTGAACTAAAGCAGGTAAAAAGGATTGCAATCCAACCATTCCGAATGAAGCCATGTCAAATTCCATAAATTTAGAGTCAAAATCTTGTGGTTGATGATTTGAAACGATGGCATCAATCGTTCCTTCTTTTAACCCTTCAATTAAAGCAAGTCGATCCAAAGAACCTCTAAAAGGAGGATTTACTTTAAAATTTGGATCGAAATCCATCAAATCATTATCTGAAAAAAGAAGTTGGTAAATAGAAACATCACAGGAAATATTTAACCCTTCAGCTTTAGCAT
Source organism: uncultured Algoriphagus sp. (assembly GCA_965659625.1). Taxonomy (GTDB): domain Bacteria; phylum Bacteroidota; class Bacteroidia; order Cytophagales; family Cyclobacteriaceae; genus Algoriphagus. The sequence goes on along the minus strand of CBFHWO010000016.1, from coordinate 892 downwards.
TGCGGATCAATTCAACTCCTTTTTTGGTACTGATAGTTTGGAAATGCACCTTACCTCCAGTATATTTCAATATTTCCAAATTACGCTGAATAGCTACATCTTCGGCTAAACTTGGGATTCCTTTCATTCCAAGCATAGTAGAATTTTCTCCTTCGTGCATTTGACCAAAGCTGGCTATTAAAGGATCATAGGCATGATCAAATAAAACCCCATTGAATTTCTGAAGATATTGAAGTATTTTCATGTACCGATCACCATTTGCAAGTGTTTTGATACCATCACCGAAAATAGACACACCTGATTGATGATGCATATCCAAAATTTCGGTTAAGTCTTCCCCTTCCGCATTTTTAGTGACTGCACCTTGAACAAATAGCTTTAAAGGATATTTTTTCGCTTTATTCAAGACAAAGTCTACTTCATTTTTACTTTGAATGACCGGTTCTGTATTAGGAAGGATTACAGCAGATGTAAATCCACTTGCTATTAGCGATTCGCAAAGAGATTCAACAGTTTCTTTATATTCCAACCCAGGATCACCCATCATGCATCTTAAATCCACCCAGCCTTTAGATAACATAAAAGAAGTGGCATCTATTATCTGAAGTTTTTCAGGAATTTCTTTTTCTGATTCTAGAAATAACTCTCCCTGGTGAAAAATATAATCTTGAGCTTTTTGGACTCCAGTGGGAGTGATCAATTTTAATCCTTTAAATAGAATTGACATGGATTTTTGCTTTGGTACAAAACTGCAACAATATTCTAAAAATGAAAAGTGAATTTGAATTGAGTTATACAAAAAAAGCCAGCTGTTATAGCTGGCTTTGAATAATGTGGCGGCGACCTACTCTCCCGGGTGTAACCCCAGTACCATCGGCGCTGCAGGGCTTAA
>CBFHWO010000015.1:0-112005 GCA_965659625.1 uncultured Algoriphagus sp. | reverse complement strand
ATAGGTATGATAAATTGACGGGTTACTATGTGAGTATTCAACCGCCGGCACCTGATTTAAAATCAAGTTTACGCTTTAATTGGAATGCTGGCTTTGCCAAAAATCCTTTTGATGCCAATTCTGCTTATTATGGTTCCCAATTTTTGCATGTTACCCACGACAAAGGGGCTACTTGGGAAATCATTTCTCCAGATCTAACTACGAATAACCCCATGCATCAGCAAGCAGATTATGGTGGGCTAACTCTAGATGTTTCTGGAGCTGAACGTTATAATTCGATTTTGACCATTGCCCCCAGTCCACTAGATAAAAATATAATTTGGGTGGGTACCGATGACGGTCAGGTTCAAATTACTACTGATGCAGGAAAAACCTGGGAAAACCTTACACTTAACATTAAAGGAATTCCGAATGAGGGATGGATTGCTCAAATAGAAGCATCTCGTTTTAACAAAGGCGCAGCATGGTTGGTAGTCAATGATTATAGAAAGGGAGATTATTCACCTTATGTTTTTAAAACCAGTGATTATGGTCTGACATGGTCTCGAATGGTGGACGAAAATAAGGTCAAGGGCTACGCACTTAGCATCATTCAGGATCCCGTAGAACCTCAATTGGTTTTTCTAGGAACTGAAAATGGTTTATGGATAAGTATTGATGAAGGAAAGACCTGGGAACAATTAAAGAATGGGTTTCCTTCGGTATCAACCATGGATTTGAAGATTCAAGAACCAGAGTCCGCCTTAATTGTAGGAACTTTCGGAAGAGCTATTTGGGTGTTAGATGATTTGCTATCGCTGAGAGAAATTGCTGCAAATCGTCTGAAAAATGGAATTACAGCTCTTCCCATGAATGATGCTGTACAAGTAAAAGGATTATTTATCAACCCTCCCGGAAATATCTGGACTGGCTTTAACACCACTTTTGAAGGAGAGAACAAGGTATTCCAAAAAACGAAAATCCCATTTTATTTATCAGATCATCCAGATTCTACCAACAAGGTAAAGGCAGAAGTTTTTGACTCTAATAACAGACTTATAAATACGATTGAATCAGGTGATTTAGAAAAAGGGTTAAACTACATGATTTGGAAGTTAGATGAGACCTCTGTTGCATTATCGAGAGGAGGACAAGATGAGTTCTCCAGAGATATACCCGTTTTGCCTGGAGATTACAGGATCGTCCTAACGTATGGTGATTCTAGAGATACTACGAGTGTGAAGGTCATACCTGATCCTAGATTTGAAATAGAATCAATTGTTGATATTGAGCTATATAATTTTCGAAAAGAAGGGGATGCCCGATTTGCCATTTTAGCAAAGCTCTTGAGAGATATTGATGAGAAAATAGCATCGGTTGATACAATGATCAAAAAGCAAAATGACACCGATGATTCTAATTATACTTTAGCGAAAAACATGAAGCAAGAATTAACCGAGCTTCGTTCTTTGGGTCAGATTCCAAGACCAGATAGGCAGGTAGGGGCTTGGCAATCATTTGAGACATCACCCTATTCAAAAATTCAGGAAGCGTTAAGCATTGCAGCGGCACAAACAAAAGTTCCTTCTGCTCAAAACAAAGAAGTTCTTCATCAGGCCACTACGCTAATTGAAGATTTTTCAAAAACGGTAAATGCTTTTATGCAAACTGAATGGGCTTCATTTGAATCTGAAATCAAAAAAAGTAACCTCAATTAGTCTAATTGAGGTTACTTTTTGTTTGTCTTACTTAAAACGGCTTCAGCTTCAATCTCTACCATATAACCATCACCGACTAGTTTTGCCTCTACTAGCGTATTTGCTGGGTTGATGCCTTTGAATCTTTCGCCATGAGCTCGAGCAACTGGCTCCCAATCTTTAATTTGATTTACAAAAATCCGGGTCCGAACCACATCTGCCAATGATCCTCCAAAAGAGGTTAAAACCCCTTCAATTTTATCGATTATAAAATGGGTCTGAGCTGCAGCATCATTCCCTCCAATCATTAGAGCTCCATGTGTAGCGGTAGTTCCAGAAACGTGGATTCTATACCCCTCTTTAACGGCTCTACAGTAACCGGCATATTCTTCCCATTCTGTCCCACTAAAAATCTGTTCTCTGTTTTTACCGGTTTTTATTGGTGTAAACGCTGTGGGTATAGTTTCTAAATGATCACTTAGGTCACCGGAAGCAGTTAAAAAAGGAGGCTTCCTATATTCGTCCCCACAATCACCGGGTATGGGATTTAATTTACCTTGCGCTGTTTTTATCGCTTCGATATCCTCAGGCTGTAAATCAATTTCTAGCATCTGCTTATTATCTGCAATATGCTCGCTTTCTCCAAGCCGCGCTCCTACAATTACTGAGGCAACAGTAGGGTTTTCTAAAATAAATCTAGTCGCGATATTGGCAATGGAGGCTTGGTATTTATCTGCAATTTGTTTCAAGGTTTTCAATAAATTTTGATAAGGAGCCCACCCTCCAGCAGTATCAATAAAACGCTTGTACTTCATTTGCGACCAAGTAGTCAATTCTTCAGTATTGGGTTCCGGTTTTCCTAACCATTTGTCCGTTAAAAATCCTCCCGCCAAAGTTCCGAATGCCAAAAGTTTAACATTATAAGTTTCACAAACATGTTTCATTTGTAAAACTGCCCTTTGATCAATAACTGAATGACAAATTTGATTACTTACAATAGGAATACCACTTGCACAAGCAATACGCAAATGGGCAGAATCGAAATTAGTTACTCCAAGGTGTTTTATTAGCCCTTCTTCTTGCAGTTCTTTTAAATAAAATAGGCCGTCAAGCCAACTTGGATCTGGATAATACCATGCATGAAATTGTAATAAGTCAATAGACGATTGTTGCATTCTTTCAAGCGCAGTTTGCACTGCCTCACGAACATCATCCCGACTAATTTTCCCAGGCTTAGGCACCCATTTTGTAAATAGCTGGACATCATTTTTATTATCTAGACTATTTTTAAAAGTTCCGGCTATAATTTCACTGGAACCATAATGATCAGCCATATCAAAGGAGGTAAGTCCAGCGTCTAAATAGGACTGCATGTGTTTTGAGCTGGCGACAGGATCTAAAGTTTTCCCATCTCGCTCCATATCAGCGATTTGCCATAAGCCAGTAACTATTCTCGATATCTCAAAATTTTTGGCTAATTCAACTTTTCCTTTCATGATTATTCTTCTGGAAGTTTTAAAAATCGTTTTGATAATTCGGGTTCATTTTTTTTCAATCGTCTCCAATTATAAATGAATATAATACTGGCCAATCCCATGACAATAATCCAAATGGGTGTGGAGTGAAAATACCATTCTTTGACTTCTGATGTTAAGTCTTTGTAAGTATGTATGGCCAGAAAGCCTGACAAGGTAATAATGCCTAACCAGCCAATTGCTAACTGCAGGGTCCGGTTTTTTAATACAGAAATACGTTTAGCTACTTTCGAATTAATCTTGGTAATAGCCACTAGAGTGATGCACATTAATAGAAAGTTTACCATCATGGAAGTAACCATGATATCGATTCCCAGGAAAAAATCACCGGCAAAGTGCGAGCCTAAAACTCCAATGCTTGCCATGATCCCAGCTACTATAAGTGCTAGGTAAGGAGTATTGTTTTTCTGATGAATTTTAGAAATAGCCTTTGGGAAAATACCATCTTTAGCCCAGGCAAACATTAACCTGGAAACGGATAAAAGCATGGCTGGTAAATCGTTTATTAATGCAATCGCAGCACCTACTAAAATTGCTATGCCCCAACCTGAAGGCAGAACGTAGCTTAAAAGCCCTGGTGCTGTAATATCTTTTGCCATCGCTTCTGCAGCTACAAAACTCCAAGGAACAATATGGTAAACTGCTGCTGCAAATAAAAAGTAGAAGCACCCTACGCCAAGAATCGCCAGCAAAATTGCCTTTGGGAGAGTTTTAGTTGGGTTTTTAGCTTCTCCACCGGCTTGAGCAATAGAATCGAACCCTATAAAACTAGAGAAAAGTAAAGCAGCCGCTGAAAAGAATATTCGCCAGTCAAAAGCAATTTCTGCCGTGGGATCAAAAGACCTGCCTTCTTTTTCATTAAGAGCAGTTAAAAAATCAGAGGAATCAAAAATTAGCCCGGCAATAATTACAACTGCTCCCAATGCAAACATTAAAAACATCATGGGTAAAATGATCCTTTCATAAGATTTTAATCCACGGATATTTACTCCAACAAAACCCCAGATAAGGCTTAAAGCAAGACCAACTCTTACCCATCCAATTTCAAGAGTTTTTGAAATATTTTCCCAACCAAAACTTGAGGTTACATCTCTAATAAAAGGAATGGTTATATAGGCAATGACACCAATAACTATAGAAAGGCCAAACCACTGGGAAAAGCTGGCTACAAAACCTAAATAGGGGTTGAGTCCCCGACTTGCATAAATGTAACTTCCTCCAGCACGTGGCATAGCTGAAGCCAAAATACCATAGGCGAGAGCAGCAAATAAGGCAGGTATTGCTGCAAATAAAAATGCTGGTAGTACGTAGGGCCCAATTCCAGGAACATTCCGTTGAATCATAAAAGGGACAACATTGATGGATGCCCCAAGCATGGAACATACCCCAGTGGCAATAAGAGCTAAAAGCCCCATTTGACGAGTTAGTTTTTTGGTACTCAAAGTTTATAATTCATTCGTACTAGTTCGATTTAATAGAGACAATTTCAGTTATGTGTCTCGAGTTTAATTTTCTAGATTTTTAGACATCCTTTCAAAATAATTGTGAAAGAATAGCAGTTGATATTGCACTGCATCTCTCCAATAATCCCACGTGTGTCCCCCTGGATTAGCTGTGAAGCTATGAGGAATGTTCAGGTAGGTAAGTTCCTCATGAATTTTGAGATTGACTTGATAAAAAAAGTCGTCTGTTCCACAATGGATCACCAACGGTAAATTATTTCTGCTTAATAAATGAAGTTGCCCCAAAACAGAGTATTCCCCCCATCTTTCTGGAAATTCAGCTTTGGAACCTAAATATTTTTTCATATTCCAGTTTTCAGGGAAAGGAGCAATATCTACTCCGCCACTTAAGCTTCCTGCCACTCCAAAAATATCTTGATGACGGATTGCTAAGTATAAAGCTCCATGCCCTCCCATACTCAATCCAGTGATAGCTCTTGCCTCCCTACTTTTAACAGTGCTGTAATTTTGATCGATAAATGATATTAATTCATCAGCTATATAGGTTTCGTATTTGGAACTTTGATCTTCGGGACTGTCCCAATACCAACTATCGAAATTCCCGTCGGGAGTGACGATGATCATTTCGTACTGTTCGGCTAATTGTTCAATCTGTGGAGCACTTTTTATCCAACTTGCATAATTGCCAGAATGCCCGTGAAGTAGAAAAACAACTGGGTATCGTTTAGTAATACTATACGTTTTTGGGGTAATGATGACAGCTTTTATCTCTTTGTTCATCACCTTACTAAAGGTAGCCACAGTGTCAACTGAAGCAAATGAAGAAGCTGTATAAAATAAGAGGGGGAGAAAGAGTAAAAATGGTTTTTTGAAAGGTGACATGGGGATTACTTAAAGTTTGAATTCAAAGATGAATATCCGATATCCAAACTGCAATTGAAAAGATGTTTATGGTTGAGAAATTGTTTTTTGAAATAAGTTGATTTTCTTGACCGGGAATTTGGCCTCAGCTTTTGCCAGACAAGAGGGTGGTATTGAGATTGTTCAAAAAAGAGTATTTGGAGATTGTACTTGCTCAATAAACAGTTGTTCCAGTGTTTCAGAAAGATTATTGCTAAAACCTGTATGCGGTCTTGAAGTTTGAATAATGGAACTTCTCACTGCTGTCAGCCATCTAAATCTCGAAGCAAGATCCATTTTAGCAATTTGCCCGCCATTCGATTTTCCAGAACAGATTTTATCGAAAGAGGCCAAATTTTTCTGGATCATTTCAATATCTGCATTCGGATCTAGTACAAGAAGTTTCTTTTCATCAAGATAAACTTTAGTGCCTAAAAACCCACTTTTCCAATCGCATAAAATTACGCCCACATTGATAAATTCCTCCCGCTCCACCCGTGGTACCACACGGATGATGGCATATTCATATAAGTGATTTCCTTGCATCTTGGGCTTCTTTTTTGAATTGATCTGAATTGGATAGCCTTAAGCTTAAGAAACTGGAGTAGATGTTTCGAATTTCTTCTACGTCTTCCGAATCACCACCTGCTAAAAGCCATTCTTCGGGTAAAACTGAAACTAGTTCCTTGAATATTTCCTCATTTAGTAAGGCTTTGAATTCTTCATTTACTTCATCCAGTAGACTTGCCTGAGGCAAAAGAACATGGTTTTTTATTATGGGAAATGTCCCAGTCGCATTTTTCTTCCAATTGGTCCAAGAGTGATGAAACAAAAATGCAGCACCATGGTCGATTAGCCAAAGCTCCCGATTCCACATTAACATATTAGTATTTCTAAATGTCCGATCCACATTTGTAATAAACATGTCCAGCCAGACTATTTTTGAGGCCAAATGAGGATCAATAGACATTGCCAAAGCATCATAATTAATTGCTCCAGACAAGAAATGCAGTGCAAGATTCAATCCTTGGCTACCTTTTAAGAGATCTTGAATTTCCTCATCTCCCTCAGATCTGCCAAAAGCCGGATCAAGGTTGGCAAACACTAATTCTGGAACTTTCAAGCCAAGAATTCTTGCAATTTCACCTCCCAGAAATTCTGAGATTAATGCCTTTTCTCTTTGTCCTGCACCTTTGAATTTTAAGACATATTTAAATCCATCGTCTGCATCTGCCAAAGCAGGCAGAGAGCCTCCTTCTCTTAGGGGAAGAATATAACGAGTGACATCTACGGTTCGTAAATTAAAGTTGTGTTTCATGGGTTGATAAGAAAAAAAATATTCTTTTATCCAATCCTTAATAACCGAACAAAAGTTCAATCTTCAAATTTATATGCTAAGGAATGATTTATGTGTTAGCTTTTGAAAAAAGTAAATACTATCCTCTAATTCCTATGAAACTCGTTCCAATCTTCTTTTTATTGACCTTTGTGCTTTTCACAAAAGGAAAGGCCCAAACTTTTGATGACAAGGAATTAATTTCCGAAACTATTAAGCTTTATTTTGATGGAATGCTGGAGAGGGATAAAGGAAAGTTAGAAAAAGCATTTATTCCAGAAGCCAGATTAATAGGTTTTAGAGGAGAAAATTTTACGTTAACCTCATTTGAAACATGGGCAGAGGCAACTTCACAGGGTGAGGTAAGAAACTCCTCAGTATACAAAAATGAAATTATTTCAATTCGAGTTCAGGGAAATGCCGCCTCTGTTGAGACCGAGTTATTTTGGCCTGGAATCTACTATTATGATTTTTTGACTTTGATGAAAATAGATGGAATTTGGAAAATCGTCCATAAAAGTTGGTCTGAAAAGAAACTTTGATCAGATCAATTCTTCTACGTGCTTTTTGATGTTTTCGGAAAGCTTTTCCATAGGTAGATCATTAGTATCAGTTCCAAATGGTTCCTCAATTTCTTCTGCTACCATTTCTAAACTTGCCATGACATAAAACACAAAAGTTACGATGGGAGCGGAATAATATCCAAGGTCGAAAACTAAACCAAATGGTAAAGTCATCACAAAGAATAGGATGAATTTTTTGATAAATGCGCTGTATGAATAGGGGATTGGAGTATTTTTTATTCTTTCGCAGGCTCCACAAATGTCTGTAAATGCAGTTATTTCATTATTTAAGATGTAGAGTTGGTCTCCAGAGATTTTTCCGGATTTATATAATTCATTGATTTTGGAAAACATGATTTTAGCCATCTGATTAGGCACATGCTTTTCGACATCTAAAATGGTCTTAATTTCCTTCGGCTCCTCATCATCCAACATGAATAAAGTGATCTTAGATTGAAGATGCTCCTTCAGCGCAAAAGCATAAATAGGAATACATTTCCTGAAAAATCGTCTTGAATCTTCATCCTCTTTGTCCAAAATAGATGTGAGTTTTAAAGCAAAATTTCTGCTGCAGTTTACTAAGGAACCCCAAAGTTTTCTTCCTTCCCACCAGCGATCATATGCCGTGTTTGTCCTAAAAACCATAAGAATTGAAAGGACAAAACTCAATAAGCTATGCATGGTGGTGAGATGCATCAGCCAACTGTTCTCTTCAATGCCAAAAAAATCAATCTCAAGCCATGCAATAAATAGGGAATAGCCAAAAATTATTAGAATCAAAGGCGCCAGCCTTACCAAAGTGTCGGATTTTTGGATCAAAAATATTAAGCGAAACCAGTCATTTGGGTTATAGCCTTTCATATTTCTTTAAAAGTTGGAAAATCAAAAATAATTGAAATAGTAAATAGTACTAAACAAACTAGGAATGGGACTTCAGTAAGTCATGGATTTTTAAAACTTGAGGTATAAGAAGTTTATTGTCAACATTTTTGATTACAAAGTCAGCCATTTCATTTTTGGCTTCATCTGGCATTTGTTGATCTATAATCTGGTTTACTTGTTCCTCAGATCTATGACTATCTCTCATGAGTACCCTTGCTATTCTTACTTTTAAAGGTGAGCTGACATTAATTACATAATCCAGATCTCTATTGCTTTCGGTCTCAAAAATCAAGGCAGCTTCTTTTAAAACATAGGTAGAGTTTTGTTGTGACGCCCAAGTTTTAAAATCTTTTCCTACAGCAGGGTGTACCAAAGAATTGATTTTTTTGACTTTTTCAGAATCTGAAAATACTTCTTTTGATAAATAAACTCTATTTACAGATCCATCTTTCAGGTAGGAATCAGGACCAAAAGCAGATTTAATACTCCGGATTAACTCGGGCTCATTTGCCATTAACCATTTGGCTCTATCATCAGCGAAGTAAGTAGGAATACCGAGTATTTGAAAAATTTTGGCAACAGTGGATTTACCAGATCCTATACCTCCGGTTAAGCCAACTAGTAAGGGTTCCTTTTTACTCATACTTAAGTTTAATGATGGGAGGTTCGATGCGAACTTGATCCAAATAAGAAGGCATTGGTTCCACGATGACTGAAATCGTGCTGTCTTCTTTGTTTCGGTTGGAATAATTTAAAATTGCTTCAAATTCAAGATCTTTCAATTCATTGACTTTTCGCTCATCTACCAAGTAGTAAATCATGATAACAGTCTCTTCATTTTCCATTGTGACCGTTCTCGGGAAATTAATCTTTTTTACTTTTAGCCTTTTATTTCCACTTAGAAAAGCTACTACATCAAATTGAACGTTGATAGAGTTTTGTTGCAAAGTAAGTTGGTCCTCTAGATTTCTTGGGATTTCTAGATTTACTTCCTGGTCGATATTTTCGTCGATTCTATTTCTATTCATTTGAACAGGATAGACTCCTTCAAAATTTTTCAGAATGGAGCTCGGACCGCTTATGCTGATTGTCTCCGGTGTAAATTTGATGCTATCCAAGATTCTATGGTTGGTTGCTAGTGAATAGCTCAAAGAATCCAACACAGGTTTAAGTTTAACCGTCTGGATTTTATCAATTTGAAAGAAGATAGAGTCTTCAAGAACCGAAATAAGCTGAGTGGGACTCAGAAATTCTCCTAAAGGTCTTTTTAGATCAGAAGTAAGGATATAGTTTTTTTCGGCAGGATTTTCAAGATCAATTGAATAGGGGCTTTCGTTGATATTGAAATATTTTCTCAATAAATCCCAACCGTTCCCATTGATTTCAATTTCTATACTCGAAGGTAATTTTTGGATAGGCATATAAGCCTCTTTATTGTAAACCAATTCTATTGGAAAGTCTACAATAGTATTGTAGTCGTCCTTATTCAGGGCGTTTAAAATCCAAAAAGTGGTAGCTGCTGCGATGCAGAGAACTACCACTTTAAGATCAGAGAGTTTTTTAGGAGAAATCCCTTTCGAGGATTTTTTAGTTTCCGGCAAAATTCAATTTATTTACTAGGTGTCGTCTTTTTAGAGAAGTCTAAAGAGATTGCTGATTTCTCTACCGTTACTTTAAGACCTCTATCTAATTCAAGGATGACTTTATCGGTTTCAACGGAGCTTACTTTTCCGTGAAGACCTCCGATTGTCACCACTTCATCACCTTTTTTTATTTCTTCAATAAACTTTTTGCTTTCCTTTTGTTTTTTCTGCTGAGGTCTGATCATGAAGAAATACATAATCAGAATAATAGAACCGAACAGGAAAACTTGTCCGAGAATTCCGCTACCACCTGCGGCGGCCTGTGCCAAAACTGTTGTGATCATGCTTATTTTTTAACTGGTCCAACTGGAGTTGCTGCACCTGCGATTTTTGGTGTCACTGTACCTTTCATTCTCAATCGAGTTACAGTTGGGTTAGTATTTGCCTGAATACTAACAGTAGGAGCTTGTGCACCACGCTTAGAAGTTGAATTGAAAACCACTTTTACATAGCCCTCTTCTCCTGGTTTGATTGGTGTTTTGGTCCAGTCAGGCGTAGTACAACCACAAGATGCAGTGATGTTAGAAATCACCAATGGTGCTTCTCCTGAATTCAAAAAGGTAAATTCATGCTCGATGATCTGGCCTTCATTGATATTGCCAAAATCATATTCCATTTCAGGAAATTGGAATTGGCCTAACGTACTTGGATCTGCAACCTGAGATGCTTGTGCATTCACTGGAGTTACAGAAGTATTGCCTGTTTCTAGAGCAGCAATTTTGTCTTCAAGAGCTTTAATTTTCGCATCTTGGTCACTTTTTTGGCTGCATGCAGTCCCCAAGGCTAGGCATAGGGAAAGTGCTGCAGCACTCAACATGTTGATTTTCATATTAATTATCTCCTTGGTTTATTTGATCGATTAATTTATTTACGTCATTCAGCAGATTTTCGGCCTTATTTTTAGCTTCTGTTATCACACGCTTTCCTTCAGTTTTAGCCTCATTGAAGTGTGTTTCTTTGCCTTCCACTAATTCACCAACCAGATCTTCCAATTCTTTTTTATACTTCGAAAGTTTAAAAGTCAGTCGGTCACGTGTATTTTCTCCTGCATCTGGTGCAAAGAGTATTCCTATTGCTGTACCTACTCCTGCTCCAATAAGGAATGCCAGAAATGAGTTGTTGCTGTTTTTGCTCATATTATATTTATTTATTATCCAAAAGCCCTCTTCCGCTTTTACGGATTTCACCGCTTTCGGTTAGCTCTTTTGACATCACGTCTAATAATCCATTGACAAATTGCTTGCTTTTTGGAGTACTATAGGTTTTAGAAATGTCAATATATTCGTTTATGGTCACCTTAATCGGGATGCTTGGAAAATTTTTCATTTCAGCCAAAGCCATAGAAATGATGATTTTGTCCGTATATGCCAATCTTTCAATGTCCCAATTTTTGGTTTTTTGAGAAATCAATGCCTTACTTTTTGCATCATTTTCGATGGTGAAGTTAAAGATATTTTGAAAAAATTCCTTATCCTCATCCCAGTTCATTGCAATCTCAGGTAGTTGGTTACTTTCTTCTTCATCTAATAAAGATGAATTTTTTAAAACCTTTGAAGCTAGACTTCTAACAACAGATTTGTTTTCTGTCCAGTTCAAATCTTTATCTGAAAAGTAATTAAGAATTACCTCGTTTTTAAAGATGATTTTTTTCAAAAGTAGATCTGCAATCTCAAAATCCTGCTCTAAGGTAGGATTAGAAATATTAATATAAGCCTGATATTCTTCAGACGGTTTTATATATTCTCTAAACCACTCTCTGATTTCCAGTTCTAAATCGTCTAAATTGGCGTTATTCCTGGCTACAGCTGCTAGGTATGCAGAGGATTCCCGAATGTGCTTTAAGACCTGGTTATTAGCTAAATTTAATTCGTTGGTAAAACCAGCAGGGTCATCACCATTAAATTTTCTTTTTTTGTCAAATTCTTTAGCTACATGCTTCGCAAAAGCCTGAAGTAATTCAATGGCAATTAGATAAAGTTGTGGAATTCTCTCAGCAGAGATAACCATGTTTTTTAGGAGGAAGTCTTTATCTTTTTGGTTAGCCAATTTGAACTGCTTTAAAGCATCCAAAACCACTTTCTTTATTTTTGGAGAAGCATCACTTGAATTCAGCGCCTGCGTGTTTCCTAAGTTTTCTTCGAAAAGCTTCAATGCAAGCTTTGATTCTGCATTTAAAGCCACTTTATCTTGAACCTCCATACTGTTGAGGTCGGGTAAGAAAGATTCTTTTATATAATCTTTAGCCAAGTTAAGATTCGATCCTTTACACTGTTCATAAGCATAAAGGTTTTGAAATGCCTTGACCCTTAGTATTCTTCTATTTAACATATTTTCGAAATGGAGTTGCAAATATAGGAAATTTGCATGGGGTATACCCATGGCTTAATAGACAAAAAAACCACCGAAAAAGTATTTTCGGTGGTTTTAAAATAAGGTCGGATAACTTTAGAAAGATAGTTTTACATTTCCCATAGCTGTAATTCTTGCTTTGGCAGTCTCAATTGCTGCTTGCTGAGCCGGGATATTTTCTTTACTAGATTTTTCTAAAATTCCGAAACAGGTATCGTATATTTTTTCAGTTTGATGATAAACGAGCTCTTTTATGTAGTCTCCAAGGTATTCTGCACCTACATTTATTACCCCTCCAGCATTGATCAAAAAGTCAGGAGCATAAACAATTCCTTTTTCTAGAAGAATTTTGCCATGCTTTGCTTCATCTTTCAATTGGTTATTTGCAGCTCCTGCGATCACACTACACTTCAATCGATCGATTGTTTCATCATTGATAGTAGCTCCCAAAGCACAAGGAGCATAAATGTCCATATTAAGATCATAAATTACATTTGGATCAACCACTGTCGCCCCCGTATTTTTTGCTACCTGCTTTAGTTTCTCTTCGAAGATGTCAGTTATCATTACTTCGGCACCTTCTTTTATTAAATATTCGATCAAATATTTGCCTACTTGACCTACACCTTGGACTACGATTTTTTTCCCGTTTAACGAATCAGAACCAAATGCTTTTTTTGCTGCAGCTTTCATTCCCATATAAGTTCCGTATGCGGTAACAGGCGAAGGATCTCCTGCTCCCCCTTTACCTTCGGGAAGACCTGCCACATGACGCGTTTGCATTCTGATATATTCCATATCAGATGTATTCATATTGACATCTTCCGCGGTTACGTATCTCCCACCCAGACTTTCTATGAATCGGCCAAATCTCCTCAAGAATGCTTCGTTTTTCAAGGAAGGATTGCCTAATATGACTGCTTTTCCTCCACCGAGATTCAGTCCAGCTAACGAATTCTTAAATGTCATCCCTCGGGATAATCTTAATACGTCTGTGATCGCCTCCTCTTCCGTGCCATATGGCCACATCCTCGTACCACCGAGTGCTGGCCCCAACACAGTATTGTGAATACCGATAATTGCTTTCAACCCTGTGGGTTGATCATGGCAAATCACGACTTGCTCGTGGCCCATGGTGCTGATTTGTCCAAAAATGGAGCCTTCTTGAACAGTTTCGGTAGCTTTAATCTCTAACATATGAACTTAGCTTTTTATAATACGTTATATTTGGGTCTTGACCTAGATTAGAAAGGCTGGTACAAAATTAAATACTTTTATTGGCCTTCAAAGAATTAATATATCTAGTTTCTTAAAACATATTTCTCGATTTTAAAATTTTTATTTGGTGAAGCCGCTTTGGAGACTTAATAAGTATTTATACAAATACAGGGGTTTACTGCTTTTGGGAATAATATTTACGGTAATTTCAAACATTTTCGTAATTATCCCAGCTCAGTTAGTACGACTTGCCATAGATTATGTGGTAGAAAGCTTTTCCATTTTTAAGCCTTTAGAGCTTGGCGGTGCAGGTGAAAATGCACAAGAAATTTTTCTTCAATTCGTATTTGTTTTCGGAGTTTTGATTTTGGTAATGGCATTATTGAGAGGATTCTTTCTCTTTTTGATCCGTCAAACTATCATTATTATGTCAAGGAGAATTGAATATGATATCAAAAATGAGATTTTTGAGCATTATCAAAATCTTCCATTAAGCTTTTATAGAAAGAATAGTACCGGAGATTTGATGGCTAGAATCACGGAAGATGTCAGTAGAGTTAGGATGTATTTGGGTCCTGCGATTATGTATGGATTAAATTTATTGATCCTGTTCCCGCTTGTTATTTCCTACATGATTTCTGTCAATCCCGAATTAACTCTTTATTCATTATTACCTCTTCCTGTACTTTCGTTGAGTATTTACTTTGTTAATAATCTGATCAATGAACGATCAGAAAAAATTCAAAAAAGTCTTTCTGGACTCAGTACTTTTGTTCAGGAGGCATTTTCTGGAATTAGAGTTATTAAAGCCTTTGTTAGGGAAGAGGATAGCTCTAGAGAATTTGCCAAAGCTAGTGAAGATTACAAAGTAAAGTCTATAAGACTAACTCGTGTCAACGCCTTGTTTTTTCCAATCATCATGGCTTTAGTTGGCATTTCTACCATTATCACAGTATATGTGGGAGGGATGCAGGTAATCGGTGGTGAAATAGGTTATGGGATTATCGCAGAGTTTATCTTGTATGTAAATATGCTCACTTGGCCAGTTACATCCTTGGGATGGGTGACAAGTATCGTACAACGAGCTGCTGCTTCTCAAACCAGAATTAATGAATTCCTTGATCAGAAAAACGATATTTTAAGCACTGAAAATTTGGAATTAGAGTTTGAAGGTCATGTCAAGGTGGAAAACCTAAGTTTTGTTTATCCAGATTCCGGAATCAAAGCATTGGATCAAATCAGTTTTGAAATCAAGGCAGGCCAAACTTTGGGAATTATTGGAACAACCGGTTCTGGAAAATCTACCATAGCTAACTTACTCATGAGAATGTATGATCCAGTTTCTGGATCTATCAAAATCGATGATAAATCCATTGAGAAATACAACCTCTCCAGTTTGAGAAAGCAGATTGGTTATGTCCCACAGGACATATTCCTTTTTTCTGACTCTATTGGAAATAATATTGCTTTTGGCCTGGATACAGCAAATGAGAAGAAAATCCATAAAGCGGCTCAAGACGCAGATGTGTATCAGAATATCATTGACTTCCCGAAAGGATTTGAGACGATGCTTGGAGAGAGAGGAATTACTCTTTCTGGAGGCCAGAAACAAAGAGTTTCTATAGCCCGGGCAATTGCTAAAGAGCCCAAAATCCTGATTTTGGATGATTGTTTGTCAGCGGTTGATACCAAAACTGAAAATGTGATTCTTAATGCTTTGAAGAAAATAATGAAGAATAGAACTTCAGTAATCATTTCCCATCGCGTTTCTTCTGCAAAGCTGGCCGATCATATTATAGTTTTGGATGATGGAAGAATCGTAGAGCAAGGGAATCACCGATCCTTGATGGCTGAGAAAGGAGTTTATTCGGAACTATATGAAAAGCAGATGCAGGCAGGGGAATCCATAGAAGGTTAGAATTTGACGGATATTTAAAGTGAAAATGAGTGATGCACTCTTTGAGAAAATTGTTTAACTTGATTAAAGTCAACAGATTAAACCACTTCATTATGGAAGATAAAAAATCAACCACCAAGGATATTGAGAAAGTATTAAGAGAAATTGGTGATAAAATAGAAGAACTCGTTAAAAAGGGTTCTGAAGCAGGCTCTGAAGTAAAAGAGGATATCGAGAAGAAAATTCAGGAGTTAAAAGAAAATAAAACTACGCTTGAAGCAGAACTCAAAAAAGGGAAGGCACTTCTAGAAAAAGAATTTAAAGAAAAGAAGCATGAATTTGAGCCAAAGATCAAAGAGTCGAAAGGATTCTTTAAAGAAGGACTCAAACAATTCGGAATGGCGCTGAAAGCACTTTTTGGAAAGAAATAAAAAAACCGGAAGAATTAATCTTCCGGTTTTTTTTTACTGCCTACTTTCGAGTGCATTACATCGATCATAAGTTGGGTCTATGTCGATGAAAACATCTTCTTTGGCAGTGATGAACCATTTTGATAATAGCTCATCTTCTTTTTTTCTCAGTGTAGCAGCCTTCATTTTTTCATAATCATCCTCCAGATTTGCTCTGTGGGCTGGGTATTTAGACTCATAAAAAAGTATTCTCACTTTCGTGCCTTCTCTTGGATCTTCAAATCGAATTGGTCTTGTCACAGTACCTACTTCCATGCTATCTAATGTGAAGTAAAGTACAGGATCTTCTAGCGTACGAAGAGTTAGTCTTTTAGAATTATTGGATGGATCAACGAAGAAACCGCCGTTGTCAGAGGTACCTCTATCATCAGAGTATTCTTTTGCTGCTTTCGCAAATTCGATTTTCCCAGCCTGAATCTCCGTTTTTAAACTGTCGAGATATCTTTCTGCTTTGAGTAAATCCTCTTCTGAAGCTTTTGGAATCATCAAGATGTGACGAGTATTAAAAGACCCGGTTCTTCTTTCAAGAAGCTGAATCAAGTGTATACCAAACGCAGTTTCGACTGGGTCAGATATTTCACCCTGTTTCAATTCCATCGCAGTCGCTTCAAATTCAGGAGCAAGTTCTCCACTTCTGAAAAAACCAAGGTCACCTCCTTGTGCGGCAGAGCCGGGATCTTCGGAATAGGCTCTTGCCAAGTCCGCAAAATCTGCTTTTCCATCCAGAATATCCTGCTTGAATTGTCTCAATTTTGCGAAAATATCTTCTTTGATCTGAGGATTTACGTCTGGCTTTTTTACAAGCTGACCTACGGTTACCTCCGCTGAAAAGAAAGGGAGGGAATCCGTTGGAATACTTTTGTAAAATTCTCGAACCTCAGCAGGAGACACACTCAGGCCTTCTGTGATTCTCCCTCTCATGCGTTGAACAATCAACTGCTCTTTGATGACTTCTTCGATTTCAGCCTTCAGTTGATCTGCAGTTTTGCCATAAACCTCAGCAAGGGTTTCTTCACTTCCTCCGAATTGTTGCATCACCATGTTAAATCGCTGATCGGTTTGCAGCATTACTTCTGCATCTGTCACCATCACCGAGTCAATTTCAGCTTTGGCTACCATTAATTTATTGACCATCAAGGTTTCGAACACCTCACATCTTGTAGGGGGAGTCACGCCTTGCTGGCCTTGTGCTAAAGCTTCTAAATAAGTCTTCTGAACATCTGATTCCAAAAGAATATAGTTATCTACTTTTGCGACAATTTTATCTAAAACTTGTCCTGTAGCAACAGGAGTTGCCTCTTGTGCTGACAAAGATGAAAGCATAGAAAATGCCAGAAGAGTAAGTGTAAATCGGTTAAGTATTTTCATTGGTATTCGTTCAATCCGCATTATTCGGTTGAGTAATAATTCAGTCTTTGTTATTGATTGAGAGAGACAAAAGCTTCTTCTTTCGCTTTTGGGTTTATTTCTATGGGATATTTTTCTCTTAGGCTCGATATCAGTGATTCGTCCAATGACTCTTGGTAATCTTTTATCACCATGCCTCTCGTTTCATTGAAATTTTTCGGGCCTGCAGGGAATCTTTCCCCTAAAATTGCCAAATGCAAATGTCCATTTGCTTCAATTTCCTGATAGCTTTCAGTTACATTGGCCTGCGAAAGGATAGGATGCTTTTTATATTCGATCAAACCAGTTTCAGTCTGGTATGCAAGTGGGGAATTGGTTTTATAATCTGCCTCAAAACTTTCGATCAATTCCTTGGAAATAACTTGTCCCATTAATTTATTTCTTGCGGCATCCAGTTGGTTTAGATCAAGGACTTTAACAATAAAAGCATTCACTCGATCATCCCATTGATAATTTTGGATGTTTTCTTCATAAAATGCCTTTTGACCAACAGAATCCTCTATTCCTTTTTGCCAAACTTCCTGATTCATCAAAGAAAACATTAAAATACCATCATGGTATTCGTTGACCAGCATTTGGTATTCCTTATTATTGGCAAGGATATCAGCATCTTCCGCTTCATTCAAAATGGAAGCTGTAAAACGATCATACCATGCGTCAAAAGCCGTCGTCTTAGCTTTGATGTTTAATTCTTCCTCTTCTATAAATACGATCAGATCATTCAAAGTGTAGGTCTTTCCCTGAAGTGTAAAAAGCTCCTCATTGTCTAATCCTTTGGCAGCTATTGCTCCGGGCAGCTGTGACTTTGTGAAGGTTTTCAACTCATTCTCTAAATTAGCTAGAGATGTTTCATTCTCGTCAAAATTATATCTGGCTTTTTGTATAGCCATTACCTGAGATTGAATCATGGTCGATCTAGAATCCCTCATGATTTTAGATCGGATACTTTCTTCCAATTCTTCAAAAGAATCTATAGGTTTTTTCTCTTCTAAACGAAGAATGTGATATCCGTATTTAGTGCGAACAGGAGGTGAAACCTCACCAATTTCTGTCAGAGAAAATGCAGTCATCTCAAATTCCGGAATCATAGAACCTACGTTAAACCATGGCAATAACCCTCCATTTTGGCTAGAAGAAGGATCTTCAGAATAATTCTTAACAATATTCTCCCAGACGGTACTTTCTTTTTGAATCTCCGTATAGATATCTGCTATTTTTCTTCTAGCTAAATCTTCACTATTGGTCTCATCTTCATCGATTCTCACCAAAATATGAGATACCCGTACTTGACCTGGGTTTGGTCTTTTATCAAACACCTTGATAATATGGTATCCAAAATTTGTCATCACCGGATCGGAAACCTGACCCGGCTGCAATGAAAAAGCGGCATCTTCAAACGGCTGAACCATTTGTAAAGCTGTAAAATAACCAAGATCGCCTTTGTTTACCTTTGCAGAAGGATCATCAGAATACTCTACTGCTAATTCATTGATATCACCGCCTGAATTGATTTCATCTCTGACTTTCAAAGCCATTTTCAAAACGATAAGGCTATCGTCTTTACTGGCATTGGAAGGGAATTGGAAAAGAATGTGGCTAGCTCTGATTACTTCCTGCATTCTTGAATAAGCTTTGCGAAGCTCCCCTTCTTCCAATGAATTTTTTATTAAAAAGGGTGCCTTTAAATTTTCTTTAAAGGATTCAAATTCTCTAAGAAATTCATCACTTTTATCTAAACCCAGTTCTTCGGCTTGTCGAACTTTAAGTTTATAATTAACAAATAGGTTAAGGTTTTCTTCAAATTCCTCTCGTGACATGCCTACAGAGGAAGGGTCAGAATCCTGGCCTTTTGAAATAAGATAGATTAATTCTTCTTTCTCAATAGGTTTACCTCCAATCGTCAACAGCGTTTCACTTTGAACTGCGCTTTGCCACATAGCAAAAACAGGGGAGGAAGTCGCAAAAACGAATAGTAGAGAAATAAGAGATGCCGAAATTGATCGGTGGTTCATGAACTGGTGCTTAAATTCAGTGCAATTTTACAAATTTATCAGATAATAAAGGGAAATGAATGCTATCTCAGTGATTTAACAAGAATTAGGATCGAAACCACTTAATCAGCCTACAAGTATTCTTTCCTTTATTGGACTCAAATTCAATTTCGTCCATAATTGTCTTTACCAAAATGATGCCTAATCCTCCTTTTCGTTTTTCACTGACAACTTTTTTCAAATCAGGAACTTCATAATCAAGAAGATTAAAAGCTTTTCCTTTATCGGTTATTTCAAAAATTAGCTTTTCGGGTGTTTCTTGTACTTCAAGCTTTATTTGGTCTAAGCCATTGCAATTATGAGAGTGAATTATCAAGTTGGCGCAAACTTCTTCCACTGCCAAAGTCAACTGATGTTGATCGATGTCAGATAAATGGAATTCACTTAGAGTTGTTTGTAGGAAACCTCTAAGATCCGCCAAAGCAGTAGTATTGCAATATATTTTTAATTGATATTTCATTATTAAACTTCTAGCGCAGCTTGCTTTGAGTCATAAATGGACATTAATTGGTCTAATCCTAAAATCTTGAAAACTTCAAAAACTCTCGGGGAAAGTGAAAAGATTTTTAAAGTGATTTCTTCTTCTTGAAAATCTTCCAAATAGGACATAAATACTCCTAATCCAGCAGATGAGATATATTCTAGTCCACTTCCATCGACCAAAATGGATTTTGATCCTGTGTTTTTCAAATCCAACATTTTTTGATCCAGCATCACTGAGTTACTAGCGTCAATTTCCCCTTTGATGATTAATAAATCGTGAATGTTTTCTTTTTGAGTTTCTATCGTAAGCATTTCTTATGCGGATTTCTTTATTGATCTGAAAATTTGACTACCATGATGGAATAATCGTCATCTATTAATCCATCTCCTCCGACATAGGTATGTAAGGAATCTATAATTTTCTTTTGAATTTCTTTGGGACTTAAATTGTGATAGACTTCTAGCAAGGTTCTAATTCTTTCAAATCCAAACTGCTGCGACTTATCATTTTTTGCTTCTACAATACCATCTGTAAACATGACTAAAACATCGCCTGATGAATAAGAGAATGTTTTTTCATCAACGTGTTTTTCGTATTGGTTGTTTCTCAAAATACCCAAACCAAGGCCATCAATCCCCAGATAGTCTGATTTATTGATTTTTACTTGATGCATCAATGTGGGGACATGGCCAGCTCTTGCGTGACAAACTGTTTTTTCTCTGGTATTGATCAGAAATATTGATGCTGTGATAAAGTGGTTTCTTTCCAGGCATCTACTTAAAGCCGCGTTTGCCTTTATCATAAATTGAGCAGGGCCGAGGTTCAGTTGGATTAGACTTTGGAAAATCCCTTTCATCTGAGACATATTAAATGCTGCAGAGGTACCTTTACCCGAAACATCGCCGATGATCATAACGTAACGATCTTCGTCAAGTTTAAAAGTGTCATAATAATCCCCACCTACTTCATCAGCTGCATGTGAGTATGCCACGATATCAAAAGAGGCATTATGGTCAAGTTTAGTTGGGAGCAATGATTTTTGTACCCTTTGGGCAATTTTTAGCTCTTCTTGATACCTTTCATTTTGGATTGCCTGATTGAGCAATCGATGGTTTTCTACTGCAATACAAGCTTGACGCACGAATGTGCTGATGATATTCACCATTTCTTTGTTGAATCCATCACGCACTTCTTTTAAAAGCACTATTCTCCCAATAGCTGATTTGTTTATAACCAAAGGGACTAATAAAATGGATTCAAAACGGTTATGATTGAGTCTTAAAGACAGTGGGTTGAGATTTTCTGGACGATTTTCTAATGCCCAATCTTGCGCTGCTTTTTGATTTTGAATAAGCTGGCTTAGTTCTTCTCTTAACTTTTTATCCAAAAACCTCTCCTGAAGTATCCCTTTTGCACTTTCCTCATCTCCAAGTTCCAGCCAAGCAGCATCTGCATAAGCTGCACTCATACAAGAATCAACCAAAATGTCCAGTACCTGTTCTTCGCTTTCTTCAGGTTGTATAGATTGACTCAATCGCTGAAAATTGATTGCCTCGGTCAGCTTCTGCTCAAATACAGAAGAGGTAGGAAGATTGAAAAGCGTTACTAAAAAGCAAAAAACAGCATAGATAAAGATGAAACTAAAAAGAGAAATCAGGAAAAGGTTATCCGTCAGATTTACCACATAAAGAGTTCTGTCACTATACTGCTGTACCTCATAAAATAGATAACCGCAGCAGATAATTATAATAAAAAGGAAAAGGAGTGATTTCCATTTTTCTCGGAAAGTTAGGTATGGGATCCATTTTAAATTTGCCGAAAGCAAAATCCCAAATCCAATCAAAAGAACTAGGCCGAAAAGGAAGCTATAATCAAGTGAGTTATTATTAAAAAAAATAAAAAGCATTGCCCCAAGTAAGGCTATTTCATAAGCTTGCCATTGTTTAACTACACGTTTACTTTTTTGATATAAGATCAGATGTTTCCAGAGCAAAGTGCTTGAGATCAAAAAGATCGTAATGAGGGCAAAGTTGACATGGTAGAAAAAATTATTTAGAAAAGGCTCATTGGCCAAGTTGCTATCACCTAAAAGAGAATTGAATATGGTGATCAGGATGGATACAAATACCGCTACTATTCCAGTGGATGCAGCCCTCCATATCAAGTTCAAAAAATCATTCTGACTATTCTTATTTATGGAATAGTTGTAAAAAAGATAGACCGTCAGGAAAAACAGAATTTCCAGAACCCATGTGAATTCCTTGGCTATTCCAGATTCCAGCTCGTTCAATATCCCGAACAATCTTACCAAATCCACGAAAAGCAAAGACAGCCAGACCAATATGGCAAGGAGCATGCTGAGCCTTCCTATATGAATTGATGGTAATTTAATCATAGATTTTGCCCACAATAATACTCAATGTGATTTAAAATAAGATTGGGATGTATTGATTGAAGGTGCAATAGAATGTTAAAAAAAGTAAACTTTTTATAGAAGAACTAATTTCTATCAGAAACAAACCAAGTCATCGATAACCCCTTTTCCAAACTTATTTTCTATTAAGGAAATCACTTTTCCCTTATTCATCAAGAGTTCTTTTTTGATCGGTCCCGAACTTAGTTTTACAAATAGTTTTTTTTCCTTTACAAAAACAGAAGTTGTCCTGTCTGCTATGGTTTTTCCTACTAAATCAGGCCAAGCTTGAACCAGGCTTTTCTCCTGAAACTTATCTTCCAGATGGTATGCTTTTAGCAAATCCTTAAAAGCGGACTCTAATGGCGCTACTTCTTTTTTTCTGCTTAAAGGATTGTTTTTGTTCATGTTTTTGGGTTTCAAATAAAAAGTGCTGATGCAATACTGTCTGCAAGTAGCTTTCCTTTTTTACTCAAAGATAACTTATTGTCTTCCCATAATAGCCAGCCTTCTTTGTTCATTTGAACTAAAATGGATTTTTTTTCTTCTCTAAGATTTCTATGATATTTTTCTTGAATCATAGTAAAATCAATTCCCCAGATCGTCCTCAGGCCTGTTAAAATATATTCGTTGAGTAAATCCTCTTCATTTAAATCCTCAGATTTAAAAAGGATTTTATCTTCCCTTAATGCCTTCAGATAGAGGGAATTGTTTCTTGGATTTGCTCCTCTATTGAGACCATCAAATGAATGAGCACTGGGACCAATTCCTAAATATGGGATGCCTTTCCAGTAATTGGTATTGTGTAATGCAAATTGTTTTGGTTTACCAAAATTTGAAATTTCATATTGGATATACCCAGCTTTTTCTGTTGTCTTTTGTAAAAATTCAAATTGTTCGGCAACGAATTCTTCATCTGCTGGAAGAAATTTACCTTTTCTCTCCCAGGTTCCCAAAGCAGTTTTTGGCTCTACTGTCAAAGCATAGCTGGAAATATGCCCTGGATCTAAAGACAATGCCTCTGTCAAGTCGCTTTCCCAAATGGAATGGTCCATATGAGGAAAACCATAAATCAGATCTAAACTGAATTTCTCAAATCCCATTTCTCTTGATTTCCAAATAGCCTCTCTGGATTCCTCAGCTGTGTGGGCACGGTTATAGAATTTCAAAACTTCAGGATTGAAACTTTGTATTCCCAGACTTAGGCGGTCAATTCCCATGCTTTTCCAACTACTTAAATTTTCTTTGCTGAGGTCATCGGGATTCGATTCTAATGTCACTTCTTTCCAATTGCAATTGTATGCTTTTTGAATTGTATGAAGAATGGATTCAATCATTTTTGGTTTTAATAAAGAAGGAGTGCCACCTCCAAAATAAACCGTTTCGATTTGAGCTCCTTTTACATATTCTTTTCTTAATGTTAGTTCTACGTTAATCATTTCAACCATTTCTTCCATTCTATTCAAATTGGTATTGAAATGAAAATCACAATAATGGCAAGCTTGCTTGCAAAATGGAATATGTATGTAGATGCCTGACAAGGTAATTCTGTTATTTTGCGAATATAATCAATCCTATTCACCCTTGAGGAAGTACTTTTCTATTCTGGTCATTTTGATACTTGGGGCCACAAGCAACTCTTGGGGACAATCTCCAGTATGGCTTCAATGGAAAACTTCTCAAGAAACTCAAGTAACGGAATGGAAATATTTCCTGGATTCAGGAAAGATGCAATCGGGTTTGGATTCTATGTTGAATGAAATGTACAAGCAGGGATATCTAGCTGCATATTGGCAGAAAGAATCAGAAATAAATGATTCAATTGTATATGAATTGCGAGCTGGTCAAAAGTTTCAGCTGCGCAAAATCAGAAAAGGAAACGTGCCCGCTTATTTAATTGCAAAAAAGTCTCTACCAGATTCTGGGTTTACTGAATGGAATCAATGGACATCCGAAGTTTTAAAAGATCTTGAAAACACAGGTTATCCTTTTGCACAGGTGAAATTAGACAGTCTGGAGAGAGATGGCGAATATATTTCCGCATCAATTGATTTAGAAGAAGGTCCTTTTATTAGTTGGGATAGTGTAAAAGTTTTAGGAAATACGAAAACAAATCCTCTTTACATCCAGAATTTGGCGAGAATACAACCTGGCGAAGCTTTTTCCCAGAAGGAATTTGAGAGTGCTGGTGAGATTTTAAATAGGTCTCCATATTTTGAATTGTCCCAATCTCCGGAAATAACTTTTCAGACGAAAAGTGCCAGACCTTTATTTTATCTAAGGGATCGGAATGTCAATGTAATCGATGGAGTAATTGGATTGTTACCAAATGAAAATGAACCCGGGAAGGTTTTGATTACTGGTCAGCTTGATCTGGAGTTATACCATCTAGGCGGAAAAGGTAGAGACGTTGCAGTTCATTGGCAGAGAATGAACAAAGAGTCCCAGACGTTGGATATTAGTGCAAAAGAGTCTTTTGTTTTTCGCTCGCCCTTAAGTGTCATGGTAGGATTTAATTTATTGAAACAAGATACGACCTTCCTTAATCGATTTTTCAGTCTGGATTTTGGGTATCAACTTTCAAAGAATTCTTCAATTCGATTTTTCACTAAGAGACAGGCCAGTGATCTGATTTCAACTTTTGCCTATAAAGAGGTAGATGAATTGCCTGATGTGGCTGATTTCCGATGGAATTTATATGGATTAGGGATTGATATCAACCATTTGGATTCTCCATTTTTTCCAAGAAAAGGCACTTGGTTAAAACTGGAATTTGCGGCGGGGAATAAAAAAATCATTCAAAATACAGGGATTCCTGAGTCAGTGTATCAAAATCTTGATTTGAATACACCACAGTTTTTAGCGAAAATTGAAATTGAACAACATGTTTTCCTGAAAAAAACTTGGGGGATGTGGTTTAGAGGAAATACAGGATTTATGAGAAATGAGAATTTGTTTTTGAATGACCTTTTTAGAATTGGGGGATTAAAAACGTTCAGGGGATTCAATGAAAATTTCTTTTTTACCAGAACTTACGGGTATATAAATATGGAGCAGAGATTATTTTTTGGAGGAAATTCTTATTTGATGGCATTTACTGACATAGGATTTTTGGAGAACCCATTTTATAAGCCAAAAAAAGATCACCCTGTTTCATTTGGTGCTGGAATAAATTTAGAGACAGGAAATGGAGTTTTTAGGTTTATTTATGGATTAGGAAAATCTAATTTGCAACCTTTGTCTTTCTCGTATTCAAGAATCCATTTTGGCTACTTGGCTAGATTTTAATCATGAAACTAACCCACTTGAAATATCTTTTTGTTTTCTTGATAGCAGCCTTTTTTTTACTTCAGGCCAAGGCTCAAGTTCTGCAGGATTATGAAAATTCATGGACTAAGGGCACCAAAGAGACTTGGATACGTCCCAATGATCGATTAGTATTAAATCTGGATTTGAATACTTTTCCATTAGCAAATATTTCTTTTGAATTTCCGGAGGAGTCAGTGGTCTTTATAGGGAAGAAGTTATGGATATATGCAGAACGAGATACCCTATTTTTTAAACCTATCGCTGAACTTTCAAAAGAATTTGGAGCTGAAGAAGTTGAGCTAATTGTTTTCAAAAAGGGGATTACTTTAGGGGATGCTTCAATTCAAAAAACATTAAATCAAACTTCTTCAAGAGCAAACAACCTTGACTCAAATGAATTAATTGGAAAAGAAAGAAAATATGACAGGCAGGATTTAAGAGATTTCTTTTTTGTGGCTATCCTTATCATTTTGTTGATTCTTGCCCTTTATAAATTGGCATATCCTTATTTATTTGCTGCAATGATCCGTCCGGAATCTTTATTGACAGCAGAGGATTTTTCTGATTCGGGTAGTCTTCAGAAATTTTTCTCTCTGGATGTGCTATTTTATATTTTGATGGTCAATTTGATGACGTCACTTGTTGCTGTATTAGGCTTATTTTTTTATAGGCAAGAATGGCTCATTACCTGGATCGGAATAGACTTTAATTCATTAATGATATTATGGGCATTAGGAGCTATTGCATTTTTAATTGTAACAATCATAAAATTCTTAGGAATTAGAATAATTGCTTACTTGTTTGATTTGGGAAAGTTAGAATTTGCACATTTCTTTTATTTATTAAGACTTGTAGTGTTAGCAATTGCAGGATTGGTCTTGGTAATTGCATTTTTTTTAGTCAATGAATTTTCATCAGCCAAAGAAGCTATAGGATTCTCCTTGTCCGTGTTTTTTTGGGTTTATATAGCCGGAGTTATAAGTTTATTCTTAATAATGATGAGTAGGTTGAGCTTTAAGAAATACCATTTATTTACTTACCTTTGCATCGCAGAATTAGTGCCTTTCTTGATCATGGCGAAGTGGGTCATGGTTTTAGGTCAGTAAATTTGAATGATCAAAGCATAATATATAGCATGAGTGCAATTAGCAAAGACCGGTTTATTCCAGTAAAAAGTATTCTTGTTTCTCAACCAAAACCAGCAGGCGAAAACTCCCCGTATGTTCAGTTGGCAGAGAAGTATAATTTAAAGATTGATTTTAGACAATTTATCAAAGTGGAGCCAGTTCCTCCAAAGGAATTTCGGAAACAAAAAATCGATATTTTAAAGCATACAGCTATTATTTTTACAAGTAGAAACGCAATAGATCATTTTTTTGCGATTTGTAAGGATTTTAAGATTGAGATGCCGGCAGAAATGAAGTATTTCTGTATTTCTGACCAGACTGCGCATTACCTTCAAAAATACATCGTCATCCGTAAACGTAAGTTATTTGTAGGTCAAAAAACAGCAGAAGATTTATTTGATTATTTCAAAAAGCATAAATCTGAAAAATATCTTTTCCCATGTTCAGATATTCGTAAACATGTGATTCCTGATTATATGGAGAAAAATGGGATCGCTTTTACAGAAGCAATCATTTATCATACACTTGCAGCCGATTTATCTGATTTGGCAGATGTTAAATATGATATTCTTGCTTTTTTCAGCCCCTCTGGTATAAAATCATTGAAAATTAATTTTCCTGACTTTGTCCAAGGGAAAACTAGAATTGCAGCATTTGGTCCTACGACAGCTCAAGCGGTACGTGAATTAGATTTGATTTTAGATATTGAGGCACCACTTCCAAATGCGCCAAGTATGACGGGTGCATTGGAACTTTATATTAAAAAGACGAATAATTTGTAAAACTTAGAATCAATTTCTGTGGTTTTTCAGTTTAAATCATTACAATAGATTTCAGATAAGAACAAACCACGCTAAAATGACTCAAAGCGGCCACTGGATGTATTTTTTTAAGAGCCTAATAATTATTGTGATAATTGCAGGAAGTACTTCTGCAATGGCTCAGCAAGATGCCCAGTTTACCCAATATATGTATAATGGCATGTATTATAATCCTGCTTTTGCTGGCAAAGAAGGGGGATTTAGGTTTTCTGCTCTCCATAGAACACAATGGGCAAATTATAGTACATCTACTGGGCAAAGTGGGGCTCCTGTGAGTCAATTGCTTACGGCTCAAGGCAGATTAGACTCGAAAAATATTGGTTATGGCCTGACTATTGTTAATGATAATATTGGCGCAAGTTCAAATTTGGAGATTAATCTTCAAGGTTCATATCATAAAACGATAAATAGATCTAATCTTAGTTTCGGGGTTTCTATTGGCATGTTTTCCAGTTCATTGGACTTTGGAGAATTAATCGTGGTCAATCCAGAACCTAACCTACCATCTTCTGGTAAAGAAAATCAGATGAACTTGAATTTTAGCGCTGGGTTGTTATTAGATAGAGGAGATTATTATATAGGATTAAGCAGTAGACATTTAAATGAACCTAATTTTGATTTTGGGAATGAATCATATGCAAATCAACTTAAGAATCATTCCTATTTATTAATGGGTTACCGGTTTAGACCGATAGGACAATTGGCAATAGAGCCAAGTTTTCTAATAAAGTCAGTTTCTTTTAATAATTTTTCTTATGATGTCAGCGTTATTGCTACACATCAGAATAAGATAAGTGGAGGAATAGCCTTTAGAGGAGAAGAATCAGTTTCATTTATACTTGGCTACAGTCTTTTGAGGGATAATTCCCTAAAATTGGGTTATTCTTTTGATTTTATAGTCGCAGGTCTCGAGGCGAAATCGCCAACAAGCCATGAACTATTACTCAGATACACTCTATCGGATGTTAGTCGCCAAATTGAAAGAGTAATCCAAAGGACGCCAAGATTTAGATTTTAAAAGATATTGAATAGCCATAAATTAAGTTAGTTGAACAAAAAATACAACTTTCTCGTATGTGAGAAATTTGGCAAGTTATTTGTATTTGTGAATCAAATTCAGCTAAATTTCGAAGTCTGAGGCTGTTTTAGAATGGACATTATTTTGATGAACTCAAAAAAGTCATTTATGTATAATAAAATGAATTTTCGTTTTTTACCGATCACATTGGGGTTGGCAATAGCGACACTCTTACCAAGTTGTGGCCTTTTTAATAAAAAAGGTTCCGCAAGTGAAAAGGCAAATAGAAGAGGAGAAGTAACAGGTGTTCCAAAGAGAGAAAGTTGGCAACAAAACCTTCCTATCGATATGGTCCCAGTAAAAGCGGGGACTTTTTGGATGGGGCAATCTGATGAGGATATAGCCTACACCCAATCTTCCATGAATAAGCAAATTACGATTTCAGAATTTTTCATGGATAAATATGAGGTTTCAAACAATAAGTACCGCCAATTTTTAGAGGCTGTTAAAAATGGACAGCTTGAAACGGGTACACCGACTACATTGAGAGAACCTCCAACATTTAATTTAGATGAGTTGAAACCTGATACTACAGTTTGGTCTACAAGCTTTTCGTATCATTATGGTGATCCATTGATGGAATTCTATTTTGATCACCCTGCTTTTGATAATTATCCTGTCGTAGGAATTTCTTGGGATCAGGCAAAGCAATATTGTGAATGGAGAACATATAACATGAGAGCAAATGACGAATCAGAATATGATATGACACCTTTCAGATTACCTTCAGAAGCTGAATGGGAATATGCTGCTAAAGGTGGAAAAGATGTAGCTAAATACCCTTGGGGAGGCCCTTACTTGAAAAATAAAAGAGGATGTTTGATGGCTAACTTTAAACCTGGAAGAGGAAATTATATTGATGATGGGTTCCCATACACTGCTCCAATCGATGTATTTGCTCCAAACGGTTTCGGGCTATATAATATGTCTGGAAATGTTGCGGAATGGGTTCTTGATGCTTATTCTGCTACTTCAAGTTCAATCACATGGGATTTAAATCCAGTCTATGATGACCCAAATGAGCCTAGAAAAATTGTGAGAGGCGGAAGCTGGAAAGATATTGCTCATTATCTTGAAACTAGTACCAGAACTTATGAATATGAAGATGTGGCCCAAGCTCACATCGGTTTCAGAACAGTTATGACATTCATTGGTAGATCAGGTTCAATGGATGTTAAATCTGCAAGAAGAACAAAAAGATAATACCAATCTTAGTCTAAATCTAACGATATAAAACCTAACACCTTAATTTCAAATTTACACATGGCTAGCAACAGCAATTCATTTAAGTCCCAGTTTTACGGCAATATTATGCCAAAAATTTATGGTATCGGTGCCGCAGTAGTTATTCTCGGTGCGATGTTCAAGATTTTGGATTGGGCAGGGGGTAATTTAATGATCACCATAGGCCTGACTACTGAGGCTGCGATATTTTTCCTGTCTGCTTTCGAGCCTAGACATGAAGAGGTCGATTGGTCAAAAGTTTATCCAGAATTGGCAGGGAGCGAGCCAGGCGCAAAGAAAGCGACTAAATTAGCTTCAGGAGATAGTGTTTCTCAAAAATTGGATGAGATGCTAGCTAACGCTAAAGTTGGTCCAGAATTGATTGAAAGTCTTGGAAAGGGGATGAAAAATTTAGCTTCCTCAGCAGAGAAAATGGGAAATCTTTCGGATGCAGCAGTAGCCACAAACGAGTATGCAACCAACGTGAAATCTGCAGCTAAGACTTTAGTAGACATGAATGCTTCTTATAGCAAGACGGCAGCAGCTCTTACAGAAATGTCTGCAGCTTCTCAGGATGCCAAAGCTTACCACACTCAAGTTCAAACTGTAACGAAGAATCTTTCAGCTTTGAACGCTGTTTATGAATTGGAACTTCAAGATGCAAACAGTCATGTGAAGACTTTGAATAAGTTCTATTCAAATATGACAGCAGCTATGGAAGGACTTTCTGAAGCAGGAAAAGAAACTGAAGCTTTCAAAAATGAATTGGCTAAGCTTAATCAAAATGTAAGTTCACTGAATAAAATCTATGGTGGAATGTTATCCGCTATGAAAGGTTAATTTCACTCAAACATCTAGATAGAAAAAAATAAAGATGGCAGGAGCTAAAGAGACACCTAGACAGCGGATGATCGGGATGATGTACTTGGTTTTGACAGCCTTATTGGCTCTCCAAGTAAGTAACCAGATTCTCCAGAAATTTGTATTGCTGAATGACGGAATGGAGAGAACCTCCAAAAATTATATTTCCAAAAATGAATTTACAGTTAGAAATATTAAATCTACTGTTGAGCAACAAGGGAATAATGAGAAGGATCTACCGAAAGTAGGAGCAGCAGAAGAAGTAAGAAATGCTTCAAAAGAAGTCTATGCTTATTTAGAAGAGTTAAAGCAGCAGTTGATCACGCAATCTAATGCAAGGACTGAAACAGGGACTTTTGAAAGTTCTAGTTTGAAGAACACGGAAGTGCCTGGTACTATCTTCGCAAATAGAGGAAAAGGAGAAGAGATGAAGGAAAGGCTAAATGCTTATCCAGAGCAGATTTCTCAAATCTTGAGTGGTATTGAAATTGAAATGAATTTTCAACCTATTGCAAAAGACGCCTCTGAAATTCCTCTCTTCGCAAATGATAGCGAAGTTAAAAATAAAGATTTCGTGGCCTTGAACTTTGTGAAATCACCTGTTGGAGCTGTAATGGCTCTGATTTCTCAATGGCAAAACGAAGTATTGAATATTGAAAGTGAAGCGTTGGCACAGATCTTTAATACAATCGGTACCTTCTACTTCAAAGCAGATATTCTAGAAGCAAGAATTGCTGCAACATCTAATGTGGTAGCAGCAGGCACAAAATTTGAAGGTGATATGTTTATTGCTTCAAGTTCTTCTTCAGCTGCACCTCAAATGACTATTGATGGAAGAGCTGTTTCTGTTGAAAACGGATTTGGTAAAATTGAATTTACTGTTACTCCAGCAAGTGAATACGACGATAGAGGTCTTGCAAAAAGAGTATTAAATGGAGAAATCGTAACTAATGTAGGTGGAGAGGATCAAGTCCTTCCTGTAGCTTACGAATATTACGTTGCCCAGCCTGTGATAAAAGTTTCTTCCGAAGTGGTTCAGCAGCTTTACGCAGATTGTGCGAATGAATTATTGATTGAAGTACCTGCTTTAGGAAATACCTATTCTCCTGATTTTGCAGTAAGCAATGGACAATCCATAAAGGGTAATAGACCAGGCCAATTGACTGTAGTACCAGGAGCTTCTGGTAAAGTTACCATTGGTGTGAGTTCCGGAGGCAATAAAATCGGAGATGTAGCGTATGATATTAAACCAGTACCTGCTCCATCTTTGGTGCCAGTAGCTTCTAATGGTTCTGAGATCGATTTAAGTCAGGCACAAGCTATTGGAACACTGACTGGAATTAAGTTATTGGCAAAGCCAGAACCTACTTTTGGTAGAACTATGGCAAAAGATGCCGCTTTTGAAGTAACCGGTGGTGAAATGAGACTTCTAAGAAATGAAGTTCCAAGGGAGACTGTTCAGATTTCAAATGGAAGCAGTCTTGCAATGCGATCGTTGTTAGAAAGTGCTAGAGCTGGTGATGACATCGTTTTTGAAATTAGACAAGTCACTAGAACGAACTTTAGAGGAAATAAAATTCCTGCTGAATTAAGACAAATTATTCGTATTCCTATTAAATAAATTAGGGATAGGGATTAAGATAAAAGAATGATTATGAAAAAGTTTCTTCCAAAATTGATCTTGTCCCTGCTAATTGCAGCTGCTATTGCTCCTTTGGCAAGTGAAGCACAAATTGCAACAAGTGTCACCCCGTCAGGATATGGTGACAGGACCTTTGATATGGATACCATTTTCTCAGCAAAGAGAATCCGAGAAGATGATAAGATGTATCAAGTTGCAGTTTGGAGAAGAATTGACCTTAGAGAAAAGTACAACTTGTCTCTTTATGGATCAGGGGATGCAAAAAAGAACGGAATTATCAATTATATCTACAAAGCAGTGGTGGATGAGAATGCTCTTGAGGTATTTGCCGATGAGGATTTCACTCAACCAATGTCTATTGCAGAATTTCAGGATAATTTCTGGCTGAATGCAACAGGTGATAGCATCTTTGTAAAGCAATTATATTATTTGGATTTCAAAGAAGACTTTGTATTTGATAAGCATCATTCTGACATGGTATTTGATATTAAGTATCTAGAATTGGTAATGCCTTCTCAAACGAATTCAAATGCAGGTCAAAAGACGATTGGATTTATTAGATATAAGGACTTTTACAATTACTTCAAGGATCACCCAGAAGCTAGATGGATTAACTTTAGAAACCTTTCTAAAAGTTTGACTTACGACGAGGCTTTTGAATCCAGATTATTCAGGTCAGTGGTAAGAAGATTTACAAACCCAGATGATGCTTTAATAGCTGATTTGGTAGACGCTGAAAATCCTAACCCAGAGGTGCAGGCTTATCTCAATTCTCTGGAATTCGAGTATAAACTCTTAGAATACGAAAACACTCTTTGGGAGTGGTAATAATAAAAGGGGCTTTTTTAAGCCCCTTTATTTTTTTCTATCCAATCGAATAAGGCTTTGGACCTGCTTAGGCCAATCACTGCCTCAATTTCATCTTTACTTGCTTCGCTGATTTTTTTGACTGATTTAAAGTGAGATAAAAGCTTTTCGGCTGTATTTTCTCCTATCCCAGGAATCGCTGTCAATTGAGTTCCAAAAGCATTCTTGCTACGAACTTTTCTATGGAAAGTAATTGCAAATCTGTGTGCTTCATCCCTAATTCTTTGTAGCAATCTTAAACTTTCAGATTTCTTGTCAATATGAATCGGGTAGGAATCTTCAGGGAAATAGATCTCTTCCAATCTTTTTGCAATGCCAATAATAGGCATTTGTCCATAGACTCCAAGTTCTTGCAACGCTTCTACCGCAGAGGATAATTGGCCTTTACCCCCATCAATTACAACAAGTTTCGGCATAGGCTTATTTTCTTCCAAAAGACGCTTATATCTTCTAGCAACGATTTCTTTCATGCTGGCAAAATCATTTGCTCCTATGACAGTTTTGATGTGATAATGTCTGTATTCCTTTACCGCTGGTTTTCCGTTTCTAAAGCAAACCATGCTTGCTACAGGATTGGTACCTTGAATATTAGAATTATCAAAACATTCAATATGATCAGGGATTTCAGGAAGACTTAGATCTTTCTGAAGCTGTTTAATTACCCTGTCTTTTTTATCCTCATTAAGTCCTTTGAGCAATGCTTTCTCTTTCTTATAGAAAAGAGCATTTTTTAGCGAAAGCTCTATTAGCTTTTTCTTGTCTCCGATCTTTGGTAAAGTAAGGTTTAGACCCTCAATAGGTTCTTCCAACTCAATATTGATCAATACTTCTGTAGCGTCGCTTTGAAATTGGTCCTGAAGTCGTACCAATGCCGTGATTAAAAGTTGCTCCTCACTTTCATCAAGTCGTTTTTTAAGTTCCACATTTTTTGAAACATTCAACGCTCCATTCTTCACCCTTAGGTAATTGACGTAAGCTGCTTTTTCATCCGTGACAATAGTACAAACATCCAGATTGCTAATATTTGGACTAGCAATTAGAGACTTTGCCTGATATTTTTCTAGAAGGTCAAGTTTCTCTTTGATCTTATGCGCTTTTTCAAATTCAAGGTTTTCTGCAAAATGCTGCATTTCATTTTTGAAATGAGTTTTTGCTAAGCCGAGATTGCCTTTTAAAATATGTTTGGCATGTTCGATATCTTTTAAATAATCACTTTCCTTTTGAAGTCCAACGCAGGGACCTTGGCAATTACCAATGTGATATTCTAAACATACCTTATAGTTGCCTTCGGCAATCTTGTAAGGTGACAGATCCAATTTACAAGTACGAATTGTAAATAATTCTCTAATTAAGTCCAGAACATTATTCATGGCTTTTACACTTGCAAAAGGGCCAAAATAAGTGCCTCGTTTTGGAATCATTTTCCTAGTCTGAAAAATCCTCGGGAAATTTTCCTTTGTAAGTAACAGGTAGGGATAGGTCTTATCATCCCTAAGTAGGATGTTATACTTTGGCTGCGTTTTTTTGATTAGGTTATTCTCTAAAAGCAGCGCATCAAATTCGCTGTCAACAATCGTAATTTCTATCCTTACGATTTCTTTTACCATTCTTCTGGTCTTGAGATTTACCCCGGAGTTTTTATTGAAATAACTAGATACTCGCTTTTTTAAGCTTTTAGCTTTTCCTACATAAATGAGTTCATTTTCTGCATTGAAATAGCGATAAACCCCAGGTTGATCGGGGAGAGATAAATGTTCTTCGGGTTTATAAGAAGATGCCTGCATGGTCTAAAATTAAAAAAACAGCCTTGGATTTAGGCTGTTTTTCTTTTTGAGTTTCTTGAATTTAGAAGTCATTCTTTTTTGCATCATAGTCAAAATCTGCAAATCGTTGACTTTCTTTTTCGTAAACGTCACAATCAATTTCAATACTAAGGGGTCTTTCTGGTCTCGGAAAGGGACCTTTCGTATACCCCAGACTTTTATCAGCATACACTTTTTCCATGTATTTTACCCAGATTGGTCTAGCTGTTCTACCTCCTTGTCCAGAAAGCCAGCTTCTAAAGTGAATGGCTCTGTCGTCACCTCCAACCCACGTTCCACTGACCAAATCCTTGCTGATTCCCATATACCATCCATCAGAGGCATTTTGGGTAGTTCCTGTTTTACCTCCTAATTCATTTCCTTCCCTTAATGCATAAGGTACCCCTTGACTTGTTCCTCCTCCTTCTTCAAATCCACCTCTCAACATATAGGTCATTAAATAGGCGTGTTCTTCACTCATAGCGGGACGTTTTTTAGCTGTAAACTGCTGGATTACATTCCCGTTTTTATCTTCAATTCTGTCAATATAAAACGGTGTTGTGTGCTCCCCTTTATTGACAAAAGTTCCAAAAGCTCCTACCATTTCATAAATACTTACGTCATTCACTCCGAGTGCCAAAGCTGGGACCTCTTCTAAATCACTGGTCACTCCCAACCTTCTCGCAGTTTCCACTACGATTTTTGGACTTATTTTTTTCATCATATAAGCCGTGATCGAGTTCACAGATTGAGCCATTGCCTGACGGATAGTCATTTTTTCATAAGTGAACGTGCCATTCGCATTATCAGGACTCCAAGTTGGTTGACCCGGAATGTAAACTTCAACAGGCTGGTCAATTACTGAATAGCATGGACTGTAACCATTTTCAATTGCAGCTGCATATACGAAAGGTTTGAAAGTTGATCCAGGCTGTCTTTTTCCTCTTATGACATGGTCAAATTTGAAATATTTATGATCCATACCACCTACCCATGCTTTGATTTGACCGGTGTGTGGATCCATACTCATAAATCCTGTCTGAAGGAATTTTTTATAATACCTCATTGAATCCATCGTACTCATCAACGTATCTATTTCTCCTTTTTCCCAGGAAAATACCTTCATTTTTTTCTTTTCATTCAGTTTTAGATCAATAGAATCTAAATCACTCCCATATCTAATTTTTAATAATCGGTAAGCTTCTGTTCTTTTTACCGCATCTTCAATGAAATTGGGGATTACACGATTATCACCATCTACCCAAGGATCTCGGCTTCCCATTTCTTTGTAAAATGCTTGTTGAAGTGACGCCATATGTTCTGTAACTGCCTCTTCAGCATATCTTTGCATCCTACTATCTATCGTAGTGTAGATTTTTAAGCCATCTCCATACAAGTCATAAGATGTACCGTCCGACTTTAAATTATCTTTTGTCCATCTTAATAAATCTGCTTTAACAATCTCTCTGAAGTAAGTCGCTAATCCTTTATTTTGATTCGCTACATTATAATCTAAGTCAATAGGTAGCTGAGAAAGGGAATCATATTCTTCTTCTGAAAGCGCATCATTTTTTACCATTTGGGATAAAACTGTGTTTCTTCTGCGGAAAGAATTTTCGGGATTATAGACAGGAGAATAGTAAGTAGGTGCTTTGAAAAGACCGACCAATACAGCAGCTTCTTGAACTTCTAATTCTGCTGGTGTTTTGTTGAAGAATGTTTTAGCAGCAGTTTTGATACCGTAAGCATTGGATCCAAATTCCGAAGTATTCAGGTAAAGGGTAAGAATTTCATTTTTGGTATAGGCTTTCTCCAATTGCGTAGCTACTATCCATTCTTTGGTCTTAATAATAAGCATTCTCAAACCTGGAACAGAACTAAGCGCTCCTTGGGATGCATCAGTTCTTGTTTTAAATAGGTTTTTAGCAGTCTGCTGACTCAATGTTGATCCACCGCCAGCGTCTTGTCCTAGTAGTATAGATTTTACGAAAACCCGCATCATCGCAATCATGTCAATCCCCGAATGCTCCTCAAATCTTACGTCTTCAGTGGAAATTAAGGCATTGACTAGATTGGGAGAAAGTTCCTCGTAGGTCACGGGGCTTCTGTTTTCTCTGAAGTAAGTACCTAAAAGAACTCCATCAGCGGAATAAAGCTCTGAGGCTAATTCACTTTCTGGGTTTTCCAATGCTTTGAAGTCCGGTAAAGATCCATATAAGCCAAGGAAATTGATGCTTACCATCCAAACAAAGAGGATAAAACCAAAGAATCCAGCCACAAAAGCAAGCCATCCGAATTTGACTATTTTTTTGGCCCAGCCTGTTGATTCGGGTTTTGAATTTTTACTCATAATTACTTATAAACTGACTTGAAAAAAGTCCTGTATTCTTCTATATTTTTCGTTTTATTCAGTTGTTGAAAGTTTTCAATAGAAATGACAAAAGAATCATTTTTGATTTCTTCTGTTATTCCTTCTGATTTGAAATCTGTCAAGAACATCTTATAATATTCTTTTGCTGTTTCAGCATTTGTAAAAGGTGAAATTATGTAAATGGCATTTTCACTGCTCATGTTCATATTTCCTGTCCGTAATCTCGCATTTGGGAAATTTTTTGAATGAAAGACATCAATGTCTCCCAATAGTCCCGAAGCTTGCTCCATTTCTTCCGAACTCATCACCAATACAAAGATGTGAGTATTCGAATCATTTACCTTAAAAGGTGATTCTGGAAGATTTCTAGAAGCTTCATTTTCATCTAAATTTGGATCAATTAATGCTGCAGAATCCAAAGCAACACTATCAGGTTTATTTAGTGAAATTAATTCTTCTCTAGACAACAAGGGTCTAAGCATATTTCTTGCCAATTCTATCAATTGTTCTTCTTTAGAATTCTCAATAAATGCTTCTAATCTTTCTCGATATTGTTGACGACTTTCTATTTTGCCAGTAACCATGATGTCAAGAAGCAGAATGCGTTCCGTATTCCTTGTCAATGGATACTCTTCTAATGTTTGTTTGATAATAGACCTGGCTTCGTTATAGTTCCCCTCATAATAAGCATTATAAGCTTTCTCATAATTTTTTGAGGAAGCTAAATAAGCTAAGTTGCCAGAAGCTGCATCTGGGTTATTTACAGAATACGTGTATTGAGAATTTGGAAATTCATTATTTAATCGGCTGATATATTGCTGAAAATTTCCACCCCGGTCTTTTTGAGCAAGATAAAGTAAATAGTAAGCTTCAGGTTTTCTTGAAGAACTTGGGTATTCTCTAACGAGAGTTTCTAAGTTGACTATGCTACTTTGGATCTCTTCCAAATCGAAATAAAGTAGTTTTCCTAGTTCAAAATAAGACTCTTCCAGTTCAAGGTTTAAGTTGGATACTTCTTCTTCTGAGCTAGGGATTTGTGCCAATAAAGTTTCTAAATCCGGAAGCTGGTTTAGAGGATTAGCGGCATCATCCAGTGCGGTGGAATCATTTTCGGTGGGTGCAGCAATCGTAGGTTCTGTACTTTGGAAGCTTGCAGCGCTTCGTCTCCAATTATCTTGCAAAGGTCGATTACCCCATTCCCTATAAAACGCAATTGTGCCTTGCTGCATAGCCAGAGAATTGTCAAAATAGAAAGAGGAACCGGATCCTCGATCATTAAAGGCAAGTAAATTGTCAAAAATGCTGGTGCTTTTAGGCTCTTGCTTGGCAGCAGCTTCAGCTAAAAGCCGTTCTTCCTCATTGCTTATGAAAGCTTCGGCAACTAGCCTTTGTTCTTCAGGATTCATTTTGGACAGGCTGATCAAACTATCATTTGAATGAATTCTTTCAACATGAAATACAAACTGATCCAATGTTTCTTTTTGCTCTTTAATTTGTTCTGCTACAGGGTCTGATTCTTTGATGAAGGTCAAGGCACTATCTAAATAATATTTAGTAGCTCTATAATCTTTAAATTCATTTAAGTTGATCTCCGCAAGTTTTTGATAGATATATCCTTTTTGACGGGGATTGCTTCCGGGTTCTTTTGCAGCTTGATGGAGTAATTGTAAAGTTTTTTCAGTATCACCCTGTTTTTCCTCAAAAAGAGCCATCTCATATACTACGACATCTTTCAGATCATTATTTTTTGGGTCTTTGTACAAATCCTCATAGTAGTTCCGAACCTTCTTAAGGTCTTTGGAAGCATTTAGCTCAGCTACTTGTTGAGCATATAATTGGGCGAAGAAGCTTCTCTCATAAGGGGGATTTCCAGCTAAGGAATTAGTGTAAAAATCATAGGCCAATGCATCTAAACCCGCTCTTTGATAGCGTTGTGCGAGTATGAAATTGATTCGGGATTCTTCTTTGTTATCATCCACATATTCCAAGGCTTTCACCAAAGCCCCAATAACTCCATTTTCATCTCCCCTGGATTCGTAATAATAAGCGAGAGTCCGATAGAGCTCATACCGATTTTCATCATTGATTCCAGACTCCTTTGATAAATAGTCTATGGTAAAATTGGCATTTTCATATTCCTCTAAATCTATGTAGAGTCTTAGAAGAGAAATTAGTGTTTTGTGACGAAGATCTTTGTCCTTACTATTTACATTGACGAATTTGAATGTGTTTTGAGCATCATCAAATTGGGCTTGGAGGTAATCTATTTTACCAAGAAGATAATAACTATCATCTACCCATTTACTGATTCTGTGCCATTCTATTGCTTTCGAGGCCAGCTCTTTTGCAGACTTTAGGGAATCTGCCCCACTTTCGATAGAAGCAGAATCAATAGGAATAAAAACTGGCAAAATCTGGGTATAATCTTCTTTATAATTGGACTTTACAAGATTCTCAACATTGGTGATTTTCACCTCTGCGAGGTAGTATGCATTATAATGTGAGGTGATGTTGTGAAATGTACGATTAGTAAAAGTATCCCGCTCAGAAGAACAGGCACTGGCAAAAATCAAAAAGCCCAATGCTAACCTCGTAAATTTGTTCATAAATCCGTTTCCCCAATTAAAGTACCAAAATAGGTTTTTTGGCTTACTTAAGGAACGATGTGGACATTCAAATATTTTTCAATCTGCTTTCTTGAAATTTATCAAGGCTAAATTTTATTAGTTTTAACAATCAACTCTTACAAAGATGACTAATAAAAACTCCTCAGGCGAAAAACCAAAGAATCCTGGAACCCCGGCTTATGTGAAATATATCGGGCTTTCGTTCCAACTTTTTGGGGTTATTGGAGGAGGGACTTATGTAGGATGGTTGGTTCAGCAACAGAGCAATATGAAATTCCCATTTTGGTTACTTTTATTCTGTTTTTTGTCAATGGGCATAGCGTTTTACCAACTTTGGCAAAGTATCAAGCAAGACAAGTAAACGTATTTTAGGAAAAGGGCTATTTTTGAAAAAAAAAACTCTGAATGTCTCTCCTGAAAAACACCCATATTAAATTTCTTCTTTTATCGGTTTCAGTGGCCTTTTTGATTTTAATCTTAGACTGGGTTTTGCCTCAGGTAATTCACGAAAAAATATGGGAGATTTATTTTTTCATGGTGATCGTCTCTTTTTTAATCAGTTTACTGAATGGTTTTCTTCTAAAATCCTTTGCTGATAATTTCTTTAATATCATGGTTTTGGCAATGATTTTAAGATTTATTGCCACTTTGGTATTCATTGGAATAGAAGTTTGGCCCGGAATGGAGAATATTATTCTGTTTATCGCAGATTTCTTTATTGTTTTTTTATTCTACTTAGTTTTTGATATCTACGCCTTTCTAGCTAATTTGCGCCCGATTTCGAAGTAGCCCCTCAAAAAGAAGAGTTGATGACGCGTAAACTATTGGTTCTAAGTCTATTATTGTCAGCCATTATGTTGACTTTCTCCAGTAACACATTTGCTGCTGGTTCTGAAGAAGACAAGACAAGCTTTATCATGCATCACGTGAAGGATTCTCACGAGTGGCATTTTGCTACTTTTGGGCATACTCATGTGACCTTGTCATTGCCGGTGATTGTTTATTCTGGCGACAGAGGTCTGGAGTTTTTTAGCTCCTCAGATTTTCAAAATCACGAGACACATGCTTTTGGAGAAGAGTTCGCGCATGAAGGATATTTTATAGACGAGCATGATCATTTGGGCAGGGTAGATGGAGCTAGCTTCATTGATTTGTCTATTACCAAGAATGTCGTGATGATGTTCATCGTCATGATTTTGTTAGCGTCTTTAGCTTTATCTGCAGCTTCTCATTATAAAAAGAATGGCCCTGTAGCTCCAAAAGGTGCTGCTGCTTTGATTGAACCAATTGTCATCTTTGTAAGAGACGAGATCGCTAAAAACTCAATCGGACCGAAATACAAAAAATTTGTTCCTTATTTAATTACTCTGTTCTTATTTATTTGGTTTGGCAACTTACTAGGTCTTTTGCCTGGGGCCTCAAATATGACAGGAAATATTGCTGTGACCATGGTCCTGGCAGTAATGACTTTCATCATTACAAATGTGAATGGAAATAAGGATTACTGGAAGCACGTGTTTGCCACTCCAGGGGTCCCGATTCCAATGTTGTTGATTATTGTGCCAGTTGAAATTATTGGTTTGTTTACTAAGCCATTTGCTTTGATGGTACGACTTTTTGTTGCGATCACTGCAGGACACATTGTAATCCTAGGCTTTATAGCTTTGGCTTTTATCTTTGAATCTTACTCCATCGGTATCGCAAGTACGCTGATGGTAACCTTTATCAATATCATCGAATTGTTAGTGGCAACTATCCAGGCTTATGTATTTACGTTGTTTTCAGCGATGTACATCGGTGGTGCGGTAGCTGAGCACGCGCATGACGATCATCATTAATTAGTAATTTCTTTGTTCAATTTATAAATCTAATTCTTATGTTAACTTCTATCTTGTTGACTGCTGGTTTTGCTCTAATGGGAGCAGGTATCGGTGCAGGTATTGTTGCGATTGGCGCAGGCCTAGGTATCGGTCGTATTGGTGGTCAAGCAATGGAATCTATTGCTCGTCAGCCTGAAGCTGCTGGTAAAATCCAAGGCGCTATGTTGATCATCGCGGCTTTGATTGAGGTGGTTTCCCTGTTCGCAGCGGTAATCTGTTTGTTGATCGCGCTAAACATCGCGGA
This sequence comes from uncultured Algoriphagus sp., assembly GCA_965659625.1. Taxonomy (GTDB): domain Bacteria; phylum Bacteroidota; class Bacteroidia; order Cytophagales; family Cyclobacteriaceae; genus Algoriphagus. The sequence goes on along the minus strand of CBFHWO010000015.1, from coordinate 69,865 downwards.
GATCGCATAATTTACTTTGAAAAGGGATTGGCGTTTGGCCTTTCCCTTTTCTTTCTTTTATTGAACAATCCGAAATAAAATATTCCACCATGGATTTAATCACACCAGGTTCCGGTCTTATTTTCTGGCAATTATTTGGCTTCTTGGGCCTTCTTTTCATTTTGATCAAGTTTGCATGGAAGCCTATGCTAGCTGCATTGGATGAGAGAGAAAGCAGCATTGAGAATGCATTGAAAGCGGCAGAAACTGCTAGAAATGAGATGGCCAACCTAAAGTCCGAGAATGAAAAACTTCTTGCAGAGGCTAGATTGGAAAGAGACATTATTCTGAAGAAAGCTAACGAAGCTTCTATTAAGATGATTGAAGATGCAAAAGCAGATGCTGTGAAAACAGGTGCTCAGATGATCGAAAATGCGAAAGCAGTGATCGAAACTGAAAAGAAAGCTGCTTTGGCAGATGTGAAAACTCAGGTGGCTACCTTGACACTTGAAGTAACAGAGAAATTATTGAGAAAGAATTTGTCAAATGACAAAGCTCAAAAAGAGCTTGTGGACGAATTTGTCAAAGATCTTAAGCTAAACTAATCTACCTCCATGTCAAATCATAGAGTAGCATCCCGCTATGCCAAGTCTATTATGGAGCTTTCCCTTGAAAAGGGTCAGTTGGAGGAGGTTCATGCGGATTTTGATAAATTGACAGCAATGGCCAAGAGTAATTATGACTTGGTGCTGTTATTGAAAAATCCGATTGTAAATTCAGAAAAGAAGCTAAATGTATTGAAGGCTCTTTTTCCTGAGAAAACCTCACAAAAAATGACTCTTACCTTTTTCGAGATTATTTCTCGCAAAAACAGAGAGAGCATTTTGATTGATGTAGCAAAGGAATTCGAAGTTCAATACAATATCCATAAGTCAATTCAGGTAGCTGAACTGACTACAACCATTGCAATCACAGCGGAGCAAAGAGCATTGTTTGTGGAAGCAGTAAAACAAATCTCGGGATTGACTGAAGTGCAGATCGTAGAGAAAATTAATCCAGATCTGATCGGTGGATTTGTTCTTAGGGTAAATGATCGTCAGTTAGATGAGTCTTTGAGCAGTAAATTGAGAATTTTGAAATCTCAGTTTACCCAAAATCATTACGAGAAATTATATTAAATAAAAAGCAATAATCATAATCTTATCATATCATGGCAGAAGTAAGACCAGATGAAGTTTCAGCAATCTTGAGGGAGCAGCTTTCAGGTGCAAAAACTCAAGCGGAACTTGAAGAAGTGGGTACAGTCCTTCAAGTGGGGGATGGTGTAGCACGTATCTATGGACTTTCTAAGGCTCAGGCCGGTGAATTGATTGAGTTCGACAATGGTCTGAAAGCAATGGTTCTTAACCTTGAAGAGGACAATGTAGGTGCCGTACTTTTCGGTGACTCAAAAGAAATCAAAGAAGGTGATACCGTAAAAAGAACCAAGAAAATCGCATCTCTAATGGTAGGTGAAGGTATGTTGGGAAGAGTTGTGGATACCCTAGGTAACCCAATCGACGGTAAAGGACCAATCGCTGGTGAATTGTACGAAATGCCTTTGGAGCGTAAAGCACCAGGTGTTATCTACAGACAGCCAGTAACTGAGCCTCTTCAAACAGGTATCAAATCTATCGATGCCATGATTCCAATCGGTAGAGGACAGAGGGAATTAGTTATCGGTGACCGTCAGACAGGTAAAACTGCGGTAGTTATTGATGCGATCCTAAACCAAAAAGAATTTTATGATAAAGGCGAAGCAGTATTTTGTATATATGTCGCTATCGGACAAAAAGCTTCTACAGTAGCAAACGTAGTAGCCGCTCTTGAAAAAGGTGGTGCACTTCCTTACACTGTTGTGGTAGCAGCTCCAGCTTCTGATCCTGCTCCAATGCAATTCTTTGCTCCATTTACTGGTGCTGCAATTGGTGAATTCTTCCGTGATACTGGACGTCCAGCATTGGTTGTTTATGATGATTTGTCTAAGCAAGCTGTAGCATACCGAGAAGTTTCTCTTCTTTTGAGAAGACCTCCAGGACGTGAAGCATATCCAGGTGACGTATTCTACCTTCACTCAAGATTGTTGGAAAGAGCTGCCAAAATCAATAAATCTGATAAAATCGCTTCTCAAATGAACGATTTGCCAGAATCAATCAAGCATTTGGTAAAAGGTGGAGGCTCTTTGACTGCCCTTCCAATTATCGAAACTCAAGCGGGTGACGTTTCTGCCTATATCCCAACCAACGTAATCTCGATTACTGATGGACAGATCTTCTTGGAAACAAACTTGTTCAACTCGGGTATCCGTCCTGCGATTAACGTAGGTATCTCGGTATCTAGAGTGGGTGGTAATGCGCAGATCAAAGCGATGAAGAAAGTAGCTGGTACTTTGAAATTGGATCAGGCTCAATTCCGTGAATTGGAAGCTTTCGCAAAGTTTGGATCTGACTTGGATGCTACGACCAAAAGAACAATCGAAAGAGGTAGAAGAAACCAGGAAATCTTGAAGCAACCACAATATTCTCCAGTATCTGTTGCTCATCAGGTAGCGATCATCTATGCTTCTACTAAAGGCTTGATGGATGCAGTTCCAGTGGAAAAAGCAAGAGCATTTGAGAAAGAATTCTATGTGCTTCTTGACAATTCTTACCCAGAAGCTATTGATTTGATCATGAAAGGTGACATCGATGGTGCTGGTAAAATTCTTGCCAAAGCAGCGTCTGAATTGGCTCCTAAATACGCATAATTTTAATATTCAAAATCCGGTAGGTTCTCAAAGCCTACCGGAATTTCTATAGCTTACAAAGCAATCACTGATGGCTAACCTTAAGGAAGTAAAGGAAAGAATTAACTCGGTAGTTTCTACCCAGCAGATCACCAAAGCAATGAAAATGGTGTCTGCGGCAAAGCTGAGAAGAGCGCAGGATAAGATTATCCAAATGCGTCCTTATTCCCAGAAGTTGACGAATATCCTGAATAATGTTTCTGCAGCTTCAGAAGGTGCAGCTGACATCGTTTATGCTGAAAAACGAGAAGTTAAGAAAGTACTTTTGATCCCTGTTACCTCCGATAAAGGTCTTTGCGGTGCATTTAACACCAATATTATCAAGGCTACCAATGCAGCCATCAAAGGTCAGTTGGCCGGTACAGAAATAACTGTGCTTCCATTAGGGAAAAAATCCAATGAGTATTTCAAGAAGTCCGGACTACCAGTGATTTCTGATTACTTTCAGGTATTCCAAGATTTGACTTTTGAGAATGTTCGGATGGCGGCAGAATTTGCGATGGATTCTTTTGTAGCTGGTGATTTTGACCAGGTTTATTTGGTCTTCAACGAGTTTAAAAACGTGGCTACCCAAATCGTAAGAACAGAGCAATTCTTGCCTATGGCTAAAGAGGAAACAACTGAAGAGAAAACTCCGGAAGTTGATTACATCTTGGAGCCATCAAGAGCTTATATCATTGAAGAGTTAGTACCAACCTCCTTAAAAATCCAATTGTACAAAGCAGTTTTGGAAAGCAATGCTTCTGAGCATGGTGCTAGAATGACTGCAATGGACAAGGCAACTGAAAACGCCGGCGAATTGCTAAAAGAACTGCGATTGAAATACAATAGAACCCGTCAAGCAGCTATCACCAACGAAATCCTAGAGATCGTGGCTGGTGCAGAAGCGCTTGGGTAATAAATACATATTGCAATAGATCCAAACCCAACCACAGCTCGTCAGAGTTGTGGTTTTTTTTATAGAAATTGCTCCCACAAAGCTGCCAAGGCGCAAAATGTTTTACCGCAAAGTTCGCAAAGGTTTTTTCATAGAGAACGCAAAGAATAGCTACCGATCCATTCATTTGGGACTTAACGAATGAGTTGCCAAGATCCTCCAAAAGCACCAAAGGTGCGACCAGTAACTGCCTAGTATGAGCGAAGCGAAATGCTGGGAAATAGAAGAGAAAGAACAATCCAAAGTGCCAACGGCACGAACGGTAATTCGCTCCCGCAAAGCTGCCAAGGCGCAAAAGGATTAACCACAAAGGTCACAGAGGTCTCCGCAGAGTGCACAAAGAATATTTACCTTCCCAAAAGCACCAAAGGTGCGACCATTAACTGCCCAGCATAAGCGAAGCGAAATACTGGGAAATAGAAAAGAAAAAATAATCCAGAGTGCCAAAGGCACGAATGGTAATTCGCTCCTGCAAAGCTGCCAAGGCCAAAAGGATTAACCACAAAGGTCAAAGAGGTTTTTCACAGAGTGCACAAAGAATATTTGCCTTCCCAAAAGCACCAAAGGTGCGACTTTAAAAACCATTGAAATGGGTTTTGGCTTCTCGATGCGTAATCCATAGCCCACTGTTTACCCCGACAATTGTCGAGGGCGTGGGCTATAAAGGATACCTAATTTTCAAAAATTGGATTTATCCATTTCCTTCCACTATCCTAATCTCATTGCCGTTTCTAGCAGAGATTTCTCAGTCGGCTGAGCTCTCTTAACTCAACCAAAAACCAAGATGCCTCCTTCGAAATGACCAAATAGGGGACAGATTCCGAAGGAATCCAATGTTTATAGCTAGGGTTATAAAAAGAAATACGACCCCGACGGTGTCGTATCGTTCAATTCTAATTCTTTGCTATGATATATGATCTCTTCAGAATCCTTTTTTAGTAATGTCTGGATATGGGTGGTAATGGAATTACAAATTCCAAAAAAATAAAAAAGCGTAGATGCAATCTATGCTTAGACCAACTTGCTCTACTCTCTACGCCCAGCAGGGGGCATATAGGTGTAATTGGTAAAAATCCTTTCCTAAAGATATCATTTATCCCGATAACGAAAAGATGTTTATTTGATTTGCAGGGGATATTTCTAAGAAAAACAAAACCCTTCAGGTTTCGAAAACCTGAAGGGTTGAGATTTCTTCTCCCGATTCTCGGGATCGAAATGACGTAAAATTACAATCGAATCGCCCTCGCGATTACACTAGCCATTATTCCCAGTCCTTCGGTGTTGGGATGAACGCCATCTGGAAGTAAGTCTTCTTTGCCCATAAATGGAGTGTAAAGATCCAACAGCTCGGAACCGCTTTCATCGGCGATGTCTATCAGCATCAAGCGCTGCTCATTGTTCATTACTACTGGCGTGATTCCAAAATTTTCACGGGTAACCGGTACCGGAAGAATTACATAGACTTTGCCATCGGCAGGCATGGTTTTCTTGAACTCCGCGATCATATCCAGGTAATCCTGTCTGAATTCGGAGGCATATTGCCAGTTTTGAGGCTTGGAATCATTTGTTCCCAGCATGATTACCAAAATATCCGGAGCGAAGTCTTTTACTTGCTGAAACTGCGGTTCATTCCAATAAGGATAATCCCCTTTTCGCAGGAGCGTTCTTCCACTGACCCCGAAATTGATGACTTCATAGGCATCTCCGAGAATCGCCTGCATTTGAAGAGGGTAGCTATCAGGATTATCCCTGCCAGGACCTTGGGTGATGCTGTTTCCGACACAGGCAACTTTGATCGGAGATTGGGCAAAGGTTACGGATGCAAAAGCTAAAAATACGATTACCAGTAATTTGATTTTTTTCATGAGTATAGGACTTGGGATTGAAAATTGATTGGTAAAATAGGCAAATGTTTGCTTTCTGCCTAGACAAAATCTTCCCTCCAAAATTTCCGAAGGAGGTATTATTGGCTAATCAACTTATCTTTATTCCGTGCATTTGCTAGCAACCTTTTATCAGCGAATTACCTGGCTTTCCTTGGATGTGGTTTTGGGCGCCATGGCCGGAATGTTGTTTTTTTCAAGACTTCTACGAGTTCCTCTTTTTTGGGAAGCTTATGTTTTGCTTGGCATGGCTGTTTGGTGTATTTATACCGCTGACCATCTGTTGGATTCCCGCAAACTCCCTGTTGGATCATCTGAAGACCGACATCAATTTCACCGGAATCATTTCAAAGCGTTGGTTATTTCCTTGTTCATCGTGGGAGGCATTGGATTGTATGGAGCGATCGCCTATTTTGGATTTAGTCCTGAATTGTTTCTTGGGGCTGGATTGGGAATGTTGATCTTGGGGATCATGCTCATGATCCGAAAGTTTGTGGCCAAGAATGTCTGGCTCAAAGAACTGAGTTCGGCGGTCTTTTATGTGGTTGGAATCTCTTGGCTGCCTTGGTTTCAAGTTGATCCGATTGAGTATAGCTGGACTGCTCTGATGCTGACGATGGTGTATATAGGATTGGCCTATCTGAATTTGATGATGCTTTCAAGTCTGGACTCTGAGAAAGACAAGGAGTATGGCTTTAATTCAATTTCGGCTTTCCTCTCCCCATCTAAGCATATGAAGCTTATTCACCAATTGGCAATTCTGCTCCTTGTGATCACGGCCATCTCACTTTTCATCCTTTCTTCACTCCAGCGCATTTTCCCGGCAATTCTGTTAATCATGCTCTTCTTCCATTACCTCAGTTTTTTCAATCCAAAGTTGAGTTCTGCCCAGAAAAGGATGAGAATGGAAGCTGCTTTTTTGGTTCCGGCAATTCTACTCTTGTTTTAGACAAAGGCACTATGCCCAGTTATCGCTCTTCCTACAATCAGTGAGTTGATTTCTTTGGTTCCTTCATAGCTATAGACGGCTTCAGCATCCGCCACAAATCTTGCGATGTCATGTCGCAGCAAAATTCCATTTCCTCCAAACAACTCACGGGAATGATCTACGATGGATCGCATTCTTAGCGTACAAAAAACTTTCGCCAAGGAAGCATGTTCGTCTTTCAGAAGGTCGCTGTCTTGCATCTCAGAAAGTCTGAAAACCATCGTTTGCATGGCTGTTAAATCACCTAGCATGGTTACCAGCAGATCTTGAACTAACTGGAAAGATGCGATTGGTCTTCCAAATTGCATTCGTTTATTGGTGTAGGCCAAAGCCAGTTCATAGGCTCCTCTGGCGCATCCAACCGCCTGCCAGGCGACGCCAGCTCGGGTCATTCGGAGAACTTTAGCGGTGTCTTTAAATGAGTTTGCTTCCTGCAACCTGTCAGATTCTGGAACTTCACAGTTTGTCAAAGTGATCAAAGCGTTTTGAACGATCCGAAGTGCCATCTTATCTTCCATTTTTTCGGCTTGAAAACCAGGGTTTTCTTTTCGCACGATAAAACCTTTCACTTGCTGATCATCCAGGTCTCTTGCCCAGATAACGGTCATGTCAGAAAAAGTAGCATTTCCGATCCATTTTTTCTGCCCATTCAAAACCCAAACATCTCCTTCCCGCTTGCAGGTAGTCGTCAATCCACCCGCTACAGCTGAACCTACCTCTGGTTCTGTCAATCCAAATGCACCAATTTTCTCCAATTTTTGCATGCCTGGTAGCCATTCTTTTTTCTGTTCCTCTGATCCACAGAGGTAAATAGCACCCATAGCCAAGCCACTTTGCACACCAAAGAAGGTAGAAACTGAGGTGTCGATTCTTGCCATTTCCATCGCTATAAATCCTTCCAGCAAAGCAGAATGTCCCGGACATCCATATCCTTGATAGGTGAGACCAGCGATATCCAATTCCGCCATTTTGGGAATAATCTGCATTGGAAATTCACCCCGATTCCAATAATCATTTGCAATCGGTTTGATCTCACGCTCCATAAATTCCCTCACCCGCAACTGGATTTCCCGCTCATGAGGCGGCAAGCTTTTCCCTAATTCATAAAAATCTCCATTTACTGGCGGGATTATTTTTGGTTTACTTCCTCCTTTGAGTATTCCCATCATTTTTGATAAGTCTTCTTCGCTCATTTTGGAAATCAGATTGACCATTTTGGGTAAGTCCACTTTTTGGGATAGTTTCGAGATCTGATCTAAGTCCACATTGGAAAGAATCTGGCGAAGGCCTGAAATCGATTTAAAGATATTTTTCATCTGCTTATGATTGTTTTTTTATGGTCATATGGAATCTCGCATGTATTTTAATCCTCTCAAAGCTTCTCATTTCTTGCCATGCTTGATTTCATAAAAATTATTTTGGGTTTTTCTATTGTATAGCTTAAACTGATGAAAGACGATTATAGTTTTATTGCCCCATTTTACAATCGTTTGGCCAAATTGACCTTTGGAAGGAAACTTTGGGAAGCAAAAAACTGCTTTGTCTCGGAAGTAGAAGGTAAGAAAATATTACTAATCGGGGGAGGAGATGGGCTTGACTATCTGGGGAAATCCAAAAATCTAACAGGGCAGTATTGGGAGAAATCTCAGGGGATGTTGGACTTGGCAAAAGAAAACCTTTCAGAAAGTGACTTGAGCTTTCATTTGGGGGAATTTAGATCTGAAGAGAAGATTTTTTTTGACGAAGTCTGGCTTCATTTTGTTCTGGATACGATGAATGATCATGAAATCTCAGATTTACTTAATGAGCTAGCCAAAGTGCTAAAGAGCAATGGGAGCGTCTATTTCGCAGATTTTTTTAAACCGAAAAGTCTTTGGCAAAAGGGAATTCATCAAATGATGATTCAGTTTTTCAGGGTTTTTGCAGCGCACAAAAGGAAAAATATTCCTGATTATGAAAAAATATTCCTTCAAAATAATTGGAAAAAATCGGAGGAGAAAAGCTTGATGAAAGGCTGGGTAAAAGCTCAAATCTGGCGAAAGATTTAAGGCTTTACCTGCTTTTTTGGATGATTTTGGAAATCAAATCATCATAGTATTTCCCATTTCCTGGCCCATACCAATTCATTTCCCTCACCTCATGAAAGTTTCGGTCATAATATTCATCGGGGGTGATATAGCCCATGTAGCCGCCATTGAAAGTAGTGATGATCAGGTTTAATCCTAAGGCGTTTGCTTGCTCTTCCCACTTCGAGAAGAACACACCGGAAATCTCACCGCTTGAGGCAATCAGGAGTGTGTTTCCTACTAGCGTGATGTCAAAATGTACGTTGGTTTCTCCCAATAAATAATTGAACAGCCAAGGGCGAAGTCTCAAATTATCTGATATTCTAAGATGTGGTTCCCGCAATGCAATAGGGAATGACCCCACTTCTATTCTATGGCCATTGACAGTGGAAGAATCCGTCATTTTCACTTGCATGACCGAATCCAATTCATGCGCATATTTCTGAACCAGCTCAGGAGTTTTTCCCGAAGCCAAAGGTCTATGACTGCCAACAGTACCTGCTGCAAACATGGCAAAATCAAAATCATCTTCTTCCAGATCTTTCATCAGGTAAAAAGGATAATCTCCCGAAAGTCCCATGAATTTTGAACTCAAGATGGTCGCATGCGCTGAATAGGTGAAAAAAGTAGCGTTAGATCCATTGTTCTTGGTGAAAATCAATTGACGAATCGAAGGCTCAATTGGATCTCCTTTGATAAACCGGTTGGCAACATAATCCCCAGCATCGATTTTCCTATAGTGAATTGCTACGGTGTCTTTAGAGTTTAATGCATTGGATAAAGCTTGAATAGATTGATCCACCATGTGTTGAACTGTTTCTTCATTGTATCCTCCAAAGGCCATTTCTCCCAATGGACCGGGCATATATCCTCCCATTCCGGCATGCGTATGTGTGGCAGTGAATAGTACCTGGTCAATCGGAAGATTCTGATTTTTTATGGCGGCTTTCACCTCAGTTGCCAATTGGGGGTGAACAATCAGTAACTCATAACTCAGCCAGGCAATTGTGGTTTTTCCATTTCCCAAGGCCAATGCTTTGACATAGCTGCTGTCCTGCACAAATTCATAATTGCCTCTTGGAGCGTAGCCTACAAGCTCGACAGGATCAGAAGGGGTCATATTCGCTTTTCCCCAGCCAGCCAGCCAAGTATCAGTTTCTGATCCTTGAAGTTGGAGTTGATCTACGGCATTTAAGGTTGCAGTATAAAATCCCTGATCTTGAATAGGAGAGCGATCCACCGTGGTCAATGTGATCAAACCCAGTATAAAAATAAAAAGGAAAACCCCGATGAGGATTTTCCCTAAAGTATACGCCAGCTTTTTTATGGTCATCTACTATTAATATTCAAATGTGCCGTATGGGCTGTTGATGGTTACTTTTTTGCCCTCATGCGGCTCTACTCTTCCAATGATTTGTGCCTCAACACCATAAGATTCTGCGATGTCAATGATTTCTTCCGCATAGCGCTCATCCAGATAAACCTCCATTCTGTGGCCCATGTTGAAAACCTTGTACATTTCTTTCCAATCTGTTCCGCTTTCTTCCTGTATGATCCTAAATAAAGGAGGAGTTTCGAATAAGTTATCCTTGATCACATGCACATCATCCACAAAATGAAGGACCTTGGTTTGAGCTCCACCGCTGCAATGAACCAATCCATGAACTCTGGGACGCATGTAGTTCAATACATCCACCATGATTGGTGCATAAGTCCGAGTAGGAGAAAGGACCAGTTTTCCAACATTTACCGGTGAGCCTTGAGCTGCATCTGTCAAATTATATTTTCCGGAATAAACCAAATCTTCTGGGACAGAAGGATCGAAGCTTTCTGGATATTTAGTTTTTAGAACTTTGTTGAAAACATCATGGCGGGCAGAAGTCAAACCGTTGCTGCCCATGCCGCCATTATAGGAGCTTTCGTATTTTGCCTGGCCAAAAGATGCCAATCCTACGATTACATCTCCAGCTTGAATTTTATCATTGGAAATCACCTCGTCCCTACGCATACGGCAGGTAACGGTACTGTCTACGATGATGGTACGAACCAAGTCTCCGACATCAGCAGTCTCTCCACCAGTTAAAACTGCGTTTACTCCATTGTCACGAAGCATTTGAAGTACTTCTTCTGTTCCTTCAATAATCGCTGAAATCACTTCCCCTGGAATAAGATTTTTATTTCTGCCAATGGTGGAGGAAACGAGGATATTATTGATAGCTCCTACACAAAGTAAATCATCTGTATTCATGATGATGGCATCTTGAGCAATTCCTTTCCAAACGCTCAAATCACCTGTTTCTTTCCAATACGAATAAGCCAGAGATGATTTGGTGCCGGCTCCATCTGCATGCATGATATTGCAATATTCAGGATCGTTTCCGAGGGTGTCTTCTACAATCTTACAAAAAGCTTTTGGGAAGAGTCCTTTGTCAAGTTTTGAAATGGCTTGATGTACGTCTTCTTTGGAGGCGGAAACTCCGCGCTGCATGTATCGCTCGTTCATAGATACAAAGTTAAGTATTCCAATTCAATTCGGGAGTAAGTTTAGGAAAACTTGAAAATAGAAAAGTGGCCAAAACTGGACTTGATATCCAATTTGGCCACTTCGCTAATTTATCTTTCTATTACTCAACTATCTCGATGACTTTAAATTCAGTTCTACGGTTTATTTGATGTTCTTCTTCTGTAGTTGCGTTCTCAATAATCAGCTGACTTTCACCGTAGCCTCTTGCCACTAATCTACTGGCGTCGATTCCTTGAGAAACCAAATAATCTACGGCTGATTGGGCTCTTCTTTGAGAAAGGTCCTGATTATATTCATCCGATGATCTATCATCTGTATGTGAGCTTAATTCAATTCGAATAGATGGGTTGTCTTTAAGGATCTGAACCAATTTATCCAATTCAACAGCGGCATCTTCCCGGATTTCAGCTTTATCCAAATCGTAATAAATATTTTCCAAAACGATGGATTTTTCCAAAACCAATTGATCTAATACAATGGTGGTGTCCAAGGTGATATTGGTAACCTCTTGGATCAAATCTTCAGGATTTGGAGTTTTTCCAACGGTTGTATAGGGAATAGACTTAGAGAAATAACCACTTTTTGAAGCGATAATGGTATAATCAGTTTTTGGCTCTAGAGTAAATCGTACCCGGCCATTTGTGTTGGAGAAATCTCCTCCCTCTTGCTTATTTTCATCGTCATACAGAACAACTCTTGCCTGTTCCAAAATCGCATCTGGCTCACCGGCTACTCGCTGTTTTGTATATACATTGAGAAGGACATTGACGATTTTTGGTTTCGGCGTTTTGTCTTCAAAGAAGTAAATATCATCATCGCCTTCTCCGCCCTCTCTGTTGGAAGAGATAAAACCAGCTTTTGGATATTCGGTGAAGAAGATTCCAAAATCATCGTTTGGTGAGTTGAAATTCTCACCAAGGTTTTTGATCACTTGATTTCCGGAGGCATCTTTTTCAGCTACAAATAAATCTAATTTTCCATAGCCTGGATGGCCATCAGAAGAGAAAAAGAATTTTCCATCAGCCTCAGGCCTTGGAAATAGTTCATTTCCAGGAGTATTGATATTAGGGCCCAAATTTACGGCGTTTCCAAAATCACCATTTGCAAGTCGGGTCGCTTTGTACAAATCAATTCCGCCATAGCCTCCTGGTCTATTGGAAGCAAAATAAAGTTCATCCCCATCTGGACTAAATGCCGGAGTTGAATTCCACCAATTTTCTTCTTCATTGACAGGCATCCAAATTGGCTGAGTAAAGCCAGTGCCTCTGAAATAAGAAGCAAAAAGAGCAGTTTCAGGAAGGTCTTTTGGAGAAGTGGAATTCCCCCTAGCGTAAATAATTGTGTTCCCATCTGGACTAATTGCAATAGCAGCCTGATTTAACCCTTCTTCATTTTGGAATTCAGGCAAGGTTTGAATACTTCCGACATCAACCCGTAGACCTTCGGCCCGAGTCCTGAAAAGTTTTGTATAAGGACTACCATCTGCAGGGTAAAGTCCGGAAGCTCTACGCCCAGAGGTGAAATAGAGGAAGTTTTCGCTGGTCACAGGAGCATAATCGGCTCCTGGAGTATTTAATTCTTTGTAATTGACCAAGACATGATTTGGATAATAATCCTCAATTCCATCGGCCAAATTGATCGCTTCAATTTGCCTTTGGGTCTCAGCCAGTAAGTTTTCTTCCTGAGTAAATCCTTTAGCCTTTTCAAAAGCTGCTTTTGCCTCTTCGTGTTTCTCTTGCGCTTTCAAACTTTGTCCAAGTCGGTATAAATTTTCGAAAGAGGGATCTTCTTCTGCCAGTTTCTCGTAGTAAGGCCCGGCTTCCTCGATTCTATTGGAAAGCCTGTAGCTTTCTGCTACCGCAGAATTTGCTTCTTTATTGTCAGGATCTTCTTCTAATATTTGAGAATAGGAGTTGATCGCATATTGATACTCACCCGATAAGAATTGGTCATTGGCTTTTTCTTGCAGGCTTTTACAAGCATTCAAGCTCAATAATAGAATAAAGGTGATCCACAAAAAATGGTTTTTCATGTGTTTATAATTTGATTTTCCATGGCCACTCGGAATCTCGCATACATGATAAGTCAGTTCAAGACTTTTTTCATCCTGCTCGATTTCATCTGGAAAGGCTATTGATGATCGATCTATGCTGAATATTACTAATTAATTTGGGAAAAATTTGTTTAACCAACTAGACTTCGCAGGAATCCATAATTGATTTAAGTCAGATTTTTCCTTAATCAAAGGGTTTATTACTTCTGTGTCTGCCGAAATTTCTCCAGAAAGGACTTTTGATTTGATTCCTAAAGCAGGAGAAACCTTAATTTCATTTTGATTTTTATAACTGACTTTACCTTGATTGGTGAGGTCAATACCTAATTGGCTTTCCAACTCTCGAAGTGTCCTGACAGAACTATCAATAGAACAGCCACTAGCTCCCAAATTACTTTCATCCACTGCAAATAGGATAATTTGATCGTCAATGATTTCAAAAGAGGTAGGCATCAAATTACCGTGTGTATTCCATCCTTCGCAAAATGTTGTTAAACGGCTTTTTATCTGAGCTGCTTCCTGGTCGCTTAGAGATCTTTCCGCTTGGTAAACCCAAACTCTAGAGAATTCAGGCATTTTTTTAAAATCAACGTACATAATTTAATATTTAAAGGCAAAGAAAAACCCTTTCTACCTAACGGCAAAAAGGGTGAAATTGATTCAATCTAGTTAAATCAAATTCCCATGTCTTTGGCGATCATTTCTGCAAGATCGTAAACTTTAACTTCTTCCTCCTTCTCTTTGTTCTTGATACCATCAGTCATCATGGTCAAGCAAAATGGACAACCAACAGCTATGGCCTGCGCTCCTGTAGCTAAAGCTTCTTCAGTCCGCTCGATATTGATATCTTTTTTTCCTGGCTCAGGTTCTTTAAACATTTGACCTCCTCCCGCTCCACAGCAAAGCCCTTTTGTTTTACAACGCTTCATCTCTACTAACTCCACGTCCAATGCTTTGATAACCTCTCTAGGAGCTTCATAGACATTGTTCGCTCTTCCTAAGAAGCATGAATCATGGAATGTGATCTTCTTTCCCTTGAATTCACCGCCACCTTTTAAGGCAACCTTTCCTTCATTGATCAGCTGCTGGAGAAACTGAGAATGGTGGATTACTTCGTAGTTTCCACCTAAAGCCGGATATTCGTTTTTGATCGTATTGAAGCAATGTGGACAAGCGGTAACCACTTTTTTTACTTCATATCCATTCAGGACCTGAATATTGGAAACTGCCTGCATCTGGAATAAAAACTCATTTCCCGCTCTTCTTGCCGGATCACCGGTACAAGCTTCTTCTGGACCAAGAACAGCGAAACTTACCCCAACCTTATTTAATATTTTCACAAAAGCCTGGGTTACAGCTTTGTATCGCTCATCAAAAGAACCGGCACATCCTACCCAGAATAATACTTCTGGTGTTTCGCCTTTTCCGGCCATTTCAGCCATGGTTGGTACTTTGTATGTTGACATGATAATAATTTACGATTTACGAAATTCGATTTAAGATTCTTTGGCCTCTTAATAATCTAATATTAACTCAACTGCCTATTTTAAATTTTCACCTTGTTTGATGATACCTGCAACTGCCCACTGCTACTGGTTACTGCTCACTTTCTTTCACTTTCTCAGCCCAATTGAATCGATCAGAAGGACTGAATTTCCAAGGAGAAAAACTGGTTTCCATATTCTGGAACATGGCATTCCATTGAGCGGGTGTACCGGATTCCTCCATAGCAACGTAGCGTCGCATTTGTAAAATGATAGAAAGTGGATCAATATTGACTGGACAAGCTTCCACGCAGGCATTGCAGCTGGTGCACGCATTCAATTCTTCTTTGGTGATGTAATCTCCCAGAAGTGACTTGCCATCTTCTAAACCTTTGCCACCACTGTCCAGACTCTTTCCGACTTCCTCAGCTCTGTCTCTGACGTCCATCATGATTTTACGCGGAGAAAGTTTTTTGCCTGTGATGTTTGCAGGACATTCGGCAGTACAGCGACCACATTCAGTACAAGAATAGGCATTGAGCACATTTATCCATGATAGGTCATTGACGTCTTTTGCACCAAATCTCCCGATTTCTGCTGGTGGATCTGCCGGAGTATCTGTAGGAATTCCCAACATCATGTTCACCTCATTGGTGACTTCAGGCATGTTGAACATTTCCCCTTTAGGTTTAAGATTTGAATACCAAGTATTTGGGAAAGCAAGGAAAATATGTAAATGCTTAGAATAGGTGACGTAAATGGCAAAAGCTAAAATTCCTACAATATGAAACCACCAGGCAAATCGTTCGATAAAGATCAAAGCTCCATTAGATAATCCATCAAATAGAGGTCTGATTGAGCTACTGAAAGCCAATCCTCCTAAAGCCAAATAATGACCCACTCCTCTATCGGCTAAGATTTGATCTGTTGCATTCATAGTTAAAATGGCAACCATCAGTATGATTTCAATGAATAGGATGAGATTTCCGTCCAAAGCTGGCCATCCTTTCATTTCAATGTTTGTGAATCGAGGTACTTTGATGATGTTTCTTCTAATCAGAAAAACAATACAAGAAACGAGAACTGCTACTGCTAAAAATTCAAAAATGTTCATGGCGGCGACATATACACCTCCTAAGAAAGGAGCAAATAAGCGGTGAGTCCCAAGGATTCCGTCCAACACAAATTCCAGAACTTCCAGGTTGATTACAAGGAATCCCACGTAAACAAATAAATGAAGCAGGGCAGGGATTACCCTCTTAAACATTTTCTTTTGACCAAAAGCGACTAAAAGCATGGTCTTCCATCGCGCACCTGGTTGATCTTTCCTTGTTTCATTTTTCCCCAAAAGGATGTTTCTGCGTAGGAATTTCACCCTTTTAATCAGGAACCAAGATGCGGCACCTAAAATTATTATAAATACTAGTTGAGGTAAAAAGCTCATATTGATGAGTTTAGATATTTTCTTTGGTTTTGGCCTTTATTTTTTTCTTGAAATGATTTGCATCAAATATTCAAATACCTACCTTTGCATCACTTTAAGAGAAGGTGATGTAGCTCAGTTGGTAGAGCATCGGACTGAAAATCCGTGAGTCGGTGGTTCGAATCCACTCATCACCACAAGCCCTGTTATTTGACAGGGCTTTTTTTATGACTTTTTGTATAGGAATTTTGTTCATTTCTATCAGATTTTACTTGATGCAAAGTAATAATTACTCTGCATGCATACTAAATTTCTTTAAAAAAATAAATCGCTTGTTTTTGGGTTTTTGAAGAATTGGTAAGGTTTAGAATTGGAATGCCATTGTTTAAAACCCAATAAATCACCATTTTCAGTAAATTTGGATTTTTTTTCTTCCAATCTGTAACATTCCTGATTTTGATGCATCACCTAACAAAATGAAGTCATTTTTTGAAACACATATTTGGCCGAAGAGATCGAAGCTTTATCGCTTGGTATACCTCTGGATAAGAGATCGGGCTTTGGCTGAAGATATGATTCAAAATGTTTTCGAAAAGTCTTTTCAGAAGGAAGAGGAATTGTCCCGGCATCCAAATGTATCAGGTTGGCTTGTCAAAAGCTTGAAAAATGAGGTTTTGATGCACTACCGATCTTCCAAGAAGTTGGAAGCATTAGATGGACTTGAGGAGGTTCAAGCGAATGAGCCTGTCAATGAGGAGACAAAAGAATCTGTAAGAAAAGTGATGATTCTATTGAAAGACATTCCACTTAAGCAGCAAGAAATATTTCAGTTGAGAGAAGTGGAGGGGATGACTTATGAAGAAATAGCAGATTATTTAGAAGTAAGTATTGAACAAGTAAAAGTCAATTTACATCGGGCACGAACGAAGATTAGAGAAAAAATGATCGCTTTAAAAGAAAGAGGATGACAGATAGAATAGAAAGTTTGCTTGAAAAATATTGGGAAGGAGAGACCAATCTAGTTGAGGAGCAGGAATTAAAATCTTTGCTGAAATCTCAATCTGAGTTTCAGGAGGAGAAGAGTCTATTCGGACTGATGGAGTCCTTTCGTTTGGAAGAACCAGAGAATTTAATTGTACCTAAAACCAAGGTCAGAAAAATCAATTCCCAATGGTTAAGTTGGGCTGCTTCAGTTGCGATTTTCACCGCTTCTTTTGTGGGCTGGAGGGCATATGAACAAAAACAGCAAGAGCGAGAGGCCTACGAGGAAGTGATGCAGGCTTTTGCACTGATTCAAACAAATATGGCCAAAGGGCAGGAGCAAATGCAGGTCATGAATGATATGAAATATTTGAATACAACGAACCAACTCTTTGGGACGGTGAAAAAATAAAAAAATGAAAAAACTACTCATACTACCGATTATTCTAATGGCTTTGGTTTTTAAAGCCAATGCTCAGGATGATGCAATTCAGAAATTTTTCTCCAAATACATGGAGGACGAAAGATTTTCCAGGGTTTATATTTCTCCCAAAATGATGCAAATGGCTGGGGGATTTTTAAAGAGCAACTCTGATAATGACCAAGATTCTGAGGATCTGGGAGTCTTGATTCAAAAAGTGAAAGGTATCAGAATCTTAAGTTCGGATGAAGTTGATGGGCAATCCCTATATAAGGAGGCTATGAGCACCTTGACTAAAAATAAGTACGAAGAATTGATGGATGTTCAAGATAAAGGATCAAATCTCAAGTTTTTGGTGCGTGAAGAAGGAGGCTTGGTAAGAGAATTATTGATGCTATCTGGAGATAATGAGGGTGACTTTACATTGCTTTCAATGCTCGGAACTTTCACATACAAAGATTTAAATATGTTGGCAGAAAAAACCGATATCCCGGGTATGGACTCCTATAGCAAAGGATCAAAAGGAAATAACTAAAAGAGACTAAACCATAATACACATGAAAAAATTGATTTTAACACTCGCATTGATCGGTTCAGTGTTTGCAGTACAGGCACAAAGTAAAAGTGTGAAGGCACTTTATGAGAAATATAAAGGGGATGATGATTTCTTTCATATGGAGCTAGGGGGAAATTTCATGAATTTCGCAGATGGCTTTAAAATAGACATGGATAAGAATGACATGGCTACAGTAGCTAAATCTATTGAGAAATTGAATTTCTTCACCCTTCCAGATAACATTGATAGAGACAGGGCTG
Organism: uncultured Algoriphagus sp.; assembly: GCA_965659625.1. Taxonomy (GTDB): domain Bacteria; phylum Bacteroidota; class Bacteroidia; order Cytophagales; family Cyclobacteriaceae; genus Algoriphagus. Next base: position 51,486 of record CBFHWO010000015.1, on the reverse strand, counting down.
AATTTAAAGCCTTGCAAAAAGGATTGGAAAGAGAGCGGTATGACTTATTGATGGAGGCTTCTGAAGGAAAAGGTGGAGTTATGGTTTATTCTAAAGGAGGAAACACCATTTCAGATCTAGTAGTACTGGTAGGAGGAGATGAAGGTGATTTGATGGTTGTAGAGCTAAAGGGAGAATTTGATTCTGAAACAGTGGCAAAAGCAACTGGCAAAGGGATCCATTAATAAAGAAGAATTGTGTCAGTTAAAATTTGGGGTACCGGCTAGAAATAGTCGGTATTTTTTTTGAATACTGGGTAAATTATTAACCTAAAAAATCGAAAACTGTATTTTTATCAGTCAATTTTTGGAGATTCTGAAAATTTTTTAAAATTATTTTTCACCAAATAACTATTATTTTTCTGAGGTAATTGGAAATTGATGTGATTACATCATTTGGTTAAATATAGAAAATAGCATATAAAATTTTGAATAAACTGTAAAATCGAAATGAAAGGAGTTTCGCAATCGATAGCGGAAGAAAAATATGTTATCGTTAACAAATCGTTAAAAATCTTACGAAATCATTAATCAAAATGAATTTTTATTGAAACATTTGCAAAATTGATTCCGTTAGGTACCTTTGTAGAGTAAACAATGTCCGGACATGATCTCGGAGACCCTGTAACCCAAAATATCCCCCCTAGATGGAACAGCCATCCAGAGGTTACAAACAAAATCTAGAACCTATTTAAACCAATTATTAAAATGAAAAAATTATTCACATTGCTTTTTGTTGCGGGGATCGCAGCAGGAGCATTCGCAACTGATCAAGACAAAGTCGTCAACATCAGACAAACTGAAGCAAAAAAGGTGGCAGTATCATATTCTGCTATTCCAAATGGTACCGTGATTGTAAAAATTACTGACTCTGAAGACAGATTGGTAATGAGAGATAAGATCAACAAAGAAGAAGCTTTTGCAAAAAGATATGATCTGAACGCTCTTCCTGAAGGTACTTATCAAGTAGAAGTAACAGATGAGTCAGGTGTGTTGAGAACAGCATCTTTCGATACTTTTGTTGCTGAAACTCCTGCAGTATTCTCTAGAGTTGCTAAAATGAGTGGTAACAAATACAGATTGCTAGTTAGCAACCTAGATGCAAAAGAGGTTTTGGTTTCTATCTACGATGATGAGCACATGATTCATTCAGAAAGAATTGATAATCCTCAAGGTTTACATAAGATTTATGACATTGCTAGACCAAGTGGAAACATAACTTTCAGAGTTTCTACTGCCAGCGGATTTGAGTCTTACGTATCCGATCGTCTTTAATTAAACCAATTATTATTTATCTGATCCCGCTCCTTCATTGGAGCGGGATTTTTTTTGATCTTTTTAATTGAGAAGAGTTTAATATTTTCGAGAAATGAATTATTAAACTTCTTAGGATCATTCTTCTGACGATCTAAACTGCTTTTTACTTGATCTTTATTTTATCAAAAGTCCACGAAATCAAATAAAATAGAGAGGGTTGAAGATTAAACTCTTAATTCGCTTTAATGGAGACAAAAAAATAGCCTTGATAAAGTATCAAGGCTATTAAAGAGTGATTTGAGTTGGATATTATTTCTTCCAGCTTGCCTTACCTCCTTTAGCAGAGTCGACAGAGATAGAATAATTTGAACCCGAAGACACGATCCATTTTACTTTTACTCCAGTCATCCCTGGGATGTTTGAAACTTCGATTTTCTCAGGATTCATTTTTTGCTCAGAGAATTTATTGAAGTCTTCATCTTCTACCACAAATCCTGCTACTACTTTTGCTCCTGAAATTGTCACATAATCCGGTCTTTCAATATTGTATTTCAAGTCCTGACTTGCGTGCGTTGGCATTAACCTTTCGTTGAAAATTGTGGCCGTAATAGCTTTTAAACCTCCTCCGAGCTCTTCTTCTTTCACATCCAATACAGAAAGTTTTGGAGTATGGTATGCGTGATAAATAGTAAAAGCTGCATTTCTATGAGCATCTTGCTCTAACAAGAAACCCGGATGAGCTCTTCCAAAGGTTTTCTTAAAACCTCCGATTTCCACCGGTCCAAATTGCGGGTGCTCATATTCATGCCACATCACAAAAGCATCACCCATTGTAAGCAATTCATCCACTTCAAACATTTCATCTTGGCCTCTTCCTTGAGATTGTTTATGGAAATACAAATAGGAATTCATCAATTCATTCGAATAGGTAAACACCCCTCTTGTGCCATAAAACCAATCCAATTCTCCCCCAAAAACTGAATACAAATCTTTATAAACAGTTAAATAGCGGTAGCCTGGTATCATCTGCTCGCCCTTAGAAGCAATAGCATCATATATCCTGATATCCTCTCGATTATAAGTACCAAGATCTTCTTCCGCACCTGGTCCTCTTAAGATCATTCCTCCACTGTTATGGAAACTTTGTGCCCCGGCAATATTTGGGTGCTCCATGACAAACTCCATGATATTTCTATTCTCTGGCAAAGAAAATGGATATCTAAGCGCACCTCTTTGGATATAATCTGGCTGCCAGTTCCAGCCCCAGTCACGGTTTGGGTCATAATAGCCTACTCCATCGTCATTGACTCTTCCGTCACCGTCACCATCTGTTCCTTCTTGGCCCAGCATTTCATATTCACCTACTTTATCCGCGCCTACCATGATGAGTTTTCTAGGATCTTGAGGATCTTTGATATACCTACCAGTTGGGGATTTTCTGATCATCATGGTAATATGTCCATCACCATCTAGGTCGTCCATTCCATCTTCACCGTTCATTCCATCTCCATCATTATCCAAAACCATCATTCCTGATCTAGGCGAATTGGCAGTGTTTGGCTGATTAAAGAAATCATTTCTTGCATCAGGGTTGATAGTAGGTGTGATATAGAATGTTTTATCTTTTAGGAGTTGCTGAATGAATTCATTATCCACATGCATCTCAGTAAGATACCAGGCAGCATAGAGAGCAAATTCTCCACCTTGAATTTCGTTGGAATGGATGTTTCCATCAATCCACATCGCTGGTTTGTCAGTATCTGCACCGGTCGAAAAATCCGTGATGGTCAAAGTCAACATGTCACGACCTTCGAAGGACTTTCCTATAGATTCGATTTTTGCGATATCAGGATGTGCTGCCGCAATTTTTTTCATATTGTCCACCAATCCTTCGTAAGTATAATAGCGATTAAAAGCTATTTCCACTTTAGGCATATAGGGTGTACCCACTGCCTGGAAAAACTTTTCCTGAGCTTGGGTATTTATGGAGGTCAGACTCAAAGCACTAAAAGCCAGCCCAACGATTAATTTTGTTGTTTTCATGATTTTTAGATGTTAGAGTTTAAAATTAGCATTGACAAAACCTACATGAGATGCTCCTGCCTTTACAGGTACATCTCCATTTCCTTTTACAATCCAGCTTAACTCCACCTTTTCGTAAGCTCCGATTGCGTCGATCAATTCTATTTTATTTCCAGAAACAATTCTTTCTGCAGGGATATTCAGATCAACTCTGACTTTCCTGAGCCATCTAGATCGCTCTCCCATTTGAGAATGGGTAGGGAGGGGAGAATTGTTAAAAAGATCTGCAGAAATTCTAGTCAACCCATTACCTAGGCTTTCGATTTTGATGTTATGCATTTCTAGTTTTGGCTGCATATCCGCAAGTTTTAAAATAAACTCGGTGTGCTCTTCTGCAATTTCTCCTACTTTTTCAAATGGTGGATTGACCATCACAAATGGATTAATTCCACCGACTTCAACTTTTTTTCCAGGGAAATCAGGGTGTTGGATTTCTTTCCAAGGAGTATAAACATTTTCCCAACCCAGTGAATCTGCCCAAGCTAAATAGTTTACTTCAGGATTGGTTTTTCCTTTAAATTCCGGAGTCCAATAACCAGGGGTTCCAAAACTTAATCTACCAAAATGGAAATAAGCCCATTGGAAAAAGTCTCCATCTGTGCCTTGATTAGTTTGCTGAAAAGCTTTTTCAGAGATAGTTTCATTGTAAACTCCAGAAACCATCGCGTTGATTGCTTGATCTTTCTCAAGAATTGAGGTGACAATACGTTTCTTGGCTTCTCCAGCATTATATTTCAAAGGAGAAGAAAGATTGTTTGCAGGAGAAAAAGTAACAAATGCAAAAATATTCCACTGGTCAAAAAGGTAATCCAATAAGGCTCTTGACTCTTTTTGGGTTACTGGAATATCTCCTGCAAGTGGCTCAAAAACAGGGAATTTATAAGTTAAGGACTTGTTGAATGCAATTCCTTCTTTCAAATCTTCAGCAAATTTCCCGTCTTTGTCGTCATCTTTAGATTCTTTTAAAACGATGTATTTTCCTGCTTCACCTTTGGATCGATCTGCTTTTTCCATGATTCGATCGTCCTTTTCGGATATCACATAATCGCCTATTGGATCTTCTACTCGCATCCAGGTGATCATCCCATTTCCATCTAAGTCAGTATAGCCATTATCTCCAGGCTTGCCATCACGGTCATGATCAACGGATACTGCATTTCCCCTTCTTTCATATTTCAAGGCTGCATGATATTGTTCATAGGCATCTGGAGACATATTTGGGAAAATATAAAATGTACTGGACTCCAGAGCATCTGCATGTTCCCCGATTAGCTTTTCTGCAAATTGCAAAGCTAGTTCTACACTGAAAACATGATAGCCTTCGACGCCGCCAACTACTGCAATAGCTGGTTTTTGGTCTAAAGCTCCAGTTCCAACTTTTAGCACCCAAATATCTTTTCCGCCTTCCGTCTTAGTAAGAGAAGTAAGCTCTGCGGAAGCATTAGAGCCTAACTTTTGGAGTCTTTGGTTTACCTGAGAGAGAGTAGGATAATCAGTTTGCGCCTGGACACTTGCTGACCAACCCAAGCTTCCTAACAGTAAGCCGATTAGTAGTGATTTTCTCATAAATTGTTTGGGTTAATGATCATTTCTTTTTTGGTTTTTAAACCTGAAATTCTCTTAAATTTTATAATTTTTATTCAATTTTAAGATAGTACTTTTTCCTATTGCGGAATTCACGCTTAAATGGACATTGCTCGGGATAAGTGGGGAAGATACCTGTTCTTGTTGTACAGATGGGGAATTTTCGCTTATTTCATACAAATTGACTCAAAATTATGTACCACAAAATAGCGCTAGCCATCGCCTTTTCCCCTAGAATAGAGGCTTTGATTTCTGAAACCAAAAGATTGGTATTGCTCTTCGATTCAGAACTGATTTTAATTCATGTTGGGAAAAAAACTGAAGAATTAGCGGAAAAGCTGGAGGTCATGGTAAAAGAAGCAAATTTACCTGAAGACCGAACAAGGATAATTTGGAAAGAAGGTAAGCCTGGTAAAATGATTTTGGAAGCTTGCCAACAAGAGAAAGTGGATTTGCTGGTAGCTGGTGCGCTTAAAAATGAGAGTTTTCTAACCTATTATTTGGGTTCTGTCGGGAGGAAAATTATCAGAAAAGCGCCATGCTCCGTATTGACTTTGATTGAGCCTAAAAAAGAAACGACAGGGTTTTCCCAAGTTGTTTTTAATGGTACTCAGACTCCCATTACACCTTTTGTGATTGAGCAAGGAATTGATTTTTCAAAACAAGTAAAAGCTGAGCAAGTGTTTATTTTGAATGAAATCAAAATGTATGGGCTCCAAATGGGTACCGCGGCTGAAGATTCTGAACAAGAAGTAGCGCAAACTAGACGGCAGCTTGTTCAAGATGAGCTCAAATATGTAGAAGGAATTCTTGAAAACCTTGATAAAGGAGATTTGAAAATAAGTATAAAAGTGACTGGAGGTAGATGGGCAATAGAATTAGCCAGATTTTGTGAAAAAATTGGAGCTGATCTGTTGGTGGTCGGAGATGAACATAAACTTAACTTTTTTGACAGGATTTTCCCCCATGATCTGGAAGACTTATTGAGTACTCTTCCTTGCAATCTTCTAATAGTAAAAAAATAATCTTTCATGGAAACTTTAAACCATAAGGAGGTTATTAATTTACTCCTCCAGCTCGCCGCCATGCTGATCATGGCACGAGTTTTTTCAGAATTAGCAAGAAAATTTAAGCTACCTGCCGTGGTAGGGGAAATCATCGCTGGAATTATTTTGGGACCGACTATTTTAGGAACTCTCTTTCCAGGAGCACAAGAATACCTTTTTGGCTCCCATGAGATGTCAAATGTTGCATTGGATGGCTTTGTGCAGATATCGGTTGTCTTGCTGTTATTTATCGCAGGACTGGAAGTGGAACTGCAAGTTGTCTGGAATCAAGGAAAAAACGCGCTCAAAATAGCTGTTGCCTCCATGGTTCTACCTATCATTACAGGCTTTGTATTAGCCTATGCTTTTCCAGAGTTTTTAGGAGTGAATATCAATGATAGAGCCGTTGCATCTACATTCTTTGGATTGGCAATTTCAATTACGGCATTGGCAGTAGTTGCAAGAATTTTGATGGATTTGGGTATTTTCAAAACTCAAACTGGTCTACTGATCATCGCAGCAGCAATGATTGTGGATATACTGGGATGGATTGTCTTTTCAGTAATTTTATCTCTTTCGGAATCGGGAGCAGAAGGACTAGGCATTTGGCCAACTATCGGATTGACTTTATTCTTTACCCTTTTTATGCTGACTTTAGGAAAAGGATTAATCAATCGAGTTTTGCCTTGGATCAATAAAAATTTGGCATGGCCCGGCGGCTTACTCTCACTTTCACTGGCGATATGTTTTCTCGCTGCTTCCTTTACCGAGTTTATTGGGATTCACGCAATTTTTGGTGCATTTATCATAGGTGTTGCTTTGGGAGATTCTGAATATCTGACTGAGAAAGCAAAAGAAATTCTTCATCAATTTATTAATAACATTTTCGCTCCGATTTTCTTTGTTTCAATTGGGTTGAAAGTAAATTTTGTAGAGGCTTTTGATCCAGGTGTCACAGGAGTAGTTGTGATTTTAGGTTTGCTGGCAAAGTATTTTGGGGCATATATTGGAGGGCGATATGCAGGGATTTCTCGAAAAGAATCCATAATCGTAGGTTTTGGTTTGAGTACTAGAGGCAGCATGGATATCATTTTAGGACTTATTGCTTTGGAAACAGGCCTAGTCTCCGAATCCCTGTTTGTTGGATTGGTGATTTTGGCATTGATCTCTAGTATTGGTTCTGGTCCAGCCATCAATTGGGCTCAAAAGCTGAAAATATAAGTTCTTTTTTCAATGTCTCATTTGAAAGATCAATTGGCTTAAGTTAACAATCGGATGTAATTTTGGGTTGTCAATTGAATTACCCACAATCAAAATAAAATGATCAAATCCGGAAAAACTGGCGTATTGCTGGTGAATTTGGGGACTCCTGACAGCACCGCCACAGGAGATGTAAGAAAATATTTGCGTGAATTCCTGATGGATGGACGCGTGATCGATATCCCAGCAATACCTAGATGGATGTTGGTTAATTTGATTATTGCGCCTTTTCGATCTCCAAAATCAGCTGCAGAATACCGAAAACTTTGGACTGACAGAGGATCTCCTTTACTTTTTCACACAGAAGATCTGACGGCAAAACTTATCCAAAAACTTGATCCTTCTAACTATGTGGTGGCTATGGGAATGCGCTACCAAAGTCCTTCCATAGAATCAGCTTTGAAAGAATTGATGAAGGCAAAGGTTAAAAAAATAATTGTTGTGCCCTTGTTTCCCCAGTATGCCTCAGCGACCAATGGATCTGTCATAGACAAAGTGATGGAGATAGCCAGAGGCTGGCAAATTATCCCTGAGATTACTTTCGTAAGTAATTTCATCGATCATCCTTTGTTTTTGAAAGCTTGGAAGGAATTGGGACAAGAGATGATGGAAAAACAAGATTACGATCGCTTTTTGTTTTCTTATCACGGATTACCGGAGCGTCAGATTAAAAAGGGTTCTGTGGATAACTATTGTCAATTAGGCGCCTGCTGCAATAAATATGGTCCATCGAATCAATTCTGTTATCGGGCTCAGTGCTTTCAGACAACTCGATTTATTTCGGAGCAATTGGGATTGCCAGAGGAAAAAGTATTGACCTGTTTCCAATCTCGTTTGGGAAAAGATCCTTGGATCCAACCCTATACTGAAGATATAATTAAGAAATTATCTTCCGAAGGGGTTAAGAAAGTTTTAGTGTTTTCTCCGGCATTTGTGGCTGATTGCCTTGAAACCACAGTTGAAGTAGGTCAGGAATACAAGGAACAGTTTGAAGAACAAGGAGGGGAACATTGGGACTTGGTGCCAAGTTTAAATTCCGGAGACACCTGGGTAGATTGTCTGGTTGATCTTGTTCATTCAAAATCCTGATTTAGGAATCCAAGTCAACTTTAAAATTCAAATTCTGGCCTGTTTGCCATTCTTTATTTAGTATTTCTGATCTTGGTTTTTTAAATCTTCCTTACAACATTGTCAAAATCCATACCTTCTCAATCGCTGTTGATTACAGGAATCCTTTTGATTTCTATTAATCTAAGGACTTCAATTGCGTCAGTTGGGCCTTTAATCCCCTTTATTAGAGAGGATCTGGGACTTTCAAATGGGTTGGCAGGTTTCTTAACCACATTACCATTATTGACTTTTGCTACTTTTTCACTTTTTGCGCCAGCTATTGGAAAGAAGCTTGGTATGGGAAGAGCAGTTTTTTTGGGAATTGCTATACTGACCATCGGAGTGGTTATTCGGGTTTTGGGAGGGATTGAATTGCTGCTTTTTGGAACCGCACTTACAGGAATAGGAATCGTGATTGCCAATGTCCTTATTATCCCTCTTATCAAAGTCAGGTTGCCGCATAAACTAGGCTTGATGACAGCCTTGCTTGCAACTATGATGTCTCTATTTGCTGCTGTTGCTGCTGGCTTTTCAGTCCCAATTGCAGTTGATTTAGGGTTTGGCTGGCGAGGATCTTTAGCTTCTTGGGCGATTTTTATGGTCATAGCCTTAGTGCTCTGGATTCCCCAATTGACTAGGCCGAAAGCGGGGATGCAAGTAGGAAATGGTCAAGCCAAAAATGTTTGGAAGTCAAAACTAGCTTGGCAAGTGACTATTTTCATGGGCTGCCAATCGGTTATGTATTTTACCCTTACTACTTGGCTTCCAGATATGTTGGTATCTAGAGGTTGGTCTCCAGTTGAAGCTGGAGCTGTTTCTTCCATTATGCAATTAATTTCCTTGATTGGTTCATATTTTGCCCCTGCCTTTCTTATCAAACTTAAGCAGCAGTCTGGTGTAATTTTGGCAGTTGGACTAGGTTATATCCTTGGTTTTTTAGGCTTGTTTTTAGAATCCGAATTAACCACCTATTTATCTTTAGCTATTATCGGATTGGGGATGGGAGCTAGCCTGAGCATCGCCTATACATTGATATCTTTAAGAACACTGGAGGATCAAACTACTGCAAAACTTTCTGCTATGGTACAGTCTTCCGGATATTATTTGGCGGCTTTGGGACCAATCCTTTTTGGGGTTTCTTTAGACTTATTTGGTTCTTGGAACATTCTTATTTGGTTCCTGATATTTTTCTCTGTTTTGTTTACGGGGTTTGGAATGGCTGCTGGCAGAGATCTGAAAATCTAATTGGATTAAATCCACCAGCATTTCTTAATTTTGCTACTATTCCAAATTTGACGTTATCATGCAAGATTTTATGCTTTCTATAGGTGTTTCAGAAAATTTATTCAATTATCTGATCATGCCGCTTTTGATTTTTTGTGCCAGAGTGGGAGATGTCTCAATCAACACCCTCCGGATCATGTTCATGATGAATGGAAAAAAAAAGATAGCTCCTATTCTGGGTTTTTTTGAAGCGTTGATCTGGCTTTTGGCGATTGGTCAAATTTTTCAAAATATGTCTAATCCTATGTCCTATTTAGCTTATGCTGCTGGTTTTGGTGCTGGAACCTACATGGGAATGTTTTTTGAAGAAAAGCTAGCGTTAGGGAGGGTTTTAGTAAGGATAATTACTCCAACGCCAAATCCTGATCTGATGGAATATATGAAGGAAAATAATTTCCGTTTTACCACTGTTGGTGCTGAGGGAAGATATGGAAAAGTCCAGCTGACTTTCACTGTGATGAAAAGAGATGCCTTGACAAAATTTATTGAGAAAGTAAAAAACTTAGATGATAAAGCCTTTTACACTATAGAGAGTGTCAAGAGGGTTTCTGAAGATGAGGTGAATGTGATGGATGACAAACCTCGATTCAATCTGAGTTTTTTCAGTAAAGCCAGAACCTGATGGCTAACAGTTGGTTTCAATTCCAACAATTTCGTATCAATCAGGATCGATGTGCTATGAAGATCAGCACCGATTCTGTTTTGATGGGAGGATTGGCATTTGGTGAAAAGCCCCAAACGATTTTAGATATTGGGACAGGTACGGGAGTAATAGCATTAATGGTTGCGCAGCGATTTCCTGAATCTCAAATTACTGCGGTGGAATTAGATGATTTGGCGGCAGATCAAGCAAAAAATAACTTTTCGGAAAGTCCTTTTGCGGATAGATTGGTCATTTGGGAAGGTGATTTCCAATCTTTTTTTTCTGAGCATAAATTTGACCTGATAGTAAGCAACCCTCCTTATTTTCCTGATCATTTAAAGTCAAAAGATGAGCAAAGGAATAAAGCACTGCATACTGACGCACTTTCATTTAAAGATTTGATTTCAAATGTTTCTAAACTTCTTGATTCAAAAGGTAGTTTTTGGGTGATTTTGCCCCCGAGGCAAATGTTGGATTTTGTCAGGATCTCTCAAGAATTTGCCTTGTTTCCAAAAAGAAAATATTCCGTCCTAGATAAGCCTGGAAAAAGAGTGTTAAGAGAAATTGTTTGTTTTTCATTTCAAAAAACAGAAGTGGAAGAAGTGCAGATTTTTATCAAAAATGAAGATGGGAGTCCACATCTCACCTATAGGAATATTGTCAATGGGTTTTTATTGGAGTTCTCTTGATAAGAAAATATCAATTCGTGTTTTGAAGGGATCGGATGAATCAAGTTTTTAAAATCTCACAAAATTTTTTATAGGGATTAGCCATTTTCAATCCTGAATTTTCAAAAAATCATATTTCTTCTTACAGAAATAGTAATTTATTAACCTATTTAGTTAAAATACCCACTTTTGATTTTGATTGAATATTGTTTGTGAGCACTATTTCTATATTTTTGGTTGAAAATTAAATTACTACAACTATCCTATGCGAAAATATCTATCTCTGAGCTTATTACTAATGCTCTTTTTGGGATGGGCTTGTACTGAAGATGAAACTCAAACCACCGTTCTTGTCACTGAGGAAGTTCTTTATACCAGTGGAGAAAATGTTAGACTTCTAGGTCGCTTAATTACAAATCAATCTATCAATGTTGGCGATCATGGCTTTTATTTATCGGAAGATGAAGGCTTTTCATCCCCTATTATTATCTCATTGGGTATCAAAGATGGTCCAGGAAGATTTATAGGTGAGACGAATGGGTTGACCAATTCTAAAACATATTTTGCGAAGGCATTTATGGATTTGGGAGGTGAGATCCAATTTGGGAATGTGATTGAATTAAGCACTCTAAGCCCTTTAATAGAATCTTTTTCACCTGCTTTTGGACTTGTCGGAGGGGAGATGGAGATTCTAGGTCAAAATTTTACGGAAGATACGCGGGTATTTTTTGGTGATTCTGAAGCTACAATCACCTCTGTTGATTTTGAGTCTAGACTAGTTGTCATTATACCAGAAGCCTCTAATGTTTCTGTTCCTATCAAAGTGATAGTGCAGGATAAGTCGTTGGAGTTTTCTTCACTTTTTGAATACCAAATTGGCACTTATGAATTGATCAATAAATTTCCAGAGGCAGTAAGATTATATGGAAATGCTTTCTATCCGAGTAATTCCGGTATGAATGTGGGTTTAGGAACAGTATCCAAGAATAGTTTTTATTCTAAGATCCAACAATATGATATCGGGTCAAATTCATGGAATGAAATTGGTTTTCCTGGATCTCCACGAGCCTATGGTTTCAGTACCGAAAATTATCTTGGGGGAGGGACTGCAGATCTGACTCCAAGCCCCTATGATATCAACTTTTCTTTCTACAAAATTAATGGGAATAGCTTTGAAAGACTTGCTGACTTGCCTTTCGCCAGTAGAGAGTCTATTGCTTTTGAAAATAGTGGAAATCTTTTTGTTTTAGGGGGTAAAGAAGGAAACACCCTTGCTTTTAGAATTTATAATGCGAGTTTGAAAACTTGGTCGGAGTTATCCGAAAGTCCAAAAGCATTCTCTACAGAAAATGCCTTTTTCTTATATCAGAACAAGCTTTTTATAGTAGATGGGGAATCCACTTTATGGGAATATACTATTAGTTCGGATACTTGGAAAACGGTTTCTACGTATCCTGGAAATCTGGGTCAAGGATATGGAATGGGGCAGGTGATTGGAAATAAAGCTTACATCGGACTTTACCAGAGAAACTCAGAAGTCTGGGAATTAGATTTGAATTCAATGAGCTGGAAATCCAAAAATAATATCCCTGGACTTGCTCAGGAAATAACGGTGGCACACTTTGAAAAGGATGGTTTCTTATACATAATGAGGATGCCAGATATTACCCTAGCAGGGAGTTTCCCAATGAATTTATACAAGTTTGACCCCAATGGAATTTAATAGCTGATTATGAAAAAACTAGTACTTGTTTTCTGTTTGCTTTTAAGTCAATTGGGATTAGCCCAAACAGAGATAAAACGTGAAGTGATCGGGCGGGATATTGGTCAGCTCAAGGGAATTCAAATTTCCGGTAGGATCATCGATGAAATCACAGGAGAAGCGCTTGCAGGAGCGACGGTGACAGTTCCCGAATTAAATATTAACAGGATTACTGATAATAATGGGGCATTTCAATTGACATTGGATAGAGCTGAATACAATCTCCAATTCAGATATGTAGGCTATGAGACCGTAAATTATCCAATCACTGCTGTTGGAGATGGGAGGTTATCTATCAAGATGATCCAAGAGGATTTCCAGTTGGATGATGTAGTGATTTATGGTAGCGATCCAGATAAAAACATTCGGTCTACCGATATGGGAGCAATTACGATGAGCATGAATACGATGCGAGAATTGCCACCATTTTTAGGAGAAGTGGATATTATTCGGTCATTGGCTACTCTTCCGGGGGTTAGTCAAGTGGGAGAAGCAGCTGCAGGTATTAATGTAAGAGGAGGAGGAGCTGACCAGAATTTGATTCAGTTTGCAGGAGCTCCAATTTATAATCCTACCCATTTATTTGGACTATTTACCTCTTTCAATGCAGATGCTGTGAATGGCGTGACATTGTATAAATCCGTGATACCCTCAAGATTTGGAGGAAGAGGTTCTTCCATTTTGGATATTCAACCTAAAGCCGGATCGATCGCAAAATGGGGAGGAGATTTGATGGTAAGTAATTTCTCAGGGAAGGTTGGCATCAATGGTCCTCTGGTGAAAGATAAAGTTTCTATCCGAGGAGGCTTTAGAGGATCTTATATCAACTGGTTTTTGGGAGCATTAAGTAATCCTGATTTAAAAAATTCAGCAGCAAATTTTTATGATGGGAATTTGGTGATATCTGCGCCAATCTCAGAGAATAATGAATTTACTTATAGTTATTATACTTCGTATGATGACTTTGCTTTTGCTTCTGACACTACGGTTTCCTGGAAAAATAACAGCCACTCTCTTCAATGGAAAAGTATCATAAACGACCAGTTGGGCTTTGAAGCATTAGGTTATTACACCCAATACGATTATAGTATTTTCAACCGGTCAGGTATCAATGATTTTGACCTGAATTCTGGAATCAAAGACTATGGAATCAAAGCGTATTTTTATTATAAGTTTAGCGAAACCAACAAAATTACAGCAGGTGGTGATTTCAAAAATCTAGAATTACAACCTGGTGAATTGATCCCGTCGCAGGGGCCGGAATCAGGAATATTACCTCAAAAAGTCCAAAATGAATTTGGGAGAGAATCAGGGCTTCACTTCCAACATGAATTTGAAGTTGGTGAGAAATTTGGAATGTCCTATGGTCTTAGATATGACATGTATAGTTATTTCGGTCCAAGAGTTGTGCGGGAATATGCCGAAAATCAGCCGTTAAGTGATGGTACTGCGATCGGTGAAACTACCTATGCTGATGGTGAGGAAATCCAAAATTACAACGGTTTAGGCCCAAGAGGATCATTACGTTATTCCTTCTCCAAATCGAGTTCCATCAAACTTGGCTACAATAAAATGTACCAGTTTATTCATTTGATTTCGAATACAGCCACTATTGCTCCAACGGATGTGTGGAAGCTAAGTGATAATTACCTTGAGCCTCAGATAGTGGATCAAATCTCTTTAGGATTCTATAACAATTTCAGAGGGAATATTTTCGAGACTTCGATTGAGGTTTATTACAAGGATATTCAAAATGTCATTGAGTATAAAGATGGTGCAAATCTGATCCTTCAAAATAACCTGGAGACAGAACTAGTTCCAGCAAATGGCAGAGCATATGGGGTGGAATTGTATGTGAAGAAAAATTTGGGAAGATTGACTGGATGGGCATCCTATACTTATTCGAGAAGCTTAAGGCAGGTGATTACTCCGTTTGAAGAAGAGATTATCAATGATGGTGAATGGTACGCATCAAATTATGACAAGCCCCATGATTTCACCTTGATAGGAAATTACAAAGTGAGCACGAGCACTTCTATTTCGGCTACTTTTGGCTACAGTACGGGTAGACCAGTGACTTTCCCAGAAGCAAAATTTGATTACTCTGGAAATAGCCTCGCTTATTTCAATAGAAGGAATGAACAGAGATTGCCTGATTTTCATCGATTGGATTTTTCTGTCAATTTTAAATTACCGGGTAAAGGTAAATTCTATGATGGAGATTGGACATTCTCAATCTTGAATGTGTATGGACGAAAGAATCCATTCTCATTATTCTTTGTAGATGAACTTGGCGCACCACCTCAGGCACTAAGGCTCGCGGTTTTGGGTGTTCCGCTTCCAAGTATCAGTTACTCTATCAAGTTTTAACAAGATGTTTAGAAAATATCTATACCTCCTTTTGATTTTGCCTTTGGCAGCTTGCATAGATCCGTATTCTGTGGAGGTCGAGGATGGATCGCAATTACTCACCATCGACGGGTTTATTTCAACAGCCCCAGGTCCGCATAGTATTAAATTGACGAGAAGTGATACTTATGGGAGTGTTTTTGAAGGCTTGATTCGACCTGTGAGCAATGCTACAGTTATCGTAAGAGATGATTTGGGGAAAGTTACATTCTTAGCTGAAGATGTTCAGGATAGAGGGGTTTATTATACTCCGGCAAATTTTTCTGCGATTACCGGAAGATCTTACACGCTGCAAATTCAACTGATAGATGGGAAGGTTTATACGTCATTACCAGAGCGAGTGGAGTCGGTACCAGAGATAAAAAATGTTGATTTGAAAGTCGTGAAGATTGCTGTTGAAGGAGAAACTTTGGAACGATCTGGAGTTCAACTCATAGCTGAATTTGATGATCCATCGGATCAGAATAATTTTTATTATTGGAGGACTGATGAATCTACTTTTGTATTGAAAACAAGACCTGATCTTTTTACACCAAGACCATCCGATACAAACACTAGCCGTGATCCACAACCAAAAGATTGTTGCGTCACTTGTTTCAAAACCGAGATCCTGGGCAATCAGGGGATCTATTTAGAAAAAGATGATATTTTCAATGGGCTTAGTACAGGTGTTGCAGCTGGGTTTATCGAAGATGATGGTCTCCGATTCATAGATACCTATAGAACCGACTTAAAACAATTGAGTATTTCTTCGGAAGCTTATAGATTCTTAAGATTGGTGAAGCAACAAGTCGAGATTTCAGGTTCCGTATTTGATCCACCTCCAGCAAACATCAGAGGAAACATGATTAGTTTGGATAATCCTGAGGAAGTGGTGCTAGGATATTTTATTGCTGCTGGTGAAACAAGTAAAAGAATTTATATCGACGGAAATCAACTTGATTTCAGGCAGCCAGTAGTAATTATTCCAGATGATTGCAGAGAAGTTGAAGATTCACAATTGGAGCCACCATTAGACTGGAATCCATAAAAACATGCTAAAATTAGATTTTTGAAAAAGTATATATTCCTATTTTCGCTTATCCTATGTAGTTGCATAGATCCTTATGAAGTTTCTATCGAGGATGGACCTCAACTATTGACCATTGATGGCATGATTTCAAGTGGTCCAGGGCCTCACTCTGTAAAATTGACAAGAAGTGATACGTATGGAAGCGTCTTTGAAGGTTTAATTAGGCCAGTAGTAGGAGCGACAGTTATCGTAAGGGATGAAACTGGAAAAGTCGTCTTTTTAGGAGAGGATCCAGAAAATAGAGGGTTTTATTTGACTCCAACAGACTTTTCTGCCGAAATAGGAAGAACCTACACCTTGCAGATTCAACTTATAGATGGGAAAGTCTATACCTCCTTACCAGAAAAAGTTGCGGCAGTTCCCGAAATTCAAAACATAACCTATCAAGTTGAAAAGATTCCTGTGCAAGGAGAAATCAACGATGCCTCTGGAGTTCAGTTGATTGTGAATTTTGAAGATTCTGCGGAGGAAAATAATTTTTACTATTGGAGAAAAGGTGAATCCGTTCATGTACTGGAAACAAGACCCGATCTCTATACTGAATTGCCTCCAAGTAGAGCGCCAGCTCCTAAGGACTGTTGTGCGGTATGTTTTAGAACAGAACAAACCAGTAATTCCTCGATTTTCATTGCAAATGATGATAACTTTAATGGCTTGAATACCAGGATTCCAGCAGCTTTTATTCTGGACAATGGTCTACGTTTTGTAAATACCTTCAGGATCGATCTTGAGCAATATAGTATTTCACAGGAAGCCTATCGTTTTCTCAGGTTAGCAAAACAACAATCTGAATTGAGCGGATCCGTCTTTGATCCACCGCCTGCAAATATCCGTGGGAATATGATCAGTCTAGATAATCCAGATGAAGTGGTATTAGGTTATTTTATGGCTGCCGGGGAATCCAGTAAGAGGATCTATATCAATGGGGCAGATTTGGATTTCAGACAGCCAAAAGGTCTGATTACAGATGATTGTAGAGTGGTAGATGGTGCGCAAGTCAATGCACCTGTGGATTGGAACCCATAAAAACTCCCTTCATTAAATCTGGACCTTCTCTGTAAATCGAATCCCAAGTTCTTCCAGTTTTTTTAATATCGGGTCATATATTTCCGGAATCACCGGGACGTGTAATCCGATCGTATCAATCTTGCCATCCATGAAGTGATCAACAGCAATAGCCAAAGGTAAACCTACTGTTTTTGCCATGGCGGTATAAGTTGAGTCCTCTCCAAAACATACCAAACTGGAGTTGAGTCGCTTGATTCCTTCTTTTGTCTTAATTTCAAATAGATGCTGCATCACAATCATGTCATTGTCTTCCGGATAGAGCGCCCAATCCTCTTCTAAGATTGCCTGAAGAATTTCTGCCGGGCTCCCGCTAGTTTTAGGGAGTTCTCGATTTCCGAAAAATCCCAACCATTGGATTTTTTCAAATGTTGGAAAATCCATGTCAGGAATTGCTTCCGCTAGCTTTTCTTCCACAGATAGATCTTTTTTGTAAGGCAAAAAGGAATTCAGGAATTGTCTGAGATTACTTCCTTTTGGCATCTCTAACCGGAAGGAATCATCAGTCAATCCTAATTGGACAAACACATCCCAGGCTTTGCAAAAACCAGCTCTTCGAAGAGTTCCACGCAGCATGGTTTTTATTCCCTCCAGGCCATACACTTTTCTATAACCCAGTG
This sequence comes from uncultured Algoriphagus sp., assembly GCA_965659625.1. GTDB lineage: Bacteria > Bacteroidota > Bacteroidia > Cytophagales > Cyclobacteriaceae > Algoriphagus. Next base: position 33,586 of record CBFHWO010000015.1, on the reverse strand, counting down.
AGTCCCGATTGGGGTACCCATCAAAATCTCCAAGTCTGTCAAAATGTATGTTTTCGGTTCTTTTGAAAACTTGTTGATAAGGAACGAATTTCAAATCACCCTTTTCAATGTACCTAGAAGTTCCTTGACCCGCTAAAACCACATTTCTTGGATTCCATGTGAATTTATATTTCCATGGATTGTCTTCACTCGAAGGAGCTAAAAGCCCACCACAATAGGATTTAAAAGAAAGGATTTCTTCTCCCTTGGATTTTGCTTCATCAATGATTTTCATGGCAGACATGTGATCTATGCCTGGATCCAAACCACATTCATTAAGAAAAAACAACTTCTTTGATTCTATTTCTGATTTAAGACTTTTCATCTCATCGGACTCATAAGAAGCCGAAAAAAAGTGCTTTCCAAGTTGTAGACAATCTTTTGCAACAATCGAATGCAACATCGCCGGTAGCATGGACACGACAACAGTAGCTTTTGAAATGAGCATTTTTCGCTCATTTTCGTTTTGGATATTTAGGGCTACTGCCTCGGTATTCGGCTTTCCCTGAAGTTTTGATTTGGCTTGATCCAAGTCAAGATCGGCTAAAATCAATTTTCGTGTTTTTTGTATGCAAGTATCAGCAAGGAAGTTTATCAAAAATGAAGAAGATTTTCCTCCACCAAGTATCAAAATGGTCTGCATAAGCGTCTTTTTATTGTGAATCTAAATTGAGCAATAAATTCAAGTCTCAAAAGGAGATTACTTAAAATTGGAACAAATCAGTATTTTGGTCCTAAGGAAAATTTCGAGATAAATTATGGGTAAGAAAATTACGATTACTTCCGAACTAGAAGAGTTGGCCTGGGATGAATTGACTATTGAAGATCAAACCTTGATCGAAAAAGCAAAAGCAATTTCTGAGGATGCATATGCCCCGTATTCGGAATTTCATGTGGGAGCAGCGGTACTTTTGGACTCTGGGGAAATTCTTCAATCAAGCAATCAGGAAAATGTGAGTTTTCCAGTGGGTGTTTGTGCAGAGCGATCTCTTTTGGCATTTGTCGGTGCCAATCACCCAAAAGATCCAATAAAGAAACTTGCCATTGCGGCCAGAAGAAAAAGAGATGAAGTCTGGGCTTCTGTTTCTCCCTGTGGTCTTTGCCGACAGACAATAAGTGAAACTGAATTGAGATTTAATCAGGCGATTATTTTATTGATTTTGTTGCCAAATGGAAATGTCCTCAGAGTTCCTGGAATTCAAGCTTTATTACCTTTTAAATTTGATGATCTGAATGGATAATTCATTGAAAAAAAGAATTAAAGTTGACTTTGAGGCAGAATATTGCCTTTCCCATGAACCAACATTCAAAGAAACAGAAGTCTGGATTTTATTTCATGGATATGGGCAATTGGCGGAGTTTTTTATTCGAAAGTTTATACCATTTGATACAGAAGATCGATTATTCATTGCTCCGGAAGCTACCAATTACTCATATTTAAAAGACTATCAAGGAAGGGTGGGGGCAAATTGGATGACAAGTCATGAAAGAGAACTCGCCATTGAAAATAACCATCGATATTTAGACCAATTACTGGAGCAGATACTTTCAGGATTTGAATATTCCCCTATTGTGAATGTATTTGGGTTTTCACAGGGAGTGGCCACTGCTACGAGATGGGCCAGTCGATGGACGGGAAATGTGAATGAGTTTATACTTTGGGCAGGGGGATTTGCCCATGATTTAGAATTAGGTCTTGGCAAAAAAAAGTTTGAGAAAACCCACTTTATCAGTGTTCTGGGAGATAAAGATGAATTTGTCACCCCTGAAAACATTGATAGACAAAGAGAATTGATCATGGGTTTAGGTAAGGAAGTAAAAAAAATATCCTTTTCAGGAGGGCATATTATTGATTCTGAGGTTTTAAAGTTAATTTTTCCATGAAAAATTAAAATTAATTGAGCACTTTTGAGTACGGCATTAAAAAACAATTTGATGCAAATTTGACATTCACTACTTTTCGAAAAATTTTGTAATTCATTCATGTTTTCGCTTACTGATAAAGAGGTAGGATTGATATCCACCCAATTGCTGAAAGGCAATGTATGTTTCTATCAAATCGATAAAAAGAAGATACATCACATGCCCGATGATGAAGATTATTTCAACTATGACCTCACTGAATCAGAGGAGGATATACTAGATGAAATAGAAGATAATCCTGATAATTTTGCTGAGTTTACCAAGATGGAGCCAACTCAAGAGCATCAAATGATGCAGGATTTTGTAGATAGAAAAGTCAAAGAAAAAAACCTTGCAGAAGATTTGGTCAATGCGCTGAGTAAACCAAAAGCTGCGACTGGATTTAAGTTTTTGATAGATGAATCTAAATATAAAAGTGAATGGTTGGAGTTTCGATATTCCAAATACCTTGATTGGGTAAAAGAACAAGTAGATAGCTTCAATTATTCTGAAGATTAATAGTTAACCGCCTCGAACAGGGCGGTTTTTTTCTTGCCGTTATGACAATAGATACGGGTAGAATTTCCATAAGAAATACATTGAAATCAGGAGACCTAGGTAGCGTAGCGGCCTTGCATGGTAAGATTTATGGAAAGGAGCATGGTTTTCCCTTAGGATTTGAAGTATTCGTGATGCAAAGTATCATCGAGTTTTTTAATCAATATGACCCTAAAAAAGACCGGGTTTGGGTTGTGGAATATGATGGGGATATGATTGGATATTTATCCCTGATGCATCGATCCGAAAATCAAGCCCAGCTTCGATGTTTTATTCTAATGAAAGAATTTAGAGGTCTGGGGATCGGCAAACAACTGATGCAAGAATGGATAGATTTTTTTAATAAAAAAAGGTATAATTCTGCCTATCTCTTTACTACCTCAGGACTCGATCCGGCTATCAGCCTATACAAGAGACATGGTTTCGAAAAGATATCTGAAGAAGTAACAATAAGCTTTGGCTTTCCTATGGTGGAAATTCTTTACCGCCTAGAAAAGGACTGATTTTTAAGGGTTTGTCTGAGACATTGAATCAGAAAATCTTATTTTTAATAAAAAACCAAATAGCCATGACAGCGCAACCATTCAAAACCATAAAAAAAGCTTTGAAGCATTGGTACCTTCTGACCATCATCGGAGTGTTATTTATTCTTTTAGGGTTATATGTATTTAGTACACCTTTAGCCTCTTATTTATTGCTGGCGACGTTATTCAGTTTATCATTTTTAGTTTCGGGAATAACTGAACTGACATTTGCTTTTGGCAATAGAAAAAATTTGGATAATTGGGGTTGGTTTTTAGCTTCGGGACTTATCAGTAGTTTGATAGGTGTTTTATTACTGACCAATCCGGCACTTTCAATGGTTACCTTGCCGCTTTATGTTGGGTTTGGGGTGATGTTTAAATCCATCTCCGGGATCAGTTTTGCCCTAAGCCTTAAAGACCATGGAGATGAGTACCAATCGCTACTTTGGCTTGGAATAGGTGGGATGATTTTGTCCTTTATTTTGATTTGGAATCCTACTATCTTAGGTATGACTCTGATATCTCTCACTGCTTTGATTTTTGTACTTCTTGGGGTTGTTGCCATTATATTTTCATTGAAGATTAAAAAGCTACACGATCTTCCTGGAAAATTGAGGAAGAAAATGAAGGATGACTTTTGATAAAATGTAAGTTCTTGGATTCAAGATTTGGTTAGTTAAAATCATTTCTTCCAAAGAGAATTTGTATGCTCTTCCGTTCATTCCACCTATCTTTATTCTATGCATAAGCTTAGTTTCTTTGCCCTTATTTTCATTTTTTCAGTCTCTTCGAGTTTTAGCCAAAACTGGGATTGGGGTGGCCCTATCGATCCTTTGCAGGCAAAATTTAAAGTCCTTCATTATCAGCTAGAACTTGAAATTATTCTTGAAAATAAATCTATCCGAGGGAAGAATGTAGTCACATTTGAAGCTTCTGAAAAGCTGGATACCCTTCGTTTCAACCTGATTGATGAATATAAGGTAGAAAAAGTAGTGATGGATGGGCAAGAAATGACCTTTTCTCATGAGGATGATTTACTTGATATTATACCGATAGATTGTACCTGCAATTCAGTGGAGGTTTTCTATGGAGGGAAAACGCCAATTGCCATTAACCCTCCATGGATTGGAGGCTTTACTTGGGAATTAGATCGATTTGACAATCATTGGATGGGACTCTCATCGCAAGGAGAAGGAGCAAAGATTTTTATGCCGGCATTGGATCATCCATCTAGCGAAGCTCAAAACGGTGTGGATCTATATTTGACGGTAGATAAACCTTATTTCGTTGCCGCAAACGGGAGTTTGATTGGAAAAAGAGAAACTGAAAATCAAGTAACCTATCATTGGTCTACTGATTACCCTATCAATAATTATGGAATAAATTTTACTGTTGGTGTGTTCCATGAGGCTAAAATGGATTTCAATTCTATATCTGGGGAGAGAATTCCTATGCATGTTTATGTACTGCAGGAGGATCAGGCAAAGGCCGAGGAATTGTTGGGGGTTTTAAAAATAAGCACAGAAACACAGGAAAAGTATTTTGGTGCATTTCCTTTTCCAAAAGATAAAATCGCTGTAGTAGAGACTCCTTATTTGGGGATGGAGCATCAGACGATCAATGCCTATGGAAACAATTTCCAATTTGTACCCATGGGTGATGTTCAATACGATTGGTTGCTTCACCATGAGTTGGGGCATGAATGGTTTGGCAATAAAATGTCTGTCGGTGACTGGGCTGATATGTGGATTCATGAAGGTTTTACAGCTTATGGAGACTGGTTATTTTATGATGAGCATGGAGGGAGTGACGCCTATTTTGCGCAAGCTGCCTCAGTTCTTCGGTCAATTCCGCATGCCCAACCGGTTGTGGGACAGCCAAATAGTACAGAAGAAGAGGCTTATCATGGAGAAATCTACAGCAAAGGTGCTGCAGTGGTTCATGGGTTGAGAGGAGTTTTGGGAGATGATATTTTCTTCCCAATGATTAAGGCTTTTATCTCTGATGAGCGATTCACTTACCAAAATCAAGTCACAACAGATGACTTTATAGAATTTGTAAAAAATTATACTATTCAGGATTTGAGTGGTTTTTTGAATTTCTATTTGAGGACTACAGACTTGCCTGAGCTGAAGGTCAGCAAAAAAGGAAAGTCTGGTTACATGGTGAGCCTGAAAGGAATTGATTTTACCATTCCGGTGGAAATAGAAACTTCAAATGGGTTGGAGAAAGTAATTTTAGGATCAAATCCTGTTTTAGTTACAAGCTCAAGTGAAATTAAAGTGGACCCAAACGGCTGGCTTATGATAAAGAGATGATTTTCTAAAGGATGAAAAATTGGATAAAAACTCCTCCTATTAACCATAAATAGCATAAGTAAGATGTGTACTTTAGAAGGTTTTCAAGAGATTTACTTTTTGGTGCCATTTCTTTCATGTATTGCATGTCGCTATACTTGGAGTATCCCAACCAAAGCAAGAGTCCTGTGCCAAGAAGAAAACCGATATTTAAATAGAAGGTATAATTCAATTGGAAAAACTCTTGGTTTTGAATTGTTACTTGTGAGGGATTTGGTAAAATCCCTAAAAAGTCAAAAGAGTAATGTAGAGTTATGGAGGTAATGATTAATGCCGTTAATAGTAAGAATAGAATAAACAGGGCCATTTTCCATCCGTAATATTTTGCATTGATCCTTAATACAGGGAAGACTACCAAATCACTAAAAATGAAAGCCATCACGCCTGCAAAACTTACTCCTTTTCCAAAAAGTAAAGCTGCCAGGGGAATATTTCCCATAGAACCTATAAAGGTGATAAAAGCGGCTACTGGTCCAACGATGACATGTTCTAAGATTTCAAGGAAAGAGAAATCCGTTTGCTTTCCAGCACTATTTATAAATAGAGATTGAAAGAATGAGTCAGGGACTATCACGGCAACAATGCCTGCTATAGTAAAGCCAACGGTAACATCTTTCCAGACCATTTTCCATTCCATCCCGTATTGGCGTCCTACTTTTGCCCAGCTCTTTTCTGACTTAAGTCTATCAGGTTCATTTTTCTCCGTTGATGAACTTCCCTTTTCTCCCTCTGATAGGTTTTCATGAGCTTCCTGAATCAATTTTTTAGGCTTGATAATCTGAATTAACAACCAAGTGGTCAAAATCAATAAAAGTCCTCCAGTATATTCGCCAACGACGAATTGCCAACCCATGAAAATAGAAATTATGATACCTAATTCTATCACCAAATTGGTAGAAGCTAGAAGAAATGCGATGGAAGAAATAAAACTTGCTCCTTTTTTGAATAAGGATTTGGTACTAGCCAAAGCTGAAAAGCTGCAGGAACTGCTAATGAATCCAAAAAAAGTACCCAACAAAACCCCTTTACTTTCATTTCTGCCCATGAGTTTTTGCATCTTCTCTTCAGTGACAAAAACTTGAATCATACTACTGATTAGATATCCTAAAGTAAAGGCCCATAAAGCCATCCAAAAAAAACCTAGACTTGTATTCGCAGCATCTGCCCATTGCTCTAAAAAAGTCCTCATCATAACTCTATTTATTTCCAGAGATATAGATCTCAATTTTTATGCAATTCTAGTTTTGGCCTTAAATTTTTCTAAAACTTAGAAAATGGAAGTTTTTTAAAGGAGAAAGGTCTAGTAACATTCCTCATTTTGGGATAAGTATTTCTCTCTCACTAGCTGGACTACCCTACTCTTTTCAGAGTTTCTCTTTTATCATTGGAGGCTGGTCTTTCACAATCAATTCAAAAATATCATCTCTTGAATAATGACCGATTGGATCAAAATCAAGTTTACTTTTAATGATTTGATCGAGATCGATTTCGGCAGTGACAGCTCCAGATTCTCCGTATAATGGTCCAGCCAGAATTTCACCCATTGGAGAAACAATGACTGATCCACCTTTGCATATATCTTCGGGTTCGTCGGCTAATTCAATTTGAAATTGATCCGGGTACATTGACTTGGTGAAATATTGGTTACATCCCAAGACAAAACATCGTCCTTCTAATGCAATATGTTTCATGGTAGAGGTCCAATTTTCCCGCGCATCCGCTGTAGGAGCGATGTAAATTTCAACTCCTTGTTTGTACATGGCCATTCTAGCCAAAGCCATGTAGTTTTCCCAGCAGATCAAGCCGCCCATTTTGCCGATTTTGGTATCAAAACTGACCAAAGATTTTCCTGAATCCTCCGCCCAAATAAGCCTTTCGGTGCCTGTAGGTTTTATTTTTCTATGTACACCCAAAAAGCCTTTTGGGGAAAAATAGAGCATAGAGCAATACAAACTCCCATTGACTCTAGACTTTTCAGTAACCCCTATGACAAGATATATTTCCAATTCTCGACACATGGACTCCAATCTTTCCAGGTCGTCACTTTCCAGATCAAAACTGTTTCTATGATAAGCAGCATAAAGTTCCCTTCCTTTCTCAGACCTACTTCCGATTTTGGCACCAAAAGAAAATCCTCTGGGGTATCCGGGGATAAATGATTCTGGAAAGACGATCAGTTTATTCCCTTCTTTTGCATAGTTAGAGGTAAGTTTTTCAACTTTATCAAACGTTTTTTCTTTGTCAAAAAAGATGGGATTATCCTGAATCAGACAGACTCTTAGTTTCATAATTGATGTATTAGAAAATCAATTTACAAAGTCACAGGTAAAGCCAAGCTAAGTTCTTTTAATTTTGCGAACTCAAAGACTGGAAAATGCATTCACCTTATTTCAAGCCTTAATCCCTAAATTGCATCATGGAAGAGATTCAGAAAAAAGATATCCGTAAACTCAGCCTTCCCGAATTGGAAGAGTTCTTTTTGGTGCATGGAGAAAAGAAGTTCAGAGCCAAACAAGTTTATGAATGGCTTTGGAATAAGTCTTTGAAGAATTTTGACGATATGAGTAATATCTCTCTGAGCACGAGAGAGATGCTGAAATCCCATTTCATCATTAATCACATTCGTGTGGATTTGATGCAGCACTCAGAAGATGGAACGATTAAGAATGCGGTCAAATTGTTTGATGATAAGATCGTAGAATCTGTTTTGATTCCTACTTCCAAAAGGATTACAGCCTGTGTTTCCTCACAGGTGGGTTGTAGTTTGGATTGTAACTTCTGTGCCACGGCAAGATTGAAGCGTATGCGAAATCTGAATCCTGATGAAATTTATGATCAAGTGGTAGCAATTAAAGAGGAAGCAGAAACGTATTTCCAGCGTCCTTTGACAAATATTGTTTTCATGGGAATGGGCGAACCTTTGCTAAATTATGCGAATGTCATTTCCGCAATTGATAAAATTACCTCTCCTGAAGGATTGGGAATGGCTGCCAGGAGAATTACTTTATCTACAGTTGGAGTAACGAAGATGATCAGGAAAATGGCGGATGACGAAGTTAAGTTCAACTTGGCTGTATCGCTGCACTCAGCCATCAATGAAACCCGTTCACGTTTGATGCCGATTAATGATTCAAATCCTGTCGAAGAATTAGGAGAGGCACTGAAATATTGGTATCAGAAAACAGGAAGAAAAGTAACCTATGAGTATGTAATTTGGGATGGGGTGAATGATGATGAAAGACATGCAAAAGCTTTGGCAAAATTCTGTAAAATTATTCCATCCAAAGTGAATATTATTCAATACAATCCGATTGATGAAGGTGAATTCCGACAAGCAAAGCAAGAAGCGGTGGACATGTATGTCCGAGTTTTGGAAGGGCAAGGGATCATAGCAAAAGTAAGAAAATCCAGAGGTCAGGATATTGATGCTGCCTGTGGTCAGTTAGCAAATAAAAATGAAGTAGCAGAGTTATAATTAATGCCGTTTTGTTTTTAAATAAAACCCAGCTAAATTTTTAAAAATTAAACCTTTATGAAAAAGACAATACTCCTGTTTTTCGCATGTTTTGTAATTGGTTCCATTGCTTCTGCGCAATCACAAGGAGATAGTAGAATACATGCTTTAGGTACCTATGGGTTGAGATTTAAATACTTTGGAGTAGGAGTTGGAGCGGAGTATTTCTTTGTGGACAATTTTTCGATTATGCCTAGCTATACGAAGCTTTTTCCAAATGTCGGCAAATCCAGTAATTTGAGTGTTGATTTAAGGTATTACATTTCTACAGGAACTTCCCAGCTATATTTTATGGCAGGTTATAGCCAAAACTGGGAGAACACCAATCCAGATGGAGCAGGAAAAAATAATACGGTAAGTGGTGCAAATGTCGGAATCGGAGCATATATACCGATGACCGATTGGGTAGGATTGAGTACTGAATTTAAATACCAAAGCCAGAATCCGCAAGAGGCTGGCTTCCGTTTAGGCTTTGCTTTCCCGCTTTAAATTTACTTTTTGCTGAATTCGAATAATTTTCTCTTTTCTTCTTTGGAGAGTGATTCATATCCTTTCTCGGCTATCTTATCTAAAATCAAATCTATTTCTTCTTGAGAAGTTATAGCAGACTTATCAGTAGTTTTTGAGGTAGTTGGTGATTTGGAAAAAGGTTTGAAACTACTAGAAGTTTTTGGTCTTTTGTAAGAAACATTGATTCCTTGTTTTTTGCGAAAAAAGTTTTCAAAAAACATTCCTACCTTTTGGACAGGGCCACCCCAGTCCGTCCCTTTTCTTAATTGAGTGACATAAAGATAGCCAAGAAGTGCTCCTCCTAAATGGGCTAATTCGCCGCCAGCATTCGCTCCAGCAGAATTTGCGAAAGATAAAATGACATAAAATATCGCGATATATTTTATTTTGACTGGACCAATCAGAATCAGGAAAAAAGTAGTGTTTGGGCTTAAAGTTGCCGCGCCCACCACGATTGCAAATACCCCTGCACTAGCGCCTAGCATCAGCGAGGCATCTATTGAATTACGGAAATAAGGAGCCAGATTATAAATCAGAACATAAAAGAGAGCCCCTACAAGTCCACCTAATATGTAAAGGTTGGCAAGTTTTCTACTTCCTAAAAACTGATGGACCACTTGTCCAAACCAATATAGAAAGAGCATGTTGAAAAGGATATGAAAAATCCCTTCATGCATAAACATGTAGGAAAGAATAGACCAAGGCTGGGTAATTAGTCTTGAGATCGAAGCCGGCATCATAAATTTTGATAGCAAGGCTTGATAGAAATCTCCAAAACCTGTGATGGTAAGAAGGACTCTAGCTACCAGCAAAACCATGAATACCAAAATATTGATGGCAATCAGCTTGAAAAGGCTATTGTTGTCATGCCGGAAGGCATTTCGAAGATTTTCCCAAAAATTTCCGTACATAATTTAATAAAAGCTATTTCGATCTTTTTTCCAGAAGTAAACTAAAATCCCACCGATTATTAGTCCCCCAAGGTGGGCAAAATGGGCGACATTGTCCGTTGGGTTATTTACCAGTACGTTATAAACTGTGTAGAGTCCATAGAAAAGCACTAAATATTTTGCTTTTACTGGCATAGGAGGAAAAAGCAAAAATAATTGGGTATTTGGAAATAGCATGGCAAAAGCTATTAATATCCCAAACAAAGCACCTGATGCGCCTACCATCGGTACATTTCCCTGGATATCCAAAATGGCGTCCAAAGTTTGACTAGCTCTGCTAATTTTTACTTGGTCGTTTGGGTTTCTGCTATAATCGTCGACAAAGTCAAAAATAGCCCGATCAAAATACCCCCGATTTTCCAAAACCAGCTTGTTGAAAGTATCAGGGTCTGGATTCATTTGAAAAGCGGTCACCTTTTCTTGAAGTGAATTCATCTTAAAAGAAGAATACGCCGAATACAAAACCCCAGATCCAACCCCACAGACCATCCAAAGAATCAGTAGCTTTTTTGGTCCTAGAAATTGCTCCAACAAAGGCCCGAAAACCAAAAGGCCAAACATGTTACTGAACAAATGCCAAAAACCAGCATGCATAAACATGTACGTCAAAAACTGAAAAGGCTGAAAATAAGGACTATGTATATAATACAAAGCAAACCAGTCACTGAGTTGTGGAAACAAAAATCCCGATACCAGGAAAAGGGCCACATTGATCAGTAAAAGATTTTTAACGACTGGTGTAATATTTCTGAACATACTATTTTCCGAAGAAGGAGTTAATGCTGGATAAATCCAATTTTACGAATGTTTTGTTCCCTGAAAGCCCATAATTTGGGTTTTGACAGGCAAATAATTGTCCGACAAGAGTTTCCATTTCCTGTGAATCTAATTTTTGTCCTCTTTTTAACGAGGACTTTCGTGCCAATGATCTGGCTAAATTTTCTCTGTTATCAAGGGAAAGTTCATTTTTGAAATTTTTGTACTGCTCAATAAGTCCTTCAAACAGTTCCTTTTCACTTTTAGACTGTATATCAGCAGGAACCCCTTGAATGATGATGGTTTCTTTACCGAATTCTGCCACCATAAAGCCCAAACTATGTAATTCAGGTAAAATATCCATGACCAATGCAAAATCTGATGGACTCAACTGAACAGTTGGTGGGAAAAGACATTGCTGGGAAGGACCTTGAGCAGAATTCAGTTGTTTGATATAGCGCTCGTACAGAATTCTTTCATGAGCAATTTGTTGATCTACAATCAACATCCCATTTGACATTTGAGCTACAATATAGTTCAACTCAACCTGAAATGTAGTACCTGTTGAATCCTCTCCTGGTTTTGCCTGAAGAATCTCACGCGGTTCAATTTGTGAAGCTCTACTTTGGAATGTAATTACCTCCGTTTCTTCACGGGTTGGTTGTTCCACAGATTTTTGGGGAGAATTATTTCCCTCAAAAAGCCTCTCCCAACCCGAGGAACTAGACTTCTTGAATTCTGGCGTATTGTAGCTTTTGTAGCTATACTCTCTATCCACCTGATCTTTTTTAGTAGGATCTTTTGACCAATTTTCCGTGAAATTCACATCAAAAGAAAAGTCTAATGCCGGGACAACATGATGTGCTCCCAGGGCTTGTTTGACAGCAGAACGAACGACAGCATAGATCGTCCTCTCATCATCAAATTTAATCTCAGTTTTGGTGGGATGAACATTGATGTCAATGTGAGAGGGATCTATTTCTAGAAAAAGAACATAAAAAGGATGTTGGTCTGATTGCATAAGACCTTCAAATGCTGTGTTGACTGCATGATTTAAGTAACTACTTTTTATGTATCTATTATTGACAAAGAAAAACTGCTCGCCTCTGGTTTTCTTGGCATTTTCTGGTTTTCCTATGTAGCCTTTTACATTAATGTGGGGCGTTAATTCTTCGCAAGGAACCAGTTGCCCTTGGTAGTTTTTACCAAATAGCCCTACGATCCTTTGGCTTAGCTTTCCGGGGTTTAGATTGAAAACCTCAAGGTCTTGCTGAAATAGCGAAAATGAAATTTCTGGATAGGAAAGAGCGACTCTTTGAAATTCATCCACGATATGCCGCATTTCCACCGGGTTGGATTTAAGGAAGTTTCTTCTAGCTGGCACATTGAAAAACAAGTTTTTCATGGAAACCGAGGTTCCGTTTTGAACTGCAACCGGTTCCTGTTTTTTTATTTCCGAACCTTCTATTTGGATCAAGGTGCCAAGATCAGAGTCTGCTTGTTTTGTTTTTAGCTCTACTTGTGCGACTGCAGCGATAGAAGCCAGTGCTTCCCCCCGGAATCCAAATGTTTTGATGGAAAAAAGGTCATTGCTAGTTCTGATTTTTGAGGTTGCATGCCTTTCAAAACTCATTCGGGCATCCGTCCCGGACATACCTTTCCCATTGTCAATAACTTGAATTAGCTGCTTTCCAGCTTCTTTGACAATAACTTGGATTTGGGTAGCTCCGGAATCGACCGAATTTTCCAATAGTTCTTTCAATGCGGAAGCAGGTCTTTGTACCACTTCTCCTGCAGCAATTTGATTGGCTATAGCATCAGGTAAGAGCTGAATGATGTCACTCATCTTTTCTTTTGGGTTTTAGCCTAAAGAAAAAGTAAATCCCTGCCACGATACCTGTGAGATATAAAAGGTATTCAAAAATAACAGGCCCCAAATAAATATACCCACCTAAGCTTCCAAGTAGAATGAAAAAAATAAAGGATCTAATCATACCAGTAGAGGTGAATGGATTTGCGGCTCTATCTTTAATTCCTCTATGCTGAGCAAATGACCCTCTGATTCCTGATTGATGTGAGAAATCAGAATCATTTTCATCATTTGTGATGACACCATCAGCCTCCAGTTCCTTTTTGATTCTGGAAGTCCGTTGATCAATTTCCTCCTTGACCGGGTCATAATACCTTGGTTTGATGTCAAAACGTGAGGGATTGGCGGTGCGAAATATGGATGGAAATTTCATTGGAATAGGTGTTTAAATGGAAGCTTTTCTCTTGTATAAAGCTTCTTGATTGTATAAAGTTCTTGATCAATCACCAGATATCAAATTTATAGCGTATTTAACCCTAAAAATCAATCATTCTTGCTCGATCTTTTATATCTTCAATTATCCTTAGTTCCAATAATTAAGACCTGTTAACGGCTCAGGAACAAAGGGACGGAAATCTATCAAACGAATTTTCCGGTCGGCCGTTTTCACAAATTTATTTTAAAAGTTAAGGATTAAAAATTTTTCATGGGAATGAATATGAAGCTTTGGAGGGTTTTGACAGTAGGGTTTATAGCTGTTTTATTCAGCTCGGGGAGATCTGATAAAATGGTTTCAGTAGAAGATCCACTGATCAGTAAAGATCTTTTGGGTCAGAAAAGTTGGGTAGATAGTGTTTTTAGCTCACTCACTTTTGAGGAGAGACTTGGTCAACTATTTATGGTTGCTGCTTACTCCAACAAGGATCAAAAGCATGTAGACGAAATTTCCGATTTAGTGAAAAGTGAAAACCTAGGAGGGTTGATTTTTTTTCAGGGAGGGCCGATTCGGCAGGCTCATTTAACTAACTATTATCAATCTCAAGCCAAAACGCCGATGTTTATCGCTATGGATGCCGAATGGGGCATTAGCATGAGGCTAGATTCTGTTCCTGATTTCCCCAAGGCCATGACTCTGGGAGCTATTCAGAATTCTGATTTGATTTATGAAATGGGGAAAGAGATGGCAATGCAGTTCAAAGAACTTGGAATGCATATTAATTTTGCGCCAGTGGTGGATGTCAATTCAAATCCTGATAATCCAGTGATTGGATATAGAGCATTCGGTGAAAACAAAAAGCTAGTTGCCGAACGTGCAGTCTCTTATATGAAAGGGCTTCAGGATAATGGGATTATTGCCAATGCCAAACATTTTCCCGGTCATGGAGATACCGAAGTTGATAGCCATTATTCCTTGCCTGTCATTAAAAATCCTGAGCAAAGGATATGGGATGTAGATCTGTATCCCTATCAAGAACTTTTCAGGGAAAACTTGATGTCTGTTATGGTTGCCCACTTGAATATTCCAAGTTTGGACCCCGCTGCAAATATGGCTACCAGTTTGTCTAAAAAAGTAGTGACAGACTTGCTTCAAAATCAGATGAATTTTCAAGGATTGATTTTTACAGATGCTTTAAATATGAAAGGTGTCTCTAAAACAAATGCTCCGGGTGAGGTGGATCTGAAAGCGTTATTGGCTGGAAATGATATACTCTTATATTCTCAAGATGTGCCAAAGGCGAAAGCAATCATCAAGAGAGCAGTGGAAGATGGGGTTATTGAAGAGGCAGAAATCAACAGGCGAGTTAGAAAAGTGCTGAAGGCAAAGTATTGGGCAGGTTTAAATCATTACAAACCAGTAACTACAAAAGGGTTAATAGAACGGTTGAATACCCCCAAAGCGAAAGTGGTAACTGAAGAACTTTACGCTGATGCAATTACGGTTGCCACGAATAAGGATGATTTAATTCCTTTTAAACAATTAGACCTAAAGAGCTTTGCCAGCCTATCGATTGGGGATGAAGGAGTACAGTTTCAAAAATACCTTTCGAAGTACACTCACTTTGAACATTTTTCTATTCGTAAGGCAGCTGATCAAACTACCCATTATAACACCATGAAAAAGTTGGAAGACTTTGATGTAGTGGTGGTTGGCTTGATGGGGGTTACCAATAGTCCTTCAAGGAAATTTGGGATTGCGCCAGCAGATGTGGAATTATTAAAAGATCTAAGCAAAAGGCAGAAAGTTGTCGTCGTACTTTTTGGCAATTCTTATGCAGCCCAATATTTGGAGGGCTTAGATAATGTAGTTTTTGCCTACGAGAATAACAATATCACACAGGAACTAGCTCCTCAAATTCTTTTCGGGGGAAGATCGGCTCGAGGGATTTTACCTGTTTCTGTCAGCGAACAATATATTCAGGGAGTTGGTGGATTCCTGCAAGGAAATCGCCGATTATCGTATGGGACTCCCGAAAGTGTAGGCTTGGATAGTAAGATTCTTGATAAAATTGATGAGGTAGCAGAAAGGGCAATTAGAATTCAAGCGACACCCGGAGCAAATGTTTTGGTAGTTAAAAATGGGAAAGTGGTCTTTGAGCGATCATACGGACAATTGGAATATAAAGCTAGTCCAAAGGTCAACTCAGAAACAGTTTATGATTTAGCTTCCATCACGAAGGTTTTGGCCACTACTCAAGCAGTCATGTTTTTGAATAGTAGGGGAGATCTGGATATGAATAAAACGCTCGGCGATTATTTACCTGAGTTGAAAGGTACAAATAAGGGAGATTTGGTACTTAAAAATGTGATGATACATGAGTCAGGGTTAGTAGCATTTATTCCCCATTATGTAAAAACTGTCCAAAATGGGAGTTGGAGAGGAGATTATTATAAACCCATCGCTGAACCAGGTTTCACTAGACCAGTTTCCAATGATATGTTTGGTCGAGATGATTTGAGAGATAGTATTTGGAATTGGACTGTAAAATCCAAACTTCTTCCAAAGTCAGGAGGGAGGTACAAGTATGTCTATTCTGATTTGACAATGTATTTGATGCAAGCTGTCGTGGAAAGAATTGTTAACCAGCCATTAAATGAATTTATGGCTCAGAATTTTTATGAGCCATTAGGTCTTCACAGCCTTACTTTTTTACCAACTGAAAAAATGTCTACAGATAATATTGCACCGACTGAAGATGATGTGACTTTCAGAAAAAGGCAAGTTAAAGGATATGTTCATGATCCGGGAGCAGCTATGTTTGGAGGTGTAGCGGGACATGCAGGTCTTTTTGGAAGAGCAAATGATCTGGCAGTGATGATGCAGCTCATGCTAAATAAGGGGTATTATGGAGATGTATCTTTAATGAAAGGACAGACTGTAGATGCATTTACCCGATTGCAATCCAACCAAAGTCGTAGAGGGTGGGGCTGGGATAAGCCAGAACAAGAACTAGGAAAAGGTGGATCGACAGGAGATTTAGCACCAAAAAGCACTTTTGGCCATACAGGTTTTACGGGTACATGCGTATGGGCTGACCCAGAAAATGAGTTGATTTATGTATTCCTCTCCAATAGAGTCTATCCAGATGCCAACAATACCAAACTACTAAAGGAAGGAATACGTACAGAAATCCATGATATTATTTATAAGGCAATGGGTAAAAAATAAGTTTCGGTTTTACAGTGATTTTGCGGCGTAAGTTTCTCAATTAATTGTATGGTACACAAAAATTTGAGAGCTTAAAGAATTCAAGAGTACTAGAAATATTCCATTAAAAGCAGCAACTAATTACTTGAAAAGTGGCTTATTAATCCAAGTTTAAATGGTTTTTAACTGTTGTTTAGCTGAATTGGGGAGTTTTTTTCAAAAAAAAATCTCTTACTATTTAAAGTTAATCTGTTGTAAATCAGAGATTTTTAAGAAAGGTGAACTGAAACTTTGGATTCACTTATTATTTAAAATCTTTAATTTGAACAAAAATAAACCCAAACCGTGTTTTAAACGGATAATAACGGAAATATGAAAATTGGCATTGTTTGCTATCCTACATTTGGAGGTAGTGGAGTAGTAGCAACGGAACTAGGAAAAGGTTTGGCTAAAATTGGCCATGAGATTCATTTCATAACTTATAGACAACCTAGCCGCTTGGATTTTTTTAGTGAAAATCTTTATTATCATGAAGTTGATATAAAAAGCTACCCATTATTTGAGCATGCACCTTATGAGTTGGCTTTGGCCAGTAAAATGGTTTCTGTTGTCAAGTATGAAAAGCTTGACTTATTGCATGTTCATTATGCCATACCACATGCCTCAGCTGCTTACATGGCAAAGCAGATTTTGAAAGAGCAAGGGATACAGATTCCTGTGGTCACTACATTACATGGCACCGACATCACATTAGTTGGAAAAGACCCAAGCTACGAGCCTGTGGTTACATTTAGTATCAATCAATCAGATGGTGTTACAGCTGTATCTGATGATCTAATGAAGGAGACTTTTGCGCATTTTGATATTAAAAGGGAAATCCAAGTGATTCCTAATTTTATCGATCTGGAGAGATTTAAAAAACAAAAGAAAGAACATTTCAAGTTGGCTATTTGCCCAAATGGAGAAAAGCTTTTGGTTCATACCTCCAACTTCCGAAAAGTAAAGCGAGTGGAGGATGTGATCCATGTCTTCAAAGAAATAAGGAAAAAAATACCGGCAAAACTTTTATTGGTCGGTGATGGTCCAGAGCGGGATAAAATGGAAAGACTTTGCAGAGAATTGGGTACCTGTGACGACACAAGGTTTTTGGGGAAACTGGATGCTGTAGAGGAAGTTTTATCCGTTGCAGATTTGTTTGTTATGCCTTCCGAAAAAGAAAGTTTTGGATTAGCAGCTTTAGAAGCGATGGCCTGTGAAGTTCCTATTCTTTCATCAAATGCGGGAGGTATCCCTGAATTAAATATTGATGGAGTTACAGGATATTGTTGTGAAGTTGGAGATGTGGAGGATATGACAAAAAAAGGCCTTCACATTTTAGCAGACGAAAACTTACCGAGATTCAAAGAAAATGCATTAGCCAGGGCTTTGGAATTCGATATTTCAGCAATTTTACCAATGTATGTGGATTATTACCAAAAGACTATTGAATCTACTTTAATACGGATTTAATATTTCTTATATTATTATAACACAATAAACTCTCTAATAACTCAATTAGCTTAACTTTGTATTACCAGTGGGGATGATACCTCAATGAATAAGTAACTTTTATTTTAGCTTTGTATGAAAAAGATTGGAAGACTGGACAAACCTGACAATTTTAATACTGCTCAGATGTTCTCCAACCCTATTTTAGAAAGGTTGACTAAGACAAATATTTTGGTTCCAATTACCATGTTCCTAATATTTGCAGGGGTTTCGTTTTATTATGCTTTTACAACTACTACCATTAATATTGGTTTGGGTCTCGTGATTGCTTTTGTAGGATATGTTGTTTTTACTTTTGTGGAATATATGATGCATAAGTATTTCTTCCATATGGAGCCAAGCAATCCTATTAAAGATAAATTACAGTATTCGGTTCATGGTGTGCACCATGATTATCCAAAAGACAAATATAGATTGGCAATGCCTCCTTATGTGTCAGCAACCTATGCAGCAATCTTTTATTTGGTGTTTACTTTGATCATGGGAGATTATGCACTTTATTTTCTTCCAGGATTTTTATTTGGATATGCTAGTTATTTAGGCTTCCATTACTTGGTTCATGCACAGGCACCTCCAAAAAACTTTATGAAAATACTTTGGATAAATCATGCCATCCATCACTACAAAGATCCAGATGTAGCCTTCGGAGTTAGTACCCCTCTTTGGGATATACTGTTAGGGACGATGCCTAAAAAATAAATTAGAACCTCCTTATTCAGGAGGTTTTTTTATATCAAAAAAAATGAAGAAAGTAGGAATTATTGGTTTGGGTTGGATAGGTCTCCCATTGGCCTATCATTTAAAAAACAAAGGTTGGGAAGTTATAGGAAGTACAACTAGCGATCAAAAGAAATCTGACATTGAAAAAGAAGGGATTGAAGTAGTAAAGCTTACTATGAATCCACATCCAGAAGGAGATGGATTCCAGAAATTGTTCGACTGTGAATACTTAGTGATTAATATTCCTCCAAGATCTAGAATTCAGTCTGCTGATTTTTATTTGGAGCAGTTGAAATACTTAAAAAGTATGATCCATCAATCCGTTCCAAAGAAAGTGCTTTTTACATCAAGCACTGGGATTTATCCAAGCGAACCGAGCGCCATTTCTTATGATGAGTCTTTTGTGTTAACTAGAGAAAATGCAGGTAATCCTACACTTTGGGATGCTGAGCAAATGATGTTGAAAAACAAGGAATATCAAATGACCATATTCAGGCTAGGAGGGTTGATGGGAGAAAGCCGGATTCCCGGGAAGTATTTTGCCGGCAAAGAAAAGGTAACCGGACATACACGCGTCAATTATTTACATTTAGAGGATGCTGTATCCGCTATAACTTGGATTTTGGAAAAAGAAATTTGGGAAGAAAATTTTAATGTTGTCGCTCCCATCCACCCAAAAAGGGAAGAGATTTATGAGAAAAATGCAATGGATTTAGGTTTGAAAGCGCCAAAGAGTTACGAATTACCAAAGGAAGGTGAAGATCGATTGATTTCATCAAAGAAGATTATAGAATTTGGTTATAATTTCAAGCAACCAAATCCACTTGAGTTCCCTTACAACCCCAAGTAAAATGTGAGATTTCAATTTTATAGGAATTCTTAAACTCTAAGGGATTTTGAATGGCTTCAAAAAAAAGCGATATTCTTCCAGATTTAAAATTGACCCAAGACCATGAAGAATTCCAAGGTTTATTCGCTTCTGTTTTTTTTTGCGTTGATGGCATGTGAGGAACCCACTAAATTAATTACTCATACAGATTGGCCTAATTACGGAGGTTCAGAAGATGGGTCTCGTTATTCTCCTTTGGAGCAAATCAATAAAGAAAATGTTTCCCAACTGGAAGTTGCCTGGATTTATCATACAGAAGATGCTACTGAGCGGTCGCAGATTCAGTGTCAGCCGATTGTGGTCAACGGTTTGCTTTATGCGACAACTCCAAAGTTGAATGTTTTCGCACTTGATGCGGCCACTGGCGAAGAAGTTTGGAGGTTTGATCCTTTTCAAATTTTAGGCGGTGAAAACTCTTGGGCAGGCACCAACAGGGGTGTTAGTTATTGGGAAGACGGAGAAGATAAGCGGATACTTTTTGGAGCTGGAAATTGGCTGATGGCAGTGGATGCTTTAACTGGAAAGCCGATCGATCAGTTTGGTGATGGTGGAAAAATCGATCTGCGAAAGGGTTTGGATACAGAGAGAGAGGATTTTTTGATTGTTGCCAATGCTCCTGGAGTAATTTATAAAGATAAAATTATCATTGGGATGAGGCTTTCCGAAGGGCTGGATGCGGCACCAGGTCACATTAGGGCCTACAATATAAAGACAGGTAAAAGGGAATGGATTTTTCACACGATACCGCATGAGGGAGAGTTTGGGTACGAAACCTGGGATCCTGAATTCATAAAAAAAATAGGAGGAGCGAATAACTGGGCCGGAATGGTGGTAGATCAAGAAAGAGAAATTGTTTTTGTTCCAACAGGCTCTGCTACCTATGATTTTTGGGGAGGGAATAGAGAAGGAGATAACCTTTTTGCTAATTCACTTATAGCATTAAATGCAAATACTGGTGAAAGAATTTGGCATTTTCAGGCCGTACATCATGATGTATGGGACCGCGATTTTCCAGCAAATCCAAACCTGATAAGAATTCAAAAAGATGGAAAATGGGTGGATGCGGTATCCCAAATATCCAAACAGGGGATGGTTTATGTTTTTGATCGAGAGACTGGAGAACCCATTTGGCCTATTGTGGAAACTGAGGTCCCTCAAAGCACACTTCCCGGTGAGAAAACATCCCCCACCCAGCCTATTCCTACCTTGCCTGAGCCCTTTATGAAAATGACTTTTCAAGAGGAAGATATTTTGAATTTAAAACCAGAATGGGAGAAAGATATTCGGGACCAATTAAAGAATTTTGAGTACGGAGATACTTGGGGGCTTCCTTCCGCTGATCAAGGGGTTGTTTTATTTCCGGGTATGGATGGAGGTGGTGAATGGGGAGGTGCTTCTTTTGACCCTACGAATCAAACCCTTTATGTGAATGCAAATCAAGTTCCTTGGTTGATCGAAATGACTCCAAATGCTGCCTTTGAAAATGTAGGTCAATCTATTTATTCCACTTATTGCGGAAATTGCCACGGCTTGGATAGAAAGGGAAATCTTCCGACTATTCCAACTTTGATAGGAATTGCTGAAAAATATCCTCCTGATTCTCTTCGAACTCTACTTCAAAAAGGTAGAGGAGCGATGCCAGCATTTGATCATATCTCAGAGGAGAACAGGAAAATTCTGATCAACTATTTGCTAGGTGAGGAAAAAAATTCGGGTGATAAGCAGGAGATGGAATCTAAAGACGCACCACTGACTCCGCGATATTTCATGAATGGCTACAAAATGCTGCTAACCAAAGATGGTTTGTATGGCTCAAATCCGCCTTGGGGATTATTGACTGCCATTGATATGAATACAGGAAAGAAAAAATGGCAGGTAACTCTTGGTGAAATAGACTCCTTGAGTGCTCAGGGATTCGCTCCTACAGGGACTGAAAATTATGGGGGGCCTGTGGCAACTGCCGGAGGGGTTTTGTTTATTGCTGCCACCAAGGATGAAAAAATCAGAGCTTTTGATAAAGAAACCGGAGAAACGTTATGGGAAGCCAAACTACCTGCTTCCGGCCATGCTACTCCTGCAGTTTATGAAATGAATGGGAAACAATTTTTAGTCATAGCCTGTGGAGGTGGCAAAGGAACAAAAAGTGGTGATGCCTATGTAGCATTTGCTTTACCGGACTAATTTTAAGGAGATTAGAACAATAAATTGGAAAACTAAGAAGAAAAAAATTCTTAGATTGATAAGGTTATAAAGTTTATCATACCAAAACAAAACCCAAGATAATCATGATGAATCTTGCAGTATTACTGGAAGAAAGCGCTCGAAAGTACCCCAAAAAAGACGCTTTTATTTTTATGGATAAGCACTTGACTTTTGAGCAGATCAATGGTGCTGCAAACCAAATCGCAAATGGGCTTAATACTTTAGGAATTCATAAAGGAGATCGAGTTGCTTTGAGTTGCCTGAATCTCCCCTATTTCCCAATGGTGTATTTTGGGATCTTAAAAGCGGGTGCTATTGTAGTTCCATTGTCTGTTTTGTTAAAGCATGACGAGATTGAATATCATCTTCAGAATTCAGGGGCCAAGGCATATTTTTGTTTTGAAGGAACCAAAGAATTGCCAATGGCAAAAGAAGGGTTTGAAGGATTTCAAAAAGTAAAAGAATGCGAACATTTCTTTGTGATCACTCCTCAGATGACAGATCCTTCGCCTTTTGAAGGAGTGAAAACTTTGGGGATTCTTATGGCAAATAGGTCTCCAATTTATTCTACCATGCCAACAGACGCTGATGATACAGCTTTGATTATTTACACTTCCGGAACCACAGGAAAACCAAAAGGGGCTGAACTTTCAAATTCAAATCTGCTGCTCAACGCCATGCTTTCAGTTAAGATTTTATCCTTAGAGAAGGAGGATACTCAACTGGTTGTTTTACCACTTTTTCACATTTTCGCCATGACAGTCCTGATGAACGCAGGTCTTTATTCAGGAGCGACGAGTGTTCTTTTGCCACGTTTTGATGGAGCCCAAGTATTATCATTAATGGAAAAACATCAAGTAAGTATTTTTGCAGGAGTTCCTACTATGTATTGGGGATTATTAAACTGTGACGATTCCCATGTGGATTTAAAAAACATTGCAAGTAATCTTAAAACATGTGTTTCAGGGGGAGCGGCTTTGCCAGTCAACGTACTGGAAAATTTTGAAGCCAAATTCAAGGTTCCCATTTTCGAAGGCTATGGTATGTCTGAAGGATCGCCAGTGGTGACTTTTAACCAAAGGGAATTTGGAAAAAAACCGGGATCGGTAGGAGTTCCTGTTTGGGGAGTAGAGGTAAAAATCGTAGATGGGGATGGCAAGGAATTACCTGTAGGAGAGAAAGGAGAGTTGATCTATCGAGGTCACAACGTCATGAAAGGCTACTATAATAATCCAAAAGCAACTGCAGAAACCATAAAAGATGGCTGGCTCTATTCAGGGGATGTTGCCATAAAAGATGAGGATGGGTTCTTTTTTATCGTGGACAGAACAAAAGAAATGATTATCAGGAAGGGATTGAATGTTTATCCTAGGGAAATCGAAGAGGTGATGATGAAACATGATGCGGTATCAATGGTAGCGGTAATTGGTATTCCAGATGAGGAATCCGGTGAAGAGATCAAAGCTTGTGTTGTAATCAACAAAGGTTTTGAAATTAGCAAAGAAGAGCTGAAAGCCTGGACGAAAGAACACGTCGCATCCTATAAATACCCAAGAATTATCCAGTTTATGGAAGCTTTACCCATGTCGGCCACAGGCAAAATATTAAAGAAAAAACTCAAGTGATTCATTTGATTAACCTAGTTTGATAAGCCCAGCAATTTGCTGGGCTTTGTTTTTAAAATTCTACGCGGTAACTAAGAATGGGAATCAAAGGAGATTGGTAGGCTGTTTTAATTTCCGAATCCATCGGTTCAAAATAGCTTCCATAAATATTTTGTCTATTGGTCGTATTTTGGATATCCAAAGCCCAAGTTCGCGTGGATTTTTCCTTATTCCTTTTAAGGCTAAACCTTAAATCTGCTCTGAAATAGGCCGGGTTTTGATCTTCAAATGCTTGGCTATCGTCCAAAACCGTTTCACCTTTTTCAATAGATTCATCCAGTAAAATAGGAGTGGTTCTTAATCCTCCACCATAAATGCCCCTGATGTTCACACCAAGCATTCTATTTTTGTTGAGAGAAAATTCTTTTCCACCTGTGAAAGTGATATTCAGGTTTCCATTGTACCTAGTATTTCTCCATACATTTTCCTGAGTTTTATAAAGTGAATTATACAAAGAGGTAGAAAGAAGGAAATATAAATTGTTGTGAGTAAACTGTTCTAGTGTGAGTTCAACTCCATAGTTTTTACCAAATCCCTCATTGATCAAAGGATCAGTTGCAAAAGACCATTGCTGATTGATGATAGAGTAAGTTTCAAATTCACCCTCTTTAATTGGGATCTGAAACAAATGCTGATAATAAGCTTCGAGCTTCATTCTCAATAAAGGGTTTAAGGAGCGATCGTACCCTAAAACTAGATGATGGGATTTACTCAAATCTAATTTTTCATTTGGAAGGGTGATTTCCCCATCCACTTCCTTTTCTGCAAAGTAGGTTCCCAGGGGTTGAACTTGACTGTGTAGTCCGTATCCAAAACTTAATCGTTGTTTTTCGTCTAACTCATAAGCAACACTAAACCTAGGTTCAAGAGATCTGGAATTGTTCAATAGCAATTGAAGATAATGCAGTCCAAAATTGAAAGTCAATCTTTCGCTGGCCTTGTAATTCCATTGGGAAAAAGCTTGGATGCTCTGAGTATTTCCCTTTGAATTGATGTCAGTGATCATTTCCGACTGTTCCTCATCATAATTGTTTTGGTTGAGATTATAAAACAGTTGGTTCAAATAAACGCCACTTCTTAAACTGGATCTTGCAGAAAGTTTTGAATTCACAACAGTACTTAATGTGATTTTTGAGTTGCTGAACTTTTCATCGTACCTGCTTTCATCGATGTATTCATTGTCCAATCTGGATCCAACGTCCCCAATCGTATTACCGGACGCCAACAGCGTGGTTTGGAGAAAATTTGAATGGTTGAGAGTTTGGGAATATTTGATTCCTGCCGCACCTGTGTTTGATAGGAACTTTGAACTGTATCTATCTCCCTCGCTTTCCCAGGAAAGAGAATCTTGATCGGCATTACTTTTTTGATTACTTAGGCCACCAAACCCAAAAAGAGTTAGGCTACTTTTTTCGTTGGTTGGAAGGTAAATATTGAATGATAAATCCTGGAAATTAGTGACAAAATCACCCAATGGAAGTCCCAGCTTAGATAATAAAGAAAGTGTCGAATACCTGTAATTGATTAAGTAGGAACCCCTGTAGTTTTTAGCGATAGGGCCTTCTGCTGCCAAGTCTAACCCAAGGAAACCTGCCTGAACCGTAAACTCCTGATTTTCATTATTCCCTTTTCTCAGATTCAAATCAAAAACTCCAGAAAGAGCATTTCCATATTCGGCAGTAAAAGCACCGGTAAGAAAATCTGAGTTGGAAAGTAACTGACTGCTCAATATGGAGACTCCTCCTCCAGAAGTACCTGGGTTCACGAAATGGTTTGGATTGGGAATCTCTACGCCTTCCATTCTCCACAATAAACCATTCGGACTATTTCCTCGGATGGAAATATTGTTATTCCCATCATCTGTACTGACCACACCGGAGAAGGAAGCAGCCATTCGAGCTGGGTCATTTACCGCTGCCGCAAATTTTCTGGTTTCCTCTACCGAAAAAGTCCTGCCGCTGACTAGTACCATGTCATTAATGGTCCGGTCTTTATCTGTGGCAGTGACTATAAATTCCTGCAGTTGAGAAATATCTTCTTCTAATGCAATTTCTAAGACCACTTCTTTTCCGGAATTCACCAAGATGTTTGGAAGGATAAGGTCCTTGTATCCAACAAAACTGACCCGGAGGGTGTATTGACCAATTGGGATATTTCTCAACCTAAACTCTCCAAATTCATCTGTGATCTCTCCGACAAGTGGGTCGGTATTTAATATCATTATTGTGGCTCCGGGGATGGAAGCTTGACTGATTTGATCCATCACAGTTCCCCTAATTGTTTGGCTTAAATCCTGCGCTTTTGCCGAAATACCGAGGAAAATAAGAAGAAGGACAAAATGGAATTTTGAGGAAGGTTTCATATGATTAGCGTTTTTTTTGACATAGGATTTCCAGCTTGATCAAAAATCAAGGAGTGGAAAATCATTTTTTGAATGGATTATAAGAATCGTATACCGGCGCGGAATCCCCACCAGAATTGGCTTGCTAGGTCATCATGACTATAAGAATGCTCTGAAAATACCTTTGGTCCGTTGAATGTAAAAAGCTCAGGGTGTTGATTATAGGAATCATCGTACACTCGGAAATTGATGGAAGGGCCTGCAAAAAGTGCGATTTTTCTGGCAACTTGAAAGTCAGCCCCAACATAAAATCTGTTGATTAAATTAAGCGCTTCAACGTTTCCATTGTTAAGTTGCTCGGAACTAACTTCTAAATTCAGGAAGGTTTTTTTTCCAAGTCTTGGAGAAGTTCCCACACCATAACCAAATGCCCATACGGTATGATTGGATATCTCTGGCCTTATCCCAACAAATACCATATTATAAAAGCTTCTGGTGCCTGTTCTGAAAGAAATGTTAACAGGAAGAATTTCATTCGTTCCGATTTCTATGGTGTGATATCCGTTCTTTACTATGCTGATCAATCCGATGGGAGCTCCAGAAATGCTATCCGCATAATTAAATAGCCCAATTTGAGTTCCTCTTACATTCCGGGCGAAATTGAGAATCCCTGCAATCTGAGCACCATTGACATCTTTGGGAGTGAAATTTACAATTCCTGCAGCCTGCGTTCCACTAACATCCCCTCCTGCAAAATTGGCAATTCCAGCTCCTTGAAAACCAGTTAAGTTTTGGCCAGCAAAGTTTACAATTCCAGCTCCTTGAAATCCATGGACGCTTTTGCTGCTAAAGTTGGTGATGCCGGCAAGTTGTACTCCCTGGACAGCTCCTGTTGTGAAATTAATGATGCCAGCTCCTTGCACCCCTTGGACCGAGTCTAAATTTGAGTTTGCAATTCCTGCAAACTGGGCTCCTTCAACTTTGCCTCCTACTTGGTTGAAAAGTCCTGCAAGCTGTACATGCTTTGCATCAAATCTGTTGATGTTGAACAAGCTAGCCATTTCCAATTTGTTCGTGCCAGCAGAATATCCTCCAAATAAATTGAAAGAGTAATCATTGGTCGTGACTCCGGAGTTTTTGCCGTTGGTACCTAAAAATGGAACAATAGATATTTGTAATTCCGTATTCCGGATTTCTTGTTTCTCAGATTTTGACAAGTCGGTTTGAGAAATTGCTGAAAGTGGGTTTAGAGCAAATAGTATAATAGCTCCAACTAGTTTATTTACCGTTTTCATAGTGTTGGTTTAGTTTTCGTATCTATGACAATCGAAAACTTTTTTCCCCCTATGAGATGGGTAAATTTTTTTTTAGATTTTTTAAAAAAAGCGGATTCCAGCCCTGAAACCATACCAAAGCTGTGATTTTAAATTTTCCTGATAGTCTTTTTCCTCGATGATTTTAGGTTGGGTGTAGGTGAATAAATCAGGATGATCTGTAAAAGAACTGTCAAAAACTCTCCAATTGATACTTGGACCTGCAAAGATACCTACTCCTTTGGCAAACTGATAATCCAAACCAATATAGCCTCTGTTGATCAGGTTTAAAGCCTCCAAATTCCCTTTCAATAGTTGCTGGGAACTTACTTCAATATTAAGGAATAATTTATTTGCCAATTTCGGGGAACTGCCCACGCCATATCCAAATGCCCAGGTGACAGAATCGGCATTTTCAGGTCGCACACCGGCAAAGATCATATTGTAAAATCCTCGTGTACCTGTCCTCAATGAAATATTCAAAGGAAGAATTTCATCTGCCCCTATTTCTATTTTGTGATATCCTTTTCTAACAAAACTGATCAAGCCTATTGGTGTTCCAGAAATGCTGTCAGAATAGTTGAATAGTCCCAATTGAAACCCTTTGACATTTCTGGCCATGTTTAAAACGGCTGAGATTTGTCCACCTTTCACATTCTGGTGGGTATAATTCGTCACTCCAGCCAATTGTATTCCATGGACATCCGAAGTCACAATATTCAAAACTCCTGCAGTTTGCAGTCCTATTACAGGTCCAGAAGAAAAATTACCGACTCCAGCTACTTGGAATCCTTTCACAGAATCCAGGTTGATATTGGTAATCCCTGCGACTTGCATTCCTTTTACTTCGCCACCGACTTGATTGAAAAGGCCAGCAGCTTGAAAGTATTGTACATTTCGGCGGTTGATATTAAAAAGGCCTCCGATTTCGGCTTTATTCGTTCCCCCTGAAAATCCTCCAAGTACGTTTAGGGAGAAATCATTGACTACAGATCCACTTATCTTTCTGTTCGTTCCTACAAAAGGCACAAAGGAAGCTTGAAAGCCTCGGCTAAGTGTATCTTGAATGTTTTCAATATTTGTGTAACCCACGGAATTGGTGGTCCAAGCCCAAAAGTTTTTCATCGGCTCAGTAAGGCTTCGTACAATTGGTGAGGTTTCCTCTCCTTCTGATTTTAAAAAGATTTTCTGAAACCGCGATTTTCTACTTTCTAAGATTAAAGTGTCTGAATAATCCTTTTTGTTGACGATCAGTTGAAAATTTTCTTCAGCGGGATTTTTTACCTGAAACTGGAAAAAGCCAAATTCATCTGTGGTCGATGATTGAAGGGTAATAGGATTGTAAACTGTGGCGTTTTTGATTCGTTCACCGGATTTTTCATCCACTACGTAGCCACTAATAGTGATTTCTTTCTCGGAAGGAGGAGCTGGAGTTAAAATAAGGTAAACTCCTTTTTGTTTATAATTAATGGAACCTTCAAAAACCTCTTCTAAAACTTCTCTGCAAGTTTGATCTGAGAAGTTTCCGGAAATATTTTTACTCACATCAATCGTGGAGGGACTATATGAAAAAACGCCTCCGACTTCTTTGGACAGCCTATCGAGAAACCTATCTAAAGGCTCCTCTTCAGCCTTCATATTGACTCTTTTTTCAAGCAGAGAAAGTTGCTGGGAATTTGCTGAAAAATAGGCCCCAAAGACCAAAAGGAAGCCTGCCAAATACCGGTAATAGTTATTTTTCATTTCAAAAAATTAATTGCAGGCCGTTCCTGAAAGGGTTATCTCATTTCCACTTTTTGTAATATCTAAATTAAGTGTTTCCGAAATAATTGACAAAATGGTATCCAGATCTTCATTTTCAAATTCAACAGTCAGTCTGCAGGCTCCAATATTCCCTGCTAAAATAATGTTGGTTTGATAGACTTCACTCAATTGATCTACTACAGAAGCCAAGTCCTGATTGAAATAGGAAAATGATCTAGATGAATAAGAATCAACATTGGGGTCTGCTTCTTCTTTTGAAAAGGTATTGCTGATTTTATCATATGTGCCTTTTTCTCCTGCCAAAAGTATAATCCCATTATCTGATTCCAAATACATTCTGACTTCACCCTCAATGACCGAAACTTCCACAATTGGACTGTCAGGATAAGCTTTTACATTAAAAACAGTTCCTATGTCTTCAATAAAAAGTTTGTCAACCTGAACCTGCCAATCCACTTTTTTACTTTCTGGAATTGAAACCAAAGACTCTCCGCTTAGCTTGATCAGTCCTGTTTTTTTTCTCTCATTGTATTCAATGCTTACTTCAGAATCTCTATTCAATGAGATTTTAGTCTGATCGGGTAAGATTTGAGTTTCAACTTGATTTTCACTCAGATAGTTGAATTCTTCAGGAGCTGTGATTTGTTGATAAATCAAGAAGGAAAAAATACAAATAAGGAGAAAGCTGGCAGCAATTTTCCATGGAGTAAAATAAACCTGTCTTCCTTTTTTTGGAGTTTGGATTTTAGGTTGGATTTTGGTCCATGCCAAATCTGCATCAAACTGATGATCAGTACCAAGATTTGCTTTTTGGAAAATCAATAGTTCATCATCTAGAACTTTTTGGTTTTCTTCAGAAAGCGCACACCATTCCTTCAACTCTTTTTCTTCAGAAGGGCTTATTTCACCAACAATGTATTTGGCGATGAGGCTATCTATATAGAAATCTTCGTGCTCGCTCATTATTCCAGAATTATATGAAGTAGGATGGCTATCAATGAAAGATAATCCTGCAATTGGGCACGCATCAATTTCAGGGCTTTCCCCATTTGATTTTCTACTGTTTTAATGGATAAATTTAATTGATCAGCGATCTCTTGATATTTCAATTCCTCAAATCGGCTCATGGTGAAAATCAATCTACATTGCTGGGGAAGTGACTGAAGAGCTATCGCAATTTTCTCTTCCAATTCGCTTTTTAAGGTGGACTGATCTGAAGCTTCACTAAGGATCTCACCTTGCTGTGAAACCATTTCACCGTAGCTTTTTTTCACTTTTTGATGCTTAATCTCGTTGAGGCAAGCGTTTCTTATGATTTGATAGAGATAGGATTTAACAGAACTTTGGATATCGATTTTTTCTCTTTTCTCCCAAAGTTTGATGAAGCAATTTTGAACCACTTCTTCAGCATCTGCAGGGTCCTCTAGATAGGACATTGCGTAGCGGCATAAGGGTTGATAATATTCTTTAAATAACATCTCCAGTGCTTTTTCATCACCTGACTTGATCGACTGAAAAATCATTTGATCGCTTTTTTGCATGGAGGCATTTTGCTGGTCATGCAAGTTAAGGTTTTGAATGGTTTTTATAAATAGGACAACTTAGAAGGATGTTACCCCTATGTGGAAAACAAATATTCTCAAAAAATCAATGGAGATTTAAGTTTCTGCTAAAACAAGGACAATAGTATATCGGATTTAATTTTGAGTTGGTCAATTAATTGGAGTAAGCCGAACTTCCAACTTTTGTTTTTGCTTCGGAGAAAGTTCTGTTTCAAACCCTATTAAAACGAACCCTTCATTTTCTTCCTCACCTTTTGCAGTGGGAGCGACAGGGTAAAGCTTGAGTTGGGTATTTTTTGGAGAAACCACCTCCAGATTTAATTTCTTCCCATTTTCAGAAATGACCGCATAGTTTCCGTCCATGATTTCAATATCATCATAGGTCATCATCGCCCAACGGACTTTTGAATTTGTCTCGTTGTTTTGAATATTATCAATAATTCTCACCTCTTTCCCATTCTTGATCAAAGTGGTCCTTTCAGCGCTTTTCAATTGATTTACATACACTTCAGACATATCCAAAGTGGTAGATTTCAGATTCTTTTTGTCCTTTAAATTCAGAATTTCTGCTTTGCCATGAACGTTCTGTAGAGCGCTGTCAACGACTAGTGTGTTATGGGCATAATTGGTGTAACGGAACACAGACCAACGTTCACCATTCTGGCTTTTATCCCAAATATTGACTCCTTGAGTCTCTAAATCATTATAATTGCTCATACCAAGGTCGACTGCCCACCTTACCCCATTGGCATCCATCACAAAACTACCTACATCCATATGGCCATGACTAACTTCAGGAGATCCTGCTTTAGTCCCGAGAAATATGGCGTCTTTTTCCCAATTGCTTCTGTGGAAACTGACAGGATTTTCACCGTTTCCACTCCAGCTAGTTTCTACAGGGACTGGAATATCTTTATCCCCCATTTCTGATAACCAGATCATCAGAAAAGCAAAGAATCTGTCCGAATTACTAGTTGGACTGATTTGTTTTTTTTGATCTATAAAGTCCTCCAATAATGGTATTTGCTTAAATAATAAACTTGGCTGCTCTGTTTTGGAGGCGAACCAATACATGCTTGCTGACATCACCTCATTTTGACGGGAATCAGAATAATTGAAACTTCCTGTAGGTCCATGTGCATGCAAGAAGTAATTTCCGGTTTTTAAGAATCCTTCCGAAACCGGTATTGGCTGATCGGAATATTTTTTTTGAAACGCATCGAGATAGAGGACATGAAACGTAGTTCCATATTCCCAATAGGAAGTTCCTTCTGGATAAGCTCCGTCCGGATTGTATTGAGCCTCAGGAATTCGAATTTTATCTTTGGCTCTTTCTAAAATCTGGCCGGAAACTTCAGGATAATATTCCTGAACAGCCCAAGCACCGACTGCAAGAGATGCATGGCATACTTGGTTCCAATTATTGGTGGTGGTAATCCACCAATGATCTTCTGCTAAAGATGGTTTCAATCCCTTTTCAAAGATTGCTTTTCTGATTTTAGAGGCTGATTCTTCGGGAAGATCAGCATGGATCCAATCGTACCCAATTCCCATAGCCATAGTCATTTCGGCCACATCCAAGAAATGAGAAGGATTCCAATCCTCAAAATCTGCAGCTGCCAATAAATATCTCTCCGTAGCCTTTAGATACTTTTCATCTCCTGTAAGCTGGTAAGCATATCCCAAATAAGTAATTCTCTTCAAATAAGCCCTACTTACACTCAATAGCCTTCTCCCTTCCATCTCTCTTACTGGGGGTGGTAATTCTGAAATTTCATCGGAAACCTTCAGGAATTCAGCTTGGATTTTCTGTAATAATGGGTTAGAAGTTTTTGGGTTTTGAGTTAGAAAAAGTGATGGGTTTGTTTTTTGGCCAAATGCCGGAACAAGGAGAACAGCGGTGAATAGAAGTGTAAAAATTGACAATCGAAAGTGCTTTGACATGACAGTTTTTGTTCAATTAAAAATAGAATCCAAATCATCCGTTGTTTGAATGCGCTACAACTTAAATTCTTCAGAATTCATATTTCTATAAATTATGGATTTTTTTAGATGGTGAGTTTATGCGATCTGAGAAATGTATCTTTAAATAAGATTTACCACCAAACTTTCACTTTCGATGCAGAAAGAATATTACTTTAAATTGATTTTTTTCCTTTTAGTGATTTTTACATTCTCCTCTTGCAAGGAGGACTCCTCACCCGAATTCAAGGAACCTAAAACTCATTATTTAACAAACCGTGCACCGTTAAATGCTAACCCATATTTGGAGCTTCCCTTGGGAAGTATAAAGCCTGATGGTTGGTTGAAGGACCAATTACAGAGGATGGCCACTGGATTAACAGGTAATTTGGATACGGTTTATCCTGAAGTAGTTGGGGAAAGAAATGGCTGGCTAGGAGGGGATGGTGATGGTTGGGAACGAGGACCCTATTGGATTGATGGGTTATTGCCCTTGGCATTTATACTGGATGATGAAAATCTGAAAGCAAAAGCTTTGAAATGGGTGGAATGGACTTTAACTCATCAGACAGAAAGTGGATACATTGGTCCCGTTCCATTTCTAGAAGATCCTGAACCTGAGGCAGGCATCCAAAAAGGGCCAAGAAAAGACTGGTGGCCTAAAATGGTAATGCTGAAAGTTTTGAAGCAATACCATCAAGCGACTAACGATGCACGAGTGATTGAAGTGCTTACCAACTATTTTCATTATCAATTAAATGAACTGCCTACCCATCCATTGGATGAGCTTTCCTTTTGGGCCAATCGAAGAGCAGGTGATAATTTGGAGGTGGTTTATTGGCTTTACAATATTACTGGAGATCAAAAACTGTTAGCACTTGGAGAGTTGATTCAGGAGCAAACATTCCCTTGGCAACAGGTATTCAATAATAAACCGAATGATTATGTCTTTTCGGATATATGGGAATATAATCAAGGAAAAAGATACCCTTTTGACCCAGAAGAAATTTCCAAATTGAATTTAACCCAAGTGCCTGGTCTACATACAGTAAATG
>CBFHWO010000014.1:0-122008 GCA_965659625.1 uncultured Algoriphagus sp. | reverse complement strand
TGTCTCGTAAGGAATGACGAAGATTTTCCCATAGCCGTAGGAGAAGTTCAGAAGTTTTCCGTCTAGTGCTCCCCACTTTTTGCTATCTACCCAAAGCAGTTCGGAAGGTGATTGATCTATCTCTCGCTCTACCCAAACCAGAGGTAGTTCCATGCCATTCTCTGTGCTGTCAGCCGGTGGATTGTAGCTAAACATGTTACCGTAGAATCCGCCTTCTTTTACCCAGTTAATTCTATTCATCGGGTTCCAGTGACCTTCCTGATCAGTCACGATAAAAGTGCCATCAGGATTGATGCAGACCCCGTTTGCAGCCCGGAATCCTTTTGCTATGATGTCGGTCTTTTTGCCATCCTTACTCACTTTAATCAACGTTCCGTGCTGAGGAATCAAAGCCTTTCTGGCATGGCGGGCACTTTTGGCGTAGTAGAAATTGCCATCATCATCAACCTGTAGGCCCATGGCAAATTCATGAAAGTGATCCGTTACCTGATGATCGTTATTAAAGCTCTCGTAAAAATCCGTCTCCATGTCTCCATTATAATCGTGTAATCGAACAAGCTGATCTCTACAGGTGACAAAGATTTCCTCATTGACCACCTTGATTCCCAAAGGCTGAAACAAACCAGAAGCAATGCGCTGCCAGGTAAGTTCTCCGGTATCTTTCATGAAACCTTCCACCAACCAAACGTCTCCATCCGTTGAGCAAATCACTCCTTTGTTGGCATCTTTGAAAAAGTCCAGACCACTTAGTCTGAATTGATTTTTCCAGGGACTGTCAAAAGGCGGATTCAGAATGTCTACTTGAAAAGGGCCTTCTTGCTCACCCTTGATGATTTTGGTAGTCAACTTTTCAGGAAATCTTGGAGGACCGTCTTTTATCCTAGTCAAATCCTCTGGTGGTGACATTGATTTAGCAAATTCCTGGAGTCCTTGGGTACCGGATTTTGCCATCAATAGTTTGATATTCAGGTTTTGGTTAGGACTTATCTCCAATACATTAAAACCACCCTCATCTTTTAATTCTGCCCCTTTGCCTACCAAAGCAACAACTGTTGTGTTTGGGGCAACTCTCATTTTAAGCAGTTTGTCAGAAGGAGATATGTTCAATGTTCGGGTGAAAACAGGCTGATCATCCAAATATTCCAGTCCAAAAGTTTCCAGTACTCTTGACTTGCCTACCGTGTAGGAAATAATTATCTGATCACCGTGTTGGTAGAGCCCTTTGTAATGGGCCCATTCCCGAGGCAAGGGACCGAACTTTCGGTTGTCTCTGGCTGTAAATCTCGGATCATCAAAGCTACCAGTAGCTGGGTTTGCCCAGGCTGGAGAAACTGGGTTTTCAAAATGAAGTTCTCCGATTGTTCTCGGTGAAATATTATGGCTTCCATTGAATAAAATTGCTTGCCAATCGATAAAACCATCACCAGTCCATGCTCCGGCAACTCTCATCAGATCATGGTCAAACATCATCCAGGCTTTGCCAGCGGCAATTCCACCTTCTCCCGAATCAAGTCTTACCGCGATGCCTTTATAGGCGAAATTTGAATTTATGAGATTTTCATCTGGTAGTGGTGCTTTGCCTGACGATCGCTCTCTTGGTGCTGCATCGAGGCCAACAAGTTCATAGGTATTGATTAAAAAATTCCCATAATCCATTTCAGCCCAAGGCTTAAATTCTTTGGCCTCAGGGCCAGTGTTTGTTCCGACAGGTAGGCTAGCCAAGTAGGTCGAATCGAGGTCGATGTATTGAGTTGGATTTTCCTCCTTCAAAAAAGTTTCCCTCAAATAGTTGATGATATCATACTTTTCTACAGGAGTCAAATTGACTTGTGGAGGCATGGAACCATAGCCTCTGCTGAGCGTCTGATAGATGGAATAGGGGTCTTTGCCTACCTTAAATTCATCTTCCCAAAACTTAAAAGCATTTGGCATGGAGCCTTCCTGATCGGGGTTCCCATGGCAGTTGAAACAAATATTATTGTAAATATGCTCACCCGTCCGAATAGATTCCTCTTGCCTGTCTCCCCAAGCAGTGATTAACCTTTGATGATCAATATTCTTTTCGTAGTCTGGTAAATCTGCTTCTGCCAAGATAAAGCCTACGGAATCCTCGGAATCAGATTTTTTTGTGTTTGAATCACAGTTCGTGAATATCAAGATTAAGGAAAGAAAACCTAAACTGATCAGAAATCTAGTCATGCGTTTGTCATTTGGGTTTTTAAGCAAAAAATCTCTCAAAGAAATGAAAGTTGAACAAACTTCCATTGGGACGATAAGTATGGAAAATACACATTTCTTTTGACGGAACGATCCAAAAAAGTACTATTTCTGA
Source organism: uncultured Algoriphagus sp. (assembly GCA_965659625.1). Taxonomy (GTDB): domain Bacteria; phylum Bacteroidota; class Bacteroidia; order Cytophagales; family Cyclobacteriaceae; genus Algoriphagus. Next base: position 119,676 of record CBFHWO010000014.1, on the reverse strand, counting down.
GTTGGTAGATTTAAGGAGTTGGTTTGGATTGAAATTAAAAAATAAAGATCAGTGGTGTTTTCCACAAATTTTAAGTTTTAGAAATTTTGGTTTTGAACTTCAAATATTAAGGCTTAGTTTGTTAGTTTATAAGATATATGAAGAACTTTTTGCTAATTCCTCTTTTCACTTTCCTTTTTGCTTGCAGTGAAAAGACCAAAGAATCCAAAACAGAAAGCTACATTCCTGAGCTGGTGATTACTGATAGTTTGGTGATTGATAGGTTGACCAAACCCTTAATGGTGGATGTAAAAACAGATCATTCGGAGTTCTTGTTTTATGATTGGAAAATGTCTGAATTTCTTAGAATCAGTCCAGCTGGGGAGATTTTGAAAACTGCAAATTTGACTGGGGATGGGAAGAACAGTATGCAGGCGGGATATTTTATTGCTGCCAGATATGGAAAGGAAAATGAAATAATAGTTCAAACAATCACTGGAACCTATGTTTATGCACCAGACTTTACTTTGTTAAGAAAAGTGGATAATGATTATGAGCTAGTCACCCGTACCATCGGAGGAAGTCGAAGCTTTGATACTTTCAATGATGTGTTATACACCTTTTCAATTGAGAATGAGGATAGGGATAAGTTTATTAAGTCTGAAAAGTATAGCATTGAATACCCATTTATAACACTCCGGGATATCAACACTTTTAAACCTCTTAAAACGGAATATATTCCGAAGGAAAGTGAAATAGCAAAGAATCCAGGTTATTATACTCAGTTGGATCCTTTTGTGAAATTTCAAAATGGTGAATTGCTGATGATCTATCCTAATTCTCCAGAGTTGTATGTGTATGATATTCCTTCGCTTGAACTGAAAGATATTTGGGAATTAGACCCAGGAAATAATTTTAGGCTAACAGAGCCAACCTTCCCTTCAGATCCAGCAGGATTTATTAAAAGTTTTGGAGGTCAAGAATATGGAGGCTTCACGTTCTCAAATGGCTATTTATTGACTAAATATAAAGATGCTTTGTCTCCTGAGGAGTTGCAGAAAATTACTCCTGAAAACATTTCAAGTGAAGCAACCAGTGAGATTCTAGATAAATACAGATCAGATTTTAATTACCAGATATTTAAAGAGAAGGAGAAGCTTTGGGAAGGAAGATGGGATATTAAATTATCAATCATGAGAGATTTAATTTTCGCAAGCTACAAGCCAGGTGAAGATCCCATGGCCGTAGAAAAAGATGTGCAAACATTTTACTTTTATGAATTGAGGTAAGTAAATTAGGTCATGAGGAGTCGCCATAATTTGATTTTACTAGTTGTTATTTTCTCTTTTTCTTGCTCAAAGCCTGAGCCTAATACAGCATTCATCAATTCCGCTACTGGTCCGATCCCTTTAGATTCCATGGGCTTGACTTTGATCCACGAGCATATGCTAGTGGATTTTATAGGCGCTGATTCCGTCTCCTCAGATCGATATGATCAAGAAAAAGTGATTGAAAAGGTTTTGCCCTATTTGCTCGATGTGAAGGGATATGGTGTGAAAACGATTTTTGATTGTACGCCAAGCTATCTGGCAAAAGATCCGGAATTACTCAAAATACTAAGCGAAAGATCAGGAATAAAGATCTTAACCAACACTGGTTTTTATGGAGCGGTCGATGGAAAATACTTACCCGATTTTGTTCTAAATGAAAATGCATCCCAACTCGCAGATCGATGGATTTCTGAATATGAAAATGGAATTGAGGGAACCGGTATCAAGCCAGCTTTTATTAAGATTTCAGTGAATGAGGAAATTCCTCTCAGAGAAGTCGACGCCAAACTAGTCCGTGCCGCCGGAATCACTCATGCAGCAACTGGCTTGGCAATCGCTTCACACACCGGAACTTGGAGCACGGCTAAACAGGAAGTCGAAATTCTTCAGAAAATGGGAATTGATCCATCTGCTTTCGTTTGGGTCCATGCCCAGGCTGAGCAAGATTATCAGAATTATTTGGAAGCTGCGAAACTTGGAGTTTGGATCAGTTTGGATGGGATAGGATGGGGGCTGGAAGAATATGTGAATCGATTGATTTTTGCGAAAGAAAATGGGATTTTAAATAATGTATTGATCTCCCATGACGCTGGTTGGTATGATCCAGCTAAGCCAGATGGAGGAAATTTTCAGCCTTTTACCAATATTTTTGAAAAGCTGATGCCAGCCTTGAATGCAAAGGGATTTACTCAGCAAGACTGGGATTTACTCTTGAAGGAAAATCCGAAAACGGCGTTTGGGAATCAGTAATTGAAATTTTTATTTTCAATTGGATTTAATTCTGTTTTGGATACTAAATCGGTTCAAAAGCTCCTTCAGTTAGTTCATTAAATTTTTTCAAACACTAGCCGATAATGTTCCATAATTTCTTTCTCAAAACACACTCTATTTGGGCTTATTTTAAAAACAGCGACTTGGTGTCTAAAGTTTTTAGTAGTAATGTAGCGAGGCAGAAGTGAGGCATATAGCCAATACTTTTTTAGACTGAATTTCCTGAACTTCTTTCTCCATTGCCCAATTGTTTCAATATAATCTAGCCTTCCGCTGCTTTGAGAGATTAGTTTAAAATGTGGGGCTGCATTTCGGATTAACATTTCTGACCCATAAGGAAGCCAAGAACCTGGGAATTCCTCAATCATTAATCCTAAAACATGCGCCGCGGATCCTTTTTCAGCAGTTACATCTATGTCCTTGAAGTCAATCATATTTTTGCCAAAAGTCATGGTTTGCAAGTATAACCTTCCTCCTTTGGGCAAGAGATTGTAAACGGTTTCGAAATAGTCGCTGTAAACCTGCTCTTGTTTTCCTGCTTTCCACTCCTCTACAGAACAAAAATGCTCTAGCCCACCAACGCAGGAGATGGCGTCAAAAATCCCGAAATCCTCAGGCTTTACAGTTCGGCAATCCTTCACAATCACATTCATGCCATTTTTTTGACAAGCCTTTGCTTGACCTTCAGAAAGTGTCAATCCCATAGCAGAGGCATTTCTTTCCTTGTTGCAATAAGAAATAAAAGGCCCCCAGCCACATGCCATATCTAACACCTTGCTTCCCTTTGTGATGTTAAGGCTATCTGCGATAAATTTATGTTTGGCCTTTTGAGCCTCTTCTAATGACATTGAAAAATCGCCATCATATTTGGCACCACTGTAATCTCCGGTTTCGCCAATACTTAAGCGAAATATTTTGTCGATCGTTGTATATGTAAAATCGAGATCTATCTTATCCGCCATTTTTCAAATTTTTAAGGTTAACTAAAATGACCTAGCTAAAAGTGCATATGCCTACCTATCTAGACTCATTTCTCTTGTTTCCTTAAGTTAGTTTGAAATTCCTCTATAAAAAATGGTCAAAGCTCAAAAATGTAGTAAAGTATTTTATGCGATACTATTAAAAAATATTACTGGTGGAAAACTTGAAAGAAGTTCTTGGAAATGGTCAATGATCAAAATGCATGATGAGACAGGCACATGGATTTCAATATAATTAGATGAAAGACTGCTTTCGCTCTTTCTATTTTTAAAGTGCCAAAAACAAAGTCTGATAAACTCCTTCCAATTTCTGCTTTGCCAAAGAAATAGACATCTCTAATTCTTGATTTGGTGTTGAAGAGAGGTCGCTGATAGAATCCAATGCTTTCAAATACCAGTCTTTCCAGGTTTCTAAAATTAGCTTTTGTTCAGTAGCATTATCACCATTCTCAATGGCTTTTTTGCTAAGGATTGATTCAATTTGAAGGCGCTCGATTGCTTTGCCCAAGATCATTTGCGCAAGTTCGTTTCCAGTTTCTACGTCAGCATTCAACAAAGTATAAGCGGAGACCAAAGCGCCTGTTCCCACATTGACCATGGTTTTCTTTGAGACTTTATCCAGTCGGTCATTATCCGTATGGTAAAACTGATCTGTAAAGTGCCAAAGCAGGAGGCCTGGAATGTCTGCCTGAAGAAATGGGGTATGATCGGATCCTCCTTCGAATGGATTGGTCTTCACGACCCAATCAGCATATTCACCTTGCGCTTCGAAGATGGTCAGGATGAAGTCATTAAAATAGTGTGGCTTCATCTGGTCCACCGTCATCGGAGAACCGCCCCACTCGCTGTGTTTGTCCTCTCCACGCGTCCAGATCGCACTTGGATCAGGCATTTTTTCGATGAGGAAAGTTCCTCCAGTGACATCCGTATTTTCGCCTACCATATCGAGAGAAATCCCCCAATTGATTTTCGGTTCTCTTTTTTCTTCTTCCTGAATATATCTTCTGGTCGATATGATCTCATCTCCCCAAAGAAACGTCAAGGTGCGTTTCAGATCCAGTTTTCCATTATTTAATAAATCTGCTGTAATACTGGCCATTTCGAGCTGAGTTCCGACTCCTGTTGCATTGTCGTTTGCGCCAGGTTCCTGGATGTGGGCAGAAAACACTAAACTTTCCAATGGCAGTTCAGAACCTTTCACATTTGCTACGACAGTCAATTCATAAGAATCGTAAATCTTTGTTTCGATTTTCACATGGACTTTCACAGGGCCATTTTTTAATGCTGCTTTTAACTTTTCTTTGGCTTCATATGAAAGAGCAATTGCCCAGGCCGGATGTTCAGAATCGTATCTCAGCCCTCTGAATTGAATGGAAGTGGTGTTTTTTTCAGGCTGTAAGTAGGAGGGCATGTCGTAAGTCAATACACCAAATGCTGCTTTTTCTCGTACTGCAGCTTGCAAGGATCTATAGCTTAACTGATCTGAAAAAAGGATTTTTCCTTTCACATCCATTCTTTCAAGCGCTTCTTTGCTCTCGATATAAATAACTTCTCCAGTAATTCCTTCGCTGGGAGTAGAACTGGAATATAGGTAGGTCATATTCCGATTGGTTCCTGATGAAAGTAACTCTTCATCTGCGCCAACGAATTTCAAGGAAGCTGAAACAGGCTCCCAAGTTGGCCGATCCATCTTTCTTTTTTCTATTCTATAGGTTAGACGATTTTCCTCAGTTGCATTATCTTCAAGAACATATCCAGCGGATTCTAACTTTTCTGTAATTCTGAAAATTGAGTTATTAAACCCCGTATTTCCAGCTACTCTCCAGTATTGCTCCACATAAGCGACAGTTTCATAGGCCAAATCACCTTTAAATTCTGGTCTCACTAAATCAAAATAGGAGCTAGAGAGTTTTGTTAAGGCATTTTTTTGGGAGAAAACAGAATAAGCAAATAGTGTCAGTGACAACAAAAGGAAGAATAACTTTTTCATGAAGGAAAACTCAAATAGAAATTGGCCCTAAATTTTAACGTTTTTGTGTTAATAACCTACCTAAAGGTATAATTCTAGGACCTGATTAGCCTACTTAGAAAATTATACCAAACATTATTCTGTAAAATATTTAATAACACTTCCTCAATTTACCTGACCTGCTTACCTTTGCGCATGGCAGAACAAATCTTGATTCTTGATTTCGGTTCTCAGTACACCCAACTCATCGCCCGAAGAGTTAGAGAGCTGAATGTTTATTGTGAAATTCACCCTTATAACAAAGTTCCAGAAATCACCTCCGACATCAAAGGAGTAATACTTTCAGGTTCACCTTGCTCCGTAAGAGATGCAGGATCTCCTGATTTGGATTTGGACTCGCTAAGAGGGAAACTACCACTTTTGGGTGTCTGTTACGGCTCTCAATTATTAGCTCAAAAATATGGTGGTGAAGTTTTGCCTTCAGAAATTAGAGAATACGGAAGAGCTAACCTAAGTCATATCGATACACATTACGACCTGCTTAAGGAAATGAGTCATGGCTCTCAGGTTTGGATGTCTCATGGAGATACGATCAAGAATTTGCCTGATACTTTTGATGTGATAGCCAGCACCGACTCAGTACGGGTAGCGGCATTCAAAATTCAAAATGAAGAAACTTACGGGATTCAATTTCACCCAGAAGTGACGCATTCTACGGAGGGCAAAAACCTATTGAGAAATTTCATTGTACAAATCTGCGGATGCTCTCAGGACTGGACTTCGGATGTATTTATCGATGCTACTGTTGCAGACTTGAAAGCTAAAATAGGTTCTGATAAGGTCGTAATGGGCTTGTCAGGCGGTGTTGATTCTTCCGTTGCTGCGACCTTGATTCATAGAGCAATCGGTGATCAGTTGACTTGTGTATTTGTAGATAATGGATTGCTTCGCAAAAATGAATTTGAAGAGGTTTTGGATTCTTACAAACACATGGGATTAAATGTGATTGGAGTGGATTCAAAGCAGCGTTTTTATGATGCTCTAGTTGGATTGACTGATCCCGAAGCAAAGAGAAAAGCAATTGGTCGGGCATTTATTGAAGTGTTTGATGATGAAGCACATAAAATAGAAGGAGTAAAATGGTTGGGACAAGGCACGATTTACCCAGATGTGATTGAATCTGTATCGGTAAAAGGACCATCAGCTACGATTAAATCTCACCACAATGTGGGTGGATTACCCGATTTCATGAAGCTTTCTGTGGTAGAACCATTGAATACACTTTTCAAAGACGAGGTTCGGGAAGTAGGTAGGGCTTTGGAAATAGTGGAAACAATTATCGGAAGACATCCTTTTCCAGGACCGGGGCTTGGAATACGAATATTGGGAGATATCACTGCTGAGAAAGTAAAAACACTCCAAGAAGTAGATCATATTTTCATCCAAGGATTGAAAGATCATGGCCTCTATGATCAGGTTTGGCAAGCAGGCGCCATGTTACTCCCAATTCAATCTGTTGGGGTGATGGGAGATGAAAGGACCTATGAAAAAGTGGTTGCATTAAGAGCAGTAGGTTCTGTAGATGGAATGACAGCAGATTGGATTCACCTTCCCTATGAGTTTTTGGGGAAAATTTCCAATGAAATCATCAACCGTGTGAAAGGTGTAAACCGAGTAGTTTATGATATTTCTTCCAAACCACCAGCAACGATCGAGTGGGAATAGATGAATTAGAAATTTTAAATTTGAAATTGTGAAACCCGGAGCAATGCCTTCGGGTTTTTCATTTTGAATAGCTTTCGGCCCAAACTTTGGGTTTGAAAATATTGGGTTAAATTTGCAATCACTGTTTTGATGTTTGATTCACCTTCAGATACATGAGAAAATATCTCCTATTAATACTTTCCGCGTTCTTCTTTGTCACTGTCACTTTTGCTCAGAATATTCCCGCGGACTATCAAAGAGCTCAGACACTATTAACTGAGAAAAATTACTGGGAGGCGATGCCGCTTTTCAGGCAGTTTTTGGATGCTGGTGAATATGGAAACCTTTCTAATTATGCCGCATTCCATTTAGGCGAGGCTGCCCTGGGAGCCAATCAACCAACACAGGCAATCACTGCACTTCAGCGGGTTTCCAATCAGGTCTGGTCAAAATCCGATGAATCCAAGTATTTATTAGCTTTAGCATATTTCCAAAATCAACAAAATCAGGAGGCACTGAGAGTGATCAAGGGAATAAAAAAAGATTCGGTTAAGGAGTTGGCGGAGAATGCAACTTTTGAAAACCTGAAAAAAACCAGTGCCAGCTTTATGGTGGCCAATCTTCAGGAGTTTAAAGAAAACAAAGGTTATACAGCAGCCTTGAAAGCAGTTTTGGAAAGCCAAACTATCCTTTCTGCCACAGAAAGAGCTGCGTATTATGAATTGCAAGGCAACTCAGGAGGGATGAATGTAGTGAAAGACATGGTTTTGGACTTTGTCGTAATTCTTCCTTTTACAAATTCTCCATCCGCTTCAGCTGCTTCAGTGGATCAATCAAGCTTCGTCTTTGAATTGTACCAAGGGATCAATTTTGCTGTAAATAGATTGAAAGAAGAAGGTAAGCAAGTGACGCTTCATACGTTTGATTCAAAAAGGGACATGAATTATTTAGCAGAGCTGCTTAAGGATCCGGTGATTGCTAAAGCAGATGTGATTATTGGTCCGATCTATCCGGATGAAGTGGATTTGGTCAGTACTTTTGCTGAAGTATCCAAAATTCCTTTGGTTCATCCGCTATCGAATTTAGGTGAGCGATTTGAAAATACTCAATATAGTTATCTGTTTAGACCATCAGTAGCCTCGATTTCTGAAGGAGTTGTGAAGGCACTTCGAAATCAGAACTGGGGTAGAAGGGTGGCTATTGGCTACAGTGGGAGTTCTAGAGACGAGAAAATGGGATTGCTTTTGAGAGATCAATTAACGTCTGCTGGGTTTTCTGTCGTGGATGCTCAGCAAGTGAATCCTAGAAATGTGATCGATTTTTTACAAAGACAAGGCATTAGGTCAGGAATGGATAGCGTTGATTTGGAGGTAGATCAAATTATCCTTTTGGCTGATGATCCATCTATTGCCCAGCCAACATTTGCCTTGATGGAGTCTGTTAACGCCTCCGTTCCATTTTTGGTAATGGATTCTTGGCTAGGTTTTAATTTTGCCAATTATGAAATGCTTGAATTCCCTAATTTTCATTTCATTTCAAATAATACTCCAAATTTTGAAGCTGGTGCTATGCAGCAGTTTAAGGAAAATTTCTTTGCAAAGAATTTGATTTACCCAAGCCTTAATACGACGTTGGGAAGAGAATTGGTTTATTGGTTATCTTCCAACATGGGACCTAGCAAAGGCTTTGATCTCAGAAGAAACCTTGATCAAGCGTCATTTCAACAAGGAAAAGTTTCTTGGGGTTTTAATTTCCAGAATAGTAATAACAACCAATATGTCCCTGTATTTAAAATTGAAGCAGGAGAGATGAAACCACTTAACTAATCGATGCAAATTTCAGAAAGTAAAAGACTGTTTGCCCATGCTCAAAATTTCATTCCGGGAGGAGTCAATTCTCCTGTTAGAGCTTTTCGTGCTGTAGGAGGAGAACCACTTTTTATTAAAAAAGCAGAAGGAGCCTATCTGATCGATGAAGATGGAAATCGCTTTATTGAAATGATCAATAGCTGGGGTCCAATGATTTTGGGACATAATCATCCAATGATCAAGGAAGCTGTGGTAAAAGCGATGGAAAATGGTACTTCTTTCGGTGCCCCTACCTCAAAGGAAGTGGAAATCGCTGAATTGATTGTCAGCATGGTGCCTTCTGTAGAAAAAGTAAGAATGGTCAACTCAGGAACTGAGGCGACCATGTCAGCAATTCGTGTCGCACGAGGATATACCGGTCGGGATAAGTTTATAAAAATGGAAGGTCATTATCATGGTCATGGGGATTCATTTTTGATAGCTGCTGGTTCTGGCGCAATGACCATGGGAGATCCAGACTCGCCAGGTGTTACCAAGGGAACTGCAAAAGATACGCTACTTGCTCCATACAATGATCTTGAAGCTATTGAGACATTAGTGGCTGCCAATAAAGGGGAAATTGCTGCATTGATTTTGGAACCTGTTCCTGGAAATATGGGCTTATGTCTTCCAAAAGCAGGCTATTTGCAAGGGCTAAGAGATATTTGTACGCGAGAAGGAATAGTTTTGATTTTTGATGAAGTAATGACAGGTTTCCGATTAGCGAAAGGTGGAGCACAGGAGCTTTATGGTGTGATACCTGACATGACCACTTTAGGAAAAATAATCGGTGGAGGAATGCCTGTCGGTGCCTATGGAGGAAAAAAAGAAATCATGGAATTCGTTTCCCCAGCGGGCCCAGTTTATCAAGCAGGGACATTATCCGGAAATCCTATCGCAATGGCAGCAGGTTTAGCGATGCTAAATCATTTGAATACTCATCCGGAAGAATATGCAAGGTTGAACCATATCGGTGAATTAATTTCAGACGGAATTTTGTCCATAAATAAAGAACTTGGTCTAAACTTCACAGTAAATAGATTGGGAAGTATGTACTCACTGTTTTTTACTGATAAGGAGGTTTTTGATTTTGCTTCAGCTAAAGAGTCAGACACGAAAAAGTTTGGTGAGTATTTTCAGTCAATGCTAAAAAGGGGAGTTTATTTAGCTCCATCTCAATTTGAAAGCTTGTTTTTGTCGACAGCCTTAACGGATGAAATCATCCAAGAAATTTTGGATGCACACAAGGAAAGTATAAAAGAGATAATGAATTAATTTAAAACCGGCTTTTGGCCGGTTTTTTTGTTAAAAGGTGGTGAGTGAAATATACAATTCCAGCGTGACGGCTAAAGAAAGTACTACTAAATAAAATATTCCAAGGGTCCAGAGTTTTACCAATGTTATAAACCAACCTTGCTTCGAAACATTCATCAAGGACAAATAAGTATAGGTTGTCACCCAGATAAAACAAAGCAAAAATACCAAGGGAATTACTAATTCGGTTTCAAACATCCAAAGGGTTCCTAAACCATAAATGACATAGGCGAAAGAATGAAGATGTAGTCCATGGATGAGGTGTTCAACATAAAATTTACCGCTCCTGAGGTAGAGGATCCATAGTAGAAATGCAAAAACCGGGATTAAAAAAAACATCATTATCGGTAGATTCTGAATGGCGCTAGAAATGAAAAGTCCGGAGTTAGCGATAAATTTTCGTCTTTGTTCCGAGCCTAGTCTAGATAAGATGTCGAAGGATGTTTTTGAAATAGCTGTGTCAAATGCAGAATCTGAAACTTCAAGATCTACGGCCATTTTTCTTATTTCCATCCAATCCTTTCTACCACGACTGATGGTGTCTTCAATTATTTTTTCGAGTCCTTCTATATCTTGAATATTCATTTGGGTAGAATCAAGATTCAATCCCAAATTTTTCAGCTCCTCCAAGTTTCCTGATTTATCGAGTGAATCTAGGGTTTTCTTTGCCTCCAAATTGAATTTTACAATACCTCCGGTATTTTGATTTACCTGTTCGGGAGTGAGGGAGCCAGACATAATTCTATCCACAAAATCCTCAGGAATGGCTAGTGCTGCCACGAAAAAATAAAAAAGAGAACTGATTAAATAGAGTCGGATCGGATGGATGTATTTTCGTCTTTTACCTTCATTAAAGACGTTTGTAAGTTTGCCGGGGTAAAAGATAAACGCAGGAAGAGTTTGAAAAAATACCGCCTCAAAGTTGATGTAATTTGAAATAAAATCCTGTACAAACTTAAATATTGAGACTTTCTGATCCTTATTTTCTTGCCCACAGTTAGAGCAAAAATTATCAGACTCAGATAGCTCTTTGCCACAATTGAGACATTTATCCAGTTTTCTTGAATTTTTCAAATGATCAAAATTTTAAGGAAAGTAAACCAATCCTATTCAAAATAAAAGCTAGCATTCAACATAACTATTAAATTTGCAGGAAAACACATCTATCCATGTCAGTAAAAGTTTACGGAATCAAGAATTGTAATACTATGAAAAAAACATTCGATTTCTTGAATGAAAAAGGAGTCGATTATGAATTTTTCGATTATAAGAAACAAAAACCAACTAAGGAGCTACTAGAGAGCTTTTTAGCTAAAACAGATTTGGACTCTTTGATCAATAGGAAGGGAACAACTTTTAAAAAGCAGGATGAAGAAACCAAAGAAGCTTTAAATAACTCTTCTAAAGCACTCGATATTTTGATTGCCAATTCCAGCATGATCAAAAGGCCAGTGATCCTTTATCCAAATGGAGCTTTGACTTTAGGCTTTGATCCAGAAGCAATAAGTGAAAATATTGGCTAATATTCGATCGTGTCGGTAGGAAGTGCCGGTAATGTATATTTCCCGATTTCTAAATAGAAGCTGAAGTTTTCACGGATTTCAGCTTCAGATATTGGAGTATCAAAGGCAAATACTTTCTCTAACGATGGATGGTTATTTAAAACCTTGATATCCTCAGTTTCCACCTGAGTAGTATTGATATAAAGATGCTTCAAATACTGATTGGAATTTAAAGTTTCCAATTTTGATCCTGTTATTTCAGTTTGATTTAGCTTTAAAACAGTCAAATTAGGGAGCGATTGTAAACTATCTAAAATCAGATCAGAAATCTTGGTTCCAGTCAAATCGAGGTACACGATTTGATTTTTTACTGTTTGCAAGTTGGACCAATCCTGATCCCCAAAGTCCTGAAAATTAATACAGGAAATCATCAGCCAATTTGAATTCTCCGAAATTGGTTCTGCAAAATATCCCACAGATTTTAATTGTGCCAATGACTCCTCTGACGCTTTTTCTACATTGACTTCTGGGTAAAATGGCTTTTCCACTCGATGGAAGAAAGGCTCCAACGTTTCTGGGTTGATGTTTGCATCACCTAATTTTGAAGTGGTATTTCCTCCCAAATCAATCCATGCTTTGATCAATTCAATGGCCTCTTTTTTAGGTTGTCTTTTTTCTTTTGGAGGCATGTGATCTTCGTCCTCTTTTGGAAGGATTAGCCTTGAATACAATGCGCTTTCATCAGCGTTGCCTGCGGTCAAGATACTTCCATCTTCTCCGCCTTTCAGTAAACTTGCATAGGATGAAAGATCTAATTCACCTTTCAAATTTCTAGGATTATGGCAACTCTTACAATTTTGGTTCAAAATAGGCTGAACCACTTGATCATAATAAACTAATTGCTCCCAACCTTGCTCTGGCAAAATCAACCCTCTTTCGGGTTTTACTTCATAACCAATTAGGCTTTGCATTTCGGGCGGCAAAACCTCTATTAAATATTCTTCTCCATGGGTTATGTTTCCACCCAAATGACCGGTAAAAAGCATAAGTCCAAAAAGTAACCCAGATTTGAGTTTAAATTTCTTTGGGAAGGAGGTCGATTTATTGATTTCGTAAAAAAGCCAAAATGATACAATGACAGTAGTCCATCCCAAAATAAGGTGAAACTGGACGGTGTCCCAAGTGAATCCTTCGTATTGGTATTGTAGAAATCCAGAAATTGAGGATAATACTGCTGCTATTCCTCCAAGAAGAAATGCCATTCGAATTGAATCTAGATATTGGGTAGAACCTTTTTTTGAAAGGAAAACCAAAATGATCCCAAACGCTAGAATTCCGATTGGAAGGTGGACTAAAATTGGGTGAAACCTTCCAAAAAGAGGGAGAATAAAATCAATCATTCGAGAATCTTTCTTTGATGGCCTTCATGATAAATACATTTGCTTCCCATTGATCCGATATAGGTTTATTGGTAAATGGGATAGTTGGCAAATAGGGTGGAGGCCCAAATTCTGTGGTAATTGTAAATACCTCCTCCTTAGAATTTCGAATTATTTCTTCCCAAATGTCTACATGTGTGATTACGGCATTTTCCCATTCTGGGGCAGCCGGATTGTTGATTTGTGGTCCTTCAGCAAATCCTACTCTCGCATGGATATGAGATACTGAGGGCATGATTTTTTGAAGATTCGGATCTTCTTTTTTGATCAATCTCTCATGAACTACCATCCAATGGCTGATATCAAGTGTGTATTCTAAATCCGGAAATCTTTCAAGCATGGAAATTGCCGCTGGTAAAGTATAGGAAAATCTCCCTCTGTGAGTTTCATGAATGACCGGAATTCCTGACTCATTTGATAGTCTATCGGCAACTTTAATAAATGCCAAGTTTTGATCTTCCGTCCAGAAATCATTTCCCGTGTGATTGTTGACTTTGACAGGCTTCCAGGATAAAACCTCTTTTAAGCCAGCTTCATAATTTTTTAAAGCTTTTTCCAATGGTAATCCTCTATTGGTCCCATTCAGGAAAATTACTTTTAGATCGTATTTCTCCAGACCAGCTTTAAGGTTTGCTTTTGCTTCGTCTGAACTTGGCATCCAAACTTCAATACCATCGAATCCATCGGCTTTTACTTTTGCCAGAAAAGTATCCATCGGTAACTCATTCCCCCAGTCTGTTTGGAAGAACAAAATTTTCTTTTGAGCAAAAAGGCTAAAAGGGATGAACCCCAAAAAGAGAGTTAAGAGCAGAATGTTAATTGATCGCATGGTTAAGCTAAAATTTTTCTGATTAATTCTCCCTCAACATCTGTAAGTCTAAAAGGTCGACCTTGAAACTCGTATGTGAACTGCTCATGGTCAAAACCCATCAAATGTAAAATGGTGGCGTGTATGTCATGAACAGAAACCTTCTCTCCAATTCCCGAGAATCCAAAATCATCCGTCAAGCCGTAGCTAGCTCCTTTCTTAATTCCACCTCCCGCCATCCACATGGTGAATGCATCTCCGTGGTGATCTCTGCCTAAGAAACTTTGAGTTTTTCCTTCCCGGTTTTCCTGCATGGGTGTTCTGCCAAATTCTCCTCCCCAAACGACCAATGTGTCTTCCAACAATCCTCTTTGTTTTAAATCCAACAACAAAGCTGACATCGGACGATCAATTTCCCGACATTTATTTCTTAAACCCATGTCTATAGATCCATCATGATCGGTGCCATGCGTGTCCCAGCCCCAATCATACAATTGGACGAAGCGAACTCCTTTTTCCACCAATTTTCTTGCAAGCAGACAATTGTTGGCGAAGGATTCTGATCCAGGCTTAGTTCCATAAAGATCGTGAACATACTCAGGTTCCTCGTCGATATTCATTACTTCAGGAACCTCAATTTGCATTCGATAAGCCATCTCATATTGATTGATTCTGGCTAGAATTTCAGGATCACCGTATTGGTCAAATTCATCTTTGTTTACCGTGTTGATGGCAGAAATCAGGTTTTTCTTCATGTTCCGGGACATTCCATCAGGGTCCTTTAAATAAAGAACAGGATCACCTTTGGATCTGCACTGCACACCTTGATAAACAGATGGTAAAAATCCACTTCCCCAAACGCTTTTACCAGCATCTGGAGTTTTGCCCCCAGAAGTCAAAACCACAAATCCGGGAAGATTTTGGTTTTCTGTCCCAAGACCATAAGTCACCCAACTTCCCAAGCTAGGTCTTCCAAGTCTTGGACTTCCTGTTTGCATGAATAACTGAGCAGGACCATGATTAAATTGATCCGTATGAACCGCCTTAAGGAAAGAAACTTCATCCACGACTTTAGAGAAATGAGGCAAAAAATCAGAGACCCAAGCTCCGGATTCTCCATGCTGCGCAAAGTTTGCTTGAGGGCCTAAAAGGTTTGGAACTCCTCTAATAAATGCGAATTTACGTCCTTCCAAAAGGGATTCCGGGCAAGGCTGATTATGGTATTTTGCTAATTCAGGTTTGAAATCAAATAACTCCAATTGGGATGGAGCACCTGCCATATGAAGGTATATAATCGACTTTGCCTTTCCTCCAAATGGTGGAGGAAGTGGCGCTAAGGGGTTCAAATCCCTTTGACTTAAATTAAGTCCGGTCGAAGCTTTTTGGGAAGAACCCGGATCACAACCAAACATCAAAGGAGCGAGTGCTAAGCCTCCCATTTTACTGACACAATCCATCAGAAAATGCCGTCTGGTTTGCCTTTCCAGCTTTTGCTGAGTCAGCTCGTTTATTAACTTTTCGACCTTTTTCATATGATAATAATTGTTTCTAAGAAGTCATATGGAATCTCGCATTTCGGATAATCATCCCGGTGTGTCGCTTTCGATATGCTCGATTTCATATGATTATAATTTTCTTTCAATGGCAATCCCGATAGCTATCGGGAGGAATCTCACATAGATGAAAAACATTTCACAGAGTATATCTTTAGTCATGCTCGATTTCATATTATGGTTTGGTTAGAAATTCATCCAGGTTTAACAATGCATTTGCTACGACGGTCATGGCGGCCAATTCAGGAGTTGCCTCAATTCCTTCGATTTTAAAAAATGAATTCATGGCTAAACTATCCCGTTTAAATTCGGAATAGGAGTTCTCATACAAGCTGGCCAAAGCGTCTAATTTATTATCAGAAATTGGAGCAAACATCAGTTTTTGATATCCAAAAGCAATAGCTTCTGTGGGGTTTGAACTTGAGTCTTTCATCAATTTTCCAAGATGTGAAGCGGCTTCTACAAAGACAGGATCATTTAGAGTTACCAGAGCTTGCAATGGAGTGTTGGTTACAATTCTTCGGCTCAAACAAACTTCTCTACTTCCCGCATCAAAAGTTATAAAGGAAGGATATGGGCTTGTTCTTTTTAAGAATGTATACAATCCTCTCCGATACCGATCTTCTCCTTCGGCTTCGGTCCACGATTCACCATTATAAACGGTTTGCCAAATTCCTTCCGGTTGAGGAGGCTTGACGCTTGGCCCAAACATTTTGTTTGACAAAAGACCTGAAACTGATAAAGCCTGATCTCTGACTTGTTCGGCACTTAACCTTTTTCTTGGCCCTCTTGCGTACCATTTGTTTTGTGGGTCAATGGAATAAAGCTCTGGGGAAATGGATGAACTTTGCTTGTAGGTTTTAGAGGTTACTATTTGCCGGATAAGTTTTTTTACGCTCCAATCAAATCCATTCATTGTTTCCCAAGCGAGATAATCCAAAAGTTCAGGATGGGAGGGAGGATCAGATTGGGTACCCATATCTTCAATAGTACTCACCAAGCCTCTACCAAATAGTTGATCCCAAACACGATTCACCAAAGTTCTTGAAGTCAATGGATTTTCCTTGTCAGTTATCCAATAGGCAAACCCAAGTCTGTTTTTAGGCCATTCATCTTTCCAGGAATTCAGTTCATCGGGTGTGTTTGGCAAAACTATATCCCCTAACATGAGCCAATTTCCTCTTTCAAACACCCTTGTTTCCCGTTTCATATAATCCGGGTTTTCAACCAATATTGGCAACTTGGTGCCTTTAAATTTCAAGGTTTCTTCCCAAGAGTTTTTTATGGAAGCAAATCCTTCCTTTTCTTTTCCAGGCAAAGTTGGTACAAATGCAAACCAGATAATGGTAGAGGTGTTTTGCTGTGGTTTTGCGTTGGGACTGACCACGGAAATGTATAAGTCGTTAATACCTTGAATTGGCTTAAATGGGAAAGCGCTAATGACTTCTCCTTCTGTTTTATTGATAGTAAAAGTGGATAAAACCTCGCCTTCGGGGCCATCCTTCTGAATCGTGAATTTACTCCCATCGATACCAGTCCTATAATCCATCAAGAGCTGATCAGATCCTTGTGTATTAATATTTCTTAAGTAAGCAGAACCACCAGGCCACATACCCAGCCATTTGGTGTCGATCAATTCTGCTTTATCAAAATCTGTAGCAATGTGTGCCTCATATTTTGGCTCGAAAAAAGTCAGAAAGTCTTTTCTTTTTTTTGCTGCTTCAATACCCTGATTTTCTTCCACCCAGGATAAAATATTTTCTATTTCAGCCTTATCAGCGTCTGAATAAAATCTAAGTTTTGGTTCCTCGTCATGTGTGTCTTCATCTCTTGTATTATTGAAGAATGCGGCTGATTCGTAAAACTCTTCCTGTCTTATTGGATCATAGGGATGACTATGGCATTGAACGCAAGCCATGGTAGTACTTTGCCAAACTTCATAAGTAGTATTCAGTCTATCTAAAACCGCCGATACTCTAAATTCCTCATCTTGAGTTCCACCCTCGTCATTGTTCATCGTATTTCGATGAAACGCGGTAGCAGTAAGTTGCTCTACGGTGGGATCAGGAAGTAAATCCCCCGCTAATTGTTCAATAGTGAATTGATCGAAGGGTTTGTCTTTATTAAATGAGTTGATTACATAATCTCGAAAAGGCCAAAACGTCCTTGAAACATCTCTTTCGTAGCCTTTGGTATCTGCATACCTAGCTAGATCCAGCCACCAGCTTGCCCAATTTTCGCCATAGGATGGCTGATCTAATAGAAAGTCAACCGCTTGATCGTAAGTTATTTCCCCATTTTTATATAAGATGACTAAAGAGTCTGACGGAGGCAATCCTGTGATATCCAGAGCAACTCTTCGTAAAAGTTTATTGGAGTTTTCTTCCTCCGAAAAAGCCAATGCTTGTTCTTCAAGTTTGGTTGCTACAAATGCATCAATCGGGTTTGAGTTGATTTTATTAGGTTCCGAGTTAATCCCTGCTTCCAATTTGTTTTCTAGAAGCTTTGGTTCTTTGACAGGTTCGTAAGCCCAATGTTTCCCCCAGTTTGCTCCCTGTCTGATCCAGTTTTTCAAAAGTTGAATTTCCTCGTCGCTTAAAGGAGCTTTTTCATATGGCATTCGTAATTCGGGATCAGATTCGGTAAGCCTTTTGATCAACTCGCTATTTTCCGGATCTCCAGGAATGATAGCAGGGTGTCCAGATTCGGTTACAGCCAATGCTTCATTTTCAAATAAAACACTAAATCCGCCATTTTTCTTGACTCCGCCATGACAAGAAATGCAGTGCTTGTTTAAGATGGGTTTGATCTCCGTGCTGAAGTTTACCTCTTTCTCTTTTCCAAACAACAGAAACCCAAAAACAGTAAGAATAACTGCTGTGGTGAGAAGGAAAATAATTCTGGTGTTTGACATGGGTTTAAAGCTAAAAAGGAAAATAGCTATTTTAGACCTACTTCAAAAATCAATAGAAACTTCTCGTCAATTTTCAGCAAAAAAAAGACTTGAAAGGAGGTTTCAAGTCTTTAGTTTTTTCAGAAAGAGAAATTTGGAAGGTTTTCCAAAATGTCCTCTGTCATTCTATCTAAATCATAATCTGGTTTCCAGCCCCAGTCTTTTTGAGCACAGCTGTCATCAATACTGTCTGGCCAGGAATCTGCGATTGCTTGCCTGAAATCAGGGTTATATTCTATTTCAAAATTTGGATAGTGCTTTAAGATACTTTGATAAATATCAATTGGGGAAAAGCTCATGGCTGAAAGATTATAGCTAGATCTGATTTTTACAGAAGCTATTGGCGCACTCATCAAGTCCAAAGTTGCTTTGATCGCATCTGGCATATACATCATTGGAAGTGAGGAGTCTTCTCTTAAGAAACAGTTGAACTTCTCGCCAGCTAATACTTTATGATAGATATCTACGGCGTAATCAGTGGTACCGCCTCCAGGCAGCGATTTATAACCAATCAATCCGGGGTATCTTAAGCTCCTAACATCCACCTTATATTTTTGGAAGTAATATTCACACCATCTTTCTCCTGCTTGCTTCGAAATACCATAAATGGTATTTGGCTCTTTTACACAATATTGTGGGGTATTGATTTTGGGAGTATTTGGACCGAAAACAGCGATGGAAGAAGGCCAATAAACTTTCTCAAGTTTGAATTCTCTGGCAATTTCCAACACAAATAATAGACTCTTCATATTCAAATCCCATGCAAATAGCGGATTCTTTTCTCCTGTCGCAGAAAGGACAGCTGCTAAATGATAAATCTGTTTTACATTCTCCTTTTTAATTAAATCTTTTGCAGCTTCATGATTCATGATATCAAGAACTTCAAATCGACAATAATCAAATTTCGCACGAGCGGCTTCATTTAAATCAGTGGCTATAACTTGCTCACCTCCATAGATATCGCTAAGAGATCTTGTTAGTTCTGAACCAAGCTGTCCGGCAGCTCCGATTACCAGGATTTTTTCCATGTTATATTCTTTCAAAAAACACCCAAAGTCATGCTTTAGGTTTTTGTTTATATTTGGGATTGTGAAGGCAAAAGTAAGAAAAATCTAAAGTCTTGCAGGACTTTTTGATTGACGGAAAATAAGAGTTTCAAAACATTTAATCCTAAACTAAACATGTACGACAGATTAAAACCCAAATTGGTTGAAGAGCTTAAAGAAATTGAAGAAGCAGGATTGTATAAAAGGGAAAGAGTAATTACTTCTCCTCAATCCGCTGAGATCACAATTACTGGAGGTAAAAAAGTTCTGAATTTTTGCGCAAATAACTATTTAGGATTATCCTCTCATCCAAAAGTGATTGAAGCTGCCAAAGCTTCAATTGATTCTCATGGTTTTGGAATGTCATCTGTAAGATTTATTTGTGGAACGCAGGACATTCATGTGGAGCTGGAAAAGAAGATCTCAGAATTTCTTGGGACTGAAGATACCATTCTTTATGCGGCAGCTTTTGATGCAAATGGAGGTGTTTTTGAACCGATTTTAGGCGCAGAAGATGCAATTATTTCAGATTCGTTAAATCATGCTTCTATCATTGATGGGGTTAGACTTTGCAAAGCAATGAGATTCCGATACCAGCATAATGATATGGCAGATCTGGAAGTACAACTGAAAGATGCAGATGCAAAAGGAGCGAAGCAAAAAATCATTGTTACCGATGGAGTTTTCTCAATGGATGGTACCATTGCGCAACTGGATAAAATTGTAGAATTGGCTGAGAAGTATGAAGCATTGGTGATGTCAGACGAATGTCATTCCACTGGTTTCATGGGAAAAACAGGTAGAGGTGTCCATGAGCATTGCGGAGTATTAGGTAAGATTGATATCATTACTGGAACTTTAGGGAAAGCTTTAGGCGGTGCTTCCGGCGGGTTTACTTCAGGAAGAAAAGAAATCATTGAGCTTTTGCGTCAGCGGTCTAGACCCTATTTATTTTCTAACACATTGGCGCCCTCTATAACAGGAGCATCGATTGCGGTATTTGACTTGTTGACTGGTACCACTGAACTGAGAGATAAGCTGGAAGAAAATACGGTTTATTTCCGAGAGAAAATGACTGCTGCAGGATTTGATATCAAGCCAGGAACGCATCCAATTGTACCAGTAATGCTGTATGATGCGGTTCTTTCTCAAAAGATGGCTGAAAAGCTTTTAGAAAAAGGAATTTATGTAATTGGGTTCTATTATCCAGTTGTACCAAAAGGTCAAGCAAGAATTAGGGTTCAAATATCAGCAGGACATGACCGAGCTCATTTGGACAAAGCAATCGAGGCGTTTACTGAGGTTGGAAAAGAATTGGGAGTAATTGAGTAGGCAGTAGGGGCTTCTTGAAAAACAGAAAAGCAGTTTTTCTCAAATAAAAAAAGCCAGGATTCTAATTTTAGAATCCTGGCTTTTTTTATGAATTAGTTAGTAAAGCTTTTCTTGTTTCCAGTAAATTATCTAACTGTAACATGATAGCAACTTTGTTTTCTTTCTTTGATAAAGACGATTTTGTCAGACTTTTCAAATTCCTTTAGAATTGATTCTATCTTTTTCTGAAGAGATCTGCTAAAACGTTTCTTACCATTAAGCCTGATGTAGGAGATATCAAAAGAAACTCCATAAGAGTGGGAGCTGATACCAGAAGTTGCATTTCTATTTCTCGTTCTTAAGCTTTTTTGCTGCTCAGGAGTCCGAGTGACAGAAGTAAGTGTAAAGTAGCTTTCATCATCGGTTAAAGCTTGGAAAGCAGCACCGAGTTCTTCAAGGATGACTTTAGAATATGGGGTAATGTATGGGTGGCTATGGGTTAAAGGCATTACTTCGTATCCTTTTCCTTTATTCACAAGCACTAACTTCTCCTCCTCGATAAGTTTATTAAAATGACTTTCTGACTCAATTAAACCAAATCCATTATATTCTGCAGCATACAGATGTTTATCATATTCCTTAGTGATCAACTCATCAGGAATAGGAGGGATAACTCTTGGAGCTGGGAGCTCTAATTCGATTGGCTGGCGTCTCTCAGGTTTATTTTCTGGTTCTTGGTTTTTTGTTAGTGCTGAATAAGTGTTTTTTAATTGCTCTTTCAATTCAGGCATATAAGCTTGAGTAGCTAGGGCACCAACCGAAAAAAGTATGAAAAAAGAGACTAGGTGAATTAATGGGGGTTTTTTCATAGGGTAATAAGTACTTGTTTTTTTAACTCTGCGGGTGATCAAGGAACAGAGCAAGGATTAATCCATCTCTTTTCAAAGAGCTGGATTATTTAAAATTAATTTTTGTTTAGTGTAACTTAATTCATCAAGGATTTTCAACTTGTTCTTAAAATATTTTATATCCCATAAGAAATTTTCCTGATGGTATATTCAATTTATAAGAGGTGTTTTTAGAGGGAAAGGGTTCTATAATTGAAAAGACGATTTCAATCTTAAAATAGTATTGAGAGGTATAATTATTTTCGGATCTGGTAAGATTTAAATGAAACACCAACTGTTTTCTTAAAAAATCACTTTCCAAAAATCGATTTCTTGGGAAGAAAAAAAGGCAAGTGAAACCTGCCTTTTATGATTTACTGGCCATTGCCAGTTTTCTTCTTTTTTTCATTTCATAATCTTCAATATCCTCAAACTTTGAATCCACATCTTCATTGTTTAAGTAGTCATTGATCGTTTCTCTTACCTCTTGAAAAGACATATTATGAAGAATCTTTCCATTTTTTGCCATAGAGAGTTGACCTGTTTCTTCTGATACAATCAAAATCAAAGTATCTGTTGCTTCAGACATACCGATTCCAGCTCTATGACGTAGTCCAAATTGGGCAGGAACTTCCCTTTCAGTTACAGGAAGAATGCAGCGGGCAGCTTTTATTTTACCATTATAAATAATTATTGCCCCATCGTGGAGAGGACTGTATTTATTGAAAATCGAGATTAATAATCTTTTGGAAAGTTCTGCATCTAATATGTCACCGCTTTCTGCATAGAATTTAAGCTCTGTGCTTTTTGAAATCACCATCAACGCTCCGGTATTACTTCCTGCCAATGATTTTGAAGCGTCAATAATAGGGCTTATGTTGAAAACCGAGTTTTCTCTTTTTCTCCAGAAAAAAAGCAAATCTCTCCAAACGTTGTCATTTGAAAGAAAGGAAGACCTGCCTATTAAAAGCAAGAATTTTCGTATTTCGGGAGCAAAAATTATTATTGCTGTTATCACACCTACTCCCATAAATTCACCTAAAATCGAGGAGAGAAGCTCCATTCTTAGAGCTCTTACCAAAAGGTAAATCAAGTAAATCGAAAGAAAGCCTAAAAAGATTTTTATTGCGACACTTCCCTTAAGCAATTTGTAAATCTGGTATAAAAGGGCAGCTACCATCGCAATATCTATCATATTGACGATGGAGATATCTAAAAATCCTATTTTAAATAATAATGTCAAGGGTAAATTGTGTTGAATAGATTAATTGTTTCTTTAGTTTCTTTAACGTCATGTACTCTTAGGATGTTTGCGCCTTGACAAAGCGAAAACATATTCAATGCTGTAGTCCCATTCAATGCATCATCAGCATTACTATTAAGTGTTTTGTAAATCATCGATTTACGTGAAACACCCACTAAAACCGGGGATGATAAATATCGAAACTGGCTTAAATTTTTGAGCAAAAAATAATTCTGTTCTATTGATTTTGCAAATCCAAAGCCAGGGTCAATAATTACATCTTTAATGCCAAACTTTCTGAATTGATCCAGTTTTTCAGAGAAATAATTCAATATTTCCCCTAAAATATCAGAATAATTTGTTAGTTCTTGCATATTCGTGGGATTTCCTCTCATATGCATAGCGATATATGGAATTTTTAATTCCCCCACTAAAGGAATCATATCTCGGTCCAAGTCGCCTGCTGAAATATCATTAACAATATGCGCACCTGACTTAATTGCTACTTCAGCAACTTTTGACCTAAATGTATCAATCGATATTAACGTTTCTGGATAATTTTTTACAATCCATTCTATAGCAGGTATTACCCGATTCAATTCTTCTGATTCAGAAACTTCAGCGGCTCCAGGTCTGCTGCTATATCCTCCAATGTCAACAATATCCACACCATCAGTAATTAATTTCCCAACCTTTTCTACGAATCCTATCGAGTTAATATTGGTTCTGCTTTTTTCAAAAAAAGAATCAGGAGTTATATTTAATATACCCATAATCTTTGGACTGTCCCAAACATGGAGCCTTCCTTTGATTTGAAATGTATATTTTTGGGGAAATAAACTATCTTCGACAGAAGAAACTCCCTTAACCGGAAACATTAAACTGTTATAAAATTTGGAGATGCTAACTAGCAACGAATATACACAAGTTATCAGCCGTTGTAAAGAACTATTTCGTAAGAAAACTATTGATTATGGGACTGCATGGAGGATTTTGAGACTTTCATCTATCACCGATCAAATTTTCATTAAAGCCCAGAGGATTCGTTCCATTCAAGAAAAGGGAAGTCAAAAAGTAAATGACCCTATTGTGGATGAATTTGTAGGCATCATCAATTATTGCTTGATCGCATTACTTCAAATCAGTTTTTCAGAAGATGACCGAATGGATATTTCTTTCGATGAATTGGAACCTGTTTACGATACTTGGGTAAGTAACACGAAGGGGCTTTTGGAAAATAAAAATCATGATTACGGCGAAGCTTGGAGGGAAATGAGAGTTAGCTCCATGACCGATATTATACTTATGAAATTGCTTCGCGTAAAACAAATTGAAGATAATTCAGGTCAAACTTTAGTCTCAGAAGGGATTGAGGCGAATTATCAGGATATGATAAATTACTCTGTATTTTGTTTGATCAAACTAGGATATCATCATGATTAAAGACGGCTTTCTTTGGGTCCTTCGCTTATTAGTAGGAGGGTTATTTATTTTTTCAGGATTAATCAAAGTGAATGATCCCGTAGGGACATCCATCAAACTGGAAGAATATTTTGATGTTTTTTCAAATGATATAGCAGGCTTTTTTTCAATTTTAGAACCTTATGCCCTTCCCATAGGTGTATTTTTGGTTGTCGTAGAAGTTGCTTTAGGGATAATGCTAATTCTTGGTGTGAAGAGTAAATTTACAGTCTGGGCTTTAGGTCTGATGATCTTGTTTTTCACTTTCCTGACATTTTATTCTGCCTATTTTAATAAAGTAACTGACTGCGGTTGTTTTGGAGATGCTATAAAACTCACACCTTGGGAATCTTTTTACAAAGATATTATCCTGTTGGTTTTGATAGCCATTCTATTTTTATTCAAAGATGATTTGCCAAGAAGTTCTCCAAAATGGGCGAAAGATATCGTTGTTGCGGCCTTGATTTCTTCTTTTGTACTTTCTATAATAGCAATTAGAAATTTACCTTTTATTGATTTTAGAGCCTATAAAGTTGGTGTGAATATTTCTAAAGCGATGGAGCCTTCTGCGCCATTACTATATTCTTATGTCATGAAAAAGGATGGGCAAACTGTTGTTTTGGACCAATATCCATCTGACGAAAGTTATGAGTTTGTGGAAATGAACTTAAAGAACCCAGAGAATTTACCCAAGATTTCCGATTTTTCTGTATGGAATGAAGATGGGGATTATTCTTTGGAAATGTTCACAGGAAACAAGGTGGTTATCTTGGTGAGCAGTATGCCTAAAATGAGCGATTCAAACCTCGATAAAATCGATAGTTTAATAGAAAGTTTAAAAGATACTCCGGTTGAAGTTGTCTTCGTTGCAGCTGCCACTGAAGAAGAAATAAACGATCTGAAAAATGAAAGAGGGTGGGAGGTCACTGGACTCCAGGCCGATGCAACTGTTGTTAAAACTATTATTCGATCCAACCCTGGTATTCTAGTTCTAAAAGACGGAGTTGTTCTCGGTAAATATCATCATAATAATACACCTGATGCTTTAGAGGTAATCGACCTATTGTAAAATGAGAAAGGATCTCAAAGTCGTATTGATTGGTTTACCTGGATCTGGGAAAAGTACTTTTGGCAGGCAGTTGGCTTCAGTATTGAATTTCCCATATTATGATCTAGATAACCTGATAGAGGCGAATTATAAAATGAAGATTCCTGAGATATTCAGTGAGTTTGGAGAAGGTCAATTCCGGGATTGGGAAACAGAATCATTAAAGAAAATTTTACAGTTTCAAGAATCATTTGTCCTAGCTTCTGGTGGGGGTTGTCCATGTTTTAATGAAAATATTGACTTGATAAATGAGCATGCAGTATCTGTATATTTGGATGTTCCTTTGGAAGAGATTTCGAAAAGGCTAGGAGTTTCTAAAATTCAAACTAGACCAATGTTTCAAGATTTGGATAGGTTTGAGATTAGGATGAAATTAAAAACCCTTCTTGCTGATCGAGAATACTTTTACAATCAGGCAAAAATAAAGCTCAGCGGTGAAGATTTTTCCGCTGAGCTATTAATATCTGAGTTGATAAGTCTGCTAAAAACTAAAACCTAGAGTTAGCATTCCAGTAAATATTTTATTTTCTAGTTCGGTTACAGGACCAATATTATTGTTTTGGGCGTCAAGTACTTGATAACTACTATATAAACCATTATTTTTTTGACTTATCAAAGCCAAGTCAATGGTAAAATTATTTATTTTGGCTCCAAATCCTCCACTAATTTGATTTGTACTTCTGTCAAAACTAGAGTTTGCAATTGGATCACCATAATAAGCATACCCCCCTCTAAGTCTGAATTTATCAATCCGGTACTCTGCTCCAAATCTATAATTTAGTGTACTGGTATAAGTACTTTTTATAGCTTGATTATCAGGACCTTCATCAAAATCCCTGCTTTTAATATTTGCGCTGCTATAATCAACAAAATCGATATCAGCAGAAAGAAAACCATTTTTTCCGAAGAAGAATGTCGCTCCACCACCTATTTTTAAAGGGGTGTTTAAATTGTATGTACCTATTATGAAATCAGATAAAGCTTCAACTCGTCCTAAGATTATATCTTCTTGTTCGAACTCATAGTTGTCATAATTGGCTGTCATACTTGCTTCGTATTCCTCATTTAAGGAGTACCATGTTGGTGTTTGGAAGGTAAAACCGATATTTATATAGTCGATTGGTTTATAAATCAATCCCAGATTTAAATTGATTCCTGTCCCATTAATATATAATCTTTCTGCTAATGCTGAATTAATCAAAGGTCCGTCAGGGAACTCTTCATTATAATTTTTTCTAGAAGTAAAAGACAGAGTTGGTATCCCCAATGATCCACCTACAAAAATTTTGTGATTAAAATTGGCTCCATAGCTAAAGGTAATTTGATTTGAACTTCCTTCTTGAGTAATGTTTTCATCTTGAAATGGGAAACCAGTTACAAAGGAATCATAGGTATCAGGATCATTAATTACATTTCCATTTTCGTCAAAAATCACTGGATTAATTTGGTAAGTGGAATAAGCAAGTCCAGTTAAACCAAAAGACTCAATTTGACTTTCGCGGATTCCATTGGCATCCTGTAAATAGAAGTCTATGATAGAAGTAGTTCCTAACTCATCAGAGAAAAAACCATATTCAGTATTGAAATTTGCAAGCCTTTGGATACTAATTCCAAATGCCCCTCCCTTGAAGGCTCCTCTACTTAATCCTTCTTTTGGATTTGCCATCACATAGCTAAGGTTAGGAAGATTGAAATTTGATGTGTTATATGATTTATTCTGTCCAAGATAAGTGGTGTTTACTGCCCAATCAGAATACCCAAGTGATATACTTGCTTCTGATGTTCTAAAAAAACCTAATCCAGCAGGATTCCCTGCTATGTTGGAAACGTCTCCTCCGAGAGACCATTGCGTTCCACCGATCGCCATCACTCTGGAAGAACCGCCTGCTTTCACATGACTAAATCGATAGGCGTCTTCAAAATATCCGCTTTGCCCAAAAAGGAAATTGGATGAAAATAATAAGCTCAAGAAAATAAGGGATGCTAACCTCATTGATTCAATAATTAGTTAAATAGATAACGGAATTGACTTTGAATTGTGATATTTTAGTTCAAAAAAAAAGGGGAATTAATTCCCCCTTCCTCCTCTAGATGATCCGCTGGAGACGCTGCCTCCACTACTTCGAGACCCTCCTCCAGAACTTATTCCGCTACTACTTCCAGAACTTCTGCTTGGAGTACTGAAAGTTCTTGTATTATTTGTGGTTCCTCTAGTTGGCATAGTTGACCTAGAAGGAGTTCCATATGTTGGAGATGTTCTGCTTGGTATATTACTACGGTTGTAAGAAGGGCTAGCAGACCTATTATATGACGGATTTGAATTTCTGTTATATGAACCAGAGTTTCTACTTGGATTATTATAATAAGAATTTGAGGATCTTGAATTTGTTCCTGAATAGCTCGGTCTTGCAGAAGGCATTGCACTTCTAGAACGCGTAGCACTTCTCGTAGCTGCTGGTGAACTTATATTTCTTGTTGTTCCTACCCTAGATCTACTATTTGTATAGAAATCATTTTGGGAATTACTAAACTGTCTTGAAGCTGATCTAGTATTGTTTCCTGATACTAAACTTCTATTGGAAGGAGAATTAACAGCTTCTCTTCTAGCTTGAGCTCTTGATGTACTTGGTAAAATAGCTGAACTTCTTGAACTAGAAGATGCGGTTGCTAAACCTCCACCTCGTGTTGATCTTGCACCTCTTACTACTCTTCTATCACCATATTCACCACCTGGCAAAACGTATATTGGTCTATTGTAACCGTATCCTGGGTAAAATCCATAACCTGGGTAACCATATCCGGGATATCCACCCCAGCCATAATTAGGTCCCCACATCGAACCAAAACCAAAACCAATCCCAAAACCTAAACTAAATCCAGGCCTAAATCCATAAGATGGATACATCATACCAGGCATAAAAAACGGATCGTAGAATGGATTGTAAAATCCCATTCCCCAAGGGCTGAACCCACCCATATACCCAATGTTAAATGTCATAGAAGGATAAAAACCTGAACCAAAGGATGAAGATGAATTAGAATTCCCTACCCTATAATTATCATAAGCATTAATGTCCCCTTCTCCTGAAGTTTCGATTCCTTCATCAAAATAAACCATGTCATTAGATGTAGTATCTTCAACAGTTGTATACCTCGCGATATACTCAGGGTTGACATTTCTAGAGCTGAAGTTTTCCCCTTGAAAGGATTCTGCATTTAAAGAACCTAAACTTTCAAATGATTCAGGATTATTGTTTTGCACAGCAAATTCAGTCGCTACTCTTGCGTCTGAAGCCATGAAATACAAATTATCTTGTTCTCCAGAGGTTGCTAATTTATTAGTGCTACATGCACTAATAGTTAGGGCTCCTAGAATTATAGAAGATGTGAATATTGAAATTTTCCTCATAGTCCAAATTAGATTGTTACTTTCTTATACGCACTCAAAAGTGAAGGGTTATACTTTTTACTTTATATTTGCCTTGCTCAATTTAGCAAATTTAAGAACAAAAAGTATCTCAATCAATTATAATGAGTAAAGGACTACCTAAGAGGAGTGAAGATTATTCACTGTGGTATAACGAATTAGTAAAAAGGGCTGACTTAGCAGAAAATTCAGCGGTAAGAGGATGTATGATTATCAAGCCTTATGGTTATTCCATTTGGGAAAAAATGCAGGCAGAGCTTGATAGAATGTTTAAAGAAACAGGCCATACAAATGCTTACTTTCCACTATTTATCCCAAAATCATTTTTGAGTAAAGAAGCAAGCCATGTAGAGGGCTTCGCAAAGGAATGTGCTGTGGTTACTCATTACAGATTAAAAAATAATGAGGATGGAACAGGTGTAATAGTAGATCCTGAGGCGAAATTAGAGGAGGAGCTTATTGTGAGACCAACTTCAGAAACAATTATTTGGAGTACCTATAAAAATTGGATTCAATCTTACCGTGACCTTCCTTTATTAGTGAACCAGTGGGCCAATGTGGTAAGGTGGGAAATGAGAACTCGACTTTTTCTAAGGACAGCAGAATTCCTATGGCAAGAAGGCCATACCGCTCATGCCACAGCTCAAGAGGCAAAGGATGAAACTTTGCAAATGATGAATGTTTATGCACAGTTTGCCGAGGACTTTATGGCATTGCCTGTGGTAAGAGGACGTAAATCTGCCAATGAAAGGTTTGCAGGAGCTGATGATACCTTGTGCATAGAAGCAATGATGCAAGATGGTAAAGCTTTACAAGCGGGGACTTCCCATTTTTTAGGGCAAAATTTCGCTAAAGCATTCGATGTGAAATTTGCAACTAAAGAAGGTGGTTTGGATTATGTATGGGGGACCTCATGGGGTGTGAGCACAAGATTGATGGGAGCTTTGATTATGGCTCATTCTGACGATAATGGGTTAGTCTTGCCACCTAAATTGGCACCTATTCAAGTTGTTATTGTTCCTATTTACAGAAAAGACGAAGAATTTGATGCGATTTCAGTAAAGGCAAACGAAATAATGGCTGAATTAAGAAAAGCCGGTATTTCAGTGAAATACGACAATAGAGACACCTATAAACCAGGGTTTAAATTTGCAGAATATGAACTCAAGGGCGTTCCATTAAGGATTGCAATAGGACCGAGAGATTTGGAAAATGGGACGATTGAAATAGCAAGGAGAGATAATTTGACAAAGTCTCAATTTGAATTAGCATCTCAACCAATTTCAGAGAAAATCGGTAGTTTGCTAGAAGAAATCCAGCAATCCATTTATTCCAAAGCTTTTGACTTCAGGGAAGATATGATTACCGAAGTGAATTCCTGGGATGAGTTTAAAGATGTCCTTGAAAATAAAGGAGGTTTTATTTCTGCTCATTGGGATGGCACACCTGAAACAGAAGATAAGATAAAGGAACTTACTAAGGCAACTATTAGATGCATCCCTTTATCAAGGAAAGAAGAAGCTGGCGAATGTGTATTAACAGGCAATACTTCAGAAGGAAGAGTTTATTTTGCAAAAGCATATTGATTTAAAACCCGGAATATTCCGGGTTTTTTTCTTTTTATAAGATACTCTATGTAGGATTCTCGTATTTTAGGATTCTAGTTCAATCTAAGATGACAATAATAATTCTTTCTACTCTACTTTTAATAGGTTTAATCCTCATGGTTGCCGAAGTACTTTTTGTACCAGGTACAACAGTCGTGGGAGCCTTCGGATTGATAATAAGTTTAGTAGGAGTTGCCTATGCCTTTTTATCTTTTGATCTTGGTACTGCTTGGTTAATTACTGGGGTTGCAGCTTTATTGAATCTCATTGCAATTGTTTACAGTTTTAAATCAGGAGTCTGGAACAAGTTTTCATTAAAAAACACTAATCAGGGAGGTGCATTTGATGGAAGAACTATTGGACTCCAAGTAGGAATGCCGGGTAAAGCAATCTCTGATATTAAGCCAATTGGAAAGGCTTCCATTGGAGAAAAAATTTATGAAGTGAAATCTGAATCTGGTTATATTACAGTAGGTTCTGATATTATCGTAATGAAAATTTTAAATAATCAAATCATAGTAAAATAATATGGATCCAAATAGCTCATTGTTTATTCTGATTGCTGCGGTGGCAGGAATCGTATTACTGTTCATCTTCCTTTATTTTGTTCCTGTAAATCTCTGGATTACTGCTCAATTTTCGAATGTCAGAGTAGGTCTATTGGAACTCGTTGGTATGAGAATTAGAAAAGTTCCACCAAGCATAATTGTCAATTCAATGATCACTGCTACCAAAGCGGGTTTAGAATTGACGACAAATGATTTGGAAACACACTTTCTGGCAGGAGGCAATGTGCCAAACGTTATCAGAGCACTGATTTCAGCAGACAAAGCAAACATCACTCTATCTTTTAAACAGGCAACAGCGATTGATTTGGCAGGCCGAGACGTATTTGAAGCTGTTCAGATTTCTGTAAATCCTAAAGTAATCAATACTCCAAATGTGGCAGCTGTTGCAGCTGATGGGATTCAATTGATTGCAAAAGCAAGAGTTACGGTAAGAGCAAACATCGCTCAGCTTGTTGGTGGTGCCGGTGAAGAAACGATTTTGGCAAGGGTAGGAGAAGGTATTGTGACTTCTATTGGTTCGGCTTCCAACCATAAAAGTGTGTTAGAAAACCCGGATAAGATTTCCAAACTCGTTTTGGAAAGAGGTTTAGATGCTGGGACCGCTTTTGAAATCCTTTCAATTGATATCGCTGACATTGACGTAGGTACTAACATCGGAGCAAAACTTCAGATCGATCAGGCATCTGCGGATTTAAAAGTTGCTGAAGCAAAAGCAGAGGAAAGAAGAGCAATGGCTGTTGCATTGGAGCAAGAAATGAGAGCAAGGAATGTAGAAATGCGAGCGAAAGTTATCGAAGCGGAAGCGGAAGTTCCTAAAGCATTGGCCGAGGCTTTCAGAAGTGGTCAACTTGGAGTGATGGATTATTACCGAATGGAAAATATTAAATCAGATACATCCATGAGGGATTCAATAGCCAAATCTGATTCTGATTCGAAGGATTCGGGAAAAGGTAAATCGGATAAAAAATAAGAAAAAAGGGACCTAGTCCCTTTTTTTATTTTTCTTTCCAGTGGGTTCAGGTTCTACAACTACAACAGGTTCATATAGATTTTTTGTTAAAATTTTCCCTGTTTCTGTATCGATTAAAATATTTTCAAATGCTAGAGGCAATAAAATTTCTCCAGAGTCAGAAATTAATCCCGTTTTCCCTTCCTTTTGAACAATAATAAAATCTCTATTTACTCTTTGAATATTTTCAAACTCCAATGGAATCAAGACCTTACCCGAAGGGTCAAGAATTCCAGATTTACCATCTTTTTCTGCAATGAAATGACCATCACTCGTCCTCAAGATCTGATCAAAAGATTCTGGGTTTATTATTTCTCCATCAGATTTGAGTAGATAAAATTTATTGTTGCTTTGAACAATGAAGAAACCTTCAGAAAACGGTTTTATCTGGTCCCAAGAGGCATTTCCAATAAATTCCCCATTTGTTTTTATAACACCCCATTTGCCACCTTTTTGATAAGTTGCCAGAGATTCTGAAAATAAGGTGACTCTTTCAAATTGTGGCATTATTATCCATTCACCAACTGAATTTACGAAGCCAGTATTTCCATCTTTTACGGCAGGGAAAAGGCCATTGGAGCCGGCCATTATTTTTTCAAATGGAGCATTAGGTCTCACTAACCATCCTTTTTTATTAAGCAAACCAAGGTTTCCATCACGAAATCTTACATTATATAAATCTTCATCAATTTTCGTTACTTCTTCTATCCCTACGGCATCTAATAAAATCCCATCTTCTTCCATGACCCTTCGAAGTTTTCCATGGATATATTCCAGCATAATCCCATTTTCAAGGGTAATCTTATGAAATGAGTTGTATCTAACATTCGCTTTT
This sequence comes from uncultured Algoriphagus sp., assembly GCA_965659625.1. Lineage (GTDB taxonomy): Bacteria > Bacteroidota > Bacteroidia > Cytophagales > Cyclobacteriaceae > Algoriphagus. The sequence continues at coordinate 86,804 of CBFHWO010000014.1, read as the reverse complement.
AAATCATTCCCTTCAATAAGTAAAAATTGATTTTCATCGAAACCGAAATAAAAATTACCCTTATTATGCTTTAGCTCATCGACCACTGGATCCATCACATAGTCTCCTTCACGATTGATCAGACCATATCCCGTTTCTTCTTTTGTTAATAAAAAGTCACCTTCTGAATCTTCAAGCAACTGAAAAGATTTTTGGCCTGCCCGGGATAAAGGGATAAAATACTCATTGCCAATTTTAGTGATGAGCATGCCAGTTTTTGTCAGTTTTGCCTCATCCAAAGATCCTAATGATGTTGTTTTGCCACTACCTCTTTCAAAAATCCAATACTTATTCCCTTTACGAGCTAAAAGTAAGTTGAAATAAGTTTGAATTTCATCGTATTCAAGAGGGAGAACTTGTTGACCATATTCGTGAAATGCACCAATTCCATTTGGACCTTTCACTAAAATCCAAGGCTCTAAATATTGATAAACCTCACTTCCTTGAAGTGAAACAGCGGGTGTCAGATCGGCGGAAAGTAAACTAAGAATCGAATCTTTTTTCCCGATTCGTACAGATTCGCTTAACAGATCAACTTCATCATAAAGCAATCGACTTTGTAATCTGTAGTTATAATCATAAACTTCCCAAGTTTGAGCTTGAGTGAGAGAAATTGATAAGAAATTGAAAATAATGAAGCTGAGTATTTTAAAGATTACTTTCATTCTTGTGGAAGCAGGATTTGATATAAAGGTCCCAAATATAAAATGACCAAAGGTTTATACAATCCTTTGGTCATTTCTCTTTTTCAATTTGATAAATTACTTTTTTTCGTTCTCTCGATCTAAGTCAAAAAGATCTGAAATAAATTCTATCATTTCTTCTGCCTGATCTCTTTGGCAAGCAGCTCGGAGTTGTACAACAGGGACTTTGAGGATTTTTTGCATCATACTTTTTGTGATTTTATCAATCACAGCATACTCTTTCTCATCCGCATTTTTTAAATATCTACTTAATTCCTCACGTCGTATTTGCTCAAGGGTCTGTTTCAGTTTATTGATTGTTGGAGAAACCATCATTTCTTTTTTCCAACTGTAAAACTCTTCGATGCTTTCCTCGATAATATGTTCAACATGAGGAACTGAGGCTAGTCTTTTTTCTAAGGCTTCTGTTGTTTTGCTTCTAATGTTATCCACATTATAAAGAATAACGCCAGGAACATCTTCCACAGAAGTTTCAATACTTCTAGGTACTGAAAGGTCCACTAAAAGTTTATAACTTGGGATATCAAATTTTTTGATAAGTTCTTTTGTAATATAAGGCTCGCTTTTCATGATCGAGCAAACAATTACATCAGCATCTTCCATTGCATCAATGCAATTTTCAAATGGAACGACTTGAAAACCTAGTGGTGCTGCGATTTCTTCTGCTTTCGAAAGAGTTCTATTGGTTACTGTAACCTTTGCATTAGGTAAGTGAACCATGTTTTTCGCTACATCCTCACCTATTTCTCCAACACCAATCAATAAAATTCTTGGTTGATAGGTATTTAATGTAAGGCTTTCGATCAGTTCGATTGCAGCATAAGATAGAGAAGCAGCTCCCTCTCTAAAACTGGTTTCCTGAACAATTCTTTTGTTTGTAAAGAAAACTGTATGCATCAGTCTGTGTAAAAATGGACCCGCCATTTCCAGGTCTGCTGATGCCTGATAGGCTCTTTTCACTTGATTAGATATTTGAATATCACCTACAACTTGTGCCTCCAGACCCATAGCTACTCTGAACAAATGCGAAATGGCAGTTCTGTCGTTGTTGTAAATTTTGAAATATTCAAGGTAGTTGACCACATCAGGAAGGCCTTTTTCGAGACCTACCAATTTTATGATTTCAGTACTTAAATCAAGGTCATGGCTATAATAAACTTCAGTTCGATTGCAGGTGGATAAAATAAGGACATCATTGAGGCTGAAAAAATCTTTCAGTTTCAATAAAATCCGCTGTATTTCCTGATCACTAAGAGCGATAATCTCTCGGATCTCAACGGGGGCTGTTTTATGTGATAAACTTAAAGTTCTAAACTTGATCTGCATAGAAAATGACTTGCCTCGCAAATTTAACAGACAAAGGAATTGTATAGGTCCTTTTTGCGATACGATATTTCAATTTGTAATTAATCTAAATAAGATTCGTTTAATTACGTCGATATTTATCTATTTTGAATTAAGAATTAAATATTCTTAAATTATAAGTGATTGTAAGAATCAATCAGGACATATTATCAATTTTTTATATGAAAGGAAATATTTTTTTCTGGCTCAAATCCTATCTAGGGTTCTCCAACAAGGAATCTAGAGGGTTTTTATTCTTAATCCCATTTCTTTCCTTAATGATTGTATTCCCTTCAATCTTTCATTTTTTCAAACAAAAAGAAGCGGAAGAATATCATATTATCTATTTGGAGAAACTAGATTCTCTTCGGGATTTGGGTTTAGTGTTAAAAACCTCTCCAAATCTAGTTTTTAACCCAGAGGATACGGTCAAAATAAAATCTGATGAGAAAAAGTTCGAAAACCTTAATAGAATTTTATTTTCAGAGTCAGATTCTATTACACTTCAAATTGTCCCGGGAATTGGACCAAGTACTGCCGGGAGAATTATTAAGTATAGAAACCAATTGGGAGGATTTCATAATTCCGCGCAGCTATTAGAAGTTTATGGTCTAAAATCTGAAACGGTAGATGCTCTTTGGGAATATTTTGATTTTGACCCATTGATTTTTAAGCAAATTGAAATAAACAATATCGAGATCACAGATTTGGCAAAGCACCCTTATATCTCATATTCAGAAGCCAAAGTACTTTTAGCCTATAAAAATCAACATGGAAACTTTAAATCAATTGAAGACTTGAACGGGATAAAAATATTTAAACCCGAATGGATCAAAAAAATCACGCCTTATTTGACTTTTTGATAGACAGTTTTCCCTCCTATTACTGTGGCCCAAATTGGTAATTCCCGCAAGTTTTTTGCATCCTCAACCATGATGTCATTTTCCATAATGACCAAATCTGCCAATTTACCTGCTTCAATACTCCCTTTAAGATTTTCTTCAAAATTTGCGTAAGCAGCCCAAATTGTCATGCCCTTCAATGCTTCCTCTCTAGTCAGTTTATTCTCAATTTGAAATCCATCATCAGGCCAATTGTTTTTATCTTTTCTAGCCACTGCAGCATGAAAAGTGTAAAGAGGATTAATAGACTCAACCGGAAAATCACTTCCCAAAGCAATCATTCCATTTTGATCTAATAATTCTTTAAAAATATAAGCATGCTTTATTCGATCTGGCCCAAGCCTTTGCTCAGCCCAATACATATCTGAAGTGGCATGAGTTGGTTGGACAGAAGGAATTATGTTGAACTCAGCAAATTTTTGGATATCCATAGGGTTCACGACCTGAGCATGTTCTATTCTCCACCTCAACTCATTTTTTCCTTTCAAAACATCGGAATAAATAGTCAACAATGTTCTATTAGCAGAATCTCCAATACAATGCGTATTCATTTGAAATCCTTGCTCATACATTTTCGAAGCTAGAGTTTTAAAATCTTCTTCGGTACTCAATAAAAATCCTGTTTCATCAGGTTTGTCTGAATATGGCTTGAGGAGAGCCGCTCCTCGAGAGCCCAAAGCTCCATCTCCATAAACTTTGAAACTTCGAACAGTTAAGTTATTATCTTGAAATGTTCCTTTTTCAAAATAATAATCCATGTTTTCCTTCGTAGGATTTACCATGGCATAGATTCTCATTTTCAAAGAGGAGTCCTGATACATTTTTTCAAATAACTCAATAACTTCTCGATCTAGGCCTGCATCTGCAACAGAAGTCAAGCCTACAGCAAAACAGTTTTCCTGTGCAGCAAAAAGTGATTTTCTTGCTTGCTCTTCCGTTGTTTTCGGGATTTTAGAACTTACTAAATCAATGGCATTGTCAATAAGGACTCCAGTTGTTTTTCCATTTTCTACCAAAACCGAACCTCCGAGCATTTTTGTTGTAGCATTAATTCCACCAAGTGACAATGCTTTTTGGTTAGCTAAGGCAGCATGACCATCTATTCTTGTCAATAAAATAGGAGTGTCTGGAAAGAGTTCATCCAGTTTTTCACGAGTCGGAAATTCTTGACCCTCCCACAGATTCTGATCCCAACCGCTACCTAATATCCATGCCTCATCGGGATTTGCATCCGAATAGTTTTTTACTTTTTGAACCAGTTCATCAAAACTATTTGTGCCAACCAAGTCTAAAACTCTCAGTCCTTCTCCATATCTGAAAAAATGGGTATGAGCATCAATAAAACCTGGATAGACAGACTTGCCTGCCAAGTCTATAGTTTTATTTGATTCATAGGAAGACAAAATATCATTTTCGGATCCTACCGCCACAAATTTCCCATCTTGGATTGCAACTGCCTCTACGATTTCGAACTCTTGATTGACTGTGTAAAGGGTTCCTCCATGGTAAATAACGTCAACTTGAATTTTTGGCTTTTGGCATGAAACGAAAATAAACAAGCCAGAAATTATCCAAATGGGATTTAACTTTATAAAATTCTTCAATTTCAACTGAGTAATATTGTACATATTTGAGTTATGAATCAGAGTTCGGATAGAATTCAATTGCCAAATCTTAATCTTCCAGCGTTTGAACCGAAGCTTCAGGAAATGGATGGGAAATTAGGAATTTTTGACAGCCTCAGAAAGAAGTTTTTGATATTAACTCCAGAAGAATGGGTGAGGCAACATTGGATAAATTTTTTAATTAATCATTTGGGCTATCCTAAGGGGTTAGTTTCGTTAGAAAAAGGACTCATTTATAATAATCTACAGAAAAGAACTGATTTGGTAGTTTGGAACAAAGAGGGGAAACCTTATTTGCTTATAGAATGCAAAGCACCTTCCATTAAGTTAAGTCAAAAGACAATGGAGCAAGCATGCTTGTACCATCAGAAAATAAAATCGAATTATTTAGTTATTTCTAATGGAATAAACCATTTTAGTATGGAGTGGAATGAAGATTCTAAGATGTTTTCACAGATCAAATCCTTTCCTGAATCTCCAAAATAGACTCAATTCTTATGATTTATGTCAGTCTTTTTTTAAATTTCGAGGAAAAATTTAGACAATTATGAGTGGTCATTCTAGAAACACGCCTTGTGAGCTATGCGCAAGTAGAAAATTGTCACTTTTCTCTGATTTGCCAGAGCAGCACGTCTGTACTATTTCTGATAACAAAAACCTGATTTCACATAGAAAAGGTCAAATTTTGTTTTATGAAGGAACAAAACCGTTAGGTATTTTTTGTATTAATTCTGGTGTTGTAAAAGTATTCAAAACAGCTTCCAACGGAAAAGAACAAATTCTTCATTTATCAAAACAAGGGGATTTTCTTGGATATTCTGCCTTATTAGGAGAAGAGAACTATTCTAATTCTGCCATGATTGTAGAGGACGCTAAAATCTGCTTTATTCCAAAAGAAGCATTCTTAAGTACCTTATTTAACAATACTCCTTTTTTCAAAAGAATCACCAAAGCATTGAGTCATGAACTTGGGGTAATGGAAGAAAAACTAACAGATGCCACTCAAAAGAGCATTAGGGAAAGATTGGCTTTTGTTCTTATTCAGTTGGGAAACTCTTATGGCGTGGAAGGAGGAGAAAGTCAAAAAATAGATTTGGTTCTGAGTAGAGAGGAAATTGCAGGAATGGTGGGTACGGCCACTGAGTCTGTCATCAGACTGCTTTCCGAGTTTAAAAAAGATAATCTAATAGAGTTGGAAGGAAAGCGGATAATCATCAAAGACAGAAAAGGTTTGGCCCGATTGTCAGATTTTTATGCTTGATTTGAACCCTTGAGGGATTAGCTAAGTTTCATAGCTATGAAAGCCCAAATTCCATATTTAAAAAATTTCCCTAAGGTTTTACTAGCAATTTTGTTGATAGGGATGCCATTTTTTTCAATTGCCCAATCAATTGCCCAATCAATTGCCTACAAAACGCTGTTAAGTACGCTATATGACAATGATTTTCCAGTAATTAAGCCAGTGGAATTAAAAGATCTTTCTGAGTATCAGGTCCTTGATACAAGGGAAAAAGAAGAGTATGATGTTTCTCACCTTCAAAATTCCCAATGGGTTGGGTATGAAACTTTCGATGTCAAAAAAATGAATGGATTAGACAAAGAAAAGCCAGTTTTAGTCTATTGCACGGTGGGAGCTAGGTCGCAGGAAATTGGGAAAAAGCTAAAAGAAGAAGGGTTTAAACATGTGTATAATTTGTACGGCGGTATTATTCAATGGTCTAATGATGAACTACCACTTTTTAAAGATAAAAAGCCAACCGATGAGGTACATACCTATTCCAAAAGCTGGGGAATTTGGTTAAATAAAGGAGAGAAAGTCTATTAGTACATTTGATTGTCAGAGAAACGACAAATGGTAAAGTTGGGTCATCTTAAAAGAGGATAAACGCGTAAGTGAAGAAAAAAGAAATAATGAACCAAATCAAAACATATTTGCTTGCCGGATTGGCATTCTTTTATTTATCCTGTCAAAATTCTAATTCAGAGGTTAATAAAAACCTTAATTCTGATGCCGAGTCAGTAAGATCAAATAAGGAAGAAAATACTTCTCCTAAAAATGCACCAGACCACAAGCCTTGGGATGAACTGCTAAAAAAACATGTAAACTCCTCTGGAATGGTAAATTACGAAGGTTTTATCAAGGATAAATCTAAGTTAAATGCCTATTTGAAAACTTTGAGTGAGACCCGACCCGTCAAAAGCACATGGTCAAGAGAGGAACAATTATCCTATTGGATCAATGCTTACAATGCGTTTACAGTCAAGCTAATTGTTGATAATTATCCAACCAAAAGTATTAAAGATTTAGGTCCCTCCTTGAAAATCCCTTTGATCAGTGATGTTTGGCATTATAAATTCTTTCAAATCGAGGGAGAGGATTTTAGCTTAGATGAGATCGAACATGGAATTCTTAGAAAAGAGTTTGATGAACCAAGGATTCATTTTGCTGTAAATTGTGCCTCTATTTCATGCCCTCCACTTTTGAATGAAGCTTTCATGCCTTCAAAATTAAATGAGCAGTTAGACGCTCAGGCAGTGGCTTTTATAAATGATGGTTTGCGGAATAAAATCACAAAAAGTGCTGTTCAACTTTCTTCTATTTTCTCTTGGTTCAAAGGTGATTTCACCGAAAACGGGACCTTGATCGATTTTTTGAATAAGTATAGCAAAGTAAAAATTGATAGGAATGCGAAAATCAGTTATTTAGATTACGATTGGAATCTTAACGAACAATAATGCTTTCTTAAAACCCAGACTTAAATGAAAAACAAACGCCATGTTGTCATTATTGGCAATGGGATTTCCGGGGTGACCTGTGCCCGCCAATTGAGAAAACTGGATGGAGAAGTAAGGATTACCTTAATCTCTGGGGAATCAAAATATTTCTTTTCTCGAACTGCTTTGATGTATGTCTATATGGGACATATGAAGTTTGAACATACACAACCTTATGAATCTTGGTTTTGGGAGAAAAACCGGATTGAATTGATTCAAGCTTGGGTAGAGAAAGTTGATTTTGAAGCTAAGAAACTTTTGTTCAAATCTGGTGAAAGTCTAGCCTATGATGAACTTGTCATAGCTACTGGTTCAAAGCCTAATAAATTTGGATGGCCAGGTCAGGACCTGCAGGGAGTTCAAGGATTGTATTCCAAACAAGATTTGGAAACAATGGAAGAACAAACAAAATCGGGAGTAAAAAAAGCGGTAATTGTTGGAGGTGGATTGATAGGGATTGAAATGGCAGAAATGCTTACCTATCGGGAAATCCCTGTCACCTTTCTGGTCAGGGAAGAGAATTTCTGGGATAATATTTTACCAAAAGAAGAATCGGAATTAGTCGAAAGGCATATTTTGGAGCATCATATTGACCTAAGATTAAAGACTCAGTTAAAAGAAATAATTTCAGACCAAAATGGACATGTCAAGGCGGTAATAACTTCTGAAGGTGAGGAAATAATGTGCCAATTTGTAGGATTAACTGCGGGAGTCACACCAAATATTGACTTTCTCAAAAAAAGTGAATTGGAGGTAAATCTAGGAGTAAAAGTCGATTTTCATTTTAAAACCAATATTCCCAATGTGTATGCTATTGGCGATTGCGCAGAATTTCATGATGTTCCGGCAATGGACAGAAGACCTATAGAACAAGTTTGGTACACCGGAAGAATGCATGGCGAAACGCTTGCTTATACGTTAAATGGAAAGTCAACAGCATATAAACCAGGGGTTTGGTTCAATTCTGCAAAATTTCTAGATATAGAATATCAAACTTATGGAACGGTGCCCGCAAAATGGTCCGAAGAAATGATCACTTCATTTTATTGGGAACATTCATCTGGAAAGGTTGCATTCAGAATGTTGATGAATAAAGATGGAGAAATCTTAGGTGTGAACAACTTTGGGTTTAGATTAAAACATGAATTTTTTGACCAGGTAATTAAAGAAAAATGGTTGGGTGAAAAAGTAATTTCTAAGCTGGAAAAAGCAAATTTTGATCCTGAGTTTTTTGCTCCTTATTATAGGGAAATACAAAAAGCCTTCAATTCTCAATATGGGACAGCAATACAGGTATCTAAGAAGTCTTTCATCCAAAAACTATTCGGGGCAAGAGTATGAAACTAATTCAAAAAATAGGGATTTTCTTCTTTCTGGTCGGGGTGATTACCTTCACTGTTATTCCTTTTCTGGGAACATATACATTAGAAAAAGAACAGGTTGAACAGAATACAAAAGATATCCATCAAGAGAAAATGTTGGAAATCTTAGAGCCCATGTATGGGAAAGAGTTCAATTCAAACTTCTCTTTTTTAAGTGAATTCAGTTCCAATTTCAATGACTATAATGACGCCTTAAAAGACCAATCACTTTGGGATCAGGTTATTTGGGATGACTATAGCTTTCCGCTGGCAAAAGCAAGTTTATCAAGTCCTGTGAAAGACAACCCTTGGTTATTTTTTATTCTTTCAATTGGATTGGCCATGGTTGGAGGGTTATTTTACAATCTTCCGAAATATAAAGGTGAACCAGAGGGAGTAAAAAACAATGGAATATATCACTCAGCCATGAAAAACCGTGGCTGGATGGGAATGATCACTGGCGCATATCTGATCCTTTTTTACATTATTCTTTATTGGTTCCCTGCATACATTGTCACTTTAGTTGCGATGGTTGATCCAATCAGTTTATTACTAAGTGGGAATCCGGCAAGTCAATGGTTTCTGTATGGCTTGATTTATACCGTTGCGATCCTAGTGATGGGAATCAGAATGTTCAGAAAATATCGGGGAAATAAATATCAACAATTAAGAACTACCTCTGTCATTTTTTTCCAGACAGCTTTTGCGTTTTTGATTCCGGAAATTCTTGTTTTATTGAATCAACCTTATTTTGATTTTAAAAATATATGGCCTTTAGACTACGATTTTTTCTATGAATATCAAATCGAGGCCTTTCTAAGTGCGGGAGGAGTAGGGATGTTTATGTTGATTTGGGGTATTTTATTGATCATCATCGGAGTGCCGGTCTTTACTTATTTCTATGGAAAGCGATGGTATTGCTCCTGGGTTTGTGGTTGTGGAGGATTGGCTGAGACGGTTGGAGACCCTTATAGACAACTTTCTGATAAGAGTTTAAAGGCCTGGAAATACGAGCGAGTCATTGTTCATGGTGTGTTGGTTCTTGCTGTTGTGATGACCGCTTTAACCATCGCAAATTACTTTTCAGGATATAGTCTTTTGGGAAATGTGACTAACCAGCTACATTCGTTCTACGGTTTTGCCATTGGATCAGCTTTTGCAGGAGTAGTTGGAACTGGGTTTTATCCATTTATGGGAAATAGAGTTTGGTGTAGGTTTGGTTGTCCTCTTGCGGCATATTTAGGTATAGTCCAACGATTCAAATCAAGGTTTAGAATCACTACAAATGGTGGACAATGTATCTCTTGTGGCAATTGTTCCACTTATTGTGAGATGGGAATTGATGTAAGATGGTATGCCCAAAGAGGTCAAAATATCGTGAGAGCGAGTTGTGTTGGTTGTGGAGTTTGCTCATCTGTTTGTCCAAGAGGCGTTTTGAAGTTGGAAAATGATACAGAAGAAGGTCGAGTCAATGAATTGCCCATTATTATTGGAAATGATTCCGTAAAGCTAAATGCCTAAATGATCTTTCTTTACCTCTTGATAGGAATATATATTCTGGGGATGCTGTTCATTTTTGTGTACAGTTTGGCTCAGGGAAATCTCCTGTGGAATTTTTGGAAGGCTAGGAAGAAACTTTCGAGCACTCCTATGAAAAGTATGGAAAGCTGGCCACAAGTCACCATTCAACTTCCAATATTCAATGAAGTCTATGTGGTAGACAGATTGATTGAAGCAGCTTCAAAAATTAACTATCCAAGAGAACTTTTGGAGATTCAACTATTGGATGATAGTACAGACGAAACAGCAGATCTCATTAAAAACAAATTGAAAGAGTTTCCAGAAATCAATTTTCAATACATTCATAGAAATGATAGAGTAGGATTTAAAGCAGGAGCTTTAAAATTTGGATTAGAAAAAGCAAAAGGGGAGTTTATTGCAATTTTCGATGCTGATTTTGTCCCTGACCCAGACTTTCTATTAAAGACTTTGCCATTCTTTTCTACAGAAAAAATTGGAATGGTACAGACTCGCTGGACTCATTTGAATAGAAATTATTCTTTACTCACTCGATTACAAGCTTTTGCTTTGGATGCACATTTCCTGATTGAGCAGATGGGAAGGAATAATCAGCAAGCTTTCATCAATTTTAATGGAACAGGAGGAATCTGGAGGAGAAGCTGCATACTTGATGCTGGCAACTGGCATGATGATACGTTGACAGAAGACCTTGATTTGAGTTACCGGGCCCAAAGAAAAGGATGGGAATTCGTCTACAGACCAGAAATTGAATCACCTGCTGAATTGCCACCAATTATGTCAGCTGTAAAATCTCAACAATTCCGATGGACAAAAGGAGGGGCAGAGTGTGCTGTCAAGCATATCAGTGGAGTTTTATCCCAAGAACTTCCATTTAGGGTCAAGTTTCATGCATTAGCACATTTATTTAACAGTAGTATTTTCATTGCGATTTTATTGGTAAGCTTCAGTAGCATAGGAGTATGGTGGGCAGGAATTACGGGTATGATTCCCGAAACGCTAGTTAAGTTAGCTGGCATATTTATGATAGGTTTTGTCATAATTGCTGGCGTGTATCTTGTCTCGTATTTCTATGCAAGAAGATCCTTTATCAAAAGTCTTGGACAGGTATTTTGGCAACTTCCCATATTCCTATCTGTTTCCATGGGATTAGCTCTTCACAATGCTCAGGCGGTATGGGAAGGATTGACAGGTAAGAAATCACCATTTATCCGGACCCCGAAATTTAATTTAGAAAGTGGAAACCAAGAGTTGAAAATGAATAATTACATCCATTTTAAAATTCCTGTCACAACCTATTTCGAAGGTCTTTTTGCCTTGATATTCTGGGGAATGGTATTCCTTCATATTCAATGGGAAACATTTGAAATGCTTCCTTTTCACCTGATGTTGGCTTTAGGATATAGCCTTGTTTTCATTACCTCATTCAAAGCATATAGTCTTGGGAAATAGAAATTTATCCAGTAACAAAGCGATCATTGATGTGATAATTCCGGCATATAATGAGGAAAAATCAATTGGATATGTAATTCGCGAAATCCCAAATTTTGTAAGGAATGTGGTGGTGGCAAATAATAATTCTACCGATGGGACCAAAGCTGCTGCTGAAAGGGAAGGTGCTATTGTGGTTTTTGAACCTCAAAAAGGATATGGAAAGGCTTGCCTAACGGCCATGGCTTGGATTGAAAAGCAGGAAATACCACCGGACATAGTTGTGTTTTTAGACGGGGATTACAGTGATTATCCTGAAGAGATGACTTATCTGGTTCAGCCGATATTGGAAGAAGAAGCAGATATGGTAATCGGTTCCAGAGCAAAAGGTCAAAGAGAAGCTGGCTCTATGACCTTTCCTCAAATATTTGGAAACTGGCTTGCTACGAGTTTGATGCGACGCATTCAAAATGCCAATTTCTCGGATTTGGGTCCTTTTCGAGCTATTTCATGGAAAAGATTATTAGAGTTGAATATGGTGGATCAAAATTTTGGATGGACTATTGAAATGCAAATCAAAGCACATAAAAAAGGCTTGAAGTATCTGGAAAGACCAGTGAATTATCGGAAAAGAATTGGTGTTTCTAAAGTCAGTGGTACTGTAAAAGGCGTTTTCGGCGCTGGATACAAAATAATTTTGACCATTTTTAAATATTGGTAAACAGATTTGAAATGAGACATTTAGCAATCTTTTTTACGCTCTTAGTTTTAATCGGCTGCGGAGGGAACCCAAGAAGTGGAGTAGATGAAGATCAATTTTCCAGCTATTGGTATCAAGGAAAAGCAGAAATTAATGTCTTTGATCTAGAGCAGTATCGCTACGGAGAAATGCGTGAAGGAACGGCAGTGATGATATTTGTCACGGAGGATTTTTCTAAAAGAAAACAGGTGAAGTTAGATAATCCCCAAGATGCCGGAGCTGATGCCAGAAAAGTTCTGAAGATGAATATGACCCGGGAGTTCGTCACTGGAGTTTATCCTTACAATACCATGCTTTCTGTTTTCACACCGGTTTACGATGAAGAAAATGCTTTCAAGATCACTTCATCCGTTACAGAGTGGTGCGGGCAAGCCTTTACCCAAATGAATTGGAAGAATGGATCTTATAGAGTAAAACTGTTTTCCTATTTTGAATCGGAAGGTGATCAAGAGCTAAAACTGGAGGGGCCGAGTGAAGATGAGATTTTTAATACAATTCGCCTGAATCCTTCTATTGTTCCTGAGGGAGATGTTCGTTTGATACCTTCTTTGACTTTCCAGAGATTTTCACATATTCCTCTAAAAGTAGAGAGAGCCTCCATTAGTAAGAGGAAAATCAGTGGGAATCAGGAAGAGCTCAGCCTTGAATACAAAACGATCAACAGGAAGCTACTCGTAAGGTACCAGCAGTTTTTTCCCTATGAGATTTTGAGCTGGGAAGAAATTCAAACCAAACCTGATGGAAGTGTGGAAAGGACAATCGGCACCAGAAAAAACATGGAGATGCTGGATTATTGGAAAAGAAATGGACTTCAAGATGAAGAGCTGAGAAGGGCTCTTGGGCTTTGAAAGTTGCCATAAAACCGGTTATTCAATTTTCCATTTGGCTTTGCTTATTATTGGGGATATTATGGTTGGGTTATATTCCGAGAGAAAATTTTCTTACAATATTTTTAATTTTTTCAGCCTGTTTTGGGCTAATGTATTCTCTATTTGCTACTACAGACATCAAGTGTAAAAAGTTTGTTTGGTGGTTTTTGGGAGGCTTAGTATTACGTTTGATTTTGTTGATTTCAATTCCAAAATGGTCAGAAGATTATGCTAGATTTTTGTGGGATGGGGAGTTGATCAGAGTTGAGCAAAATTCCTATTTGGAAACTCCTAAGGATTGGCTTCTGAATCATCCTGAATTAAAGAGTGGTTATTTGGAGGATTTGTTTGAAATAATGAATTCGCCTGAATATTATTCTATCTATCCGCCAAGTAATCAATTGCTATTTTGGATTACCTCCTTTGGTGCAAATCAGGATTCTTGGCAAGGAATAGTGGCACTTCGAATTCTGTTGATTTTAGCAGAAATCTTAGTTTTTGTGCTGTTGTTACAGCTTCTTAATAGTGAGAAGATTCCTCCAAAATCCATTTTGCTGTATTGGTTTAATCCCTTGGTTATACTCGAAATCACTGGAAACCTACATTTTGAAGGCTTGGTCTTATTGGCCTTGCTATTAGCTCTTTGGACATTTGGAAAAGATAAACTTGCCGCATCGGGTGGTTTTTGGTCTTTGGCTATTGGAATTAAAATTCTTCCTCTGATGCTAGGTCCATCGTTGCTCAGCTCGCAAAAAATAAGGAGATCTTATTCCTTTTGGCTTGTTGCATTGCTAGTTCTAGCAGCTTTATTTTCTCCCTTACTTTGGGATGGATCTTGGCAGTATCTCTTGGAAAGTTTACAATTATATCAGGGGAAATTCGAATTTAATGCCTCCATTTATTACCTCTTGCGAGAAGTGGGTTTTTGGATCAAAGGCTATAACACCATCGCCACTTTGACAAAAATATTGAGTGTGATGACTTTCCTTTGGATAGTTTTTATTGCCTGGAAGAAAAAGCCAAATAGCCCGATTCAAATGGCTGAAGTCTGGACACTAAGCTATTTGGTTTATTTATTTCTTCAGCCCGTGGTTCATCCTTGGTACATTATTCCTGCTTTCGGATTAAGTTTATTGACAAAAATGAAGTCACTGACTGTTTGGTCATTTGCAGCTATACTTTCTTATCAAGCTTATAGTAATCCAGATAACTATGAGAATCCAGGGTTATTGCTACTTGAGTATGGAATAGTTGGTTTAGCGATACTTTGGGATTATAAGAAGGGTAGTTTTAATTTCAAATCTGAAATAGAAAATAAGTATGAAACTTAAAATCGGGTTCCTTTTTGGATTTTTTTTACTGACTTTGATGATTGGTTGTTCGTCAAATCCTGAGAAAAAGGCAAAGGAAATAATTGAAAAAGCCGTAGAAGCACATGGTGGTCAGGAGGCTTGGGATCAGCTGGAGTCACTTAAATTTAGGAAAAAGACAAAATTGCTTTTCGAAGATGGGGCTTTAGAAAGTGAAACTGATCAATGGATTCAACTTAGAATGAAGCCCTTTTTTGAAGGAAGTATCTCTTGGACAAGTGATAGTTTGGAGCACATTTCGACCTTTGATGGCTCTCAGATGAACTATACAATGGGAGGTAATTCAGTACAAAATGCTGATTTCTTAAAGTCAAAAAAGAAGGATTTTGATGCTGCATTTTATGTTATTGCTCAGCCTTGGAAACTTTTACAGGATGAAAGTGCTACTTTGACCTATGAGGGACAAAAAAACTTGACTTCTGGAAAACTTGCTGAGGTAGTGAGAGTAAACTATGGACCAGAAGATGACGTTTGGTGGTTTTATTTTGATCCTGTTTCCTTTGAAATGCTAGGAAATGAAGTTCAGCTTAAAGATCATAGAAGTTATATTGAGAATAACTCCATGGTTACTGCCGGGCCGTTTCTTTTTTATGGAGATAGGACAAGTTTTAGAATGGATGAAAACGGAGAAAAGTTGTACATCCGTGCAGAATATGAATACTCAGATTTTGAAATAAAAATTCAGAATGATCAATCAAAATAAAAGATACACCTCTTATATGATAAAGAATTTTACCCCTTTATTGCTACTATCGGTTTTGGCTTTTGCAGCCTGTGATACAAGAACTGAAGCAGAAAAAATTGTAGATAAATCCATTGAGGCTCATGGAGGAGAGGATTATAAAAGCTCCATTATTGAGTTTGATTTTCGAAACATTCATTACACGATTTATAAAACTCCAACCGCATTTGAGTATATCAGAGAATTCTCTGATTCGACAGGTCAAGTAAAAGATGTGTTGAACAATTCGGGTTTCGTTAGAACAGTCGATAATGTGAAAATAGATACGCTTTCTGAGGAGTGGGTAGGTAAATATACGCGATCAGTGAATTCAGTGGCCTATTTTGCGTTTTTGCCTTATGGTTTAAATGATCCTGCAGCTTTAAAAACTTATTTGGGAACTACCGAAATCAAAGGGGAAGAATATCATTTGATTAAAGTAACTTTTGCACAAGAAGGCGGTGGAGAAGACTTTGAGGATGAGTTTTTATATTGGTTTGGGGTAGATGATTATTTGATGGATTACATGGCTTATTACTATCTGACAGATGGCGGTGGAGTAAGAATGAGGTCTGTAACGGATGTGATGGAAATAGGAGGTATTCGCTTTCAAAATTATTTAAACCTCAAGCCAGAGATTGAAAATACTCCGGTTGGTATGATGCAGGAATTATACCTTGACGGTAAGCTAGAGGTACTTTCAGAGATAAATATGGAAAACATCAAGGTAGAGAAACTTCAAAAGTAAAACTTTATGAACCCAATAAAACTGACATTTAAGAATCAGAAAGGACTTGAACTCGCGGCTCTTTTATATAGCCCGTTAGACCAAAATCCAAGATTCTATGCAGTTTTTGCACATTGTTTTACCTGCTCTCAAAACTTCTCGGCAGTTAGAATGATCAGTACTTCTCTTTCCCAACAGGGAATAGCAGTCTTAAGTTTTGACTTTACTGGTCTAGGAAGAAGTGAAGGGGAATTTGAAGAAAGTACTTTTTCATCCAACATATCAGATTTGCTGGACGCTTCAGATTTTTTGAAAAAAGAATATGAATCACCAAAGATGTTGGTTGGTCATTCTTTAGGTGGTGCAGCTGTTTTATATGCAAGTTTTGAATTGCCAACTGTAAAGGCTGTTGTTACAATTGGTGCACCGGCTTTTGCAGGACACGTAAAGAAACTATTTAAAGAAAGTATTGAAAAGATAGAAGAAAAAGGAAGTGCCGAAGTGAATATTGGAGGAAGACCATTTCGAGTTTCAAAACAGTTTTTAGAAGATCTTGAACAGAAACCTTTAGAAAACATGCTGAAGAAATTGAAGAAGTCGCTTCTGATTATTCATTCGCCGCAGGATGAGGTTGTCGGCATAAACAATGCCGCGGAACTTTACAATGCTGCGATGCATCCGAAAAGTTTTATTTCCCTAAACGGGTCAAATCACCTGCTTTCAGAGCAAGCAGATAGTGAGTATGTAGGTGAAGTGATTGCGAGTTGGAGCAAAAGGTATGTTCCAATCGGGGAAAAGGCAGATGAATTATATGATACAGATGGGAATCAGGTGAAAGTGAGGCTTTCTGGACCTGGTTTTACTACGGAGATTAAAACTCCAAATCATCATATGATCGCGGATGAACCTTTAGAAGTCGGTGGAGAAAATCTTGGTCCCAATCCGTATGATTTTTTAATGGCTTCCTTAGGAAGTTGCACTGCCATGACCCTTAAAATGTATGCAGAACGAAAGAAATGGGATCTAAAGGAGGTAACAGTCTTTTTAAACCATGACAAAGTCCATTTGGATGACAGTAAAAATCCTTCTGAAAAAGAATCTAAAGTCAGTCGATTTATAAGATTAATAAATTTGGAGGGCGAATTAGAAGACAGTCAAAGACAAAGATTATTGGAAATTTCAAATCGTTGTCCTGTTCATCGTACATTAGAGGAAGATATTGTAATTCAGACACTTCTTGTAAAATGATCAAGCCTTGGTATACTAAATATTTATTGAGTTCTTTTGCTGTTTTTATGGCTTTGGGAATGATATGGTGGGGCCTGCCAGAAGAAGAGCTGCTTGTAGCTGTAGAAAAATGGAAAGGGGTATGCTGGGTAGGCAGCAGAGCGCCATTAAATGGTAGCGAACTGAGAGCTTTGAAAGCAACTGGAGCAAATGCTTTATCGCAAACGCCTTTTGGCTGGCAAAGTGAAGTCAATAGTCCAGAAATCAATTGGGAAGTAAATGCTGACAGAAAGTGGTGGGGAGAATCTGCTAAGGGAATACAGGTAACTCATGATTCCTCCCAGGTTTTAGGAATCATGAATATGTTAAAGCCACATCTTTGGGTAAGAGGAAGTTGGCCGGGAGAAATAGAAATGAAGAATGATGCGGACTGGAAGACTTGGTTTGATAACTACAGGAGCTTTATTTTGGATTATGCGAAGCTAGCTGAGGAACTTAAAATACCAATGTTGTGCATAGGGACAGAGCTGGAGAAGACTTCAGAAAGAGAAGAAGATTGGAGAAAGGTTATTTCTCAAATTCGAAAAGTTTATAGTGGTAAATTGGTGTATGCAGCAAATTTCACGGAATTCGAGAAAATTAAATTCTGGGATGAACTGGATTATATTGGAGTACAAGCCTATTTCCCACTCGCTGATAAGGATAATCCGGATTTGAATGAATTAAAAGCAGGATGGAAAAATCAACTTCCTAAAATTGAAAAAGTAGTAAGAAAGTATAAAAAGCCAGTTTTATTTACTGAGATTGGTTATTGCAATACGGTAGATGCTGCTATCGAACCATGGGTTTGGCCCAATGAAAGAGAAGGAATCGAATTTTCTGAAGAAGCCCAAGCACTATGCTATGAAGCATTTTTTGAATCGGTTTGGTCTAAATCCTGGATGGCAGGCGTGTATTTTTGGAAATGGTATCCCAATCAACATAATCGCGAACCGGATTTTACACCTCAAGGAAAAAAGGCAGAATTGGTTATGACTAAATATTTTTCAGAAAGCTAGAATTAAACTTTTTGTCTTGTATTTAGAACAAGTTCCGATTTAGCGGTTTCCTGTATTTATTAATTTTTATTCGGTATATTATTTTTCTAATATCAAATTAGGTTGCTATGTTATTACTTGAACAAATTAAACCCATTATACCTGATATGAACTGGACTAAGGCGGAATCTTATTTGCCTTATTTGAATTCAGTCTTGCCAGAATTTGAGATTAATACCCCACTTCGCAAAGCGCATTTTTTGGCTCAGCTAGCTCATGAAAGTGGAGGACTTAAATATGTAGAAGAGAATTTAAATTATTCAGCTCAAGGATTAAGAAGCGTTTTTGGCAAGTATTTCAAAACTATTGAAATAGCGGAGGAATATGCACGAAAGCCAGAAAAGATAGCAAATCGAGTGTATGCAAATCGAATGGGAAATGGAGACGAGCAAAGTGGGGATGGCTGGAGATTTCGTGGAAGAGGGCTGATTCAACTAACAGGAAAGTCAAATTACCAGCGGTTTGCTGAAGATCACTCGATTGATTGTGTCAATAATCCGGATCTGTTGCTGGATTCTAAGATCGCACTTACTTCAGCATGCTGGTTTTGGAAAAAGAACAATTTAAATACCTACGCAGATGCAGATGATATCCATTTGGTCACGAAGCGTATCAATGGCGGGAATAATGGGATTCTTCACAGACAACATTACCTAGAATCTTTTAAGAGGGTATATGAATTTCTGGATTCATCATCTATTTGATTTTTTTTACCAAGATGTTTCTTCTTATGTTAATGAAAGGAATATTTAAGAATCTTGGCCATTTTAAAATTTTAATGGGGAGTGACTTCGCTAATTGATAATGTTAAATTGAAACAATACTAATTTTTGACAGAAGGATAAACTATGAAAACGATTCGGATTTTTATCGCTTCTTCCTCAGAACTGAAAGAAGATCGAGATCAATTTAGACTATTTATCAGCCAAGAGAATGATCGATTGCACAAAAAAGGGATTTATCTGGAATTGGTACAGTGGGAACATTTCCTTGATGCGATTTCGGATACTCGAATGCAAAGTGAGTATAATGAAGCTATAAAAAGCTGTGATATCGTAGTATGTCTTTTCTTTACGAAGGTAGGAAAGTATACGGCTGAAGAGTTTGATACTGCCTATCAAGTTTTTAAAGACCAAGGCAAACCCAAAATATGGACTTATTTTAAGAATGCACAGATAAACACAGGCTCTATTACAGATGAAATTAATACCCTTTTGGCTTTCAAAAAGAAGATTGGAGAGTTAGGGCATTTTTATACTGAATACACCAATATTGATAATCTGATTAATAGATATCGGAGTCAATTAGATAAGTTTTTACCTGCTTTTGAGCAGGAAACTAAGCCTAATTCAAATAATAATCTTTCTGAAGAAGAACCTGAAAAAGCAATAAACAACTTCAATGAATTGCTGACTGGCAATTTATTAAAGGCCATAAGTGAACATAATCGGAAAGCAGGAGATTTTTTAGCCGCTAATAGTGATTGGGCGGAGAATACACATCTGGTACAGACTGCCAAAAGGATCATTATCAATGGGTACGTGGGGGTTATTGGAGTTCAAATTCGGAAACTGATGTCAATCGGGGAAGAAGACTTTTCGGAAAGCAAAATGAAAAGATACCTCGAAAACTGCCATATTACGGCGAAACGAGGACTTCAGCTTATCTGTTACGCATTGATTTCTTCCCTTTGGGATCACCATGTAGATAAAAAAGTCGAGTTATCCAGCTCCCAGAAAGATGGGTTGATCAAATTTTTTAGGAATGCAGCTGAAGAGGATATTCTTGCTTTTGCAGAATTACTAAAGAATCTTTTAGAGATTTATACTGAAAACAAATTGGAGTTTCTGATATCTGAATCTTTGGATTTACTCCCAGAACTGGAAGTAGGAAGTGGGCTTCATTCAGCTTGTGAAAAGTTGAATGTGATATCACAATTAATAAGTAGTTCCTCTTATCAGCAAGATGATTGTTTGGAGGCTGAAAAGAATCTCTCCGTTGTTCTCGAGCAGTTAAGTTTTTTGGCAGAGTACAGAATGATTTCTATTAATGAGATTGATTTCAATCAGCAAAGAAATGATGAGCATGGATTATACTTACACAATTACACCTTACTGGATGGAGAGATTCAGGCCAATAATGACCAAAGTAAAGTACGTAGGGAATCTTCGCCCGTGATATCCCATGCGGTAATTCTTTTCAAGGATAATTATAGACAGAATATAAATCTGGATCCATTTATTATCGATTATAACGGTTTGGCTTTATCCGGCGGGTCAAAAATTTGTTTTTATTCCTACTGCAATACCTATGATGACCTAAACCTGAATTTTAATTTTATAGAAGATAATAGTAGGGTAGTCGTCAAAAAATCAAACAATCCAAAACCAAGTGATACTAATATTAATGCCCTTAATAAGTGGCTTTCAAGTAGAGAAAACAGGAAGGATATGAATTTTGATAAGGTGTATAGTTTGTTTTATCAAGCGAAAAAAACCTTAACAGGCATTGAAGAAGAAAGCACTGAAGATTTGTTTTAATTTTTTTAGAAGCAATAATATAAATTGATACCCATGAAAAAATATCCTTTCAAGTTTCTGGATTCCTATCAAAGAGAGGATAGAGATGTCTTTTTTGGAAGAGATGAGGAAATCAATGCCTTGTATGAAATGGTGTTTCAGTCTTCGATTGTGCTTATTTATGGAGCATCTGGAACTGGAAAAACAAGTTTGATCAATTGTGGTCTTGCCGGGAAATTTCAGCCTCATGATTGGCTGGCCTTGATGATCAGAAGGGGGAATAATATCAATGATTCTTTAGAAATAGCTTTAAATAATGCAGGTGGGAAAGTAGAATCTGAATCCGATGAAAAAAACTGGGTAGATGAGTGGGAGAATGATACGGATAAATCAGGGAATGAATTATCACCTATTGGTAAATCAATCAGGGCTGTCTATCAAAAATCATTCAGGCCTATTTATTTGATTTTTGATCAGTTTGAAGAACTGTTTATACTAGGTTCAGTTTCCGAGCAGCAGATTTTTATTGCAACAGTGAAGGGGATTCTTCAATCTGGACAGCCGGTAAAATTGATTTTTTCTATTAGAGAAGAGTATTTGGGTTATTTGTTTGAGTTTGAAAGAGCTATCCCGCAGTTGCTTCAAAAAAAGCTAAGGGTAGAACCGATGAATCTTGAAAAAGTGAAACAGGTAATCATAGGAGCAGCATCGGTGGAGGATTCAAATATCAGTATTAAATCTGGAGAAGAAGATTCAGTGGCGGAAGCTATTTTTCAGAAAATCAAGGGAGATAAGAAATCGCTTACGATTCAGTTGCCATTTTTACAGGTTTTCCTGGATAAGCTGTATTTGAATATTACAGACGATAAATCGAGGCAATCTCCTGCCGAATTCACTAAAGCAAAAGTGGATGAAATGGGAAAGATTGGAGATGTATTGAAGGATTTTTTAGAAGATCAGGTTTCCAGTATTTCGAAGGAGTTGAAAGAAAGATACTCTGGTTTGAGTATGGAGTTGATCTGGAAAATTCTTTCCCCATTTGCCACCTTGGAGGGCACAAAAGAACCAATAAGTAAAAAGGAATTATTTGATCGTCTGCCGGATTTGAGTCAATCCATGATAGATGAAGTGGTAGCATTATTTATCAATTGTAGAATCCTTCGCTACAATGAAAATGCCGATAATTTTGAAATTGCGCACGATTCACTAGCCAAGCCCATCGCGGAGAAAAGAAGCGTGGAAGAAACGGCCATGTTGGAAATCAAGCGATTGATAAAAAGTCAAGTGGGAGTAAAAGAAGAGGCGAGAGAGTATTTTTCTGAAAAGCAATTGGCTTTTATTCAACCCTACCTTTCAAAATTCAAACCGAGTGAAGAAGAACTGGATTGGATTCAAAAAAGCGAAAAGTATATTTTGGAGCAAAGGGAGTTGGCAGAAAAGAAAAAACTTCAAGAGATCAACAAGAAAAAACGAGAGCGAAGGAAATGGATTGCTATCGTTTTTTCCATAGTAGTGATCAGTCTTGGTTTTATCGGCGTAAGGGAAATTCAAGAAAGAAAGTCTCAAATAGAGGAATTAAAAAGGGACCTGAAAAATCAAAAGGAGCTTGATATGACCCAAGAGTTATTAAGATTAGTAATGGAAGGTCGTGGAGAAAAATATGAAAATCTAAGTGATACTGTGCTTAGCCAAATTCTTTACAGAGAAAGGACCTATCCTCTTGATAGTTTAATCGAGATAAAGGCATCCGTTAGCCCTTCTAATGCCGGTGGGGAAAATAAGAATTATACCATGTGGCTAGATGTACCATCCTTTAGAAAAGATGAAATCAAAGAAGTCCAATATAATTTTTGTAGAGGATTTGCCGACCGACTAAGGGTATCAAAAGATCCGACTTCTTCCTTTGCCATTGGATATCTGGGCTGGGGTTATTGCCCGATTATGAGAATCGACGTCATTCTGGAGTCGGGAGATACGATTCAGAGGAATTTTTCCTTTGAAAGATACTTTGAGGAAAATCCTCCGGTCGATTAGTCTTTTGGAGATATTCCTATTGAATGATTTGAGTTAATCCAGCATTTTTGAGATGATCCTGAACCGTAAGTTCCTCGCTTAGATCCAATTCAGGCACTTGTCCGATGTCATTTTGATGGAAATGATAGACGAAAATGGATAGCGTTTTATTCGCAAGGACTCTATCTTTCAAAGCTTTAGGAAGAGAATTATAGCTGTTTTTTAGAATTTCCTCAGCAAAACTTACGGTCATCACCTCATTGCTCATGGTTGCAGCTTTAGATGCGATAATAAAAGCAAACATTCTGTATTCGGACTCGACATCAAAAAAGATGGATTTGAAAATTTCGAAATAGGAAAATTTACCCTCTCCACCAAGATTTTCTGTGAAGCGTTGATCCGCGGGTACTGAGGAGCCATCTAATTTAAATTTTTCCAAACTTGTAGTCAGAGCAAAACCATCCATGTCGTAGTAGTAATGCAGTTGTTTTTTATAACCAACCTTTTCTAAATTGTTTTTAAGAAATAAATCTACTTGCTTCAGAGTTGCTAAGCCGGGCTTAAAATTTCTAAGGATTAAGCTTGAAGAAGCCTGAGGAGCTGGATTTGGGAAGAAGTAAAATTCCTCGTCCGAAAGAAGTGGGGCACCTACAAAAGCTAAGGCATCCTCCTCTCTCCCTTTTTCAGCTCCCCTTGGGGGAAATTTACTCTTTAACTGTTTTAGAAGTAAAGCACAAACTTCTGGGGTTAATTCTTTTTTAATGAACTCATCATCTTCAAATTGAAGTCGCATCATGAAATCATCATAGCTTTCGTAGAGAATTTCCGTGTTAAAACTTCTTGGACTTCTCACCGGCTCAGTTGCAAGATATTTAAGCTGCAAGTATCTTGAAATCAACTCTAACCTGTTGTCGGCAGTATAAAAAGGAGAAATGTAATTGGACTCCGGAGAAAAAAAGTCAATTTCTTCATTATTTTCGAGAATCGCCATGCTCAAAGGCATATCATAGAGATTTGTGAAATACTCGAGAGAATCAAAATCGAATTCATTTGTACGCTTTGCCCTATTAAATATCCTCTTAAAATCCGGATAGATATCTTCATTAAATTGAGTATTAAACTCGTTTTTTAATTTCCATATATTCAGCTTTAAGTTGCTATTTGATTCTTTATTGAATTCGATCATTTCATAGAAATCATTTTTTTCTTCTTCGAAGGTTTTGTAATCAATACTTGCAGAATTATAAGATTCGATGGCCTGACCAAAAACACTTTTTAATCTTCGTAAGATATTTCTATTGAATTCTCTTCTGGCTTGAGTTAGAAATTTTGTCTGGTTTAGATAAAATAGGGATTTAGTGAAATAGAAAAGAGTTTCGTTTTTATTTATAAATGTGCTGTCTTTGATTTTCCCGATTTCACCTTTTTCAAAAGCCAGTATTTTGGAAATTCGGTCTCTGCTTAGCGTATCAAAATAGATCTCTGTCAGATAGAGATTCATATAAGCTTGGGCCAAAGTGATCGTGTCATTTTTGACAGGCATTTCATTTTCTCGAGCGGCTACTTTCCCCCAAAAAAATATACTCGCGAAAACCAATAATACAAACTTGAAATGTTTCATGATACCTTAATTTAATGAGTCATGATCAATCTTAAAAATAAAGACAAACCGCTAAAGAATCCTTTTTTACTCTTTGAATATACGCCTTAAATATGGTTCGAACCCTTTATACAACTCTGATTTTCAATAATATGAAGTCATTCTTCAGATTCAAAATCAACTTCTATTGTGACTTTTGTCATGAATTAAAGGGAAGAAGGTGAGTAGGTTTACTTAGTTGAAAGTGGTTTTCAACTTTTGCCAATAATCAACAAAACTTTATTAATCATGAAAAAAAATATGGGGAATACGGATCGGGCTATAAGGATTGTCATTGCAGCGATTTTAGTCGCACTTTACTTTTCTGGCATAGTCACTGGAACTTTAGGAATAATATCACTAATTGTAGCAGGTGTTTTTGCTTTAACTAGCCTGGTGAGTTTTTGCCCTTTGTATACGATATTTGGGCTTAAAACTTGTCCAAGAACTTGAATCAAAAAAAGTACAGTTTTCGATTTTAAGACCAGAACGATCAATTCTGGTTTTTTTTTGATGCAAATACGCCTTCTTACATATAATTATATTGATTTTTTTAAAATTGAAGTAGTTTTAAGAAGAGAATCCAAATAATACCAACATGAAGAATAACAAAAGAAGAGAATTTTTAAAAGCATCAGGTTTAGCTGGTCTTGGTCTAATTGGAGCAGGGTCCGTTTTCGCAAATGACATAAATCAGATTCCTGATCAGTTAAAAAAATATGTTGGGAGAGCCCAATCATTTAACATGTCGGGCTATGCTGCTCCGAAAATAGAAACCGTTAGAGTGGGAATTGTGGGTTTAGGAATGAGAGGCCCTGGAGCCGTGGATCGACTTAGTAAGATTGATGGAGTAGAAATTAAAGCTCTATGTGATCTTTTACCTGAAAGAGTGGAGAAGGCAAAAGAGCAGTTAAAAGGAACGTCACATAATCCTGATGGATATTCAGGAAAGGTATATTCCTGGAAGGAAATGTTTGAAAGACCTGATTTGGATTTGATTTACATAGCCACTCCATGGGAATGGCATACCCCGATGGCTGTTTATGCCATGGAAGCTGGAAAACATGCAGCTTGCGAGGTTCCAATTGCAAGGACTTTGGATGAATGCTGGCAATTAGTTGAAACTTCTGAGCGAACCAAAAAACATTGTATGCAATTGGAAAATTGCTGCTATGATTTCTTCGAATTGATGACTTTAAAAATGGCCAGAGAAGGCTATTTTGGAGAAGTCTTGCATGTAGAAGGTGCGTATATTCATGATCTTCTATCTCTCAATTTCAATAAAGAAGGATATCAAAGTATGTGGCGTTTGAAAGAAAACTACCGAGATGGAAATCTTTACCCGACTCATGGTTTGGGACCTATTTGCCAGATATTGAATATCAATAGAGGTGACCAGATGGACTACTTGACTTCTGTTTCTTCCAATGATTTCATGATGAAGGCAAAGGCTCAAGAATTGGCTGAAAATGATATGTTCTTCTCGGATTTTGCGACAAAGAATTATAGAGGAAACATGAATACTACCATGGTGAAGACAAAGCATGGAAAAACGATTATGATTCAACATGATGTCACGAGCCCAAGGCCTTATTCAAGACTTCATGTGGTAAGTGGTACGGAAGGCTACGCCCAAAAATATCCTACTGCAAAAGTCGCAAAAGGGCATGGATGGTTAGCTGAGGAAGAATTCAAAGATCTTGAGACAAAGTATACTCCGGAAATTGTGCAGAAAGTTGGTGAATTAGCCAAGCAAGTAGGAGGTCATGGAGGAATGGACTTTATGATGGATTGGAGATTGATAGATTGCTTGAGAAATGGTCTGCCTTTGGACCAAGATGTATATGACGGAGCGTTGTGGAGTTGTATTTCTCCATTAAGTGAGTGGTCTGTTGCCAATAGATCAAACTCCATCGATGTGCCAGATTTTACCGTTGGTAGTTGGAAAACAAACAAGCCTGTTCCAATTACTTTGAGAGGATAACTCTATCGAATAAAAAAATTGAAGCCCGTTGAATAGTGAATTCAGCGGGCTTTTCTTATTTCAAAGCTTCATCTCTTTTGAGGTTTTCCCCATTCCAGATTTTCTTACTGGTCCAGTCTTCTGCAGGGTCTGTCCAAAAAGGATGACCCTCCTCCAAACCTAGTGGTAAAAAACCCAAAGAACATAAATAAAGGCTTCCTGTGCTGATGTATGGTTCGGCTAAACCTGGCTGATGCCCTGCAAGTCCTAACTGCAACCAACCTTTGGAATCAAAGGTGCCTTTGGCTGAAAAAAGGCGAGTGTAAACTGCGGTAAGAGCGGATCTAACTTGTCCGTTAGTGATTTCCTTTGGTAACATTTCTTTCCAGGCAACTTCTGCCAATGGCTGAAAAGCTCCAGATCGATAGCAAATAGATCTTCCAATGGCCGGATAAGTTCCTTCTGGTGAAATCATTATTTCCAGTTGTCGGGAATAACGAACCATTCTTTTTTTGACTAGTTCCAAATCAGCTTTGTATGCACCTTGTTTCTGAGCTGCTATTTCCAAAACTTGGATCAACATAGGTTGAATCACATACGAGTTATAGAAGTCCAAATGGAATTCTGGTCCATCCCCATACCATCCATCTCCAAGGTACCATTCCATGTGCTTTTTGATCGCAAAATCCATTCGCATCAAATCACCTTGTTCACCTACTGAAAAAAGAAAGGCATCAATCATGGCCCCAAACAAAATCCAATTGTTGTAATAGGGTTTTATCGCAAGCTTTTGAGCATGCAATTCTTTTATAAGTCTTGCCTTAGTTTCTGCTTCTAAGGGTTCCCAAAGTTGATTGGGAGCTCGCATGATTCCATGTACTAAAAATGCTCCATCTACTAACGGTTGGGCTCCTTTTGTCCAATTGATATAATCCGGTGAATTCGGATCCACTGCATGCTTGATGCTTAGGAGAGCTTTTTCACGCAACTCTTTCTGGATTTCAGCCTCTTCCAAACTGACTTTCTCTAATTCCAACCATGGAGCCAACCCTGCGAGCAACCTTCCGATTGCTTCTAAATAAGTAACCGTATCTCTGTCACCATACGCCCCTTCAGGCACCTCCACAGGCATTAATTCTTTAAGCTTGCCTTGTGACATGGCATCTAAAACCGGATGGGAAATTTTATAAAGTAAATCCATCCAGATTTTCCTGTCGTTTTCTGCAAATGAATTTTGGCTCTTGCTAAATGCCTGATTTGAGAACCCTAAAGCGGCTCCTAATGCAGGAACAGATTTAATAAAATCTCTTCTTTTAAAAGTCATAGATGCTCAGAGATTAGTCGTTGCCAGTTTCAGATTTCAACAAGTCAAGTACTGCTGTATTTAATTTTTCATCCTGACCGATCAAATCATCCAATTCTACAATTAAGACTTTTCTGAAATCAATTGGATGACTTTCGCTTTGAAGGGAGATAAACCCTTCTTTTATAAACTGTCCATCGATTTTCACTGAAGGGTCAAAAGGAGCTACATTTCCACCGCCAATCTGAGGTTTATTGTAACTAAAAACCGTGTCCAAACCTACCATGTGATGGATCACTGAATCACCTAAAACAATGAAATTGGCTGTTACCCATTGGTCGCCTGCATAAGTTTCAGAAGATGAATTGATGCAATGTGGGGTAAATAGTGTATCCGCCATCACCACATTTGTTCCTGGAGTACAGAGGTTACAAGTACTTCTTTTGTCAGTCCCATTTCCTCCAAGAAACTGAGCTTCCACAGAAATTGGAAAGTTTTGATCTACCAACATGGTTTTTGGATCTTGGCCGTGAAGCATAGCTCCGCTGTTTCTCCAAGCCCAGCCTTCCCCACCCGTTGCCTGCTCGCCTACAAAACGATATTGGACCTGAAGGACATAATTTGAAAATGATTCGTTATAGAAAATGTGGCCATATTGTTGGTCAAATTGATCGTATCCGTCGTATCGGACTTGCATCATTCCATCATTTACTCGAAAAGTATTAGCATAATTATCATTTAATTCATGCTTTCTGATTTTTACAACCCAGTTTGTAAGGTCTTTTCCATTGAATAGATTTCTCCATTCCAGCTGGATTTTTTCTTCCTCTTTTGAAGATTCTGTGTTGGGACTAAAGGCAAAAAGTGCCAGACAACTTAGGGCTACGATAATAGGCTTTTTCATATTATTTCAATTGCAATGTGACGAGAACTGGGTAATGATCTGAATGTGTGACATTCAATACTTGATAGTCAACCAAAGTGAATTTACTGGAATCAAACCAAACATAGTCAATTCGAGCACCTTCTTCGGTGGATCCGTAAGTTGGGGAGTATGGGATGGGTGCTGCTCCAGAATCTTTCCAAGAACCTTTGATACTTTTATAAGCCTCCGATTCTGGTCTGAAGTTTAAGTCACCTGCCCAAATTGTAGGCAGTTTTTCTTTTGCTCCACGCTGACTCACTGCCTTTACCTGTGCGATCCGGTTTTCTTCAAACTCATGACAAAGATGAGTTCCGGCGAATGCAATTTCTTTTCCTGAGGCAAGTTTGTAGGCCACCCAAGCAGCAGCTCTAGGTTCACCGCCGGCTGGAAGAGGTAGGTTTTGAGTTTCAAATTTTCCATTCCCTTTTACTAGTAAACCTTCTCCATATCCACCTTCTGAATAATCCATCGCTTTGGCAAAGTAACCTGTATAATCGGTCAATTCGGCCAGTTTTTGAACCAAATCTACTTTTGCGCCATAAACTCTTGCCGTTCGAGTGGTCATGCTGTCCACTTCCTGCAATGCGACAAGGTCAGGGTTAAGTTCAGAAATTAATGCAGCGATTTGTTCAATATTCCCAACGCCGGTTTGAAAAGGATTTTCTCCATGATAAATGTTATAGCTTAATATTTTGATGGTTTCTTGTGGTTTTTGGGCAAATAGCGGTGAGGCGATCCCGCATACTAAAAGAATTAACAGCGTAGCTAGAAAAGAATGATTCATGGAAGATTCATTTGTACAATTTGATTTTTCAATTTAAAAATGATTCACTCAATTTTTAACTATTCCATGTTGAATGGTCGATAACATTATATAAAAGCAAAGATTAGAGTTGATGGGATCGGGTAGTTTTTTGAATGGAAGCAAAAATCTTCGAAAAAATGTTAATTTTCATGGTTAAGTAAATTATATGAAGAAACTCGGTTTTTTTTTAATTTTTTTAGTTGCATTTGGTGTCGCCGGCACCTACTTTCTTGAAAATTGGCTTTCAAAAAGGATTCCAGAAATAGTGAATTCCAATCCAGAAAGGAATTATGATTTACTTTTTGAAGAAGTCGAAATTCACCTTTTTCAAAAGAAAGTTGAGTTAAAGACCATTGTTTTAGTTCCTCTAAATGATTCCTTGGCAACAAAAATGAATGGTTCTCTTCGAAGTATTCAGATGTCCGGGGTAGATTTAATACAATTGATTCTCAACAGAAAGCTGGAAATTGGAGAAATAAAATTGATTGAGCCAGCTTTCCGACTTATTCATAGAGATAAAGAAAGCCATGCCAAAAAAAGCTCCATAGCTTTTCAGGGGTTGTTTCAGGATTTGATCTCGAGGGGAGTGATTAAAAATTTTATTCTGGAGGAAGGTACTGCCGAAATGTTTATGGACAAAGATAGTCTTTATCGATTCGGTCAATTTACAGATTTGAATATCGTGGCTCAGGGAATTGAAACAGATTCCATCATTGCCACTTATGCTATTCCATTTGAGTTGGAAAGGATCTCAACCAGCCTGAAAAATCTAAAGATTCTAACAGATTATAATCAAGAGTTTCGAGTAGGAGAGGTCAACTTTAATTCTGATGAAAAGGAGGTTTCTTTTAGGGATGTATCCTTAACTTATAATAACCAGATTTCCGGGGCGCTTGAAGATTCGGAATATCAAAAAGACTTACTGGAAATCAAGTTGAAAGAATTTAAGTTGAGTCAAATTGATACAAAAAGTAGCATTTATGGGAATTGGTCCATTTTTGCCGGATTGGCCACAATCGACAGTCTTGAGTTGGAAGATTTGAGGGACAAAAATAAACCAAGACCTACGGAGCTTATTAAGCCTTTATTCGAAGGAATGGTGAATTCTATTCCGTTTCCAATTAAGCTGGATTCTGTGAAAATCGTGAATTCAACTATTTCCTATAAAGAAATTCCTGAAGGGAAAGCAAACCCAATTGTTTTGAATTTTCAGCAGATTAATGGAGAAATAGTGAATGTTATCTCTTCCGATTCTCTTCAGCTTAATAAGCTACTTACGGTGCATGTTACTTCTTCTCTGAACGGGTATGCACCTATTGAAATGAATATCGATGTACCCTATGGAACGAATAGTTTTGAGCTGACAGCATCAGTTG
The DNA here is from genome assembly GCA_965659625.1 of uncultured Algoriphagus sp. Classification (GTDB taxonomy): domain Bacteria; phylum Bacteroidota; class Bacteroidia; order Cytophagales; family Cyclobacteriaceae; genus Algoriphagus. The sequence continues at coordinate 55,770 of CBFHWO010000014.1, read as the reverse complement.
GAGGATTTGACTTGAAATCACTGAATGAGGTTTTTGAGCCAATGGGTAAATTCCGAATTGAATCTGGCACACTGAGGGGGATAAAACTCTTGATGAAAGCAGATGAAAGAGGGTCAGATAATCAATTGAATTTTGACTATGAAAATTTTCGACTTGAAATTTTAAATAAGGCTGGGTCCAAAAAAAGTAAAAACGGGATATTATCCACAATGGCCAATTTGATGACTTCAAAAGAAAATCTACCTACTTCAAAAAACTATAAGATGTCAAAATACTGGACTTCCAGAAACCCCTATCGAGCCCCTTTTAATTTAATTTGGATTTCCACAAAAGATGGCCTCATGGCTATTGTTCCATCAGAATTGGGGAATATTTTTATTTCTGATGATAAAAAGTAAAAGCCTGTTTTTTGGACAGACTTTTATTCTAAAAGTTTGAAATTAGATATTTGACATTCTTCTTCTTTCAAAACCATAGTAAGTATGCAATTCATCAATGAATTGATGTTGAGGCCCTGAAGGCCAATTGTCATCCGTAAATCCTGGGGCACTTTCTAATTTTTCTTTTTCAACATTGACGATAATCACGTCATTTTGCTGATTATGGAAGTGAAATGACTGCCAAGGAAGAGCTAATAATTTGGTTCCCAAATTAAGGAATCCGGCATCCACAGCCAATACGACATAAACTACATCACCAGTTTCAGTGTCAATCATAATATCTTTGATCTTTCCGACTTTTTCGTCTTTTGCTGTTTTGATGGTACAATTGGAAATAGTGGAACTGCTAATAGGGAAATGATATTCGGTATTCATAGTTTTTAGGTTTAGTGAAACATTTAATATGCTTAAATGCCACCAATAGTGTTCCTTTTTAAAATAGCTCGAATAGCGACCAAAAATCTGATTTTAAGCTTTTAGCCTTGTGCTAAATTTCTACCAAGTGGGAAAATGAATTCCTAAACGTTTTATTTTAACCGCTTCCTCATTTCTTTTGCGACTTCCTTATCTGTTCCAAAGGCGCTTGATTCAAGATGATTTACGATTGATTTAAAATTTACTTCATCCCGGTTTTGAGAAAGCTTGGCGCTCGCCTGGACTTCTTTAATTTTCAATTCAAATCCTACTAAACCTTTCAATTGGCTTTGCAGGTATTTTTCACTCATCCCTTCCACTGAAACTCTGTTGGGCCGTCCTTCTTCGAAAGTGTCAACTAACGTTTTTAAATGATCCATTAATTCTTCCCCTTCAATGATTCTCATGGAACAATAAACATGTATCGCCATATAATTCCAGGTGGGTACATTTTCATGATTGTACCAAGAGGAAGAGATATAGGCATGTGGGCCTTGAAAAATAGCCAGAACCTCTTTTCCTATTTCTTTCCATTGCTGATTTGCTTTAGCCACGTGGCCCAAAAGGATAGCTTCGCCTTCTTTGTTTTTAGAAAGCATAAGGGGTAAATGTGTCGCCCAAGGTCTTCCAGAGACGGTTGATACTAAAGTGGCGAATGCATTTTTTTGAATAAATTCAGTGATTTCTGCTTCGTCTTCCCATTGATTTTTTGGGTGGATGTACATAAGTTTTGGGATTAAAATCTAAAATTAAAATAATCAAATTTTGAAGAGCGAGAAATTGATCTTTATTTCACGAGAGATTATTTTTATTATTTTAGTTAAATGGAAAATCAATCCTCTGAAAAACTTGAGTTTGCAGCGAAATTTGTCAACAATACTGGTGCTCCAATTTTCCTCACGGGAAAAGCGGGTACAGGAAAAACTACTTTTCTTAGAGATCTTGCCAAGCGAACTCACAAAAGACATGTGATTCTTGCTCCTACAGGAATTGCAGCCCTTCATGCCAAGGGTGTTACGATACATTCCCAATTCCTGCTGCCTTTAGGGAGTTTTCTGCCAGTAAGAGAGCCCGAAGGGAATTTCACAGATCAGTATGGCTTTTATACCCAACATACATTGGGGAGAAGACATCCATTAAATCAGCTGCGGAAAAGTGTGTTGAGAGCTGTCGATTTGCTGGTAATTGATGAAGTTAGTATGCTCCGAGCAGATGTTCTGGATGCAATTGATTACCGAATGAAAAGTGTTAAAGGTAATTTTAAAGAGCCTTTTGGAGGAGTTCAGGTTTTGATGATTGGAGATTTGTACCAATTGCCACCAATTGTAAAGGATCATGAATGGCAGGTTTTAAACCGGTTTTATAACAGCATGCATTTTTTTGAAGCTAAGGCATTGCAAAACTCAGGTCTGGTTTATCTGGAGCTGGATAAAATCTTTCGGCAGCAAGATGATGAGTTTATCAATGTATTAAATCATCTCAGAGATAACCGTGTGACCCAGTCAGATTTGACTCTTTTGAACAGACATTTCAAAACTCCAGAAGAAATAAAAAACCTTCAAGAGGAATACATTACCATCACTACTCATAACTATAAGGCTGACCAGATCAATCAAAAAGAAATGGAAAGCCTGTCTAGTGGAGCACATTTTTACGAGGCAGAGATAGAAGGAGACTTTCCAGAATCACTTTTTCCTTTGCCTCAAAAACTTGAACTGAGAGAAGGTGCTCAGATCATGTTTGTGAAAAATGACAGCTCAGGTAATGGATCCTATTTCAATGGTAAAATTGCCAAGGTGATTCATTTGGACAAAGATGGGATTTTGGTTCAAATGCAAGATTCTCAGGAAGAATATACTCTGAAAAAGGAAGTCTGGGAAAATAAAAAATACATCGTTAATCCTGATACAAAAGAATTAGATGAGGAAGTCATAGGCACATTTTCACAATTTCCCATCAAACTCGCTTGGGCAGTAACCGTGCACAAAAGTCAAGGACTGACTTTTGACCGAGCCATCATTGACGTGGGACAAGCTTTTGCCCCAGGTCAAGTATATGTGGCGCTTAGTAGGTTGAGGAGTTTGGACGGATTGGTTTTGAGGAGTAAAATTCAATCCAACTTGGTGTATTCGGATCATCAAGTAGTGAGTTTTTCCCAAAATTCAGGAAATCAAATGCAGCTTCAGGAGTTGTTGAATCGTCATCAAAATCACTATTTGGGAAGTCTTGTGGATCATGCTTTTGACTTACTTCCAATTTTGAAAGAATTGGAAAGTTTTCAAAAAGGACAAAATAACAGTTTCGAATTTGAAGATGTAGAAATGCAGGTAACCATCCCTGATTTGTTTCAGACGCTTTCAAAAGAAGTGGGAAATACAGAAAAGTTCAGAAGGCAATTGCTGTTTTTATTGCAAGAAAATGAAACTGAAAAGCTTCAAGAAAGAATTCAAAAAGGCGGGCAATATTACCGCGAAATGATCGCGAATGGACTGAACAAAATCTTATCCCAAGCAGGATTAGTGGAGCAGTTCTCAAGAACAAAAAAGTATTTGGATGGACTTGAGTCTGTGGAGGAAAGTTTATTGAGGAAATATCTTGAGATCAGCAAACTAGGACGTTTGATTCAAGCTATTTCGGTTGGGGATGTTCCTGGTAGAATGGAGGACTTGGAGGAAGAAGTTTTGAATTTGAGAAGGCAGTTTATTTCAAAAGCCAAAGAGAAAGCCTTAGAAAAAATAAAAGGAATCAAATCTAAAACAGGTAAAAAGAAAGCTGGAGGGCCTAAACCCAAAAGGCAAAAAGGGGATTCCTTTGAAGTCACTTATTTACTTTTTCAAGAAGGGAAATCGATAGAGGAAATAGCAAAAGAAAGAAGTTTGGCTCAATCGACTATCAAAAGTCATTTGGCATATGGGATAGAAACAGGCAGGATCGAACTTGAGAACTGCCTTCCTGAATTTGTTATTTCTGAAATCAAAGACCAATTGGGAAAGCAAAGTAGTATGACAGGGTTGCGAGAGTATTTCCAAGGTAAATATGACTATGGGACAATCAAAATGGTCATTGCTGGAAATAAGGTCGGTTTTTGAAAATAAAAAAGGGGAGCTTTAATGCTCCCCCGAATTGGAAACAGGAATAGATTAATTTTTAGTGTTTCCGTAAGATTTGTCGTGAAATTGATATCTCGCTTGATCAGTTGCTTCAATCAATTTGCTTTCCACATCGATCACCATCGTCGCGGGGGTATCGTCCGAACCAATCACTGGATTCCATTGTGGCAAATCTTCACCGTTTGGGTTGCCTGATTTAATAAAATTAGCAAAGTAATTCATGAATGTTTTGGAGACTTGATAGTCTTCTTGGGTCCATTCAAAAACATCAACCAAATGGAGATTTCCCATGGCATATTCGATTTCACAAGCGTGTGGCGCTCCAATCGGTTCAGGCATTTTTGGCCCACCTTCTACTGTTCCTCCTGCTAATCCTGGAGTCAGATTAGCATCTTTCAAGGGTGGTCTTAGCTTACTGTACAAATATCTATACACTGGCTGATCTGAGTTTTTGGCATGTAAATCAATCCATTTCCAAGTGCTGTAAGCAATAAAACGGTCAGATGCCAAGTTCGTGGCAGATTGTTCTACTTCTTCAGGATTGGAATGAGGATGAAGTCCTAAAACTTCCTCCCAGTCAGTAGGGTAGGTTTCTTTCACTTTTGAAATAAAGGCATCAGAACTATAAGGTTGACCTTGCATAAATGCCATTCCAGGGATTTCGGCAGAGTTCCAACCTGCCAACATTGGCACCATTGCTTGTTCTTGTGCTTCGAAAATTTCAGGAAGGGTTTTCGGAAGAAAATATCCATCTAAAACTACTGGGAATCCGAATCTTTGTGATTCATTGTAGATCTCATAGACATCTTTTGTAGAAAGGTTTCTCAATTCTGCGATATTAGTATATCCGGCATTCTTTGCAAAATCAGCTCCAATCAGCTCTGCTTCAGCTAATGGAAGCGGGGCCAAAGTTGGGTTGATTCCTGCTCCGCTTTCGCCAATTGCCCCAGCTATCAATCCTTTAGAAAGGGGTGAAGCCATCTGATAGCTCACCGAAATGGAACCGGCAGATTCGCCTGCGATGGTGACTTTTGATGGATCGCCCCCAAATGCTGAAATATTCTCTTTCACCCATTTCAGCGATGCCATTTGATCCATTAGCCCGTAATTTCCAGAGGCTTTATAAGGAGCTTCTGCACTTAGATCCGGATGTGCCAAAAAGCCAAAAACGTTTAATCTATAATTGACTGTAACGACTACAATCCCTTTTTGAGCCATAGCTTCACCATTGTATCTTGGTTCTGATCCGTCACCAGCTACAAAACCACCTCCATAGAAGTAAACCAAAACCGGTAGATTTTCTGTGTTTCGATCGGCAGGTGTCCATACATTCAGGTAAAGACAGTCTTCACTTAGCCCATCGGATTTGAAGTCCATATCACCAAAAACTGGCGCTTGGATTGCCCTAGGACCAAACATCGTAGCCTTTTTTAAACCCGACCAATTTTCTAAGGGTTGCGGAGCTTTCCATCGTAATTCTCCCACTGGAGGTTTTGCATATGGGATCCCGAAAAACTTTTGAATTCCTGTTTTTGTATCAAAAGAGCCTTCAATAATTCCGTTTTTTATTTTTGCTTGCACATCAAAGGCATTTAAATTTTGGGCTTTATTAGGGAGTGACAATAAAGTGAAAAGCACCAAAATTAATATAGGTTGAATTGTTAATTTTGTTTTCATGAAACTTAGATTATTGTATCTATGTGAAACAATAGTAATTGCTTATTTTTAAAAAACCTATTTCATTGAATAGTTTTCATATTTTCGTCCATGGCATTTCATCCAGAAGAATATATACCCAACCTTTCTTATGATTCAGTGATTTTTGGCTTTTCAGGTGAAAAGCTTAAAATCCTTATTCTTGAATATCATAACCTTAAAACATTTGCTCTTCCCGGAGGATTCATAAAGAAGGATGAACCATTGGATGTAGCAGTAAAAAGAGGATTGTCAGAACGGACGGGTCTTGATGAAATCTATTTGGAGCAATTTCATACGTTTGGATCAATGGTGAGATTTAGTCCCGAAATTATGCGCCGGATTTTGGAAGAGCAAGGGCATAACTATGAGGATCATTGGATGCTAGGTAGATTTATCACTGTAGGCTATTACGCTCTTATCAATTATGAAAATGTCACTCCAAAACCAGATGAATTATCAGATTCTATAGGTTGGTACGATTACGATCAGTTACCAGAATTGATGATGGATCATGAGGAAATTGTGAAAATGGCTTTGGAACATTTAAGAATTCATTTGGATCACAAACTTTTGAGCTTTAATCTTTTGCCGGAAAGATTTACGATGAAAGACTTACAGCAGGTCTATGAAGCTATTCTTGGTGAGTCACAAAACCGGGCAAATTTTCAACGCAAAATGTTAGGCTTAGGAATCTTGGAAAGGCATGAAAAATTATATTCAGGAGGCTCTCACAAAGCCCCATTCCTGTATAGTTTCAAGAAGTCTTGATTTAATTTAAAATAGGAACTGAATCCACGGCATCTCTAAGTTTTTTAGGGGCAAATAGCCTGTAACCTACATGTACCTGCATATATACACGCCAATCTGCATTGATTACAGGGGTGTCTTGCTGTTTAAATCTTCTATTTTCAGCTGTAAGGAAGAAACCAGAGAAAATTCTTTCTCCATTATAACCCAATGCTCCTCGAGCATCCCATTTGAAAACGCCGTTGTTTTGTTTTGAGGTAATTCTGTCATCGATAGTTCTGGTCAATACTTTTGAAGAAAGTAGTCCATATCCTGCCGAAGCTCCTCCTGAAACATAAAATTTCTCATTCAAAACATAGGTGTAGAAATAACCGGCATTTGCAATAATTTCAAAATTGTTGCTTTTCTGAGTGCTGTTATTTTGGGTGATTTCATCCCTATTGTCTACTATGTAATACCGATAAAGCAAAGTAGGGAAAAATGTCCCGGCACTTTTGAGTTGGCGTTCTGTACCGGTAAGCAGAGCTTTTGTGGAAAAATGCTGATTAAAATTGTAGCCAGTAACACCTTGAATGCTCCGATAATGCAAGTTTGGAAATTGGATATAAGGGTCGCCTTCTTGCCAATCCTGATCAAAGTCAGAGGTGTTTTCCAAATAGTATCCAGTAGTTCTAGTGTAAGAAATCGATTGTACCCAATTAGTGAAATTCAAACCGAAATTAAGTCCCATTCCAGTGGTTTTCCCTTTGATACGATCATCATCATTGCTTGAAATAAATTTTGGGATAAAATTGAATCCAAAAGAAAGAAATCTGTAGTTAAGATTGAACTTTAAATTTGAACTTCCATTTGGGTAAATGTTTGTGGTTGTTGGTCCAGCATCAATTGAAAATCGTTCATTATCATTAATGACACTTAATCTTAGTATCAGATAATTATTCATTTTCTCGATGAATCCATCTTGAATTATCACTCCAGCTGAACCAGGAATGGTATCATTTGATAATTCACTTTGAAAATAGGTTGATTCTGGAACCAAAAACATCTTTGTGAAGTCGGATTTGACAGCTTTTCCAAATCGTGAATTATCTGGATTGCTTAAATCGAAAAATCGGTCTAAATCATCGGTTTGTGAGAAAACAGAAGTCATATAAAGTGCAAATGCTGCTGTCAGAAAAACTGGTTTTAGTGACATTTTCTAATTAATTAGATTGAAAAATCTTTAAAATTTACTTGATTCTCTGCTTAGATTCAATTTTGAGTTGATTTTACTTCTTTTCAATCGAATCTTGAGTCTTTTCAGTTAGAATAGACATGATGGTAGTTATTCCCTCTTTATAATTTCCAAGTCGAATATTTTCATTTGGACTGTGTTGGTTATTATCTGCATTAACTGTGGGGATGGTTACCGCTGGGATGCCCAAAGCATCTACAAATGGAGAAATAGGAATTGATCCACCCGAGATTCTGATTTGAACTGGGTCTTTTCCAAAGGCTCTATTCATAGCAGATCTTAACCAATTTCCAACTTCAGAATCCATAGGTGTCCTAAATGCCTGATACGAAATCGAATAAACCATTTTGACTATTTTTGGGTAGTTCATTCGTTCTTCATCCGTCGGATCTTCAGTTACGATATGAAAGCCTTGGTCTTCAATATGCTTTTTGATCAATCCGAATAATCGTTCTGGATCAGATTCTGGAACTAACCTTACATCAATTTCTGCAACAGCCGTTGCCGGAACGATAGTTCTTGCCTCTTTCCCAACCCAAGCAGATTCTAAACCTCTGATATTCAGAGATGGGTATTGAATACTTTCCTGATAGCTGTTTCCTACATTGTCTGTTCTGCCAATCCCTAGTTTACTTTGAATAGCCGACTCGTCATCGGGAACTTTTGAAAGGATTTCTTTTTCAGCAGCTGTTAAAGTTATTCCGTCATAGTAACCTGGTATGGTAACTCTTCCATTTGTGTCTTTCATGGAAGCCAATAACTGTGATAGGAGTAAAGCAGGGTTTGGTGCATAATTCCCATAATGCCCACTATGCTGAGGGAATTTCGGACCATAAGTAGTCAGGGTGAGATCCGCGATTCCTCTGGCTCCATAGCTCAAGGTAGGTTCATTGCTTGTATGACGAGGACCATCCATGATCAGCATCATGTCCGCAGCCAGTTTACTTTTATATTTCACTACCGCTGCCGGAAGTAGTGGAGACCCTTGCTCTTCCTCAAAATCCAAGATAACTTTCACATTATAATCCGGAGAAATATTTTCCGACTCCAATGCATCCCAAGCAGTCAGAAACATGGCAACTGGACCTTTATCGTCAGAAGTCGAGCGGGCAAATATTCTCCAATTTGGATCATATTCCGATTTTAACCTATCGGAAGAAATTTCATTCCATTCACCTTTTTCATTTAATTCCTTCAATACCGGCTTATAAGGGTCAGGCTGAAACCATTTACTTAGATCTATAGCTTGACCATCCATATGAAAATAAAAGAGTGCAGTTTTGGTTGCACCCGGTTGTTTTTTCTCTACCAATAACAATGGAATACCATTGGTTGCAAGTCTTTCAGAAGTATATCCGCGAGATTCAAATTCATTTTCGGACCATTTGATATTCACTTCAATCTGATCAGGGAAAACTGCATTGTTTGGCATACTGACAATCTCTTGGAGAAGAGTCAATCCATGTTGCCAGTTCTGATCGGTAAGTTGCTCAAGCTGGCTTTTAGATACATTTTGGGCAAAGCTTTGAACACAATAAAGTGAAAAAGAGAGGAGTAAAAGTTTTTTCATTTGAATTTTGATTGGCTTCTAAAGTAAGCAAACGGCCTACTAAAAGAAAGGCTTATTCGGTTTTCATCCTGAATTTCCGGCTGAAAAAAACATAGTTAAATTGGTGAAAAGTTTTTTTTAATCTACTTTCTCAAAAATCAGAAAGTGCTGAATTGGAAGAAAATTCCCGTTTTTCACAAATTTAAAACCATTAGCTTTCAATTCCTTTTTGACCTGATTTTCGGTCATTTTATGAAGTGGTTTAATATTGATAGTTGGATCTTCTCCTTTATACTCAAGAAGTAATATTTTGCCTTCAGGTTTCAATGACTCATGAATAGCTTGGAGCATTTCATGGGGATAGGAGAGTTCGTGATAGACATCGACCATTATGACTAGGTCTACTTCTTCTTTTGGGAGGTTTGGGGATTTTTCAGATCCTAAAATGGGAACTACATTTTCAAATCCCAGCTTTTCACTTTCCTGTTTTATATAGGTGACAGCTGCATCCTGAATATCGACAGCATAAACTTTTCCTTCTTCCACTAAAGGGGCAATTCTAAAAGTATAATATCCTGATCCAGCGCCAATATCAGCCACCACACTTTTTGAATCAATTGGTAGATTCTTTAAAGCAGTTGAAATGCCTTCTTCCCGCTCCCTTTCGGCTCTCTCTAGCCAGTCTTTTCCTGCAAATCCCATTACCTGAGATATTTCTCTTCCTAAATACACTTTGCCTGTCCCATCCCAACTTGCTTCTTTAGACGTATAGATTTCCTCTGAAGAGACTTTGTTGGATTGAGCCTGACAAGAAAAATTTAAACTTGAGATGAAAATTAGAAGAAGGATGAAAGCCTGATTTTTCATGATAGATCTTTTATGAATAAACTCGAATAATGTGGTCTTGTTTCAATTTGGTAGCATGTCTCTTTATTCTGGTAAAAAAGTTCGATAACAATGGTTTTAGATTAGTTCCAAAATAGTATTATTCAAATATGGATGGATTTATAGATAGGTGTTTTTTAAAGGAAGTAATTTAAGGCTTAGGTTTTTTAAAAAGCCTTTTTTTACATCGAGTCACAATTGAATTTATTTTTTTAATTGATTCAATTTCAATGACATAATTGTTAATCCAATCATTAAAGGGTATATTCAACTACCAATTTTTTCAGCTACCACAATTGCAATATTGTAATCATATAACTTAAATTATTTTTAAATGAAAGATCAAAATAGTAATTCTCGAAGAAATTTTCTTGGGAAAATTGCATTAGGTTCTGCGGTTGGAGGGCTTTCTGGGTTAATGAATCCCGCTATTGGGAATCCATTAAGCGAAAGTAAAGTTTCCATGCATGAAGCTGATGAGTGGTTTGAAAAAGTGAAAGGGTCTCATCGTGTAGTTTATGATGGTTCCACACCTCATGATGGGTTTGCAATTATTTGGAATTGGGTATTTTATTTCACCAATAATCAAACCGATAGCCCAGATTCAGATATTACAGCAATGACTGTACTTCGCCATAGTGGGGTCGGGTTTGCAGTGGAAGATAGGCTTTGGGCCAAGTACAAGTTAGGGGAAGCTTTAGGTGTAAATGATCCAGCTACTGGGAAACCTTCCTTAAGAAATCCTTACTACGATCCTAAGCCGGGAGATTTCCCGATGCCTCAAATTCAAGGAATAAAAGCTCTTCAGGAGAGAGGCGCGATGTTTTGTGTATGCGATCTCGCTTTACAAGTAAATAGTGGTGGAATTGCAGCTAAGATGAATTTGGAAATGGAGGACGTTTACAAAGATATGGTGAGTGGAGTTCATCCAGGGATTCAATTAGTTCCATCCGGCGTTTGGGCATTGGCAAGAGCACAAAAACACGGATGCGCCTATATTTTTGCAGGAGGATAAATAATTGCTTTTGAACCTTTAAACTTGAAAAGGGCCAATTTGGCCCTTTTTTATTGATCTAAAATAGACTTAAGTTCTGACCATGAAATCAATTGATTCACATCCGAATTTTCAATTAAATCTAAACAGGGGTAATTGAGGAAAAAAACCTGTTGATGGTTGTCAAAAAACCTGTGGAAAATTTCTTGGCTAATAGTATGGTCTGAAATTATTTTATCAAAATTGAAATTCAGTTTGCTATCTAAAAAACCAAAAATCAACTTTTTATTATTAAGCGCGAATTCGATTTCTTTAGCGGACCAGATGGAAGAAATCAAATTTTCAGAAATATACACCCCAAAATAAGGTAAGCTTTCTATAGCTTGCTTTACCCTTTGGTTAATATGTTGATGTTTAAGAATTTCTGTTTCTGCAATCCATGCATTTAAATCAAATTGACTTAGGTCTTTTGCAAGGTCAATGACATGATCGGCATCTTTGAAACTATGTGATAAAAACAGATTCTTGTCTGCTATCCGATCCAATTCATCGATGAGGATTTGCTCATCTTGTTTATGAATATCTATTACATTTCTCTGTTTTACTCTATCAACATGGCCCCACAAAACAGCAAGACTTTTCTTTGAAGGAAGCGTTGAAAATCTAAATTTTGGTATTTCGGAGTTTTTAAAATCATGAATCAAAAGTTCATCTAAATCAATCTCAGAATATTGAGTTAAGTTCATCTTGCTGATCATAGCAGAAGATGTATTCCATTTGTAATTGGAATCCAGCAAAAACTGCTCGATTTTGTTTCTTAACTCAGCATCCATTTACCTTAATTTCACCAAAGGATAATTCAGTCCTTTGACTTCATTTTTGATGACTTGATATTTTTTTAAGCTTTTAAAAAGCTCGGTCAAATTTCTGAAACCATAAGAACGGGGATCAAAAGAGGGATCGATTTTTCTTAAAGAGGCTCCGATTTTTGCAATATGAATTTCCTCTTCTTCGTCGGATGATATTTCGAATGCCCTATCAATTAATTCTAAATCTAAGGTTGGAGATTCTTTTAAAACCTCCTCATTTTTGGATTCTTCTGGCTTCAATACCTCTTTCCTTTTGGTTTTAGGTTGTTGCTTTTCGGGTTTTGTCAATTCAGGCTTTTCAGATTCTTCCTTATGTCCCAGATTTTCGGAAAAGGTGAAAATTTCGCATGACTGAACAAATGCCTTCGGAGTGATTCTTCTACCAATTCCCATCACAAATAATCCCTCTTCCCTGATTCTTTTAGCAAGCCCAGTATAGTCAGAGTCGCTGGAAACGATACAAAAACCATCGACACTATCACTATGAAGAATATCCATGGCGTCAATGATCATTGAACTATCCGTTGAATTTTTACCCGTGGTATAAGAAAATTTTTGAATGGGGTTAAAGGAATGCTGATTGATCAATTCTTTCCAACTGTTCATCTGTGGAGTCGTCCAATCTCCATAAATTCTTCGAATGGTAGCTTTTCCATATTTAGAAACTTCCTCTAGAATTTCTTTTAAAAGTTTTGCTTGGGCATTATCACCATCGATCAAAACGGCAATGTTGAATTTATTATCTCTCATAAATAAAATTTCTAATTAAGTAAATCTACCAAAATTTGGATGGTTATTCATGGAGTCCAATTGGCTGGTTTTGCAATAATTGAAAAGACATAAACAGAATCCATGATTCTTTACGAACTTTGAATGTCAATAAATCAATTCCTCGTGTCTTCAAAAGTTCTATTTATTACTCCTCCATTTACTCAGCTAAATACCCCATATCCAGCTACTGCTTACCTGAAGGGTTACTTAAATACGTTGGGAGTGACATCCAATCAAATGGATCTTGGAATAGAGGTGATTCTTGAATTGTTCTCCAAAAAAGGATTGAAAAGAGTCTTCGATATAATTTTTCAGGAAAACAATGAACTCTCAGAGAATGCTGCGCGGATCGTTCGGCTGAAAGCAAATTATCTTCAAACCATCGATCCGGTTATTTCATTTCTTCAGGACAAAAACCCAACGCTGGCGTATCAAATTTCGGAAGGGGACTACTTACCCGAAGCAAGTAGGTTTGAGCAATTGGATGATTTGGAATGGGCTTTTGGGACCTTGGGTGTTCGTGACAAGGCCAGGTATTTTGCCACACTTTATTTAGAGGATATTGGAGATTTAATGACAGAAGCAATTGATCCAAATTTTGGATTTAGTAGATATGCGGAGCGGTTAGGGATGTCTGCCAATCAGTTTGATGAGATGAAACAGGCTTTAAAAAGCAAGACTGGTTTGATAGACCAACTTATGCTGGAATTGCTTGAAAATAAGCTGAAAGAAACCACGCCAGATTCAGTTGCGTTTTCAGTGCCGTTCCCCGGTAATCTCTACGGAGCATTAAAATGTGGGCAATTCATCAAAGAAAATTATCCGGAAATCAAAGTTTGGATGGGTGGAGGATACCCAAATACAGAATTGAGGTCATTAAAAGACGCAAGGGTTTTTGACTTCGTAGATTTTATTGTTTTGGATGATGGAGAGGCACCGGTTCGCTTACTTCTAGAATATTTGGATGGGAAAAGGCCAATAAATGAGCTGAAAAGAACATTTGTTAGAGAAAATGGCGAGGTGAAGTTATTGAATAATTCATCTGTCAAAGATGTTTCTCAGAGAGATGTAGGAACTCCTGATTATAGTGACTTGAAATTGAGGGACTATTTATCGGTCATAGAAGTTGCTAACCCGATGCATCGATTGTGGAGCGATGGAAGATGGAATAAGCTGACTTTGGCACATGGATGTTATTGGGGAAAATGTACTTTTTGTGATATCTCATTGGATTACATAGGTAGGTACGAACCAATTACAGCATCGATTCTTTGCGACCGAATCGAAGAAATTATGGCTCAAACTGGCGAAAATGGTTTCCATTTTGTGGATGAAGCTGCACCACCAGCTTTGATGCGTGATTTGGCAATTGAGATACTAAGGAGAGAGATTACGGTGGTATGGTGGACGAATATCCGTTTTGAGAGTAGTTTCTCTGCAGACTTGTGCAAACTCCTACGAGCCTCTGGCTGCATTGCAGTTTCTGGAGGTTTAGAGGTGGCTTCTGATCGTTTACTTGCTTTGATAAAAAAAGGAGTTACAGTTTCACAAGTAGCGCAGGTTTGTAATCATTTTACCCAGTCTGGGATAATGGTTCATGCCTATTTAATGTATGGATTCCCTACCCAAACAACCCAAGAGACAGTCGATTCCATGGAAATGGTGAGACAATTATTTCAAACAGGTGTGTTACAATCTGCCTTTTGGCATCGTTTTGCTATGACAGCGCATAGCCCTGTTGGTTTGGATCCAAAAGCTTTCAGTGTTCAGAGAGTAGGATTGGAAGAAGGGGATTTCGCTAACAATGAATTAGACTTCGAAGATCCAGTAGGAGCGGATCATTCTAGATTTAGCCAGGGATTAAGAAAGTCACTTTTTAACTACATGCATGGCGTGGGTTTTGAAATCCCATTGCAAGATTGGTTTGATGTGAAAATGCCGAAGACTACTGTTTCGAAGCACTTTATATCCAAAGTTGTTCAAAATGAGCCAGACTCAGAATATAAAAATCAGCAGCGTATTTTGTGGATTAGGTCTTTGCCGGAATTGCAGCCCTTTGAAGAAGAAGGATTTTGTGAATTGATTTTCTCCGGAAAAAAAGAAGATTTTGCAATGGAACTTCCACTTGAACTTGGGACTTGGGTTAGTGATTTTCTTAAAAAAGTTTCCTATACACAAGATCTTCAAACTTTGAAAATCATCAGGGAAAGCTATGAGCAAGAAATGGGTGATTTTGAGGAATTGCTTGAATCTGAGGTTTGGGAGATTTTGAGAGACCAAGGATTATTGGTTTTCTAAGTTGTATAAGTTCATTAAAGCTTTTATCTAATTGATTAAAGGCTAATAATCTTGAAAATTTATTGTGTAAATTCCATTCCCACTTTAATAGTACTATGGAAGAACAACTACTTAGAAAAAAAGAGAAGCCCGATAGAGAACATCAGACTTTTTTTAGAGTGACTTTTAAGAATAATTGCAATCTCCTCCAGATTGCCGATAATAAAGCCAATATTATCATCAGCATCAATGCTTTAGTGATATCCTCTTTGGTCGCTATTATGGGATATGGGACTATTTCAAATCAAATAGAAGTTAAAAGTCCCATTACTTTGATACCTGTTTTATTGCTGATATCTGCCTGTTTTGTCTCCACGATTTTGGCTGTTCAATCTGCCAAACCCAAAATTATGGGGAACAAGAATTCAAATGAAATTGACCCAAAAGCAAGCATTATGTTTTTCGGTTCAAGTGCAAATTTAACCATGGAACAGTACTTAGAGGAGGTAAATCGAATATTGCCTTCCAAAAAAGAAATTCAAGAGCAAATGTCCATTGCCTTATTTTACCAAGCGAAAGTTTTAAGTAAAAAATATAGTCTGCTTCGACATGCCTACAATGTTTTTATCCTTGGTTTGGCCTTGGGTATCATCACATTTTTGATGTATCTGAGTATGGCTGCCTAGATCAATAAAAAGGGAGACTGTTCTTGTGCGCAGCCTCCCTTTTTTGTGTCCCTAACTTAGATTATCCTTTTAATTGTTTATTGAAAAAACCGATGGTTCTTTCCCAAGCTAAACTTGCTGCCGCTTCATCATATCTTGGAGTGGTATTGTTATGAAATCCATGATTGACATCTGGATAGACGAAAGCCTCATATTCCACATTATTTGCCTTTAATACTTGCTCATAAGCAGGCCATCCTGCATTGACGCGCTCATCTAATCCAGCAAAATGAAGCATTAGAGGAGCCTCAATTTTTGCAGCTTCTTCAGCAGTTGGTTGTCCTCCATAAAAGGGGACCGAAGCTCCTAAATCAGGAAGTCTCACCGCCATCATATTTGAGATCCAACCTCCGAAGCAAAATCCAACTACACCAACTTCGCCTGTACAATCTGGATGCTTTTTCAAGGTTTCGTATGCAGCTATAAAATCCTCAAGCATATCATTTCGATCTCTTTTAGACTGCATAGTTCGGCCTTCGTCATCATTGCCCGGGTATCCTCCAAGCGGAGTCAACGCGTCGGGTGCCAAAGAAATAAATCCTGCCACTGCACATCTTCTCCCAACATCTTCGATATATGGATTCAAGCCTCTGTTTTCATGAACAACGACGATTCCAGGAACTTTCCCGCTCATCCCTTCAGGTTTGGAAAGTAATCCTTTGATTTGACCACCACCTTTTGGTGAATCATACATGATGTATTCGGAATCGATGCGCTCATCATCTGGTTGGACAGTTTTAGTGTCCACATAATTTGGCATCATAGCACTCATCAAAGAAGCGACTGTGATCCCACCAACCGCATATGCAGAAAGCTTTTCTACGAAGGTTCTTCGATCTAGTTTATTATGAGCATAGGCATCATACAGATCAAATACCTCCTGCTTAATGTCTTCCTTCTTGAGTTCTTTCATTTTCTATTTAGTTATAATTAATGTTTTTTGTTTCTCTCTAAATTATTCAAAATCAGATTGTTTTAAGAATTGTTTTACAGAAATTAAAGTATTCATCTGTAATTGGATCATTTCTCATTTAATAATAATTAATTATTCATTCGAATAAGCTGACTTTCAAATGAAAAATAAATGGTGTCTTTAGTGAATTTATCAATTTTGTATTCAGTTGATTTGCCGATAATTTGTTCATTACCTTTAACATTCCTAGCTAATCCAATTTGGATAATTTTAGAAGTATCATTTTTAAGCTCTATTTCGATCTTTTCATATCCTAAAAATGAAATAGTATAAGTATGAATTTCTTGCCCTTTTGGGAGGATTAAATTACATATTCCGTTGACGTTGGATTGAAAATGCTTGTTTTTAGATTTATCCTCAAAGAATTTAAAAATAGTAGCAGGAATTTCCATTTCATTTTCTAAATCATAGAATTTAAAATAGAATTCAACTGATTCGTTTTTTGAGGAATCTTTTTCTGTTTCAATAGAAATTTTGCTCTTTATTGGATCCTTTTCAGAGGAAAAATTGAGAATTAACTTTTCTTTCGAAAGCTTGTATGTGCCATGTCCATAGGCCTCAGGCCCTAAATCTCCACCGGACTCTAAGGTGAAGGTGCCGTCTTTTGAAAATTCATAATGAGCATAAACGTCTATTATTCTTGTTTGCTTAAAGCGATATTTCCCTTCGAGTTTTTTTTGAGCAAATGTCTTTGGACTTAAAACTATGACAAGAAAAAAAATAATAACTAGTTTCTGAATCATTTGAATTGTAGTTGCAAGGAAGACTTGTTTATTGCTTAAAATTCAATTTTAGCTAGAAATGAAAGTAGATTGTTCTGATATAGACATTGGTAACAAAACGTATCGTCCATTTGAATCTTCCTTTATTTCTAGGTTTTCTTGATTACTGTTTCTTGCTTGTTTCCATTCCTCAGGAATATAGGTTTTGATGGTCAGGGGAATCGAATAAACTTCAGGATCAAGATCAGTCTGAAGAGAAATCGTTATTTCGTTGTCTACCAATGTGCTTTTTACTTGGGTATTTTGGCGAGCTCGAATGTATTTGGTGACATCTCTAAATGTCTCGATCCAAAGATCGTTTTCTGTCGATTTCATAAAGGAGAAATATTCTTTCAATTCCCCTTCAGTTTTGGGTTCCCAACCTAGATTTTCGACTCCATGAATCACCAAAACCAACCAAATATTATCGTGATCCAAAGTCGTGTCAATCCAACTTTTCATATCTTCAAAAGAATGACGGGTTAAAATTCCTCGCTGCCATTGGACATATTCTTTGTTTGATTCGCCTGGTTCCGCATCACTGCCCCGGTTTATTTCTTCCATCCAAGGTTCTGGCATCCGGTTTCTAAGGGAAGGATAAATCTTGTGAGCATATTCCATGGCCCGTTCGTTTTCGGTTCCATAGGGACCTTCCGCAGAAAAGATGGATTCTTCACCGATAAACTTCAAAAGATCGGCTTTACTTTGCTCGAGTTCATAAAGCATGTTTACCTCATCCAAAACTGCCAGTCGGGGATGAGTAACTGTATGCGAAGCAATTTCATGTCCCTGATCCGAATATTGTCTGTACTGTTCCCAAGTCGTCGTATCTTCTACATTATTGTGAAAAACTATTTCTCTAGTATTGACCATTTTGCCTGTTCTGATTTTTTCATATCCTTCATCCAACAGGCTATAGGCTTCTTTTTTTCTGCCAGATTCAAACATGGATCCTACTCTCGCATGGTAGTCTTCCGCTTCTGTGGTTCCTGTAAAAGCAATTAATGACGCCCGTTCAAAGAAATTACTGGAATCAGTTTTGGTCAATCCGGTTTCTTGAATGATTTCTTGAGGGTTTCGTCCTATAAATTTTCCTTTCCCAGATCCTTCGACCTTCCCTGTGATGATGTAAAAAGTAGCAGGAAGTCCTAGGCTATCCAATATCGGTTTTGCAATCGTCAATTGGTTGATAATTCCATCATCAAATGTGATAGAAATAGCGCCAGTCTTACCCTCTGGCCATTTTGTGATTTCTGATTTTACTTCTAAATCATTTGTCTTGGAGCAGGAAAAACCAATTGAAACAAAGATTAGAGTGAGGAAATATTGAGAACGCGTCATTAGTGGATATAAGGAAGATCAACTTCTAATATCTAACTTTATTAGACTTAAGAAGAACCGTTAATCCAAAAACAATAAGTTTTTATTTGATTTTTAGCTTTTAAATGGATTAGAGAATCTTTGTCATTAGGATTACACCAGTCGACCAATTCATCTTTGTCAGGTGAAAGTCCTCTCTTTTTTCTAAAATTTCAATGAGTGAGGAGGCTTTTTCAGCATGACCATCCGGCCAGTTTGGCTGCTCTGACATATCATCAATGATATAAATGCCTCCAATTTTTAGTAGAGAGAAGACCTCGTCCAAATGGCTATATTTTCCAGGCCAGGCATCCGCAAAAATCAAGTCAAACTGTGGGCCTTTGTAATTTTCGATCCATTTACCACCATCCTCCAAAACCAGTTCTACTCTTTCATCACCTCCAAAAAAGTCCTTTCCAATCTGAATTAGATCAGGGTCATTGTCGATACTGGTTAGTGAAGCATTTTTATCCATACCATCAATCATCCATGAAAGTGAAAGTCCTATACCTGTACCAAGCTCCAAAAAGTTTCCTCCAACTTTACTGGCGATAAGAGTTTTTAAAAGTGATCCGATATATAAATCGGAAGGCATTGTGAAACCGATTTCAGCTGATTTTGCTTCGATTTTTGAATGAATAGCTGGTTTGTTTTTTATCGTTTGGTCTTGCATAGTTTTGATGAATAAATAAAAAAGAGATCAAATTTTCGATCCCTTTTATTAGCAGTAACTCATTGATTTGAAGCTTAATTTAATAAGCTTTTCTCAAAATATCTCCAATAGTTTCCACTACCTCTTTTGCATTTGATTTAGAGAAACAAAGTGGTGGTTTTGTTTTCAATACATTGTCATGTGGCCCATCTGTACTTATTAAGATATTTCTGTTTCTAAGTTCGTTTTTAATAAAAGAAGCAAAGTTGGTGTCAGGTTCTGTGGTGCCAGATCTCATAATTTCTACTCCCAAGAAAAGTCCTGATCCTCTCACATCTCCAATGCAGTCGAAATCTTGCTTTAAATTTCTAAATAGACTGGCGTAATAATCCCCAACCTGACGTGCATTTTCTTGCAACTTTTCTTCCTCAATCACCTCAAGCACAGATAAGCCAATCGCGCAAGAAACTGGATTTCCTCCGAATGAACTGAAAAACTCGACTCCTTTACTAAAGGAATCGGCGATTTCCTCTGTTGTAACAACCGCTCCCATCGGGTGCCCATTGCCCATGGGTTTTCCTAAAATAACCATGTCAGGAATCACCTCTTGGGCTTCATATCCCCAAAAATGATCCCCCATTCTCCCAAAACCGGTTTGAACTTCGTCGCTGATACAAATACCTCCTTGCTTCCTTATCGCTGGATAAAGTGCTTTCAAATATCCTTTAGCCAGGGGAACTTGACCACCACATCCTACAATAGGTTCGGTGATAAAAGCACCTACTTTGTCCCCAAACCCAGACATGATGTCCATTGCTTCCTGAGCGTATAATTTACCGGCACTTCCATCATTGATTTTATACTTGCCTGAGTAAGTGTCTGGAATAGTAGCTTTTAAAATATTGTTTTTTTGCCCAAAGCCTTTTTTATTGGAAAATTTGTAATCGCTAATGTCAATGGATATTTGGGTATTTCCATGATAGCCATGTTCCATTACCATGATGTTTTTGCTTTTGGTGTGGGCATGAGTTAGTCTCATCGCCAAATCACTCGCGGCACTCCCGGAATTCACAAAATAGACTTTGCTAAGCGAGGCGGGAAATTTCGCTAAAAGCTTTTCTGCATATTCTGGAAGCAGATCATATAAATAGCGTGTATTGGTGTTGAGTTTTGCCATTTGCCGCTGACCAGCTTCCACGACTTTTGGATGCGAATGTCCCACATGGGGAATATTGTTATAGGCGTCAAGAATTGTATTTCCGGCTGCGTCATACATGTATTGAAACGAAGCTCCAATGACTGAAATAGGGTTTTTATAGCTGACAGATAGAATTGGGCTGATCGAATTGAATCGACGTTTTAATTCTTCTTCTACTTTTGGAGGTTTGGATAGAGGAAAGTTAACAGTTTTTTTAAAAGCTGTTGAAGCCTCAAGTGGACTGATAGCCACCCATTTATAGAGGAGACTCCATGCTGATTTTTCACTGATTGAAGCATATATGTTTTCAGGATCAACCTTTCTTGCATGAGCGGATTGACAAACACTGATACAAAGCCTTGCTGCAATCAAATAATATAGAATTTCAAGTTCAATCTTTTGAATAGGATTGACCAGATGATATGCTTTTAAAAAATCTTCAACCCAGTCAAGAGGTTTTTCTTTATCATAAATGATGTAGGTAAGGGCAATTGCCAATTCATTGATCAATGGAGAATAGCTCAAGTCCCCAAAGTCAATTATCCCTGAAATCTCCTCATTCTTAACCAATACATTCCACTCGTTCGAATCGCCGTGAATTACTTGTTTTCTAAGATCTGGTAGAATCGGCTTTACATTTTCTTCAAATTGGAGAAAAAAATGTCTCACGAGATTTCTGTCAGAGGGATTTTCAATATCCTCAAGATGCTTTTTATTCAAATGAAGATATTGGAGATCCCATTCCAACTCTCTTGCTTTTAAGACATAATCAGAAAAGTTCTCTAAGCTTCGATTTAAAGTGGCAAGAAAAGCTCCGAGAGATTTATAAAGAGATTTAGTAGGAGTGGTATGACCCAAAAATCCACCATCCAAAAAAGAAAGTAATCTGCAAATCGTTTTTTCACCATCTAATTCAATCAATTGAAGGTATAGGCCATTTGCAAAAGAAATTGGGCTTGGATATTTATCTCCTTCCGACAAATTAAGATAAAGTAATGCCTTAGTTTCGGCCTCAATTGTGTCAAAAAGCTCTTGGTCGAAGCGATACGTCTTCAGAATAAAAAAGGTCGAATTATCAGAAACTATATAGTTTACATTGAAATATCCAGTAAGTTTTTTGATTTCAGGGTTTTCAAAACCAAACTCTTTTTGAAGTAGGATCTTTAACTCTTCCATGAATTTACTTTGTATTAATTAGGTTTTCAGGTTTATCTAGGAAACCTAAAACTATACATATTCTAGAAATCTTAGAGAATTCAGATCTAATAAAAAAAGAGACCTAGTCTACAGGTCTCTTTCTAAATTTCAATTTTTTAATAGGTGTATTTCACAATTACTGTTTTCTGGATAGATTGATCATCTGGGGAGATTACGGGTTGGCTAGAAGTATCTGCCCTGGCGCTCATCAGCTCCATTTTATAAACAGGTTGGGCTGAAGAAAGTGAAACTCGGTGAACTCGAATGGATTTAATTCCCAATGTTTCAGCAACCAATTTTGCCCGACTTTCTGCATTTTTAAGTGCCTCAGTTAATAGATCGTTTTCCAAAGATTTTTGAGTTACTTCAGAAACCCGAAAATTGAGGTTAAAGCTCATATCTCCGGAATTTTGGATCGATTCTACAATTTTTTGCAAATCTTCATTCTTACTGCTCGTTGTTATCATTAGGTTTTGCGAAGCAACATATCCGCTATCTCTAGCATATCCACTTCGGTAAATACGATTGATATTCACAGAGTAATTGTCAGCAACCAGTTTATAGTCTTTGATTTTTGCCTTTTCAAGTGCTTTGGCGAGGTTTTGAGTTTTTAAGTTTAAAACTTCAACCGCATCCCCAACTTTCATGGCTTTTTCTTCAAGACGAATAGAAAATACAGCTTCATCTGGAGCCACCTTTCTCTCCGCAAATCCTTCCACTTCAATGAGAGGCACAGTAAAATCATCTTGTGCGAAAACCGGTATTGTAAGTGTTAATCCAATTAATAAGACGAATAAATTTTTCATGGTTTAGTTAGTTAATTCTCAAATGTATTGTTCAAAAGCAAGGCCAGAAAGTCACCATCTAATTGTTAGGATTAGCGTTAAATCATTTTTTCAGGAAAAATAGGAATGAACATTACTTCCATTCCAAAACCTCAATGGTGTTCAGCTCAGGTCCGCCTCCGCGGTTTGCTGAGCCGGCAGCTACGTAGATTTTTCCTTTATAATAGACTGCTCCTGTACCATGTCTCCCTTGATTTAGTTTTGGCAGACTTGTCCAAGTTCCAGTATTCGTGTTAAGCATTTCTACCTCGGCATGTGCCGGTACTTGTACGACACTTTCTCCGTTCATGACGATAAGATTGGGACCAATCGCAACATTGGATGTTCCTGCCCGCTGGGTAGGTATAACGGTGTCCATTGTATGCCAGGTGTTTGTGCCAAAATCAAAATAATCAACTTCAGCGACTGTAAGATCCAGCACTTTACCAATGACGGCAGAGGATCTCCTACCACCCACCAAATAGGCTTGGTCTCCAATCAGAGTTGCGCTAAAATGATCTCGGGCCCTTGGAGCATCAGGAAGGATTGTCCATTTTCCGGTTTTCGGATCATATTCATCAAACCATGTGACGTGACCATCCCAATGTCCATCGATGATTCCACTGGCTAAATAGATTTTGCCATTTCGGACGAAAACGCCTGCAGATCCTCTTAGTCGATCCGTTGGGATCTCAGGTCCCTCCCTCCATTCATTTTTCTTTGGATTGAAAATCAGAAAGTTGGGAATAGGCTTTTCATGTGGATAGCCACCTGTAAATGCACCGATGACATAGATTTCGTGGTCATAGGCGATTGCCTGAAAATGATGGAAATTCATTGGTACGTCTGCCAAGGTTTTCCAAGTGTTAGTTTCAGGATCAAATTCTTCTACCGGTCTATCAACTCTTCCGCCCAAGGCATAGAATTTTCCATCACATTCCACAAAAGAATTTTCATGTCTGGGAGAGGCATCTCCAGTGGTTTCAATAATTTCCCAAGTGTTTTCTTGCGCAAAAGATGTTGTTGCGAAAAGGCATAAAATCAGAATGAGTAAGTGCTTCATAAGTTTAATGGATTTATTCTACTGAATTTACCGAATTTTAATTAATAGAACAGAAACAAAAAAAACCACGAAGAATGCGTGGTTTCATTTGGAATGGTTTTCAATAGTTAATTTCCTAAATCCAGTATATCACGGATTTTATTGATGTTGGACATTTCTTGGTACAAACCATCCACATCGTCTTGGGCAATTTTCTCCCGAAATGAAGTAAGGTTTGCAATATACCCATCGAGTGCATTGAGAATATTGTCTTTGTTTTCTGTCAGAATAGGGGCCCACATGGCAGGGCTTGATTTTGCCAGCCTTACGGTAGAGGCAAATCCAGAACCGGCCATGTCAAAAATATTTTTCTCATCGGCCATTTTCTGAAGGACAGTTTCTCCAAGCATAAAGGAGGAAATATGAGACAGGTGAGATACGAAAGCCAAATGCCTGTCATGCTCTTCCGGATCCATAAATCGAAGCTTCAGATTCAAGGCCTCAAAAAGTGTATAAGCTTTCTCCTTCAAATGTAGATCTGTTTTTTCCAGTTCACAGATAATCATCACTTTTCTATCCAAAAGATCATCAGAAGCTGCTTTTGGGCCAGAATATTCAGTTCCGGCTATTGGGTGGGCTGCTAAATATTGAGATCTTTTTGGGTGATTTTCAACAAGCTTTGTGAGTTTGTATTTCGTTGACCCCACATCGAAAATTAAAGTTTTTGGACCCACAACATCTAAAGTATTCACTAAAAGATCCCCTAAAGTATTTGCTGGAGTAGCGAGAATAACCAAATCTGTATCTACATCAGGAGTTTCTTTTACTTCTGAAATTATGTCTAATGTGAGTGCGTCTTTTTGGTTTTGGGAATCAATGTCATATCCTGTTATGACCAGATCTGTGAATTTCTTTTTTGCTCCCAAAGCGAAAGAACCTCCAAGAAGTCCTAATCCTATGATGTGTATTTTTTTCATCTTTTATTTGTTTTTTTGGCCAGATGCCCACTCGGCTGAGGCCAATTGGACAGGGAATCTCGCAAGTTAACTAGTCGTCCTCCAGTTTGTAGATTCCGGACTTACTCGATTTCATGGTTATGGTTTAATTCGATTGATTGCTCCCAAAATTTTGAATTCAGGCATACAAAGAGAAATCCGGACAAATTTTTCTCCTTCTGATCCGAAAATACTTCCTGGTGTAATGAAAATATTTTTTTCGTACAAAAGATCGTCAACGATTTCTTCTGCAGTTTTACCTTCCGGAACCTCACACCAGACAAATAAGCCGGAGGAGTCCTGAGCATATTTAAGTCCTAGTTTATCAGCCAGTTTCCAAACTAATTTCCTTCGGTTTTTATAAAGTTCATCTAAGTCCTCAAACCAAGTTTTACCTAAGCCTAAAGCAGCAATAGCTCCTTTTTGAAGTCCCAAAAACATCCCTGAGTCCATGTTGCTTTTTACTTTCAAGACCTTTTGCACCCAGTCTTCTCTACCTGCCAACATTCCAATTCTCCAACCTGGCATATTGAAAGTTTTGCTCAAGGAATTCAATTCCATTGCCACTTCTTCTGCCCCTGGAATACTTAGAATACTTAATGGCTGGTCTGTTAGAATATGGCTATAGGGATTGTCCGAAAGTAAAACGATGTCATGCTTTTTGGCAAAAGCAACGAGCTCTTTCAAAATTCCTTCTGAACCTTTTGCTCCAGTAGGCATGTGGGGATAATTAATCCACATCAATTTGACTTTGCTCAGATCTTTTTGTCCCAAAGATTCTAAATCCGGTCTTCCTTTTTTGCTTAAGTCAAGCGAATAATAAACTACTTTGGCGCCAAGTAAATTGGTCACAGACGCATAAGTCGGATATCCAGGATTAGGGATTAAAACCTCATCTCCAGGGTTTAGGAATGTCATGCTTAAGTGCATGATTCCTTCTTTGGAACCCATTAATGGTAGAATTTCTTTGTCAGGCTGAAGTTTCACTCCGTATTCTCTTTCGTAAAATTCAGCAAAGGCAATTCTCAATTCTGGTATACCCTGATAACTTTGATAGCCATGCGCCTGAGCGTTTTCTGCGGTATTCTTAAGAGCTTCAATAACCCTCTTATCAGGAGCAAGGTCCGGGCTTCCTATTCCTAAATTGATGACTGGCTTGCCTTCAGCAATCATTTGATTGACCTCTCTGAGTTTTGCAGAAAAATAGTATTCCTGAACCGTTTCGATTTTCTCTGAAAATCCCTTCATTATTTTCTGCTTAAGTATTCGCCAAATATTTTCACCTCTCCAAAATTATTTTGGATTTCTTCCATTGTCTTTTTGAATACTTCGTGCTCCTCAAAAACAGTATCGATAAAGAATGAATATTCCCACGGCTTTTGAATCACTGGTACTGACTGGATTTTACTTAAATCCAATCCCTTGTCGCTCATTAATGTAAGTAGCTTTGCCAAGATTCCTCTTTCATTCTTTAAAGTAATTTTGATGGAAGCTTTATTGGGAATGAAATCAATCTGCTCTTTCTGCTTTTGCAAAATGATAAATCGAGTAAAATTACTTTTTACAGTCTGAATATCTTCTGCAAGGATTTCCAATCCATAAATCTCAGCTGCAATTTTGGAAGCGATGGCTCCGATTCCTTCCCAATTTTCTGAGGCTATTTGCTTTGCTACGGCAGCAGTGTCAACGTCATCTTTAAGTTCTATACTTGAATGGTCTGCAAAGAAAGTTTTGCATTGAAGTAAAGCCATAGGATGAGATCTTACTTCTTTGATATCCTCTATTTTTTGGCCAGGGAGTGCCATTAATTGATGTGCTATTGGCAAATAAAATTCATCTCGAATCGTCAACTCGAATCGGTCCAATAATTCATAATTAGGAAAAATTGCCCCTGCGATGGAGTTTTCTATTGCCATCACGGCAAAATCAGCATCCCCTGTAGCGACGGACTTTGCGACAGGCTCAAAGGTATTGAAGGAAAGAATTTCTGTGTTCTCTCCGAATTTGGCCAGGGCAACTTGATGATGGAAGGAGCCTGGCACGCCTTGAATGGCAATATTTAAGATGCGCATAGCTTAGGATTTAGTTTCCATTTCAATTCCTAAAATCTCACAATGTTTCCAGAAACTAGGGTAAGATTTATTAACTACTGCTGGGTCTTCAATCAAAACCCGGGTTTTAGTCAGCAACGGCATGAACGCCATTCCCATTCTATGATCTTCGTAGGTGTGAATCACCACTTCGGAAGGCATCGTTACAGAAGGAATCACCTGATATACTTCAGGTTCAATTTCTTTTAAATCTGCGTTGAACTTTGCAAGTTCTTGCTGCAAAGCATAGATCCTGTCAGTTTCTTTTATTTTCAGACTTTCCAGACCCGTGAAAATCGCGTTTTGACCTAAGATTGCGCAGGTTACTGCGACTGTTTGTGCCAAATCTGGGCAATGAGTGAAATCCCATGTTTTTAGACCTTTTACAGGTTGTTTCTGAAGTAATACGCCGCCTTCTTTAAAAGTACTTTTCACGCCCAAATAATCCATGATTTCTACAACTTTTGAATCACCCTGAAGACTATTTTCTTTTAATCCCTCCAAAAATAAAGTCCCAGAATCAGCGCAAGCCAATAAACTGAACCAATAACTTGCTCCTGACCAATCACTTTCTACTGCGAAAGTGGTGGTTTGGTAAGCTTGATGCAATACCGATATGTTATTGTCTTTCCACTCGTAGTTGATGCCAAATTGAGCCATCAGCTGTAAAGTCATTTCTATATAAGTCCTGGATCCTACTTTACCTTCTAACTCGATTTCCAATCCTTGTGGTAAAATAGGTGCTATCATCAACATCGCAGAAATGTACTGCGAAGAAACATCGCCACGGATTTTTACTTTGTTGGATGTTTGTGCTGCTAGTCCGTGGATAGCAAGTGGGGGATAGCCTTCTACTCCCAAATAGTGAATATCAGCTCCAATACTTCTTAAGGCATCCACTAAAATACCAATCGGCCGCTCGCACATTCTCGGTGTGCCAGTCATTACTTTGTTTTGATTGGTTACTGAAGCGTAGGCTGTCAAAAAACGCATGGTTGTTCCTGCATCTAACACATCAAATACCGGTGGGTTTTTACCAAGCAGACGAATCATTGTTTGCGTATCTCTCGCTTCGGCCAGATTGGTGATTTTATTTTTCCCTTCTGTCAATGCGTCAATGACTAAAACCCTATTTGATTCGCTTTTTGAAGAAGGCAGCGGTATTGTACTTGTTTTGAATTCGCTTTTTTGGTTTAACTGTAACACAGTTTTGGTATCGGTACTCACAGGAATAGGATTAAGACAGTTCTAAGTTTTTATAATAATGGATGGCATCTTCGATTTCTTTCCGACTTACTGGAATATTGAAGCTGCAATTTCCGATTTTCTCCAGAAGAGAAAACATTAAGACAGAACCTTCATTTTTTTTGTCCTGTAGACAAAGATCGAGGATTGGAGCCAAATCTGATTCCGAAAAACTGAATTTTCCATAAATAGAAAGAAAAGTTTTAGTGATAATTTTCAGTTCGTCTAAACTTAGCTTTAATTTTTTATGGGAAAGGTATCCTTCACAGATCATTCCGATAGCGATGGCTTCTCCGTGAAGTAGATGTTTTGGTCCATCCAAAAAATGAGATTCAAAAGCATGGCCGATGGTATGACCATAATTTAATATTTTTCGAAGTCCCCCTTCTTTTGGATCAGATAGAACAACTCTTTTTTTGATTCCTACGGAATGTTGAATCAAATCCATCCAGTTTTGATTTTTCCAGCTATCTTTTGATAGGCTTTCAAAGTAGGATTTGTCCTGAATCAGTCCATGTTTGATGATTTCAGCATATCCGGATCGTAATTCTTGTTGCGGAAGTGTTTCCAGAAATTCTGTTGAAATCAAAACGGTTTCTGGTTCATTGAATGTGCCAAGATGATTTTTTAAACCTTCAAAATCAACTCCTAATTTACCTCCAACACTGGCATCTACCTGAGAAAGCAAAGAAGTGGGAACATTAATAAAACGAATTCCTCTTTTATAAATACTCGCACAAAAACCACCCATATCGCTTATGACACCACCACCGATATTGATAAAAAGGGCTTTTCTGTCTAAAGCTGAAGCAGTCATAGCGGACCAAATATCCGCACAGGTGCTCAGGTTTTTGTTTTTCTCTCCAGCTTCGACAGTTTTAAAAACTGTTTCAATAGGGAGAATGGATTTGATTTTTGGCAGACAATGCTTCTCAGTATTCTGGTCCGTTAAGACGAAAAGTTGCGAAAAAGAAATGCCCGAAAGCACTTTTTCTAAATCTGAGGCAATAGAGGTCGAGAAAATTAATGGATCCACAGGTTTGATAGGATAGGAGCAAGGTAGGTAAAAGGTTTTGAGAGGATATTCCTCTCAAAACCAATGAATGCTTAGCCTTTATTTTTACTTCTTAACAGCTTCTGATTCGCGAAGTTGCTTTTCTTGACGTTTTACAGATTCTTCATGAATTGAATAAAGTAACTCTTTCATAAACTTCTCGCTCAGGTGTCTCTGAACTCCCTTTTGAGTTCTGCTTTCCATCACATCTTTCCATCTGTCAGATTGAAATACTGTTAAATGATGTTCTCTTTTATGAGCTCCGATCTGATCGATGATGGCGAATCTTTCCTGAAGGATATCCAATAATTGATCATCCAAATGATCTACCGCTCTTCTAAGGTCATTTAATCTTTCGCTTGGCTTTTCAGATTCCAAAGGATTTTTGAAGTCGATTGCAGCTATGATTTCTTGCAATCTCTTAGGAGTCACTTGTTGTTTGGCATCTGACCATGCATTATCAGGATCATGATGAGTTTCAATCATCAATCCATCCAAACCGAAGTTCATTGCTTTTTGTGAGATTTCAAGAATTCCATCTCTTTTACCCACAATGTGAGAGGGGTCATTGATTACTTCCATTCCAGTCCAAAGACGCTTCAAGTGCATCGGCATTGACCAGTTTGGTTTATTACGGAATCTTTTGTCGTAAGCATCAGAGAAGCCTCTGTGAATAGCGGCTAATTTATCAAGACCTACTGCTTGGAATCTTTCCAATGCTCCCATCCATAGATCCAAATCCGGATTCATTGGGTTTTTTACCATTACAGGAATGTCTGTGCCTCTTAAAGCATCCGCAATTTCTTGTACAGCAAATGGGTTGACAGTTGTTCTGGCCCCAACCCATACGACATCTACTTTATTTCTAAGTGCGATTTCTGCATGAGCAGCATTTCCCACTTCTATAGTGATTGGGATATTCAAATGATGACGGACAATTTCCATCCATTTCAATCCTTCTTCTCCGATTCCTTCGAAGCTTCCTGGTCTGGTTCGTGGCTTCCAGATTCCAGCCCGAAACATTGAAGGGACTATGTTGTTTTCTTTCATTTCCAGACAGATCTTTTCGATCTGTTCAGGAGATTCGGCAGAGCATGGTCCTGCGATGATGGTTGGTCCTGTTAATCCCAGTCCCCAGTCTTTGATTTGTTTGTGCGTTTTCATACGGCTAAGCATTAAATGAAAAAACCCGATTCTTTCGAATCGGGCTCTTTGTGTAGTTTATGTTCTTTTAGTTTTTGGCTAGACAATAGACGGCTCCGATTCGATTTTGGCTTCGAAAATAAAAGTAAAAGAAAGTAAAATAGATCGCTGCTGTCAATAACATGCCCCAAATGTAAGGTTGACGATTTTAAAAACAAAATTAAATTTTAAAGCGCATCATCTGAAATCCATATTTAATGGAAGAAACTTCTTGAAGCGCCTTAATTTTACCTTGTTATTTGTTTAAATCAGAATATTATTCTGAATTGATTCTAAATTCATTTTTAAAATTCTTCAAAAAAAATCTTAATTATTTTCAATACATCGATCCTTTTTAGATTCGTTATCTCATTTTCATAAAGAGACAGTCAAAATAATAATGGATTTTCTGATCTTGAAAGTATCATTGAAATTGAATTTTGTTTATTGATAACAAAAGACAAGTTGAAGTAGTTTTTTGATATCTTTGCACCTTTATTTAGAAATATGCCCACAAAACAGACTATTTCTTTCGAGAATTTAGAAGTTGCTTTTTCTTCTAAATCTGATGCAGAATTGAAAAAAATGCATCTGGTCTTTTCCTTATTGAATAATAAGACGCTTTCTGACATTGGAATTGCTCTGACACATGTTGCTTTAAAACTCAAATTTCCGATCAAGTGGATCATGAAACAAACGGTGTTTGGGCATTTTTGTGGAGGTGAGACTATAAAGGAAAGTATAAAAGCCTGTGAAAAACTGGCAGATTATGGAATAGAAGCTATTCTCGATTATTCTGTGGAGGGAAAAGGCGATGAAGAAAGTTTTGAGCGGACCACGGAGGAAATTCGTCAGACAATGATAGAATCTGCCAAAACAGATTATATGCCATTTGGTGTGATTAAAGTATCTGGATTAGGTGATTATCATAATCTGATTAAAATTCAAGCTGGAGAAAAGCTAAATCCAAAAGAGCAAATTGCCTATGACAAAACAAAAGCAAGAGTTGATTTGCTTTGTCAAACAGCCTATAGCCTCAATTTAAAGATACTGATTGATGCAGAAGAATCTTGGTTTCAGGACGCAGTAGATGATTTGGTCTACGGGGCGATGGAAAAATTTAACCAAAATCGTTGTGTTGTTTATAATACCTTCCAAATGTATCGCCATGATATGTTGGAGAGATTGAAAGATGCGAAAGATGTAGCTACTCAGAAGGGGTATTTATTGGGTGCCAAATTGGTCCGTGGAGCATACATGGAAAAAGAGAGAGAAAGAGCAGAAAAACTTGGATATCAAAGCCCAATTCAGCCAAACAAAGAGGCAACAGATATGGATTATAATTTGGGAATAGAGTTCTGCATCAAGCATAATGACAGTGTATTTCTTATGAGCGGATCACATAATGAAAACAGTAATCTGCTAGTAGTTGATTTGATGAATAAATATGGAGTAAACCCCAAATCTGACCATGTATTTTTTGCACAGCTATACGGGATGAGTGATAATATTTCCTTCAACCTTGCGAATGCCGGATATAGGGTAGTAAAATACGTTCCGTACGGACCAGTGGAAAAAGTAATGCCTTATTTGACCAGACGAGCTGCTGAAAACTCCAGTATTGCTGGACAAAGCAGTCGTGAATTTGAAATGATCAAGAAGGAGATCAAAAGGAGAAAGAGTAGTAAACAGTAGGCAGTAGGCAGTATGCAGTTGGTAGTTGGTAATAAATAGTAGGCAGGTGCAGATTGTTGATCAAAAAGAATTAAAAAAATAACTAGAGGCTTTTCCGTCTCTGAAAAATAGAAAAGAAATGCAACTATTGAGTGAACAGGAAATAGAGAGAAGAAAAGACCGGGAAGAATTGATTCGATTGGGAATCAATCCGTATCCAGCAGAGGCTTTTCCAATCAATGTGACTTCAGAAGATATTCATAGAAATTACGAAAATAGAAAGAACGACTACAAGGGGGTTTCAATTGCGGGTCGACTAATGAGCAGGAGAATTATGGGTTCTGCTTCTTTTGCCGAGATTCAAGATTCCTCAGGTAGATTGCAGATTTATGTTCGCCGTGATGACATCTGTCCCGGAGAAGATAAGACACTATATAATACAGTATTTAAAAAGCTTTTGGGTATCGGTGATTTCATCGGAGTGAAAGGCTATATTTTCACAACTCAAACTGGAGAGATTTCTCTTCATGTGACTGAATTGACGTTGCTTTCTAAATCTGTGAAACCGCTTCCAGTGGTGAAAAGAGACGAAGAAGGGAATGTACACGATGGGTTTACTGATCCAGAAATGAGATACCGTCAGCGATATGTGGATTTGACGGTAAATCCAGAAGTTAAGGAAACTTTCAAGACCCGCTCAAAAATCATTTCCAAGATGCGTCGCTATTTCGATGATCATGGTTGGTTGGAAGTGGAGACGCCAATTCTACAGGCTGTTCATGGAGGTGCTGCTGCCCGTCCTTTCAATACCCATCACAATACCTTGGATATGCCGCTCTTCTTGAGAATTGCGAATGAACTTTATCTGAAAAGACTGATAGTTGGTGGATTTGAGGGAGTGTATGAGTTTGGGAAAATGTTCCGAAATGAAGGAATGGACAGAACTCATAATCCTGAATTCACCTCCATGGAAATCTATGTAGCATACAAAGATTATATCTGGATGATGGAGATGGTGGAGGAGCTGCTAGAGCAAGTGACTGAGTCAATTCACGGAAAGACCTTGGTCAAAGTAGGAGAGAATGAAATAGATTTTGCAGGACCTTACAGAAGATTGACCATGTATGATTCTATCAAGGAATATGCTGGCATTGATGTCAGTGAATTTGATGAGGCGGGACTTCGAGGTGTATGTAAGCAACTTGCCATCGTAGTGGATGACACCATGGGAAGAGGGAAATTGATTGATGAGATTTTTGGTGCAAAAGTGGAGGCAAATCTAATTCAGCCAACTTATATAACAGACTATCCTATTGAAATGACGCCATTGGCGAAAAAGCATAGAACCGAGCCTGGATTAGTAGAGCGATTTGAGCTTTTCGTAAATGGAAAAGAAATAGCCAACGCATATACAGAATTAAACGATCCTATCGACCAGCGCGAGCGATTTGAGGATCAGTTGAAGTTGGCTGCAAGAGGGGATGATGAGGCGATGGCAATGGATGAGGATTTCTTGAGATCTCTGGAATACGGGATGCCACCTACTTCTGGATTGGGAATCGGTATCGATCGATTGACCATGCTTTTGACCAATAAAACAACCATTCAGGAAGTGTTGTTCTTCCCTCAGATGAGACCGGAAAAGAAAGCTGTTGAATTGACAGAGGAAGAGAAACTGATTCTGGATTTGCTAAAGAACGAACACCCAATCGATTTAGGAAAGCTTAAGGAACAAGCAGGTTTAAGCAATAAAAAGTGGGATTTGGCTATGAAAGGTCTGAGCAAAAAAGAACTTGCCAGAGTCCAGAAAGATGGAGACTTATTAACGGTTCATCCGCTTTGATGAAAAGATAAAAAAGTAAAACCGGGCTGAGAGGTCCGGTTTTTTAATTACTAGAAGCGAATTTTAAATTCCTGTGGTTCCAGAAGCTTTTTCCCGCTCTGCATAGCCAAAGACTTTTTGGAGCAATACAGTACTTCTGGCAGTGACATTTTCTCTGATTTTTAGTTCCTCTTTTGCGATTTCATAAAACAATCCATCAATCGCCTTTTGGGTGACATATCTGGAAAGATCAGTTTCGATTGGTTTCATCAATGGAACTTGATTATATCTTCCTATCACATCTCCCCAGTATTTGGTAGCACCAACTTTATTCAAACTTGACTCTATAATGGGTTTGAATTTAGCTTCTAAAGCTGTCGTGGTTTTATATTCAAAATATTGAGTTGCAGCATTATTTTGACCCAAGAGAATGTTTTTCACATCCGTGATGGACATTTCTTTGATCGCAGCCACAAAAATAGGTTTGGCTTCAATGGCGGCATCTTCAGCAGCCCTGTTAACACTGGTGATCACTTGATCACAAAGATTCCCCAAACCAATGGATCGTAAGGTGCTTTCGACTTTTTTTGCTTCATCAGGAAAGACGATTTTAATGGCCAAATTTCCCAAGTATCCATCTTCTTGAGCCAATCTTTCCGAAGCATAGCCTGTTCCATATTCTAAAGCTTGCTTGAGACCAGAATTGATTTCAGCTTCAGTAGGTGTACCAAGTCCCAGTTGGCCTCCCAGTTGATTGAGGGTGTCGCATCCCGAGTTGATAATTCCAAAAAAGATAAAGATAAATGCTATATTCTTATGGATTTTGGCTTTCATAGTTGTGTTTTATTTCTCCATCAGAATTGTTAGTTCAACAATAGTACCCGAATTCAATATTGTTTGTTTTATTCTTTAATTACTTCTGCTTGATAATCAGTGAGTTTATTTTGTAAATGGTCAATAAATAAAATATTTATTTTGTAATTGGTGTAATAATCGGATTAATATTTTGAAAAAAATGAATGAATACCTATAGTAGATATCAAAATAATAATTGAATGAATCTTGGAGTATACTCTGAAATTGGGACTTTTAGAGCGGTGTTGATGCACCGACCAAGAAAAGAAATTGACAGACTTACACCATACAACTAAGAACTTTTACTTTTTGAAGATGATCCATATCTTGAGGCTTTGCAAAAGTAGCAAGATGTATTTTCTGATTTGATCAAAGAATCTACCAGAGCACGTGTCTACCAATTGAGGAGATTATTGATCCGGGTTTTAAATGATTAAAAATTTCTGTCCCGCCACTTTGAGTGTAATCACTAACAGTTTTTTTGAAAAAAACTCCAACTGATTTCCAAGCTATTCCTTCCCCTTGTCTATCGATCCGAATACCTGCTTCAGCAATTCCGATTTCCTAGCATTGACATTTTCTCTGATTTTCAATTCTTCTTTTGCAATCTCCACAAATAGTCCATCAATCGCTTTTTTGGTGACATATCCAGTCAAGTCAGTATTCACTTTTTTGACAAAAGGGACCTTGTTATACCGGGTTGTCACATCTTCCCAATATTTGGTAGCATCTACTTTTTTTAGACTTTGATCAATGATGGGTTCGAATTTTATTGCCAGACTATCACTGGTTGATTTAGCAAAATATTGGGTAGCAGCATCTTCTTCACCAGTAAGGATCGATTTGACATCCTGGATGCTCATCTCTTTTATTGCAGATTCAAAAATTGGTTTAGCCTGAATAGCAGCATCTTCAGCGGCTCGATTTACACTTACAATCACCTGATCCACCATAGATCCTAAACCTAAAGACCGTAGGGTATTTTCAATGTTTTTCGCTTCTGGAGGAAAGAGGATTTTTACATCCAGATTATTCAGATAGCCATCTTCTAAATGAAGCCGATCTGCGCTAATAACTGTGGCCAATGCCAAAGCTTCCTTTAAGCCGGCGTTCAGTTGTTCATTAGTTGGCTTGAAAATGCTTTGGGCAACTGTCAAATGATTGCTTATTGAAAAAACAAAGATTAAAAGAAGAGTGAATATAAATGAAGGATGAAAGCTTTTTGAAATTTGCATTGCGGAATTATGATTGATTTTTGAGATATCACTCAATTAACGTAATTCGATCGGATAAGATTTCAAGGAAAATACTATAAATTGTCAAAGACAAACAAAGAATATCAAATGCTGTAATTTTTGTAAAAATGATAAATAAATAGGTTAATCATTGATCAAATTTTAATTTAACAATTCATCCAGTGCGAAAAATATAATAAAATGAATCTTAGAATAAACTCTGAATTTGGGACTCTTAGAGCAGTGTTGATGCACCGGCCGGGGAAAGAAATTGACAGACTAACTCCATACAATAAAGAACTTTTACTTTTTGAAGATGTCCCCTATTTAGAGGCTTTGCAAAAGGAGCACGATGTGTTTTCCAATCTGATCAAGGAATCAACCGGAGCACAGGTATACCAATTGCGCGAATTATTGATCCGGGTTTTAAATGATCAAAAGATCCTTTTAATGCTAATGAGAGAGTCTTTGAAAAAATCAGGCTTGGTTCATTTGGCCGAGGATATTTTGGAAAGATATTCCACTGCCGAATGCGCTTCTATTTTGACAGGTGGACTTAAAATTCACGAGTTAAGAAAGAAAATTCCTAACCTAAAAGTTGTAGAATTGATGGAGTCTGCTTTTGCAATTTCCCCCTGTCCAAATTTGTATTTTCAAAGAGATCCAATGGCTTTGACTCCATCTGGGATAATATTCTCCAGTATGAAAATGGAAGGAAGACAGAGAGAAGCGGATTTATTAAGAACTATTTTTGAGAATCATAGGGATTTCAAAGACAATGTGAACCGGCTTTATCCTATCCTGGGCCATGACAATCCACCGAGTATTGAAGGTGGAGACATCATTGTTTTGTCAGGGAAGGCCGTGGCAATTGGTAACTCAGAGAGAACGGATGAAAAAGCGATTTATCATGCTGCCAAAGCAATGCTGGCGGAAGGAACAGTAGAAAGGGTTTATGAGGTTCATCTTCCAAACAAGCGGAATTATATGCATTTAGATACGGTGTTCACCATTTTGGATGAGAATTTGGTTTTGACCTATCCTGATGCATTGAATTCCGTATTGCAGACTTCACTTTATACTTTAAAAGAAATTAAGGATGATAAGGTGAGTATAAAAAGGGAAGTGTTGAAAGAGTCCCTATTGACAGTTTTGGAAAGGGAAATTCCTCACTTAGAAATTTTACATACTGCAGATGGAAACCCTGATTATTCTCTTCGGGAACAGTGGTTTGATGGGGCAAATGTTTTTGCAATTGGTCCTAGAAGAGTGATTTCTTACAATAGAAATATCCATACAAACAGAGCTTTGAGAGAGTTGGGTGTAGATGTCCTGGAAATTCCGTCATCAGAGTTGTCTCGAGGATTAGGAGGGCCAAGATGTATGACTATGCCACTGAGTAGATCACGTATTTAAAAGTGAAAGTTGATTGGGAGTTTCAACTTTTTATTTTCCAGATCTATCAATCAAAGAAAGACCTTCTTCGGGAAACTTTTAAGTCTTGAAGAATACTGGATTTCACACGTATGTCAATGCTGTAGGAGGTAAATCTTCCGAAAGGAATCCAGTTGACATTCATCTGCCAGCAATGCAGATCTCTGGCAATTCCAATCATGGATTGTGTGATCTTTTGAGCTTGCAGGTCAATACCGGTGTTGAAATTGATCTTCCATTTTTCTGA
Organism: uncultured Algoriphagus sp.; assembly: GCA_965659625.1. Classification (GTDB taxonomy): domain Bacteria; phylum Bacteroidota; class Bacteroidia; order Cytophagales; family Cyclobacteriaceae; genus Algoriphagus. The sequence continues at coordinate 18,218 of CBFHWO010000014.1, read as the reverse complement.
AAGAGAAAAGTCACCGCTTATGTTCATCCCCTGAGTAATATTGGTTGTCCCAGAAGTTTGTTTGCTATAGCTCAAATTATAGCCAAAACGAACATTCCAGGGGATATTCCAATCTATGTATTGGCTTGGGTCTGTGACAATCCGATTAATTTCGCTCTCTACAAATTCATTCAATACACCTCCTTGCTCCATGAAGTTGCTGGTGACTTCATCTCTGACTTCACCTGGAGATTTATTTCCACCCGGATTTAGAGACATGTTCATGTTTAGGGAAGCATTTCTTATGGTGCCAATTCCTTGGCCGTTATTCCATGCGAATTCATTAATACTTCGAATGGATTCTTCGCCGCTGCTGTTTAGATAAGTCCCGGTCGCATATGGATCTAAAGTGGTACTCATGTTGACAGATAGTTTCCTGTCAAAAAAGCTGGTCCTTGCACTGATGCTAAATGGGGCAAGGTTAAAAGAATCTGCAGCAAAATTATAGCTTGTACTCAGGTTTAAAGTTTCGAGCAAAGGGATTTTTTTGGTGCTGGCCTCAGCCGTATCTGATTCAGTTTTCAATTTTGCTTCTAAAACATTACGTAGGTTAAAAGTCAATGCTCTTGATTCCCCTATTTGAGCTCCTCCAAAGATAAATCCTTGTTGTCTGGAAAATAGACGAGTATCTCCTTCTTCATTTATTTGAACTTCTTGGTAGTAACCATACCTAGGATCAGAAAAATCTGGTCTAAAGCTAAGTCCAATAGAAGGTTGAAGGTGCTGCCTTATCGTTTGGATTTTCCCATTTCCTTTGAAATTAAAAAAACCATAAATATTCGTGTTTAGAGCAAAGGAAGAATTATACGTACTGACTCTGTTGAATCCATCCTCAAGTATTTTATCAACTCGCTGTTCGGAGGGATTGTAATAATAGTTGATTCTATTTAGATACCAGAGTTCTTGATAATTGAAGGATGCAGTACCGGTGAAGTATTTAAATAATGTAAAGTTAGAGGAGATTGGAATAGTGTTTTTAGCACCATTGCTTGCATTATCAAGTAGTAAGCTTGCATTAGCTAAGTTAAAAGGAATATACTCAGTTTCTTCATTACCTGTATTCAGATCTGTTGGCACCCCAAAGGATTGATCCACTCTGTTGGTTATAGAGTTTTGCAAGTTGAAGTTCCACGCGATATTTAAGGTTTTCAGTGGTTCAAACTTCACATTTCTAAATGGATTTTGCCGATTCATATTTACGGCTATTGTCGGTAAATCCACTCTCACCTCTCCGGAGGAAACACTTTGTGAATGCCTCATGTTTGCAGACATGGAGAAAGGAGTTCCTGTGAAAGATTTTGAATAGGAAACATTCGAGGTGAACTCAGAAGTCACATTATTCTGAAAGTTGTTCTGACTGATTACATTGTTAAAATAACTCGTGCTTCCAGCATTTACAGAGGCAGAAAATCTACCGGTTCCCCTTGATTCAGGAGTATGGCTCCATTGGACTCTGAACGTATTATAGTTGACAGGATTTAACTCTGTTTCCGGTGAAACAAATTTTTGAAAGTCAATATTGAAACTTCCGCCATAGCGATACCTCTTTTTATAAACAGCTTGTGTTTTGGCACCCCATCCACCTTTGGAGTAAATATCTCCGGTAACTCGTGCATGGATAAAATCATTCAGTGCAAAATAATATCCAAAATCTCTCAAAAATATACCTCTCACTTGTTCTTCCCCGTAAGTAGGAAAGATAATCCCAGAGGCTTTTTCCTCAGGAGTATCGGGAATTATTCCAAACGGCAATCCTAAGGGGGTAGGGATTCCATTGAAATAAAGATTGAAGGGACCAGAGACTACTTGTTTCCCTTGGATGGACTTGATTTTATTCGAGGAAATATGCCAATGTGGATCAGTTAACTTACAGGTAGTGTAATATCCGTGGCTTAAATAGATGCTTCCGTCCTCGGTCTTTTTGATAGTTTCTCCGCGCAAAACACCATCCTGCTGCTCTGTGACTACATCCTTGATAATCGCTTTTTGAGTGACGAAATTATACCGCATCTCTTTTCTGATTTCATAAACATTGGGTCCGTCTTTGAAAAATGGATTTCCGGTTATATTTCCCAAACTATCCGTGACACCAGTAGCATAAAGCATAGAGTTTTTCCAATCAATGACGATCAGATCAGCCTCTAATTTCATTTCACCGTATTCAAACCAGGCTTTGTTATAGAGATAAACCTTGTTTTCTGTAAAGTCAGAAACAATGCTGTCTTCGGCATAATAGGTAATATCTTGAGAAATCGGCCCACTGGGCATAATTTTTGCCAAACTATCGGAAGGCAAAGTGTCTCTCAGTGCGGGAGGGTTTGATTCAGGTATTGTATCCAACAGAGGCGAAGCCAAAGTGTCGGGCACGATTAACCTTCTTTCAGTTTGTCTAGTAGGTTGTTGTGCAGCTGCCCAATTGGAAGCAAACAGTAATCCGAATAATGAAAATAAAAGCAGCCTAAATCCCTGCACAGTTGATTGCGCTTTGTTTAATTTGTGTAAAATTTCGTGTAAAGTTAATTCTATTGCCCTCATGGAACGGCCCAAAAGTAAAAAAATTCTTCTCTCTTTAATTTTCTTAATTCCATTTGTTTTCGGAGGATTCATATCTAACGAATCTATGATGCCTTCGTTTCGAATGAAGAAAATTGTCATAGACGCAGGTCATGGCGGGAAAGATCCTGGAAACCTCGGTTCAAGATCTAAAGAAAAGAATATTAATCTTGCTGTAGCACTATTAGTAGGTAAATATATTGAGGAAAATTTACCAGATGTGGAAGTGATCTACACCAGAAAAGATGACAGTTTTCCTGAATTGAAGCAAAGGCCAATTATCGCCAATAATAATAAGGCAGATTTGTTTGTATCAATTCATTCCAACTCTGCCCCCAATAGATCTGCTTTCGGGACGGAAACTTTTGTAATGGGAATGAAGCATTTTGATGCCAATTTTGATATTGTAAAGAGAGAGAACTCAGTGATCCTGTTGGAAGATAATTATGAAGAAAATTATGAAGGGTTCGATCCCAAATCTCCTGAGTCCTACATGACTTTCAATTTATTGTCAAAAGTTCACTTCGAAAATTCAGTGACACTAGCAGATCATGTAGAAACACAATTTAAAGATCGAGTAGGGAGGAAAAGCCGAGGTGTGAAACAAGGACCGTTTTATGTTTTATGGACTCCTTCTATGCCAAGCGTTTTGATCGAATTGGGATTTCTTTCCAATACCGAAGAGGAAAGGTTTTTAATGAGCACAAGTGGACAAGAATACATGGCCTCGGCCATTTACAGATCAATACGAGATTATAAAGAACAGATCGAAGCAAATTAATTTCATTCTAAATCAGAATCATTTAGCCCTTTTTCTCCGCAGAAAAAGGGCTTTTGTTTATATTCATACAAACTCTTAATTCATTTTATGAGTTTGTAATTCCTAAACCCAACTTAATATATGAACTCTAACGCATCCAGAGAGCCAGCTACTTTTCAGTCATTGCTGGAAATTTTAAAAGCAAAAACAGAGGAAGTCAAAATTGGTGGAGGTACTAAGAGAATTGCCAAGGAGCATGAAAAAGGGAAACTCACAGCCAGAGAAAGAATCAATTATTTAATAGATCAGGGTTCAGAGTTTTTGGAAATTGGAGCTTTTGCTGCCGATGGGATGTATGAAGAGGAGGGAGGATGTCCATCAGCCGGAGTGGTAACGGGAATTGGTTATGTGACAGGAAAGATGGTTATGATTGTAGCCAACGATGCTACAGTAAAAGCCGGCGCTTGGTTTCCGATGACTGCTAAGAAGAACCTAAGAGCGCAGGAAATCGCCATGGAAAACAGAATCCCTGTTATTTATTTGGTGGATAGTGCCGGTGTTTTTCTGCCGATGCAAAATGAGATTTTTCCAGATAAAGAACATTTTGGAAGGCAATTCAGAAACAATGCTAAAATGTCGGCAATGGGGATTGTACAAGTTGCTGCGATTATGGGTAGTTGTGTGGCAGGAGGAGCTTATTTGCCGATCATGTCCGATGAAGCTTTAATTGTAGATAAAACAGGTTCTATTTTTCTTGCTGGTTCCTACTTAGTCAAAGCCGCTATTGGAGAAACTGTCGATAACGAAACTTTAGGAGGGGCGACAACTCACTGCGAAATCTCTGGAGTAACTGATAATAAATATGAAAATGATCAGGAATGTTTGGAAGCTATTCGAAACATTTTTGACAAAATTGGAGAAAGCGAGAAAGCAGGGTTTAATAGGATTGAAGCGAATGAACCAAAGATAAATGGGGATAAACTTTTAGAATCTTTTCCAATGGAAAGAGTTAAACCCTACGATATGCTTGAAGTAATTTCGGGATTGGTTGATAATGGGGAAATCGACGAGTACAAAAAGGATTATGGAAAAACCTTGATTTGCGGAACGGCAAGAATAGATGGATGGGCAGTCGGCATAGTGGCAAACCAGCGAAAAATAGTCAAGAATGCCACTGGAGAAATGCAAATGGGAGGAGTAATCTATTCTGACTCAGCTGATAAAGCTGCACGATTTATCATGAATTGTAATCAGAGAAAAATTCCTTTGGTTTTCCTTCAAGATGTCAGTGGTTTTATGGTGGGAAGCAAAGCAGAGCATGGAGGAATCATCAAGGATGGAGCAAAAATGGTCAATGCGATGGCCAATTCAGTGGTTCCGAAATTCACTATAATTCTTGGAAATTCTTACGGTGCTGGCAATTATGCCATGTGTGGAAAGGCCTATGATCCTCGCTTGATTTATTCTTGGCCTACGGCTCAAATGGCTGTCATGTCTGGAGCTTCTGCCGCTAAAACCTTACTTCAAATAAAAGTCGCCTCTCTGAAAAAGAAAGGAAAAGAAATAACTGAAGAGGATGAAAAGCAACTTTTAGACGAGATTACCAACAAATATAATGAAGAGTTAAGCCCATATTATTCTGCAGCGAGATTATGGGTAGACGGAGTAATTGATCCGAGAGAGACAAGAAAAGTAATCAGTATGGGGATAGAAGCTGCCAATCATGCCCCAATTTCTGAAAGATTTAACCTTGGAGTTCTTCAGACTTAAAGTCTTTTTTAGTAAATTATTAAAACAGACATTCTTTTACAGAATTTATCTATGAATACTTTGACGCCCGGAGAACTAAATGCCTTGGTTTCACTCTTGGATGATACTGATTATGAGGTGAGAAACCATGTAAGAGAGCGGATCATTTCTCTTGGAACAGAAATAATCCCATTTCTTGAAGAAAAATGGGAAACGAGTTTTAACCCTGAGATCCAAAAAGAAATTGAAGAAATGGTTCATGATCTTCAGTTCTCACTTTTAAAAAAGAGGTTGGTAGAATGGAAAGAATCAGAGGATCGAGATTTACTTACAGGACTTTGGATAATAAACACCTATCAATATCCAGATCTAGAATACGAAAAACTAAATGCTGAGATGCATCAGATCTATTTCGAGGTTTGGACAGCTTTTAAAAACGACCTCCCTCCCTATGATCAAGTTAGAATAATCAATAATGTACTTTTTAATACCCTGAGGTTTTCTGCTAATACGAAGAATTTCCATTCCCCTGCCAATAGCATGCTTTCAGCTGTTTTGGATACAAAAAGAGGAAATCCATTAAGTCTTTGCGCTATTTATTTATTGGTCGGGAAAAAGTTGGGATTACCAATTTACGGAGTCAATCTTCCCAACTTATTTGTACTCACTTACAAAACAGCAGATCTTACTTTTTATATCAATGCCTTCAACAGAGGCCTGATTTTCAGTAAGCAAGATATTTTCAACTATTTAGAGCATTTAAAATTGGAGCCCAAAGATGAATATTTTGAACCTTGTGCCTATTTGCAGATTTTGATGCGAACCTTGAGAAACCTTGCAAATTCCTTTGAAAAATTGGGGGAAATGGAGAAAGTGCAAGAAGTAAAAGAAATGATGGCAATTCTTCAAGATTAAAAACTTCTCACATTACAACCCACCGCTCTTACTTGTTCAGGACTTGGTTTCTCTCCTCTTAACACCTGATTCATAGCTCTTTCCAGATGTTTTTCAGTGACAGAGCTTGCTGCTTGTGCATTATTGTCAATGGCACCCCTGAACACTTGTTCTATTCCATTTTCACCTGGGACGATTATTACTACTTCAGGTATTTTTGTGATTCTAAAAAATTTGACCCATTCTTGGTTGATATCCATCAAATAGGGCATATTCAAACCCGTTTCATCCACATGACTGCGCATTTCATCTGCGTTCTGATTTTCAGGTTTTGGATCAGAATTAACCAAAGCAAATGATATTCCCTGGTTTTGGAATCTTGTTCTTAAATCGATGATTCTGTCTTCATACATGATGGCAAAAGGGCAGTCGATGGTATGAAAAATCAAAACCAATGCTTTCCCTTTCAACTCTTTTGAAATAGTAAATGTCTTACCTGTAACTGCGTCAGTTAGGGTTAGTTCGCCAATACCCTGAGCTTGTGAGTAGCTAAATGATAAGAGAAAAAGAAGAAATATAAGGGCTTTATTTTTCATAGCTGATTTACCAAATTGTATAAGTCAATACCGTTTCGTTAAAAACTCGGGCTTCAACTTTATAATGATGATTAGAAAAATCAGTGTCTCTGATTTTGGCTTTGATGATAGGTGAGTTTATAGTGAAAGGTTCTAATAGGATGTTATCACGAAAACTTACGCCTCTTCTTCCCTGACATTTGAAGATAGACTCTTTGGCAGACCAAGCCAAGGTATAATGTATTGGATCTTTTTCAAGAAAATCAATTTCAGATGGATCCAAAAACCGAAATCCAATTTTAAGAATTTTTTCCCGAACAAAATCCATGTCAATACCTACAGGCAATTCTCTATGATAAATGGCTCCTGCCCATCCTTCGGTATGAGATAAAGAAACAAACCCATTCCCATTCATGGATTGAGATTTGCCGTGTTCATCTTTGAAAAAACCAGGATAAGGAACGTGGAGGGTTTCCAGAGTGTCTTTGATGGCGATTCTTGCAGTAGCCCATTCTTTCCTTTTTTCTGGATGAGAGATGTTTGCGAAGGAAAGTTTTTCCCGAAAACTCAGGAATTCCAGATCATCTTCATGCTGTGTTTCAATTATCTTGATTGCTAAAGCCGATGAAGAGTCAATTTTTTCTATTTTTGTTTGCATAGGCCATTAAGGATTGGCTAAGTCACCGTCCAATATATGTCAAAAATTCAAGTAAATAAATTACAAACCCTGACTGGGCATAATGACTGCATCTATGCTTTAACTGAGGGCAGTGATCCAAGATTTTTTTATACCGGAGCAGGGGATGGAATGGTAGTGGAATGGGATCTTGACGATCCTAAAGATGGGAAATTGATTGCCAAATTGCCACATTCTGTTTACGCAATGGAAGTGGATAAAGAAAGGAATTTGCTTTTTATTGGTCATAATTTCGAAGGAATTCATGTCATTGACTTATATGAAAACAAAGAGCTTTGGTCCCTAAAGTTTACTGACCAAGCGATTTTTGATATTAAAATATTTGGAAATGAAGCGTTTATCGGAACAGGAGATGGTGTATTGGTTATCATAGATATTCCAAGCCAATCTTTGAAAAAGAGAGTCAAACTGAGTTCAAAGAGTATCCGGGTAATGACCTTGTCTCCGATCAAAAAACATCTGGCTATCGGTTTAAGTGATCAAAGCATCAAAGTCTTAGATTTAAAAGACGACTTCCAGCCGATTGCAAATTTAACAGGCCACGAAAACTCTGTGTTTGCATTGGCTTATTCTCCAGATGAAAATTCTTTGATCAGTGGGTCAAGAGACGCCAGACTTAAATTTTGGAGGACCTCAGATTATCAATTAGAAGAAACGATTGTGGCACATATGTATGCCATTAATTATTTATCTTTCAAGGAGGACGGAAAGTTTTTAGTAACCTGCTCCATGGACAAATCCATCAAGGTTTGGGATGCCGCAGAGAAAAAACTTTTGAAAGTAATAGATAAAGCAAGAAATGCCGGTCACGGCACATCCATAAATAAAGTACTTTGGAGTACCTATTCAGGGCAGGTTATTTCTGTCTCTGATGATCGTACGATATCCATTTGGCAAATAGAAGAAGCTAATACATGAAAATCACACCAGCGGCCATCAGGCAACAATCTTTTGAAACTGTTTTCAGAGGATATGAAAAAAAAGAAGTGTCCCAATTTTTGGAAGAAGTCAGTCAGGTTGTAGATAAGTTACATCAGGAAAATATCGAACTGAGATCAAAACTTCAAAATACGGAAGCTGAGGCAAAGCGATTGAAAGATGTGGAAGATTCACTCTTTAGGACTTTGAAAACTGCAGAAGATACTGGCGCATCCATCATTGAGGAAGCTAATGAGGCAGCAGATTTGATTATTTCGGAGGCAAACTCACAGTCGGAACATACTGTGAACAAAGCAAATGACTATGCGAAAAAAGTAGAGGAACATGCGCAGCAGCAAGCTTCGGTTATTTTGGGTGCGGCTGAAACAAAAGCCAAAGAGACAATTGTTGAGCTTCGGGAAAGTATGCAAGGTCTAGTTCGTTCTTATGGAGGCTTAGTGGAGCAGAGAGAAGCTTTGGTAAAGAGTTTAAAAAGGATTTCTCAGGACATGTTGAATCAGATAGATTTATCGGATGCACATTTTACAAGAATTGATGCCAAAGCCTATCAAAGAGCGATCGATGAATTGAGTCGCTCAAATGCCTTTACTTTTGCAAATATTGAGAATCTTGCACCAGAAGAAGAATTTGTACCAGAGCCAGAGTTAGAAGATCCGTTGGCAGAAATGGAAGTGATTGAAGAAGAATTGGAGTTGGAAATTCATGATTCGGCTCCTGATTTGGAAGTGGAAGTAGAGGAGAAACTTGAGGAAGAAGCAAAGGAGGAAACCGTTGACGAAAAGAATATAGTCGAAGAAAAAGAAGAACCGGTGGAGATGGAAGAACCTGTTGAGGAAGTCAAAAAACCAGTAGTTAAATACACGCAGCCAGAGGAAGAAAAGCCAAAAACTAAAGAAGACAGTTCAAACCAATCAGGTTCATTTTTTGATCAATTTGACTAATGGGGAAAGTATCGCTGGAAGGGATTGAATTTCACGCCTATCACGGAGCATATCCAGAGGAGCATGTTCTTGGAAATCGCTTTACCTTAGATCTGGAACTTGATACAGATTTTAAGGAAGCGATGCTTAAGGATAATCTGAAATCAACAGTGGATTATACAAGACTCTATAAAATCATCAAAGAAAGGATGGATGTGAAGGTGAAACTATTGGAGCATCTCGGCCATCTCATCATTGATGATATTCTGAAAGTTTATCCAGACGTAAAAAAAATAAAGATCACTCTAAAAAAACATCATCCATCCTTAGGTGGACTGGTTAAATATTCAGCCATTCAAATTCAATACCCGGAAGATTATGCATAAAGTGGTAAAAGTCGTTCTAATAACCTCATTTATTGTTTTTGGTAATTTTTCATTCTGTTCAAATGTCTCAGCGCAGGGTGAAGCATATCAGTTTTTTTCAAATGAAGGAAAGAAGTTGGATTTTGAGGATGTACTAAAAAAATCCCAGAAAGCTGATATTACCTTTTTTGGCGAATTGCATAACAATAGTATAGCTCATTGGCTTCAATTGCAGCTTTTAAAAGGAATGGCAGCAAATGATACTAAGTTGGTATTGGCAGCTGAGTTTTTTGAGCGAGACGATCAGCTCAATATCGACGAATGGTTTGCTGGTAAAATGACTGAGAAAAACTTTGAGGCAGAGGCAAAACTTTGGAATAACTATAAGACTGATTACCGTCCTTTGATGCAATTTGCTAAGGATAATCAGTTGAAATTCATAGCGAGTAATGTTCCAAGAAAATACGCTTCGTTGACCAGCAGATCAGGGATTTCTTCTTTGGATAGCTTGAGTCCAGAAGCAAAAGCCTATATCGCAAAGTTGCCTTTTGAGATTGATAAGACGATGCCAGGCTATGTAGCCATGAAAGAAATGATGCATGGAGGTCCTTCAAATACTGATTTTATGGTTGAGGCACAAGCCTTGAAAGATGCGACTATGGCAGAATCCTTGTTTTCGACCATTTCGGAAGGCTATAAGATTTTCCATGTCAATGGTTCATACCATTCAAAAGATGGGGAAGGAATTTTGTGGTATTTGAAAAAGGAATTTCCAAAATTGAAAATTGTAAACATCCATACCGTTACTCAAGATCAGCTGGATTCTTTAAATCCAGATTTCAAAAAGTCAGGAGAAATCATCCTTGTTTTACCATCTGATAGTCACGAATCCTATTAACCATGTATAATCGGGCAGAAACTTCCCGGATCCGAAAAGAGTTTTGGATTGCATTTGGGCAGTATATGAAGCCCATTAGAAATGCCTCTGGCTATCGGGTAAACTGGCCTAATTACAAAACTGGTGTAAAGGATATTTATTTTCGGATGAAAGCTGAGCAAGAGTTTGCTTCCATCGGGATTGAAATTTGCCATAGCGACGAAGAACTTCAGGAGCTATACTTTGATCAGTTTAAACAATTCAAAAAGCTTCTGAATGCCGAAATAGGGGAGGAATGGGATTGGAAGCTTTTGGTAGAAAATGAGTTTGGCCAAAAAATCTCAAAAATTGAAAAGATATTGCCAAACGTAAATGTGATGGATCAAAATTCCTGGTCTGAAATTATTTCTTTTTTGAAACCAAGAATTATTGCCCTCGATGCATTTTGGGATAATATCAAACCTGGGTTTGAGGATTATTAAAGCACTTTTTTAGAATATCGAAATTCCTCCAAATGCTTTTCTCCATTCTCATTGAGTTCTAGCCAAAGGATCAATTCATCACCCACTCTTTGCATAGTGAATCCATGAAACCAAACGGTGTTTTCGCCGGTTCCAATCAGTCTGAAAGTCGTCCATTTTTCTTTTTCTTCCCATCCAGAAAGGTCAGGATTGAAATGTTTCAGTTTCAAATAAAAAGTTTCACCTTCCTGCACCAAGTTCAGAAATTCTGTAAAGACCAACTTACCTTCATTCCAAAAACGGAAAGTCCCGATCATATTCCCATCCAAAGCTGGCATCCAAGTTTCATCGCATTCTCCCCCGAGGCCAGACCCAGTCCAATATCCAACCAGCCAATCAAGATCTTCAATCGAACCAGTTCCGGGATTTTGCCCAGCTTCCAAATGCTTTACTTGAGAAAAAAGAGGGGTTGCTATAAAGCAGCAAAGCAAGATGAATAAGGTGGATTTCATAAGCGAGTATTTGCTTATGAATTTAAGAAAAAACTTAAAGATCGTGACGTTTTGGGATTTCAGGATTAATAAAAGTAAACCCTCTTGCCTCATCCCCTTCAAAAAAATCAATTTGCATTCCCATCAGAAACATGAAATGTCTCTTTTCTATCAATACGGGAATTCCTGCTATTTCAAATTGCTGATCTTCTGATTTTGCTTTGTCAAAACCTAAAGCATAGGACATTCCGCCACAACCACCACCTTTTACACCCACCCTCAGACTGTAATCCGAAGGGATGTTTTTATTGGCCATGATGTTTTTGATCTCAGCCTCAGCCTTTTCTGTGATTTGAACTGGAATAATCATGTGAATCAAATGTTTTTGGCGCGGAATTGGTTCGTTTGTGAATCAAATTTATAATCTCTTCAGTTTTATGACAGGGATTATTTACAGATATTCGAGAGAAATTACCAACTATGGAATACGCGATAGATTTGTTGAAGATTTTATTACCTGCCGGAATTGTACTGTATGGGATGTACTTGGTAGTAGTTTCTTTCCTTTCCAAAGAAAGAGAGAAAATGATCGTGGAATTAAAAACCCAGAATTCCCAGACCATTTTACCTATTAGACTTCAAGCCGCGGAAAGGCTTTGCTTGCTTTTAGAAAGAATTTCTCCAAACAACCTGGTCAGGAGATCTAATCCTGGTTCACTTACTGCAGCTGAGCTTCACGCACATTTGCTTCATGATGTGAGAGAGGAGTTTAACCATAATTTTTCTCAGCAGGTTTATTTCTCTGAACAAACATGGGAAGCTGTAAAAAATGCCGTAGAAAGTGTAAATACCATGATAAACCAAAGCCGACAATTGATGGATGGAGATGCGGCAGGAATGGACTTGGCGAGAGCGATTTTTTCCAAATCACTTGAACAAAATAACGATGCCATATCCTATGCGTTAAAACAAATTAAATCAGAGATTAATATTTATTTTTAAAAATGACAACTCTTAAATCAAAAGCAACTGAAGTACTGGATAAAGCCAAAAGGCTTTTTGGTAACCAGGTAGATGCTGTGATCAAACAAGAGGAAAAAGTCAAAAATTTGGTTTCCAAAACCATTAGTAAAATTGGAAAATTAGGAGAGGATCCAAGAATAAAGAAGTTGGTAGCTCCGATAGGAGTATTTGTCAGAATGATCAAAGCCCATTTTAATGGTGCCCATAAACTTACAGGAAGCACCTTGGGTCTACTCGTTTTAGGTCTTGTTTACTTTATTTCCCCTTTTGACATAGTCCCTGATTTTTTAGGTTTTTTTGGCTTTGCTGATGATTTATCTGTCATCCTGGCGATATATGCCAAAGTAAAAGATGAAGTTGACGAATTTTTGGATTGGGAAAGAACTCAAGATTGATTGAGGCTGTTAGTACCCAAATTCAAAATGCTATGCTTGATCTAATTTCTCGACCGATTTCAAAAGAAATTGTAAATTCTGGGCTCTCTTATTTAGTATATCGCCAATTGATTGATAGACTTTTGGCAGAGGGGAAAACGACTGGTTCCAATCATTCTGAGGCAAATATCAATTACACCAAAATGAATTTGGCCAGAATGAACCGAATTGATAAAATCGGAAAAGTTTCAGTTGAGATGGAATCTTTGGTCATTCGTATTCAAAAACCACAAATATGGGTGATCATCACAGAAGCATGGTGTGGTGATGCCTCGCAAAGTATTCCTTACATAGCAAAGTTGGCTGCCTTGAATCCTTTGATTGAATTGAAGTTGATTTTTAGAGATGAAAATCCAGAAGTGATGGATGGATATTTGACAGATGGGGCTAGGTCTATTCCTAAATTGATCAGTTTGTCCGAAGATTTGGCGGAGGAATTCTTTACTTGGGGTCCAAGACCTAAATTTCTTCAGGATCGATTAAAAGCGTATAAAAGTGATCCTCAAGGATTAAGTTCAAAGGAATTCTCAGAAGGAACCTATCTTTGGTATGCAAGGGACAGAAATAAAGCAATTGAAAAGGAATTGTTTGAAACAATTTCGAAAAGCATAGAAAAATGAAAATAGCTATAATCTCAGGTACTTCCGGTATGGTTGGCATGCAATTATTGCATCAGTTACTCAATGAGTATGATGATGTAATCAGTGTTGGCCGGCGTACGTTGGCATTGAAACATAAAAAATTGGTGCAATTGGAAGGTGATCTGGCAAACATCAACACTTGGGATTGGGAGCATCTTTTGGTGGCCAAATCGCTTGGGGGTGAGAATAATGCTTTAAAAGAAGCGATCTTAGAAAATAAAGCAGAGATTCATGCTTTTTCAAGTCTTGGCACCACGATTAAACAAGCGGGGTCAAAAGAAAGGTTTTTTCATATTGACCACGACTTGGTGATAGAATTTGCGAAATGGACTAAGACCCTTGGAGCATCCAAGTTTCTTTATGTTTCTGCTTCGGGCGCTAATATTGATTCCTCTATTTTTTATAGCCAAACAAAAGGTAAAACTGAAGAAGATCTCAAACCTATAGGGTTTGATTATTTGGGTTTATTCAGGCCATCTCTTTTGTTAGGAAATAGGTCAGAATTTCGATTGGGTGAGCAAATTGCATCCATTTTCATGAAGCCCTTGGTTTGGTTAAAGTTGTTTAAGAACATAAGACCGATTTACGATTACCAAGTTGCCAAAGCAATGGTAAATACTGCCCTTGCAAAAAAATCAAATTCAGTTGAAATCATCTCTTCGGGAGAAATGCAGGACTTAAGTAAATGATCGTAGTAATTCAACGCGCCTCAGAAGCATCTGTGAAAATTGATGGTGAAATTAAAGCCGAAATCGGAACTGGCTTGATGATCTTATTGGGAATTGAGGATGCAGATACAGAGGAAGATATCTCTTGGCTTTCTAAGAAAATTGTGAACCTAAGAATTTTTCCAGACGAAAATGAAGTGATGAATAAAAGTCTCCTTGATATCAATGGAGAGATTTTATTGATCTCTCAGTTCACCTTGCATGCCAGTACCAAAAAAGGCAATCGGCCATCTTACATCAAAGCAGCCAGGCCGGAAGTTGCTATTCCGCTTTATGAGAAAATGATTCAAACCTTAGAGTTTGATCTCGGTAAAAGTATTGGGACAGGAGAATTTGGAGCAGATATGAAAGTGAGCTTGGTCAATGATGGCCCGGTGACCATTATTATTGATAGCAAGAATAAAGTTTAAGGGTATTTATTTTTAGTATAAGCCTAATCTCAAAAACCTAAATCACTTTGTCAAACAATCTACTTTTCTTCCAAAACACCACAATACTATTCAAAGCGAAATAGCTTTTGAAAATTTAAGTTTCAGGTGGAAGAATAGTGAAAAGGGGATTCAGGTAAGATAGATGATAGATATATTCAGATCGATTTTAGGATTTTTTAATAATTGAGATTTTTGAAAATGAAGGCACTTAGAAGTTTTTAGATTTCTTATTTCTAGTTTGAAGGAATAAAAATTGTTTATTTCAATGAAGCTTGGCCATGTAAAGCATCTATGATTTATTAAAATTTCTCGTTGTTGTCAATTGGTGGTATTTTTTTATGGGAAATTCAAGTTACATGATTAGTTTAGCCGAAGTAATATAATTTTAAAAACATATTTTAGGATTTTAATCTCATTATTATCAATGCAAAAACTGATCAAAAACGTTATTTCTGTTTTCTTCCTAATTTGTTTTTACCATACCGCATCAGCTCAAGGGGATTACCTTTCAATTGGAATTGGACCTTCATTAATTTATTCAGATAATTCTGGCCTATACAGAGAATTTAAATTTAAGGTACAGCCTGCTATCGCTCTATCGGTCAATAAACAATTAAATGAATATGTCGGACTCAGGGGTACTCTTGGAACCCAGATTTTCAATAGTGGAGATTACAAAGACTATAATCCAAATCCAAAAAGGCTCATTAACTGGGGAAACGAGGATCAGGCATTTGGTTATAAGGGAACGGGTTATTTTGCGGATGTAATGCCTGTTTTTACCACTAACCCAAATGCAGCAGGGATGCTTATGTCTTCTTTGCAATTCTATGCAGGCATGGGCTTGGGAGCTATGTATGTCAAAAGAGAACAGAAAACCTTAAAAAACGGTGTTCTTTTAAATGACGTATTGGTCGAAGGCGACATTATCTCATCCAACGAAACCAATATTCTTCCATATGTTCCCATAAGAACTGGTTTAAGTACCAATTTAGATGGGGATTGGGATTTTGCCCTGGAATTTGTTTTAATCATTACCGCAAATTCGGAATTGGATGGAAACAACATAAAATACAATCAGGTAAATCCTGATATGTCGGGACAAATTCTATTCACTGTCAAGCGGTATTTTGGATCTTCTTGGTAGATTGTTAGTGAATTTCGAGGATAATAAAAAAGCTCAGATTATGGAATTAGGATGACCTTTAAATCCCTAGTTTTTATTATTACTATATCAGCTTACCAAATAGAATCTCTCTACTTTTGTTTTCGATTCCACCGATATCGGATTTTCTAGAAATTTTCCAAACCTAGACTCCTCCCTGAAGATTAAATTTCTATAGCTTTAGAGGTCTAGTATCCAATACCTTTCAAAGATGCTTTAAAGCGATTAGGCCAAAAGGATTTTACCAGACATTAATGAGACCTCTTATTTATTCATTAAAAATTTAAACTAATCATATTGTGCAAAGTTTCTTCCCTTTAAATTCCCTTTGTATTAGTATGTTTGAAATTTTTAACGATTAGTATGGGATCGGCGGAAAACTAATAGGAAGACATTTTTTATGTTTATTAAAAAACAAGGTAGGTTCACCTATTAAGTTTAATTTCGAAAAGATCTAAATCCCTTCATGTTTTGTCAGAAATTATTTTAACAATTGAAAAAGCAACCATCTTATTCAAAGCGAAACAGGCTTTTGAAAATTTGAGTTTCAGATGGAAGACTGGGGAAAACTGGGCGATTATAGGGGATTCGGGATGGGAACTTACCACTTTTATAGAAAGCATCCGGGGCAATACGGTTGTTTCAAAAGGGAAAATTGATAGGCCTTTTGCGCTAGAATACGCCAAGCAGAAAACCGAGTCTGGAGAGGTTCATAGTTTCCGCGATTTGATCGCCTACGTTTCCCAGAAATACGAATTCACAAACCGCTCTCATATTCAAAATTTTTATTTCCAGCAACGATTCAACTCCTCTGAATCCGAAGAAACCGCCACTGTTCGAGAATATTTGTTAGAAGTAATAGCAAAGGTTTCAGGTCCATGGACTTTGGACAAGGTGGCAAAACTTCTTCGATTAGAAGATTTACTTGATAAGTCACTTTTGAAACTTTCGAATGGAGAAACAAGAAGGCTTGCCATTGCTTTAGGGTTGATGCATCAACCAAAAATCTATTTGATGGACCAGCCGATGACAGGTTTGGATGTGAAAAGCAGAGAGGAATTTGGAGAGATTTTAAAAGAAATCACCAAAAATGGGGTGCAAGTATTGTTGACAACCTCTGGAAATGAAATTCCTGACGGAATAACGCATATTGCAAAAGTTTCAAAATCAGGCTTGGAAAAGACTTGGACAAAGGAGGAATACCAACTCTCAATGAATGATCAAACTCAAGCCCCAGCTTGGGATTGGGATTTACTTCAGGCACTACTTCCGAAAGATCGAGTTTTGAAAGAATCACCAATTAAGCTTCAAAATGTAACGATCCAATATGGAGACAAAGTGATTTTGGACAAAGTCAATTGGGAAGTAAAAGCAGGGGAGAAGTGGCTATTGAAAGGGAAAAACGGATCAGGAAAATCTACCTTAATAAGTCTATTAATTGGAGAAAACCCTCAAGCTTATTCTCAAGATTTCTGGCTTTTTGGTAGGAAGAGAGGAACTGGAGAAAGTATTTGGGATGTGAAGCGGCCAACTGGCTTCGTGGCATCTGAACTCAGCCGATATTTCCCAACCAATCAAACTTGCAGGAAAGTGATTTTATCCGGACTTTTTGATACCATGGGCTTGTTTAAAAAGGTTAGTCTTGAACAAGAGGAGTTAGCCAATCAATGGATTAAGCTTTTTAATCTGGAGCCACTCCAAAATACGGTCATTCAGCGCTTGTCATTAGAACATCAAAGATGGACCCTATTGGCTAGGGCATTGATAAAAAAACCTGAGCTGCTTATTTTAGACGAGGCAAGTCAGGGGATGGATGAATTCCAAAGAAGGCTCTTCAAGGAAACGGTTCAAAAAGTATGTGAACTCTGTTCCATCTCTTTAATCTATGTCAGTCATTATGAAGAGGATGTGCCGGAGGCGGTGGGGCAGGTGAAGGAGTTAAAAGAATAAGTATGAAAGTTTGGGTTTGTATGAAACAGATATTTTTTCAGAAGGTCATCTTTATAGCCCCAAGTTAAACCAGAGGCTATTTGATAAATCAAATTCACTGTTTTTTTACCCTTACCCGCTCAAACATCACTTTATTCTCACTTACCCTCAATTCCTTCCCACTGTAAGTGGTTACGTTATCTAAAACGACCTCTTTTGTGATCACATAGGGAAATTTTTCCTCGTAGGAATCATCTTTTCTTTCAGAATTAAAATTTCCGAAAATCGCCGGCCCTTGATAATCCTCTGGATGATTGGAGTCATCGATTTTTAAGTTTTCAATGATGATTTGCTCTGGCATATAACAGGTATAACCAAAGTCATGTTGGCCAGAATTATAGCCATTGATCAAGGAAGCGCTGTATGTCTTACCACCATTTGGAATAAAAGTACAATCACGGATAATTAATTTACCTTGCCAAGTACTCCCGTAATCTGATCGAAGATTGATCAAACTTCTACCTCGGATGACGCTGTTTTTCACAGT
>CBFHWO010000013.1:0-124348 GCA_965659625.1 uncultured Algoriphagus sp. | reverse complement strand
AGGGCGAAATAGGTATTTAAGGTAGCTTTGAGAGAAGGTAGATATGAAAGGGAAATACAATGGAAATATAGTGGAAATAGCCCTCCCGCTGGTCGGGGAAATATTGGATTCGTTAGTTAATCAAATCTCTATTTCTCTGTCAAAGGCGGAATATTTCAGTCGAGGAACGATACTTTATCTCTGCGAAGCAGTATTTCAGTCGAGGAACGAGACTTTATTTTTTCTACGTTCCAAATACCAGTATCCCCTGAATATCTCCTGGGTCGGATTCCAGGATTTTTACTTCTACTTTTCTTTGAACTTTTTCGAAGGTCTTTTCTTTGATGAATTCGAGGTATTCTTTGTCCAAATTTTGTCCTATCAGGATCATATTGACTGTTCCTGAATCTATCCCCAACGCATAATCTCCAACAATATAAGCTTTCTCCACATCCCCCATTCTTTTGACTATTCGCTCCATTAGATCATCCAGACCCAAGAATTTGGAAACCATATTGGTGATTTCTGTAAAGAAAGGGTGGTTTTTATTGGCCTTGTACAGCTTGGTTTTTCCTTCTTCCTCAGAAACCAATAATCCTGCTTCTGTCAGTCGGTTGAGTTCCACTCTCACGGAGTTGGTAGACTCATCAAATTCTTTGGCCAGCGAACGCAAGTATCCTGAATTTGCATGTGCAAAGAACTTCAGAAGAAGTTTAATCCTGGTTTTGGATGTTACGAGGGAGGAGAGCAAAAAATAGGAAATTTGAAATTAGGAATGAGGAATGAGGAATGAGGAATCATTTCTGCATATTTTTTCGGCTACTAATTACTATTGAATTAAGTATTTTTATCAATTCTTCAATTTCATTTTGCAGGAATCTAAATTCTTCTTCGCTTTCTATAAATTCTTGACGATTTAATAGATTTAACCAGTATTTAGTTTCTCTTGCTTCCTTAGCGGCAATAACGATTTTTGCTATAAAATCCGCTTTTGAATGCGCAGCCTGAGCTTCTTCTACATTTGCTCCTATAGACGTTGAAGCTCCAATAAATTGATTCGCCAGTCTAAAATGACCTTTTACTCTTAGGGATAAATAAAGATTTACGGATTTCTGGGCAAAAATAAAGCTTTTGTCTACTATTTGATTTGACATAATCCAGAACTAAAAAATGAATTAATTTGAAGAATTCAATTTCTAATTTTAAATTTTTAATTCCTAATTGTTAAAGCTTCGCCCTTTCAGTCCCATATATCCTATAAGAGTAAGGGAACTTAGCAAACCGAGTAAATTTCTTACTCAGTCAGCAAATTTAATGGGATTTGGGAAAAATGCAATTTTGAGAAAAGAAATGAGGAATTGGGAGTTGAGAGTTAAGAGTTTAAAGTTGAGAGTTGAGAGTTTAAAGTTGGAAACGAATCTGACTCCCCCTTGGAGATACTAGTAAAATTGGAAAAATATCTTCTTCAAAGGGGGTTAGGGGGATTTGGGCTAGGATCGGTGATTTGTCAAAATGTGGAATTGGGAGTTGGGAATTTATATTTTTCACTAAAAAGATTCAAACCTTAGGAATTGGAAATTCTCGCTAGTCTCAAGTGTGGTTAATTCAAAATCTGGATTTAGTGATTTCATATAATCCGGAAAAACCAAGGCTTCATCCATTTGAATTGCCAATAAGGCATACGATTTCAACTCTCCTAAGCTGGATACTTCAAACCTCTCTAAAATTTTCTTTTGGAAAGGAGATCTTGAAAGCCAACCCTGATTAATAATCGGAACCAAATTCGAGGAATTGTATTCTAGTCCAAGCATATGTTCTTGGTACCCTTCCAAAAATATCGGTTCTTTCGCTGCACTTTTTTGGGTGAGACTTAGCATTTCGTCCTGCATTATTCCCCTCCCTTTTCCCTCATTCAAAAAGTTTACTGAATGATAAATGAGGGCCAGAATCATAACCATTTTTATTCCTATCCAAAAGATCTTACTCTTTTGTTGAATTGGGTTTGTTAAAAGGGGAATCAAACAAACTAACAAAAACAAACTATTTACTCTCCCATAGAAAAGAAAAAAATGATTTAAGACCATAAATAAGATCATCCAGATCAGTAAAAAAGCAAGATCACTTGTTTTCAGGGTTTTTAGAAAAACTAGGATAATGATGAAAGCCAAAAAACTTTTAAAAGCTTCCGCTCCCTGGATGCGGCTTAATCGGTGAAAAGTGCGCTTTAATTGATCCAGCGTAAAAAACCCAGAGTCTAATTTTACTTTCATTTCTTTTAAACCGTCTACCTCTATCTCACCTTCTTCAAAATACCATCTCGAAAAGTAAAACCATTTTGAAGTTTCAGCAATTTCATTGCTTTGAATTTTACCATTAAATACCGGATGGTCAATGACTGAGGATCTTGCTTTGTTGAATTCGAGGTATTCGGAATAAATAGAATTTTGCTCCCAATAGATTTTACCAAAATGCAAGCACAAACCCATGATAAAAATTGGAGTAAAACGAAGAAAATCTTGAATGATTCGAGCCTTTTTAAATTTAAATAGAATCCAGATTCCTACCCCAAAAGCTATTAAAACAACAGACTCAAATCGAATAATCAATCCTAAGAATAGGAATATGTTTCCTGCTAGAATTTGCCCTTTTGTTTTTACTTCTGTTAAAAGCAATAAAAATCCAGCCATGGAAACATAGCCTGCTACTTGGGTAAATTGCAAAAAGAATAAAAAATGAATTGATATGATCAATAATAGGAATGCAAAAAAGGATTTAATGTATAAAGAAGAATGATGAAAGGTTAAAACATAAACACTAGCCACGAATGAACCATACACAGCTAGAAACCATGTCAAAGGATACCAAGGAACATTTGGAGCAAGTGTATAAAACTTAGAAAAAGTCCAGCTGAGAATGGGATGGATAAAAACCGCATAAGACTCTGGAGTTCCGGTATAGGCTCCTGAAACCAACCACATCATGATCTGGTCGTCGTTCACCTGAAATCGCCATGGCAAAAACCAAATAAGGATGACAGCTATCAATCCCAAGACTGACCAGATGAGTAGGAAGTTTTTATGGATTCTAGCGATCAAGGCTCTTCTTTTCTTAATTCCAAATTAAGGATGCCTTGTCCGATTTTGTATTGCTTTTCTTCAAAATTTTCAGAAATATCTGTTGGCAATTCCTGATAGGGAAAATACAGAATGGCTTCAAATCCCTTTGGAAAGTCTGGAAAAGCAGCTTCTAATTGTTCCTTATCCCAAATACCCGGGCTTTGAGGTGAGGTTCTACCCAGTAAAACCAGCCAACCGGGATTTCTGTACACCGCAATAAGTCTATCGTCAGGTATACTAGAAGTATTGCTTTTTAGATCCTCCAGCATTTTCACCATCTCCGGGGTCAGCATAATCTCTTTACCGGAACGGTATTTCCATGTGGTATTATATTCCCAGAGTGGAATATCTCCAAAAGGCATGATCCAAATCCCCGACAAGAGTAAGATCAAACTTCCGATGGGTACCGAATGAATAAGCCAATTATTTACTTGTTCCTGTTTTGCATTCAAAACCATAAATGCCAAAATCCAAAACACCCAATAATGAATCCCAAGTCGAAGAAAATACACGTTGGAACCAAGGTGCAAAGCAAATGGCAGGATCATCAAGATAAAAAAGATGCTTTTTTTAGAGTTTTGAACTTCACGCCAATTAAGTTTCCCGGATTGCCAAGACAAGGCTATTAAGGATACAATCAAGAGGAGGTGTGACCATTCATTTGTAATCATGGTCTTTTTAAATATCCAAAAACTGAAAACGATCGAAACGAATAGAAATAAGTATTTGAATTTAACGCGGAGCTTTGAGATTAAGAAAAAGGGCACAAAAACTAGTATTGCCCAATAAATCCCTACCAGATTATTTTTAATTAATAATACCCAATGATAGTCTGTTCGATTAGACATAATTTCAAATCCCTCTAAAATCCTTGTAAACCCAGATTCTGAAAAGATCCAATAAAATATTCCTTCTAAAACTAAAATTGGCAAACCTAGCGGTATTAAAGTTTTCCACTCCAAATTCTTCCTCAATAGCAAATGAACTAATGTCAGGAATCCAATAGAAAATACGACGGTAAATTTTACATAAAAGAATAAAGCTATTAAAAGGCCTAAACTCAATTTATCAAGCAAACCTGGAGAATCTTTTGAAATCAGCCAAAGCCAAAAGCAGGCTAGGATTACTGATAGCGAGTTATATGATAAAGATGGAGGGAGAAATGCATAGCCTCCGAATAAACCCAAAACGGAAATCATAAAAACCAACTTGTCTGAATGATTTTCCTGATGTAGGGTTTGCCAAAATTTGGTTAGAGCATATGCTCCGGCAAAATAACTGATAAGTCTAATCCACCTGGAACCAATTATTCCAAATTCGATTCCTATGATTTTGTAAAAAAGTTTAAAGAATAGATCATAATTATAAACCCCTCCTTCATTTGCCTGTTCGGGATCAAGAAGTAATATATAGAGTCCTTCATCAGACAGATCAAATCCACGATAGATTCCCAAAAAGATAATTACCAACCCTAGCGGTATGGAAGAAGAAAAATAGAAAATTGAAACGGCAGGCTTTTTGAAAATCATGGAAATCTTGTAAAAGCTATAAGGAAAAACCCATTTAAAAGGTACAATGTTTTCTTGTTAATATCCTAAACTGTGGATAAACACCCTGTCCTAAAACAAAAAAATACCCAGTTGTGGGTATTTTTTTACGGTTTGGACTATATACCTTTATGTCAGGGTGATTAAGCAACTTTTCTCATAATTTTTTCTAGAAAATATTTAAGGGATTTTTTTCAATATTTTTTCCCCCCTTATTCTTAATAATATCTCACCTCACAATCTGGTACTGATTCTTTAAAACTATCGACAGATCTACTTGTCAATCGAGTATTAAAACAGGAAAGCTTCTTAAGACTGGTCAATCCTTCAATAGGTCTCAAGGATCTTAGATTAGTACTTGCAACATCCAATTCTTCCAGATTGATCAGTCCCTCGAGACCTTTCAGTACTTTAAGGTTGGTACCAGAAATATTCAATTTCTTTAGATGAATCAAATTGGACAGTGGATCAAGGTCCGAAATACCAGTATTGGAGATATCTAATTCCTCCAATAAGTTAAGCGAACTTAACGGAGAAAAATCAGAAACCGGAACTTGAGAAATCTTTAAAACCTTCAATAATTTCATTTCTGAAATTGGAGAAATATCCATCAAAGGAGCATCAAAAATCGTCAGTGAACGCAAATTGCTAAACATGGTCAATGCTTCAACCTTCCCAATAGAAACTCTTTCGAACTCTAAGAAAGACCTACCTGTCATAGCATGCAACTGTTCTGAATCAGGATTCTCTGGAGTTGAATTTTGCTTCCTTAATAGGGTTTTCCAAACTTCATCCAATTCAGACCACCAGGTCATTAAGGCTTCAGTTCTATAAATAATATTTAAGGATGGTTTCTGAATTAAAATCTCAGGCACTTCTTCCTCAAAAATCCGTGAATTATCCACGTTTAGATAAACCAGTTCTGGTAGAGATAAAACATCCATGATGCTTTCAACTGGCGAACCTTCTAGATCAAGTCTTTCCAAAAGATCATTATTCTTGATAGGGGAAATATCTTTGACTGAAGTATTTTTCCCAACAATTTCTACCAATGTTTTCACTTCGGAAAGAGGTAATAAATCAGAAACTTCATTCTCAGAAAAATCAAGTTTATGAAGTTTCACAAATCGAGTGATAGGGTTTAATGTCAAAATCCCCTCACCGGACATATCTAACTCTTCTAAGCCAATAGTCTCTGTTAAGATTTCCACGTTTGGATTATCCGTTCTGATCTTAGGGTTCGCTTTCTTCAGAGTTGCCTTCCAGGCCTCCGATAACCCTGACCACCAACTTTCCAGATCTTTGACATGATGAATCAACAAAACCTTTGGGTTATTCCTGGTAAAATTATCTGCAGCAATCACTGAAAGCTTCGTCTGATCTGCCAGAACTTTAACCAATTTAGGCTTTGAGTTCAAAACAGAAATATCAGCAACTTGAGTACTTGTGAGATCCACTTGTTCCAGATTATTCAACTTATTTAATGGAGTAAGATCCTGGATATTCGTTTCTGATAAATTCAAATATTGCAGTTCTTCCAATTCTGACAAGGAGGTGAAATTGATCAGATAGTTTCTGCTTAAATCTAAACTTTTGAGATTCTTGAGTTTAGAGATATTCTCGGCACTATTGAAGCCACTTTCAACTAAACTTAAGTTTTGCAGGCTATCAAATTCATTCAAAACAGCAAAACTCAAAATTGGAGTATGATCTGCTTTAAGGCTTATAAGAGTTTTTAGATTTGCTAGCTCTTCTATCTGATGGATTTCTGTATTTGATATGTTCAAATGCTTCAATCTATCAGAGTATTTAATGAATTGAATATCTGATGCAGGTGTATTGCTTACATCCAAATACTCCAAAAAGGTCACGTTGGAGATTGGTCCAAGCTCTGTAATATTTGTATTGCTAAGATCTACATATCTTAATTCTCTCATAGCCTCCAGCGGTTTGAGACTTAAAAGAGAATCGGTACCTGAGATATCCAAAGAGTCCATACCTACAAAGCGATACAATAGATCAACATCTACGGAATCATACTCTGATACTTGGAATTTATCTTTTAGAAAAATTTTCCAGTTGGGATCAAGAATTTCCCACCACTCGGCCAATTCTTCATCACGACTGAGTTTAGTCGTATAAATACTGGCGATTTTTAATTCTTGGGATTTAGTCTCTAGGTTAACCTCCACAAAGCGAGGCTTGGTGTTATTGATTTTTTCTCCGGACTTACCGGTAGCTGTGATGGTTCGATCCAGTGAAACCACAAAGAACACGTCTCCATTTTCTTTTTGGGAAGGTTTTACCTCTCGGATTTTAAATTTGAAATTGACATTATCAAAAAAGAACTCAATGTCTTTTAAGTAAGCCGTGACATCTTTATTGGTCACCACTTTTCTATCCAGCAGCAAGTCATCCTCTACCTGAACTTGGGCATCGCGAAAAATCTTCAGATAGCTTTCTCGTATTACTACGTCTTTATCTCTGGCAGGAGTTTCTTTATTCCCTACTGTATTGAGTAGGTATTCCAGAAAACGGACCTGATCTTCAACTTTTCCGGTGAATTCATTTAATTCTTCTTCGGTATAGCCTTTGATGTTTTGAGCATGTCCTGAAAGGCCAAAACAAAGGAGAAGAAAGAGAAAAGTATATTTTTTACTTTTGATCATAAACGTACTTAAGGATAGTTTCCTTATCTCCTGGGTTTAATTTTACCAGATTAGAAATCAGCCAGCCGGTATTAAAGCCAGGTCTGTTGAATTGATTCACTTCAAAATACCATCCTTCAATCTGGAAGAAATGGAATTTAACATCTTTGACAGTTTCAAAACGGATGTTATTTTGCTTCATTTCATACAAAAACAGAGTCAAATAATCCGGCTCGAAACTAGATTTGGTAAATGCTTCCGGAACTTTTGAATCCTGAAAAGCCCTACGAAGGTTCATAAAACCCAATTCATGGCTCAATGGGTGCAGAAAATCTTTTTCACTCCCAACAGGTTTGTTGAAAAGATCCTTAAAAGGGGGAAAACTCACCCGATCAATGACCCATTCGTATCCCAATCCCTCGGGTTGCAATTTCAAGATCAGTGTGGCGGTTTCTCTTTTTCCTTTGAAAAAGAAATCTGCCTGAACTTCAGCTAGCCAACCTTCCCTATGAAAGTTGAGGTACTGAGGGTATTCATCAGAAAGTACATTCTTGGTGAATTGATCTTTAAGGTCTACTGAGATGGAGGAGGTTTGGTTATCAAAAAGGACTTGCAAAAAGCCCTGTCTTAATGCCCGGTTGTGATATAGGGAATCACCTGGGTAAAACCTTTTGTTACCATCTACTGGGGATTCTTCTGCATTGAATCTCCTAAAAAATTGATTTACTTGTTTTGTTGATGCTGCGAATCTACCATCATCTTTAATTGTCCCGGGGCTGCCTATGCCCTGCCCCGAGACAAAAGAGATGCTTGCGATAAAAAGCGCAAATATCAGGGGAATTAATCTCATGCGGAGGTTTCAGTCACTCTTACATCACCCAACATCACATCCCAGAATTCGATGGTACGTCCGGCAATTTGAGTTTGCTTTTTCTCTACGTAAATAGTGATATCTTTTTTCGTGGTGTCCTTGTAGTTCATACCAGTTTCGATGGATGTACCTTCAAATCTCTGGAATACAGTAATAACTCCAACATATCTACCATCAGGTTGTCTTTCAAGATCAGAAATATATTGAATGTCATACCAAGTGATATTTACTCTGTCGTAATTCAACGCCATCAATCTTTCGAAATAGCGTCTTACTTTGTAATAAGCAATTTCATTAGAGTTGATGCTAGAAACACCCATTTCAGCACCAGGAGCAAAAAGCTCTTCAGCTCTGTCCATTACACGGTTAGCTTCAGAAAATTGAGTTTCCTTACTGCCGATGATGCTGATATATTTACTTAAGTCTTTTACTTTTTCTAATGCTAAGGAATCAATTGCCTGCTTTCTAGCTGGGCTAATATCGTCTGCCTGAGCGAATACACTTACTGTTGTGGCTAAAAAAAGGCCCAACATAAGGATCATTTTATTTTTCATGTCAAATCAATTTTTTCGGATGGGAGATTATTTTCTTCTTAGTTCCAGTTCAGAAACTTTACCATTTGCATCCAGACGGATATCTGAGATGAAATTCAGGTTTTTCTTGGTGTCTTTCAGGTACTCAAGGTATTTTTTGATGGTAGTTGGCTCATCATAATCCTTGATTCCGTTTTCTTCGTGAATTACAATCAAAACGGGAGTTTCCTGATTAGAAAACATAGCAAGAGTTTCCTGAATAGATTGATTTGCCATGGAAGTGTTGCCAGAAGCAGCAACGCTATTGAAATAGTTCTCCAGTTTCTCAGCAGCCACTTCTTCAGCAGAAATAACCGGTGCGGGTGGCGGAGCTTGTTGTACTGTTTCAACAGGTGCAGGTGCAGGAGCTGGTTCAACAACTTTCTTTTTGCTCTTACATGCACCAATAGCCATTAGGCATACTAAGGCAATAATAAGAGAGCGGTTAATCGAAAAAGAGAGTAACTTTTCTTTCATTTTAGGGGTTTGATTAAATTTATTTAAGGTTTTTTTGGTATTACAGATAAGGAAGTCCCTTTTCGGCAAAATTCGATACAAAGTAAATAAAAACAGATGATTAAAGGGCAAATGCCATACCAAATACTAAATCCTTTTTGTTAATAATTCGAAACGGCTTTTCGACGGTGGAATGAACTGGTTAGTGGTTAATTTATATGTTCGAAAAAAGCTACGTTTGGATAGGTTTTCTTGGATTGAGAATTAGAACAATTTAAAAAGTTTTGAAAGGGAAATTTGTAGTTTTTAGATTTCAAGAAATATCGAAAAATTGATTTCTCCTATTTTTTTAGTAGAAATCTAGACGCGAATTAAGGGATGATTTTATTCAAAAGGCCTCAAAAATACCCAATATTGGGTATTTCTTACTAATGAATAATATCCTTTATTTGTAGAGCGTTAAGTTTTTAATCGGGCGAAAGCCATAAAAAGAGCCGCAGGATTCCTGCGGCTTTTCGTTTTTAAGTTAGAAAATTTGCTTAAACCCCAGAATAATCAATCAATTAAAAGGGACTTTAAAATATAAGTTGCCTGAGCCTCCGGAGTGCAATAGGTATCAAAATATTTTTTTCCTCCTTTCGCAACTTTTTGGTGATACTCAGGATCTGAAACCACTTTTTCCAAAATAAGTGGATATTCATCTGAATTGCTTATGTAATGAATCTCTTCATTGTCCTCAGGAGTTTTTGGCAAATCAATTTGGAATGGGAATGACAGTACGAATGAGCTAAAATTAAAATACTCAGCCAAACTCCAACTTACTGCTCCTAGGACTGATCCGTAATCGGTTTTATCCCCAAAATTAAATCTTATGCTTTCGGATAAATAGTATTTTAAAAGTGATGTACAAAAACCCCAAACCCAGCATAATAGATAAAGCCAAATATGGGTTCGGCATTCCTTTAGGTAGAATAAATGCAAAGAAGTTAATTGCCATCTGAATTAATGCATAGATAATGGCAACTATAACATGATCCATTTTACCTTCATTTGCAAGTAATTGGTACAAATGCTTTCTATGTGGCTCAAGGACTTTTTCTTTATTTTTTATTCTTTCAGCAAGTGTCGTGAAAGAATCTGCACCATAAACCAATATCATTAAAATAACGGTCCATGAATCTGAGTAGATATAAAACTTAGTCATGAAGTAAATCATGAGATAGGCTAAGGAAATACTGCCTATATCTCCCGCAAACATGATGGCTCTCCTCCGTAAATTGAACAGAAGAAACACACATAAAGCTAATATTTCATACTGTATCAGCTCCCTATCAAAAATCGGCATAAAGGTATTTATAGCCAGCAAACTCCCAAAAAACACTAATCCATAAAGTCCAGTGATACCATTGATCCCATCCATGAAGTTTACGGAATTAATAATACCTAATGCTATGAAATAAAAAACCGGAATAACATACCAAATCACACTATTAAAAAAGTCCAGATCATAAAAAGCCATACTTACTGCCAAAAACTGAACTCCAAAACGTATTTTTCTTGACAAAGAATAAAGGTCATCCATCAATGAAATTGCTGAAATCCAAACAATCCCTAATAGCATCCAGGTGTTCTGGAAATCAAAAGCAACCCACCAAAGAATTGCAGCAATTGGAAATAGAATCCCCCCTCCTCTTACAGTAGGAATTGCATGAGAACTTCGGTTATTGGGGATGTCGACTATTTTGAACTTTATCGCTAATCTTTGATAGATTAATGCTAAAAGCAATAAAAGTAAAAATACAATTGAACGATTTAAAAACATGTTTATTATTGGCGGTAACTCATGTATAACTTATCTAATAAGGACAAAAGTACCAGCTTTTTGAATTACTTCTCCAGACTTAGATTTAAATGTGCCTCTATAAACATAATTACCATTCGTAACTGGTGTTGAATTAAGAGTACCATCCCAACCTAAATCTTCCAGGGAATTGGCATGATAAATTAGTTCACCCCACAAATTGAAGATATAAAAATCCATTTCAACAATCCCCCTATAGTAAGGCTTAAAATATTGATTTTTCAAACCGGTAGGTGTAAAGGCATTAGGTATCATAACTAGAAAATCATCAAATACCTCAACAGTTTTCTGAATCACAGCCATACATCCAAATTCATCAATCGTAGTTAAGGTGATTGTGAAAGTTCCTTTTTTCTGGAATTGATGTGTTGGGTTCTGCTCAGAACTTGTTGATCCATCCCCAAAATCCCAATTCCATATAATCGCTTTTCCTGTGGTAAGATCATTGAAAATCACGTCCTCAAGAATCTGAATTTCGGCATTCGGAACGAATATTCCTCCACCAAGATCTGCTTGATATTCAAAATCAGGAACTAACAATTCATCTGAAATGATAACTTTTATTCTTTGTTTTGGTGACCAGCAGTTTTTCCCTTTAAAAGTCGTTTGAACGATGTAATCTCCCGTTTGATTTACCTCATCGATTTCATCTAATCTAAGAATCTGCCCTAGAGGGTTTTCAATTCTATAGTCATAAATGGAGTTATTAAAGCCTTCAATGTAAATCCTTAAATCAATTGTTTCATTTGGATCACAAACGATAGCTGGATTGGATACCCTTAAGTTAGGTATGCCATTTACAACTACCTCCACAGGCAACAGCGCAGGAGGACAAATTCCTGTACCAACCACAGTCACATAATAGGTATACGGGCTGTTATCTGCCAATAGTCCTGAGATACTCAATTCTCCCGAAGAATTAATTTGATAAGCCACCCCATTGGATGTAGAGCCATTGTCAATCATTTGGTTTCCACTTGCGTCAAAATACCAAAGGAATTCCGGCGTTCCAGAGACCTGAGAAGTAGAAGGCTTCAAAATTGCCACTTCACCTTCACAAATAACCTTATCATCCGCCTGAATAGGAGTATCCAGAGAAACAAGATCTATCGTTTCACTTAAAATCACACAAGATCCATCCGATAACTGGATAGTATAAGTTCCAGCAGATAGATCACTAAATACCACTGGAGAAGTTGAAGTTTGAGTATCAATAATGACCCCCTCTCTAATCAGCTCTATTTCATATCCAGATGGATATCCACCAGAGTATGATACAGTAATATTTCCTGAATCTGAGTTACAGGTAGGATCTATTGTCTCTATACCATCAAATTTCAATTCAGAATCAGGGCCTAATACCTCCACATTATCCAATTGGGAAATACATCCTGCACTTTCTACAAAAATTGAATATAATCCAGGAGGAACTTCAAATGAATTATCAGAGGTGTAATCAACACCATTAATGGAATACATAAATGTTCCATTCCCAAATTGGGCATCAATGGTGATCATTCCATTTTCCCCAAAGCAAGCCTCGTTTTGGATTTGTGGAGTGATTTCAGGTTTCCTAATCACCGTAACAGATGGGTCAGCCGTGAATCCTTCACATATGCCAGGACCTTCCACTACTACATAATAATTAACCGGAGAATCAGATGGGTTTAATCCAGCAATTGTCAATTCACCTGATGAAGAAATGGTATAAGTTTTCCCGTCAGAAGCCGGTGTGGGGGAAGAGACAATCTCCGAAGTTTTATTGCTATCACTATACCACTTAAAAATACCAGCTGGGTTAAATGGTTGCATGGTTGGCTGAAGAATTGCCAAGTCGCCTTCACAAATTGTAAGATTCTCTACATCCACTCTAGTAGGACCAAAGGTAAGCGTAAGTACACTTGTGGAAACAATACATCCTCTATTATCAGTAACCTCAATTTCAAAATTACCTTCTAATAAATTTTCAAACTTAAACTTCCCATCAGTAGAAATTTGGGATTGGATTAGGGTAGATCCTTCGTTCAGGGTAATAGAATATGGAGCCCATCCACCTTCAATTTCTCCAGTGATAATACCAGTTGGAGCTCCGCAATTTGGATCTATTTGGTTTATTTGAAGTATACTTAACTCTTTATCTGGACTTAATATTTCTACTGAATATAGCTCTGATGGACATCCCACCCCATCTTGCTCAACAGAGATAGAATAAATCCCAGAAGCCAATTGTAAAGATTCCAATTCGGCCTGGCTCATAAATGACCCACCGTTTAGGGAATAAATAAAATTAGGATCAGCTCCAGAAGAAACCATTATTCGCCCATCTTCGGAAGTAATACAACTAATAGAAAGCACATCAAAAGCAACATCTGGAATTGGATATACTGTTACTTCAACAGGAAGTTCTGCTCCAGTACAAACTACATAGAAATAATAGGTATAGGTGCCTGGCTCAAGACCAGAGATAGTGATTTTTGGATTTAACCAATCTACGTCGTCAATAGTATAAGAAACATCGGGGTTTTGAGAGTCAATACCTGTTACAATTTCATCTTGTTGACCTTGGTTTTTATACCATCTAACTTCTGTAGGAGCTGCAGGTGGCAACCCAGGAGCTAAAGCCAAATGAACAGGGGCTATGGTAACCTCTTCACCTTCGCAAATATTCTGTGGTTGGGTTAATTGAAAAACAGGATCTGATGATTCTTCTACAATGAAATTAAAAATTTCCTCACAGCCATTTTCATCAGTAACTATCAAGAAATAAGTATCCGGATATAAATCTTCTGCGCCTGTTTCGTCACCGACAACAAGGGTACCAGTTACAGAACCTTTTCTCCATTCCACTTGATAGTTACCCCAACCTCCAGCGATGTTTAGATTTTGAATAATGCCATTCGGAAGATCACAATTTGCCCTTAAAATATCCGGTGTATTTGTCGTTATTGGAGAAGAAGGCCCCTCTATAGTAACGTTTTTGGTAATGACACATTTATCAGAACTCTTTATTTCTATTGAATAATTTCCAGGTACCAAATTTTCAAAAACGTTGGTAGAGGCAAATGGCGCACCATCCAAGCTATATTCGAAATTACCATCTGATCCACTCGCCTCTACAGTAATTGTACCATCTCCAGCTTCAAAACAAGTTTCATTAGTACTTATTAAATTGGCTATCAATTCAGGCAAAACTGTCACTTGGGCCTCGAAGATATAATCAGGGCATAAATTAGCTCCTTCAACTCTATAATAATAAGAAAAAGCTCCATCCTTAAGACCTGAAATTGTTAAGCTAAAATCAGAAGAATTGATCTGATAAGTTAAACCCTCTGAATCAGGAGTTGGAGAACTTGTAATCGGAATAGTTGCGGCAGAGTCCTTAAACCAAGAAACTGTATAAGTACCTGGTGTGGTGATTTGAGGGGTCAAAATAGCATCCGCACCAAAGCAGATTTCCTCTGTAATATCCTCAGCGGTCAAGGGATCCAGATCATCATTAACCAAGGTAACTGTAGGCGATGTAGTCTGGCACAGCAATCCATCATTCACCATTATGTTATAGTCACCCGGCACTAAATCTTCAATGAGGTAAGTAGTACCTGAAACTGTATTGGTATAATCTGAGAGAGGATTCCCGTTTACTTCAACTGCATAAGCGGGAGTGCCTCCATTTATTGTAAATGTGATGGTTCCGTTTGGAAAAGAACAACTCGGGTTCGTGAAATCCAAGGCAAGTATTTCTAATAACTCCGGCTGGGTAATCTCCACGTTGTCAATGATGGTTTCACAAGAGGTAATTTTATTAACTACTCTGATCTGATAATTACCAGCCGGCAGGGATGTAAAGCTAGGGCTATCCTGAAGTGCTCTTACACCAACAATCTCATAAGAAAAATTGGTTGGGTCTAAACCAGCGTCCATTACAACTTCCAATTCTCCTGAATTATCTTCAAAGCAATCCAGATTTTTGGTCAAAATTTCCTTAACCTGTGGATATTCAGAAATGGAAACTGTAGCAGTCAGATCAGGGAAACTACAGGTATTGTCTCCAGAAATGGATAGTATGTAAGGAAATACTCCTGCAGATAAACCGGAAATGTTTAATTGGTCAGGTGTAGAAGAATCAGAATCATGATCTGAAAGAGTATAGGTAACTCCTGCTATGGTAGAACCATTGGCGATCACTGCTCCAGTTGGGGTTTTCCAGGTAAAGACAGGAGAGGAATTGCTGATATCTACGATAATAGGTAATAGATTTACCTCTTGCCCTTCGCAGGCCACCGCATCGGAAACTTCGAAGACTGGCGCTGGAACATCATTTAATTGAACAGGCAGGGAAGAGATTTCACAGCCATTTGCATCCTTGACAGTCAGGACATATTCCCCTATAGTCAAGTTAGTGAATGAAAATACGCCTGCATTTTGAGTTAAAGTTGGGGTAGAAACTGGATTACCATCTTTGGATAAGCTCACTAAAGTATAGTCAGGTGTACCACCCATCACTTCCCAAGTAGCAAAAGCGCTGGTTGTAACGCTACAGGAGGTGCCATCTGAATCAATCAAACTAATAGAAAGAGGCGAATTAGGTCCAGATACAATTTCCGTATCAGTTACTTGGCATCGAGTGCCACTGCTGAGGTCAATGTTATAATTTCCTTGAGGCAAGTTTTCAAATACCG
The DNA here is from genome assembly GCA_965659625.1 of uncultured Algoriphagus sp. Classification (GTDB taxonomy): domain Bacteria; phylum Bacteroidota; class Bacteroidia; order Cytophagales; family Cyclobacteriaceae; genus Algoriphagus. Next base: position 108,619 of record CBFHWO010000013.1, on the reverse strand, counting down.
CTATTGAACCAGTCACGGAGGTAGGCGTATAAGAAACACTTGTACCGACATTTGTAATAGAAAAAACGTAAGTAGATGGACCGGCACCTCCGGCACCTTCCACTGTAATACTTCCACCCTCACCAAAACAAAGTTCATCCACTAAGACTACAGAAGCAATCTGAAGAGGATTCTCAATTGGTAAAATGGTAAAAGGAATTTCATGTCGATACAATGGCTGGCCATCGGAGCCTGGTTGACCAGATCGAAATTCATCACCAATCTGGAAGATATAATCACCTGCTGGAAGTCCATCATATTCAATTGAATTTTGTCCTGTCGCTAAAAAAGTCCAATCAACAATTAAATCACCTGAAGCTGTAATAATCCTCCATTTTTCATTTCCAGGATTACCATCAGAATCCACTCCTGAAACGGCAGTTCCTTCAATACTTACTAAAATTTTCCCAAGTTCAATGCAAGTTTCACGAATAGGTGAATTATTGAAATTAGGATCAAGATTGTCAACTATTAAAATGGTAATTGCCTCGGCAGAAACTCCAACACATCCTGAATCTGATGTTACTTCAACAGTGTAATCTCCCGGTGTTGTAGCTGTATAACTCGTTCCAATTTGTCCTGAAATTGGGTTACCGTCTTTAAACCAAACATAAGAATCTCCTGCTTCAACCGGTTCAATATTCAACAAGACTTTGATATTAGCTGCTTCTTCCTGCTCCCAAACTAAAGGGTCCAAGGTGGTAATGACTGGTGTAGGAGTAGGATTGATGGTAATAGTAATTGGCTTTGGATCAGAAACTTGACCAAAGTTATCTGTAACAGTATAATACATGGTAGTTTCTCCTGAGTAACCTGGTTCAGAAATAAATCTCACCTTCGGTATTTCAACGCCTGCTTCATCCACAAGAAAAACTTCAAATTGCCCTGCCAATTCACCCGTTATATTATCAAACCCTGGTCTGGAAGTTCTTTCAGGTCGACATAATAAATCATTACAATCTCCAGTAAGACATAAATCAGATTCCGTACCTGGAGGAAAAGGAATATTTATGGCATCGTCTCGAACAACAGCTTCTGCCTCAGCTTCACTATAATATAATTGTAAACATCTTACAAAAGCGTTGTCAACGTCATTTCTCAATTCCACATCAAGTTCGAATGTATTAGAGTCCCCTTCGCAGACTTCTTCAATTAAAGAATCCACTAAAGGTTTCTCCAGCTGATCCTCACTAGAAACTTGAACTGTTACATTTCTGATCTCATGAAAATTAGTGTTTACTCCAGTTGCCGCTGCAAATCCTACTTTCAAGAACTCAGGAGCCCCAAATGGATAATTAATAGGTCCTTGAAATACATTAATCAACTTCACTACATTACCTACATTGACCAGCATTTGAACTTCGATGGTATAACCTTGACTCCGGTCGTTTACATCAATTGGATTTAAATCGATGAAAACTTTTCTAAATCCTTCATCCGGACATGATCCAGAAAACGCATCCGTATCCAATTCAAGCCTTTCAGGATGCATAAAACTTGGATAGGTAGCTTCATCATAGCCATTATCAACAAAGTTGGGAGCAGGATCAAAAATTACTCCATCAATAAATTTATAAGAATCGTACCTCGGACCAAGACCTGGCACGCCGGAAATCCAAGCGTTTTCACGGTCTCTATCTTTGAAAGGTATTATATCTGGACCATCTACCGGTCCTCTTACAATTACCGAATGTGAGAATATTGGGCGATTTGCTGCATCATTCAGGTTTGTAGGATTTTCTATTCCTCCATTTTTTCCGTTAAACGCATTTCCAAAATTCCCTAATTCATCAAAACCTATTCCTACATATCCTCCTTTTAATCCTTCCCTCACTAAGTTCTGCTCATTGAACCTATCCCTTACAGCCGTATAACCCAAAGCACCTCCTGTGCCACCTATTTCAAATTCGGCAGCTGAGATTGCCCCATCAAACATAAAAAAACTAAAGCCATCTGCGCCTGTTAGTGTACCGCCCCAACTTGAAAATTCGAAGGAAACTTTTAAACCAAATGCAGAAGAGAAGGGAATATCCACATACACAAATCCATTTTCATCTTGTCCATTCGAAGTCAACTGCAAAGAATTACCCGTAAGTTTTACATTTGGATTAGGTGCACCAGACTGGTAGGTGCCATCAAAAATACTGTTTGGTCTTGGGTCAAAACCAATAAATGTCTCACAAAATGGAAAACCAGTTCTAATGGGAATTTCAATATCAGCAAAAACTCTTGCTGCACTGGATGGGGGAATAGTATCCGTACTTACGATGGACAGAGCATCTATTCTCTCTGACAATTGTATAAGCCGCTCATCATTTGTTTTAAATGGTGAGATAGCAAAAATTGCCCCCAAGCTTGAAAGCATTATTAGCAAAAAAACTAAAATTTTCGAGTAAATATTTTTGCTCATAATTCTATTTTCTGGCATTTTCAAAATACCTAAACTACTCGATATAAAGAGTGAAAAATATTTGAAAATTTTCAATAGTTTAATTTAGCTCCAAAAATAGAACCAGTTTGGTTCTATTTTTGAAATTTATTCAAATTTAAAGCTTTCCTAATTAATTCTAGATTCACAATAAATCCATTCCATCTGGCAAGGGCGCTTTTCTTCCAAGAGTTGTATTTGGTCTGAAAGCGGAAGTTGACTGATTTCAAGGTCATTAATTTCTCTGTATTTAAATCTATCATCAATGCTTTTAACTACTTGCACTTGATGGGTAGATTCAAAACGTTTGATTAACAAATCGGAAGCTCCAGGTACAATAAAGTCATGGATTTCTATAATAAAGTCAGATTTTTTCAATTTTGAAATTATATCTTCTGTGAAAAGACTGACCTCAAAGCCTTCACAATCTGAAAATATCAGATGTCTTTCAGTCGGATCTAGATTAAAAAGAAAATCAGTTGTTATTTCATCTAAGATTTGAAAATTCCGCGAATCTTCAATCCCATTGTAATTGGCAAGATATTTTGTTTTTTTCCTGGCCTCCGAATTAATATCTACCGCATAAGTGACTGATTTGGGATACTTTTTGGCCATACCTACCGCATAGTACCCCTCAGCGGAACCAATGTCAATGATTACTTGATATGATTTTTGAAATACCTTATTTAAAATGGGTTGTAATTCAAGCTCATAATACCCCAGTAATTTTGGAAAAAGAGTGGAATGAATTGCATTTTGAAATGGATATTTCAACCCTTTAAATGGCCCATTTTTAACCGTATCCGATAGTAAATATTTGTATTTTTCAAAAAACTGGTTTTTTAAATTTTCTCTTTCTTCCTGCTTTTTTCTATAGTAAACATCAGCATTCACTTCCGCAAAAGGCCTATATAGTCGCCAGGTGAAATTTGAAGCGGCAATAATTTTTAAAAACCCGGCAATAATTTGCATTACTATTTTTTTCATATTTAAAGTAGTGTCAAAAAATCATTAATTGCAATTCGCATTATTTAGAAGAAAAAAAATGGAAACAAGTAATGATTAATTAGATTTGCGACTTGAAATTCAATTTAAATCTAAGGATGAAAACAATTTTGATTACCGGAGGAACCGGATTTTTAGGCAGAAACCTAGCTTTAAAGCTTAAAAACGATTACCGAGTAGTACTAACAGGTAGAAATAACAAACAAAATCTTTTTGCATCAAAATATACCGGTTGCGAAGTTGCTCCACTTGATATAAGTAATATTGAATCCGTAAGAGATGTTTTTGTAGAGTTTAGGCCAGATATTGTCATCCATGCCGCCGCTACTAAGTTTGTGGATTTAGCTGAAAAGTTTCCTATGGAATGTGTGGATGTCAATGTACTAGGTTCGCAAAATGTCGCTAGAGTTGCAGTAGAAAGAGAGATTCCTGTAGTTGTTGGGATTTCCACAGATAAAGCAGCGCCTCCGGTAAGAAACATCTATGGCATGTCCAAAAGCGTCATGGAGCGTATTTTTTGTGCTATGGACGGAAAATCATCCACCAAATTCACTGCTGTAAGGTACGGCAACGTGGCTTGGTCAACTGGATCTGTTTTGACAATATGGAAAAAGATGTTGGAGGAAACTGGTGTAATTGGTACTACCGGACCTGAGATGAGAAGATTTTTCTTTTCTGTGGATGAAGCTGTTAATCTGGTTGTAACTGCCATGGAAAACATAGATCAAGTAAAAGGCAAAGTTCTTTCTAGATATATGAAAGCTGCTCAGATGCAAGATATTTTACAAACTTGGATTGAGGAAAAAGGCGGAAAATGGGAAAAAATCGAGGGGAGACCAGGAGAAAGAGATGATGAATTCTTAATTGGAGACCTTGAACTTGCTTATACCCAAGAATTGCAATTTGACGGTATAAAGCATTATTTGATTTCGTTTAACGATAAGGTAGCCAATCCTATTTCCTTTGGCCTTTCTTCTGCAAACACAGATAAATTAACTCGCGAAGAAATATTGGCAATCATCAATAATCCTCCGATCGAGGAGCAATAAGAAATGAACAAAATTAACCATGCGCTAATCATGGCTGCCGGAAGGGGCACTCGTATGGCTCCTTTAACAAATGTAATTCCTAAGCCGATGGCTCCACTATGGGGATCTACATTGATTGCCAATGGAATAAAAAAGTTGGTTCCGCAGATTCCAAATGTCCATATTACTGTAGGATATAAAGGAGCGGAACTTGCAAAGCATGTGATAGAATTAGGAGTGCATTCCGTTTTCAGCACTGAAGGCAAAGGAAATTCCTGGTGGATTTTCAATACATTGATGTCTAATTTGAATGAGCCTGTATTGGTTTTAACATCTGACAATGTCACAGATTTGAAAATCGAATCACTGCTTAATGAATATAATAGACTTGATAGTCCAGCCTGCATGGTCGTTCCGGTACTTCCTATCCCAGGATTGGTTGGTGATTTTATTCATCATGAAAACAATCATGTTATTAAACTTGACAGAAATGATCCTGCCGAGTCGTATTGTTCCGGTATTCAAATAATCAACCCTTTTAAAATCAATCAGCTTATGAATCCTGTTGAGGATTTTGGAGAGGTTTGGAGTGCTTTGATTTCCAAGCAGCAATTATTTTGCTCATCTGTATTTCCGGAGAAATGGTTTACCATAGACACCATTGAGCAATTAACAATGATGAATAATCAAAAAGCCTGATCAATAAATAGATTTCGAACACCTCATGCAAAACCAGTCTATTAAAATCCTTGGTATTTCAGCTTTTTATCATGATTCAGCTGCAGCTATTTGTGAAAACGGAAAAATTATAGCCGCGGTACAAGAAGAACGTTTTACTAGAGATAAACATACACCTGCTTTCCCTGTAAATTCTATAAAATATTGCCTAGAAGAATCAGGATTTACAATTGATGAATTAGATGCAGTTGTATTTTACGACAAACCACTTTTAAAATTTGAAAGACTTTTAGAAACCTATTACAAATTTTCTCCTAAGGGTTTTATATCATTTGCCAAGGCTATGCCTGTTTGGTTGAATGAAAAGATGTTTCTTAAAAAGTTGATCAGAGAAGGGCTAAAGGAAGTTGAGGATTATAATTCCAAGAATCTCAACATGCTTTTTCCGGAACATCACCTTTCTCATGCTGCCAGTGCATATTACCCCTCTCCTTTTGAAGACGCTGCTATATTGACCATTGACGGAGTGGGAGAATGGAGTACCGCTATTATTGGACATGGCAAAGGCGCTTCTATAGAAGTTTTAAAGGAGCTGAATTTCCCACATTCGGTAGGCCTTTTATATAGCGCTTTTACCTATTTCTTGGGATTTACTGTCAATTCAGGGGAATACAAGTTGATGGGATTAGCACCCTATGGAAATCCTGAATCTGATGAAACATCAAGATTTGAAGAAATCATCAAAAGCAACCTAGTTGAAATATACGAGGATGGATCTATCTGGCTAAACCAGGATTATTTCAACTATGCGACTGGCCTGAGAATGGTCAAAGACGATAAATGGCAGAAATTATTTGGGATTGAAAGAAGAGGTGGAGAAGGGGAATTGAAACAAATTCACTGTAACCTGGCCCTGGCGATCCAAAGAGTAACTGAAGACATTGTCCTCAAAATGGCTATGGAAGCCAAAAAATTGACCAATTCAGAGAATTTGGTAATGGCAGGAGGAGTTGCGCTGAACTGTGTGGCAAATGGAAAACTGCAAAAATCCGGAATATTTAAGAACCTTTATATTCAACCTGCTGCTGGTGATGCAGGAGGAGCTTTAGGAGCCGCCTTAGCTGCAAATTACATTTCATTTGGTCTTCCTAGAGTAAAAGCTGATCAACCTGATTCAATGCTTGGCTCCTATTTGGGTCCCTCCTATTCGGATAAAGAAGTGGAATTGATGTGCAGAAAGGTAAAAGCGAATTTCACAAGATACCAGGATCTGGATAAAATGTATCCGATCGTGGCGAAGGAGCTTTCCGAAGGAATGGTGGTGGGTTGGTTTCAGGGAAGAATGGAATTTGGTCCAAGAGCTTTAGGAAACAGAAGTATTTTGGGAGACGCAAGAAATCCTGAAATGCAGAAGAAACTTAATTTAAAAATCAAATATAGAGAAGGGTTTAGACCTTTTGCACCATCTGTATTAGCTGAAGAGGTTTCAAATTACTTTGATTTGGATGAACCATCTCCCTATATGTTGTTAGTGTCTCCGGTAAATGAATCCCGAAGAAAGGAATTGCCATCGAACTACAATGAAATGGGCTTATGGGATAGATTATATCAAGAAAGAAGTGATATCCAGTCGGTTACTCATCTTGACTTTTCTGCAAGGATTCAAACAGTTCATGAAAACACCAATCCACGTTATTACAACCTAATTAAGGAATTTCAACGTCAGACCTCCTATGGCTTAGTCGTGAACACAAGCTTCAATGTAAGAGGAGAACCTATTGTTTGCACACCGCATGATGCTTATAGATGTTTTATGAGTACCGAAATGGATGTTTTGGTCATAAACGATTATGTTTTCTTCAAAAAGGAACAGCCAGATTGGGAAAATAAGGATAAGTGGATGGTTGAGTTTAAAATGGATTAATCATGGGTTTGATTTCTAAAAACGATATCAAGTCTTTCTTTACTATCACCGTTCCGATGATAGGTATCATGCTGGTGGTGGTGGAAATCATCCTTTGGAAGGTTGCACCAGTGGCTGATCCATTTGCCAAACACAAGAATGCAAGCCCGATTAACTATCAGTATATTGAATCCCAGTTTCCGATAAATGTTTCCTATACATTTGAGATTGAGGCTGATTTACCTTTGATGGATACCAGCGCAACCTTCACAACCAATAATATGGGATTCAGAGGCGATTCCTTGATAAGCCCAAAACCGGCAGATGAATTCCGGATTTTTATCGTGGGAGGAAGTACTACCGAAAATCTCTTTATAGATGATAATATAGGTTTTGAAAGGCAGATTCAAGAAAAACTACAAGCAGAAAATCCTGACAAAAATGTGAAGGTATTTAATGCAGGTAAGTCGGGAGACGCGAGCCCAGACCATTTAGCGATGCTTGGTCAAAGGCTTGTTCATTTAAACCCTGATCTTATTGTTTTATTCCCAGGGATAAATGATTTAAACAGGTTGGCAGCTGAATATGACTATTTACATTATCCAGTAAAATCCACGGAAGTGGAAAGGACCTGGCTTGTGGACTTAAAGTTTTTTCTAAGCAATTTTCAGATTATGAGAAGGCTGATCAATGTTTTGAACCCGGAGGAAGAAAATGCCCGCAAAGCAATTTTCCTTACTACAAATTACAAGGACAAGGTAAAGGAAGTTCAGAATTTACCTTTGGAATCTTCCCTTCCGGATTTTGATATTTCCATTTATGAAAGAAATATAGAAAGCTTCATTGGAGTTTGTAAAAGTCAGGATATTGAAGTTTTGTTGTTGACTCAAACCTATACATGGAATAGTCAAGAGCAAAACAATTTATCCAATTCACACTGGATGGTAGGTATAGGGAATAAACGCTATCCTGAGGAGGCTTTGGCTAATAAATTAGATCAAATGAATGAATCAATAATAAACTTGGCTTTAAAAGATTCTGTAGACTTATTAGATTTGGAGAAATTAATTCCAAAAAGCAATGCTTACTTTTATGATGATTGTCACTTTAATAAAGGGGGGATTTCATTAAGTACGGATTTGATTTCCAACACAATACAACAAACATATTTCAATAATTAAGATGGATTTTCTAAAAGATATTTGGGCCTTTATGAAGGAAAGAAAAAAATTCTGGCTGGCGCCGGTAATTTTCGTCCTGTTGTTATTAGGGGTATTAATCATTTTCGGAGGTGGAAGCGCATTGGCACCATTTATTTACACTTTATTTTAATTGAACTTATAAATGGCTGCACCAAAGAGCAATCCAACTCAGACAGTACTGGTAATTACAGTTGGCTTTTTGATTCTATACCTAGTATTCAAACAAAACTCTCTGCTTTACATTTCTATTGTAGTTGGAGTAATTGGTATTTTATCTACCTACTTAAGCAAAAAAATAGAATGGGTATGGTTTAAACTCACCCATCTATTAAGTCTGATAGTGCCGAATGTTTTATTAGGATTGATTTTTTACCTATTCCTTACTCCTATTGCATTTTTAGCAAATCTGACAGGTAAAACTGATACGCTGCAAATCAAAAAACCTAGCAAAAGTGCTTTTGTGACGTTAAACAAAAAGTTTACCGCGGAAGATCTCCAAAAGCCCTGGTAAAAAAAAAGCCCGACTTATCGATAAGTCGGGCTTTTTTATGATCCTGCAGTTCTACAGCTTTTCATTATTCACTAGAATATTGGACTCTTCATTATTTTCTCCTTTATATATGAAGAGCATATTATGATAAAAATGCATTGAAATTATTTTTTGATCATAATAGGAAGGTTGATAACCCTTTTGAAGAAATTCTTTATGATTTAGACTATCCGTTAATGATTTAAAAAAATTCATCATCGTATTTGGATTATTTAAGTTTGCTGTATCCCCACCAAAACTTTCCCAATAGGAAGTTTGCATATCCTCAATTACATAAATTCCTCCCTCTTTTAAGTAAGGAAAAAGGAATTTGAATGTTTCAATAACATGTTCATTAATATGGCTTCCATCATCAATAATTATATCAGGTTTTCCAACTTCCTTCATCATTGATGCCAAGAAATCGAAGTCTACTTGACTTCCCTGAAATATCCTGATTCGGTCTTCCTGCAAAAGGCTTTTATCATGGATATCTAGGGAAAAAATCTTACCCTTGTGGAAATAATTCTTCCACATTCTAAGCGAATTTGCGCCTAATTGCGGATCATCATAGCCCCCTACTCCAACTTCAAGTAATTTGATTTTTTTATTCCTATAAGGAGAAAAGTGTTTCTGGTAGTGAAGAGTATAAAAATGCCCTATTATTTTATCAGTCCCATGGATTTCTCCGAGTTTATTAAGATCCGATCTGTGAGGAAGAGATTTTAGATCATTTATTCTTCCTCTCAACTTATAAAGTTCTTTAAAGGAAAGATTTTTTGTCAGATATTGTTTTAAAGAATTAAGCAATTGTATAGATTTTCAAAAGTAATTAATAGATTAATATTTTCGTTTTGGCTTATTTGATACAAAAGAAAACAGCCAAAATGTTCTTTTGAAGTTATAATAAAATTCAATAATAAAGTCTTTAATCAAGTAAAAGTTAGTGGCTAAAAATTTCCTCAAAACCCCTACGAGTGAGACATCAATATCCCAAAGCTGGTAATTAATTATGATATCGTTTTTGAACCTTTGAAAAAGTTGTTTTTTCGACCTTTTGATTTCATAACTATAAATGGCCGGAACAAACTCCACGGTATAGCCTTTTTTAACTATTCGTTTTGTCCATTCTTTATCTTCGCACTGCTGGATATCATCGACAAACCTTTCTTCGAGCCACATTTTTCTATTGACTACTGAACATGCAAAGGTGAGCCCACAACCATTTAAATCATCTTTCCAAGTAATTCCAGACAGGTATTTTTTATAATCTCCATGAAAATGAAGGCACCTGACTCCTGCTAAATCTGTCCTATTTATGAATTGATTTTTTATCACTTTAAAAAAATCGTGGCTCACCGGATAACTATGTGCAGACATGATCGTCACTAAATCTCCAGAGCTGGATTCCATGGCCAAATTGGCACTTTTTCCATAAGCAAAATCCTTAAGGTCCACAACTTGAGCTCCCATCTCTTTAGCAACCTGCTGACTGCCATCTGTAGATAGATTATCGATAACTATGATTTCAAGTATGTCAGATGAATAGCGCTCTTTTAAAACCTTCAAAAGGAAAGTAAGAATCGGCTTTTCATTCTTATTTCTAATGACTACTGAAACAGTCGGTTCACTTGTAAACTCCTTCAATTTCCTTTCATTTAGTTCAATTATGCAATCGTCAAATCAATAAATCTTTTCTGCCTATCTATCCCCCAAAACTTATTCGATTTCAAGGATTCCAAGAAGAGGATATCACTTTTACCTTCTCCAAACAGATCCTCTTTTTCAAAAGACAATCCTTCACATTTTTGGATAGCATCTAAGATATCTGCTTTAGAATAGCCACAATTGATAATATCCTGATGCATGGCTCTATTTTGTTGTCTAGTCCCAATATTGACTACAGGAATGCCATAGTAAGGTGCTTCCCTTATTCCAGCACTGGAATTACCCACCATTAACTTTGCATTTTTTAATAAAGTCAAAAAATACTCAAAGCGAATGGATGGGAAAATCCTAAAGTTTGGATGATTGTCAAGCCTTTTATAAGCATTAAGAATTGAGGCTGACCCTAGGTCATTGTTTGGGAAAATCACCACGTATTTTTTATCCGATGCAATTATTGCCTCCACAAAATCAGATGCATATGCATCCATTGAGTTAAACTCTGTGGTGACAGGATGAAACATAGCAATGGCATATTCCTCAAAATCTATCTCATAATAACGCTTAACCTTTGGAATTTCCGGCAAATTCTGAGATAGCATGAGATCCACATCCGGAGAACCAATTACAAAAATTGACTCTGGTAATTCTCCCATTTGGATCAATCGGTTTTTGGCTTGTAGATTGGAAACAAAATGCGTGTGGCTCATTTTGGAAACCGAATGACGAATCAATTCGTCAATGGTTCCAGAAACTTCTCCTCCCTCTATATGAGCAACTGTTATATTATTCAATGCACCTACAATCGCTCCTGCCATAGCCTCTATCCTATCACCATGAACCACAATAAGGTCAGGCTTAACTTTATTGATCAGCTCACTAAACCCCTGAATGGTTTTAGCAAGGCTAAGATCCATGGTCGTTTCATGCGTGTGATTTATGAACGTGTGGATATTGGAATACCCACATTTCTCAACCTCAATCAAGGTATAGCCATACTCTTTAAGCATATGCATACCAGTGACGAAAATATGAACTTCAAATAATGAGTCCTGTCGGGTGATTTCTATAAGAGACTTTAATTTACCAAAATCGGCTCTTGTCCCTGTCAAAAAAACGATCTTCTTAGTCAATGTAGTCCCAGATTACCTGAATGTCATTTTCAATATCCTTGTTGGCTTTTTTACCTAAAACCTCATCATAGTGCTCAGCCAGAATACCACCTTTGCCAGGTCTTTTCACCCAAATATTGTCTTTGGTAAAAACTTCTCCAGCTCTCATCGGCTTAATGGTACAGATAGTAGCAAAAGCAAAATCAATAGTAACTTTTTCCTCATCAGCAGGTCCTTTTCTTCCTCCACGCTGCAATTGAAGCATATTGGCTCCTTCAATCAAATTCCTGCATTCATTCTCATCCATAGAACAGATAATATCCGGTCCTGTGCGCTGCATATGGTCTGTAAAATGTCGCTCCAAAATAGAGGCTCCAAGAGCAACTGCCCCAAAACAAGCATGATTTGTCAAAGTATGATCACTTAGACCGACCACTGCATCCGGAAAAGCTTCTTGGATCTCCACCATCGCCCCTAATCTCACCAAGTGATTCGGTGTTGGATATAAGTTGGTCGTATGAAGTAACGCGTAAGGAACTCCATGCTCTTTTAAAATAGCAACCGCTTTACTGATACTTTCGATGGTATTCATGCCTGTGCTCATGATGATTGGCTTACCAAAGGATGCTATGTGATGCAGTAACGGATAATTATTACATTCTCCTGAGCCAATTTTAAAAGCTGGAACATCCCATTTAATCAATCTATCTGCGGCAGCTCTACTGAAAGGAGTACTAATAAAAATCATCCCCTTGCTTTCCACATAATCCATCAGCTCCTTCTCGTCAGCCTCATTCAAGGCGCATCTTTCCATGATCTCGTAGATACTTACATCAGCATTTCCAGGTATGGTGGACTTTGCAGAGCTGGACATCTCATCCTCCACTATATGTGTCTGATGTTTCACCATTTCTGCCCCTGCTCGATGCGCTGCATCTACCATTTCTTTTGCTACAGTCAACGAACCTTCGTGGTTAATTCCTATTTCAGCAATTACCAAAGGCGGAAAATCATAGCCGATTTCACGGTCTTTTATTTTAAAGGAAGTTCTATTCATATCTTTTCAATTGTTTTTCAATGGCCACAAGGAATCCCTGCCGGTGAATAATCATCCCTGTGTGACTTTTACCTTTTACTCGATTTCATCACTAAAAAATGCTTTTACCAGGCAGTCCAGCCTCCGTCAATTACTAAATTATGGCCAACTACGTGGCTACTTGCATCTGAAGCCAAATACACAATCCCACCTCTCAGCTCAGTTTTATCACTCATCCTTCCGATGGGATTAAGTTGCTGGAATCGCTCCAGGAAAAGTCCTTGATGTCCGTTAAATATCCCGCCTGGAGTCAAAGAGTTCACTCTTACTCCTTTCTCAGCCCAAAGTGTAGCAAGGTATTTTGTAAGGGAAACAACCCCATGTTTACTTACTGAATAAGCTACAGGTTGAGAAATACCCGTTCCCGGATAAATTTTGTGATTGGGGCTGACCACTCCATACAATGAAGCGATATTGATTATTGATCCTTTTCCTTGCTCCAATAGATGTTTCCCTACCACTTGACAGCCTAAAAATGTCCCCGTCAAGTTTACATTCATGATGTTATTCCAATCTTCCAATGGGAAATTCTCGAAAGTTGCATCATAGTTTTTCGATTTGCTCTGATTGGTAAACCCAGCGTTATTGATCAAAATATCAACTCGACCTAAATCTTTCAATGTATCTGCGAGCAATTGCTCCCAACTTTCTTTAGAGGTAACATCACAAGTAGCTGCGGATACGTTTTCGTATCCATTGTCATTCAAAATACCGACAGCTTTTTGGCAGGCTTCAGAATTTTTATCTGCTAAAATAACTTTTGCTCCCTGATCCATCAGCGCAATTGCATGCTCTGCACCTAATAAACCTCCACCACCGGTGATGATGGCTACTTTACCTGTAAGATCGAAAAGAGTTGATTTTTCACTCGTCATATTGGAATTGGATTATAAATTAAAGGAAAGGTTAAAGAAGAGAGTTGTTTATGCTTTTTTTCTGGAAAGTATAAACTCTACTAAAGAAAAATCGATTTCGGTATCAATGTCTATCGCACGATCCCTAGGCATTGGGCTGATTAAGCATTTTGCTTTGGACCAATGCTCAAAATCATACAATGCAGATTTTTTGACAACATAGGCTGCTGGGCTCAGACTATAAACTGTTGGAGCATCTTGACGCCTTACGATAGGTTTTTGCGATTTCTTCACAATTTCAGCATACCCTTCATCTGAAATTTCCATCATGTTAAAATATGGATTTCGTTCAGGTTCATACCCTGTAATTACTACATCCACATCCTGTCGAGACTGGGCTAGTCGGATAGCAGCATCTATATCAAAATGTTCTTTTAAGGGAACCGTGACATCCAAGTCTACTAAATATTCCACTTCCTGCCCAAATTCCTTTTCATAAAATTCCAATGCATGGATAAATACAGGCCATTTACTTGCCGTATCGGTTGCTAAATCATCAGGCCTCAAGAAAGGTACTTTTGCTCCGAATTTTTTAGCGGTCTCTGCAATTTCCTGTGAATCAGTAGAAATGATCAAATCATCAATCAACTCACTTTTCTGTGCCTGAAGAATGGTATGTCCAATCAACGGAATCCCTTGTAAGAGTCTGATATTTTTGCTTGGAACTCCTTTGGATCCGCCTCGACAGCAAATTGTTGCTAAAATCATGAATAAATAGGCAATTTTATGATTGAATTTGATTGACTGGATTGCTTAGAAGCCACCACTAATTGGAGACTTTCCAAGCCTTGTTCAAAGGTACAAATTCTATGATCGGTATCTTCTTTCATAAAGGCTTTTACGATCTCCAAGTAGCGATCATTTCGTTCAAATCCAGAAAAATCAAATTGAATCTCTTCTTTATTTTCTTGCGTTAATGTGACTTTCCTTTTTGCCAGGTCCCATATGATTGTACCTAAGGAACCTGTGATCACACAGTTTCTAATCAAGACTCTTTGATGATAATCTAAATGAATGGTCCCAGTGGCACCTGATTCGAACTTAATCAGCACATCTGCGACATCCTCGGTTTCTATTTCCAGTTCCTTATTTTTCTGGAATATGGCGGATACCCTATCAGCCTTCCCAATCAGCCAAGTCAGGTAATCAAATTCATGAATCAAATCCAGCATCACTCCTCCTCCTCGCTCAATGGAGGCGCTCATCCCCTTTCTGTGGTCTTCATAAGGTCTCCAGTCGGGCAAATATTGACCAACAAAGGCATTTGCAGTATATACTTTCCCTATCGCGCTATCATCAAGGAGCTCTTTTACCTTTGCCAGGCCCGGGTCAAAATGCAAGTCATATCCTACTATAATTTGAATTCCTTGCTCTTTGAGGTTCTTAAAAAGATCAAGTTCTTCCAAATTATGGCTGATAGGTTTTTCTAAATAAATTTTAGGGATTTTTACATTTACCAACTTCTTCAATTGGGCTACATGTGCTGCTGTGGGAGAACAAACAAAAGCATGCGTATAGGAAGATTTTTGAAGTGCTAACTCCAGAGTTGGATAAACCTCAAAGCCATCCCATTCTTTAGGTTTAGTAGCTTTCGAACTTACTAAGCAAATGTTCTTATAGCCTAACGTCTTCAGGTTATTGAAATGTCTTGTGCCAATAGATCCGAGACCTAAAATCAAAATCTTTGATGAGTCCATATTTTTGATAAAGCTAAATCAGTTCAATTTTAATAGTGACTTGATTTTACCTTTTAAAGAATTGGGAAATAGTGTTTTTAAATGGTCTGACCAAACCATCCCTTCCGGATGTTTTAATTTAAAGGGTGAATCCTTTTGAACCTTCCAATATTCTGATTTCCTAGGATGATTGCTATTGTATTCCCAAGGCTTACTTGGACCAGTATAGTGGATTAAAATCGGTGACTTTACAGCAACTTCGATTTGCTGAGAAGTCCAATTAACCCCGGTAAAATCAAAATCTTCTCTGTATAAAATAGCTTGTTGATTGAATTTAGGACCTAACTCTAAAAAATCCCCATCAATCACTGCGTTTAAGGCGCACTGGTCAACAAACCTAATTTTTTCGGGATTAGAACTGATGAATTCAAATGCTTTTTCCGTGATCTTAAGCTCATTCCATAGGATAAGATTCATTAGCATAACTCCTGAATTGAAATAGGTTGATGTCTCTTTCATTCCAAGCTCATGCTTCCATTTATAAATTGGGTCAGCTACGGCGGCCAACACATCTCCACTAATATTCAGATCTAGGAAACTTTCCAAAGAATCCATCACAATGATGTCAGCATCTAAGTAAATAGCACTATCAAAAGGGACCAATTTTGAAATTAGCAATCGATAATAATTAGCTTTTGAGAAATGGTGGGGAATAGGGAAATTATCAAAAGCGGAATCGTCAATCTTCATGAATTCAAAAGAAGAACCATACGATTCAACTTTTTCGAGCATACTTTTCTCCTTTATTTGCTCCAGCTCATTTCCAAGTAAGTAGAATTGGAAATTGAAATCAGGATTTGTTTTTAAAATTGAAAGCATGGCAGTCATTACATGGGAGATAAATCTTCCATCAGCGCAGAATACAATGGGGATTTCAAATGATCGTTTTGAGGTCATTAATTTAACTTAAGCTCACGTACGAAGCATTTCCCCAGTTTGGCATGATAAGCCAAATGCCGGGAATGCGCACATCCCATATCTTGTAGATTTTGGATATGGTCTCCGCCATACACAAAGGCAATCTGATTTTTGCTATAAACTTTTGCTACCGTTTTCCAGAAAGGGCAAGTGGGTGCTGTCCCAAGTTGCCCTTCGTCTAAACCCATTTTCCCATAGACTATAAAGTCCCAAAAGCCTTGCGTAATGGAGTTTTCAACTTCTTCAGCGGTAGAAGGAAGGTCTTCCGAATTAGGATTGTGGCTAAGTCTTCTAGTATATCCAAATCCTTTCCCGTAGCATTTATCGGCCTTTTCTAAGGGAAAATTGTCGTATAGGTAATCAAGCTTGGGATAGGCATGGCAAAGCCCCTTATGTGACTCTTGAGTCCGACTTAATCCTATGAATAGAAGTTCCCGCGAGTAATTGACATTGGAATCACAATTCAAGAATAAGATTTTCTGGCTGGGCTGAGCTCCTAGATTTTTCAGAAAATCTTCCGACATAGCTGAGAATGAGGCCTTTTCCTTCGCATGTTCTAGTATGGCTACTGCGTATTTTTGGTATTTACTATGATATTCTGGCTTGTCTTTCCATGGCAATAATTCCTTGTTTGCTAGAAGGATCAGCTCTTTTGGAAGGTGAGTCAGGGTATCAACTGGACATCCTGCCAGATCTGGAAAGACAGGAATTGTTCCACTTGCCAGGATTTCATAATGCCTAAGACAATCCCATCCACCCTTTTTCCAAGTATAAGCAAAACGTGCATCCGAATACATTTGGTAATAAGAGTCTTCATCAGAAAATCTGTATGTTTCTTTCAAGCCCGGAATAACTTCCGCCCAAAGCTGCTTTTTGGCAGGAATTGTAGTTTGAAAAAGTTCATCTGGAAATGCATATCCTAAAGGAAAAATGGAGGGTTTATTTACTTCAATTTGAAAGTATCCTGGGGAAAATCGGTGGATTAAACGAAACCAAAAACTCTGAACTTTGCCGGAGTACGTTTCGAATTTAGCTTGGATTTTCTCAAAGAAAGTCATGCTAATGTTTTTTCGTTTGTTTCACTTGATTGATAAGAATCATTCTTTTCTTCAACCCCTTTGTGATGTATCTGAAAAAGTAAAAACCAGATGGAATTAAACCTAGTTTCTCAATTTTAAACAGGACTTTCCACAGATCACCAGCATTCCCCATAAAAGATGTGCTTTGTGAGCCTTTTCTAAACCTATAATTAGAAAGAGCTTTATTAATTCCATATGCAAAAAAACCTTGTTTTAAAATGGCTAAATGAAAGACATAATCTTCTGCCTTTGCAATTTCCAAATCAAGAAGAGGAACTTTTACTTTTGATTGATCTATCATTAAGGTAATGATAGAAAATTGGGGATTTCCCAATAATTGATGGTAACTGATTTTAGAAGCAAAAGGAACATTGCTTGCTCCCATAAACCCTCCTTCTTCGGTGATTCTTTGAAACATCGTAAATGAAACAGCATATTCATTTTGAATCATGAAATCGACCTGAGTTTCAATTTTTGTTGTTTCAAATGTATCATCAGAATCCAAGAAGCATAAAAATTGACCAGTTGATTCTTTGATTCCTCTATTTCTAGAATCTAGTGCTCCACTGTTTTTTTCTTTTTTAAAAGCCTTGATTCTAGTATCATTTTTTGATGCTTCCAGACAGATGGCAAAGGAATTATCTGTAGAATAATCATCAATCAAGATCAGTTCCCAGTTTGAATAGCTTTGCTTTAAAACAGAATCAATGCAATCCTGAACATAATTTTCAGTGTTAAAAACAGGGATTACAACCGAAACTAGAGGTTTTTCCTGGACACTCATTTTTTAAAATTCTTTTCTATGTATTGTTTAACTATGGATGCAAATTCTCCACTCCAAAATTCAAGGGAATTTGAGGTAAATTGATCATGAAGATTTTTACTGATTCTTGTGTAGACCGAACTATTATGGATCAGAAAGAGGACTGCCGCCGCAAAAAGATCCGGATTTCCAGGTGGTACAAAAAGGCACGTTTCATCCTCTTTCAACTCTCTTGCTATTCCTCCTACTTTAGTGGTAACGATAGGCATAGCAAAAGCTCTGGCTTCATTAATAATTTTTGGAAGCCCTTCGCTGTAGGAAGAAATTACCATTATGTCATGACTTTTATATAATTCGAATAGTTCCTCTCCGAAGGCTTTGTACCCTTCAAATTTGACCTGATTACTTAAATTATTAGACACTACAAACTCCTTTAGCTCCTTTTCTAATCCTCCCTCTCCAACAATTGTTAAAGAAACAGGAATTGATTGATTTAATATTTTAACCGCCTTAAGTAAATCAAAAAGTCCTTTTTCTGGCTCAAGCCTTCCTACGAACAGGAGTTTGGGATCATTGGTTATTTTAGTTCTTGGTGGTAGCTGCTGTTTTTCAGAAACTATAGAGTCACTGACTTGATAATTATTCTCAAAAACCGGTTTGAAATAATGATACATTTCATCTCCCACAGAAACCACCAAGGCATTTTTATGAAATTTCCTTGCATAGACATAAAGAAACTGTGTGAATTTTTTACCTACAAATCGATTGATTCCATTGTACCTCACATGGATTAATGCCTCCAAATTCTGTCTAACGAACAGAACAACAGGCTTTTTTTTACCTATCATCAGCAAAACTAAAAAGCTGATCGGATGTGGCCAGGTAAGCCAGAATACATCAAAGTTCGGGATCTCTTTTTTAAGGATATTCTTAGCAGCGGAGAAGAGAGATGGTTTAGTGAAAAAATCAGAAACACTTTTATAGAATGGGAATTTTAATACTTTTTTTGAATCTGATGTAAAAAAATAATGTCCTTTGTTTTCGGATAAAATGGATCGTGATCCTAAGATATTATCTTCAAAATATTCTTCAGAGGTGTGTTTAATAAACAAAATATGAGAATCATCAGCATAAAATTGATTTCCAGATTCTTTTAATATAAAATCATTATAAGCAAAAATTTTCATGGTAAAGGAAAAGGTAAAAAACTCTTTATTAAACTACAGGGAATGTTTCTTTCTTAAAGGACTCTAAAGTCTGCTTTTCACTTTTAGGTAGCTTATTAACCAGTTTTTTATTTCGATTGGAAACGATAGTTACGCAAGAAATCCCAATCAATAAAGGAGTAATATAGGTTCTGGTCGCAGAATGAAATGTAGCTAGCAAACCGATCAAAAACATAGCTAAAATAATTCCTTTACTGATAGATTCAGGTGCTCGAGCTTTATTGATAAAAAGAAGTAAAATAAACAGTGAAAAAATGATCAAGCCTAGGATTCCATGTTCAGCTATTAATCTGGACAATTCCACATGGGGGGCGTATCCTTTGTATTCATTTCTAAGATAAGTTGATGCACCAACGCCAACACCAAGCATGGTGTGATCCAAGAAAAGGTCTACATCTTCCAAGAATATATCCGACCGGTTTGTCGTGATTTTATTAAGATTTTTATCAGCGCTACCTGCTAAGGTACCTTGTGTTTCGCCCATGTATCGAAGCAATAGCATGCCTCCGGTAATTGCATTAGAAGCTACCACGACTACAATGAGTAAAATCCCTAGCGGCAAAATGTATTTTTTGAAATTGGGTATTCTCAACTTTCGCCTTTCCTTTATACTCAGTTTTGTTAAATAAAACATAACGACAAAGACACCGATAAAGCCACCTATCATTCCCCCTCTAGAAAAGGTCAATAATCCCTGAATTGTAAATAACCCTAGGATTGCGGCGTCTACCCATTTGATTCCTGAAATCCTATAATTCAATAGTATAGCAACAGCAAAAACGAATACGCCCAATCCTAAAATCGTTGAAACTTGATTCGAACCAAATCCACCAGCCGTGGCAAAATTAGCTCCCAAAGTAAATTCAACTTCATCTAAATCAGGAGTTCGAATAATGGTGAAAATCAAAACTGAAACGATTGGAAAAACCATTAATTTTGACCAATTAATCAGCGTTTTCAAAGGAATGCTCAAAGATGAAAAAAACCAGATAGCAACCCCGAGGTTGAGTAGCCCAAGAATATTAAACTTAATATCATTAAAGGTTACTTGACCACTTTCATCGAATAATATAGCTGGAATCGATAAAATCAGAATAATCAAGCCAATCATTCCCTTACCACTTGATTTTCGACTCAGAACAATACCAAGGGGACAAAGAAATAAAAGGATGTATTTCCCCAACTCATAGGGAATATAAGGATCTGATCCTGCGAGCCTCCCCAAGGCTTCAAAAGAGGCAAAGTAAATAATTATCTCAGCGATAAATCTAGGTCTTTCCTTCGCATGAATATTAAAAAGATTGATAAAACTATACCCTAGTGCCAAATAAAAGAAAATGATTACAGGAAATATGCTAATAGTAGCACTAGCTCCTATTAGCACATGTATTATCAACCAAAAGAAGGCTCTATTTTGTTGTTTTATCGAATTAAAAAAAACAAACATATTAATTGTCTTGATTTAGCAGAAGAAAATATTTGTCAATAAAGTTTTTAAAACCATATTTTTCTGACACATGAAAATAAAAAGCCTCAGCTTTTTTTTCTGCAAGTTCTTTATTCTCGGAGACGAAAGTAAGCATTTCTGTTAGCTTTATTTCATCCCCTGGAGGAGTTAAAAACCCAAATTTCCCTTTTCCTAAAAGCTCCTTACACTGCCCTACTTCTGTCGATATTATTGGAACTTTTGCCAATCCCAATTCCAATAAAGAAACAGGTAATCCTTCTATATCAGAGGATAGAACAGCAAATTCGGCATTTTCAAAATAACCAATCAGATTTAAAGATTGACCAGCTATTGTCACATGAGACTGTATTTCTAATTTCTCAATCTCTTTTTTTAATGATTCCAAATATTGGATATCATCTGTCGAGCCCACTAATTGAAGTTTATATCCTGGAGAAGTCTTTAAGAATTCTGCAAACGATCGAACCAATAAATGATGGTTTTTAGGAGACTTTAAATTTGCCAAGCAAAGAATTTCTGATTGGGGATGTTCTCTTTTTACTTTAAAAGGAATATCAGGGAAATTTTCAATGTAAGCTGTTGCAATAATAGCTGGAAACTCGGTTTTAACCCAAGCCTTTAAATCCTGATTTACTACAATCACATAGTCTATTGACGACGCGATATATTTAATTTTATTGCCAAATCTACTATCAGAGGTAAATAAACCGCCATAATGGGCATGCCAAATCAGCTTTGTATTGGGTAAAAACTTCTTGAGCATAAAAGCCCAAAAAATAGACGAATCATGAACATGAAGGTGTGTTGGTTCAAATTCTCTTGCTAGCTTGAGTAATTTTCTAAAGGCCGAAACATCAAATGTTGATTTCTTACCTAAGCAATAATAGCTTTCTCTATTTAGAATAAATTGTGCCAAAGGCCCTTCTTTTCTACTACTTACTAAAACATTAGAAATTCCTTTTCTGGTGAAGAGGTTAGCAAGGTTGACAGCCATTCTTTCCGCACCTCCTACTGAAAGAGAATCAATTAACTGAAGGATTTTCATTTCAGTTTTTCAATTTCGATTTGGAATTTTTCCAAAGTATATATTCTTGCCCATTCCATAGCGTCTTTACTCATTCGATGAAATTCGTTTGGATCATCTACCAACTTTTTAATTTTGTCAAAAATCTCTATTGAGTTTTTGGAAACAAGAACACCTCTTTCCCCATTTTCACCAACCATTTGTGGCACACAACTCACTCGAGAAGTAAAAGGAACACATCCCCAAAACATAGATTCAGCCACTGCTTTAGGCCATCCTTCTGTTCTAGATGCAAAAATTAAAAAATGTGAGTCCATCAACGTTTTCTTTACCATTTCTGAATCTACATTTCCTAAAAATCTCACTTGGTTTTCCAAGCCCAATTTTCTTGTCTCTTCTTCTAATTCGCTTCGCATCACCCCGTCACCACAATAGATAAATTCAAAATTTATCCCTTCATCTTTTAGATACTTGGAGAGCTCCACTCCTATTTCAGGATTTTTGCCATCGTATAGTGCTCCTACAAATACCAGCTTTAGCTTCTCGGCAATAGGAGTTTTTTCGACTTGCTCTTTTTCCCCTTCTCTGTAACTGGCCGTAAAAAATGGAACTACATTATCGCTGCTATCTGACCAATCTCCATAGACTAATACCTTAGCATTTTTAGTTAAAAACGTATTATTGGCAATGAACCTTTGAATCTTATAGGTTTTTGGTTGTACAGAATTCACGTCCCAGTTCCCCGCATATTTTATGGTTTTGGGCTTACCCGGGAAAAATATCTGAATAAACATGGCTAGGAGCCCCATATTCCCAGGAATCCGAATATGGATATGTTTGGAATTTTTCATTGCCTTTGCTATCCTAAAAATGATAACAGGCAGATCAAAAATTGTCTTGAGAATTGCCGGAATACTCTGGATGTGGTATGCAGGAACATTGATGTAATGAAAATGATCATGCTTGTAGGCTAGATCAATTTTCCCCGGATTTTGATTCTCAATCAATGGAGCAATAACTGCCACAGATTTTTCCTTTTCTATCCAAAGATTCATCTCCCTTACATAAGGACCATAAGCGAAATATTCGCCATCCTTGCTCGAATGATGCACACAGGTAATTATTAAAAAATCATCCATCTATGAGGCTCTTATAAAAGGTAAGATTTCTCTCCAGCACATTGGAAACATTAAATCTTTGGCTTGCCCTCTCAAAGGCTTTTTTACCTATTTCTGGGAATTGATCCTTGGACTTAAATGCAGTGATAATAGTGTCTTCAATGCTGGAAACTTCCAGAGGGTTGCAAAGAAACCCATCTTCACCATGAGTAATAGTCTCAGGGCCTGGCCCTTTGTCAGTAAAAATAACAACTTTACCCATCAGCATAGCTTCAGGAGCTACAAGCCCTTGGGTTTCCATGAATGACGGGAAGATGCAGATCGATGCTTTTGCGTAAATAGAGGGAATTTGGTCGTGACTTACAGGAGGATGGATTTTGACTTTCCCTTTCAGGTTTATCTTTATCTTTTTCTGAAGGTATGCAGTATAAGAGTTCCCGTTAGGGAAAAACCATTCCTTTCCATAAATATCAAGAGTAGCATCCGGGTAGTTCCCTACGACTTTCTCCATTGCATCTACTAAGTTCCCAACTCCTTTTTTTTCACAAATAGTACCTGCAAATACCAAGGAATACTCTTTTGCCTCGGGAAAATGCTCCCTATAGGCAAATTTATCCTGGTTAATCATATAGCGGATTGTAGTCAAAGGTTTCCCTCGAAAAGAAAGGTATTTCGCAGTATGTACTCTCACATAATCAGAAACTGCTATAAAGGCATCAGCTTTTTTGAAAGATCTTTTTTCTTGAAATCCTTTCCAGGCATTAATTGGCCGTTGCTCAGATTCTGAGAAAAAATGATGTCCACCATGAAGCCTGATGACATATTTGACAGATTTAATTTTTTTCAGAAATGCTAGTCCCAGTTCAGAGCCTTCTACAATATCAAGTTTCTTTGCCTTGTGAATTTCCTTCAAAAACATATTTAATTTCCTACCAATAATTACCCAATTGAATCCCGGAATAGAAGGTTTTCCGAATCTGATTATTCTGAGATTGCCTTCGCTTACCTCTTCGTCAATTTCTGAATCATTTGCACCCAAAACCGTAACACTGTGGCCAGCATTTACTAAAGCTTGACTAAAAGTATGTAAGAAAACTCCTACACCACCAGGATTGAGGCCTGCTTTTGGGTATTCATGGGATAGAAAACAAATATGCATTTTAATTAATTTTTGGAGAGGTCAGGAACTCTACTATCCTTTTGGCAGCTGAGTTCTCAGGCTTTTGAAAAACTATTCTATCTCTCCATTTTAGTCTGTCTTTAGCAATTTCCTCTGGGAAATGGATTGCTTTACGAATCATCGGAAGAATTTCCTCCTTTGAATTTATCCAACCAACTGCATCTAGATCTTCAAACGTTTTAAAATGTTGAAATCTATAGACTCTCTCAATGGACCAAGGATGATTTGGATTGACCTCATAATTGACATAAAGTCCGGGTTTATCGAATTGAGAAAAGTCAAGCGCCATCGTAGAACCCACATTTAGAACCGTGTCTGAATGGTAGGCTAAATTTACTAACACAGCGATATCCTCTGGGTATGGAAAAAACCTATTCCACAATTCTCCTTTTTTCCATTTTGGAACAAGTGTCTTAATCAATGGATAGTTATCTAAAACAGATTGGTATCGCTCAAAACCCTCTACTGGCACCGGTCTAAATAAGACTTCAATACCTCTTTCATTTTGCAGAGCTTCCCCAATATCTTGAAGGTATATAGGGTCATGCGGAGAAGTCAAAGAATCATCGCCTGAAAAACAAATCCACCTTTTTAGGGGATCTAAATTATATTCTTTGGCAAATTCTTCTCTTGATTGAATAAGTGATTTGTTAGCGTAAAAATCAAACTGAGGCGTACCTACTATTTCAATTGATTCCTTTTTTATATCAGGAAAATATTTCAGAAGTTCAGTTTCCATATAGGTGGACCAAACCAAGTAATTTTCTGCCCTCATCGGGAGTCTGCCTTTTGGTAAATTATCCCAAGAGAAAATAGCTGTCACCGTTTTTATACCTAGATCACTTGCTGCAAGCATAGCAATTCCGGCGTTTGGTTCTCTCTGATGGGTACACAAAAGCACATCCGGATTGATCTTTTTTAGATCTTCTTTGTACTGTCGATAGGCAGAAGACTTGCGTTGCTGAAACTGGATAATTGTATCCACCTTGGTGATTTTATCCAAATCCTTAAAGGATCCACCCAAGATCTTGGCCAAAAAGTTTGAAACTTTTCCTTTCAAATTCTTTTTAGGAAGCCAGTTGTCCAAAATAGTGGGATTACACTCTATTTGTGAGTTAACATTTAACCTGGCATACCCAACACAATCCCTTAGAAACCTTGGAAACGGGTCTTCTTTATAAAAATTAAAGGGGTATTCCTCAAAGTTCATTTCAGGATTTAGACGCTCAGCTTCTTTCATCACAGCTTTGTCCAAAGAATGCCATACAGCAATATTGGAACCTGTGTTATTCAGCAATGGAATAATATCAGAATATAAATAATTCCTGATTCCTATTCCATCAGGAATTAATAGGCAAATTTTCATTTAGTGATATTCAAGGGAAAAAGGTTCATTTTAGAAGCCCTTACTCTATTTCATTTAAATCTTTAAAAAAGAACGGCTTTAAATTTTCCAGTTCCGAATCTGACTTATCCCACCATTTCAAATTTTGTAGTTCTTCGATGGATTTATCAGAGAATCTTTTTCGGATCAGTTTTGCAGGATTTCCTGCTACAATTGCATAGGGTTCGACGTCCTTTGTAATGACCGAACCTGCTGCTAGAATTGCTCCATTCCCTACTGTTACTCCTGCTAATATTATTACTCCATGGCCCACCCATATATCGTTGCCAAGAGTAATAGGCTTTTCTGTTTTTAGGCTTTTTAATTCCCCTTCAAATAATTGGCTATTGACATAGGTCGTTGGAAATGAAATAGGGTGATTAGTCGGATGAAACGCGACATCTCTACCTATTTGACAGTACTTACCAATACTTACTTTACCACCAAAAAAATTATTTGTGCCCAAGGTAGTTCTATATCCTAGTCTGGTTTTATCTGAAAAAACACAATATTCCGGCACTATATTTCCACCTTCAAATTCTACATGATGTATTCCAGACGCCCAAAACGAGACTTTTACTCCCTTTTCATAAGTTAGGTAGGGTTTAACCCAACTTTGAAGTTTACGGATTATTTTAAGTTTAAGTCCTTGCATTTAATACGGCTCATTTACACCTAAATATTTGAAGTATTGCTTTCTGAATTTTGAAAACAACAAACGACTTAAAAATTTACCCACTTTGAATTGCCACTTTTTAAAAGTGACTCCTTCAGGGATTTCTATAGCTTGCTTTAACCCTGAGTTACCAATTATTTCTTCCAACTTCTCTTTCATCCAAGGTTGAGGGCTATTACCCAAATGATAAGCATAATTGCCTAATGTCGCTAGTCTCAAATGACCTGAAACATCGTTTGGATCATCTAAATAGGAAACTTCACTACCCATTTGCACTCGGAACTGACACACTTTAGTTGGGGATGCTTCAAACACTTCCTTTCTGAAAGTTGCTACAAAATGACCACAACCTACTACGGCTTCTTTTTTACCATTTGATACCACTAAGTATTTTTCCAAATGGATTTTTTGATAAAGATTTGATCCTACGCTAGTTTGAAAATTAATCAAGCCTTCAGGATCTTTCACCTTTTGAAATTTAATCTTCCCTTTAAAAAGTCCATAGTATAAAGTTGATGCAGTGCTAAATAGAAAGCCTTTGCTACTTGGGACTGGTGAGACCATTCCGGCTTCAGGAAAATCCACAAAAACAGTCTCAACTTCTTTTTGCCAATTCGGAAGAAACATAACGTCCGCATCAGAAATGGTCAGTAGTGGTTCGAGGTTACTTTTTACAATGGAATAAATTGCATTGATCTTTCCCAGGTTTTCTTTTGTATAAAAAATTTGATCAATGATTGGGTACTGTCTCTGGTATTCATAAATCATGTCTGAAATTTCCTGGCAGCAACCATTGATTACTATTGAAATTCTGGTTTTCGAGTGAACAGTATTGACCAGTGATTCGATACAATATTTAAAAATTGTTTGAGAATCTTTAAAATACAGCTCCTCTAGACTGGGAATATACACAGACAATATCACTCTGTGAGTGGACTCTATCTCTATTTTAAAATTGGTCTTTGAGGGATTATCACCTACTCTCATACTCTGTTTTCCTCTAAAATTATATCTGCAATTTTTTTAGAAATTGCTTCATTTGAATAGTTAGTCAAATAATTGTTGCGGAGACGGTTTTTCTCGAGAATAATATCTTCACCGGTTAATTTCCCTATTTCAATTAACACGGAGCTAAGAGTATTTGATTTACCTGTGATATATTTCTCATTATCCAATCTACCTGGCATTGCACCCACTGAGGAGGATATGATGAGTTTTCCCGCGGCCATCGCTTCTACGCCGGTCATAGGCCCGGTCTCTTCAGAGGAGTTGATTATTAATGAATCAAACTCCTGAAACATTTTATCCATCTCATCCGCTGGAAAAAAGCCTCTCAACTCTACGTTATTCAACTTATAAGTGTCGATTAATTGTCTATAGGAAGATTCTAGTTCGCCTTTACCGAATAGCAATAGCTTCAGATCTGGGAATCTTACAAAAGTTTCTATTACTTGTTCAACTTGCTTCACATCCATGAATAAGCCAACCATCGCAAATATTTTACATTCAGGTTTGATTGGAATTGAAAGTAATTTCTTCTCTTGTATGGCCGTTTGATCTATAAAATGAAAAGGAAGGGATGGTTTAAAATCTTTAAGTAGATTTTCATCATGAAAAATATAGCCTCTAGCCAAGCTGCTTAATTCAGCACCATCTTTCACAAGTGACTTAAAACTCCTCAATATCCCTGTGTATCGGATAAAAACTGGAATCTTTAAAGGGGATTCAAATATGGATCTTTCTGATGAGGTATCATTGATAAATAGGATAACACAATCAAACTCGCTAACAAATTTACTCCAATCCTTACTGGTGAAAATAGTGCCTCTTTTAGTTTTGAGGGCAGATGATCCCCATATTCTAAGAGAAGTTTTTTTCAAAAAACTATTTCGAAATGCCCACTTTCCAAAAACTAGGTGAGCAGACTCCCAAACCGGGATATCTCCAAAAAAAGGACCTGAATTAAATCTGGTAAAAACTTCCACTTGGGCTCCATGATCTTTCAAAGAATTGGCCCAAACTTTCATTTCTTCTAATCTTCCGCCTACACCATCCTTATTCAAAGGCCCTACAAGAAGGACATTCTTAGAGGACATTAGAATTCTTGCAATTGGACCATTCTTCTGAAATTTGAGTCAGAGGAAAACAGCTCTTCAAAATCTCCAGATGCTTTAATATTACCTTTATCTATCAAATAAATCTTATCTACGTTTTTGATGGTACTTAATCTATGTGCGATTAAGATAATGGTATATTTCCCCTGTAAGGAATTAATATTTTCTTGAATAACTTTTTCTGAATCTGAGTCCAAGGCCGAAGTAGCTTCATCAAAAACAATTATTTCCACTTCCTTGTACAATTCCCTAGCGATAGAAATGCGTTGTTTTTGACCACCAGAAGCTTTCACTCCATTGTCTCCTAGAACCATTTCTTCTTTACCTTTCAATTCATTTACAAATTCGGTGAGATTAGCCATGTCGATAGCTCTCCAAAAACGATCTAGATTCTCCTTTGTTTTAGGTGACCAAAATGTAACATTATTGAATACAGAATCATTGAATATTACCGGCTCTTGGGTGATATATCCGACTTTGGACCGGAGTTCCAATATGTTAATATTCGTTCTTTCCAAACCATTTACATAGACCTTTCCTTGATTAGGATTGAAGAGGCCTACAATCAAATTCACCAATGTTGTTTTCCCACTTCCACTTGGTCCTACAAAGGCAATTGTTTGGTTTTTCTTGATTTCCAGATTTACACCCTCCAAAATCTGATGACCGTCTTTAAAACCAAAACCTATATTATCCAGCGAAATTTGATTCAAGGATCCGAAGGATTTTTGCCCATCATTAATTTCAACTCCTTCCTCAAACATTTGAATAATTTCAGTTGATGAAACTATTCCTCCAAATTGAGAGATAAATGTTTGCCAACTGGACTGAACACTGATAACATAGTTCAAGGCCCTATAGAAAAACATTAAACTTAAAAGGATACTAGACAGGGCACCGCCAAGCAAGTTTACTTGGATCAAGATTACGAGAACCACAATAATCAAAATAATTGGTTCTCTTAATCCATTCAAAAGTGAATTATAAAGCCCAATCCTTTTTTGGAGATTTTCGATCTCATTTATCTGCCTTGTGAGCTTTTGTTTATAATTATTGAAATAAGATGTAGCCTTTAAGTATTTAAAATGTTGGACAGCTTGAATCAAAAAAGACTGGAAAACATGCCCTTTACTGGAAATATTGATAGACGCTATTTCGGTTTTTCTAAAAAGGATTTTGAAAAACACATTTGAGATAAAGCCTCCAATACTTACCAGAATAGCAAATTGCCAATTAGAGACAAAAGCCAATCCCATGTAAACCAATAATAAAACGGCATATTGGAGGGTATTGAAGTAGCTGATAAAGGATGCTGTCACTTTATACACCTCAGCAGATAAAGTATTTTGGATCCTTCCGGCATCCATTCCCACAAAGTTTTGGTAACTAACCTCCTCCATTCCATCAAGCATTTGAAACCTTAGCTTTTTAACAAAGAAGATCTGAAGAGAAACTTTATAATAGCTATCAAAAAACTTGAAAATCCCTTTTATTAAAAATAAGACTGTCATGAATATCAGAATATTCCCAACATTTAAATTGAAGCCGACTGAATTCATAAAATCAAGCAGAAAATCTAACTCTCCCAGTTCAGGTTTTGCTGCTTGAGAAGAATCATCCATTGCTACTTGAAACAGCGGAATGAATAGGGCAAGACCAAAACCGTCCAACAATCCAACTAATAAGCTTAGTAAGATTAGGACAAAGATTTTGAATCTGAGATAGGAAAAGAAGAAAAAGAAATACTTGAAGTTTTTCTCAATAATTCCTTTTAGAAGCATAAAATTTGAATAAAAAAAAGGGTTTGAAATTCAAACCACTTTTTGTTAGATAAGGTATTTATTTTTTGTCGTCGTCGTAGTAACCATAACCATAGCCATAGGAGTACCCATACCCATAAGCTACTTTTTTCGAATCTACAACGCCATTGAAAACACCAAAGATATTTTTAATTCCTTTATTAGTTTTCAACCCATTTACAGCATCAATGAATGTTCTTTGACTATAGTTTTGTCTAAAGACAAATAAGCTACAGTCAACCAATGTAAGTAAGTCTAAGGTTTCACTTACCAAACCTACTGGAGGCGTATCAAGAACCACTACATCATAGATCCCTTTCAAGGATTGAAGCAATTGTTCAAACCTGGCATCAAAAAGTAATTCAGCAGGATTAGGAGGAGTTGGTCCAGCCACAATTACATCAAGATTGTTATATTTTGTTTTTGAAATTATCTTTTCATAATTACTCTCTTGTCCACTTAAGAAAGTCGATAATCCTTTATCATTTGCTAATTCAAAATTTGCGAAGATTTTTGGCTTCCGCATATCACATCCAACAAGAATTGTCTTTTTTCCAGTAAGGCTGTAAGCCGAAGCCAGGTTCATTGCACAGAATGTTTTTCCTTCCCCAGAAATTGTGGAAGTCACCAATAATGTAATTTGTTTATCCTTTGGAAGAATAAATTTCAAATTTGCCCTTAACGAACGGAAAGATTCAGAAATTCCAGATTTTTTATGATCAAAAACAACCAGACTACTCTCGCTCTTTTTATTCTGAAGGATGGTTCCCAGTAAAGGTATCCTAAGTTTATTTTCGAGATATTGAACATCTTCAATTTTTGTTCTGAACAATTCCCTGATAACAACGAATGACACAGGGAAAAACAATCCAACTAATAAGGCGATTAGGTAGTTCTTTAATGGTGTAGGGCTGATTTGAATACCGCCTCT
Source organism: uncultured Algoriphagus sp. (assembly GCA_965659625.1). Classification (GTDB taxonomy): domain Bacteria; phylum Bacteroidota; class Bacteroidia; order Cytophagales; family Cyclobacteriaceae; genus Algoriphagus. The sequence goes on along the minus strand of CBFHWO010000013.1, from coordinate 77,604 downwards.
TGCCGGTTCAACTATTTTATTATTAGCTTCATTTGATGCTTTAGAAATAGCAGCTTCGGCTCTTCTTTCCATCAAGTAATTGTAGATATTTTCAGTTAATGAAAATTCTCTTTGAATCCTAATCAAATTTTGTTCAGTTTCCGGTAGGCTTGCAAATGATCTTTCTATTTCATTAATTCTACCTTCAAGGTCATTAATTAAAGAATTTGAGTTAAAATCAACGTTGTTCAAATTCTCTCTAATTGAAACATTTAAATCAGTGATTTTTCTATTCACTTCTTTCACTGCGGGTGATGCTTCCGTTTGACTAGCAAGCATTCTTGATTTATCAGCTTGAAGTTCAAGAAGGTTTTCTATTAAGCCATTTAGGAATGGATCTTCAATTCCAATGCCCGAAGGAACAATTACATCTTGATAACTTTCATTGGCAAGGTAGTTTTTGAGATCTTGATAGTACTTCCTTTTAAATTTCTCTTCTGACAATTGATTTTCATAATCAATCAATCTTTCATAAACAGAAGAACTTTCTGAACTTAGATTATAAATCTTATTAGTGGATCTAAAATCCTGAAGTTGATTTTCAAAATATCTCAAAGAATCTGCAGCTCCTTCAACTTGAGAATCTATGAAATTTACAGTTTTGCTTGCAGATTGATTTTTCTGATCCAGCTCCATATCCAAAAAAGTCTGCATCAAGGTGTTTAAATACACTTCTCCTTTTTGCAGGTTAGAACTTGTCACAGACATCAACATGATAGAAGCACCTCTTTCTACTGGTTCAATTTTTAGTGAGCCAGCATACCTATTAGCAAGAGAGTTAAGATCTCTTAACTTCACCAAAATACTTCCCGAATCATCAGAAGAGACATTTAAAACTTTAATCGTCAATTCATTATTACTGAAAAGTTCATTGAATCGATATTTAATAGGCTCAGGCTTTATTTGTAGAGGAACTCGGCTACCATCCGGTAAAAGCTTATTATAAAGCTCATCTACATAGGTAAGTGTGTATTCATTGGCATTTTCCCATTCGATTTTCAAAAATCCATCTATTGTTTGAGGCTTTTTCCAGTCAACTTCTAATACAACAGGTTTACTCTGATAAATTTCAGAGTCTACAAAAGATCCTTCTTTATAATATTCAACCTGAAAATCTAATTTTTTTAAAACTTCTAATGCTACCGGTTTTGACTTTAGTATGATAGTTTCATTTTGAAGTCCCATACTAGAACTTTCAATGATTCCAGGTGAACCAAAAAATGCCAGTGGATTTTCTTTCTCTTTGATGAAAAACATCCCCTCTACCCTATACAAAGGCGGGGAGGTTTTGGTATAAAGAAATCCTAAAATTAAAAAAACTATTATAGAAATAAGTATTACAAACCACTTCTGTAAAAGTTTGTTATAAATAGTCTTTAATTCAAATCCAGAGTCTTCGACTAAGAAGTCGTTATCGTTACTTTCAAAATTCATAAATGTGATTTTATCGCACTATTGTTAAAATTAAAGCAATAGTTGAAACAGTAGAAGTGATTAATGCCAAGGTTTGGATGAAATTTGTACCTGCTCCTAGTTCTCTAACTTTTAAAGGCTCTGCATATATGACATCATTGGGCTTTAAAAAATAAAATTCTGATCCTAATAAATTCCTGTCATTCAAATTTATTTTATGGATTTGGCTCCCATCCGGATACTGGCGGAGCAATATGATTTCATCTCTTCTTGCTATCGTTGTTAAATCTCCAGCGGATGCTAAAGCTTCAAAAATAGTTACTCTATTTTGTAAAATAGTCTGTTTTCCAGGTGCATTAAATTCACCTAAAGCACTGAATCTAATTCCTCCAAGTCTAACTCGTACAAAGAAATCATCGTCGGGTACATATTTCTGAACTTTTTCCTCGATTAAAGACTTTGCCTCCTCTTCAGTCAAGCCAACCAAGAACACCTCACCTAGAAGAGGAATTTCTACTTTTCCTGCTTCATCCAAGGTATAACCATTCATAAAGAACAAGTCGCCACCGTTTTGACCCATGTTCATGTTCATGTTGTTTTGGTCACCTGTAACGATGCTGAAAATATCATTTAACTCCTCACTTGTAGTTTTTATATTTATCTCTACAATATCAAAATTCTGAAGTCTATATTTTTCTTCGTTGTAACCATATCTTTCACTGGAATAAACATTTGGTGTGCTATTTTCCAATTCTTGCATATAAACAATTTTCTTATTAGAAACACAGGAAGAAAGAATTGCCAAGAGGATAAAAAATTGAACTGCTTTGATAAAATTCATTATTCTTTATTTTTTAAATTTTCGGCTAAATTAAAACAAATTTTCTTGATAAATTTTTTTAATAATTATAATCTAGCATCGACACAATTCTTTGCTAATACTCCTTTAATATCAAAAACAACTCGATTATTGGACTTATTGATAATCAAAGATTTAAATTCTTTATGTGAAACTGCCAAGATGATCGCGGAGTATAAATCTAAATCAGGAGTTTGTTTTCCGGAGCTGATTTCAACCCCATATTCATGCATGACTTCTTCCGGATTAGCCCATGGATCATATATATCAACATCCATGTCAAAAGATTTTAGTTCTTTGTAGATATCAATCACCCTGGTATTTCTTACGTCCGGACAATCCTCTTTGAAAGTAAAACCCAAAATCAAAACTTTAGAGTCAATTACTTTCAAGTCCTTTCTCATCATCAGTTTGATAACCTCTGTGGCTACATGTTTTCCCATGCTGTCATTTAGCCTTCTTCCAGCTAAAATGATTTCAGGATGATACCCAAGTTCCTGTGCTTTTTGAGCTAGATAAAAAGGATCTACCCCAATACAGTGCCCCCCAACCAAACCCGGTTTGAATTTCAGGAAATTCCATTTGGTACCAGCGGCCTCTAACACCTCATTGGTATCAATCCCCATAAGGTTAAAGATTTTCGACAATTCATTTACAAAAGCGATGTTTATATCTCTCTGCGAGTTTTCAATCACTTTGGCCGCTTCGGCCACTTTAATAGAAGATGCTTTATGGGTGCCAGCCGTAATCACAGTTTTATAAAGCTGGTCTACATATTCTGCAATCTCAGGTGTACTTCCAGAAGTGACTTTTAGGATTTTTGCTACAGTATGTTCCTTATCACCTGGATTGATTCTTTCCGGAGAATATCCTGCATAGAAATCCACATTGAATTTCAAACCTGAAACAGATTCTAATACTGGCACACACTCATCTTCTGTCACACCAGGGTAAACAGTTGATTCATAGATAACTACATCACCCTTTTTTAAATATTTACCTATATTCTCTGATGCTTTTAGCATAGGAGTCAAAACAGGCCGGTTATGCTTATCTGTAGGAGTAGGCACAGTCACAATATAAATATTGCAATCTGACAAAACCTCTGACTCAAAGCTTGGTAAAAGCCCGATACCATTCTCTATTGAATTTATTAATACAGACTTAAGAAGCTCATTTTCAATTTCTAAGGTACGGTCCACACCAGACTTAAGTTCTAGAACTCTTTTTGAGTCAATATCAAAACCTACTGTTGGATATTTTTTAGCAAATTCTACTGCCAAAGGAAGTCCCACATATCCCAAGCCGATGATGGCAATTTTTACGTCTTTTAAATCTCCGTTCATTATTATTTACTTTCGAAAATACCTAGTTAAAAATCAGATTTCTCTATTTCAATTTCCTACAGCTTCGCTCTTTCAGTCCCAGGACCTAGCCTTTTTGGTAGGACAACTTTTATTTCCTCTCTGGTCAAATCCAGTTTTAAAAATCCTCTGTCATCCCCTACTAAAATGAGTACTTAAATTACTCATTTCAAATAAGGTGCAAAACTAACAGTATTTGGTTGATTTTAAACTTTATTCTAATTCTATCGGTGAATCTTATATATTAAGTTCATAGTACCGGAGAAGGTCCAAAGTTTTTGTCCTTTGGGAAAATCAGCGGTAGATCCAGCTGCATTCTCCCATTGGTAGTTAATACCTTGAATAACTTGAGCCTTACTACTCAACACAAACCTATCCCACTGATGATCCCAGAGTAATCCTAAACTTAAGTCTACCCAAGGACGCTTACTTGGATTATTAGCAAATGACCTATAATAAAAGTCTTGGTGATTTTCCAGTCGTTGAAACAAAATCCCAATTTTATTCAAATTAGAGACTTTAGAAACTTCCAATATTTGAACATTGCCCCCTACTCCTATCCCTACACCCATAGATTGCCCCTCGTTGGTAAATCCTCGCACTTGGTAGTGGGTATGCCAACTGGTATTACCTGAATTGAGGTCTGGATATCGAATATATCTATTCACAGATTCAGCTTGCTGCACAATTTCTGCCCGCACCTGATAAAAGTCCCCTTGTTTGCTAGTTTTGAATAGTTTAGAAAATCCCAAAAGATAGGCTCTGGCATGCTCTGGACTCAAAATAAAATCCCTCCAATTATAGCTGTGATCTTGCTTGCCAAATTCTGCATATACCTCGAAATTTCCTTTTGAATTGAAATACCGCAAGAAAAATGATACCTGCTGGTCTTGCCCTTTAGAATCATAAACAACAGAATTATCATTGGTAAAAAGTTTCACCTTTTGAAAAGGTTCCAGCACTGGAATTCGACCTTGGAAGGTATTGGTTACGTCGTCATTATATTGCTGAAATGTTCTATTAAAACCTGCAAAAAAATTCGGTAAAAAAACAGGTTGAAAAGTAAATGTGACTCCATTTACATATCGCCAATCTCCCTCAAAAGGCCTCGCAAATATATCATTCAAACGTTCGTTTTGTGAGGGCAGAATTCCTGAATCCTCTGCTCTCCCTACAATCAGCTGGGCCTCAAGTTTTCCGATAAAGATATTTACAGGACGACTAGTTCGAAGAAATAAGTGCTTCATACCCCTGGCATTATTACTGAATATTAAAGCATTAAATTGGCCTGGCCCCCACCAGATATTCTGCGTGGAAGCACCAAGTTCCACTGGACCTGCATTTAGACTGATGTAAGACTGTCCCCACCATGCAAAGGCGTTATAGTCTTTAGTGAATTGCTCAGGATGATCACCAAAATTCCAATATCTGAATCTGGCAAAAAGAATATTGTCAGAATAATTCTCTCCAAATCCTTGGTATGATTTATTTTGACTAGCTACAAATTCCGGCCTAAACTGAAACTTCAAAAAAAATAATTTCCCGTATATACCTGGAGAAAGTAGCGATTGGATTCCGGCACTATTCATCATGCTAAAATTGCCCCAGCCAAAAGGTCTATTCGAGTTAAAAACTGTAGTACTCAAAACAGGTAAGAGTTCCCAATGAGCCTTTTTTTCTTGAATCGACGAAGAATCATCAAGAGTAGTAAATCGATTTTGCTTCAGGCTTATGATGGGTCTTAATCCAAAAGAAAAGTTCTTAATCTCTTCGGCTCCTAAAAGTTGCTGCCTTCTGAGACTTTCCTCCAATACTGGAAAACCTGCAGGAATGGTTTGTGATAGGGTATTATTAGAATAAAGCAATCCTAATAAACAGCAACTTAAGAAGAAGAAATTCCTCAATTTCAAATTGATTTCAGCATTTTTATATACTTTTTATTTATGGCTTTCCAAGAGTAATTTTTCTTTGCAAGCTTAAGCATGTCATTGGAAATTGCCTCTCTGTCAAATTCCTCCAAGCGCAATAATTGCTGAAGCAATTCCTCTGAATCGTCGAAATAGATAGCTTGATTAAAAGTAGTCTCTCTGTTATAATTCACTCCAAAAGCTATAATGGGAAGCCCTAAATACATTGCCTCCACCAGGGAGGGATTGGTTCCACCTGCACTGTGTCCATGCAAGTAGTAATGGCAATTGGACCTAAGTACATTGAGTTCTTCGCTTGCGTATATCGGGTTATAAAGAATAACATTCTTCTTAGTCGAATATTGCTCGTAAAGTCGCATTCCATAATCACTGGAATTCCAATTCCCTACAATTACATAAGGGATTTCAAGGTCATTTTCTGAAAAGACCTTCAGTTGCATTTCAATATTGTTTTCAGGCTCTATCCTGCAAACTGTAAAAATATAAGGCTTATGGATGAATGAATATTTCTTTTCATACAAATCAGGATCTACAGAAACAGCATGATTTGCACCATAAGCGATCAGATGTGATTCTTTGCCATATTCATCCAAAACATAATCATAGATATGCTTATTGTCTGAGATAATCCCATCAGAAAATTTCACCGCCAATGCTTCTGAAAACTTCAAAAATCGCTTCGCAAATCCTCCCCATTTGTCACGCTTCCACTCTAAACCATCAATGTGAGTAATTATCTTGGCACTTGTAAATGGTTTAATAAATGGAATAGTAACTGCTCCTGAGACACCCAAGATTAAGATATAATCAAATCCCGATATGGATTTCCAAAGAGAAACTGAATCGTAGATTACACTTTGAACTCCATTTGCTTTTAAATTCAAGTATTCAAGTTTTGCACCTTTATACGTTTCAACCCTCTCAGGGTAGCTTTGACTTTGGCAGTAAATACTGACGTCGTAAAATTTAGGAAGCAGATCAAGTAGATATTCTACTAAAGTCTCAAATCCGCCGTAGTTTGCAGGCACCCCCACTATACCTACAATGGCAAGCTTTTTCTTAATCATTCAAGTAATTCTTCATGGTTTTCACCATATCAACCCTGTCCTTTTCCACATTTAGAAGAAAATAACGGGTATGAGAGGTTAGTAATTCTTTAGTCTTTGCAGAATTTGATTTTACATCTGCTTTTTGCACTTCTTCCAGTGCATCTTTCAAGATCAGGTACCTTAAGGAAACCTGTCCTTCCGGATATACAAAATGGCTATCCCCTGAAGGTAAATCGGAGAATATCGCTGATTTCATGATCTGCGGTGACCAAAGGTTGAACGCCCAACGCAACATCCCATCGTATCCTTTTGCCCTGGAAAGCATTACCAGAAAGTAGATATCGGCATAATTCGAAGCCATCAACATATTTGGCTGAACTTCATAGCAAGAAGTATAGTAGGTCGTCTTAAACCCCTTGGATTTCCGAAGCGCAAGCATATCAGTATCCAGCACAATATTACTTGCTAAAGAGTAATCGTCAACTAATATTGATAATCCCGGGCTAAACCTCCCTGAATATCCAAACTTAAATTCTGGATCTATTTCCTTCACATATTTTGCTAACAGTGCTGTCTTATTAATATCCCTCTCATCTACCCAAAATACGGTCTTGTCCATCCAGTTTTTTGATCTGAGAAAAGATGCAAAGTCTAGCAAAAAAGGCTTCCAAAAGGCATTATAAGCATCTGTGCCTGGCTCAGATTTAAAGGTTTTTACTTCGCCTGATACTTCGTCAAAATAAAAGTACGTAAGGTTCCAAGGGAAAAGATTGTGAACTGCTATTTCCTTTGATATCCCTTTGGAGGCTGCAAGCTCGACATACTTCTCAAAAGTGGAATAATCATACCGATAGCTCCCATCCGCTTTTTTACGAACCTGAATCATCATTTCATCAATGGGCTTGATCTTCGTATTGTAAATATCATAAAATACAGAAGTGGTCACTACAGTTTGGTTAATCCCCTTAAGCTGTTCAAACATCAAAGCTATCTCTTCCCAATGCTCCTCAGAGTAGGGTTTGATATCATAATAGGTAGAAATAGAAAGTGGGAATTGCCAAAAATCAATATCGAAATCAAGAGAAGCAAAGTCAGGCAATTTGCTATTTATCACTTGAATGGTTGCTTCTATTTTTTGACTAGTTCCATTTTGTTCAAAAGCAAGTTCCAAAGGGTATTTTCCAGGCTTCAGCTTTTCTGGCAGTTGGATTTCCACCAAACCATAAGTAGTGGTACTTTCCACTATAAAAGATTCCCCCTTGATGAATTCTGCTCGATCCGGAAACAATTGCTTGACGAAGGTTCCGCTCTTTTTGGAATTCCCACAATAACCGGCTGAAAGGTCTCCTTCAACTAAGTGTAACTGAACAACTTCAGCCTTGATATTCTTTCCTTCGATTTTCAGCTGGAAATCAATGCCTTTGGAAGAATCTGATGTGACTAAAAATGGCAAAATCAGTGTTTCATTTCGCCAAGCCCTAAATTCACTTTTATTAGGGACTTTTGATCCAAAATCTTCAAACCTGGTAAAAAACGCATTGAGATGGGCCTGGGCCTGGTAGCCAAAAGACATACATAATATAAAAACCAAGATGTTTTTTATCATTGATGTAGCAGTTTAGAAATTTTCGATTCGAAAACTTCCCTTGAAAAATCTGACCTCTTCAGTGCTGAACCAGAACATAACTTCCTCCAATATTCTGGTTCATTTTGCATTTTGTTTATTTCCCTGGCAATGGCATCTAGCTCATCATGATTTATTTGAAAGCCATTCACTCCAGGTTCAATAAGTTCTGTGATCCCACCAAGGGTAGGTACTATAGCCGGAAGATCATAATACATTCCCTCCAGCACTGTCATCCCAAAAGTCTCTACCCATTTATCCCGGTGGGCAAGATTCAAAATTAAGGAAGCTTTACCATAAAAAGGATGTACATCTTTTGTAACTGGAAAAACCTGAATATTGGTAGGTAAAGATTCCTTGGCCACAAACTGATTCACTTCGCTTTTCTCATCACTTAGAACTAAGGTAAAGATTACATTCGGGATTTTTTTTGCGAGTGTAACAAACTCACCCAAACCCTTATAGGGACGTAGTGAAGCGAGCATCAGCACCTCAAAAGCGCCCGAAGTCTTAACAAAGCCTTTTGATTTCCCCTCAAAATCACTGGTGACACAATTGTAGATCACAGTTACCTTCGCCCCCTTTAAGGATGGATTAGACTCCAAAAACTTCGAAACCACGATTACTTCGGAAGAAAACTTTCGCACTACCCAAAACAAGAAATTGCTAAGGAGTTTGGGACTAATCTCATATTCATGAACGTGAGTAATCACTCTTTTACCCATCAATCTCCCCATTAGTATTGCAGCGAAGGGAAGAATTGTATTGACATAATAGATTTCCTCTCTCCTACTCACAAACAGCAATTTTATAGCAAGCAAAAATTGGCTGATAAAGAAAGAAAAAAGTGTGAGGATGCGATGCTCTGATCTCTTGTAGAAGTTATTTTGACTCTCGAATCCTGATAAAAATCCTTCTGTCCTACTCGTATAAAGTTCGACTTCCATACCTTTCTTTTGCGCAGTGCTTATCACACTTGACAAAATCTGGGGGCTACCCGTGAAATTATTCAGCAGGTGAAAAAATACGATCCTTTGAGGCACTTGTAGGTTTGAAATTAAGAATTATCAGAAAGATACTTATCATCAGATATAGCGTAGTGGCATAAAACTCATGCGTAAACTGCTGTGCAATAATGAAAATGTAGAAAAACATGGCGGCATAGAATACTTTGCCCCGAATGAAAAACATAAGGGACATGATTATCACTGCCAGAAGATATGCTAGGTAGCCAATAAACCCATAGGTGTAAAGTAGCATCGAAGTTCCATTTTCAATATATCCGGTTCGGTAAGTAGTTGTTCGAGCAATTACTTCACCCACCATATTGTTCCCATGACCAATGAGATACTCCTTCCAGCCCGAATGGTCAAAGAAAGATATTCTAAAAGCCTGAAGGAGATCAGCCCGGGAATTCAAAGTATTTACGTTGAAAATAAGTTTGTTGATAAACTCAAAATAATAGAGGTAAAAAAGAGCGGCAGCCACCACAGTCAGGATGAAGATTTTTCTATGCTTGAAAAAAAGGATGAGGTAGAAAATAACAAAGGTATTTCTATTGAAAGTGAGAATCAATCCTAAAATAGCCATCCAAAAGGCAAGGGAATCAAGCTTTCCCAAATTTCCATTTTCCTTCTTCCAATAGTAAATTAAAAACCAGCTTATCAATAAAGTACCATAAGATTGAACTGTGGTAGTAAACCCTTTTGCCGCGTGAAGAAACGGCAATCCCTTATCATACATAGGGTGAACATACGAGTTCAATCCAATCAAATAACTGCTGAAAACAAAAAATATTCCCACACATATATGTATAAAAATCCCCCAATAAAGGATGTCAATAAATTCTTCTTCTTCCGCCGCCAGTCCTGAAAAAAACAATCCTATGACCGGGAAAAATATTATCAAAGAAGAATCTGGAAGATTTAGCAAATACGGGAGCAAGCAATAGGATGCAAGCCCTAGAATCGGGAAAAGTAATCTGGAGGAAAAAGTCTTATTGAGAAAAATCTGATGAAATAGCAATAAACCTAATACACCCAACATTGCAGCCTTATCGATTGGCAAACTGATAAGCTTCGAACAGGAAACCAGAAATACACCCAGTGTTAAACCTGCTTTGCCAACAGCACGAGTAGAATGAATTGCCAACGCTGAATTAGTCACCTAACACCTCCTTGATTTGCTTCAACTGATTGAACCGCGAGTATTGTTCAATTTTAGATTTGGAATTCTCTTTCAACTTCTCAACCAGCCCATTATGGTAAAGATTTCTAATACGCTGAATTTGCTCAAAACACTCTTCTGCTGAATTTGCAGAGAATCCCAATCCAGCTTTATTGAGCATTGTCTCCATTATATCTCCATCCGAAGGGGATAGAATTATCGGCTTCCCCAAAGCAATATATTCATACAGCTTGCTACTTGGAATCCCCTTCATATTCCCATAAGCCATCGCCAAAAAAGCATGTGATTTTTGAAGTTCCACTAAGGCTTCTTCTCGAGGCAATCGATCAGTGACTTTTACAAAGGGCTTCAATTCAGCAGGAAGCAAATCTTCTATTCTTCTTCTCTCTTTCAGGTCATAACCTGCACCCAGAAATATAACCTGAAAAGGCACTTCAGCATCTATGGCCAACTTCAATGCTCCAAATATAAAAGACAAATCCTGCGAAGGATACAGAACTCCACTGTAGATTATGGTAAACACTTGGTGTAAGGATTGAGGAGAAATTGACATCAGCTCTTCTTCGAAGCCATTCTCTATAGTATACCCTTTCTTTCCAAGAAATCTGGCTATACGATGAGTATAAACCTGACTTACCGAGATCACTGAATCTGCAGAACCAACCCATTCTTGCTCATAGTCTGATTCTACCTTTGCTATCCATTTTCGGACTGCTCCTCCTGACTTTTCCATCTGAAGTTCGTTTGTACTCCAGTCATCTCTATAATCTGCTATCCAACTGAGTCCAAATTCCTTTTTAAGGGAATATCCAATTCTAAATAAGTAAAAAGGTTCGCCCGATATAATCGCCGAATCAAAACTTCTCTCGTTTAGAAGCTTTTTAATGAAAGGAATGAAATTGGCAAAAGAGGTAAATTTCAGCGTAAAACGCGCCAAAAACACATCTAGAAGCTTAACCATTAAAAACAAGGGGCGTAATGCGGATTCCCCAAATGCCAAATATGCTTGATCTAATATGCCAGGTTGAAATGGGAGATAATAAACCTCATGCGTCTCAAACACTTCATGACGCACCTTCTCTCCGAGTGGGCGTTTGGTGTCCTGATGAGATCGGGTTTGGGAAGTCCAGTCTCGGGTGATTACCGTAGGATAATATCCCAAACGGTGCATGTTTCTGGCCCAAAAAGTAATACGCTGAGAAGGAGTCAGCGTACAGGGGGTAAAGTAGTTAGAGATCAAAAGGATATTCTTCATTCCGTTTGTGAAGACCTAGTGAAGATATGCGTATCTAACTCTGCTATCAACTTTTGATGATTTTGCTCAGCCGAAAAGTTTTGTTTCCAAAATTTTCGAACGCCATTTCTGAAATCTTCATTTCTGGTTTTTCCACTCAATAGGAATTCATCTAAACGGTAAGCAATTTCTGTATCTAATAATCCATCAATTATTAGTTCTCCTGTCTCACTTTGAACTATTTCGGATATTCCTCCTACATCATTTGCAAAAACAGGAATTCCAAAAGAAATGGCTTCCATCATAGATACCGGAATACCTTCGGAGGAGCTTAAATTGATTAGTAGATCTATTGGCTGAGTGGCATAAAATGATTGGACTTCCTCATTTTTCACTTTACCCTTCCAGTTTATTATTAAGTCAGTTCTTAGTTTTGGAAGGCTACTTTTCATTGCTTCAATCGCTGTACTTTCTCCCCCAAAGTGAGTCCAGCAAATTGGAACCCTACATTTGTTCAAGACCTGTCCAATAAGTTTTACTCTTTTAAGAGGAATTAAACTCGAACAGGAAACAATCTGAAAAGCTTCGGGAAAATTTGAGGTGGGAGCTAAAACATGCTCCTGCACTCCTAGCTTAAACACCTTCATTTTAGAAGAGAATTCTGGATAATGCGTAGAAGCATACTGGTATCCATGCTCTGAAATATAAATAAGTGAATCGGCCGCTGAATACACAGTGTCCCTGAAAGCCACTGCCCCGGATGGTTGCCGATCATTATAAAGGTCGCCTCCGTGGCTTTTGACAACAAGCTTAATTTCCGGGAAATCTTTTTTTAATAATGAACAAGCTAATGCATTGGTATCCATCCAATAAGAATACAATACAAAGTCCCCAGTTGACCCGAGTTCTTTATCTATGCTGGATTTAAGCTGCTGGGAGAAAGGAATATGATAGAGAAAATACTTTAGAAGCTTCAGATTCCAGCCAGAATTTTTAAGTTCGGATCCTAGAACACGAAGATTCTGAGCAAGTCTTCTTATAAAAGCGGATGCTATTTCTTTGGCTGATTCCGGATTTTTCACAATCCTGATTTGTGTATTTTTCCCTGTTGGTCTTTGATGAGAGAAGTCTCTCACGGCAGTGGGTATAATAATTACACTATCAAAAGCTTTTTCGAGGTAGGTAAGTTCTGTGGCAAGGAATTCCTCACCAGATTCAAAAGGGAATTTTTGGGTGAGCAGAATCAAGGACTTAAGCTGATTCAATCTTTCACAGCATTTAGTATTTCCATAACCTTGACAGAATAATCCAGATTTTCCTGTGCGTATTTTCTGATTTCACTTGGAGTAAAAGCTAAATACTTTGAATCAAAATTTCTAAAAAAATCAGTGAGATCAGAGATGCTTTCTCGATTTGGTAGTTGTACTCTAAATCTAGTTTCTTTTGGGAAATCGGGATCATCACCGACTACCATAAAAGGAATTCCTACCGCACAATACTCTCTGGACTTCAATTCGGATGCTGATTTCAATTTCTTTCGGAAAAGAGCCAGAGAGCCTACAGCCATATGGGCGGTCTCATATTCTCTGTAGAGTTCATCCCCATCCAGAAAACCTGAAAAACTTATGTATTCCTGGACACCTAAGGTTTTGGTCAACTTCTGCAGATCGGCCATAGAGGCTCCATTACCTATTATTTTCAAATGAACTTTAAGGGGATTATCATCAGCATTGAAAGTTGCTATAGCCTTAATCAATCTATCCACACCATGCCAATAATTCAGGGAGGCTACACAAATAAGTCTCAAGCAAGAATCATCAAAAATGGGAACTTCAGTTCTCTCGGGTACAGATGCTACTTGAATTCCATTTCCTATCAGGGAAGTTTTAGTTCTATTACCTAACGTAAACCAAGCACCTTCTTCGGCATATTGCAAAACCTGAGAAACGAACCAATATGGAACTGGGCCAGAAAGAATTAAATAGGTAAGGTCTTTTATTTTCCTTTTCCAACCCGTTTTTCCATCTGCCAATTCACTTATAGCGACAGAATTTGGCGTCGGTACATCTAGGATTATCTTCTTACCCTTTGCTTTTGCCCTTCTAAAGGCTGGTATCAAATAAAAATTGTATTGGCATAGACTACGGATAATTAAAATATCCGCGTCGGAATGATCAATTTCTTCAACAAACTGGTTCAAAAACCCATTCTTAGGATCAAATAGTTTTAAGTCCACGGAATACCCCGCTTGCTCTGCTCCTGCTACAGTACCCAAAATCTTTTTATAAACTCCAGGACTTCGGCTTTTATCCAAGGAGGCTAGGTATACTATTTTTGATGTTTGAGGAATATTAGTCATTTGAATGACAAACTATAAAAAATCAGGATTTACTTAATTTACTACTTACTAATTGCTTCAAAAACATAAACTCCCTCTTAAAAATCAAAATTGAGATCAAGCAAAAGAAACCAATGATACCGATCTTTATTAGCACTGCTTGGAGTACAGAGGTATCGCTAGTAAAGTAATACCCTAAAAATGCAACCAAAAATAATAGTACTATAAACCCAAAAGATCTTACAAAATCATAAGGAATTGGGTAAGATTTCTGAGAGAAATAGAACACAAAAACCGGCGTTAAAAATTGGGAAACACAAACGGCAAGAGCTGCTCCATATACACCATATAAGGGTATTAGGTATATATTAAGCAGGACTAGAATAACAGAGGATGCGGCATATACAATCCCTAGTGGCGCTGTTTTTTTACTAATAGCTGATCCTAAATCTGCGATGTTAGTAAGACCTGCAAATAAGCTACTAAAGACCAGAATACTGGCAATAGTGGCTGCTCCATAGTAAGCCGGAGTTGCGATGATCATTAAAGCCTCCAATGAAAATAAGGAAGCCATTAAAGTGAGAGAACCTATAAATAAGAGATATGCGAGCAGTATTTTCCCATAAGTTTCTTTTGCATTATCCTGATAAATGATAGAAAATGCAAAAGGTGACCAAGCTTGCTGAAAAGCATTTACGACAATCCCGCTGAAGCCGGCGATGGCGAATGCAATCTGAAATAATCCCAAGTCTTCATCCGAAACCTTCCCGTTTAAGAAGAATACAGCTGATAGATTGATCATCCATATGGAAAGGCTAGCCGGAATAAAGGGCAGGCTATATTTTATCATTTTGCCCAACAGGCTAAAATCAGAAAGCTTAATCGTCTCCAGCCAGCGCTTGAGGTAATAAATAGACAAAGGGACCATTAATAAGAATGCCACTAACCTAGCGGTAAAGGCACCTTTCAGCCCTTGGTCTAGAATTAAGACAAAAACAACATTGGCAATAATCAAAAATAGCGCTTGCAAAAAAGTAAGCAAAACCGTGCTTTTAGGCTTTTTTTCAAACCTAAGTACTTTGGTGGCTACCACAGTTGCCACGGAAACAGGAAGAGAAAATGCCAAAATCTGGATGTATTCTATGGCCTCCGTGGAATTATATGCTATAAATTGTGACCAATAAGGTGCTGAAAAAAAGAAAAAGACAGCGAAAATAATGGATAATAATAAATAGAACCAAAACCAGGTACTAATGATCTTTTTCCTGTAGTGATAGTCATCTGTGTCATAGAACCAGCGTGCCGTGGAATTATCCAGACTCAAGATTAACACCAAGGCTATAAGGGAATAGGCATTATTTACCAAACCAAAAACCCCATAATCTTCCGGAGAATAAACTCTAGTATAGAGCGGTGTCAGGACCACTCCCATCACTCTAGTGGCAATCCCAGCAAGTCCATAGATCATGCTGTCTGAAGCCAGGTTTTTAATATTTCTGACTACTGTCATCAGGCGATGTAAAGATCACGATAATAATCACGGATCTTTTCTTCCTTAAAAAGCAAACTGATTATAGCTCTATTGCTGTCTACATCTTCAGCAGATAGTGGATTAATCAGATCTTCTTTTGTCATAATGCTATAATCAAAAACTTTTATGTTATGATTTGTCAATTCAATGTAAATAGGGTTTTCAGGATTAAGGAAAACTTTCACTCCTATAAAAATAAGTCCTAAAATATTGCCAAAAGCCTGCTGTATTTTATGGTTGAAAATGGCAAATGATGCTTCAGCTAACTTGTGGTAATAGGCTTCGCGAGGAATAAAATCTTCCAATGTTTCAAATTTATCTCCAAAATACTCCTCCCCCATAGACTTTACTGCAGCAATGAAAGTTGGGTTTCCATAGGACAATGGACTGAATACTGTAACATCATTCGCCGGCAAAAGACTGTGGATTTGATGATAAACATCTAAGTGATTATTTTCAGGAGAACCTGAATGTCCAACCATTATTTTATCACCTAAAACAGGTTTGTTTTTTAAAAACTCCTGCGAAAACATTTCTTCAAAAGACAAAATCGCAAATCGAATCCATTTTGCTTTTACACCCAATACCATCTCTGCTTCTTTTACGTCTTTTTCAAAAATTGAAGCCACATAGTCGAATTGGGAAAATGACTTCTCGAAACTATACTTATTAGGTTTGCCTAAGACTTGCAAAATCCGATGATGAGCGGATGTTTTCCAAGCTTGAAATGTCTTCTTAGGAGGTAATACAGCCATAGTCCGGCTGGTATAAGCTTTTGAAAGAAAATTAGGGTGTTTATATAAATCACCACTCCAAATAATCCAAATCAATTTAGCATGACTCAAATCTGATTTACGACGTCTTAAAAAATGACCTATAAAAGGGGTATGGTAATTAACTATAATCCGTTTGAAGTCTCCTAATTTCGCGACAATAGGACTATTTTCCAGACCCACATTTTCCACTACCAATATATCAGAATTAGTAAATCTCGTGGGCTTAGAAATATCTTCTACAACTACCAAATAGGTATTAAGACCTGAGAATAATTCTTCAGATCTTTTTATTATCCATTCGGTATATGGCGAATCCGGAAGTAAAACGAGATTTTCAGTTCTCATATTCTGTCAAAATATCAAGTAATGTTTTAGAGATATGATCTATCTGCTCCATCGTCAATTCAACGAAAAAAGGCATTCTGATCAATCTATCAGAATATTGATCAGACATTGGCAAATCCCTGCCATCGTGACAATTTTTGAAAAATTCGCTTTGGTGCAAGCTGAGGTAATGAAATACGGCCAAACTTCCAGATTCTTTCATTCTCATAAGAACGTAGTCACGCTGACCTCCATCCTTTGCAATAATGTAATACATATGGCCATTATTCTCCGCATAGCTGGGAATTATGGGTGTCTTCATACCGAATGATTCAAGTTTGGTAACGAAGTGAGAATTGTATCTATTCCAGATTTCTATACGTTTAGCCTGAATATCTGATAAATGTTCTAGCTGTGCCCAAAGGAAAGCTGAAGTAATCTCAGATGGTAAGAAAGAAGATCCTATATCTACCCACCCATACTTATTGATTTCACCTCTGAAGAAGGATGCTCTATTAGTACCTTTTTCCCAGATAATCTCAGCTCTACCTACAAACCGTTCATCGTTTATAGCCAGCAAGCCTCCTTCTCCCGAGGAAATATTCTTGGTTTCATGAAACGAAAAAGTAGCCAGATGCCCAATAGATCCCAGTGGCAATTTTTCACCTGTTCTGCTAGTGAAATATGAATCAACAGCTTGCGCAGCATCTTCAATCACAAACAAGTTATGTTCTGAAGCTAAATCCATAATCATATCCATATCACAAGCCACACCAGCATAATGAACCGGAACGATAGCCTTTGTTTTATCCGTGATAAGGGACTTTAAACTCTTCTCGTCTACTCCTGGATGATCAGATCTACTATCAGCAAATACTATTTTTGCTCCCCTGAGTACAAAAGCGTTTGCAGTAGACACAAATGTGTAACTAGGAATTATTACTTCATCACCAGGTTCTATACCTATGAGAATAGCTGCCATCTCTAATGCATCAGTGCAAGAGGTAGTCAGCAGTGTTTTTTTCATCTGATACTTTTGCTCGAAAAAATTTTGAGCTAACCGAGTATATTTTCCATTTCCAGAGAGCTTTCCTGAAGCTACGGCATCTTCAATATAAGCCAGTTCCTTACCTGAAATAAATGGCTTGTTAAATGGAATCATTACGTTTTGGAGGAATTAAACCTGAGATTAGGACTTCGATAAAATAGTTAGGTAATCAAAGATTTTAACTATTCTTTGATTATAAATTAAATGTTTTTCAGGTGGTAGAAAAAGGGTGCTTTGTCAAAGGGCTTTTTGCCAATGGATGATAATCTCCTTTTAATCCAATAGACTCCATATGCCTGATATCGTGAACGATCTCGATGCTGGGACGCGCTTCTTCTAAACCAAAACCTTGACCATCCAGGATATGTTGATAGCTATGCGTGTGTAATTCTGTGAAACCATCAGAAAATTCTATTTCAGTTCCCTCCATGGTCAGCGAACGATAGGTTCTTCCTCCTTTAGCTTTAATGGAATCAGGTAAAGTATCTGCATTGATACTCAAGAACCAACGTACTCGTGCTCTTTCCAACTCGAAATATCCTGAAGCCCTATCGTGTGTATGAATGTGCACTACATTTTTCTTTACTGCACCAAAAACCCAAGTAAGCATATCATAAAAGTGAACTCCAATATTAGTAGCAATTCCGCCAGATTTACTCACATCACCCTTCCAGGATGTATAGTACCAATGACCTCTAGAAGTGATATAGGCCAAATCAATATCATAAATCTTGTCCTTAGGCCCTTCTTCTATCTTTTTCTTTAACGCTATGATTGAGGGATGTAGTCTTAGTTGAAGTATATTATAAACCCTTGTTCCATGGTCCCTTTCTACTTCCAAAAGTGCATCAATATTCCATGGGTTTAGTACCAATGGTTTTTCGCAAATCACATCTGCTCCCACCCTCAATCCAAACCGGATATGAGAATCATGCAGGTAATTTGGTGAGCAAATACTCACATAATCTATTGGTCTCTCGGTCCGTTTTAATTTTTCAACATGTCTATCAAAACGCTCAAATTCAGTAAAAAAATCAGCTTCCGGAAAATGACTGTCGATCACTCCTACGCTATCAAATTTATCATATGCTGCTAAAAGAACATTTCCAGTATCTTTTACAGCTTTCATATGTCTTGGTGCTATATAGCCCGCTGCACCTATCAAGGCAAAATTCTTCATACTCAAAGTTTTGTAACTATATTATTTCTAAGCAAATAATGGTCTCCAGTTTCCATGCATTCGGCCTTTCCATGCTCATCAAATTCTAATCTACTTCCAAATTCACTCATCCATCCTATTTGCTTGGCTGGATTCCCAACCATCAATGCATAGGCAGGGACATTTTTTGTAATCACTGATCCGGCGCCAATGAAAGCGAAGGGTCCAATATCGTGGCCGCAGACTATCGTTGCATTTGCACCAATACTTGCGCCATTCCCTACATAGGTTTTAGCATATTCTGACTTGCGGTTCACCGCACTCCTAGGATTGATCACATTGGTAAAAACCATGGAAGGTCCCAAAAACACATCATCACCACAAGTCACTCCTGTATAAATGGAAACGTTGTTTTGAACCTTTACATTTTTACCGAGCACAACTTCTGGAGAGACCACTACATTCTGGCCAATATTGCAGCCTTCTCCAATTATACAATTTGGCATAATGTGAGAAAAATGCCAGATCTTGGTCCCAGCTCCGATTTCGCAGCCTTCATCTATATAGGCACTTTCATGTGCGAAATATTCTTTCATTCAAAAAACTGTTTTATTGTTTCAATTATATAGGCTTGATCTTCGGCCTTCATCTCAGTATGAATCGGAAGTGAGAGCACTTTAAGGCAAAGCGATTCAGATACGGGAAAATCTCCATCCTTGAATCCCAAGTCTTTATATGCTTCCTGTTGATGTAGCGAAAGAGGATAGTAGACCATGGAGGGAACTCCTTTCTCAGCTAAATATTCCTTCAATCCATCTCTACTCACTCCTTCAACTTGTACCGTGTACTGGTGAAAGGCATGGGTAGAATTTTTTGATCTTACTGGGATTTTGATATGCCCATGTCCTGCAAAAGCAGCATCATAAGTATCTGCCACCTGATTTCTAGAAGCGCAGTAACGATCTAAATGCTGAAGCTTCACGTTCAAAATGGCAGCTTGTATTGTATCTAGTCTAGAATTGATTCCAACTATATGATGATGGTATTTTTTTTTCTGGCCATGATTGGCAATCATCCTCAGTTTTTCTGCTAAGTCATCATCATTGGTAAACATGGCGCCCCCATCTCCATAGCAACCAAGGTTTTTGGATGGGAAAAACGAGGTTGTTCCAACATCACCCATTGTTCCGGCTTGCATTTTCCTTCCATCTGAAAATGTATATTCAGCCCCTATGGCCTGTGCTGTATCTTCGATCACTTTCAGCTGGTGCTTCTTTGCGAAAGCCAAAATCTCCTCCATATTGGAGCACTGACCATACAGATGAACGGGAACTATCCCTACGGTATTGGAAGTTAATTTGGATTCCAATTGGGTGACATCCAACTCATAAGTATCCGCCCGTACATCTATGAAAACCGGTTTCAAGCCCAATAAAGCGATTACCTCAGCCGTTGCCACGTAAGTAAAAGCTGGCACAATCAATTCTTGGCCAGGCTTAAAGCCCAATCCCATCATTGCAATCTGCAATGCATCAGTACCATTTCCACAGGTAATTACATACTTTGCTCCAGTATACTTTGCGAGCTCATTTGAAAATTTTTTGACTTCTGGTCCATTGATAAAAGTTGTCGTATCTATGACATTCTGTATAGCCTGATCAACCTCATTTTTTATGTGTGCATATTGGGACTTCAAGTCCACCATTTGAATAGTACTCATGCCGGAATTAATTACTGAATTGGAATCATAGAATTTTGTAAATCGTATACAAAACGCCCAAAAAAAAGCTAAGGAATATGCTGAAAACTATAATTAGAGGTTTATTTGGTTTGCTAGGTCCAAGTGGAATGCTCGCTGTTTCAATAACAGTAAAAACAGGCGTATCTCTTTTCAGCTGGATAGTGGCTTGTTCTAGTTCCTGTTTCAAGGTATTGTATATGTTGAAAGCTATATTAAATTCAAATTGTAACTGTTCTTCTTTGGTCATGGCCCGCTTAGAAATGATCCCTTGATTTGCATCTCTATAAGAAGCTAGTTTGATTTGAGCCTCTTGGAATTTTACTTCAGCTTCATTGACCCTTTCTTCAACAAATTCTAAATTTAACTTTTGTTTTACTGTTTTATAATTTGTGACATAGTCGATCAATTTTTCGAGCACGATTGCATTTACTTTGGCAGAAATCAGTGCTTCAGGCATCAAAACATTGAGCTTAATTAACTTCATTTGATCCTCAATGGTGATCCGTTCTTTTAATAGTTTACTAACATAATTTTCTTGAGATGTAACAGATACATACCCAAGTTCTACCTCTTCATTATTTTCATTCGCTATGGTCGGTTTTGTGTCATTAGAAGAAAAGATGGAAATAATTCGAGCTGGGATACTAAAAATAAAATCAAAAGTTTTTTTCACTAAATTCCCTGGTCTCTCTTCGGCATAATATTCCTCTAATGTCATCTCTTTACCCTTTGTCTCGAAGTAAAAACTCTCTTTCATGATATCAATGAGAAAATCTCTGCTATGAATCACGTCGGGAAACAATTCCGAACTAAGAATAGCCTGATCACTTTGCATCTGTGGAAGAGATATTCCTGCTAATCCTGCCAAAGCTCCCATTTGACCAAATTGACCTGTATTCTCTCCTTGTTCTAAAATCACAAATGAATTAGTACTAAATTCTTTTGGGCTTGTGAATGCAATTAGAACCCCTAAGAAGAGACCTATAAATGTGAATATTAAAAGACTTCTTTTATAAGAGAAAATCTGTTGGATCAATTGCAGGTAATTTAATTCTACTTTTGATTGATCATTTAAAGCCATTCGATTGATTTTTTAATAAAAAAGAAATAACAAATCTAATTAAAATCCTTGGTGTTTAGATTTTGCAGGTATTCCAACTAAAACATTTTTCTTCCCGAATGACTTTGTCACCACTGCTCCAGCGCCCACTATCACTTCATCATCTAGTTTCACTCCAGGTAAAATTACTGCCCCAGCCCCAATACTGCATTTATCTCCAACCTTTGACCCTCCCAAAAGTATTGCACCTGGCCCTATCTCAGAAAATCTACCTACCTCACTATCATGATGAACGTGGGCCCTTGTATTAATCAAAGCCCCAATTCCGATTTTAGTATTTGGCCCAATAAAGCAGTAAGGCATAGCATCAAAATGTAACTTCTTAGAACTTCCCATTGGATAAGTGACGCAATTGATCCCAAAATAGCTACCACCTAAAGAAATGAAATAAGTATATAACTTTTCCCGAAATAGTGGATTGCCAACTCCTAAAACAAATTCAGGCCTCTTTTCCAGCTTTTCTACCAATACATTTTCATCCAAAATTAGATTCTTGATTTCATTAAGATCGCTTGATTTACTTTTGTCTTGATCAAAAAAAAATAATTCCAATGTGGAAAAACCTAAACTTTGAAGAACAAAAGCGACTTCATTTCCATGTCCACCTGCACCGGCAATAATCATAAATTCAATTTGGCGAAAAAAAATAGTTCTGCCCTTGAGAAATATTCCCAAGGACAATTTTTATTAATTAGAACCGATATTGATGACTTCAAAATCCAAGGTTCTTAAATACTTTTTATCATAGATATTTCTTCCATCAAAAATCAATTTGTTTTTCAACAGCTTACCTACGACATCCCAACTTGGAATTCTGAACTCAGACCATTCTGTAACCAAAAGTAGTGCATCTGCATCTACTAATGCATCATAAGCATCTTTACAGTAGGTTACTTTATCGAAGATGTAATGTTCTCTTGCTTCTTCCATCGCAACTGGATCATAAGCTTTCACCGTAGCTCCTGCAGCTCTAAGCTCATCTATGATCACCCCAGCTGGTGCCTCTCTCATGTCATCTGTATTTGGCTTAAAGCTCAAACCCCACATCGCGAAAGTCTTACCACTTAAATCCTCTCCAAAATGTGCTTTTACTTTATTGGCGAGGACATGCTTTTGATCATCGTTCACATCCTCCACTGCCTGTAGGACTCTCAAATTATATCCATATTGTTTAGCCGTCTTAATGATTGCTTTCACATCTTTAGGAAAGCAAGATCCACCATACCCTACTCCTGGATAAATAAACTTATTCCCAATCCTTGGGTCAGAACCAATTCCTTTTCTTACCATATTGGCATCAGCCCCCACTTTTTCGCAAAGGTTGGCGATATCATTCATAAAAGAAATTTTAGTGGCCAACATGGCATTTGCTGCATATTTTGTCATCTCAGCAGATGGAATATCCATGTAAATAATTCGCTCTCCACTTAGTTGAAATGGTTTGTAGAGACGTTTCATTATCTCTTCTGCACGAGAATCATCAATGCCAATTACAATTCTATCGGGTTTTAAAAAATCTTCTACAGCTGCTCCCTCTTTCAGAAATTCAGGGTTGGACGCGACGGCAAAAGGAAGGTCAGAACCTCTATTATCCAATGCACTTTTGATAGCTTTTCTCACTTTTTCACCCGTGGTCACCGGAACAGTACTTTTTGTAGCGACAACAATATAGTCCGTCATTTTCTGACCAATTTCATCAGCCACAGCTAATACATATTTTAAATCAGCAGAACCATCTTCTCCTGGAGGGGTTCCTACTGCTATAAAAGCAACAGATGCTCCTTGGATGGCCTCCCCAAGATCAGTACTAAATGTGAGCCTGCCACTTTTAAAATTACGAACCACGATTTCTTCCAATCCTGGTTCATAGATTGGCATAATGCCATTTTTCAGCTTCTCAATCTTTTTTTGATCAATATCCACACAGGTGACTTCGATCCCAACGTCTGCAAAACAAGCTCCTGATACCAAGCCTACATAACCAGTACCAACTACTGCTATTTTCATATAATTCTAACTAGGTTTTACTAATTTCTATTTGATTTTGATCATTATGGATTATTGCTATTATTCACTATGGTTTGTACCAATATGGCAACAGTAGCTAAACTTGATGCTATTCCTATCCAACTAGCAGGACTCATCCTGTTTTTTATTGGCTTTTTAGGCACTACGATCTCTGCCCCTGGTTCCAATTCCGGATAAAATCTTAACCCTAAGAAATTATTCGTAATCTTAGCATCTCCATTGGCATACACTACATAGGTCTTGGACTTCCTTGCTTCCTCTGTAAAGCCACCTGCTTTGGAAATATAATTTTTTAAGTTATTTTTTTTATCAAACCGACTCGTTGTTGGCAGCAATACCTCACCTACCATTCTTACTGTCTGTAATTCTTTTGGAATTTGAATAATATCACCTTCCATCAAAAATAAATCTTCCTCTGAACCAGGATTTTGCATGATCTTTTGCAAGTCTATTCCTACTAAGTCTTGCTCTTTGATTCTGACTTTATTAAGAATGGAATCTTGGAAAAGTGTATCCCTAAAATTCGAAGATTCAAAAAGTCTCATCCTCTCCTGCTCTCTTTCTTTAATTATCCTTTCTTGTTCTTTTTGCGACAATTTATCGTCAATCCTTTCGTAAAGAAGTTCCTCCGCCTCATTGATATTTCTATTTCTTTCTGGATTTAGATTATTCATAATATCTCGAAGCGTGGCTTCTCTAAGTTCATCTTCTGTAGGACCGGTAAAATAAACTGTTCTTCTCACTAAAGTCGCACCTTTTGGATAGGCAAATTGAGTCAATCCTCCAGCTCTTTTTATCACGTCAGATATTCTTTCATTGGCTCCGGCAATGGCAAAATCTCCTGGATAAACCACCTCGCCTTGAATAGAAATCAACTGCTCTCTTTCAAATCCAGGGCTTCTTCGAATGAAAATATGATCAAATGGCTCCAACGGTAGATTTTTTTCATCTTCTGTAAGTTCGAGATTTGGATCAATTGAAAAAGTTTTTATTTCCGCAATTTTCCCTGAACTCGCATCTCTAACTCTTCTGGCGATCTCAATAGAAGAATTGGTGGCTGATTGCAAGAGACCTCCTGATCTTAAAATCAGATCTCCAACTGTCATATTCGAAGCAAAAGGATAAGCTCCGGGGAAATTTATTTCTCCAGAAATTTTCACAAAATACTCTTCTTGAATATCGTACCTGCTTGGAATAAAAAGTAAATCCTCATTTTCTAATACTATATCTTCTTTTGTGCCCTCCAAAATCCCTTTTAAATCGAGAGACTCTGCTGCCAAAGTTAAGTCTACGCTAGTTCTATAAAGAGTGGCCCTAGTAGTAAAGGCCTCCGGTTTTAATCCTTGGGCTTTTTCCACTAATCCTTTTACAGTCAATTTTCCATTCTCAAAAGAATACTCTCCTGGACGATTCACAGAACCAGTCACCTGTACCCTATTAACAAATCGATCTAAAGCTTCCCCGACAAGAATTTCATCCCCGTCTTCCAACGAAAAACTCATAAACTCCTCTGATGGAACATCTATTATTTTCCGTTGATTATTTTCAATCCTTCTTACCGTAACCCTATCTCTATATGCAGAACTTTCAAATCCTCCTGTGTAGATATAAATATCATCCAAGTGCTCATCTGGCTTAACTTCAAATAAGCCTTCCCTTCTGACAGGACCTATTATTTCTATCCTCGCTTGAACTGGCTGGACAATAATTACATCATTATCCTGTAGTGTGATATTTGAGCTTTGATCCCCTTTAGAAAGGAATTCATAGATATCTACAGTAGCTACTAATCGACTATCTCTATATACCTGAATATTTCTAAATGCTCCATTTTCATTTGGTCCCCCAGCGGCATATAATCCATTAAAAACTGTCGCAAATGATGGAAGTGTATAGGTTCCAGGTTTTGTTAATTCACCTACCATCGAGACCTTAATGGATCTGATATTTCCCAACCTTAATTGAATGAAAGTATTAGGATTAGGACCATTTAAGCCTGAATATATCCTTCCCAAAGCAGTTTTTATTCTTGAAGTTGCCGCTTCTATGGTTGACCCACCAATTTGGATTGGTCCAATATTTGGCAAAAACACTCGGCCCTCTGGCGAAACAGTCAAGTCAAATGATTGTTGAGAGGCACCATAAACGTCAAGTAGCAATTGATCTCCCGAACCAATTACATAGGATTGCGGAGTTGGAAGATTTAAACTTGGACTAAAATCAAGTTCACGATTATGGAACAGTTTATACCCAAAAATTTTCTTTTGGATTGGACTCAGATCATAATATGGATCAGACCTTCTGATAGAATCAAAGAGGTTTTGTTCCTGTATTCCAATTACTGATCTGCCCGAACCAGTTGAACTTAACCCATTTTCTCCACTGGCAGCAGTTCTTAATTCGTTGATTCGTTGTCTCAACTTAGCCGCTTCTACAGGTGGCATTCCGCGCTCTCTAGCTAGAGCTTCTAATTGATTGACTGTTAATCCACTGGCTTCAGCTCTTTTTAGAAGTTGTTCAAGTTGGGCATTAGACAGATCATCTACCCTCAAATTTTGAATATCTGAAAGGCTTTGTGCCTGAGCGACCAACCCTAGCAGGAAAACGAAAATAGTCAGAGTAAAAAATCTCAAATCTATTATTTGGATAATGTATTTAAACACTTTTGAAGTGATTTGATTTTGAATATAAATCATGAAGTAATTTGCAATAAAATTTTCAAATTCATTGTTTTTCAATCACAGCTTCGCCCTTTCAGTCACACAATTGCACCTAGCAGTTAATCTTTATTTTAGGCAAAATTAAATCCCTGCCTCTTTGTCGAAAAGGACCAATCCGGAAGAATTAATCCTATCTCCATGCAATGTAAATACCACTTTTCTATCTATAAGTCTTTCAACTTTTGAAGTAAGGTGGTTGATATACTCTCCATTCAGGCTTTCACCAGAAACTAATACATCGATTTTTCCAGAATCTCTTCCTTCTGCAATATCTCCTACCAAAACTACTTGGTGGACATCCCCCATTCTTTCTAGTATTTGCTCAAGAAGCTTATCTAAACCCAAATATTTCCGAATGATTTCTTGAATATTGGAAAAGAATGGGTGCTTCACATTTGCCTGATATTCAATCTTATTTTTATCCGTATGTTTTTCAAGAAATCCTGCTTGGGTAAGATTATTTAATTCTTTTCTGATCGCATTGGTAGATTCTCCAAATTCCTCAGCCAACCCCCTTAAATGGCTGTGGGTTTTAGAATTCACAAAAAACTTGACCAAGAGCCTTAATCTGGTTTTCGAGGTTATTAAAGATTCAAGCATAAAAAATCCCTTTTAAGAGTGAGTAACAAAGGTACTCATTAGAGTGAACTGAAAAAATAATTTGATTATTTTGAATTCAGTTTAGAAAATTAAAACTGTCAGCCTTTATAGATATTATCTGGCTTATTCTTCATCAATTTTCTAAACAAACTACCTGAGAATGCACTAAATCCACCTAAGCAAAATCCAATCACGCCAGTGATAGCAGAAAGCGCAACTCCACTTCCAAGCCCCATAATTTCTGCCATTTGATCTGGAAGTGGACTTCCTGTCTGATAACTCAAGTAAACAGTTTGACCAATCCAAGATAATCCCATGCCTATTCCACCTGAAAGAAATGAAGTAAATCCATTCCCCCCCAAAACCGCAGCAAGAATACCTATCAGCACCATTACTACCCAAAATGGGAAAAATGGATTTACGAAAACAACGATCAGTGCACTTAATAGTGTTAGTGAAATAAACTTCATGATGTTATTTTAAAATAGTTTGGAAAAGCATTCCTTCTTGGTCTTCTTTTTCTCTCAAATTAAAATTGAGGTACTTTCCTTCGGCCCATATGGGGATAAAATTGGCATAATATTTACTTCCTGGATTTCCAGATTGGCCACCTGGATAAACTCCAAAGGCAATAGGTTTATCCGCAAGTTCTACAACCATCCTCCAGCTTGCTCCATTCCTACCACTTGTTGCATTCACAATCCCTGCGCCTCCACCAGTGTAGATATTAGCTTTTGAAAAAGCTTTGAATGTAGGCACTAAATGCTGGATCGTAGTATTCTTATAATTGGCCCAAGAATAATCTCCTTCTTCAGAAACCCATTCATCCATTTCATCCAACAATAATTGGAAAGAAATCAGTACATGTGTTTTTGCAGATTCAATTTCTGTAGTTTCCTCTAAGTCAAAAATAGAATTGGATGGATCATTTTTTAGAAATTGAATGGTTTGGTAACTACTTGGCTTAACTACCGGAACTCCAAACTTATCCCATTTTTTCCAAATTTGATTGTAAAGTTTATTCCACCAGATGTAATATAAAGTCGGGGCTTTTTGATTTGGATCAGCATAAAAATCCCATTCATTTAACTGCTTGATATAGGAAGCAGCCTTTTCGTTTTCTGAAAAACTATTCCCCAACAAACTCATCATAGTGGGCAAGACATCCGAAGCTTGCTGATAATAATCATCAAACTGCAAGTTTTTCATGTCCTCCACTGTGATTTGATCCATTTGACTCAATTTGCTATTGATCCTTCTATTTCTATAATGTTCATAACTATTATCAAAAACATAATAAGGATAAGTAGGCCCTACAGGATGCTGGTTTGCAGAAGACACAAACCCTCTCTCAGGGTTTAAGGTACTTGGATTTTGATCATTTGGAATAAATCCTTGCCATTCCATTTGGGGATCAGCCCCATCCATAAAAAACTTGCCTTGCTCTGTCCATTTCAAAGCAAACTTACCTTGAATCCTCATTGCTATATCACCGGATTTTGAGGCAAAAACAAAATTCTGAGCAGGCGCAACATAGTTGTCTAGTGCCAGATTATAATCTTTATGGTCTTCGGCAGCATTTAACATTAAAAATGTTTTCTGCTCATTAGACGCCATATGAACCGTCCATTTCAAAGCAAAATTTGAATCTTGACGATCTCCCTTAAAATTTTCATCATATACGATGGGTCCATAATGGGTGTAAACAACCGTATCTAAGAAATCCTCTTGTCCTTTTACTTTAATTTCTTCTATTCTGAATGTTGTATTTCTCCATTCATCTCCATACTTATATGATTTTCTGCTGGCATCCTGAAAAGTAATCTTATACCAATCTCTAGTGTCCTTAGTTGCATTTGTTACTCCCCATGCGATGTTTTCATTGAAACCAGATATTATTCCTAATGCTCCAGGAAGTGACGCTCCTTTTACTGAATATTCTGGAGTGGTAAGTTGCAAAGAGTACCAGATAGAAGGTAAATTTAATCCCAAATGAGGATCATTGGCCAAAATCGGATTTCCACTTTTAGTTTTTGTTCCAGATACCGCCCAATTATTCGAACCAATTCCCTCAAGTGGTTGAGGCAATGGATCCATTACTAAAGCATCATTTGGATAATATAAACTATCCGGTTTAACAACTTCCAAAGGCTCAAAATCCCAAACTTTCTCCTGTTCAATTATTGGTTCAACTTCTATCGGATAATCAGGATAAAGCTTATCCAACATTTGCGATCCTAATATTTTTCTCAAATTCGAATATTCTAAATCCCTGTCTCCTACCAACATATCGGACATGTATTTGAGTAGCAACAGTGATTTGTAGGGAGTCCAAGCTTCAGGGCTATAATTCAATATTTTATATTCTACAGGAGTTTGACCTGCACTCAGACCTTCTATAAACTGGTTGACCCCTGCTGCATAAGCTTCTAAAAAAGCTAATGTTTCAGGATCGTTGTTTCTCAAAAATTCCATCCCTAAATCAGCTCCATAGCCAAGTCCTTTTCTTCTAGCTATTCTATCGATATCCAGCGCGACATCTCCGACAATTTCGGAAAGTCTTCCTGCAGCTGCCCTTGTCTGAAATTCCATTTGCCAAAGTCTATGTTTGGCAGTAATATATCCTTGTGCCTGAAAAAGATCTTTTTGGTTTTCAGCAAAAATATGAGGGATTAAATTTTCATCATACACCACTTGAACTGGCGCGCTTAGCCCCGGAAGTTTCAACTCTTCTTGTGCTAAATCATCCTCACTGTACATATTTTGCCAAAAACCATGATATGGATCTAAAAGAGGAGCTACTGGAGGAACTGGACCAATTGGCTTAGATACATAAATAGCTAAAGTAACTGTGATCCCTAAAACCAAA
This sequence comes from uncultured Algoriphagus sp., assembly GCA_965659625.1. Classification (GTDB taxonomy): domain Bacteria; phylum Bacteroidota; class Bacteroidia; order Cytophagales; family Cyclobacteriaceae; genus Algoriphagus. Next base: position 47,653 of record CBFHWO010000013.1, on the reverse strand, counting down.
AAAAAGGAAATATACTTCATAGAATATTTTCAAGAGAAGGTTGTTTGAATTGGAAGTGTTTATAATCAACTAGTCCCAATTCGATAATTCAGCAAATTTAGTCCTTTCTTTTAGATTGTCCTTCTAGACTTATGATATTTGACTTCAATCAAAAATGGCCCTCAATTATATCAATTGAGGGCCATTTTCGAATTAAAGATTTATTTAATCTCTATGGGAAGTTTTAATTTCTCCCAGCGAATTACTAGACCAGGACTTTCTAAATCTATAGAAAATCGGTCTTGTGACGTTTCTTCCCATATTGGGGCAACATCCACCCTTAAAACATCATTCTTCTCATCGTACTGAAAATGCCCATGCTCTAAGTCCCAATCTGAATTAAAAATCACGGTCCATTCTAATCCTTCTTTTGGTATTGTAAAAAGAGAATATTTCCCAGCAGGAAGGTTTTCTCCTTCCACAACCATATCTTCACTTAGCTCGACATAAGTAGCTTCGTTCGCTCCTGTTCTCCAAACAATGTTATAAGGAACTAAATCTCCCCAAATAGTCCTTCCTTTAACTGCTGGAGAGCTATAATGAACTTTAAAAACTTTCCCTGAAATTTCTCCTTCTTTTACCTCAAGAGGACTAGGTCTGTTTTCGGCTTCAGAAATCTCTTCAACACCTTCAGACAATTCCGACTTTTCTATTGATTCTGAAGATCTGGGATCACAGGAAGTAAATAGAATAGTCGCAAATGCAGAGACCCAAGTTATATAAAGTGTTTTCATAGCATTAAGATTTCTCTTTGAAATAAACGATTATCTACTTTCTTACAAAATTCCAGCCTCACTTAATTAAAGCAAAGTTTTCACTCATAAGAGTGTCAACGATTTAGTAATCTAAGTGATATTTAACAAATATCGTATTACAGACGTAAATGGCTGAAATTTTGTTAAATCCAATTAAAAATAGTCAGAAATTCAAATATGTGATTTTGACTCATTTACTTTGGGGATCACTAAGCTCACTTCATGAAATACTTGTCAGGAATTATATTTTGTTGCTCACTGATTCTATTTTTTAGTGTTTACGTTTCTCCAGAATACTTCCCCTATGTTGGATTGCTACCATTTTTTATTCCCATTATATGGTTGATAAATTTATTCATGTTATTCATTCTAACGCTTTCTTGGAAGAATACGGCTTTTTTTCACCTAGCAGCTTTAATAATTGGATATAAATTTGCCCTCATAACTTTTCAGATAAACCCTTCAAACGAAGGAGCCGAAGGATTAAAAGTCTTATCCTATAATGCTCATTTATTTGATTATAATAGAAATGTGAAAGGTCAATTCGACCCAAATGTATTCACCTGGTTACAAGAGCATCCTGCCGATATAAAAGTATTTCAAGAATTTTTTCAAGATTATACATCGGCCTCTAGGAATGCGGTTAAGCTTTTGGGAAAGGATAGTGGCTTTGAGCACTTTTTTCAGGTGATAGAAGGGAATCCGGAAAAAAGATCTTATGGACTCGCCATTTTTAGCAGATATCCAATAATTCATGAAGGTAAAGTGTTTGATAAAGACGGATCTAACGGAGCTATTTTTGCAGATATCTTGGTTGAAAATGATACAATCAGAATATATAATGCCCATTTGGAGTCAATGAGAATTAACTCTGAAGGATTAGAGAATTTAGAGGGTGTCAAAGAAAACTACAGGCAAACGCTTGGGAAACTTCATCGGGGAAGTCTTGAAAGAAGTAAGCAGCTCAGTTTATTGGTAGAACACTATCTAAACAGCCCACATCCTGTAATACTAATGGGTGACCTGAATGAAGTCCCTTATTCTTATACTTATTTTAAATTGAGCGAAACTCTTGAAAATGCTTTTGAACATGCAGGAAAAGGCTTCGGTTTCACCTATAACAAAGTCTTATTCTTCTTAAGGATAGATCATATCTTTTCTTCCCCTTCCATAAAGCCAGTTCAGTTTGAAACACATAGAGAAGTGGATTATTCAGATCACTATCCCGTTTCAGCTACTTTTTCATTAGATGAATTAAGGAAGTAATTTTTTAGCTTTTTTCTCCCAAACTTTTTTCATCGGAAGTAAAAGTAAGGGCAGTAAGAGTAAGTCAGCTAATAAAGCAAAAACCAAAGACGCTGCAATGAGTAATCCTGTAAAATGGGTTACTCCAAACTCAGAAAAAATTAACAGTCCAAATCCACAAACGAGGATCAAAGAAGTAAGAAAAATTGCTTTCCCTGTTTCTAAAAAAGTCCTCTTTATTGCGTAGATGAGACTTCTTCCTTTTCCTAACTCGAGTCTCAATCGGGTCATAAAATGGATGCTGTCATCCACTGCTATACCAAATGCTACTGTGAACAAAATCGCAGTTGTTAATTTAAATTCCACTTCCATTAAAAGCATCAACCCCAACATCCATATCAGAGGAATAACATTTGGAATCAATAGGATAAAAGAAATTCTCCATGATCTGAATAATATCCCGGCAATTAATCCAACAACCAAAAAAGCAAAACCCAAGCCTTTGGCCATTTGCACCGTTACGGATTTATGCCCTTTATCCATTAGATAAGCTGTACCAGTCCATTGGACAAGTACTAAAGAAGAATCTACTTCCGTGTTTACATAATCATTGAATTCTTCTCTGATTTGTGACATTTTAAACGTTCCAAAATCTGGAGATCTGGCACTTAATCTTCCTGAACGGTTTTGATTTGAAAGCATTTTTAACCCAAAATCATTTAAGTCTCTTTCCAGATACTTTTCCATCCTTTTAAACTGACCAGGAGAAGGGACAACATACGCATTTTCATTGCCTTGATTCTGAGCTTGATTTAAAGTTTTGACTATGGTCAAAGGTGAAAGGATTTGGTTTGAACCTATCAATTCAGCTAATTTCTTTTCAATCTTCTCTAGTTCTTTGAGTACCTTAAATTCCAAAAGTGATTCTGAGCTAGAACCTGACTCCAAATACAATTCTAATGGATTTGATCCCCCAAACTGCTGATCAAAATAATTCACATCTTGTTGAATAGGGTGATCTTGAGGCAAATTATCAAGCAAAAACCCATTGACTTTGATATTTGTGCCAGCCCAGATACCAAGTAAACTGATTATCAAAAATGAAAAAATGATCAATTTCCGTTCCTTCAGAATATAGGATAAAACTGACCTTAAAAATTTTGAAGATACAACTTGATCGGAAGCTCTTCTGCTTTTGATCTTTACAAGAAAAAGTAACCCTGGAGTTAAAAGAATAATAGCAAAAAGCATGATCAATATCCCTATTCCGGTACTTAAACCAAAATTTTTCAAAGCTGGAATTGTAGTGAAGTATAATGAAATAAACCCAATGGAAGTAGTGAGGATTGTCAATCCAACAGGCATAAATAGTTCTTTAAAAACTTCTTTTATTGCCTCATCCTGTTTGTGTTTTTTTTGAATTTTAGTATTCAAATGAGTGATGAAATGTACTAAAGCACTTAAGCCCACGATGAGAAAAATAGTAGGTTGCATGATAGACATTACATCCAGCGGCTTACCGAAATAGAAAAATACCGCAAAAGCCCACATTGATCCAACCACTAAAACCAAGATCGGTATCCAGACGGACCAAAAACTCCTAAAAATCAAAAACAACATCACAATAATCAAAAGAATGGAAGCTCCGAAAAACAAGCCAAACTCCATCTGCATCAACTTGATAAAATCTCCCTGCGCCTGAATTTTCCCAGCCACAGCTTTAGGAATAAGATTATTTCGGTCAAATACCTTTTTTATCTCGTTATAAAGAATGTCGCCATTTTCCTTAGAAATATTTTGTGTATTTCGTATCCAATAAAGGATTGATTTCCCATCCTTCGATACAAGTTTAGAGCGGTATTGCTCCAAAACTTTGGAAGATTTCTGCAATTCCTCTTCTGATTCCCACTTTAAAACTTTTTCCCAACGAGATCCGAAAAGACCGATGATAGGTTTTTTAAAATTTAAAATCGAAATGATCGTATCGACATCTTTCAAGGCAGAAAGTTCAGTCTGAATTTTCAGGGCTTTTGTTAAAAATTCTTTGTTTAAAAGCTCCCCATCTGGATTCTCAAGTGCTATTAATAAATAATCGTTGTCATTTTCAAACTCATTTCGGAACCAATCATAAAACTCTAATTCGTCATTATTTTGAGGAAAAAATTGTTCGAAGTCGTAATTGAATTGAATTTTTGGAGCAAAAAGTAAAACAAGAACAGAAAGAAGTAGGCCGACAGAAAGAGAAAAGTAAGCTGTTGATTTTTGAAACATTGGTGATTTTGATCGGCACTTCTAACAGAAAATAACTAACTCCAATATTACTAGATATTTGACATCTTTGTTATTTACTGGTTCCTTTTCTTAGTCGAACTGACTAAATTGCGGTCAAAGTAAAGCCCCTAAATTAAATGAAGCAGTATCACGATTTAATGAGGAAAATCCTCAATGAAGGAATTCAAAAAGGAGACCGCACAGGAACAGGAACAACAAGTATCTTTGGGCATCAAATGCGCTTTGATCTATCAGAAGGTTTTCCATTGGTAACGACCAAAAAACTTCATTTGAGATCTATTATCGTAGAGCTTCTTTGGTTTTTGAGAGGTGATTCCAATATTAGTTATCTAAAAGAAAATAAAGTTTCTATCTGGGATGAGTGGGCTGATGAAAATGGAGATCTCGGTCCCGTGTATGGCTATCAATGGAGACATTGGCCTGATGGCAAAGGAGGCGAAATAGACCAGATCAAAAACTTGATTCACCAGATCAAAACCAAGCCAGATAGCAGAAGGCATATTGTAAGTGCATGGAATGTAGCTGATGTAGATCAGATGGCATTACCACCTTGTCATACGATTTTTCAATTTTATGTAGCTGATGGGAAACTTTCTTGCCAGTTATACCAAAGAAGTGCAGATGTGTTTTTGGGAGTACCTTTCAATATCGCTTCGTATGCCTTATTTACAATGATGGTTGCCCAAGTTTGTGATTTAAAGCTGGGCGATTTTGTACATACTTTTGGAGATGCTCATTTATACTCAAATCACATAGAGCAAACAGAATTACAATTGAGCAGAGAACTCAGGAAACTACCGACTATGAAAATCAACCCAGAAGTGAAGGATATTTTTTCCTTTAAACTGGAGGATTTTGAATTAGTTGATTATGATCCGCATCCGCACATAAAAGCTGCTGTGGCTATTTAATTAAAAAAAGCCCTGAATTCTTAAGAATTCAGGGCTTTTTATTTACTGCTCGTTTAACTCGTATTTTAAGGTTCTTCCTTTTTCAACTGCAGGTAAACCTTCTGTCATCCAAAGTGGGGCGGGTGCTCCTTTTAAGTAGTGATCAAAGAACTGACTTAATCTAATGGAGAGATCTTTACGATTTCTTCTATTGACAAGGTTATGATCTTCACCATTATACTGAAGCAACCATGCTGGTTTATTCAATCTTTTCATAGCCATGAACATTTCTATGCCTTGATACCATGGCACAGAACCATCTTCATCATTATGCATGATTAAAACTGGAGTCTCTATCCTATCCATGAAAAACAAAGGAGAATTTTCAATATAATAAAGCGGTTTTTGCCACAAAGTTCCACCAATCCTAGATTGGGTCTGTTCGTATTGAAACATTCGGCTCATACCAGTCCCCCAACGGATTCCTCCATATGCAGAAGTCATATTCACCACAGGTGCCCCTGCTCCAGCAGCTTTAAACATATTCGTTTGGGTAATCAAATATGCCACTTGATAACCACCCCAACTTTGACCTTGGATAGCGATGTTTCCGGCATCTACAAATCCTTTTGAAACAACAGATTGTACTCCAGGAATGATACAGTTATAGGCACTTGGCCCTGGCAAACCTAAATCATACTTAATATCTGGGACAAATACCAGGTATTCATTACTCACGAAATAGGGGATATTTATAGTAGAGGCACTTGGGGCTGGAGATCGATAATTATAGAGACCATCGCTATTTCGCTCATAGAAATAAACCATCATTGGGTATTTCTTGGAAGGATCAAAATTCTCTGGCTTGAAAAGCAATCCTTGCAAAGGTGTCCCATCGTTTGCCAAATAAGAAACTAACTCAGCCGTACCCCAATTAACTGTAGCTTGTTGAGGATTTAAATTTGAAACTTTCGTAAGGCTCTTAAAAGTCAAATCTGTCAAGTATAAATCCGGATTTTCTACATAGGTAGATTTTCTAAGAAGTACTTGATCTGTATTCTTGGCTTTCGTCAAGCCATAATATCTATTTGGAGTCAAAATCAACTTTTTAGGAGCTGATTTAGAATCAATCATTGTATAATAATACCCAGACTCTTTAGTCATTTCGTTGAAAGCACTTAAAATTAAAGGCTCCTTTGGATCTATACTAAGCACTTCCCTGTCCAGATTCTCTACCCGATATACCGTAGAATTCTTTCTTCCTTCACCTAAACTGATATTTAAAGCAGCATCCGGATTTTTAGGATCTATTTTCCAAATATCGAAGCGGTCGTTAATCAATATAGCAGCATCATCGTCTAGCCAGCCACTGCTTCCATAACTACCAGGCAATGATGGAGAATCATGAAGTTCTTCATAAAACGAAACATCTATTCCAGAAGTCAAATTGATTTTTTTCTCAGCTTCAATATCATATGCTACCCATACACTATCTCTACCTTCATACCAATAAACATAGGTACCGCCCGGTGAAATACTTGGGAATCCAGAAGCATCTTTTTCAATCATTTTTCTCGATCCATCCTGGAAATCAACTAAGTAAATATCCCTGCCAATTTGAATATCCCAGCTATAACTTCTTTCGTAAGGAGCATTTGTAGTTCCTAGCCCAAAATCTCTGGTTATTTTATTTTCCAGTCTTACGTCAGTAAGATCAGGTGTTTCCAATTGAGCAATTACTCCAGTATTTAAATTGATAGTAGCTAAATAAGCTCTTCTTTCTTCCCTCGATTTTTGTCTCAACTGCATTGGCTGAATCTGAGAATCCTGCCATCCCCAAATATCAAGTCTTGGTCTCTCGTCTTCCAAAATTGTGGAATCATCCTCATATGGATAATCAACATATTCCGGTGCTGTCCCAAAAAACAACCTAGTCTCATCTTCCGAAAATCTCAACGAACCATTTTCACTTATTCTTCCCTCATTCAAAATCCCAGTGCTATTCTCATCTGCCAATTGCTTCAAACTACTTGTATTAATATCAAAAAGGTGAAGTTGATAGTAGGATTTTTTGGCTTTTGTTGAATCATTTGTAGTAAGGAATGCCAAATACTTGGATTGAGGAGAGAACCTATTCATCGTATAAGAAGTCATTCCTTCATGGATCGTTTTGCTTTCACCAGATGCTAAATCCAAAATATGAATTGCTGCGTTGTCCAAAGTGTCTTCTTCTGCCAGCTCAAAGTGTAAGAAATCACCCTTAGGAGCAAAACCATAAGATTTAACCCTTTCAAATTCAAAAGATTTACTTCCGTCAAGACTTCTCACTACTAGTTTTGTACCGTCCGTTTTCTTAGGCTTTTCTGCTTTGGAAGTAGAATCTGCAGGATCTTTTTTTACTGGTTTTTCCTTTTCAAAGAGAATCGCAATCCAACTTCCATTTTCGGTAGGAGTGTCAAAAGATTTGACTTTTGGAAACTTCTCTAATTTGCCTGTGCTCATTTGATAAATAAATAAACTGTCAGACGGCATATCGTCTTTCTTAGTCTTTTTTACTTTTAATAAATGAACAGAATCTTCTTGTGGTAAAATTTTACCGACTGCAAATGCATTGTCAGCTGTAAATTCATACCCTGAACCCCGTGGTATAGTAAATTTATTGGATGGGTTTTTAAAAGAAAATATTTCTACTCTCCCGTCCCCCTCTTGAGGAGAAATTTGATAGCCTACCCAAAGACCATCTTTTGTGATTTTCTCTGATCTTAAACTCTCCCAGCCATCATAATCAGAATGGTTCAAGGATCTTTTCTGTTGTGCTTCCGAAACGGAAATCAAGAAAGCAAAGCATAGAAAATATCCAGCTACTATTTTTTTAAGCATGTTTTTTTATTTTAATGTAAATTCCTTTTCAAAATATCCACCTCTAGTGGAGGACAGCCTGATTTTCCCCTTCACTTCTTCGTCTATATTTACTTTCACTTTAAAAGTCACAGATTTCTTTTCACCTACCTCGGTATATCCGGCATAAATTGTTTTATCATATAATTCAGGGCTGATAATCTGAACTTTTGCATCTTCATACCCTTTTGTCAACTCTTTGTCAAAATCAAGAGATACCCTGTCCTCTTGAACTATTTTAACCAGTTTGGCCTGCTCCAGTGCCACAGGCAAACCTCCAGTGTTATTCCAATCCATTGAAATTTCATATAGCCCATCTTCAAGCTTTTCCACATTCACAGAAGAAATAGATAGCTGAGGAAGTTGCTTGGCCATGGCAAGATTAAATAGTGCTTGTTTTTTTGCCCAGTCTTCTAACTGCCAAGTCGGACCATTTTGTCCAAAAAACTTTGGATGAAAACCACCAATTTCCACTTCTCCCAAAACAGGGTGATTATATGGAGTCCAAGATTTAAATCCTTTTCCTTCATTTGCTTCTTCATCCCATCTTAAGCCGTCAAAATCATCATAGATTCCATCTCCATTATAATCTTTCATGGCTCCATTATTCCAAAGCTCATCCCCATACCAAATACTTCCATAATAGAAGTAACCAAAATCAGGTCCATGTCCAAAAAGTGGACTTGGCTTTAATGGATCTCCAGTCATTGAATTTACTTTATAGCGAGTCGCATAAGTTTCATACACATCTCCTGCCCATGGATAAGAAGTAAATGATAAACCCAATTGGTCCATTTCTTTGTATATCGCCAAATCCTTGGGATACATCCTTTCCTCTGCTTTTGAAGTTGATGGTGCTCTAAGGTGCATGGGAACTCTGGTATCCATAGAGTTGACCACAGAAATATTTGGATGAGAAAGCATCCACAGGACTGTTGCTCTGGATTCAACTTCACTCATTGGGAATTCTCCAGCTCCATTTTGGGTAAACCCTCTACCAGTTAAATCGCCACCTGTATCAGGCCTCCAGTTTTCAGGATAATTTCTATGAAGATCAAGACCGCCTATACCATCCTCATTGTAAGAGCCATCTCCATCATTATCATAACCCTCAGTATAAACTAAATACTCACCCTTACCGGCAAAAGTCCTTTTCATCAGTTTTTGACTTGGATCTTCAGGATCTACAATGAAATTTGCCTTTTCCTTTTCTTCAGGGGTAATTGCTTTTTTTCGCATTTGATAGATAACACCATCCCCATCCAAATCTTCTTCAGGGTCCTCATCGAGTAAACCATCTCTGTCATTATCATGAGGTTTTACGGTACTTCTGTTTCTTTGCTCGGTCCTTAAATATAAGTTTGATCCATCTGGATTGTTTTGAGGTCTCAAATAAATAGCCTTGGTATCGACCAAATCAGTAATCTCAGGGTTTTTCCCATAATTCTCGAGAATATGTTGGGTGAGCCAAAGAATAGACTCACTCGAAGTGATTTCTCCAGAATGCCTTCCTCCTTCAAAATATGCTGCAGGCTTATCTGTGTCCTTACCTGTCTTCTTATTTGTGATAGTCATTTGTAAAATTGGCCTTCCTTCAAAGGATTTTCCAACCTCATAAACATCAACAATCTCAGGATATGTTTCTGCCCAGGCCGTATACCAATAATACATTACTTCGACAGTATGATAATGGTCAAACCCGAGTGATTCACCCGGAGTATATTCTACCTCAGGAAAAACGAATTTTTTAAAAAATGAAGGGCCATGTCTTTCTCCAGACACCGTATAAAATTTAGATTTCGGATTATCTTCTGGAAATACCTTCTCGGGCACAATGGATCTTACCTGAGAAAACGCTGACCCCGAACTAATTGCAAGTAACGTAAGTAATAGAGATTTTTTCATTTTAGTAGTTCTTTTGCTCAAAATAAAAAGAGTCAAAACAATCCTAACAACCACTCAAAAAAAAGCCTGATAAACCAGCAAAATTTTTACTTTTTCTCAATCAATTCAATTTTTTTGCTGGATTTGAAAAATATTTAAATAAAAAAGTCTTGCCAAAAGCAAGACCCTTTTCAGAATATAAACCCAAATATAACTTTAGAGATTAAAAGTTTTCGTCAAATTGAGCTCTATTATTTGGAGAAATTAATTTCAGCCAATTAAAATTTGAGCATTCTGTATAAAAGCCAAATATATTAAACACCTTTTATACTGACTCCAAAGTAAATAGATTTTGAATTCAATTACAAATTGAAAAAAAAATTTTGGTATTTTTTGAAGAACCTCTAATTTACAGGCACATTCATTAACAATCATCTAAATCCGACAAAGGAAAATGGATAAAATTTTAGATATCGACAACATAGACCTAAAAATCATCTCACTATTAAACGAAGATGCGAAGACTCCTTACACGGAAATCGCAAAAAAAGTCTTTGTTTCATCTGGCACTGTTCACGTGCGTATGAAGAAATTAGAGGATATGGGAATTGTGAAAAGTGCTACACTTAATATTGACTTCTCAAAGTTGGGGTATGATATTTCAGCCTTTTTAGGGATCTACCTTGAAAAAAGTTCTCTTTACGATAATGTAATTGAGAAACTCAAAACAATTTCCGAAGTAGTCAGTGCCTACTATACTACAGGTAACTATTCGATCTTTGCAAAAATTATCTGCAGGGATACCAACCACCTTAGATTGGTTTTAGATAATATTCAAAAGGTAGAAGGAATAGATAGGACTGAAACTTTGATTGTCTTAGAAGAGAGTATTAACAGACCTATTCAATTCTTTGACAAAGAAAAGTAACTCTATTTGGATTAAATCCAAATAAACAAATTTAAGGGTTTTGGAAAATTTCAAAAAAAATCAAATGCTGAGAATTCAGCATTTTTTTTATGCCTAAATCCCTAAATTCGCATCAGAAGAGAACTTTTGATTGAATAAATGTATCAATCATAGATTTTTCGAATAGATCTGAACATATTATTTTCATTATATGTTGTACATTCGCAGTTAAAATATAATTAGTCTAAATAACTTAGCTAATATGAGTAAAGACAATCAGATTTTAGAAGAATTAACCTCCAAAGAGTACGAGCACGGCTGGTCTGTAAATTATGAGGCAGATGAAGCCCCTATTGGACTCAATGAAGATATCATTAAGTGGATCTCTGCAAAAAAGGAAGAACCACAATGGTTACTTGAATGGAGATTGAAAGCATTCAAAACCTGGCAAGCAATGGCAGAGCCTTCATGGGCAAATGTTACCTATCCAAAAATTGATCTTCAAAGTTTAAGATATTATTCAGCTCCAAAGCAAAGCAATAAACCCAAATCCTTGGATGAAGTAGATCCAGAATTGCTTCAGATTTATGAAAGATTGGGAATTAATTTAAACGAGCAGAAAAAACTTCAAGGGATCGCCGTAGATGCAGTTCTGGATTCAGTTTCTGTAGGAACTACTTTCAAGGCAACTTTATCTAAACTTGGAATAATCTTTTGTTCCTTCAGCGAAGCTGTAAAAGAGCACCCAGATTTAGTTAAAAAATATTTGGGATCAGTCGTACCAATGACTGATAACTACTATGCTTCTTTGAATTCAGCAGTATTTTCTGACGGTTCATTTTGCTATATACCTAAAGGTGTGAGATGCCCAATGGAGCTATCCACCTACTTTAGGATAAATGCAGCAAATACGGGTCAGTTCGAAAGAACTTTGATCGTAGCAGAGGACGAGGCTTATGTATCTTATTTGGAAGGCTGTACCGCTCCTCAAAGGGATGAAAATCAGTTGCATGCTGCAGTAGTAGAAATCTATGCTGCTAAAAATGCAGAAGTAAAATATTCAACCGTTCAAAACTGGTATCCCGGAGATAAAATGGGAAAAGGCGGGATTTATAATTTCGTCACTAAAAGAGGTATTTGTGCCGGGGATCATTCGAAAATTTCCTGGACTCAGGTAGAAACTGGGTCGGCAGTTACTTGGAAATACCCATCCTGTATCTTGAAAGGTGATTATTCCATTGGCGAATTCTATTCTGTAGCAGTGACCAATAATTATCAACAGGCAGATACTGGAACTAAAATGATTCACATTGGTAAAAACACCAAGTCAAGAATCGTTTCTAAAGGAATCTCAGCCGGAAAATCTCAAAACTCTTATAGAGGACAAGTCCAAGTGATGAAGAGAGCAGACAATGCAAGAAACTTCTCACAATGTGATTCTTTGTTGATGGGAGATAGATGTGGAGCACATACGTTTCCTTATATAGACATCAATAATTCTTCAGCCAAAGTAGAACATGAAGCAACCACTTCGAAAATCGGAGAAGACCAGTTGTTTTACTGTAATCAAAGAGGTATTTCTACCGAAGATGCTGTGGCATTAATTGTTAATGGCTATGCCAAAGAAGTATTGAACCAATTACCAATGGAATTTGCAGTGGAAGCTCAGAAATTACTGGCTCTTACATTAGAAGGATCAGTTGGATAGAGGAATTTAAGATTAGAAATTTCTGATTTGAAATTATGGCAACCATCACTCGCTTTGAAGATTTAGACATCTGGAAAAAGGCGAGAGATTATTGCATAGAAATCTTTAATTTAACTCAAATGGAAGGTTTTAAGAGCGATTTTAGTTTAAAAAATCAGATTAATTCTTCTTCCGGATCTATCATGGATAACATAGCGGAAGGGTTTGAACGAGAAGGAAATAGAGAGTTTATCCAGTTCTTAAGCATTGCTAAAGCTTCAGCAGGAGAATCAAGATCTCAACTTTACAGAGCTTTTGATAGGAACTATATTACAATAGAAACACTTGAATTGACAAGTTCAAGAAGCCTGGAAATCAGTAAATCTATTTCTGGATTTATTAAATATTTAAAGGACAGTGAAATGAGGGGAAATAAGTTTAAAAGTTAAAATTAAGGTTCCCCAAATTTCAAATATCAAATGTCAAATTTAAAATTATGCTAAGTATAAAAAATTTGCACGCCTCTATCGAAGGAACACCTATTTTGAGAGGTATTAATTTGGAAGTGAAAGCTGGTGAAATACATGCGATCATGGGACCAAATGGTTCCGGAAAATCAACGTTGGCTTCTGTCCTTGCTGGAAGAGAAGAATATGAGGTTACAGAAGGAGAAGTGACTTTCAAAGGAAAGGATCTTTTGGATTTAGCTCCTGAAGACAGAGCGAGAGAAGGTGTATTTCTAGCTTTTCAGTACCCAGTTGAGATCCCAGGTGTTAGCTCAACCAATTTCCTAAGAACTGCAGTAAACCAGGTTAGAGAATACAGAGGTTTGGAAGCATTAGATGCAGTAAAATTTCTAACGCTGATGAAAGAGAAGATGAAGTTGGTTGAAATCGATCAAAAACTTCTTAGCAGATCATTGAACGAAGGATTTTCCGGTGGTGAAAAGAAGAGAAATGAAATCTTCCAAATGGCCATGTTGGACCCTACCCTTTCTATTTTGGATGAAACTGATTCAGGTTTGGATATCGATGCATTAAGAATCGTTTCCAATGGAGTGAATCAATTGAAATCTAAAGACAATGCGACTATTGTGGTAACTCACTACCAGCGTTTGTTGGATTATATTATCCCAGATTTTGTCCATGTACTTTACAAAGGAAAAATCGTAAAATCCGGTACAAAAGAATTGGCTTTGGAACTAGAAGAAAAAGGCTATGACTGGATTAAAGAGGCCGTAGATTCTGAGGCAACTGTCTGATATTCGCATCAACCCCAAAAACATGAGTACCTTGATTAAGCAAAATCTATTTGAAGGATTTTTGGAATCTTCTTTTGCCGGTTTTGAAAAAACCAGAGAAGAAGGAAAAGCCAGTTTCTTGAAACAAGGCCTCCCAACCCTCAAATCAGAAGAATATAAATTTACTGCGATCGCCAAGAAACTTGAGCAATCTATTACTTCATTCCAGAATGCAAAACCTTTTCAGGTTAGTTCTGAGGAAGTTAAAGCAGAAATTCCAGCAGGTTTTGATGGTTCTGTTTTGGTATTTACTAATGGATATTTAAGTACTGAACTTTGCATTAATACTGAGAATTTGATTTTCTCTACCCTTTCTGATACCCCTGAAACAGCAATAGGAAGTATCGCGAAAGCAGATAAAGATCCATTTGCCGCATTGAATCAATCTTCTTTTGATGGAGGGATATTTATCCAAATCCCTAAAAAAGAAGTAGTAGAAAAACCTATCCTTTTATTGTCTTTTAACAGGGCAAACGAAGGACAACTCATTCAGCCGAGAGTATGGATTGAAGCTGGCGATTTTGCAGAAGTTACATTCATCACTCACAATGTCAATAAGAGTGAGACTCCATATTTCGTCAATAAAGTAGTGGAGATCAAAGGTGGAGTAAATTCGCAGATCAGATATTACAGAGTTCAGAATGAAGGTAAAAACGCGATTGAAGTAAGTAATATCGAAACTAACTTACTTCAGGATTCTCGTTTTACTTCTGTCAATATTTCTCTATCCGGAGAATTGATCAGAAATAATCTAAGCCTAAATCTTCTTGGAAGCAATTCCGAAGGGAATATGTATGGAATCTATTTATTGAATGGAAAAACCCATGTGGACAATCATACCAATGTGGACCACACCATCCCTCATGCAGAATCCAACGAACTATATAAAGGTATTTTGGCAGATCAGTCAAGAGGTGTTTTCAATGGGAAAATTTTCGTAAGACAAGACGCTCAAAAAACAAACGCTTTCCAGCAGAATAACAACATCCTTTTATCTGAGGATGCCATTGTAAATACAAAACCACAGTTGGAAATCTGGGCAGATGATGTAAAATGTTCGCATGGCTGTACTACCGGACAGCTGGATGAAGAGGCATTATTCTATTTACAAGCAAGAGGTATTGATAAGCTTCAGGCTAAAGGCCTACTTCTTTTTGCATTTGCAGGAGAGGTTTTGGAGCATATTAAGGATGAAAGTTTCAGAGAGTATTGCACTGGATTAGTGCAGGAAAGACTTGGAAGTAAATTCTAAATCTTAAATGAGTTTCCCAATAGAACAAATCAGACAAATGTTTCCGGTTCTTCATCAAGAAGTTCATGGGAAACCTCTGATCTATTTTGACAATGCTGCGACAACTCAAAAGCCTCAACCAGTAATTGATTCTTTGGCTGGATATTATCTCCGTGATAATGCCAATATTCACCGTGGAGCGCATGCTTTGGCTGATCGAGCCACAAGATACTTTGAGGATACCCGGGAGACGGTTCGACATTTTATCAATGCGAAAGAGTCTGCGGAGATCATTTTTACGAAGGGCACTACAGAATCCATCAATCTAGTTGCCTATACCTTTGGAAGAAAATTCATTCAGGCTGGAGATGAAATCATCATATCCACGTTGGAGCATCATTCGAATATTGTGCCTTGGCAAATGCTCTGTGAGGAGAAAGGAGCAATTTTAAAGATTATCCCTATCAATGAAGCTGGGGAAATACTCTTTGAGGAATTCGAAAAACTTCTTTCTTCCAAGACCAAGTTGGTGAGCATTGTCCACGCATCGAATGCACTAGGAACCATCAATCCTGTTAAAAGGATTATTGACAAAGCTCATTCTGTTGGGGCAAAAGTCCTCTTAGATGGTGCTCAATCTACTAGTCATATAGAGATCGATGTTCAAGAGTTAGATTGTGATTTTTTTGCTTTGTCGGCTCATAAACTTTATGGACCCACAGGTTTAGGGGTATTGTACGGAAAAAGAGAGATTTTAGAATCTATGCCACCCTTCCAAGGAGGAGGTGAAATGATCAAAGAGGTGACTTTCGAGAAGACAACCTTCAACGAAATACCTTTTAAATTTGAAGCAGGAACACCAAATATCGGAGATGTAATTGCTTTTAAATATGCGATTGATTTCATCAATGAAATTGGTAAGAGTCAAATTAAAGCTCATGAAGACAGTTTATTGAGCTATGCCAATGAATTGCTTGGCTCAGTAAAAGGCTTTATTCCGATAGGGACAGCAAAAGAAAAAGTCAGTGTTTTATCTTTTACTATCAATGGGATGCATCCATTTGATGTCGGGGTGATGCTTGATGCCAAAGGGATTGCAGTCAGAACAGGACATCATTGCACCCAGCCTTTAATGAAAAGACTTGGGCTTGAGGGAACTGTTAGAGCTTCTTTTGCTGTTTATAATTCCAAATCCGAAATTGAAAAATTGGCTGAAGGGGTAGCCCAAATAGCCAGAATAAAAAATAAATGAGCAGTATCCAGGAAGTACAGGAGGAGATTATCAGTGAATTTGAAATCCTAGGAGATGACAAAGAGAGCACGATATTTTATATCATGGAACTTGGAGGGAATCTTGAAATTTTTCCTGAAAATGAACGGGTTGAAGAGAATATCATCAAAGGATGTCAGTCAAAAGTTTGGCTAATAGCAGATGATAAAAACGGAAAAGTACATTATAAGGCTGATTCTAATACTGATATCACAAAAGGTCTTATATCTTTGCTTATCAGAGTATTAAATGATAGAACTCCTCAAGAAATCATCAATAATGATCTTGATTTCATACATCAAATCGGCATGGGAGGAATCATAGGAAGTCAACGATCAAATGGACTTTCAGCGATGATTAAACAAATGAAATTGTATGCTTTGGCTTTTCAAACCAAGCAAAACGCCTAATTCATGGAAGAAGAAAATAATACTAGCGGAGGACAAATTACAGGTTTGAAGGAGAAAGTTGTAACGGCAATCAAGCAGGTTTATGACCCTGAAATCCCTGTGGATGTATATGAATTGGGTTTGATTTATGAAATCACGGTTTATCCAGTCAATAATGTATATGTGCTGATGACTTTGACTTCACCAAACTGCCCTTCCGCTGAGTTTATTCCTTCAGAAGTGAAGAATAAAATCCAGCAGATCCAAGGCATCAATAATGTGGAAGTAGAAGTTACTTTTGACCCTCCTTATTCGCAGGATATGATGTCAGAAGCAGCTCAATTAGAATTAGGATTTCTTTAAGTAATAATATAAAAGTAGAAAATATATGTATCCAGAAGAATTAATTGCCCCAATGAGAGCAGAGCTTTCTAACGAAGGTTTTGAAGAATTTAGATCAGCCGAAATCGTAGCAGAGAAACTTGGTCCAGATCAAAAAGGAACGACATTCGTTGTTGTCAATTCTGTTTGTGGATGTGCTGCTGGTGCTGCAAGACCAGGTGTGAAATATGCACTTGACCATGCAAACGCAAAACCAGATGTATTAGGAACTGTATTTGCAGGAAATGATAAAGACGCAGTAGACAAGTTTAGAGAACTTGTACTACCCTATCCTCCTTCCTCGCCGGCTATGGCTTTATTTAAAGATGGTGAGTTGGTTCATTTCATTGAGCGTCACCATATAGAAGGAAGAAGTGCCAAAATGATCGGTGACCATTTAGTTGAAGTTTTTGAGCACTTTTGCGCCTAATAAAATAGCCCTTCGGGGCTTTTTTCTTTTGAGATAAAGAGAGTAAAAAGATTCTGAAATTGAAATTGATAACCTTTCGATTTCATTTAAATTAAAGCCATTTAAAGGCTGTTTATCAATTAATCGAAAAATTATATCTCCCTTAATACAATAATCTCCTAAAAAATAACCTGCTTTTATTAACTTAAACGCGAAAATTAAGTTTTTTCTTTAGAGCATTCCAAACAAATCTGTTATATGTCTGAATCCGCCAAGTTGTCCTATAAAGGACAAGAGTATGAATTCCCGGTAATTACCGGTACAGAAAATGAATCTGCAATAGATATTGCAAAGCTTAGAGGAGCATCAGGATTAATCACCCTTGATCCTGGATTCAAAAACACTGGTTCTACAACTAGTGCAATTACATTTTTAGATGGTGAAGAAGGAATTCTTCGCTATAGAGGTTACAAAATAGAAGACCTTGCAGAAAAATCTACTTTCTTGGAAGTTGCTTACTTATTGATTTATGGAGAGCTTCCTAGTCAAAGTGAATATGAAAATTTCTCCAAAGAAATCACTCATCACACGTTGGTCCATGAGGATATCAAAAAGATTTTGGAAGGTTTTCCTTCCAATGCACATCCAATGGGAGTGCTTTCTTCTTTGATATGTTCACTTACTGCTTTCTATCCAGATTCTTTAAATCCTAATAGAAATGAAGAAGAAGTAAATATGAGTATCATCCGATTATTGGCTAAAATGCCAACATTCGCAGCTTGGGCTTTTAAGAATGAAGTAGGACATCCCGTAAATTATCCAGACAATTCTTTGGACTATTGCTCAAACTTCCTGAAAATGATGTTTGCGCTTCCTGCCGAAAAATATGATGTGGATCCAGTTGTATCTGCTGCATTGGACAAATTACTGATCCTTCATGCTGATCATGAGCAGAATTGCTCTACCTCAACGGTAAGAATTGTAGGCTCTTCTCAAGCAAGTATCTATGCTTCTATTTCTGCAGGAATCAATGCACTTTGGGGACCACTTCATGGTGGCGCAAACCAATCAGTCATTGAGATGCTAGAAGCAATAAAAGCTGATGGAGGAGATGCTAAGAAATACCTTGATAAAGCAAAAGATAAGAACGATCCGTTTAGATTAATGGGATTTGGCCATAGAGTTTATAAAAACTTTGATCCTAGAGCCAAAATTATCAAAAAAGCTGCTGATGATGTATTAGAAAAACTGGGATTTAAAGATCCTGTTTTAGATATAGCTAAAGAATTAGAACATGCAGCTTTGAATGATCAGTATTTCATTGACAGAAAACTTTATCCAAATGTGGATTTCTATTCTGGAATAATTTATAGAGCTCTAGGTATTCCAACTGATATGTTTACAGTAATGTTTGCGTTAGGAAGGCTTCCAGGATGGATTGCACAATGGAAAGAAATGCGTGAAAACGGTGAACCAATTGGTAGACCGAGACAAGTATATGTTGGAGCCAATGAGAGAGATTACGTTTCCATGAATAAGCGTTAATTCTTACTCCAATTCTTACTATATAAGCCAGCTAAATTTAGCTGGCTTTTTTTAGTTTTCAACTTTAGATTAATATCAAAATGGCACCATATTTGGAAATTGGCACCAGCAAAACAAGTTTATAATGAAACCAGAAACGTTGGATCAGGCAATCGCACTGACTAAGAAATTTACAAGCAAACCATCAAATGAAGACCTTTTGAAATTGTATGGGCTTTATAAACAAGCTACAGAAGGAGATAATAAAGGGGAAAGACCAGGAGGATTTGATTTTGTAGCCGCCGCTAAATACAACAGTTGGAAGAATTATATAGGCAAGTCTTTAGAAGAAGCTACTGAAGAATATATCAGTTTAGTTGAGAAGCTTTCTGAAAATCATATTTAAGGACGAAGACAAAAAGAGTCAATAAAAGCTAGTTCTTATTTCCGAACCAACTTGCCAAAATACTCCCTGCTATCAATTGCTGGATATGGTAGAGCATGACCGGTAGTAGAATCAATCCTAGTATTGCCGGATCTGGAAATATAACTTTTCCTATGACTACGCCTTGGACCAAGGATTTTTTTGACCCACAGAATAGCGCGGTTATTGTATCTTCCCTTGAGAAATTCAAAATTCTACATATCACCTCTATTGTTCCTAAAACAATAAAAAAGATACCTAGCATGGTAAGGCTTATTTCTAATAAAGTGGAGGCTTTATAAGCATCAAATACATGCTGTGAAAATGACTGTGCAAAAGATGTGAAAACAATTATCATTATGACAGTTTGATCAAGGTATTTCACTTTTCCTATTTGGCGTATCATTTTTGGATAAAGCCATTGATGAAGAACTACTCCTAAAATAACTGGCAAGAGCACCTTAACCGACAACTCACCCATGGTCGGTAAGAACTCTATCTTAAAATCAGAAGTATCACCAAGGACCCCCATCCAAGCAGGTGTTATCACTACTCCTAAGAGGCTGGAAATACTGGCGTTGAATATTGCTCCAGGGATATTTCCTTTTGCAATGGACACCATTACAATCGAAGCACTTACAGTTGAGGGTAAAACCGATAAATAAGTGACCCCTAATTTAAAATCTTGATTTAGAAATGGGAAAATGGTAAATATGAAAAGGACAAGACCTGGAAATAGTAAGTAAGTAGCTGCCTGAATGAGTAGATGTAACCGCCAATTTTTTAATCCTTTTTTCAATTGAGTCGGATCAAGTTTTACCCCATAAAAGAAAAAAACTAGTGCAATACCTATATTAATGATTGGCTTCCATGGTACGTAAGATTCAGAAGAACCAAATTCTGGTAAGAGATAGGCAAAAAATATAGAAGCGAAAATCCCTAAAAGGAATCCATTGATTCCGACTTTATTTAAAATCTTCCCTAATTTATTAATCATCGTACTGATAATCTTTTAAAATTATCACAAAGAATAGCAGTAGCAATAGCGACATTCAACGATTCTGCATTCCCATACCCAGGAATGGTTAATTTATTGGTTACAAAAAGTTCGAGTTCATCAGAAATACCTTTAGACTCATTCCCCATTAATAAAATTCCTTTTTCCGGTTTAGTCATTTCGTGAATATTACCACCATTTAAAAATGCTCCGTAAACAGGGCAATTCCATTTTTTAAATACGTTTTTTAAATCTCCATAATAAAACTTAACCCTAGTAAATGAACCCATGCTAGCTTGAATTACTTTGGGGTTATAAAATTCTGCAGTTTGTTCAGAAAAAAGTAGATGTTCAATACCGTACCAATCTGCAATTCTAATAATCGTCCCGAGATTTCCTGGATCCCTAACATCATCCAATGCAATGACTAAATCCTCTTGAGGATTATCAAAATACTGGTTAGTCCGCATTTTCACTACCGCTAAAGCACTATCATTACTTTGGAATTGGCCTACACTTTCAAGTTGCTTTTGGGTTACGTTCAAAATCTCTGAACGGGAGTTTTTTAGTATTTTCTGATTACTTTCAAAGAAACTATCTGTTACCAAAAGCAATTCTACTTCGAAATCAGAGTTTAATACTTCTAAAACTGATTTTCCACCCTCAACAAAGAACTTTTGTTCTAGATTTCGGTATTTCTTTTGATGTAAGGTTTTTATAAACTTAACTGTATTTTTGCTAAGCATTCCGATCTATTCTCCCATTTTGAAATTCATCAAATATATACTTTTTATCTCTGTCCTTGGAGGCCTGATAGGCTGTTCTGTAACTAAAAATATTCCTGATGGAGATTTTGTGCTTTTTGAAAACGAATTAAATGGACTTGATCAAGTAAATAAGGAGGACATATCTCCTCTTATCATTCAAGAACCAAATACAAGAATCCCTGTGATTAATTATTCCCTTGGGGTGAATATCTATCGATTTGGACAGCTATTTTATGACAGTTCCAAAGTGGCAACTAAGCTAGCTATGAAAAGGGAAGAACTTGACTCTATTGGAACTTTGCGAGGAATAACCCCTGACAATCGAAAACTGATAAAAAAATACGACAAGCTCGAATCTAAAGTTAAGAGTCTGGAAAAGAAAACAGAGTTTGGAAACTTTGTGATGAGAACAGGAAATCCAGTTACTATTTTGGATAGTGCTGTCACTAAAACAACTACTACAGAAATCAGAAATTACCTATATAACATAGGATTTATGGATGCATCCGTCGATTTTGAAGTAGAAACAAAAAACAAAAAAGCCTTTGTCACTTATTTGATCAAAGAAAATAAGCCTTATTTAATTGACTCAATTTATGTGAGATCTGACAATGAAGAAATTTTAAAACTATTAAAAAGAACGGAGTCAGAGAGTGAATTAATAGTGAATCAAAATTATAATCAGGACAAGATTGTAGCTGAGAGAAATAGAGTTGAGGAGTTATTGAAAAATAACGGATTCTACATGTTTTCTAAATCCTTTATTGAATACAACGTATTTCAGGATACTACCAAAAAATCCATGGTGATCGAGGAGGTAATCAGAAAACCGACATTTACAGAGAAACACGAAGTTTATACTATTGACTCCATCTATTTTAGGGTAAATCCTCCCAGTAATGATTTTATAGATCAAAAGATCAATAGAGATTTCCGTGATATAGATTTTTCATTTTATAAAGATCGGTATTCGGAGAAAATCTTTGCTTCGAGGGTGTTTTTTAACACCGGAAATAAATACAATAGAACAGATGTAATAGAATCTCAAAGACAATTAAATAATCTTGATTTATTTCGATTCGTAAACATTTCCTTCGATACAGTTGGGACCTCATTGACGGCAAAAGTCATAACTCAACCAAATCAGAAATATCAATTAACCAATCAACTGGGATTAAGCATTACAGAACAACTACCTGGACCATTTTTCT
This sequence comes from uncultured Algoriphagus sp., assembly GCA_965659625.1. Taxonomy (GTDB): domain Bacteria; phylum Bacteroidota; class Bacteroidia; order Cytophagales; family Cyclobacteriaceae; genus Algoriphagus. Next base: position 25,153 of record CBFHWO010000013.1, on the reverse strand, counting down.
CAGCCTCTCTAAGAAATCGAAATTTTTTTCGAGCAGGAGAAATATTGGAATTTAATTTTCGAGCAGGTTTGGAGGGAGTTGCCTCAGCTACAGATCAAGGCGTGTATCAGAGCCGGGAATTAGGAACCTCAGCTTCTGTGATTTTCCCAAGATTCTTAATTCCTTTTTCTCCAAATAGCTTAGGGAAATTTGGGCGATACAATCCAAACACCAGAACTCTCATAGGATTTAACTACACAAACAGACCAGAATATACTCGGTCTGGATTAAATGGACTTTTGTCCTATACATGGGCAACCAGAAGCAATCGCCAACAGTTTACTTTCAATTTAATGGATATAAATTATATCCGTACACCTAAAATTACAGAAGAATTTTTACAAGTTTTGACTGATTTATCGGATCAAGGAAACAATTTGATTTGGTCATTTCTTCCTTCGGTAGTAAGCAGTGTATCTGGACAAAGTATTATTAATTTCAATAAATACGGTGAGTTTGAAACTAATCGATCTTCCTTATTAAAACTATTTGCTGAAAGTGGAGGAACATCACTTAATTTTTTAGACGGTCCAACAAATAATGAAAACACTGACTTCGCAAGATTTCAATGGTTAAAGTTTCAAGCTGACTTTCGGAGATATTTCCCAATTGATAAAAAGCAAACTTTCGCTTATCGTTTAAATTTTGGAGTAGCACAACCCTATGGATTAAGTAATGGCATTTTGCCTTATGAAAAGTATTTCTTTGCTGGTGGAGGTACGAGTATTCGAGCTTGGCAAGCTAGAAGATTAGGGCCTGGAAGCTATACACCTCCTTTGAACGAACAGGGATATTTTGACTACCGAAATGAGCAGCCTGCTGAAATGCTAATTGAATCAATGCTAGAATATAGAAGGAACTTAGTAGGGTATTTTGACATGGCGTTTTTTATAGACGCTGGTAATTCTTGGAATATAGGGGTTGACCCGGCACGCCCAGGCTCTGATTTCCGGTATGATCGTTTCTATAAAGAAATTGCAGTTGGTACGGGAATAGGACTGAGAATGGATTTTGACTTTCTGATCATTCGTTTAGATATGGCGACCAAAGCTATTGATCCCGCAAGACCGGAAGGTGAGCGCTGGATTTTAAATAAATTGAGTTTTAAGCAGCCTTTGGGAGAAAAAGGTCAAACAGTGTTTAACTTTGGGATTGGTTATCCTTTTTAATGAAGACCAGATTATGCCTAGAAAAAGTAAAGAAGAAATCGCCAAAATATATCAGGGAATTCAAGATCATATTTGCTCTAAACTTGAAATTAGTGATGGGAAAGGAAAGTTTATTGAAGATAAATGGGAAAGGAAAGGCGGAGGAGGTGGAAGGACAAGAATATTCAAAAATGGTGAAATCATTGAAAAAGGAGGTGTAGCATTTTCAGCTGTGCACGGTCCTACGCCAGATAAAATCCTGGAAAAACTTCAGTTGGAAAAAGCTGATTTTTATGCCACGGGTGTATCAATAGTGCTCCATCCCAAAAGCCCTATGATTCCAATAATCCACATGAATATTCGATACTTTGAAATGGATAATGGGGTTCATTGGTTTGGAGGAGGAGTCGATTTGACACCTCATTACATAGATATAAATGATGCAAAACACTTTCATACTGAGGTTAAAAAAGTATGCGATGAATTTGAACCAAAAGCCTACGAGAAATTCAAAAAATGGGCAGATGATTATTTTTTCATTAAACATAGAAATGAAACAAGAGGTATTGGAGGTATTTTCTACGACCATTTAAAGGGTGAATCTGATAAACATTTTGAGGAAATTTTAAATTTCAGTTTAAACATCGGAAAATTGTTTCCAGAGGTTTATTCTCATTTCATGAAAAAGAATCATGAAATCCCATATGGGACTAAAGAAAAAGCTTGGCAAAACCTAAGAAGAGGTCGGTATGTCGAATTCAATCTTGTTTGGGATGCAGGAACTAAATTTGGTTTGGACACCAATGGTAGGACAGAAAGTATTCTAATGAGCATGCCGCCTGAGGCAAGTTGGGAATATATGCATCAACCTGAAATTGGAAGCGAAGAAAGTTTCACTTTAGAAAATCTTAAGAAGGGAATTGATTGGCTTAATTTAACAGTATGACCGAATACGTTACAAAATTGGATGAGGAATTATTCATTTTTCTAAATTCCTTTCATTGGGACTGGCTAGACCCAATAATGTATCAAATGTCTCAAACGATAACATGGATTCCATTTTATGCAGTTCTTGTCTTTTTCATTTATAAATCCGACCCAAAAATCAGTTGGTGGGTATTTGGTGGAGTAGCACTATCCATACTTATCGCAGATCAAACCACTTCAGGTTTAATGAAACCATTTTTCGAAAGGCTCAGACCTTGTCACGATGAGCGATGGGACGGAATAGTTCACAATTATGGAAGATGTGGTGGTCTTTATGGTTTTGCCTCTTCTCACGCTGCTAATACTTTTGCTATTGCTACTTTTCTGAATTTAAAAATTGGTTCCAAAATCAACTATTTGAAATGGTTATTCCTTTGGGCTGCAATCATATCTTATACCCGTTTATATCTTGGTGTACATTATCCGATTGACATTTTGATTGGGGCATTTATAGGAGTCTTAGCGGGTGGAATCAGTTGGTTTTTGATTGTGTTTATCAAGAGGGAGATTGTGAAATCTTTACTTAAGTAATTTAGTCCAAGACAAAAATTATTTAAAAATCAACTAAACACTCTTAAATTAGCACTAATAAGACCTAATTCTTCAAAATAAAACTTATGAAAAAGTTATCAATTCTTTTCGCTTTTCTTCTTGTGTCTGGTATATCAATGGCACAGGAACTTCGGATCAATACTTACGCAGGCTATGTTTTCAAGGACAAAGTTGATTCCTATTTCTCAAGTTCCTCTTACTACGAAGGGCAAATTCAAGATGGACTTAGATGGGGTGCAGGAATCGAATATCTTATCCCGAACAGAGGAGCCATAGAAATTCAATACCTTCGCCAAGACACCAATGCCCCTACCGTCTACCAGGACAACGGAATTCTTGGTGGGGTCCAAAACACAAATTTTGATCTTGCCATCAATTGGTTAATGCTTAATGGCACCCGGTATTTCACTGTCAATGAAACTGTGGAGCCTTTTATCGGAGCCGGATTTGGAATGGGGATTTTCAATGTGGGAAACCCAGACAATGGAAATGAAAACTCTGCAACTAAATTTGCTTATAATTTTCGAGGAGGGGCTAATTTTTGGCTTTCAGACAAAGTCGCCTTTAGGGCACAAGCTTCTCTTTACTCAGCAACACAAGCAATGGGTGGAGGATTATATTTTGGAACTGGGGGTGTAGGTGCCGGTCTTTCCAGCTTTAGCAGCCTATACCAATTTGGTTTTGAAGGTGGATTGGTACTTAAATTACCACAAGCTTCAAGGTAAGTGTCTTAATTTATTCATAAAAAAGCATTGGGAAAAGTCTAATTTTTCTCAATGCTTTTCCTTTCTTTGCACCCTTAAATTCCAAATAAAAAATAATGAATTTCAGTAGGGTGAACTTTTCAAAGTTTTTAAAAATAACACTGCTTGCTTTAATCTTACTATCAAGGGTTTCTTTAGCACAAGAAAAAGATAGTACTGGGATCAGTCTTGCAAAAGAAGAAAAGCCTATAAAGCATACTTCAAAAGGGTTTGTTTTTACTACATCCGACGAGAAATTTGAGTTACAAATCGCAAGTAGATTTCAATTTAGATTTGCTGTTCCCGATGATCAGGATCCTATTACATTTCAAGATTTCAAAAATCAGGATTTAAAACTTTTTAAAATTAATCGAGCAAGATTAAAAATTGGAGGACATGCCTATCAGAAGTGGTTGAAATATTATTTTGAATATGAGTTAGGGCAAAGCATTTTATTGGATTTTAGAATAATGATTGAAAAATATCCTTGGTTGAATTTTAAAGCAGGCCAATGGAAAGTAGAGTTTACCAGAGAAAGATTCATAAGTAGTGGCGATCAACAGTTTGTTGACCGATCACTTCTCAATCAAAAATTTACTGTAGATAGGCAGCAAGGAATTTCCATATATGGAAATCTAGATGGTGGTGGAACTGCTAATTTCAATTACTGGCTTGGAGTTTTCACAGGGACTGGAAGAGGGGCCAGATCCAATGATGATTCTAAAATGATGTATTTTGGAAGATTCCAATGGAATCTTTTTGGAAGAGAAGTGCCTTTTTCTGGAGGAGATTTAGTTATTTCTGAAAAACCAGCTGCATTGATTGCCTTTGCTGGCATCACAAATACAAGTCCTTATACTCGATTCTCTTCTTCAGGAGGCGGAAACTTGGTTGGATATGAAGGGACAAATGACGGGCAATATTCTGTGAAACAATTTAATATTGAAACCGCATTTAATTACAAAGGCTTCTCTTGGGCCAGTGAATTTCATAGAAAAAACATTGTTGATAATTATGAAGATTATGGAAGCACAACTCTAGGAGGATTTTATCTTACGGCAGGCTATTTTCCCTACCAGATATTAAATTTTTGGCCAAAACCTCTTGAGGTTGCTGTTCGGATTGCAGAGTTAAGACCTGATTTATCTATATCAAAAAATAGACAAAAAGAATTAGCTTTAGCATTCAACTGGTTTTTTGTTGGGCATAAAAACAAACTGACGACAGAAATCACGAAATTCACTTTTGAGGACGAATCACTTCCTCAAAGTGATGAGTTGAGATTTAGACTTCAGTATGACATCTCCTTCTAATGAAAAAACTCCTGACAGTATTTCTGGTAATTATTTGCACACAAGTCTTACTTGCACAGGAACAAGATTCATCCTACAAACCAAATCAGATAAGAGACTTTAAGCTAGTCCCTTTACCGGCAATAGGTTCAAACCCAGCAAATGGCTGGCTTTTTGGCTTGGCTCCTTCAGCTACCTGGAGAATGGGTAACCCGGAAAATACACACCTCTCAAATCTGGTTGGGAATTTTCTTTACACAACTAAGAAACAATGGATATTCAGCTCAAGATCTAATATCTTTCTATCTGAAGATAAATGGATATTAGTGGGCGACTGGAGGTATTTCATAACTTCACAACCCACCTACGGTTTAGGGAGCTCCTCTCCCAATGAGCCTATTGAAAATCCCAATCAACAAGGAGTTTTGTGGGGTGAGCAACAGATGGACTATTCTTGGATTCGGTTTTATGAAACAGTTTTAAGGAAAATTGGCTCCTCTAAATTCTACTTAGGAGTAGGATATCACTTAGATGTATTTTCGAAAATTGAAAACTTCATAGATTCAGAATTACCTCCCACCGAATTGAATTTTTCACATGATTTCTACAATTCCCAATTGGGATTTGATCAAGATAGGTACACCCTTTCTGGGTTTACTTTTAATGGTGTAATGGAAAATAGAGATGTTGCAGTTTCTCCTTATGAAAAGAATTTTGCTTTAATTTCATTTAAGGTAAATCCGAGTTTTTTAGGGTCAGAAAAAAACTCTTCTACACTTTTATTGGATTACAGACATTACTTCCATTTAAACGAGCAAAGAAAAAGACATTTGATTGCTGTTTGGGGGCTTGGAAATTTTCTTGTATCGGGGGATTTACCCTATATGAACTTGCCCTCTATAGGATATGATATGTTTGGAAGATCAGGTAGAGGATATGCCCAGGGAAGATTCCGTGGTGAATCTATGCTGTATTCAGAAGCAGAATATAGATTTCCACTTCAAAAAAACAAAGAGACGTTTGGAGGAACTTTATTTTTCAACGCCTCCTCTTTTGGAAGTAAAATGACCCAAGAAAAGCTACTTGAAAACATTAATGCTGCCTATGGTCTTGGTTTCCGGGTTATGATCAATAAAGAAAACAGGACTACTATTTCTGCCGATTATGGCTTTGGAAGTAAAGGGAACTCCGGCTTTTATTTAAACGTGAATGAGTCATTTTAAGGAAAACCCTGATTTAACTGTAAGCATTCTCTTATTATTGAATAATTTTAAGTAAAAATTAGATATAAAAACATAGAACTTTTTATTTTTGATTTTTAGTGTTCATTACTTTTAAACTATTTATGCCATGAAAAAATGGATTCTATTTTTACCTCTTTGTTTTATATTATTTTCAATAGAGGTAAAGTCCCAAACAATGACAGTAGACGATGAGATAACTCTTATTCAGTCTGCATTCGGTAAAGACAAAAAGATGCTGGTCGATGCCTATATGGATTTACCTGAATCCGTCGCACCAGGATTCTGGACCGTCTATCAAACGTATGAAGAAGAAAGAAAATTAATCTCCAGAGAAAGAATGAAGATCATAAATGATTATTTGGAGCAATTCGAAACTCTGGGAGAAGAGCAAGCTGATGATTTAGCTAAAAGAAGTGTAACTAATGATATTGCGCTTTCAAAATTACACTCTAAATATTACAAAAAATTCAAAAAGGTTAGTTCTGCTTTAGACGCTGCAAAATTTCTTCAGATTGATACTTATATCCACAATACCATTAGAAACGCGATGCAGCAAGAACTTCCATTTATTGGAGAGAATTAACCAACAAAAAAAATGAAAAGAAAATTACACCAACAGATACTAGCGTCGCTATTTGCGGTTAGTATTTTTTCTTGTACTCCAGATGGAGCAGAATATGTAGACGAATTAGACATTGTCTATACAAATTATGACTCAGGTTTCGATTTTACTTCAAAAGGCACTTATGCTCTTCCTGACAAAATCATCAAAATCACCGACCAATTCCCCGATTTAGAACCAGGTGAAGAACCTGAATATCTTAATCCTGAATATACAGCTGCTATATTGGCCTCTATTAGAAGTAATATGGATGGCTTAGGTTATCGACAAGTAGATCAAAGTGCAAATCCTGATTTGATTATTTTACCTTCTGTAGCTCAGACTGATTATGTGTTTTTTTATTATGATTGGTCATATTGGTCATGGTTTTACCCAGGCTGGGTACCAGGCTGGGGTTGGTATTATCCGGGATATTACCCACCGCAAGTGAGCACCGTAAGAACTGGAACCGTGATGATGCAAATGACATCAGTGAGTGACTTAGATGCTTCAGATAAAATCCCCGTTGTTTGGACAAGTGTGATCAATGGATTGCTTGAAGGGAATGCTAACAGCATTAACCAAAGAGTAAATAACAGCATCAATCAAGCCTTTGAACAATCTCCTTACTTAGCAAAATAATCCATGAAAAATATTATAGCTACTATCCTACTTGTTTTTGGACTTTCGGTAATTACCAATGCTCAAAACTCTTTATTTTCTTTCAATTATGCCGTGACTGTTCCTTTGGGAAATACATCGGACTTCATTGATCAGGTTTCAGGAAGAGGATTCGTTTTCGAATATCAAAAATTCATCGATCCACATTGGGCGGTTGGCCTTGAAGCTGGTCATACCACCCTTTATAAAAGAGAGGAAGATAAAGTATATTCAGAAGGAACAGCTTCCCTTTCGGGTATTCAATATAGATATCAGTATAGCTGGCCTATTTTGGTTACTGCAAATTACTACGCTTTAAGAACTGGCTTAATTAGACCGTATGCTGGATTGGGAGTTGGAACAATGGCGAGCCAACGTAAAATCGATATGGGGATCTATACTTCTGATCAAACACATTGGCAATTCGCTGTGAAACCAGAAATTGGAACCTTAATCCAACCAAATCCAAATATGGCATTTAGAGTTGGTGCTAAATATCTGATGGGAGTTGGAAGTGATAACTTTGATGGGCAATCCAATCTGAATTTTAGTTTTGGAATAGTTTTTATTAATTAAGGATAATCTATCATCCTAAAAACCTGGCCAAAACTATTTCTATTAATAACCTGAGTCACGTTTTTAGGATGATATTTAAGAGTATATTCTTAACCATTCAAATGAAATATCACTTAAAATTGGTTATTGAAGAATAAGAAAATAGCTGTTTTTTTAGATTTAGTTTAAATACCTTAAATCAAATGAGCATGAAATTCAACAGATTGATTTTTACTTTACTCTTAATTCTAAGTTTTAGCTGTACTTCTTCCTTGGTGATGGTAGATGATGATTCCTTTAACGATTTTGAATTATCCGACTATTCAAGTTTTGACTTCTTTGAAATAGAAAATACAAATCCAGAAAATCCGAATTTTGAAAAGGCCATTTCATTATTGAAGCAAGAAATAGAAGAAGCGATGGTGAACCGAGGCTTGCAAAAATCATCAAATCCAGACTTAAAAGTTAATCTCGGATTAGTTGTCGAGGAAAAGGTACAGACTAGAACTACCAGTTTGGCAACTGACCCATTTATGTATACCGGTCAAAGACAGTATACCTGGAAGAGTGAAGAAGTTCCTGTGAATACTTACAAAGAAGGTAGTGTTACAATGCACCTAGTGGATTCCAAAAATAACCAAGAAGTTTGGGTTGGATCCATAAATCGAGTAGTACCCAAGAAAGAGGAGAAAAAAGTAGAGGCAATAAAATTTGCAGTAACTAAACTCTTCGAAGAAATTGATCAAAAATAACTATTCAATAATAAAGCACTTATGAAAAAAATAAATTTAGTTTTTACCTTTTTGATTTTGGCTGTGGTAGTAAGTTGCTCTCCAAGCACAAAAATCATTGGTTCATGGACAGGCCCCAATACACCGGCCGAACCTTATTCGAGCATTTTTGTCACAGGTATTTCTGACAACCTAGTAGCTAGGCAAACTATAGAAAATGATATTGATGCCCAGCTAGAAGCAAGAAATGTGACTGCTGTAAGTAGTTTTGATATCATTCCTCCTGGATTTAAAGCTACAGAAGAGAATATGGTTCCTAAATTAAAGGCAATTATTGATGGAGGTAGTGATGCAATTCTTACTATAGCATTGTTAGATCAAACCTCTGAAACAAGGCATGTCCAAGGGACAACTACTTATGCTCCAATGGGATATGGAGGCTACTATGGTAGGTTCAATGGGTATTATTCATATTATAGCCCAGTAATGTATGATCCTGGATATTATACTACTGATAAAAAGTACTACTTGGAAATGAACTTATATGATGCCAAAACTGAAGCCTTGGTTTGGTCAGCACAATCTGAAACAACAAACCCTAGCTCAATAGATACTTTTTCAAGATCATTTTCTGAAATGGTAGTTAATAGACTGCTTAAAGATGGATTGATTTCCGGGAAATGATTTTCAAAAAGAAAAAAACCTTTTAATAAAAAATAGCCCCCATTAAGTGTCAACTTTTTGGGGGCTATTTTATTTCAGGAAGTTTTGATCATTAATTAAGCTGCATTTCTTGCTGCATTTATGATTCCAAACATACTTCGTAAGATAAGCTTTTGAAGTAATTCGGAGCTTTCACCAGACTCCAACATCGTTTGGATAGCATATTGCTGAATAGTGATCAAAGGCAATACTATTTTTTCGCGGATAGCGATAGACCTTTTACTGATTTGGTTATCCCCCATCAACTCATCCATGTCAGAAACAACCTTCAGCTTTTCTATAGATTTATTGTATTCTGAAAACATGATTTCCCAGAATTCTCCATAAGACTTATCCCCTTTCAAATACGAAGTAGCTGGATAAAAGCATTTATTTAGAGACTGCATAGAATTTCCCAAAAGAGTTCTGAAGAATAAACTATTTTGATACAGCTTTTTATATTCCTCTAGTTTTCCCTCTTTTTCCATTTTTTCAATAGCTGTTCCTACTCCATAAAAACCTGGGATATTTTGCTTCATTTGCGCCCAACTTCCAACGAAAGGAATAGCACGGAGATCTTCAAATTTCAAGCCTCCCCCTTTTCCTCTCTTTAAAGGCCGAGAGCCAATATTGGTCATCCCAAAATATTTCAAAGGAGTGACATGCTCTAGATAAGGGACAAATTTCGGATGATTTTTGAAATCCTTGTAGGATTCGTAAGCTTTATCTGCAAGTTCTTGAATTAGGGCTCTCTGCCCTAAATTTAGATTGTTTTCAGAATCAGAGTAAAGGTGGTTCTCTAATCCTGCACTAAGCAACTGTTCAAAATTATAAGTGCATGAGGCCTGCTTGCCGTAATTAGCAGAAATAGTTTGGCCTTGAATTGTTACCTGGATCTCAGAATTTTCGACTTTTTCCCCAAGAGAAGCATAAAAATTATGCATATTTCCACCACCTCTGGCAGGAGGCCCTCCTCTACCGTCAAAGAAGACCACTTCAATATTATTTTCTCTAGAAACTCTTGTTAGCTCTTCTTTGGCTCTTAGAATTGACCAGTTTGCCTGCAAATAGCCGCCATCTTTGGTGCCATCTGAGAAGCCCAACATAATCGTTTGTTTATTTTCTCTGCTTGCTAAATGCTCTCTATATTCTGGTAATTGATAAAGGCTAGTCATGATTTCTGGAGCCTTGGCCAAATCGTCAATCGTTTCAAAAAGTGGCACTATGTCTAATGGAAGCAATTCTTTACCCGATCCAACTATGAGCTTGGCAAGTTTATATACTTCCAGCATATGCTTTCTAGATTGACAATTAGAAATAATATATCGATGAAGCGCTTCTTCTCCATTTGAATCTTGCACTTGACCTATCACTCCAAAAGTCTGAAGCATCTCTACATGAAATTCATCTTTCACTTCAGAAATATCCGGCAAATTCTCAATTTCAAGAATCTGCTTTATCTGATCATCTTCAGTTTTCGCCCATTCAATTCCCTTAATAGAGAAAATCTCTTCCCAAAGGCTATCGTGCTTTCTACTATCCTGACGGGCATCCATGTAGGCAAAATGGAATCCGAATATTTTGACTTTCAGAATAAACTGATCCAACAAGTCAAGAAACATCCCTTTATGATATTTTATCAAAGATTCCCTTACCTCAAAAAGATCATCCAATAATTGCTCTTTAGAACTATAAACAGATTGGTCTTCAAACAATGTCGAGAATATAGCCCGTTCAATCTGAAGTACTTTATCTTCTACATTTTTGAAAGTCAATCTTCTTTTAAGCCTTCTCAGATCCCTATAATAACATCTCAAAATCCACTTCTGCAATCTTTCTGCTACCTGAACTGTGGTTTCATGAGTGACAAATGGGTTTCCGTCTCTATCTCCTCCTGGCCAAAAACCTATCTTCAACAATCCCGGATTTTCCCAACTATGAAGAGGTATTTCAAGTGTGGAGAGTAACCGGATTACGATATCAGAAATACTTTGATAAAAAACATTCTCCAGATACCATATTAAACTTACTGCTTCCTCATAAGGACTTGGTTTTTCTTTGTTGATAAATCCAGTCTTGCCCAATTGTTTTAACAACTGGTCAATTTGTCCTATATCATCCTTTCGAATTGCATTTTCCAAATCTGTAATAATCCCTAAAACACTTCCTGGATAAAACTGCGTCGGATGCGCGGTAAGTGTAAGTCTTACTGAAAAATTCTTTAACTTTTCAATTAGAGCTTCTCGCTTATGATCATTATCCGCTCTATTGATCAGCGCCTTGATAGAACCTTTTCCACTTAGATCATTTATTTTTTCATAAGCAGCATCCTCTATCGAATCAAATAATACGACTTGTCTTTCAACATACTGTATCATTTTAAAAAGAAGATTGTTCTGATCTGTCGTAGAATTCCCCGACATCATTTCTTCGAAAAACCCATGAATGATCTCTTTTGGAGTCAAGCCAGATTGGAAACCTTTTTGACAGGCTGTGCCCAAGATCGGGAGCAAGGTGCCTGTTCGATAGATATCATCAAACGGAAGATCTAAAAATAAACTGTTGTAAATGGTAAATCGCTTGGCGACTTCAGTATCATAGGTTTTATACATCAGGGTCTAATTTAATGAGCTTTCTAAATTAAATAAAATTCCAAGTTTTACCCAATTATTTGCCTTTTCAGTAAGAATAAAGCTTAATCATTTAATATTTTACACCTTTTTTAAATTATTTTAAAATTTTAGACAATTAACATGGAACAAATATTTCTCTATCTTTCTTTTATGAAATCAACTTTTGTAATCACTCTTCTCTTGCTATTAAGCATTTCTTGTAAAAACCCATCAGAAGTATCCATGAACCAAGAAAGTGAAACCTATACATTTATCGTAGGTACGTATACTGATTCATCAGAACAAGGGATAAACCTATTGAAATTCAATCCCGAAGAGAATATTTTTGAAGTGACTCTTTTGGCACCAGATGTTCAAAATCCATCCTTTGTTTTAACCAGTCAAGATGGAAATCAGGTTTATGCTTTAGAAGAATCTGCTGGAGCTGGTGGTGGAGATATTTTAAGTTTTAAATTAAATCGTGAGGCCGATTCTTTAGAACTTATTGACAAAGTTTCTTCCTACGGAGATCATCCTTGCTATTTGGGATTGTCTCCAAATGGTAAGTTGATTGCAGTAGGTAACTATACAGGAGGAAATTTGAGTGTTTTTGAAATTGAAACTGATGGAAAATTAATTCATAGGCAAACTATTCAACATTCCGGAAAAAGCATCAACTCTGATAGACAGGAAGGCCCTCATGTCCACAGTACAGTTTTCAATCCTTCAGGAGACAGATTACTTGTTGCAAATTTGGGTACTGACAAAATTTATAATTATAAAGTAAACCCTAGTAATCCCGAACCATTAGAATTAATTAAAGAATTCGCTCTTACTCATGGAGATGGCCCAAGACATCTAACTTTCTCTGCTGATGGGAAATCTGTTTTTTTAGTACAAGAAATGACAGCAATGCTCGAAATCTATGATTTCAAAAATGATACTTTCACCTTGAAACAACGGCTTTCATTAGTAGATGATGGTTTTAGTGGTGCTGTGGGTGCTGCAGAAGTTAGGTTGTCTTCTGATGGTAAAAACGTCTACGTTTCAAATCGTGGCGATGCCAATACCATATCAGTTTTTAAAATGAACGATTCAGGTGAATTCGACCGTATTCAAAACATAAGTTCTGGAGGAAAAATGCCAAGAAATTTCAACTTGACTAATGATGGAAACTATTTATTGGCTGCGCACCAGGCTAGTAATGATATCGTGGTTTTCGAAAGAGAAAGTGAAAACGGAACCTTGAAACTGACCGATTGGAAAGTTCAGGTGAATAAACCGGTCTATCTTTTTCAATTACCAGATTAAAGTGGATTCTCCCAATTGAGATGAGTGTTATATTGGATTTGACCATCACTTACAGTCAAAGGAGATTCAATATTATTTTGGAATAGTTTTCCTGTTCCTAATCCCTGAGGAAGCGTCGGTCTATATTGGCTGGTTAATTGGCAAATAGCATTCAGACCAATATTGCTTTCCAAAGCTGAAGTCATCCACCATCCGATTTTTCTTTTTTCTGCTTCATAAATCCATTCACGAGTTTCTTTAATTCCACCTAGCAAACTTGGTTTGAGGATAATAAATTGAGGATGAATTTGATCCAGTAAGACACCTTTTCCCCTCACTCCTATTAATTCTTCATCTAAGGCAATTGGCAAAGAAGTTTTAGCACAAATCCTTTTCATTTCCATGATTTGGCCGCTCGCAATGGGCTGCTCTATACTGTGTAGTGAAAATTCCTGAAGCGCTTCTAGTTTCTCCAATGCCTCTTCTGGTGAAAAAGCTCCATTAGCATCTACTCTTAGGGTAATTTCGTTTGCAGAATAACTAGTTCGTATATATTGGAGTAAGTCCAGCTCTTTTTGAAAATCTATCGCACCGATCTTCATTTTTATACAATCAAAGCCTTGCTCCAGCTTTTCATCGATTTGCTTCTTCATAAATGCCTCATCTCCCATCCAAATTAACCCGTTGATTGGAATTGGCATTTGCTCATCAAAAAAAGAGTTATCCAGAATCTTTCTCTTTCCGCCATTTTTTAAATCCAACAATGCTGTTTCAACTCCAAAACGAATACTCGGCAATTCAAATGGCACCAATTCCGAAACCTGATTCAATAAACTACTTTCCTCCATTTCCCAACTTTGGTTCTCCAATTCCTGAAGTTGGCTTTTCAAAACTTGTTCAAAATCAGGTCTATCATCCACGCTCAAATTGATCAATGGAGCAGCTTCTCCCCAACCAACTAGATCCTTATTTTCCTCGTAAGCTTTAACCCAAAACACCACTTTGGTTTTTAAAACACCTCTGGAAGTACCGGCATCAAAACGGAAAATCAAGTTTCTTTTTATAAAATCAAATCGGATACTTTTGCCAGTTGACATAGTTATTAATAGTGTAGATCGGTAATTCTTCTTACAAGGGCTATATTTGCGAGCGAATTAGTAAAGATTATGAATACCCCTAAAATCGATTTAAAGGCCTACGAATATACATTGCCCGAGGAGAGAATTGCTAAATTCCCACTCGAAAAACGAGATTCCTCAAAACTTCTTCAGTATAAAGATCGGGCAATATCGCATTTCAATTTCTCTGATATTCCAAAACTTATCCCCTCTGATAGTATCCTAGTTTACAACAATACTAAGGTCATTCCTGCCAGGTTAATTTTTCAACGCGAAACTGGAGCTAAAATTGAAATTTTCCTTTTACAACCCATTTCCCCTACGACAGTTATTCCTGAAATAATGCTTGCGAAATTTCCTGTGGTTTGGGAAACTATGATTGGGAATTCTAAAAAATGGAAAGATGGAGAAATACTTAAAGGAAAAGTTCAATTCCAAAACCAAGAAATAATCCTTTCAGCAAAATTATTGGAAAGAGAGAAAAGGCTAGTTGAATTCTCATGGGACAATTCTTTGGTTGCTTTTGTGGATTTGGTGGAAGCCTGCGGTGAAGTCCCCTTGCCTCCCTATTTAAATAGAAAGCCTATTGAGCAAGATAAATCCAGATATCAAACCGTCTATTCCGAAAAGGAAGGGGCAGTTGCAGCACCTACTGCGGGACTACATTTTACAGATGAAATTTTAAAAAAATTAAAGAGTAAGGGCGTTCAAACAGAGCATGTCACCTTGCATGTCAGTGCTGGCACTTTCCAACCTATAAAATCAGAAACCATTGAAGAGCACCCGATGCATAGTGAGCAGATTCATATTGATATCCAATCGATTAGAAACCTCATAAATCATACAGGGAAAATTGTAGCTGTGGGAACAACTTCAGTCAGGACCTTGGAAAGTTTATATTGGTATGGGGTTAAACTCTTAAGGAATGAAGATGAGAAATTCTTTATTCCAAAATTATATCCCTACGGAAACTTCGAAGAATTGCCTGATTTAAAAACCTCTTTTCAAGCCATTGTTGAGCAAATGGAAAAAAGAGACATTGGAACTTTGGTAGGTTCAACTGAAATATTCATTTTCCCTGGCTATAAATTTAAAGTGGTAAGGGGATTAATCACCAATTTTCATCAACCAGGATCTACTTTAATTCTTTTGATTGCATCAATTCTTGGTGAAAAATGGAAAGAATTGTATGAAGAAGCCTTGCTAAAAGATTACCGCTTTTTAAGCTATGGAGACAGTAGTTTACTTTGGATTGAAGAGTTGCAAAATGAGAATTGGATTTGACAATTGATTGTAGTTATTTTTAAGAATGAGAAAAATTGCTTTTTTAGTTTTTTGGATCCTTTTAGTTTCGTCTTGCAAAGAAGATGAAAAACCAAGGACAGGATATGGCGAGCTTTCTGTTACAGGGATTAATCTAATAAATGGAAGCCAAACCATACCAGATGGAAATACTTGGTCTCATAAATTTAACAACACTCTAAATCTTAATTTTTTAAATGAAGATGGTCAATCATTTCAATTTGCTATAAACCCAAATGATTTTTCCAATCCGAAGTCAATTGAGTTGCCTTTGGGGAATTACAACTATTCAGGAGAGCAAATGGCAGGGGATTTTTCTGAATTTCTTCCTCTAAAGATTGAAGGTTCCTTCCTTTTAAATCAGCAAAAACAATCCCTCATTTTACCCGCAGATACAGAGTATGGTCTCATTACAATCGCACAAAGTGAGGTAACCCAAAAACCAATTTTCATTTCGCATCCATCATCCACTTTTTTTGAATTGGAAAATGTTTTCTATAGCTATGTGAAAAATGGCTTAAAAACCATCGCAGAAATAAGTGTAGATGCGCCAAGTAATAAATTTAGATTCATAAACCAATTCGTTGAATTTCAGCACATTGAAAAAATCATTTTGAAGAATGACGAATTAGAAACGGGTAGTTTCCAAAAAGTAGATTTTGATATCATCAAGGAAAAGATTCTATTAGACCAAGAAAATAAGCCATTAAATCTAATGCCTTCTGTAGTGGAAGAGCTCAACGAATCTTTAAACGAAAGTTCAGGTCTAGCCTACATTAATGACAGACTATTTTCTATCAATGACGGAGGCAATACTGCGAAAATTCAAGAGATCAACCCATTAGATGGAAGCTTAATTCGGGAGATTTCAATTGAAAACGCCATCAACAAGGATTGGGAAGATTTAGCTCAAAGCGAAACTCACCTATTTATTGGTGACTTTGGGAATAATAGTGGAGCTAGAAAAGACTTGAATATTCTTAAAATACCAATTTCCGATTTATTAGGTTCATCCTCTGTGATTGCCGAGAAAATAGCGTTTTCATTTGCTGATCAAGTTGATTTCTCTGGAACAATGGAAACAAACAACTTCGATTGTGAAAGTTTTTTCTATCTCAATAATCAACTTCATCTTTTTTCAAAAAATTGGGGGGACAATAAAACCAGGCATTATATCATCAAAGATGAAGTCACCAATCAACAAATTTCACCCATTGAGGAATTTAATTCCCAAGGACTTATCACTGGTGCTGATATCAGTGATGATGGGATGAAAGTGATTTTATTAGGATATGAAAACAAAGGAATTATATCTCAATCATTTATCTGGTTGATTTCTGACTATTCGGGGACACAATTCTTTGGTGGTAAAATAAGAAAAACTTATTTGGGTAGTCCTTCAGTTTTATCTCAAACCGAAGGGATAATTTTTCGAAGTGATTTGGAAATACTTATTTCCGGGGAAAGAATAAACTTCTCAGGGATTCAAATTCCTGCCAAATTATCTGAGATGAATCTTACTGGATTATATTAATCGAAAACACTTATTTTTTTTGCATTGGATCTAATTACTTCATCAAGTTCTCTAGCCAATGGTTTTAGATAGGAAAAATATTTCAAATTCTCTTGATTCAACTGATTCGGATCGATCAAATCCAATATCCCTAGCAAGGAAGATAGAGGAGATCTAAGTATATGGGATGGTTTCAATGCCAATTCTTTCAATAGTTGATTTTCAGACTGAAGCTCCAATGATTTTTTCCCCCATGCGGAATTGTCAATTACTTGAATCAATACTGCTACACTTTTCCCACTAGAATCCTTAATGGCTTTTACATTCGCTTTCCAAAACGCAAACTCTAATGAACTGGATTTTAACTGAATATCTAATTCAAATGAATTACCCGTCTTCAGGCATTCTTTTACTTTTTCTATAAAATTTGTGAGCTTCCCAATTCGCTGTGGAAAATTAAAAATATCATTTTCTTTGAATGCTATTCCATTCCAAGCTTTTGACAAATTACTACCGGAATTATTCTGTTGAACTAGTTTTAATTCCTTATCGACAATCCAAATAGATCCTGGAAGGTTTGAAAGTTGTTCTTCATTGAAAGGCTTTTTCAAAGAATCCTTATTTGATTCAATAATTTTTGGAATGACAAAAAGATGTGTCTCATTATTAGTGGACATCAATAATCCAGCATATTCTTTCTGATTTCCGGGATCGTTTAAAAGCAAAACACAGGTATCTTTATCCTTCTTAAATAGCTTTAATTTTTCTTTATAATCTAAATCTAAGGGTAATAAGATGGATTGAAATACATTCTTTCCTAGAATCGATCGTTCGTCAATACCTAACCAATTGCTTAAGGCATTTTCTGTTTCAATTACTTGTAATTCATCATCCAATGTGATTTTTGAAAAACTTAAGAGTTCGCTTAAATTCTTCCAGGGAAATTGATCTTTTAATAGTCGAAATTCAGGACTTATTCCCATCCCCATAATTCCCATAAAATCCATTTCGGGAGAAGTGATCACCGAAAATTCCCACCAAATACCTATTTTATTTTCGCAACCGTTAAAATCCAAAAAGAGACTCTTTTTATCTTTTGGTTTAGAAAGCAGTTCATAAAGTATTTCAGAAAAACATTTTTTTGACTTTACAGACAGGTAGGAAACAAGGGGTTGATTTATTGATTTTGGAGCTACTTCAAAAAATATTTTATTAGAATTCAAAACATTCCCCTCAACATCCAAAAGGATGAGGTATAAATGTTTGGATTCCATCAAAATTTCTGGAATAAGATTTTCCAATTTTTCAGCTCTAATCACAATAAAAAGGGAGGGCGGGTGATAACTTTTTATACTTAGAAGTTCGAAATATTAAGAAAAATTTTTAATAAAAAAACTTAAGAACAGTAAGTTAATATCACTTAAATCAGCTAATAATCAGGAGGATATTCTTTAACAACATTAAAAAGCAACTACATAACTAAAAAATGCTTTTCATTCCTTAAAAGCATTTTGAAAAAATTCTAAAATATTTGAGAATTAATTAATCAACTAAGTCTAATCGATTAAAAATAGGATATTCTATCTCTTTCACCATCAAAATTAAAGCATTCGTAAACTCTTGCTTACAAGCACAAATCTGAAAAGGAAATTCAGAATCTGAAGATTGGGTTATTTCGAATGAACCAAAAAATCGTTCCAGCTCTTCTTTCGAATTGGTTTTAATTTTAACACAATCCGGTTTTACAAGATTTCTTTCAATCAAAAAGTTACCGCTGTTCGTTTGAATTAACATAAAATAAGTTAGTTATCTACAAATCTATAAAAGCTAATACTAAAAAGAAATACCGTAGATTGGGTATTTTCATTAATTAAGAGCTGCGAAAGTAAAAATTATTTCTTTTGATTACCAGTATTTTAAAGAAAATACAATCCTGAAATAATTTCTAAAGCTATTTCACTTGTTATAATCTTAGCAATTGATTTATATTTGCAACGCCTAAAGGAAATGGACTATGTCTCCTTTCAAATTTCATAATTGAGTTTGAATCTTTCCTAAAATGGTCATCCAGAGAGTTGGGTGAGTGGCTTATCCTCGATAGCTATCGGGACAGCAGTTTGACAATTAATTACAGAGAGAGTTGGGTGAGTGGCTTAAACCAGCAGTTTGCTAAACTGTCGTACGGGTCATACCGTACCGGGGGTTCGAATCCCCCACTCTCTGCTTAAAGTAAAATCAAATCTTATTAAAGTCCATCAAAGAGCTATTTGATGGACTTTTTATTTTTAGGATTTAATCAGATTTAATTTAATATAAAAATCTGATTTACAGTGTTTTTAACTACTTTCCTAGCAATCAATTTCCATCAAAAGGATACAAATTTCTCCTAAGAGTCGAAAATTGCACTATTCATTGATTCATATAAATAACATCAATTGAATGCAATAAAAAAAAGCGTCATTCTTGGCGTTCGGCATTTTGGAAAAAAGACGCTTTTTTTTTCATAGGTGAGGGTCTATTAATAAACTCACAAACTGAGTCCAAATGGTGATAGAGCTAGCATTAACTCAGCTTTATTGGTATTTGGTATTCGCAAACAGAAAAGAAATGCTTGAAACAACATTTGGAGTATCGTTTTATTTAAAAGCCAAAAAAGGAAGTAAAAGTCAAGACCGATACATTTTCTTGAGATTGACAGTGGATGGACAGACCAGAGACATTTCCACCAAAATTATTTGGCAAACTACTAGGTGGAACCAAAAAGCTGGCAAGGCACTAGGCAGTAAAGAGGATGCAAAAAGAGTAAACAATTACCTGGATTCCTTAAAAATGAAAGTTTTGCAGTCCAAGCAGGCTTTGATAGATAAAGGTAAAGACATCACTGCAGACTCAATCAAGAACCTTCTTTTAGGAAGAACAGAGGAATATAAAAAGCTAATCGATGTTTTTGAAGATCACAACAACCGGATGAAATCTTTGGTTGGCTCAGAATACACCTCAGGCACATTAAAGCGATTTGAGACTGCATTGTCACATACCCAGGATTTTATCCAATGGAAATTCGGGAAACCAGACATTGAATTGAGAAAACTAGACTATGATTTTGTAGTCGATTTCGAATACTGGTTTAAATCCGTACGCAAATGCAGCCATAATACCTCTATGAAATATCTGACAAACCTGAAAAAAATTGTTTTATCCTGTGTCAAGAGAGGTTGGTTGCCGAAAGATCCTTTTAGCGAATACAGCATGGCGACAAAGGAGGTAATTCGAGAATCCTTATCGGAAGACGAATTGGCAAGAGTCTCCAAAAGAGTATTTTCAATGGATAGGCTTAACCAGGTCAAGGATATTTTTGTGTTCTGCTGCTACACTGGGTTAGCCTACATTGATGTGAAAAAATTATCA
This sequence comes from uncultured Algoriphagus sp., assembly GCA_965659625.1. Lineage (GTDB taxonomy): Bacteria > Bacteroidota > Bacteroidia > Cytophagales > Cyclobacteriaceae > Algoriphagus. The sequence continues at coordinate 4,656 of CBFHWO010000013.1, read as the reverse complement.
GTTGCTGATTTATTCACAGGGATTGATGGAGAACTCTGGATTTCCATTTATAGACAAAAAACAGGAGCTCCTTCCAGGCTCCCTCTCCTCCCTCAGGCATTAAGTATCCTAAAAAAATATGAGAATTATCCATGCCGGGAGATCTCCGGAAAACTTTTCCCTGTACTCAGTAATCAAAAAATGAATGCATACCTGAAAGAAATCGGTGATTTATGTGAAATCACCAAACCATTGACCTCTCACATTGCAAGGCATACATTTGCTACTACCGTTACGCTAGGAAATGGAATTCCTATAGAAACTGTCTCCAAAATGCTTGGGCATAAATCCCTCCAACATACCCAGCATTATGCAAAAATAAGGGACAATAAGATCAGTCAGGAAATGATGACACTTAAAAATAAATTTAACTGAAAAAGAGTTGAATATTATTAGAAAAAGCCGCCTAGAATAACTTTTACCAATCCAAATTGAGGGAACTAAGATCAACAAAAGCATACCATAATTAACACGTTTCAAATCTTCAAAAAAAAGCCCTTAAAGGGCTCCTTCATCAGCAAATGAATAGTATCCTTCCGAACTGATGATGATGTGATCCAACACCGGTACATCCAATATCCTCCCTGCATCTTTTACCCTGGAGGTGAGTCGGATATCCTGCTCTGAAGGCCTTAAATTTCCGGAGGGATGATTATGGCTTAAAATGATGGAAGAGGCATTTGCTTTTAAAGCAGTGGCCATGATCAGTTTAACATCTACCACCGTTCCGGCAGTACCACCGGAACTGATATTCATGATACCCAATACCCGATTGGCACGGTTCAGCAACATCAGATTAAAATGCTCTACAAATTCCAAACTATCTTCTTCCCAAAAGGAACAAAACACCTCATACACTTGTCTATAACAATCTACTTTCGGTCTTTCTGATGGCTTGACGGGATTTAGGTAAGTCAGCTTAATCTCAGCTACTTCAAACAAATCAATTTTTCTTGCGGAAGTCTCCATAATCTTTTTCGTTTTTGTGGAACAATGAATTATTAAGCTTCATTAGGCCGTGGTCGACAAAGACCGGAAGGCAAAGGAATAAAAAGCGCAGCGCAGCAAGCGGCTTTATGCCGGAAGCTTACGGTCGCCCAGAGCTCAAAGGACTAACTTGGCGAGGAATTCTAGGTGCAAAAAACTATTAACATCTTCTAGGTTTTGAGCAATCAAGGCCAATTGGAAACTGAATAAATGAAAGGATGTGGAAAGGCTATGTTTATGGTGTAGTCTATTGGTCACGCCAGATGTGAAAAAGGTATTTTACCGCCATTGTTAGTGATAACTGTTTATTGGCTTCAGTACTCGTACAAATGGGAACAGGGAAACTGAATTGCTAAACAATCTTCCCAAGTTCTGGATTACCGTGACCTTGGAAAGGTCAATGTTTGGAAACAAATATGATTTTGAACCCTCAAAAATTCCCTCGCTGAAAATAAGGGCTATTTTGAATCAGAAGGTTATTTAAGGCTTCAAAGAATTACAAATAAATCGAATAATCAGTTTTTCAATTACAAAAAAAGGTTTTCCAGTTTGAGACAAACTAATATCTTTAGCAATGATTCTTTTATCCTAATTTTTTCCAATGGACAAGAAAACCCTTAGCGAACGTGATGTTTGCACCAAATATATCACTCCTGCTATCAAAAAGGCAGGTTGGGATATTCACAAACAGGTCCGGGAAGAAGTGTTTTTTACTGATGGACGCATCATCGTGCAAGGATCTCTTCACACGAGAGGTAAAAGAAAGCGAGCTGATTACATTCTGTACTATAAAAGCAATATCCCTATCGCGATTGTTGAAGCCAAGGATAATAAAAAGGCCGCAGGTGCTGGAATGCAGCAGGCATTAGAGTATTCTGAGATTCTTCAACTTCCTTTTGTATTTACGTCCAATGGTGGCTCTTTTATATTCCATGATAAGACGAATTCAGAAGAAATTGAGAAGGAGCTTTCAATGGATGAATTCCCTTCTCCTTCCATCCTTTGGGAAAAATATCTGAATCATAAAGGAATTGAATCTCCCAAAGAACGAGAAATTGTAGAGCAGGATTACCACACAGATGATTCAGGAATGAATCCAAGATATTATCAGGCCAATGCTGTCAACCGTACCATCGAGGCAATTGCAAAAGGTCAAGATAGAATTTTGCTCGTCATGGCAACGGGTACTGGCAAGACCTATACTGCATTCAATTTGATCTGGAGACTTTGGAAGACCGGTATCAAAAAGCGTATTCTTTTTCTCGCTGATAGAAATGCCTTATTAACCCAAACAAAAAACGGGGACTTCTCCCCTTTCGGAAATGATATCATGCATATCATCAAAAACCGAAAAATCGATAAGTCCTATCAAATCTACTTTGCACTTTATCAAGGCTTAACCAGTAACGAAGAAGAGAAAAATGCTTACAAGGAATTCAGCAAGGACTTCTTTGACCTAATTGTCGTAGATGAGTGCCACAGAGGATCTGCTTCGGAAGCTTCAGCATGGAGAGAAGTATTGGACTATTTCGAAGGGGCAACTCAGATAGGAATGACGGCTACTCCCAAAGAGACCAAGGATATTTCCAATATGGATTATTATGGTGAACCTGTCTATACATATTCTCTGAAGCAAGGAATTATGGATGGTTTTTTGGCCCCCTATAAAGTTGTAAGAATTACTACCAATCTCGATGAAGGCTGGAGACCAACAGCAGGTATGTTGGATAAATATGGCAACGAGATCAAGGATAGAATCTATAACCTCAAGGATTACGACCGCAAAATGGTCATTGATCAGCGGACGATTCTAATCGCTGAGAAGATTACCCAATTTCTAAAAGCTACCGATAGATTTGCCAAGACAATTGTCTTTTGTATAGATATAGAACATGCACAGCGGATGAGACAAGCGCTCATCAATGCAAATGCAGATTTGGTAGCAAAGCACCCACATTACGTAGTCAAAATCACGGGTGATGATGAGGTTGGCAAGCGTGAACTGGATAATTTCACTGATGTGGAAGAGCGATTCCCAGTTATTGCCACAACCTCAAAAATGCTAACCACAGGTATAGACACCAAAATGGTCAAGCTCATCGTGTTGGAAGCTAATATAGCTTCCATGACGGAATTCAAACAAATCGTAGGTAGAGGAACGCGAATTCGGGAAGCGGAAGGGAAGTTGTATTTCACCATTATGGATTTCAGGAAAGCCACCAACCTATTCGCTGATCCTGACTTTGATGGAGATCCCGTGCAGATTTATGAACCAGGAATTGATGATTCGCCAGTACCACCAGAAGAAGAAGCAGAGTTAAATCCAGAGGAAGATGGATTTGGTGAAATGCCAAGACCACCACTTCAGCCGCCCCCACCTAATATTGATATCACCGAGGGAGACCCTGAGTCAGAGCCTAGAAAATACTACGTCAATGACTTGCCTGTCACAGTAATTAATGAGCGGATACAATATTATGGAGCTGATGGAAGATTAATTACCGAATCACTGAAGGATTACACCCGCAAAAACATAGATCAGAATTTTTCCTCTTTGGATGCATTTATCCAGCGATGGAATGAATCAGACAAGAAGGAGGTGCTACTTGCCGAACTCGCAGAGCAGGGAATTTTATTGGAAGCTTTACGTGAGGAAGTAGGAAAGGACATGGATGCTTTTGACTTAATTTGCCATGTGGCTTTTGATCAACCCGCTCTTACACGCAAAGAAAGAGCCGAGCAGGTTCGCAAGCGGAATTACTTTGCCAAATACAGTGAAAAGGCTCAGGCTGTGATTACAGCACTTTTGGATAAATATGAGGAAGAGGGAATCACCACCATCGAACAAGGTTCCATTCTCAAAGTTCAGCCTCTCAATCGCTTAGGATCTCCGGTAGAATTGGTTCGTGCCTTTGGCAAAGGGAAAGATTTTGATGCCGCTATTAAAGAGTTGGAAAAGGAAATTTATCAAATAGCATAAAGCGCTAAATAATAAGAATTAAACGACTTTATTTAATAATAAATGCACATCTTTGTTTAAGAACAATCACACAACTTTAATTAATAATAATTACACGCAGGATTAACTTATGGCAACACCTGGTGAAAAATTAGCAGAATCTTTAGAAGAGCTCAAAGCAGTTCAAGATCAGGGTGTGGTGGCTATTAAAGCAGATAAGTTGACACGCGTGCATCGAGAAAGATTGTTGAAAAATGGCTTTATACAAGAGGTGGTTAAAGGCTGGTACATTGCTACTCCGCAAGATACTAAAGCTGGAGAAAGTACAGCTTGGTTCACTTCGTTTTGGTCATTTTGTGCAGGTTATTTACAAGCACGTTTTGGAGAAGATTACTCTGTTTCTGCCGAACAATCTTTGCTGCTCCATGCAGGATCGACAGTTGTTCCCTCACAACTTATCATTCGTGCTCCCAAAGGGAATAACGCAATTACGCAGTTAATTCACAACACTTCATTATTTGTCATGAAGTCTCCTTTGCCAGATGTGGCCGAAATCGAAACGATTAACGGCATAAGGGCATTGAGTTTAGAATCAGCCATAGTGCACAGCCTCCCTAGTATATTTCAAAAAAACAACATAGATGTAAGAGCTGCATTAATGCAGGTGAATG
>CBFHWO010000012.1:0-140903 GCA_965659625.1 uncultured Algoriphagus sp. | reverse complement strand
CTATCTAAAGTATAAAACCATGCCAGAGAATCAGGTCATTTTTTGTCCTTAAATAGCAATCCAACATGTTACTCGTTCAAAAACGAACAAATCCATCCCATTTATGGGCAAAGATCCCAGCCTAGCTTTCAAAAAATAAAACCCTTAGGTTCGGAATATTGATCTCCTCACCATTTCCACTATCTAAAAACTAAGAAAGTACCCAACCTTAGCCCACAGACGAGTCCGGAATCCTTCCTGAATAAACTTATCTGTTCGGTAATCAATGCTCCATTCTAGTTTTTGACTGGAAGTGATCAGTTTTCCCAAAGAAACAACCAAACGATTTTCGACCTCAAACTCACCTGCCTGAAGACTCAAAATAGGTTCATTAGATAGTATCAAATAGTGCTCACCCGGATCTAAAGAACTTCCGGAGAGTGGTAATTCCCCCGCAATCCTATACCTAAGTCTGATTTCTATCGACTCATTTTTTGTGAATGTCTGGTCTGTCCTGATACGATGTGCCAGGTTCATACCTCTCAGTCGATTTACAGTAGCAAATTGCAGAATGATGCGATTGGCATTTGCTCCATCCTGGATTCTGTGGAAAACCCCAAAAGCAATACTTTTTGTGGGATTTAGCTTCATATCATAAAAGGCCATCAAGTCAGTTCTGTAGTGAGTAAACTGCAGTTCTTCGGGTTTGTCTCCAGAATTGTTATAAAAAATATCCTGATGCTCAATTTTGAAAATTAGCTTTTGGTCATTTTTCAACTTCTTAGTCAGTGATGCCTCAGGAAAGAACCCAGAAAAAAACTGGTTCGTTTGACCATAAGAATTTGAAAAAATCAGCACCAAAAAGAGTACGATTAGGTAAGTTCTTTTCATCCTAAAAAATTAGATTTTCACTGGGTGTCAAGACTATTTTCCGCTTCCTGATAAATTCTCCTTTATCTGAAAACAACCCCTCCCAAAGTTCCGAAGCTCCAGTTTTATCAATACCAATGTATTCGATTTCGTATCGAACCAAGATTCCTTCAAGACTGTCCTCATCAAAAAAATCTTCCAAGTCATCTGCCTCGCCAGAATATTGGATTTGAAGTCGTTTAATATCCGAACTTTTATATTCAGAAGAAAAATAGGCATTCAAGCCTGATTGAACTTCAGTTGAAAGCTCTTCAAAACCCATCTCTATTTCTACATCCTGAATTGCGCCTAAAGAATCAAATTCGACGCTGTAAAACTTTCCCAGTAACTTAAATTTCGCTTCAAATGAATAACCAGACTCAAAAATTTCCTGATACCATTTTGGCCTTTTGGTTGTTTCGAAAGCATCATAAAGCCAATCTCTTGCTGGTTTGGGTACTTCTTTCTCTTTGACACGAAGTTCTCTCTCGAGCTTATCTTGGGCGACAACAGGCCTAATGATTATTGCTAAAAAGAATAGAACTAAACTATATTTTAGAATAAGATTCATCATTGATTCCGTTTTAAACAAAAACTGACTCACTTAAATACGATCATTTTAAGAAAAAGCTCAGAATTTAAAGGATTCTTTTTGATTTGAATCTTCAATATAGCTTAGTGTGAAGGAGAGTGAAAAATCAGCAATCAAAAAGTTATTTTAGCCAATAAATAGGTTAAAGTCTCAACCTTATTTTTTCAGATTCTTATATTTCCCAAATCTATATCCAATCAAAAACTGGTATTTATAACCTAAGGCCCAAGTATCCAATGAGCCAGATGAATCCAATTCTTTCTCATCCAGTAACTCTTCCAACATCGGGAATTTATCAAGCAGGCCTTGAATAATTTCATTTTGAATATCTTCAGAGTCAAACTCAAAATCTCCTTGTAACTGAGCCTTAAAATTATACTGCGAAACTGATGGCCCAATCAAAACCAAATCTATGGACCACCGATCATTGAAAACAAATTGATATCCCAACTGCGCCCCAACATTTATAATATTTAATCTAGATTTTAAATCAGCCTCCTCTGGAGCATCTCCTCCAGAGTAAACTATGCCTCTATCTGAGCTGAAACCTATAGCAGTGACATAAGGCCCAATATAGACCCCTCTCGGCGCGGCAAATTTATTTTCCTTTTTCAAGTAAAAACGGTACTCGCCACCTACCTTATATCCACTTCTGTTATCCTCTTTTTTACCAACTAAGTTATCACCAAAATTGACAATCCGGGGAAATTCTTGGTATCCTAAAGTCACTACAAAACTCTGATTTTGTTTTAAAACTCGCTCTATCGAAAAGCTATAATTGTTCCGATAAATCAAATTTCCTGTCAAATCGATTTTAATGGTATTCCTTCGCAAACTCATTGAAATACTGTCCTGAGCTTTACTGAACTGGGAGACAAACAAAGCCAAAAAGAGAAAAATGAAAAGTCTCATATCAAAGAAAGTTTGAGTTTAAAATACTTATACTAGTAAAGATCGATCTTTCTCTCTAAAATTCTTAAAAGTCTCATCAAATTTCCTGATGACAAAAACCAATCTCATATTATTATATTATAGGTATATCCGCTTTCTTGCCAGTAGAAAGAATAGGCCTTTAGATAATTTGGTTAATACTTGAAATTGGTCTCTTCGGTCTTTTGTCATCCGTCTCCCGGCCTGAAACACAAAGAAAAAAAGGCCTCTGGCATTATTGCGGATAATCAGTTTATATTATCTCAAGGTTAGGAAAAATGCTATTCTTATGAAGAAATAGTCAATCGTAGAAAAAAAATAATTTTTAAACATATCTTAGAGAGTACGTCTTTTTAAGAATCAAACAATGACTAAAAAAACCATTAAACCCCTAATCAGTTTTTTGACCCTGCTCTTTTTATTTTCCCCATGCTTCTCTCAGGAAACTGTAGAATACAAAGAACCAAAATTCCATACTGACTGGAGTAAGCCAGGTGTCCATCCTGACAGAATTATTTTAAATTTTGGACAAACACCCTCCGAGGAAATCAATATAACCTGGAGAACTTCAAGCGAAATTGATTCTGGCTATGTGGAGATAGCCAAAGCTACAGCTGACCCAAAGTTTTGGCAGACTAAACAGACTTTGCTTGCTAAAACCGAAGTCTTTGATGCTGAAGAAATAGAAACTGCTGAAGTTTTGGCACATTATCACTCCTTGGAAATCAAAGAACTTGAACCGGAGACTAAGTATGGATATCGGGTTGGAGATGGAGAAAGATGGAGTGAATGGTTTCAATTCGAAACAGCATCGATCAATCCAGATAAGGAATTCTCGTTCCTCTATGTTGGAGACGCACAAAATTATATTTTGGAGCTTTGGTCAAGACTCATTCGAGAAGGGTTCAAAACAGCTCCTGAGGCTAAATTTTTTATACATGCAGGCGACTTGATTAATTCAGCGCATCGCGAACAAGAATGGCATGAGTGGTTTACTGCAGGAGGATTTATCCATAGCATGATTCCTTCCGTTCCAACACCCGGCAATCATGAGTATCGCGCTAAGGATTCATTGGAGGCGGTAGAAAAAACAAGAAGTTTGTCCTTACAATGGAATCCTCAATTTACCCTTCCTCAAAATGGACCGGAAGGATTGGAAGAGACTGTCTACTATATGGATTATCAAGATGCCAGAATCATCTCTTTAAATAGTAACAGGGATTTGGAAATCCAAGCTGTTTGGCTGGAAGAATTGCTGAAAAACACCAAGCAAAAGTGGATTATTATTACTTACCATCACCCCATGTACTCTGCTTCCTCAGGGAGAGACAATCCTACGTTAAGGGAAATATGGAAACCGATTTTCGATAAATACCAAGTTGATTTAGCCCTTCAGGGGCATGATCATAGTTATGCAAGAGGAAGGGTTTCTCCAGGAGAAAACATATTGGAAGGCGTTAATCTCAGAGATCAAACAGGAACTGTGTATGTGGTTTCAGTCAGTGGGGGGAAAATGTATGATGTAGGTGGCGACTGGACTGAATTAGGAGCCACAAAAGAAAGAAGCGGAGAGAACACTCAGCTTTTTCAAGTCATAACCATCAAAGGCGACCATCTGATCTTTGAAAGTCGTACCGCTATTGGTGAATTATATGACTCTTTTGAGTTGATAAAGACAGAAAATGGACCGAATAAATTCATTGAACTTCGGGCAAAAGCCATTGATGAAAGATTGAATCCTGAGAACTAAAAAGTTTAATATTTTTAAATTAAGAATTTAAAAATGCTTGATAATTAAGGCATTGCTTATTCTTCAAGCCTTAATTGGCAGATAGAATACTGATAATAAATCACCCTGCACTCCATTTGAAAATCGATACTTGATTGGCAACCCGATCTAGTATCGATTTTTTTTTGAAGACCAGCTAAAGATATACCACTCATCACAAAAACAAGTTGAAATCGCTTGGATCTAATAAAATCAGGATACTAAAAAAACTGAAAACAATATCTTTGAATGTGCTTTTTCAAGCTTTTCAAACAGTATTAAACCTAAACCACATTTTAGCATGTCTAAAATCAAGTTTCCCATAGTGAGCTTTTTTGCTCTAGCATTCCTTTTTAGTTGTAATAAATACAAATCGGCTACTACCGTTGACGATCAGGAATTGAAAGACTATTACAGTCTTACAGGCTTTGACATCAATAGTGTCCCTCCAGACAGCACGATGCTGGACATGGTAAATATTGCCGGACCAGACCTTGTCCCGAGCCCAGCTTGTCTTGCTGTGTTGCCAACTGGTGAAGTCTTTGTAGGGGTGGATATGATGGGATCCCTTGGAAAAGAGCCGGGAAAAGGCAGCATCATCAAGCTTGTCGATAGTGATAATGATGGCACTTACGAATCTCATACTGAATTTGTAAAAGTGGACAATCCAAGAGGAATCATGGCGGTGGGTGATCAGGTTTTTGTTTTACATACAGTTTTCAACGAATCAACAGGTGAAGCGGAGAGAATGGATCTGGTGGAATTCGTTGATGCTGACCAAGACGGTATCGCGGATGGTCCAGCCAATCCTTTGATAAAAAATATTTGTTCTCCGGAATCCTTAAGAAGCAGGGGAACTGACCATGCCACCAATGGAATCCGAATGGGAATAGATGGCTGGATATACATTGCAGTGGGCGATTTTGGTTTCCATGAAGCAGAAGATCGAAGTGGTAAAAAAATGACGATGCTTGGCGGTGGCATTGTCAGAGTGAGACCTGACGGAACAGAGATGGAAGTTTATGCTCACGGAACCAGAAACATCTATGATGTGGCAATTGACCCATTTATGAATGTCTATACCAGAGGAAACACCAATGACGGTGGTGGCTGGAATATTCGTTTCATTCATTATGTACAGAGCGGAGAGTTCGGTTATCCTTCCTTGTTTAAAAATTTTACAGATGAAATTATTCCTGCATTAGCAGACCTTGGAGGCGGATCTGGCACAGGAAGCTACTTCATGGATGACGATAGATGGCCAGCAGCTTACAATCATGTGCCAATGATGGCAGATTGGGGGAAAAGTCAATTATACATCCATAGAGTTACGATGGATGGTCCGGGTTTTACCCAAAAAGATGAAAACTTTATCAAGCTTTCTCAGATCACAGATGTTGATTTAGACGGTTCTGGAAGAATGTTCATGGCAGCATGGGACGGAGCTGGATATAGAGGAAATCCAGACAAAGGATATGTGGTCAAAGTTGTTCCGAAAGACTGGACTTATGAAGCTTTCCCTGATTTGAAAGCAGCTTCAGTTGAAGATTTAGGAGAATTATTAAAAGCTGGTAATTCGGTAACCCGTTTTCATGCGCAACAGGAATTATTAAAAAGACCGGCGGAAGAAGCGGCAATTGCAGCATTGAAAATTGCTACTGACAAGTCTCTACCACTTCAAAATAGAGTTGCTGGAATTTACACCTATGCTCAGGCAGCTTGTGCTAACGGTATCGAAGAATTATTGAAATTAAGCGAAGAAGATAAGGTTCGGGAATTTGCTTTGAGAGCTTTGACTGATAGAAAATCATGTCTACAATCTGTTCCCGAAGCTCCCTTTATCGCAGCAGCACATGATGCAAACCCTAGAGTTCAAGCGGCAGCAATCGTAGGTTTGGGAAGATTGGGCAAAGTAGAAGCAGCTGAAACATTATTGGAAATAAAAGCTCCAGCCACAGCAAAAATCCCTGAACCAGGGACGGAAGGCCCACATGCTACCCCAAATTCAGATATCATTTTATCCCACTTGGCTGTTAGGTCTTTGGTAGAATTAGGTGCAGTGGATGCAACTATCGAAGCGATTAATTCCAATCCAAAATTAGCACTTTGGGCACTTCGCTACATGCATGATCCAAAGGCAGTGGATGGTCTTATTGCAGCTTATGAGAAATCCGAGGATCAAGCATTGAAAGATGAAGTATTAAGTACTCTTTCCCGTCTTTATAAAGAAGAGGCTCCCTATGATGGAAGCTGGTGGTGGAGTACTCGACCAGACACTCATGGTCCCTATTATAAAGCAATCGATTGGGAAGCCTCTCCAAAAATCAAGGAATTCTTCTTACAGGAATTGAGCAACTCAAACCCTTCTAAGAAAAATTTCTTCGCAGGTCTAAATGACCGTAACAGGATGGAAATTGCTGAACTTGGAACTGTAGCTGAAGAAGTGATAGTGGAAGAGGAAACCAATGTGGATTTTGAAGCCATTAAAAATAAGAAAGGCCAAGTGGGACAATCATCCATTGAAGATGTGATTTTAGCCATGGGAGAAGTGAAAGGTGATCCAATCAAAGGAAAAGCAATATTTGCCAGTCAAGGATGTGTTGCTTGCCATAGCATCGAAAAAGGAGAAGTAATGAAAGGCCCCTTCATGGGACAAATTGGATCTATCATGAACCGTGATCAAATCACAGAATCTATCCTGAAGCCAAACGCTTCTATTTCACAAGGCTTTGCTTCCTTCCTCATTGACACAAATGATGGTAAATCGTATATGGGTTTTGTCACTGCCGAATCTGCAGATGAGCTCACACTTCGGGATATTACCGGAAATGCCACTACGCTTGAGAAAAAGAATATCAAGAGTCGAAAAGAAATGGAAAATTCCATTATGCCAGCGGGATTGGCAAACTCACTTTCCTACGAGGAACTATCTTCTCTCATCACCTTCTTGCAGCAGCAAAAATAAATACCTGATAAACCAGTCAGAAAGGGAGCACAACAGTTGAAGCTGTTGTGCTCCCTTTTTCATTAGAAAAAACTGACATTAATCATATCTAATCCTGAGCAAAGCCAGTCCAAAAACATCTTCCAGGAGAATTTTAGGGAGTAATTTTGGGGCTTCGTATCAGTTGAAAAAATATGATTCAAGCTAATTCCCCACATTCTTTTCATATCCCGGTAATGGGATTAGGATTCACCGTAGACAGTCCGATGAAAGTTGCCAAATTTGGTATTTCAAGTGTGATCTCAATTATGGATGATCACCTATTAGAGGACATGAGAAAGATTTATTCTGAAAAATACGGATTGAAATTCGAAGCTATTTCAGAAAATCAGGAAGATTACCGAGCCAAAAGAATTTCAGCTTTCCTGAATTTAACCAATGAGATTGTCTCTCGTCAAATTCAAGAAATCAAAGAACAGGGATTGGAAAAAACCGAACTGCTGGAGAATTATGCAGATTTACTCTCTGACGAAAACCCGCTGAAAGCGCTCATCAACAATTGTCTTGAAGCAAATGGTCCGGATAAAATTGTACTTTTTAAAAACATCAAACATCTGATCCAACCAGGGGCAATTGATGTCAATATCATGACGAAAGTGGACAAGCTTAATTATGATAAAGATGGGGATATTCTACCTAGAGAATTTTCAGATGCGCTATCTTCCCTTCGAGGTTTTGCAAACTCAAACATCAATGGATCGGTCGTGTTTTCGGCAGGTTTAAATCCTGCACTCTACAGCTATGCAGAAAAATTTGACTGCTTTCTCCCACAAGGAAAAAGCAAACCTGAAAAAGGAATCATTCTGAAAGTTTCCGATTATAGATCCGCTTTAATTCAAGGAAAGTTTCTTGCTAAAAAAGGACTTTGGGTTTCTGAATTCCGTATCGAATCAGGCTTAAATTGTGGTGGGCATGCTTTTGCTACGGATGGATTTTTGATCGGTCCTATTTTGGAAGAGTTTAAAATCAACAGAACCTCTCTCAAAGAATCCCTTTTTGAAGTATATCAAAAAGCACTTTCAGAAAAAGGAATTGACGTAGAACCAGAAGCGACAAGTATTAAAATCACTTATCAAGGTGGAATTGGAAATGCGCAAGAAGATAGTTTCCTGAGGGAACATTATGAATTGGATGGAACAGGCTGGGGAAGTCCATTTTTGCTGGTGCCCGAAGCTACTTCTGTTGACGATGATACGCTTCAAAGAATCCTTGATTCCAAGAAATCAGATTATTACCTGAGTCATGCCTCTCCCCTAGGAGTTCCTTTCAACAATCTGCGAAATAGCAGTGGAGAAAAACAAAGAATTGAACGTATCGAAAAGAACAGACCGGGAAGCCCATGTTTTAAGAAATTTCTCTCATTCAGCACTGAATTCACCGAGAAACCTATTTGCACAGCTTCCAGACAATATCAAAATCTAAAAAGCAAGCAGTTCCAAAATGGAGAAATAACCACTCAGGAATGGGGGGAAGTAGAGGCTAAAGATTGTTTGTGTGAAGGTTTGAGTGCCTCTGCAATTTTATCAAATGGTTCTTCCCCTCGTAGAAATCTAAACGCCGTCACCATTTGTCCCGGTCCAAACCTAGCGTATTTTAAAGGGATTTTCAGTTTGAAAGAAATGGTAGCCCACATCTATGGAAAACTGAATATTAACCTTGATCCTGAAAGACCACATGTGTTTGTAAAAGAGGCTCAGCTATATGTGAGTCATTTGAAAGAAGAATTTCAAAAAATGATTTCCAATCCAAGTCCAAAACAGGAAAGTTATCTGGAAAAATTCCGAAACAATCTGGATCAGGGTATTAACTATTATCAAGAGCTAATTCAGACAGTCCGAATTGATTCCGAAGAGATCTTGGATAAAATGAAAGAACAATTACAATCCATTCAACAAGAACTTCATCTATTAAAACCCAATTTAATCTAATCTTAACTCACTTACCTGAAATCCCTGCATCGCTGATGTGGGGATTTTTTTTTTTTGAAAGCTGGATTACTTACAAATCTTGAATAATGCCCAAAAACCTAGCATTCATGAAAAACCCAATCTATTTATTTGCCTTTGTATCCGGCCTTATTTTTTCCTGTTCAAAACCAAATAGGTTTATTTGGATGAAATCCCAGAAAAAATAAAGCTTCAGCTAAAGGCAATCCTGAAGAATTCGGTGCGATAAATTGGTTAAGCCCTATACATCAAGAATAATTTAAAAGTATATCTGCTATTCTACCAGTAAGGAGATTAAAGCATCATGCAAAAGGGCATAAATAAAAAAAACGGCCTAAGAATAAACTCTAAGGCCGTTTTCATTAAAAATCATCTATTATTCAAATAGGTCAAACTTCACTCCGAAGTTAAATCTGGCATTGTAATACTCCGCCTGCATGGTCCGGGATTTGATCCCCTGATAATATCTCAAAGGCTGATTGGTCAGGTTGTTCCCTTCCGCAAAGACTCTCCATTTTGGAGTAATTGCATAAGAAGCATTGACGTCTAAGAAGGTCTGCTTGTCGTAATAACGGTCCTCAAAACCTTCTCCACCCAGTTCATCCAAATAATCCGAAGCATAGTTTAAGGATACTCTCATGACGAATCGCTTGTTTTCGTAGGATAGCGAAGCATTGAACATGTTGTCAGCAGTACCTGGCAACTCCAGCTCTTCCCCATCCCGATCTTCAATTCCAGTAGTAGAAGAATTTGTAAAGGTATAGTTCAAATAAATTCCGAAGTTTTTCCAGATCTGTCTTTGGAAGGAAGCTTCTAAACCATACACGGTGGCGGTACCACCATTATCTGGTCTCGAATATTGCAGATCATTTCCAAACTGAGGATCTGAATATCCCTGAGAAGTAATGGTGTAAACGAAACTGTCAATATCCTTATAGAAACCTCCTAGCGAGATCAGACCCACATTCTCATAATATTTCTCAGCCATCAGGTCGAAATTCATCGCAGTGGTTGGTTTCAAATTGGGATTTCCCCGCTCCAGTTCTTCATCTTCCGGACTGAAATTCGCATAAGGTACCAAGTCATAATAATTTGGTCTTGCAATGGTATTCGTCCAGGCAAATCGGATAATGGTATTTGGGTCCATATCGTATTTTAAATGTAGACCAGGCATGAAATTCGAATAACTCTGATCCCCTTCAGCAGGAGAAACTTCCTCATTATCGATATCAAAAATATTTCCTTTGTAATCGATCGCTGTATGTTCCAATCTCAAACCAGCAATCGCAGAAAACTTGCTCGAGAATTGGTGATCTGCCATCACGTAAGCTGCCGTGATTGTTTCTTTGGCGGTGAAATTTCCCGGCACATATTCTTCTAATAGATCTGTCTCTTCAAACTGTCCGGCATTTTTTAGATCTAATCCCCCAAGAAATTTCGGATCGACAAACGTTCCTGCCTGATATTGTGAACCGGCCAGAAAGTTGGGATCTGAATAATTTTTTGTAGGCACATCGGCGAGAGTTGCTCCAAATGCATCTTCATCCAATGGCTCATATTCAAAGAAATTATTATCTCTTTCCTTATACTTGCCACGGTACCTAAGCCCAAACTGGAGGATACCTTTTGGGCTATAGGGCATTTTGAAATCAATTTTACCATTAAGATCCCGGTCAAAAGTGTACCCATACTGCTCCGAAAGTCCATTAAATCCAATTCCTAAATTATCAGAAAGATCACTCAGGATTGCCAAAGGCTGGTTTGGGTTAGAAACATCGACCTTTACATTTTGTCCGCTGGATCTATAAGAAACATATCTTTCAAAAGGTCTCTCCTCGGAAGCCTTTGCATAGGTGACATTCCAGTCCATTTTCAATTTGCTGAACAAGTGATCGCCGCCCAATGTGATGTTGTAAACGCGCTGATCTTCTAACCTTGCCGCCTTGGTTTTATCACTGTCCAAACCGCCTTTGGTCTCAAACTCCACCCGACCTGTGGTTTGATAAACTCCAGATGAGATTTGTTCAAAGTCTCCCTCATCAAATGCCTCATCCAATTGGCTCACTCTCATTCTGAATCTGTTTTCCCAGTCATTTCGCTGATTATACATCCCGGAAAGAAACAGTGTGTGGTTATTGGAAAGCTTATAATCCAAGGCTAAAGTGGCAGATTTTCGAACCCTTTGCACCCGATATTCTCTGATATCAAATTCCTCCAAAACAGCTCCCTGGTCTGAATCATACCAGACGGCCTCGATATTATCCGAACCAAAATTATGGTTATTAAAGGACCCGGAAAAGATCACTCCAAGCTTATCATTGGCAAATCGGTTACCGATCACCAAAGCTCCCGTCCAGATCGGTTTGTTGGAAAGCAGGTTGATTCCTGAAGCGGCAGTTCCTGAAATACGAAGTGAATTTGGAGCCTGTCTGGTCACCAAATTGACCGATCCGCCGATGGCATCCGCATCCATATTGGGAAGTACCGCCTTATTGACCTCGATGGTTTGGATCATGTCCGAAGGAATCAAGTCCATCTGGATGTTTCTGTTATCACCTTCAGCAGACGGAATTCGCTCTCCGTTCAAAGTCACAGAATTCAGCTGTGGAGCCATGCCCCTGATGATGATGTTTCTGGCTTCGCCCTGATCATTCTGCATCGTAATCCCCGGCACCCTTTTTAGGGCATCACCGATATTGGCATCTGGAAATCTTCCTACTTGGTCTGAAGAAACAATATTGGTGATATTGGCATTGTTTTTCTGCTGATTCAGGGCTTTGGCTTGACCCTTTAGCCGATCTCCAAAAACCACAAATTCAGCACTTTCTATCATTCTCTCCTGCAGTTTAAAATTCAAAACTACCGTTTTGCCATCTTCAATGGTCACATTTTCTACAAGAGAACCATAACCCAAATAGGTCACTTCGATGTTTATATTGCCGGCAGGTAAGTTCAGCATCACAAATTCCCCATTTTGGTTGGTCACTGTCCCCATGGTACTTCCTTCCAAAATCAAATTGGCACCGGGTAAAGAGAGTCCTTGGGAATCAATGACTTTTCCTCTCAAAACTCCTTGAGCAAAAAGCTCTGCACTTGCCAAAAGACAAGTCAATAGAACGAGTGTTTTTAGTATATTTTTTTTCATAATTGTGTTAATTATTTTTCTATTGCTTGTTGTATTTTTTCTGCTAAATCTTCCCAATTATAGATTTGGAAGGTTTTGTCGTCAGACATTGCCACAAAAAGCCCTTTTGGAAAATCAGGGCCTAAAGACACATTGGTTACTTCAGATCCATCACTGGAAACCGTACTCAATGGTAAAGTGGTAATCAATGGATGTTCGTTGGGGTTTGAAGTGGTACCTTCTCTAGGAAAGACATGAAAAAGATTTGCGCCTTGGTCTGAAACTAGGATATATCCATTTTGAGTGGAGGTTTTATAGATAGAAATTCCTTCGTGGTCTTCGGTAAATCCCTCTATCCCAAAAAATGCCAATTCCTCATTTCCTTTTTCAGGTTCTGCATAATATTTTCTAACACCTTTGCCTTCATCCGAATAGTAGATAAAACCCAATTCGGCATCCACAGCGATAGCTTCGATCTCTTTATTGCCTGAAAAAGAGCCAAACTTCCGGACCAGTTCCAGTTCTATCCCCTCTTCGGATCCTTTCACCTCATACTGCCAAAGGTAGGTGCTATCTGTAGGGCCATTTTTTCTACCTGCGATCACATAGGTTTTCTTGGATTGCGGACTTTTATAAACTGCCACACCCATCAGATCCCGAAATTCAGGCCCTGTCTCACCCTGATAAATTTCAATCCCTCCAGGTGTGATTTCTTCCATTTCGGGAAGCTGAAAAAACCTTAGTCGGGAAGTAAGACGCTCTCCGGTCACAGCAAAATCGATTTGCCGGCTTCCCATATCCAGACCATATCCCAGATCCACATTATTGGGCCGCTGGATATCCCTTCTCACTAATGAGTCAATGATCTTTCCTTGCAGATCAAAAACATATAAGGCCCCGATCGAATCCTTATCTGTCCCGATGATCAGACTCTTAGAGGCATCCACTGGATTGATCCAGATAGCGGGATCATCTGTGTCGTAGTTCACAGGATCCGTCACATAAAGCGGAGATATTTTGGAATCCATAGGAAGCTCCACCTCTGTTACTTTCTCAGTTTTTTGGCAGGCAAAAGCAGCGAGGAGTGCCATTGCCGGAATCATTTTTTTTGTTTTATCAAACATGGTTTTGCTTTTGTATAATCACAGGACAATGTTAGGTCAGAAGCAAAAAACTAAGGCAAATTTGCCGTTATCAATTGAGCAACATTCCAGTTTTTGAGCGTTAACAAAAGCGATACAGAATGGATAAAAAATATTATAACAATCTGATTTAAAACTATTTAAAACATGTTATAAATAGATTAACAAATTGTGAATCATATACAAAGGAGGTATTGCTGAAGGTTTTCTCCTTTTTCCAGGTTCAATTTTTTTCTGAGTCTGTATCTCGATATTCTGAGACTTTCCGGAGATATTCCTAAGGTTGAGGCAATCTCTTTTGAGCTTAAATTCATCCGCATCAGACTCGCCAATTTGATTTCTCCCGGTGTGAGGTCTTTACTTCTTTTGTGAAGATTTTTGAAGAAATCATGGTGGACTTTTTCGAAGCTATTTTTGTAATCCTCCCAATCCGTATCCTGAGAAAAGTTATAGTCTATCTGTTTGATCAGATTGCGGATGCGCTTCTTTTGTTCTTTGGGATTTTCTTGCAGAATTCGTTTGAGCTTTTGCTGAATGTCTCCAAGCATTTGATTTTTTTCGATCACGTGCAGAGTCTGCGCAGACAATGCCTGACTGTGAGATTCAAACTCCGAAGCCATTCTGGCTTCCAATAAATTGATGTTCTCCTTTTCTGTCGCGATGAGTTTTTCTTTGACCTTAAGAATTTCATCCTGACGGGTGAGCAAAGCTTTGCTACTCTTGATTTTAATTTTTTGTCTGTTCAGCATCAGCCAGGCGAGTACGATACATGTCAAAATCAAAAAACTGAGCAACCATCGAAGTTGGGTTTCCAGCTGATGGCGCTGTTCAAATTCAGAGAGTTGGCTGATTTTCTTGTCCAATTCGTATTGAACCTCCCGGATCGCGAGTTGCCTGGAGGTCTCTTCGGAGAATACCTGATCGCTTAATTGCCTGGCTTCTTCTAAATATTGGAAAGCTTCTTTGGATTGCCCCATCAGTTCTAGCCCTTTGGCAATATCCACCAAAGCGCTTCTTTGCTGATAGGTATTACCTAGTCTCATACTCATTTCCATAGCCATTCTGGAATAGTCCAGCCCTCTTTCAAACTGTCCGGACTTCCGGTAGGTATCACCCAGATTATTAAGATTTCCCAGAATTTTGGCACTATCAGCGATCACCAAGTTGAGCTCGTAAGCTTTTTGAAAAAAGAATAATGCAGAATCGTATTCCTCCAGATCCTCTTTGATGCTTCCGATATTTTCGAGAACAAAGGCAAAAGCAGGTACGTCCTTTGAAGACTGCACCATCCCAAGTGCTTCTCTTTGGAATGTCAAAGCAGCTTCATAGTTCTGCTGCTTTTCATACATGGTCCCCATAAATCCCATTGTTTCTGCAAGGCCTTTTTGATCCCCGAGCTTTTCATAAATATTCCTGGCTTCTGTGTGACGCGTCAGCGCTGCATCAGCAGATTTTATTTTATAATAAAGTTCACCGAGAGCATTATGTGTCTCCGCAAGGCAAGGAAGGCAATTTGATTGCTTAAATAGCCGTTCTGCATTGTAGAGCGGTCCGCTTGCCTCTTGATATAAAGCAAATTGAAAAAGTAATTTCCCTTGGAGCAGTTGGGCATTAGCTTTTATTTGATCGTGGTTTTCCGGTAGGTTTTGGAGAACTTCAGATACCAAGCGAAAGGATTTTTCAGGATCAGTATTCGCAAGATTCTTGGCATTATTTAATTTTTCGAGTGAAGAAGGGAGATTTTCTTGAGCTTGGGAATGGGCGAAAAAGCAGAAACACCAAAACAAAAACAGCAGTCTTTTTACCATGCTGTAAATTTCAGATTTTGGAACAAACCCTACGTTACCCTTGTGTTTTCAATTCATTACCATATTCTCAACTGATAATTTCTAATAATCAAGCTTCATGTTTTGTTCTACAATTGAAATACCACTATTTTAAAGCGCTTTCTTAAGAAACCATGAACCCATGAAGAAAATAATCTTATCCGCTTTAGTGATTTCAGTTATATTTTCCAGTTGTCAGCCGGAAAAACCAAAGCTTACTGACGAACAATATTCTCAACTCACAGAAGAAGAGCGACGATCTCCCGAACATGCGGTTGATGGAATAGTCGTCGAAGATGATCGTTTGGAGCTGACACTTTTTGCATCCGAACCTATGATGATCAACCCTACTAATATGGACATTGATGATCGAGGCAGGGTTTGGATCACTGAAGCTTATAATTACCGCTCCAATCTCAATCCAAGAAACCCAACAAAGAGCGAAGGGGATAGAATTTTAATCATGGAAGACACCAATGGCGATGGAGTTGCTGACGAATCAAAAGTCTTCTATCAAGGAAATGACATCAATGCGGCTTTGGGAATAGCAGTTTTAGGAGACAAAGTCTATGTTTCTGTAAGTCCTTATGTCTATGTTTTCACCGATGCAGATGGAGATGATGTACCGGAGAAAAAGGAGATACTTTTCCAAGGCGTGGGAGGCGTTCAGCATGATCATGGTATGCACGCTTTTACTTTTGGTCCTGATGGAAAATTATATTTCAACTATGGAAATGAGGGGAAAGGAATTCATTTTGCAGATGGTTCCCCTATTCTAGATCCACTGGGAAGACCAGTCAACAGTCAAACCCAGCCTTACCGGGAAGGAATGGTTTTCAGAATGGATCCAGATGGATCTGATGTGGAAGTTTTGGCCTGGAACTTTAGAAATAATTATGAGGTCGCAGTTGATAGCTATGGTAGAATGTGGCAATCTGATAATGATGACGATGGCAACCGAAGTACTCGAATCAACTATGTGATGGATTTTGGAAACTATGGTTTCAAAGATGAAATGACAGGCGCTGATTGGAGAACGAGAAGAATTAATCTTGAAGATTCTGTCTACCAACAGCATTGGCATCTAAACGATCCGGGAGTTGTGCCAAATATGCTACAAACGTATGCTGGTTCTCCGACAGGAATCCTAGTTTATGAAGGAAAATTATTGCCAGAAGAATACCAAAATCAAGTGATACATTCCGATGCCGGACCAAACATCGTCCGAGCCTACATCCCATCACCTGATGGCGCAGGTTTTTCTGCTACCATCAAAAACTTAATGGATGGAAACAGCCGGGATAATTGGTTCAGGCCTTCAGATGTAACAGTCGCTCCTGACGGCTCTTTATTTGTTTCGGATTGGTATGATCCGGGAGTTGGCGGACATGCGATGGGAGATCAAGAAAAAGGAAGAGTATATAGACTAGCTCCAAAAGGCGAAAAATATAAGGTTTCGACTCCTGATTATTCCTCCGTTTCTTCCTTAATAAACCTCCTTCAAAACCCAAATAGAGCTACCCATTTCAAAGCTTTTATGGCATTGCAGGAAAAAGGTGAAGAAGCGAAAGATGCCTTGGAAAAACTTTATGCAGAAGGAGAAAGCAGGATGAAGGCCAGGGCATTTTGGGTACTCACTAAATTGCCCAATGGAAATGATTACATCAAAACAGCTTCTACAGATCCTGATGAAAACATTCGTGTAGCCTCCGTTAGGGCCTATAGAAATAATAAAATGGAGGATTCTGAGTTTTTGCTAAAAATGGCAGGAGATGAATCGATAGCCGTAAGAAGGGAAGTTGCTTTCGCCACCCGTTATAATTCCAATCCAGATGTCTGGTTGAAACTAGCAAATAGCTACAAGACTGGAGATCGTTGGTTTTTGGAAGCACTTGGCATTTCTGCAGAAGGCTTTTGGGATGATTATCTTCCAAAATATCTAAACTCGTTGGGTGAAAGATGGATGGAAATCCCGGAAGCAAAAGATATCGTTTGGAGATCAAGAGCCTCAAATACGGCAGAGCTTTTAGGCAAATTGATAATTTCCCAGCCTGGGAGAAATAACCAACGATATTATAGAGCCTTGGATTTTCAGGATCCAGAAAGCAAAACAAAAATTCTTAAATCTCTGCTTTCAAATGCTCCGGAAGAGGATCAGTTAATCATTTTGAGACAGATCAATTTCGATCCAAATTCTCCTGATCAGGAACTATTGGCACTTGCAAAAAAGACAGCTGGCATTATTGAGGATAATAGAGACTTTTTAGATATCGTCAGCAAATACCAAATCAAGGATCAAAAAGACAGATTGAAGTCGTTGGTTTACCAATCAGAAAATAACCAACACTCACAGATGGCTGCCAATATTTATGCATCTCTCTATGGAATGGCTGACATTAAAAGAGAACTCGATAACTCTGATCCTGAAAAAGCCATGTTATCTATCCAAAAATTTGGAGCCATCGACAATGAAAGTATGGCAAAGCTTTTATCTGAATATTACTTGGATGAGTCAAAATCAATAGAAGTAAGAACAGCAGCCATGGAAGCAGCTAAAGGATACAACTCTGAGCCGTACCTCTGGGAATTGGCAAAAGCTGATAAAATACCGGCAGATATGCTTCCTATTGCTCAAAAGATTCTTCTTTCATCCTGGAATGGAAATATCCGAGCTGAGGCAAATGAAAAGTTTGGAAGCTCCACCGGCAAGGAATACGACATGGCCAAACTGGTAGCCGCAACCGGAGACATTGAAAAGGGAAAAACCATCGCATCCAATTACTGTTTGGCTTGCCATAAAATCGGAAATGAGGGAATTGATTTTGGGCCTGGACTGACTGAAATCGGTGATAAACTTTCCAAAGAAGGGCTTTTCAATTCGATCATCAATCCTTCGGAAGGAATGGGCTTTGGCTATGAAACCCAATTGGTCAAACTGAAAGATGGAACTGAGTTCAGTTGCATCGTCAACTCAAAAACTGAAAATGATCTAATCGTGAAAATGGTCGGAAGCAGCGAGCAGAAAATCTATAAGTTGGCAGATGTAGAAAGCATCACCCAACTGGATGAATCTCTGATGCCGAAATTCCCACTTTCGGAATCCGAGTTAGTTGATTTGGTAAGTTATCTGGAGACTCTGAGAAAATAACAAATGACATGGACACTTGATATCAGCAGATAACCAATTCAGGCAAATCAAATCCCATGATTTATCATTCACGATGAATAGACATTTTCGTTTTCCAACGCTTACTGAGGTAAGTGGAGCACCTACGACTTATTTCGAGAATCTTTCTCCTGAGGTATTTCAATACCCATTTTTTAATCAGGGAGTTTCTGCAACACGGAAAAATTTCCATGAGCGAGAAACATCTTCTTCTAAAGAAAACACAGTTCTTGAGGAAAATGAATTACTTCCAATTAAGGGTTTTATTTTCCATACTTCTCATTGTGGATCCACTTTGCTAGGAAGGATGATCGGCTCATCTTCACAGGTAAGAATGATCTCAGAGCCAGAATCCATCAATGGAATTTTGCTTTCTTATTTGCTGCACCAACTTCCGGAGAACCAAATCCTCCAACAACTTAAAGAAATAATTGAGGCATACCGAATCCCTGGAGATGGGAAAAAGTCTATAATTTTCAAACTAACCTCCTGGAATGTTTTCTTGATTGATCTATTTCAAAAACTCTATCCAACTACACCTTGGATTTATATAGACCGGGATTCTGAGCAGCTTATCAAAATTCTTACAAATGAAGATGGGGGATTTATTGACTGGTGGCATCATCCGGTAGACGTATTGAGAAAGCATTTTCTGGATAATACATTTACTGGAAATAATCTTGAAAATTATCTCCAAAGCATTATTTCAGGACACAGGTCTCATGCACTAGCGGCCAAAAACGCCAATGGATTATTCCTAAATTACCCTGATTTTCTTCAAGCCACGGAAGAGATTTTGGATCATTTCAAACTCACATTCAATCAAGAAGAGTTGAGGAAAGCAATAAGTTTTCAGCAATTTGAGTCAAAGAAATTTGAACCCACTTTATTCGATACCACGATATAATTTAGACTAGCGCAAAATCAAAACAGCTATGAAAGCCCTCCTTTTCAGCATAGTGGTACTATCATCTTTCTGGACCAATGTGTCATTTGCTCAAGAAATTTTATACAAATCCGAAACCCTTCAAATCGAGCAAATCAGTCCAAACACGTTTGTCCATGTCAGTTATCTGAATACCGATGATTTTGGCAAAGTGGCCTGCAATGGAATGATTGTGATCCATGATGGAGAGGCGTTGGTTTTTGACACCCCAGCAAACGATGAAGCAAGTTTAGAATTAATCGATTGGTTAGAAAATGATCAAAAAGCGAAAATCCAAGGAGTAGTTGCCACTCATTTTCACTGGGATTGCCTGGGTGGATTGAATGAGTTTCATTTAAAAGACATCCCTTCTTTTGGATCGGATAAGACGATTGAATTAGCAAAGGTCGCTGGATATCCCGTTCCGAAAAATGGGTTTAAAAAGAAAATGATTTTAAAAGCAGGTGATCTAAAAGTGACAAATCAATTTCTTGGCGAAGGGCATACAAAAGACAATTTTGTAGCTTATGTTCCTTCTGACAAAGTTATTTTTGGAGGATGTATGATCAAAGCCTTGGGAGCAGGAAATGGAAACCTCGAAGATGCGAATGTGGCCGAATGGTCAGCAACGGTTAGAAGAGTAAAAGCATTATTCTCTGAAGCACAAATCGTGATCCCCGGTCATGGTACTATTGGAGGGACGGATTTGTTGGATTATACGGTGGAAATGTTTGAGAAGTAAATGTCCATTCCAAGAGGTTCAAATGAACTCTTAATTCTACTTTTTGATTAGTGAAATAGAATTTGAATCAACAACACTATGCAATCACTAAAAGGAAAAGTTGCCCTGATTACAGGTGCAGGAAAAGGTCTTGGTAAAGCAATTGCCTTAACACTGGCAAAAGAAGGCGTTCATCTTGCCATAATATCCAGAACAGAGTCAGACCTATTAAAGGTGAAAGAAGAAGTCGGAGAAATAGATTCCACACTGAAAGTAGCCATAGCTATTGCTGATCAATCAGATTTTTCAAGCATCAAAAGCTCAATTGCTTTTTTGATCTCTGAAGTGGGCGTTCCTGATATTTTAGTAAACAATGCAGGAATCGGCAAGTTTGGAAAATTCCTCGATCTAGATGTGAGCGAATGGGAAAATATCATCAAAGTTAACCTTCTAGGCGTTTATTATGTGATTCACGAAGTTTTGCCAGGAATGCTAGCGCGCAAGTCTGGCGATATTGTGAATGTGTCTTCTACTGCTGGACAAAAAGGAAATGCGATGACCAGTGCATACAGCGCTTCCAAATTTGGACTGAACGGACTTACAGAATCTCTAATGATGGAAGTTAGAAAGTCAGATATCCGTGTTTTCAGCATGAGCCCTAGTACCATCGCCACTGACTTAGCCATGGACAACAACCTAACGGATGGTAATCCTGATAAAGTTTTGCAACCGGAGGATTTCGCGGAATTATTGGTAGCTCATTTGAAATTACCAAAGCGAGCATTGGTAAAAGAGGTCGGACTTTGGTCTACCAACCCTTGATTTCAAGAATATCTAGGGAAGCAAATGAAGCCAATATAAATGCAACTGTATTGCATTTATATTGGCTTTTCTTATCTTTGGAATTCAAACCAGCTAAGAAATGGAAAAGCAGAATTTTGAAGTAATCATTATTGGAGGAAGTTATGCAGGGCTTGCAGCAGCAATGACTTTGGGCAGATCGCTGAGAAAAGTTCTAGTTATTGATGCCGGAAAACCTTGCAATAGACAAACCCCTCATTCGCATAATTTTTTAACTCAGGATGGGAAAACTCCTTCAGAAATCTCAACCCTTTCGAGACAGCAAGTTCAAGCATATAAAACAGTTTCATTTCATTCTGATCAAGTTATTTCAGCCTCCAAGACCTCCACAGGCTTTGAAATCAAAACCGAAAAAGGATCCACTTTCAATAGCTTAAAATTGATTTTCGCCAGTGGAATTAAAGATATCCTACCTGACATTCCAGGCTTGAAAGAATGTTGGGGAATTTCAGTCATTCTTTGTCCTTACTGCCATGGCTACGAAGTCCGAAATGAGAAAACTGGAATTTTAGCGAATGGTGATTTTGGTTTTGAGTTTGGAAAAATGATCACCAATTGGACCAAGGATTTGACACTTTTCACCAATGGAAAATCAACTTTAAGCGAGGATCAATTGGAAAAATTGGCCTCTAAAAATGTTATTGTTTCTGAAAAGAAAATAGATCAAATAATTCAAGAGGATGGGCAGATGAAAGCTTTGAAATTCATTGATGGCTCTCAAGTTGAATTAAAAGCCCTTTATGCAAAACCCGATTTCGAGCAAAGCACTCCTTTGATTTCCGAATTGGGATGTGAGTTAAAAGAAAATGGGTATGTAGAAGTCGATCAACTTCAAAAGACTAGCGTATCAGGGATTTTTGCATGTGGTGACAATACCAATATGTTTCGCTCCATTGCTTTTGCCGTTTCCTCAGGGACCATGGCCGGAGCTTCTTGCAACAAGGAGTTGATCGACGAAAGTTTTTAATCAAATAAAGGCAAACATTTAACCGATTTGCCTTTTTTGATTTTTTCACCGCTTAGCGTACTACTCCGGCAAGCTTTTCAAAAATCTCCTTTTTTGGCTCCAGATTTCGATCAAATAGTAGTGGATAATTAGTTCGGCCACGGACAGGGAAATTATTCAGCCAACTGTTTCGATCACTTAGACCCCAAAAAGTCACTCGGGTAATCTTGTCTTTATGCTTTTCATAAACAGCAAAAATATCTGCATAGCGCTTGGCTAGTTTCGCTTCAGCCTCTGGGGTAATCCCATCCTTATAAGGATTGAATTCAGGTGAATTTGCAAAATTCATATTCAAATCAGCCCCCTCTGCCCTATTTGGTCTCGGCAAAACATCCACATCTAATTCTGTAATCATCACTTTGAATCCAGCTTCATAAATATCAATGATTCCTTGCTCGATTTCTTCCAATGTCGGAGTCTCTAATTGATAATGCCCCTGCATTCCAATCGCATCGATTCGGATTCCCTCTGACTTCATTTCCTTAGCGAAATCAAGAATTCCTTTTCTCTTTGAGGCTCGCCAGACATTGTAATCATTGTAATAAAGTTCAGCTTCAGGATCGGCCTCATAAGCTTTTCGAAATGCCTCTTTGATAAAATCCTTTCCTGCAATCTGAAACCATTTCGATTCACGAAAACTTCCATCTTCATTAAAAGCCTCGTTCACCACATCCCATCCATGGATTTTCCCTTTATATCGTCCAGCGACTGTCTGAATGTGTTCATCCATTCTCTGATATAAAACATCTTTGTCCACCAAATCCCCTGATTCATTTTCAAAGACCCAGTTAGGAACCTGCTGATGCCAAACCAGACAATGCCCAATGGTAAAAGCTTCTAATTTTTCTCCCAAAGCCACATACTCATCTCCAAACTCAAAACTGAACTTTTCTGGTTCCGGATGTACCAATGCCCACTTCAAACCATTCTCAGGGCTAAGACTATTGAAATTATCTCCTATCAATGAATTTACTTTCGGATCTTCACTAGTTACCTGTCTTCCATTTAAAGCCACTCCTATGTAATAACTGTCTTTAAAAATATCCTTCAAACCTTGTTCTTTTGGCTTTTGGGCTGCCAATAACAAAGTCATTGCTAAAAAAAGAAAAGTGTTCTTGATCATGGTATCGTAGGTTTTGGGCAATTAATTAAGTGATTTTCAAAATCAAAAATCGCATATCACATGTTATAAATCTTAAATCCTAAGAACCACTTCCTTTGAATTGATCTTCTTTGTAAGAAAAAAGCACGTTGAAAGTAGTTAAAGAACCGTAGCATCTTGTAATATATTGCTGCAAACCGACTCTATCCTCATCGTCAAGTTTTGGGTGATTATTGATGTTTTGCTCCAATACCCTCAGCTTTTCTCTAACCATGACTATTTTATGAAAGAAAGTAGCCATTGGAATTTCTTTAGACTGAAGAGAAGTATCTCCGGGTTCGAAGACAACTTGTCCTCCCATCCATTTTCCTCCAAGTGGTACTAGAGGAGCTCTTTCTGAAGTTTGAAGCAAAGCCTCTCTTATCGCCCTTTCCACATCTTTCATAGTCAACATTGGAAAATCCGGGACTTTTGCTTCTTCCACTGTGAATCCCTCGTAGTCTCTAGCTAAAGTTTTGACTTCTTCAGAAGAATAAAAATAGATTTTATAATACGTTTCGTCCAGGGAGAGGATCATTCCTGTACCGAATTTAGGGTGGGAAAGTTTGCTCCCTGGTGCCAATTCACTTGCTGATGCCATGGTTTGAAAAAAGATTTAGACAACCAAAATAAGGAATTTTATGAAAACCTATGCCCTTCATTGACAATAGAATGAGTACTATTCTTTAGAAAAAAAAGGTTGTAACCTCTTACAACCTTTTCATATTCAAGCGCTTAAAACCTATACTTTAGTCAATACCAATTTCTCACTGCCCTTTGACTTTGATTCTTTTTTCTCTTTGTTTCTTCTTCCCCACCAGATCAGAAATCCAGTCACTGGAAGAGAAGCAATAATTGCACTCAGGAAAAAAGCCAAAATCTTACCTGGCAATCCAGCTATGGCTCCCACATGCACATCATAGTTCATCCGCATGATTTTCTGGGCGACTGTGGCCTCCTCAAATCGATTGTAAAAATGCTCCACTGGAATTTCCTCTAAGCTATTTTGGTCAAAATATCTATAGTCACTTTTCCAATAGGTAGAAGCATCCGGGTTGGCATTGGCAGCAAGAGCCGACCCTTCGTATTCTGGAGGATGAACTTCTATCCAATCTGCATTTGGGTATTCGGCATTCATTTTGATCCAAACCGCGTCCAAAGCAGGAATTTCTCCCTTATACGAATTGGCTGAATCTGATGAAGGGTTGTAATACTCAACAAACTTTTCACCTCCAGAAGCTACAAAGTAAACCCCATCTCTAAACCACAAAAAGCCCCAAACCAATCCTGTGATCGCAAAAACCAAAGCAAAAGTCATCACATAAAAGCCCAGCACCTGATGCAGGTCATAATTCTTTCTTCTCCATCTCGCTGACCATTTGATCTTCAGACTTTGGTTTAGATTCTTCTTTTTCTTTGGCCACCAAAGGATCAAACCTGAAATCACCATAAAAAGAAAGATCAAAGTAAAGCTAGCTACCACAGGTTGGCCGATTTCAGGAGGAAGCCATAAGTAAAAATGTCCATCCAAAACAACTCGGAAAAAGTCAGCATATTCATCTTTTAACTTTAGCACTTCACCAGAGTAAGGATTGATATAGGCGATTTTATAATGATCATTTCCTTCTCCATAACTGAAGAAAATAGCCTGGACCGATTTTTCTTTTTTAGGGTAAAGAACTGCATGCAAATGTCCTTCAGGAAATACATTTTGGGCGATTTCACTAATTTCACTTGGAGGAAGAAAAGCCTTTGCCTGAGGTTCTACATGTAAAAAAGAATAAGTCAAGTCCTTGATCTCGGCCTGAAAAGCATAAATACAACCAGTTACCGCAACGATAAACACCACTAGCCCGGACGAAAGTCCGAGCCAGAGATGAAGTTTATTAATAGTCTTTTTTAAGTTCATCAAAATCTATAATTAAGACTTAAAGAGAAATTTCTAAGGTTTTGAGGCGTGATCGTGGACCACCCGGAATAGTATTTTTCATCCGTTATGTTATTTACTTTCAAAGCCAAGAAATATTGTGATCCGGTATAGGAAAGAGAAGCATTGAAAACTTGATAAGCCGGCAATGCAAACGAACCAATATTCTCCCTGTTCAGGGTCAAAAATTCACTAGCTGCATTTCCGCCAAAACCCAATCCAAATCCTTTTAGGGTTCCAGATGAAAAATTATAGCTTGACCAGAAATTGAACAAATCTTCAGGTCCGGCAGATTCCGGTCTCAATCCAAGATATCCACTTTCAGGACTGTCCTCTGTCACTTTTGCGTCATTTTTCGAATAACCGGCAACTATGTTCAATCCTTCAACAGGACTTGCAATCACGCTGAATTCAAAACCTTTGCTCACCACTTCTCCACCTTGAATCGAGTTGTTGATGTTATCAGGATCAGTGATAATTCTATTTCCTACAGTAATGTTATAATAACTCGCTGTGGCGGATATTTTATCATTCATCAAATTGGTTTTTACTCCAAATTCATATTGATTGGCTTTCTCTGGGTCAAAAGTCTTGAACCTTTGATTGGTGCCATCCGCATCAGACACCGTGATTGGAGCAACATTGGAAAAGCCATTCATGTAGTTACCGAAAATCGAAACTTTGTCTTTAATCGGTTGATAAACCACTCCGAACTTTGGAGAAACGGCAGTCTGGGTATTTTGCTCTGAATCATCTCCCCAGGCTTCGTTTTTGAAATTATCCACACGAACACTTGCCATGATGGATAATTGCGAAGTCAATTCCATCACATCAGAAACATAGGCACTCATCACCCGGGTCGAACCGGTAGAATTTCCTTCGAAAGACCCTTTCAACAAATCATCTACACCTGCTTGAGTCAAAACTCCAGTATCCTTCCCATCTGATATGGTCACCGCACCGTTTGCTACCCAACCGGTACTGCTATTCAAAATATCTTGGTCATAGTAATCCAAGCCCACAATCATCTTATTTCTCTTCGATCCCAAAAGGAAATCACCAATAAAATTTTGCTGGATATCTGTGGTTATAGTTTGTCCATTTCGATCAGAAATGTATCTGCCAAATGTATCTCCATCACTAAAATCATAGAGATAATGGTAATAGCCATCTGTCTTAGTAGAGCTTCTTGAAACTACAGTTTGGGAAGTCCAGTTATTGGAAAGCTTATAAAATGCCTGTGCTTGAAGTCCATAGGAACTGTTATTGATACTCAGTTCATTTCCCGTAAAAGATCGCTTATATAGTGGCTCAAACTCTTCAATTGAACTGAAAGTCAAGGGATTATTTCTATTTAAAAAAATCATTGGTGCATTGACAGAATTCGAATTCAGGAACTCTGTGTTGATCAAAAATGTAAGCCTTTCACTCGCTTTTAACTTGAAAGAGGGTGCCAGAAAAAAGGAATTGCTTCCTCCGGCATCTTGAAACGTGTTTTTTGATTGGTAGGCAGTATTGACACGCATGGAAGCGTTTTCATTCAAAGGAACATTTACGTCTCCCGTAATTCTATTTAATCCAAAACTCCCAGTGATAAATCCAACTTCGCCTTTGAAAGTGTCCGTTGGACGTTTGGTAGTGATATTGATCAATCCACCATAAGAAATAACAGAGCTTCCGAAAAGCGTTCCCGATGGCCCCTTGATCACATCCACCGTTTCGATGTTTGCAGGATCCAAACCTCCGTTGTTCAAGCTTGGCATCCCATTGACCATAGTTGGCTGCACCGCAAACCCTCTCATCGAATAATACTCAGCACCATCTCCTCCACGGCCAGTAGACTCCCAAAGACGAGTAACACCAGTCGCATTTTTCAAGGCATCATTCATATTGGTCACCACCTGTTCTTTCAATAATTTCTGAGAAATAGAATTGTAAACCTGAGGATTTTCAAGGTCTGTCAATGGCAATTTTGCCACAGTAAAATTACTATCAGAATAGAATCTATTTGAACTCATATCCGTCACGATCACTTCGGATAACTCAGTGGAACTTTCTGCCAAAGTAAAATCTAGCGTAAGAACCTCGCCGGATGAAAGGTTGATCGTTTTTTCTTGTTTTTCCACCCCTACAAAAGATGCAAAAACGGTGTAAGTTCCAGGCTCCAAGTTCTTGATTTCGAAGAAGCCTTTTCTATCTGTGGTGTTTCCTTTTGCGATGCCTTTGATCCCTACATTGACAAATTCCATCGGTTGATTGTCAGAAGTGATTACGATTCCTTTGATACTGGCGGTTTGTGCTATAACGCTCCCTACGCTCAGGAAAAACAGGTTAATGAGAAGTATAACTATGCGGTTCATATTGATTTGTGTTTCAATTATGACACAAACCTATTACTTAGATTGATTCTAAACAAGATCTATTTAGAATTAATCTAAAGAAATTTAAGGAAAGTAAATTTTCATGAAAACTCTTTATTTCTAAAATGGTCATTTTCAGAAGAATTGAATATTTTTAACTAAATGAACCACCCATGAAAAAACTTTCAACATTTATTATCCAAAGTATTTCAATATTCTTAGGTTTTACATTCTGGGGAGCTGGAATGGCCAAGTTATTTCATGAACATCAGTTTTTTGGCTGGATAGGCCCAGTATGGCTCATCGAAGAATTAGTGCCTTATGGTCTTGGATTTTATGGGAAATTCATTGCTTTGAGTCAAATT
Source organism: uncultured Algoriphagus sp. (assembly GCA_965659625.1). Lineage (GTDB taxonomy): Bacteria > Bacteroidota > Bacteroidia > Cytophagales > Cyclobacteriaceae > Algoriphagus. Next base: position 113,211 of record CBFHWO010000012.1, on the reverse strand, counting down.
TTCATTGGGTATCTCCTTGTCACCACCCGATATAAACTTTTGGGAAGCATCATGATGATTCCATTAATCGGGAATATTTTGATGGTTACGATTTCACTGGATTGGCGAGGAACACCATTCGTTTTGGGATTTTTGATGGTGCTGAACTTGATCTTACTCTGGCAATACAGAGATTTTTTCCGGCCATTGATAGATGAGGGGAAAGGCCGATTTGACCTAAAACCCAGAACGAAAAGAACGATAAATGGCCATTTGGTCTGGCTCGCCGGATTATCCTTACAGTTTTTAGCCATTCAAGTTTCATTCATCAATTGGATCGCTGCTTGCTCAGTTGTTTTACTAGGATTGGTATTGTCCGGCTTGAGTTTTTATATCGAAAAAAAGACTCTCACAATTGATAACTTAAATTCATATTAACATTTAAACCTAAACGCTATGAAAATTCATTCTTATTTAAATTTTGACGGTCAGGCTAAGGAAGCAATGACATTTTATAAAGAAGTTCTCGGAGGAGAATTTGATGGGGGCATAAATTACTTCAGTGAAATCCCAGGAATGGATCATTTAAGTGATGAAGAAAAAAATCGGGTTATGCATGTGACTTTAAAAATTTCCGATGAAGTTAAAATCATGGCCAGCGATACGATGCCCAGTATGGGGCAAAAATTAATCGTAGGAAATCATAACCACATTTCCCTTATGCCTGATTCTAAAGAAGAAGGAAGAAAATATTTTGACGGATTATCCGCAGGTGGTGAGGTAGAGGTGCCATATGAAAAAGCATTTTGGGGATCTTACTTTGGAAGCTTTAAAGACAAATATGGAAATGGCTGGATGGTTAACTATGGCTTGAAAGAAGGTGAAGAATAACTCAATAATCTTTACTTTCTTAAAAGTCGAAGCCGAGGACGATATACCTTGGCTTTTTGATTTTCTCATTGATTTTTCTTTGGAAGAAACTAGAAATAAGGTGTTTTAATCACTATTTCTGTAACATTTTGGCTTACTTCTTGGTCTTTTATTAAGGATGTTCAAACTTCGTCATAGAATCATTCTTTAATCTGAAATTATTAAAAAGTACCTACTCAAATTTTTGAAGATCCTTGGTATTTCAATAGGCGCTCTATTGATTTTATTCATTGCCTTGGTCTTATTCATCAGAAGCCCTTGGGGTCAGGGAATAATTGTGGACAAAGCAACCTCCTATCTTCAAGATAAAACAGGGGCTGAGGTACGTGTCGGAAGGCTTTTTATCACTTTCTCCGGAAATGTCAATCTTGAAGAGTTTTATATTTCCGATGCTATTGGAGACACGTTGGTTTACTCCAAAAACCTAGAAGCAGGTGTTGCTTTTTTACCACTCATCCAAGATGGCTCTATTCACGTGGCAAAATTCGAATGGGAAGGCTTAATCGCTAGAATTAATCGGCCGGAAAATACCGGTAAATTCAATTTTGAATATCTACTTGAAGCATTTACTTCTTCAAAAGAAACACCAATAACTGATAGTACTGCAGAAGAAAGCGCACCATTAAACATTTCTCTTTCTCCTATTTCTTTAAAAAACTTTGATATCAGCTACCAAGATGAAGTCACCGGAACTGAGGCCAGATTGATTCTTGGTGAATTTGGATTAGCAATTCCCAACTTGGATCTTGAAAACTATATTTTCGGGATCAAGTCTATTTCTTTAGAAAAAACCAGCATTCAATACAAGCAAACCAAACCTTTTCCTGCTGCGGAAGAAACTGATGAGGAATCGATTTTACCGACTATCCAAATCGAAAACTTAAACTTAAATGACATCCTAGTAGATTATGAAAATTCGGTAGACCAGCAATTGGCGCAGGTAAAACTGGGAGAATTAATTCTTCAAATCCCCGAAATAGATTTACCAAATCAAAAGGTAGCGATCAACCAAATCAGCCTTGCTGGGTCTACTATTTTATACCATGATTTTTCAATTCCAGATACTCTTTCTTCCGTTCCTGTAGAACCTGATTCTGCTGAATTTTCTTGGCCAAACTGGGTTTTTGATTTGAAATCTCTTTCGCTTCAAAACAACCAAATAGAATACAAGACCAAAGATGAAAAGGCTCAGTTAGGAGTTTTTAACCCAGAAGTGATCATTCTTGAAAACTTAAATTTAGAAGCAAATAACCTCTCTTTAACTGAAGAATCTGCGAGTTTGAACTTGGATAGATTACAGTTTAAAGAAGCAAGTGGATTCGAAATGAAGAATCTCATTTTAGCCACCAACATTGGTAATCAAGAAATCACTGTCTCAAAATTCTATGTAGAGACCAATCGAAGTCACCTTTCATCCTCGCTCGAATTATCTTATGGTTCCATTCAAAATTTGATAGATAATCCGGAAAATTCAGCATTTGATTTAACTATCAGCGAGCTAATGCTTGATGTTCGGGATAGTTACTTTTTTGATTCAAGTTTGTCAAAAGACACCCTTATCCAAGAACTTGCAAAAGCACCTTTTGTCGGAAAAATCTCAGTGAATGGAGATCTTTCCAACCTTGAAATCCCAAACCTAAATCTTGCCTGGGGGAATACAACTTTTGTAACCCAAGGATCTGTCAGTAATGTCCTTGAAACGGATTCTATTTATGTTGATTTTCCAGAAATAGGCCTTACCACTAGCAGAGAAACTTTATTAAAGTTTGTAAAGGAATCAGAAGTTGGAATTCAATTTCCAGAGAATATTGCCATTCAGGCACAAGCTAAAGGAACCTTCCATGAGATGATCGCAAATCTGGATTTGAACACAGATTTAGGGAATATTCTTCTTGCCGCAAATTATAGCGATATAAACCAACTCAGTTTTGATTTGGACATGGAAGTAGCTGAACTTCAATTGCGAACCTTACTCAAAAATCCTGATCTGGATACGCTCAGCATGGAAATCCGAATTGCTGGGCAGGGAAATTCAATTTATGATTTAACTGCGAGTGTAGAGTCTAACTTTCAGACACTGAATTTATATGGTTCTGATTATTCCGGCCTTCAGCTGGAAGGTGCAATGGAAAGTGGTTCAGGAGACCTCGAAATTCGTTTAAAAGATGAGTTTCTGGACTTTGAATTAGTGAGTCAATTCGAGTTAGATTCAATCAATTCAAAAGTCAATCTGAACTTGAGTTTAAATGGTGCCGATTTCTATGAGCTTGGTTTTTCAGAAAAAGAATTTCGAGCGCGATTAAATTTAGAAGCCAACTTGCAAGGGAATCCTGATGATTTCTCCCTTACCACCACCTTATCAGATGGATCGATTTTATATGATCAGACCAGATACCCGACTGGCCGTCTAGACCTTCAGGCATTGATTAGACCAGATTCAACCAGCTTTACAATTGATAGTAAACTTGCCAAAGGATTCATGCATGCGAATACGAATCCGGAGGCTTTGGCCCAGGCTCTGGAAAATCATTTCTTGCGCTATCTGGATCAAAACGACACTACGCAAATTCCTCTTGACCAAGGTATTATCGTGGATTTGGAGTTAGCCATTTTTGAAGATCCTATTTTAAACGAATTACTACTTCAGGACCTCGAACAGCTTGATTCGGGAAGAATACAATTAGCTTATTTTCAAGATTTAGACTCTCTCACTGCCAGCATTGATTTCCCTTTCATTAATTACGCAGGGAGCCAAATTGACAGTTTAGAACTAAACCTTAAATCAACTTTAGAGAATCTAAAATTAGATTTTGGATTCCAAAACTTAGCTTCAGGTCCATTAAATATGGATAAAACATTGTTATCTGGGGTATTGGTTGATTCAAGAATTTACTTTGATTTTGAAGCTTTTCAAGATGAAATACAACTCTATCAGATCTCTTCCGATATTGGTGTAGAAGGAGATTCAATAAGTGTACATATCGATCCTGAAATCCTGATTTTAAATAAAAACCAATGGACTGTCCCTGAATCAAACCGGTTAACTTATTTGAATAACAACTTAGATTTACAGGATTTCAGCTTCACAAGAAATACTCAAGAACTTTCCTTCAAAAAGAACATTGAAGGCTTTACCGACGAGAACATAGCCGTTCTGTTTCAAAATTTCAGACTTTCTACAATTACTGGCTTACTGAATCCGGAAGAAACAATAGCAGGAGGTAAATTAAATGGACAACTCGTAGTAGAAAACCCATTTGGGGCTATTGGTTTGATGGGTAAACTCCAAATAGATAGCTTAAAGGCGATTGGGGTACCCCTTGGGAATTTAAATCTTGAAGCCACTGCAAAAAGTCTAGGGAACTATATCATCGCCTTGCAACTAAGAGATGATGGAATAGATCTAGATCTGAATGGGGGATTTATATCGGATGAATCAGGTGGGGAATTCGATCTCAAACTTGATCTTCTCAAAGCGGAAATGGCAAAAATCGCGGCACTTTCCCAAGGTCAGATTTTGGATGCTTCAGGGTTTTTAACTGGAACAGTAACTGCCAGCGGCTCTACCAACGACCCGAAATACCAAGGTGAATTTCAATTCAATGAAACTTCCTTTATTCCGGCACAACTGAGTACTAAATACCTGTTATCCAATGAAACAATTCGGGCAGATAATGATGGAATCTATTTTGATCAATTCACGATAAGGGATACTGACAATAACACTTTTGCAATAAACGGATCAGTTAGCACGACTGATTTAACCAATCCCGGATTTGATCTGTCGTTGACAGCTGAAAACTTCATGGTGGTAAATTCTACAGATAAGGACAATGAGTTATTATTTGGCCGTGGGACAATCGATGCTGATGTAACCATTAAAGGTGATTTAAACCTTCCTATTGTAGATGCAAAATTGAATATCAAGGAAAATACAGACTTAACTTTTATTGTTCCAGAATCGCAGCTTGATGTGGTGGAAAGAAACGGAGTAGTTATTTTTGTAAATAAAGAAGACCCCGACGATATATTGACCAGTGACGTTGAAGAGACGACAACGGCTTTTACGGGATATGATATCAGGGCACTTTTAACGGCTGACCCTAAAGCAAAATTTACTGTCGTAATCGACCCTGCCACAGGTGATAATCTATTGATCTCCGGAAGCGCAGATTTACAAATGGACATTAATCCAAATGGACGAGTTACACTCAGTGGCGTGTATGAGATCTCGGACGGGCATTATGAAATGTCACTTTATAACCTGATCAGTAAAAAATTCCTAATCGATCCGGGAAGCCGAATTACTTGGAATGGCGACCCGATGGATGCCAGCATGGATATTAGGGCCATTTACAAAGTGGAAACCTCTGCGACAGAACTGATGAATTCCCAGCTGACCGGAAGTAATCAAAACACAAAATCACAGTATCAAAGAAGGCTCCCTTTTTTGGTGTACCTGAACGTAAATGGTGAATTATTAAAACCTGAAATTTCCTTTGCTCTGGACATGCCGGAAAACGAGCGAGGGGAATTTGGAGGCAATGTCTATTCCCAAGTACTTCAGATCAATGAACAGGAGGATGAATTGAACAAACAAGTTTTTTCACTTTTGGTATTAAATAGATTCTTCCCATCCACGGGAAGTGACGGTTCAAGTGGTGGCGCTGAAGGCATCGCCAGAAACAGTGCCAGTCAAATTCTCTCAAGTCAAATGAATGCGCTTTCGAGCAAACTTTTTGGAGATAGCGGATTTCAACTTGGATTCGATTTAGATACGTATGAGGATTATCAATCAGGAAGTGCCCAAAATCGAACTGATTTAAATATAAATGCTCAGCAAAGCTTGTTCAATGACCGTCTGGTCGTACAAGTGGGAAGCCAAGTAGATCTTGAGGGAAGCCCACAAAGTTCAGAACAAGCGAATTCAATTATTGCAAATATCAGTTTCGAGTATACCTTGACTGAAGATGGAAGATGGCGAATCAAAGCTTTTAGGAAAAATCAATTTGAGAGTATCATTGATGGCCAACTTATAGTGACTGGAGGAGGACTTATTTTTAACCGAGAGTTCAATGAATTTAGTGAGCTCTGGAAAGCACCAATTCAAAACGTGGATAAAACTAATCCTATCGATGAATTGAAAAAGCAGCAAGAAAAGGAGGTGAAAAATGAAAATCAATAAAGCCTTACTATTCTGCCTATGCATACTTTTATATGCTACGGGCTGTCAAGTAAAAAAATTCATCCCAGAGGACGAGCTTCTTTATAAGGGAGCAACTTTGGAAATAGAAAAACCAGAGGAAGTAGAGGACATTAAAAGCGTGGAAGAAGAGCTTAATGACCTACTCCGTCCTGAGCCAAATACCAAATTTTTAGGATTGAACCTTGGCCTTTGGGCTCATTACAAAGCTCAAAAAGAAAAACCGGGTTTTCTTATTCGGTTTTTAAACAAAAAATTTGGGCAGGAACCTGTTTATTTCAGTAGCGTAAATCCAAGTCGAACAGAAGAACTTGTCTTAAACAGATTAGAAAATAGAGGCTTTTTTTATGGATCAGCCAGTTCAGAGGTAATTACTTCAGAAAAATTTGCGGAGGTGAAATACACTGCATCTGTTTCTTTGCCATATGTATTAGAAGAAATACAAATTGAGAGAGATTCTCTTCCAATCGAACATGAAATCAACCACTTATTGGCAGAGACGGAATTAAAAGCTGGAAGTCGATTTGACTTAACAACCTTGAAACAAGAGCGTGATAGAATCGATGAGGGCTTAAAACAAAAAGGCTATTACAATTTCAATAGTGATTATTTGATTTTTGAGGCAGATACCAATATTTCTGATTCAGCCAGATTGTTCAAGCTCTATTTAAGGCTCAAAAAAAACACCCCGGAAAATGGTTTAATACCTTATCAAGTAGACCAGATTCAAGTATTTCCAAATTACTCCTTGGATGAAAGCGGGGAAAAACTAGATACCGTAAGTCTTGAAGGGAAAGAGTTTATCCAAGGTAATTTCGTTTTTAAACCAACTCTCTTAAATGAATACATCCTGATCGAAAAAGGAGAGAAATATGACCCTACAAAATCCCGACTTTCCAGCAACAGATTAAGCTCAATTGGTAATTACAAATTTGTAAATCTTCGCTATGAAGAATTGAATAAAAAAGATTCTATTGGTCACCTTGCTGCAAGTTTTTACCTTTCTCCTATGACAAAAAGGTCTGTACGAGCAGAGCTGTTGGCGGTTTCAAAGTCCAATAATTTTGCTGGCCCTGCCTTAAACCTGGTTTACAGAAATAGAAATATTTTCCACGGTGGAGAAACATTCAATGTCACTGGAAACATTGGCTACGAACTTCAAGTTGCCGGGGGAGATAGATCAAAGCTGGAATCAATTCAGCTTGGCTTAAAGGCTGATTTAATTTTCCCCAGAGTTATTTTCTTTTTCCCCATCAATGATAAGTTTCGCTACTCTGTGCCTAAAACCAAAATAAGCGTCGGAACAGAATATTTAAGTAGAGGAGGATTATACAAACTGAATTCCTTTTTCACTTCCTATGGTTACTTCTGGAACGCAAATCAATTTGCCTATCATGAAATAAACCCTATTAGTATCAATATTGTAAATCTCTCAGAATCTTCCCCTGAATTTGATGAGATTTTGGAAAGCAATCCTTTTTTAAAGAAAAGTTTTGAACAAAGTTTTATAGCAGGCATTAATTATATTTTCAACTACAACAAGCTCAACGACCGATTCAGGAGGCATGGCTATTTTATTGGAGCTGGAATTGACTTTGCAGGTAATGCAATTCACCTGCTTGATAAAGTTGCCGGAAAAGATGAAGGCAAAATATTTGGTCTTGAATATGCACAATACGGCAAAGTGGATCTAGACTTTAGATATCATTTGAATTTTACAGAGAATCAAACCCTCGCCTCGCGATTGTTTGCTGGAGTAGGAGTCCCTTTTGGAAACTCCTCTTCTCTCCCATTCACAAAACAATATTTCTCTGGTGGCCCCAACAGCATCCGGGCCTTTAGAATTCGATCCATAGGTCCAGGTAGTTATTTACCCGAAAACAATGATACCAATGCTTATTTTGACCAATCTGGAGATATTCGACTGGAAGGAAATTTAGAATATAGATTCCCAATGGTTTCTTTCTTAAAAGGTGCTCTATTTTTAGATGCCGGCAATATTTGGTTAATGAATGAAAATGACGCCTTGCCAGGCGGTAAATTCAGTTCTAACTGGTGGAAAGAAATTGCAGTTGGTACAGGATTTGGACTACGTGTGGATATTGAGTTTTTTGTAATCCGATTTGATTTAGCAACCCCTCTAAGAAAACCGTTTTTGCAGGAGGGCGAACGTTGGGGAAACACATTCGATATTAGCAGTAAAACCTGGAGAAAAGAAAATCTGATTTTCAACTTTGCAATTGGATATCCATTTTAATACGATATATGAGAATAGAACACTTGGCACTTTGGGTTGAAGATCTGGAATCGATGAAAGAATTCTACTGCCATTATTTTGACCTGTACCCAGGTGTAAAATACCATAATCCGAAAAAGAATTTCACTTCCTATTTTCTTTCCTTTGAATCTGGCACCAGAATAGAATTAATGCATAAGTCGGATCTTGTGGAGCAAAAAGAAAGGAATAACTCTTTTGGTTTTACGCATATTGCCATCGCAACAGGGAGTAAAGAAAACGTAATTGCACTTACGGAGCAATTGAGGGAAGGCGGCTTCCAAGTGTCAAGCGAGCCAAGAACAACTGGAGATGGCTATTTTGAAAGTGTTATTTTAGATCCAGAAGGAAATTCCATTGAACTCACTATTTAAACATATCTCAAAATGAAAGTTTCGAAGATTTTTACACTTGCTATTTTAGGACTATTGTTCTTCCATTCAAGTTCATTTTCCCAGGAAATAACATCACCAAAAGGCTTCTCCCATGATATTGGAAATATGGTTGCCATGCTGGACGACGTCAAAGGGAGAATCCATCGCCTCACGATGAATATGACACAGGAACAGGCAGATTTTCTGTTGGACGAAAATGCGAATAGAATCGGAGCGATGATTATGCATTTGGCTGCTACCGAGAAATTCTATCAAGTCTACACTTTTGAGGATCGTGAATTTAATGAAGCAGAAGAGGAAGAATGGATGACTGGTTTAATGCTTGGCGAGGAAGCCAGAGGGGAATTTAAAGGAAAACCAATTTCCTATTACTTCGAAATCTGGGATGAAGTCAGAGCAAAAACAAAGGAACTATTAAAGGATAAAGATGATGCATGGTTTTCATCAAAAAGAAAGGGAACTGATATGAACAATCATTGGGCCTGGTTTCATGTCATGGAGCATCAATCCAATCATATGGGACAAATCGCCCTGATTAGATCTAGATTACCACAATAAAACGAAAGAGGCAGCTAAAAGCTGCCTCTTTTCTATTTCATATAACTTTCCCGAATCGCCCGAAACTCTGAATTTGGTTTCCATTTAGGCCAAGTATCGGAGTTAGCGAGATTCTTTCCAACTTCATAAAGCAGCTGGACATCATCCACGGCACCTTCTAAGTTCCATCGAGAAGGATCATATTCATCGGAAGGATTATGATAATACTTTTGCACATACTCTTCTTCCAGAGCCTTACCATATTCCTTTCCCTTTTCAAAATGATCAATCCCATTACTAAAATAAAGTGCCGGCACTCCGATTTTAGCAAAGTTGAAATGATCTGATCTAAAATAATACCCGGCAGAAGGTGTCGGATCAGGTGCTGAATACCTGCCTACTTTTTCAAGTTCAATATTCAGCAAATCCTCCATTTCAGACTGACCAATACCAATCAAAGAAACATCTTTCATTTTCCCGTAAGGATTTATTCCATCCATATTGATATTTGCGACAGTATTTTCTTTTGGATAAATCGGGTTTTTAGCATAGAATGCTGAGCCCCACAGACCTTGCTCTTCCGCGGTCACTGCTAAAAATACCACAGTCCTTTTTGGAGGAGAATCCGTTTTGAAAGCTTTCGCCAATGCTAATAAAGCAGCTGTCCCTGAGGCATTATCTAAAGCTCCATTATAAATACTGTCCCCAGTTTCATCAGGAGCTCCATATCCAAAATGATCCCAATGAGCAGTATAGACGATCACTTCTTCGGGTTTTTCGGTACCTGTAACTTTTGCTACCACATTTTTGGAAACATCATACTCCGTAATCACCTCCATCGAAGTGCTTGCTTTTAAATTCATGGGGATGGCCTGAAAATCTGCTTTTCTGGATTTAGCGAGCAATTCACGACCATCCAAACCTGCCATTTCAAAAAGCTTGTTTGCGGTAGGCAAGGTTACCCAGCCTTCAAATGCAGGGGTATATTTTTCTGTTCCCCTTTCGTCTAAATACAAAATAGGAGAATTCCATTTGCCCTGGACTACATTAAAACCATAGCCGGCAGGAATGGTATTATGTACGATTAGACATCCCAAGGCTCCTTGACGGATTGCCTCCTCATATTTGTAAGTCCATCTGCCATAATAGGTCATTGTGTTTCCCTTAAAAAAGGACTCGTCTTCCGTGCCAAATCCAGGATCATTTACTAACACTACTACGATTTTACCCTTGACATCGATGTTTTTATAATCGTCCCATCCATACTCCGGTGCGATAATACCGAATCCAGCAAAGACCATTTCAGCATTCTCAATGCTTACCTCAGAATCAGTCCTCTGTGACCACAGAACATAATCTTTCAATCCTTCCAATTGGATAGTTTCATTTGCAGAGCTGATCGTCATTTCATCTGCAGGGATCGTCTGAATAGAAACTAAGGGCACATCTTGGAAATAAGAATCACCATTACCGGGCTCCAATCCCATGGATTTAAATTCATTCTCCAGGTAATTTACCGTGATTTCTTCACCTTCTGTAAATGGCATTCTTCCCATAAACTCGTCAGAAGCCAGTGTAACCAAATGAGGTTCCAAATCTGAAATCTGGAATTTGTAAGATGCTTTTTCTGCATTTTGGCAGCTCCAAATGAGCGCTGCCGTACCAACAATTGCAAAGTATTTTAGTTGCATAATCTTTAAGGTTGGGTGTTTTTAAATTTACTAATTTCTGATCAATGAAATTCTTTTAATATTTTTTCAATAATTTCCCCCACCAGAATTTTTAAATAAACCAATCTTTTTACTAATGAATAGACAATATCTTGAACCTATTGAAAAGTTTCTAAGTGAAATAGGAATTCCATTAATTGAAGCAAAATTAGGTAACGATAGCTTTCTTCCTGGGTTAAAAATTGATAAAGGAAGTCTCTTATATGATCCCGAACATTTGAAATATCCGGGAGATATTTTACATGAGGCAGGTCATATTGCTTTAATGACAGCAGAAGAAAAAGGGGAAATTATCGGGAATGTAATGGAGTTTAAATCACCTGGTCAGGATAATGAAATGGGGGTGATGTGTTGGTCATATGCTGCTCTGACGCACTTAGGAATTCCTCCCGAAGTAGTTTTCCATCCCGACGGATATAAAGGAGATTCCCAAATGCTCATTATGGAATATACAAACGGGCAATACCGAGGGCTTCCACTTCTTGTCTGGATGGAACTAAGTGAATATGAGTCGTTCCCAAAAATGAAAAAGTGGATAAGGGACTAGCCGTTTAGCAAATTTCTAATCCAATCATTTAGATCTAAATCCATCACTAAGTGGATACGGTCAGTTTCACCCTGATTTTTGACTTGGTGAGGATCCGAAAGTCTCAAATACCAGCATTCTCCTTCATTCATTTTAACAGATGAATCATTCACAAGAAACGTAACCGATTCATTGGTGAAAATAGGAATATGAACTCTTATTTCACTTTCATCCAAATCATAATCCTGATGTTTTTTGATTTCAGAACCTGCCGTCAATTTCATCAATCGGACAGAGTATTTTTCACATTCAAAAAAATCTAAAATGGAGGAAATATAGGGGCAATGCTGAAGGTAAGGTGTCGAAACAAATCTATTATTTCCCGGAATAGCTGAAGCCATTAAAATCGGATGATCTCTTCCCTCTTGAGCTGTGAGTGGAATTACCGACCAATCCCCTTCATAATTCTGCTTTACAAAATGTCCAATCCATTCTATGTTATTTAAAGACCTTACCTCATTCTGAAGTTTTTTGACATCAAATTGAAATGGAAACTTAATTCTATCCTTTTGAAACATTCTTATTAGCTTATTAATCCTCAATAACTAGATAATGCTTGTAAAACCCATCTGTTTTCCTCAATTTCTATTTCAATCAACCCCTATTCAAAATGACCTTCAAAATATTTCTGCTCTTTTTTATAGTTATCAGTTTCCAGTCTTTTTCTCAGGAAAAATTACGAGTAGGTGTAGCTGGTCTTACTCATGGGCATGTAGGGTGGATTCTGGAAGCAAATAAAAGATCAGATATTGAAATTGTAGGGATCGCTGAGTCAAACAGGGAGTTGGCTGAGAGACTCACTAGTCAATATGGGATATCCATGGAGTTGGTATTTGATGATCTGGAAGAAATGCTTTTGGCTACGAAACCTGAAGCCGTAACTGCGTTTGGGAATATCTTCGATCATTTATCAGTGGTAGAAGCAGCTGCCCCAAAAGGGATTCATGTAATGGTAGAAAAACCATTGGCGGTGAGTTTGGACCATGCAAAAAAGATGGCTGAACTCGCCAAAAAGCACAATATCCATTTGATTACCAATTATGAAACTACTTGGTATCCGTCAGTTGAAAAGGCCCAGGAATTATTGGAAGCAGGGAAGATCGGAGATATGCGGAAGCTCATTGTAAGAGATGGGCATCGGGGACCCAAAAAGATTGGGGTGAGTTCAGAATTTTTAGAATGGCTTACTGACCCTAAATTAAATGGTGGTGGAGCTATTATTGATTTTGGTTGCTATGGTGCAAATCTGGCCACTTGGCTTCAAGAAGGAAAAAGACCTATTTCAGTCACAGCAGTGACACAGCAATTGCAGCCTGAAAACAACCCAAAGGTAGATGATGATGCTACGATCATTCTGACTTATGAAGATTCACAAGCGATATTAGAACCTTCTTGGAATTGGCCGATTGGCAGAAAGGACATGGAAATCTACGGATTGACTGGAGCAATTTATGCCGATAATGGGAACACACTTCGGGTGAGAATGGCAGAAGGCTACGATGGATTTGATGAGGAAAAATTTAAGCTTGAAAAAAGGGAATCACCGTTTGATGATCCCTTCACTTTTTTCAAGGCCGTGATTAGAGGAGCTATTGAGCTTGAACCATTTGATTTAAGTTCCTTAGAAAACAATCTTATTGTAGTTGAAATTCTGGAAGCAGCGGTCGAAAGTTCTAAAACTCACAAAACCGTATTTCTCAAACCATAATTACATATCCGGAATTACTTCACCTGGTTCATAAACTGTTTTCTCAATTTTATGCGCAATTGGTTTGATTGACTGAAGATATCTAAAGATGGCCCTAATATCTACCTCGTCCATTCTTGCAAAACTACCCCAAGGCATGGCAGAGGTTTCGTAAATACGACCAGCTTTAAATCGATTCACAAAAGTGTCTTCATCCCAATTTGCGATTATTCCAGTTTGCTTCTCAGGAGTTAGATTAGGTGTAATGAACCTATAAGTATTAATGTTATTGCCACCAAATTTTGCGCCACCAGAAAAAGGACCAAATTCAAATTCTTTGACTCCATATTTGATACTAGCTTTAGAATGACAGCCAACACAGTTTGCCACAGTATTTGCAAGATATTCTCCATAGGTAATTGATGCTTCTCTCTTAATGGATTTTAATGGGGTTCCTTCAATTTTTCGAGGCTGGTATTTCCCAGTACTCAATTCCCATTTACCTGTCCTGTTATAAACTGGATCTGGCAATTTATTGCTAACTGCCTTTTGAGACCTCAAAAATGAAATTACAGCGATCACATCCTCGTCGGACATCAATTTAAACGGCATAAATGGGGGTAAAACCCTCCCGTCATGCCCAATTGCATCTCTCATGGCCCGAGCTATTTCTCCGTCACTTAGATTCCCTATACCCGTTTCTTTATCCGGTGTGAGGTTTCTTGCAGGTAAAAGGCCAATTCTCATATTAAACATTTCCCCTCCTTTCAAAGGGACTAGAACACCTGATTCCATCGCTTCGTAATCATCAATTCCTGAATGACAAGATGCGCAATGGGCTGGTCCATATACTAAATATTGTCCTCGGGCAATGATCGAAGAATCAGAGCTTGAAACAAGGTCTGGATAGGGTGAGTCATATTTTCTATCCCATCTAAGCGAAACAAAAAATACTAGAATCAGTAAAATTGAAACACTAAAACCAAAAACAAAAGCAATTATTTTCCATCCTTTTTTCATGGTATTTAAGTTTTAAAATGAAATGAAATAATTAGGCAATATCCTTCCATCTCCTAATTATTTAGGATTTGAAAAATGAATAAACTTGGGTTTTTAAACTATTGGTGGCTGGAGGTTTTTTTCCAAAATTCCTAAGTCTTAATTACCTCCTCCAACTTCAACCATATATTGGGTTTTCTCAACTTTATGCGGTATAGGATCTAAAGCCATCAAGTATCGATAGATAGCCCTTAAATCAACTTCGCTCATTTGCGCAAAGCTTCCCCAGGGCATCGGTGAATGCTCATATATTCTACCACCTGATTTAAACCTTGCAACAAATGCCTCTTCTGTCCAAGCCGTAATGAATCCTGTTTCAGGATCAGGCGTTAGGTTTGGTGTGATAAATCTTGCTCCAGGCACTTCTTCAAACTCGAGTCCTCCGCTTAATATTGGTCCTGTAAATTCTCCAGTCATTAAATCTCTCGGAGAATGACACCCAACACAATTGGCAACCGAATTCGCTAAATATTTCCCATAAACCTCAGAAGCTTCAATAGTTACTATTTTGGGAGGCTCTTGGTCAGGCCCTATTGGTTTAATCAACCCAACTGCCAAAATGGCTTTCCCAAGAAAGTTGTACTCTGTTGGTTCTATTAGATTGCTTACTGGATCTTGAGATCTTAAAAATGAAATGATGGAAGTCACATCATAGTCAGACATGTTTTGGAAAGGCATAAAAGGAAAAATAGGTCTTCCATCATGACCGATTGAGTTTCTCATTACTCTGGCTACCTCTCCATCGGTAAGTTTACCAATGCCTGTTTCCATGTCAGGAG
Organism: uncultured Algoriphagus sp.; assembly: GCA_965659625.1. Lineage (GTDB taxonomy): Bacteria > Bacteroidota > Bacteroidia > Cytophagales > Cyclobacteriaceae > Algoriphagus. The sequence continues at coordinate 98,051 of CBFHWO010000012.1, read as the reverse complement.
TTAAATTTCGAGATCTTATGATTCCAGGATCAATTACGAATTCACCGCCTCCTATTAAGGGATGATCAATTCCATTTTCAACTTCGCGTGCCTTTTCCGGCGGATTATGACAGCCGGCACAATGCGCAGGTCCATAAACCAAATATTTACCTCGGGCTATCATTGTTGAGTCTGAACTTGCCCTTATTTCGGGATAAGGCGCATCATATTTCTGATCCCATTTTAAAAATACGAAGCTTACAAAGCCCAAAACTATCAGGACTAAAATCCCGAGTGTCCAACCTAAAATTTTCAAAAGTTTTTTCATGTGTATATAATTATTGGTGGTAAATTTATTTCTATCACATGTTACTGAAATCACTTTCAGTCTTGAAAAAATCAAAACTGAATCAAAAACAAAAAATTAAAAATCACTTAAAAGAATTTCAACTACCTGAAATGCAGTTTTTTATATTTGAATAAGTTAAATATAATTTTTTAATTAATCATTGTATTATTTCTATTTATGCATATCCACTTTTTTGCCAGTAGAAAGAATAAGCTTTTAGAAAATTAGGTTAAAACCTGAATTGTCCCTCCGGTCTTCTGTCATCCGTCTCCCGGCCTGAAACGCAAAGAAAAAAGGGCTATGGAATCATTGCGGATAATCATACTTTTTATTTTTTGACCTCATAAAAAAACCGTCCTCAAATTCATGAAGACGGCTTTTCTAATGGTTATTTAAAATTTAAAGAGGTACCCGCATCCCTGTTTCAGCAGATTTCAAAATTGCCTGAACAATCCTTATATCACGAAGTCCTTCTTCACCCGGAACTAAAACTGGCTGGTCTTCCATAATCGAAGTAGCATCATGATCCATCTGAAAGGCTTGTTGACTAGGAACCGCGTAAGGAAAATTAATTTCTCCTAGTGGGCTTTTTCCTTGATTCCCATTATATCCTGAAAAAGGTGCCATTTCAATTTTTCCTTTTTCACATTGGATATCCAAGAAATTCGTTCTTTCGAAAAAAGAAGTTTTGATAGTGGCCATGACATTATTAGGAAACTCCAATTGGGCTTCCACTATTTCACCCAATCCATTTTTGTAAATTTCCGGTCTTTCAGTCCAGACTTTTGCAGCATTTACTGCAATAGGTTCCATACCTGTGCCTAATCGGGCTCCTTGAATGGAATAAACTCCCATGTCGTAAATAACCCCTCCGCCCATTTCGGCTTTTTGTTTCCAATGATCTGTTCGATCTTCTCGATAACCAGCCGCGCAATCTACCTTTAACACTTTTCCCAAACTTCCCGTTTTGACAATTTCCTGAAATGCTTGTGTGTTTGGCTCGTGCTGACAGCGGTAGCCAATAGAAAGTTTCACTCCGTTTTCATTGCACGCATCAATCATTGCCTGGCAGTCTTCTGCAGTGACTGCCATCGGCTTTTCACACCATACATGTTTTCCTGCTTTTGCAGCCCGGATTACATATTCTTTGTGCATAGAAGGAGGTAAAACGACATAAACCACATCGATGTCTGGATTGTCCTTGATCGTATCAAAATCTTCGTAGTTATACACGTTGGAATGATCGATATTATATTTCCCTCTCCAAACAGGGATTTTGGATGGTGTACCTGTCACAATACCTGCCAAATAGCAGTTCTCCGTTTGTTGAAGCGCTGGTGCTAATAAATCTGTGCTATAGTATCCTAATCCCACCAAAGCCACTCCCAATTTCTCTTTTTTTGACTTCTGATCATTTGCAAAAATTGATAAGGGAGAAATAAGGCTAGCTCCTGTCGCTAAGGAAATACTTCGAAGAGATTCTCTTCTTGAAAAATTCTTCATAAAATTTGAATTTGGTTGGGGATAAATATTTGTCTCCTTTCAATTTAAGAGATTCTCCATTAGGTTCAAAAAATCAGGTAATTAGATTCTCTATTCATTCTTCACTTTCAATCCAAAAATTTTCAGTATTGAATTGATTGGTTAGGTTGTTTTTTTGCCAGTAATCCTTCTCTCTTACTTTCCATCATATAAATTAAACCTTTTCAAAATGAATGAGTCTAAGATATTCAATCAACAATCAGATTAATTCAAAACCTATGAAAATCCTTACTTCAATCTTTGTCCTTTTGGCTACATCTTGGTCATTGGTATCATTTAATCCCCCAGTTACAGTTAATAAAACAGAAAGTTCTGTTACCTGGCACGCCTCAAAAGTAACCGGCGCACACTTTGGAAACGTTCCAATTTCAGCAGCACTTCTTGATTATACCGACGGAAAAATCACCGCTGGTTCTTTTGAAATGGACATGTCCAACTTGACTGTTGAAGACTTAACAGATGCAAATTCAAACAAGAATCTCACAAATCACTTGAAGTCGGATGACTTTTTTTCGGTAGAAAAATTTCCAAAGGCAACTATGAAAATCACAAATGTGAAATCTTCAGATGGAAAAACTTATGAAATTACTGCTGACCTCACCATCAAAGGAATCACTGCTCCAGTAACTTTTCCAGCAACATTAACCATGGAAAGTGGTAAAATGGTGACAAATGCAGAAATCAAATTTGACCGTACTAAGTATGACATCAAATTCCGTTCAGGCTCCTACTTTGAAGGCTTGGCTGATAAGTTAATTTATGACGAAGTGAAATTAGATGTGAAGCTTATTGCAACACCTTGAGTAAAAAAATAAATAGATAAAAAAGGCTGAGAATTAATTTTCTCAGCCTTTTTCATTTTTTAAATTATGTATCTCCGCTTTTTTTGCCAGTAGAAAAAATACGCTTTTAGAAAATTAGGTTAAAACCTGAATTTGGTCTTTCGGTCTTCTGTCGTCTGTCTCTTGACCTGAAACGCAAAGAAAAAAACCCTCTGGCATCTCTGCGGATAATGATATTTAAATATCCCATTTGACAGTAAACAAAGCATACCTTGGCTGAACCAAATAGGAATAGGTACTGATTAAATTATCCGTAAAGCTATCTCTTCGGATGGAGCGTGTATCCAAAATATTCCAAACAGTAAACCTAACTTCCCAAGGGCTGGATTTCCCCTGATAGCTCAAAAAAGCATTTAGAAAATCGAATTCGCTTTGAGTTCCCACTTCCTTATTATTATAAGTATTCAAAGCATAATCGGCATTCAGCTTCAGCCCTTTCCAGATATCCCAGTCCACTTCAATTTTCGGGGTATGGGTATTGAAGGTATTTTGTGTATTTACTCCTTTGTAATTATTGGTGGCAAAGGTATATCCTAAATCAACCTCTACTTTTTTGAAAAATGTGGTAGTTGCTTTCAATTCGTAGGTTTGTGAAAGTTGCTGATTTTGATTTACCACATCATTTATCAAGTTATTCGTGGTAAAGGAATTCCACCTTCCGGCAGCACTTACTTTAAACTTATTAAACTTCTTATCGAAATTCAGATTTCCATTGAGCGTTTCGTTTACCGGTTCTATATTTAGAACAGTCAAAAAACGATTAATCCCCTGAAAATCTGTTGTCGTAACGATGTCATCTCTTTTTCTCTGCCAATTCAAAGAACCATAAATATTAACTGAAGAATAGAAATCGAAATGACTATAATTCAAGGAATGACTTGAAAAAAGCCCATTGTCCAATAAACGATTTCCGGTGAAAATGGAATTGTAATCCTGAATGATGTATCCTTCCGCCAAGTTCTGCACATCCATAAAGTTGGCTGTGGTCTGATATCGATAAGTCAAGGATTTATTGGACTTAATTGCCCATTTCGCATACATTCCTGGAAGGAGTAAAAACTTTTGATGATCGATTTCACTTTCAAATTGTCTATCCTGCCAAGCATATCGATGCGCATAAATGGTAGGACTCAAGATAAAATCATTCCATTTGGTCTTATAGGTCATGCCCAGATACACATCCTGAATCCCAAACCGATTGTCATTTTCAAATTCCGAAAAAGATCCATCCGATTCAGGAATGATTTGATCCAAATTTGAAATCATATCCTGTCTCGTATCCGAGTATCCCAAACTCCAGTTTAAATGATTGGTAGCATTAAGAATTTGGTAATAGTTAAAAGCTCCCTCAAGGGTTCTGGACTGAACTTCCTGCTGCTGCAAAAAGCGATAAGATTCCTGATCCATAATGGAAAGAAGTCCCACAAATGGTTTTTGATTGGTCGTCAGATCATAAAGTGGATCTTGATATTTTTTCTCCCAGTTCAATTCCATCGAAAAAACCCTCTTATCGGAAGGCGCATGATACCATTCTGCCTTTTGCTGAATGCTATAAGGTCTTCTTGTTTGAAGATTATTTATTTGCTGACGAATGCTTCCAAAATCAGAGTCCATGATATTTCTGTTTTGGATGTCGGACATTTTCCCGAAAACAGAATATTTAAAATAGGTTTCTTCTTTAGGTGTAAAAGTCACCGCATATTTCATCAGCCCAGAAGCATTCTCGACAGTACTGGCAGTACTTAGGTTTTCTTGGTTATTTTCATCGCCTCTCAAATAAGTTCTTTGGGAATTGCTGCCCAGTTTATTCTCTGATGTTGACCCGATGATAAATCCAGAATGTCTCCATTTATTGCTTGGGTGATAATTTAAGTTAAAAGCTCCCAAAGCTGTTTCCAATGAAGCTGCATTATTTCGTTGGGCCATTGGGATCCCCAAATCCTCCCCACTCAATGAAATTGAAGAACCTGTTCTACTTCCAAGTCCAGCCATTCCACCACTGAACCTAAAATAATCCTGTAGCGTAAATGGAAGCTCTCCCACATTGTTAGCATCGGCAATCAGATTCAGATTCAACTTTGGGGAATAATAAAAAGAGTTTGCATGCCCCAAATACCTTTCCTCTGGTCCAGCTCCTGCCGTCAGATCCCCAAAGACCATTCTTTTCTTTCCGTCTTTAAGTTGAATATTCAGCGCTAAAGATTCATCGTTATCTAATCCTCGTATTGGAGCAACTTCATTAAAATTCTTCAAAACCTGAACACGGTCCACTGCATTTGCAGGAAGGTTTTTAGTGGCCAATTTCGTGTCTCCATCAAAGAAATTCTTCCCGTCCACCATCACTTTGTCGACCTTTTTCCCCTGGACTTTTACACCCCCATCTTCATCCACTTCGAACCCGGGTAGCTTTTCCAAAACATCCTTGAGTTTTCTTTCAGTTCCAGTAGTAAAAGCATCCGTCTTATAAGTCAATGTATCTCCCTGCATGGTAACAGGGAGTTCGGTCACCACCTCCACCTGATCCAGCATCGTTTCATCGGTATTCAATATCACTTGAATCGGCTCATCCGAAGACCAATCTGAAATCACCCGTTCAAACTGTTTGTAGCCCACAAATGAAATTCGCAGTAAATATTCCGAACCAGGAGCCAAAGCGAGTTTAAACCTTCCTTCCCCGTTGGTGATTGCAAAAGCACCGATCTTTTGAGTCGTTTGGTTGACAGCCACGACATTCGCATAGCTGATAGGTTGATTCAAAGAATCCAGCACCTGACCAATCAGATTTTTTGTTTGGGAGAAAGAGGAAAAAGAAATCATTAACAGCAGTAATGCTCCTGAAAATACCTTAAAAATCAATTTCATGTCGGTCTAGTTTTCTTGATTTTTGAGGAAATTAATTTCCGATTTTTATAGTCATTTGATGCTCTCCAGGCTTGCCTTGATATTTCTTCATCATCTCCTCCATTTTTTCTTCAGCCAAAGCGCGGTAATCAGCATTGTTCATTTCTTTCCCTTTATTGGGAATCTGGATTTCTACCTTCTCCGTAGGATTGAGCACGATTTTCTCGGCGATCAAAGTAGATCCTCCATTATGCAACTCCAATATCAAGCCTGGCAACCCCCAATATTCCGCAGGACCATGGCTTACCGGAATTTGAGGGGTATACCATGCCTCGATCAGCAAGGTGTCTTTTACAGTTTCCATTTCTTCCATTCCTGTAGAAAATCTCTTGGAGTCCACAATTTTGGAGTAAGTAGCTTTTTGGCAGGTGAAGTTCCCTATCGTTTTTGTCTCATCGGACAATTCCCAATCATAACTTTTCAAGTCATCGTTGATTAAAAATTCTTTGCCCATTAGATCCTTCTCCTCCAGATATTTTTGATCTGCGAGATTCTTATAAAGAACCAAATCGGCGCTACCAGTATTGATCATGATTGTTGCACCGCCTGAGGAAGCAGTGGCCGGGCCGGCACCAAGACTTTCTGCTTGTTTCCAGTTAGATTCTCCTTGGTTAAATGTCAAAATGTATTCTTTCTCCATCTGCTTCTTCAATTGCTTTTGAATGTCAGCCATGGCCTCAGGTGCCATTTTGCTGCTATCCATCGAAAATTTAAAACTGGATGAAGATTTATAGTAAGCTCTGCCAGTAAGTCCTTGGGCATTTATCGTTCCGACAAAACCCATTAAAACAATAAATCCGAGGAATAAAATTTTGGTTTTCATAGTCTATTTTCTTTGGTACAAACCAATAAAATCAACCTAAACAACTGAGTTAAGCAGTGTTAACGTGTGTTAACATTCGGTTTTTCAAATACTTTGCTTCTAATTTAGCATTGTGAAAAAGCTGCAATTCAAGCGTATAGGTATTTTAATTGGCTTCACTCTGGTGATCACTATCGGGGTGCAGATCTATCGAAACATCTCCCAATTCCATCAAATTGAACTCCAACTGACCAAGGATATTCAGGTTAGTCTCGATAATGCTTTGGAAGCGTATTTTGCCGATTTGGCTAAAACTGACATGTTCACATTGACCGAGTCAGCTCCAAAAAGCCTCAAATTCACCTTTGCTGATTCGGTAGATACTGACAGTATTGAGGAAAACTTTTTCAAAAGAGTGGGAAAGAGTAAAATGATTTTGAGATCCTTGGAAACTATCGAAGGTTTTGATTCCCTTAGAACTTCCTGGTCATCCGTAGATTCAATAGGCAATTTCGATTCTTTTCCGAGATTGGCCTTCGACTCGGTGAAAAACATGGCTGTGGATCAGCATAATCAAATCAATATTTTTAGAGGCTTGGAGTCTGCGGACAGTATCCACCAACTTAAGGCTTTAACCAATACGATCATCATTTCGATTACCCGTGATTCCTTGGATTTCACTAAAATCAACGAGCTTTTTCAAGCCGATTTGGATAGAAAAGGGATCAGCATCGATTATGGAATGTTGCACATTGAAAAAGACACGATTGCAGGTTCATTTAATTATCCTGCACTTTTGGAGATGCCTTTTAAAACGGTGACCAAATCCACTTTTTTGCCAAGAGGGCAGATTCTTGAGCTATACTTCGAAAACACGGCCTTAAATATCTTGAAAAGAGGGATAGTCGAAATCCTGACTTCCTTGTTGTTTTTGGGAATCATTTCCTATGCTTTCTATTATCTCTACCGCACGATTAAAAACCAAAAAGAAATAGCTGAGATCAAAGAAGATCTCATTTCCAATATTACTCACGAATTCAAAACTCCTATTGCGACGACGCTTTCGGCCATTGAAGGAATTGAGCAATTCAACCCTACTAATGATCCGGAAAAGAATAAGCGCTATCTGGGAATCTCAAAAATGCAATTGCATAAACTGAATCTGATGGTGGAAAAATTGTTGGAAACTGCCACGCTTGATTCGGAGCAATTGCTGCTTAGTAAGGAGGAAATTGATCCTGAACCTATCCTTCGGTCTCTTCTTCAAAAATATCAAACCTTGGCACCCGAGAAAGTCATTGAATTACAAGTTCCAGCACAGGTGAAGCCAATGAATATTGATGTTTTTCACTTCGAAAATGCACTTTCCAACTTATTGGATAATGCTATAAAATACGGTGGGGATCATATTATTATCAGCCTTGACCAAAGTAAAAATACCAGAATCAAAATATGGGATAGTGGAGGAAAAATAGCCTCTGAACAGAAAGAACGGATATTTGAACAATTTTACAGGATTCCACAGGGCAATATTCATGATGTCAAAGGATTTGGTATAGGCCTGTATTATGTCAAAAAAATCATCGAAAAACATGGAGGCGATATTGACCTGAAAATCGCTCCGAAAAGCACTTCATTTATCACAATTTGGCCATGAGTTCAAAGACAAAAGTAGTATTAGCGGAAGACGAAATCTCTCTTGGAATGATCATCAAGGAGAGTCTGGAGAGCAGGGAATTTGAAGTAATTCTTTGCGGCAACGGTGAATTGGCTTGGGATAATTACAAAAGTTCAAAGCCAGATATTTTGGTTTTAGATGTAATGATGCCAAAAAAGGATGGGTTTTCGCTAGCAGAGCAAATCCGAAAAATCGATCCTTTTACACCGATCATTTTTCTCACTTCAAAAAGCCAAACTGAAGATGTGGTGAAGGGTTTTGGGCAAGGTGGAAACGATTATATTCGAAAGCCATTCAGCATGGAAGAATTGATCGTGCGGATCAAAGCTCAGTTAGATCGAAAGTTGATCAGAAACCAGCAAAGTGATTGGCTGCAGATCGGGAAATTTGAATTTCATCCAACTCGACAGATTCTTAAAAATGGTGAGAGCGAATCTCCGTTGACTGCAAGAGAATCCCAGCTTCTTCAAATCTTACTGGAAAACTGCAATGACATCACCGACCGAAGTCTAATTCTCACTCAAATTTGGGGAGCAGATGATTTTTTCAACGCCAGAAGCATGGATGTTTTTATTACAAAACTTCGCAAAAAACTTCAGGATGATCCTGAAATTCAAATTCTCAATATTCGGGGTTACGGATATAAATTGGTCTGCTAAAATCCTTCAGGCTTCAAATCATTTCTCTACTGGAAGCCTAGCTCCAGTATCATCGAGCCATTTCTCCAACTTTAATTGCAATTGATCGGCAATGGCTTTACGGGTGGAAATAACATTGACTTTTTCTTCCATATCAAAATCAAGATTATACAACTCGCCTTGGCTGCCATCAAAATAATGGATCAATTTATAGTCTCCAGATCTGATAATCGCATAAGGAACGATGTCATCCGATCGATAATGTGGAAAATGCCAATACAAATCTCTTTCGATTTTTTCAGACGGATTTTCCAAAAAGGGCTTTAATGAAACCCCATCCAATCCTTCCTGCTCTGGATTTTCACCCATAAAATCCAAAATCGTAGGAATCCAATCCATGGTGATGATCGGGTTTTCGTTGATAGATCCGGAAGGCAATTTCCCCGGCCAACTTACAATCGTGGGAACACGAATTCCTCCTTCGTAGGGATATCCTTTTTGGGATTTAAGAGGATAATTGTTTGTGATCGGATTGTCATAGTTCCCAATCAAACCTCCATTGTCAGAGGTGAAAATCACCAACGTTTTTTGCCGTAATCCTAGCTCATTCAGAGCCTCGATCACTTTTCCCACGTTCTGGTCTACACTCTCCACCAAAGCCGCATATTCCGGGTTTCGCTGATTACCCGGCTCTTTCTTCTTGTACTTTTCTACCAAGTCAGGCTTCCCCATAATCGGTGTATGGACTGCATAAGGCGCCCAATGAATAAAGAATTTTTCCTCCTTTTTATTCTGAATGTAATCCACAACTTCATCACCTTCTCTATCCGTCAAAAATTCTCCTTCTTTCCTAGGTTTCAAGGTGGTGATTTCATAAAATTCTCTTGGCTGTGCTGGCAAATATGGATCAAAGTAACTTGGTGGTTGTCCCAGATCATTTCCACCGATATTCACATCAAAACCTTGGTCTGTTGGGTAAAACCCTTCCTCGCCTAAATGCCATTTTCCTACATGCAAAGTTTCATAGCCATGACTTTTCATCCTTTCTGCAATCGTCACTTCCTCCAAAGGCAGAAACCCTTGGATCTTTGGCGTTTTCAAAGGTTTATCTTCAAATTCCTCGTATTCCCCAGGTAATCCTGAAGTCGTCACTCCTTGGAATTTTGCCCGAATCCAATCTGTGATACCCAAGCGTGCAGGATATTTCCCAGTGAGCATCGCTGCTCTTGTAGGCGAACAAATAGCCGCTGCGGCATAGGAATTGGTGAATAAAATCCCTTCTGAAGCTAGGTTCGAAATATTTGGATTTTCATAAAAATCGCTACCCAATGGTTCGATGTCAGCCCAACCTAAATCGTCAACATGGATAATCAGGACATTAAAATCATCTGATTGCTGGCCAAAAGAGAATTGAATAAATGAAAAAAAGAGAACTAATACAGAGATCTTTTTCATGTGACTTAATGCCAATAAGAGATAGGGCAGATTAACTATTAATATTTAAGACTCTTCAAGTAAGCGATGCTTTTAGGAAGATTTTCAAGTTCATTATCACTCTCATCTTCAATAAACATATGCTTGATTCCTATCTTATTTGACTCGCGGAGAATTCCCGGAATATCCAATTCACCTGTACCCAATGAAACATCATTTTCCGGGCCAGTCAGTCCAGTCATATCTTTTGGAGCTCCTTTTCGGAAATCTTTTAGATGAAGTGAAACCCAACGATCTCCATACTTCTTCAACAAAGCTACTGGATCTCCTCCTCCAAAATGTGTCCACATCACATCCATTTGAAAGGATACATATTCGGGATTTGTGTTTTCTATGATGTAATCCATTAACGTCCCGTCTTCATAAGGCTGAAATTCATAGCCATGAACATGGTATTTGAAAATGATTCCATTTTCCTTAAGTACTTTACCTCCTTCGTTGAATGCTTTGATTGCTCGATCTGCATTTTCCTTCGTAAAATCGCCATTGTGAGGAATCCAGGCACACATGACATACTTTGCCCCCAAGGCTTTTACCCGATCAACGACGGCTTGCGGGTTTTCTTCCAGCTGTTCAAAACCCGTTCCAGTGGAAGGAATACTAATCCCTCTCTCTTTGCAAAGCTTTACAAATTCCTCTGCAGACATACCTCTGGGAGCCCCTCCTTCGAGCTCCTTAAATCCCATTTCCTGGATCATATCCAAAGTAGAAATCACCCCATTTTCCCAATGATCCCTGAAGGAATAAGATTGAACTCCAAGCGGAACCTGAAGAAGAGGATCTCCTTTTTTTTGCGCAAAACTTATTTCTGTCAAGCCAAAACTCAACAGTAATAAGATCATTATATTTATTTTCTTCATGATTATATTTCTAATACTAATAGGTTTTTTCCTTTTACATTGAAAGTTTGAAGTCCTATTTCAATTTATCAATCCCCCCGCCCCCTTTTGAAGGGGGAGTTTGATCCAATTACACATTAAGAACCCGTTTCTATAAACCGTACTCTTTCGTGAAAATTGATTTACCATTCTCTTATTCTCTCTTTCTCTAATCTCTTATTCTCTATTCTCTCGTTCTCATCTTTCCCAATTATCCCAAATTCTGCCGATTCAATTCCTCTACAGCATAATTAGCTGCTCTTGCAGTCAAAGCCATGAAAGTCAAGGTTGGATTTTGAGTACTTGTACTTGTCATACAGGCTCCATCGGTGACAAATACATTTTTACAATGGTGTAACTGATTCCACTCATTCAGCAAGGAATCTTTGGGATCTTTACCCATTCTCACTCCTCCCATTTCATGAATGTCCGAACCTGGATCAGAATGCGAATCTTCTACTTTGATGTTCTTGAAACCTGCCCGCTCATACATTTCTGTCTGCTGAGCTACAAAGTCCGCAGCCATTTTATCGTCATTTTCTTTCCATTCTACAGAAAGAATGATTTGAGGAATCCCGTATTTATCTACTTGATCTGGACTCAATCTCATGTGATTATTTTCTACTGGAACTGTTTCTCCCTGCATCCATGAAGCTAATCCCCAGACATCATTATACTTTTGATTTAGGAGATTGTCTCGCAATTCATCCCCGATCATACTGGTATCTGAGCCCATTCCTCTTCCTCCAGACATTCCAATCGAATATCCTCTCAGAAAATCTGTATCCTGTTTGAATACGTTCCGAAACCTTGGCACATAAGCATGACCAGGATTTCTCCCTTTATTTGCTTTGTCCAGAAAGCCTTCAAAAGTTGCGTATCCTTTTCCTCGATAATTATGGCAGGCCAAAAACTTACCTAATAGACCATTTTCATTTCCGATTCCTCCGGAGAAAGTAGAAGATTTTGAGTTTAGCAAAATCGCATTCGAGGCAATGGTAGAGGCATTTACAAAAATAATTTTTGCATAAAACTCAATAGACTCTTTAGTATTCCTATCAATTATTCTTACTCCGGTTGCTTTTCCTTTTGCGTCGTCATAGATGATGGATTCAACTACCGCATCTGGCCTTACCGTCAGATTTCCAGTTTTCTCAGCCCATGGCAAAGTGGATGCATTGGCAGAAAAATACCCTCCATAGACACAGCCTCGGTTACACATCCCTTGATGTTGACATTTATTTCTTCCCTGCTGCTTATGGATTTCCTGGGGATCTGTCAAATGAGCACACCTTCCTTGAATCAAATGTCGATCACCATAATTGGATTGTAATTGTTCTTTATAATAATTTTCAATACAACTCAATTCAAAACCGGGCATCACTTCAGAATCCGGCAGTTCGGGTAAACCATCCTTATTTCCAGCTATTCCTGCAAATTTCTCCACATATTCATACCAAGGATTTAAGTCTTTTGCTCTAATCGGCCAGTCAGTTGCAAAACCATCTCTTGCAGGTCCCTCAAAATCATAATCTGACCATCGTTGTGTAGCCCTTGCCCAAAGCAAAGATTTACCTCCCACATGATAGCCGCGAAACCATCGAAAAGGCTTTTCCTGGATTATCGGCTGCTCATCATCTGCCAATGCCCAATGAGCCGTCTCTTCTCTCAGCCATCTTCCTCCACCCATTCCCGAGCGCTTTTCTAAAGGAACCGCACCTCGAAACTCGAATTCCCAAGGAGCCTTTGAGGCAGTCGGATAATCTTCTATATGCTTGACCATTCGGCCTCTTTCGAGAACCAGGGTTTTCAGTCCTTTTTCTGTCAGTTCTTTGGCAGCCCAGCCACCACTCGCCCCAGAGCCGATTACGATGGCATCATAGGTTCTTTTTTCTTTTGAATCTTGTAGCATTATTGGTCTAGGCTTGGGATTTAACTTCAACACATCCAGAATAAAATCCCGGTGCAACTTTATACTCTCGGTAGTCCACCATCACTTCTTTGACAGTAGTAAATCCTGAAATGGTCTCTGACTTCATTAAGGCAAAAAACTCTCGATCATCTTCATTTTCTGAAGCATCTAAAGCCAGTAGCATTTTTTGGCGTTCCTCTTTGGTAGCTTTCAAAAAGCCTTTTTCATCCAAAGCTGCAAGTTGCAATTTGATTTGATCCTGATCCTCCTTTTCATAGCAATGCTCAAAAAGCTTCATCAGGTAAATGTCCGTTCCTGTACTGAGTGCACCAATAGGCTTTACATCAGGTGAGGGAGTTTTTGGAGGTAATCCTTCCGGAATAATAGTATCTGCGATGGTGGATATGAGTTTTTCCTCCTTTAAGGAAAAGAACCCTTTGTGATTGATGCCGTCAAGGAGTTGCCATTTCCAGTCTGCCAGCACTAGTCCGGCAATTCCAACGGCAGTTCCTCCCAGGATTTTGAGGGATTTTCTTCGGTTCATTATAGGTTAAATTGGGTTTTAAGAATTCCAATATACTGAATTCAATACTTTCCAAAAAAGCAAATCCTCCAATGGTAAGACAATTTGTTCAATGGCATAGCTGAAGAGACTTTCCAACCTCTCAGACTTTCCTTTGGAATTAGGGAATAATTCAAATTTCAATTTAACTTGGTATCTCGATTTTCAGAAAAGCCTAATTATGAAAAACTTATTGAAATATTTACCGGTGATGATGGCCATAACTGCTGCCTGCAACAAGCCAGCCGAGAATACGGAAACAGCTAGTCAAACTGAGGTTGCTGATACCACCTCCAAATATCTTTCTCAACCATTGATTTCGGATCATTACACCGCAGATCCTTCGGCTCATGTTTTTGATGGAAAAATCTACATTTACCCTTCTCACGATGTGGAATCCGACGTGCCTGAGGACGACCTTGGTGCACATTTCAATATGATGGATTACCATGTTTATTCTATGGATTCACCGACTTCTCCTGTAATTGATGCCGGCAAAGTGCTGGGCGTAGAAGATATTCCTTGGGCCAAAAGACAACTTTGGGCACCGGATGCAGCAGAAAAAGATGGAAAGTATTACCTCTATTTCCCAGCCAAAGACAAGAATGATATTTTTAAAATTGGAGTAGCTGTTGGAGATTCACCGACAGGCCCATTTACTGCTCAGCCTGAACCAATAAAGGGAAGCTACAGCATTGATCCGGCTGTTTTTGAAGATACCGACGGATCCTACTACATGTATTTTGGTGGGATTTGGGGTGGACAATTGCAGAAGTATAGAAACAATCAATTCAATGACAAAGGGCCAGCTCCCACCGATGGACTTCCTGCAGATGATGAACCGGCTCTTGGCCCTATCATTGCCAAAATGAGTGATAACATGCTGGAATTTTCAGAAACACCAAAAGAAGTTAAAATCTTGGATGAGAATGGATCGCCAATATTGAATGGAGATAATAATCGAAGATTCTTTGAAGCGGCATGGGTTCACAAGTACGACGGAACTTACTATTTATCCTACTCTACAGGGGATACTCATTTTATCGCTTATGCTACTGCCGACAATCCTTACGGACCTTTTACTTATAGAGGCGTAGTGCTGAATCCAGTGGAGGGTTGGACCAATCATCATTCGATCGTGGAAGTGGATGGGCAATGGTACCTCTTCTATCATGACACCCAGCTTTCAGGCAAAACACATTTGAGGAATATCAAGATGGCCTCACTTAAACATTCTTCAGATGGCTCGATTGAGACTATTAATCCTTTAAATTAAAGATCATAAACAAAGTACAAACCCTTCATCCTATGAAAAAGGAGTCACCAAAAAGGACTCCTTTTTTATTTTTCTACCTTCCACTATTTTACCAAAGCAAACCAATTTATTATTAGATGAAAAAAACTACCACACTTTTAATGGTCTTTCTTTTAATGCTGAGCTCAGTGAGCTTTGCTCAAAAGAAGAAAAAAGAGAAGGACGAACCTGCCACTCAAAGTCAGGCACCAAAACCGACAAAAAAAAGCCCCTTTAAAAAGTACAGTGAAATTGTAACAGACGAAACAATTTCGGATGACGGGTTATTTACAGTTCATAAGTCCGGGGACAAAAGTTACTATGAAGTTCCTTTTGATCTACTAAACACTGACATGCTTTTGGTCAGTCGAATTTCTAAAATAGCCGACGGTCTTGGCGGTGGATATACGACTGCAGGTTCCAAATCCAATGAGCAAGTTGTTCATTGGTCCAGACTTCAAAACAGCATTATTCTTCGGTCCATTTCTTTTGACAATGTAGCGGCAGATTCTCTTCCTATTAACTTATCTGTGGAAGCAAACAACTACCATCCAATTTTGGCCTCCTTCAAAATAGAGGCATTTAATTCGGATTCGACAGCTGCACTCATTGATGTGACGGATTTATTCCTTTCTGATATTCCCGCTCTCAGCGGATTGTCCTCCTCTATGAGAAAGCAATATCAAGTACGGAATCTCGATAAAGAAAGAAGCTTTATCACCCGAATGGCCAGCTACCCGGAGAATATTGAAGTAAGGCATGACATGACGTACAATGCCGCAGATCCACCTTCCAATTCAAGGTCAGGTACGATTTCGATGGAAATGAGCCAGTCCATGTATTTGCTTCCTGAGCAACCGATGCAACCAAGATTGCATGATCAGCGAGTGGGCTGGTTTACTGTAAGACAAATTGACTATGGGTCCGATGCGCTCAAATCAGACGAAAAAACATACATCAGAAGATGGAGATTGGAGCCAAAAGATCCTGAAGCTTATGCTAGAGGAGAGTTGGTGGAACCAGTAAAACCAATTGTTTACTACTTAGATCCAGCAACTCCAGAAAAGTGGAGACCTTATTTCCGACAGGGAATTGAAGATTGGCAAGCAGCATTTGAAGAAGCAGGATTCAAAAATGCGATCATTGCAAAGGATGCCCCAACAGAGGAGGAAGATCCTGAATGGAGTGCAGAAGACGCACGGTATTCTACTGTGCGCTACGTAGCTACAACAACAAGAAATGCGATGGGGCCAAGTGTTTCGGATCCTCGCTCGGGTGAAATCATAGAAAGTGATATAGTTTGGTTTCACAATCATTTACGTTCTTATAGAAACCGCTATTTACTGGAAACCGGAGCTGCAAATCCCTCTGCTAGAACACTAAACACCCCTGATGAAGAAATAGGTGAAATGATGCGTAGGGTAATTTCCCATGAAATTGGTCATGCGCTAGGATTGCCTCATAATATGAAGGCATCTTATGCGTATCCAACTGATTCTTTACGATCAGCTACTTTCACCCAAAAATGGGGACTTGCGGCGACGATTATGGATTACACAAGATACAATTATGTGGCCCAGCCGGGTGATGAAGGAGTACGTTGGGTAAGAATGTTAGGGCCCTATGATAACTATGCCATTAACTGGGGCTATAGATATATTGCAAACGCAGATTCTCCTGAAGCCGAAAAGCCTATTTTAAATAGCTGGATTAAAGAAAAAGCGGATGACCCCATGTACTTATTTGGAGGAAGCAATTCCTTTGACCCAAGTTCTCAAACAGAATCTGTGGGTGATGATCCTGTGAAGGCAAGCACCTACGGACTGGCAAATCTGAAAATTGTAGCTCCAAACCTTGCGAAATGGACGGCGACTTCTGGCGAAGGTTATGGTGATTTGGAGGAATTGTACGGAGAATTACTAGGAGTGTGGAGTCGATACGCGAATCATGTGGTCACCAACATCGGTGGTGTTTATGAGGAGTTCAAAACAACTGACCAGACTGGTGTCACTTATACTCCTATTTCGAAAGCAGAGCAGGTAAAGTCAATGAAGTTTCTAAATGAAAACGTGTTTACCACCCCTGATTGGTTACTCCAAGAAGAAATACTAAGCAATATCGAGCCAAGTGGTGCAGTATCTTCTATTGGCAGTTTGCAGTCAAGAATCCTGAGCAACGTACTTAGAAAAGACAGATTGGAACGCATGATAGACAATGAAGCCCTAAATGGAGCTGAAGCCTATTCCATCACGCAGATGTTGAGTGATTTGAGAAAAGGAATTTGGTCCGAGTTAGCGAGTGCAAAAGATATCGATGCTTTCCGTAGAAATCTTCAAAGAGCGCATGTAGAGCGTCTTGCTTCTCTCTTGACTCAAGATGAGAAAAGCAGATCTGATGTAAGTGCTGCAGTCCGGGCAGAATTGAAAGCAATCCAAAGTTCTGCCAGATCAGCCAGTTCTAGATATAATGCAGGAATTGTTCAAAATCACCTTCGTGATATTGACGCCTTGGTTGATACTTTACTTGATTCAAAATAATTTTAATTGCCATTGTCCTTCTCAGGAAAGGCAATGGCAATTTTTTCACCTAAAAATAATCGCCTCATTTTTCAGGATCGTCAATCTCAATCAACCTTATCGATCTGTATAATTGAAAGACAATCCCAACGAAAAGTAAGACCTCAACTGATGGTCTTTGTTATTGCTACTTACCCCAACAGTTATGGGTCCTAAAATTGATTTATAGGAAATGTCCGCCCCAAAACCGGTATAATTTCCATCTTGGAAAATCTTATTTAAAAAATCCTCATCACTGATTGAAAACGAGTCACTAAAACCTAAATAATTCACTCCAGCTCTTATGTAAATGTTTTTTATAGGAATGATTTGAGCCTCTAACCCTGCTTTTATATAATTTGATGTCTGTATTTCCCCATAATTCAATCCCCAAAAATGCATGTCGGTGAACCGGATATTTTGATACCCACCAACCAAAAATTCTTGATACACTTTCCCTTCTTGCTGGTCAGTAAATGTAATTGCTCCTGCCACCTCAGGTTTAAATTGAAATCTTGGAGAAATCGGCAAATACTTAGAATATCTTCCAATTACTGTTAAATAAGGATCCGGGTTTAACACATTAGTTAGAAGATTCAAGGCATCTGAGGGAAAAGGGACTTCTATCCCATCCACATTAACAAACAAGGTATCTGATCCTGATTTCAAATTAATACCCAATCCATTACTTACATGAAACACCGTTTCAAACAATCCTTCCGCTCCAGAAGTGGCATAATTCCTGTCGTTTTGGGAATTTCGATAATATCGAAATCTTAATCCCAATGTACTTTGACTGGCATTTTTTAAATCATCAGAAAACGTATTATTAAACCTATACCTTGATTTATTATACTGATAAACACCTCCAATAGCAAAGAATTGTTTTAGGGAATTAGTTGTCATAATTTGAGCTACCAAACTGTTATTTCTTTCTATTAGTACCTCCGTCTCTTTCCCATTTTCGTAATCGGGAATCTGTTGTCTTAAAAGATTTAGGTTGGCGTTAAATGCCAAGCTTTTTCCCTTTGAAAAATATTTATAATAATCAATCCTACCTTTTGGGTTTTCCGATACATCAAGCAAAAACACTGTTCTACTAGACTTTCCGATAAAATCCCTCGCCGTATAATTCAACAGAATTCCAGCAGAAAACTGATTATCATAATGGACAGCAAGGTTTAATAATGAAGAAGGTTTTTCTTTTAACCTTACTTTTAGATTGTATCGATTTTCCCCGAAAGGAATCAGTGAAAAGTCAACTTTATAAAATCCATTAATCCCATATATTCTTTCTATTCCCTGCTGCAATTCTTTCCTAGAGATAGTAGAACCAACAGGGATATTTAATTTTGATTGCAAAAGGCTATTTGGAAAAAGCTTATTTCCAACAAATTCAATACCATTGACCTGTATAGGTGCTTCCTCGAAACCAAGACCCGAAACGATATCATTCCTTCCTAAACTATCCGCCAAATCTTTAAAATCATCAAAATAAAGCTGTCCTGCTTTATCTCCCAATTCTAATATTTCACGAAAATTCCCAAAACTTCCTGTAGAATACTCACCAAGATCAGGTTTTATATAAATATCACACTGTTCAATATTTCCTTGAGTTTTTGTTAGAGACTGAGACATTGCCAACTGCATCAAAATCCCACCAAAGCCTCCCAATTGATCAGCAGCCGAAAAATCTTCATCAGATACATTAACTCCAATGACTATGTCTGCACCCATTTCCTTCACAATATCAACAGGGAAATTATTGACAACTCCTCCATCCACTACAGAAGTAGAATCCAGGTCAAAAGCAGTAAAAAACGTTGGAATAGCGATACTTGATCGCATGGCATCATGCAAATATCCCTTCTCAAAAATAATCGGCTTGCCAGAACCTATATCGGTTGCTACACAACGGAATGGTATAGGGAAATCATCAAAACTCTTGTACTTATTAGCAGGCCAAGTGTAGTATTGAAGAACTTCAGAAAGCATTTGTCCTTCGATCAAACCTGAAGGAAAGGCTATTTTCCCATTTTTCACGGGTAGTTCTAAAAGGTATCGGTTATAATATTCCTTTTCTTCAAAGGCGATAGAGCTAAACTCCACACGATTGGAAATTAATAGATCCCAATCAATATTGAGAATTATTTCTTCTAATTCATCTGGGCTATAGCCCAAAGCATATAATCCACCAACTACAGAACCCATACTGGTCCCTACTACATAATCCGGACGAATTCCAGCTTTTTCCATGGATCGAATGACCCCAACGTGAGCCATGCCTTTTGCACCTCCACCACTCAAAACCAAACCTATTTTAGGTCTGGTTTCGGTTGAAGGGGTTTGCTGAAAAGCAAAGGATTTAAAACAGGTGAACTGAAAAATTACTATAGTTAAAATAAAAACGCTAATGGATTGTTTCATGGTCACCTAGTTCTTATAGTTTATTATTTTCTATAGTCTAATGGAGCACTTCTCTCTCCTGTGAGTGCCTCATATTTAAAGCCAGCTCCTCTTCTTTTATCTAACTCAGCTTTAGCTTTTTCCGCAATCGATGGATCTTTGAAAATATCCATTACAGTCAAAGTAAGGGTTTTGGCAGCCACCATCATTCCTTTTTTTCCAATGCTTGTTCCACCGGCAGCTACTGCCTGCCAAGTGTGAGCTGAAGTGCCAGGAACCCAAGTAGCAGTACCCAAACCAGCGGTAGGCACCAACCAACTCACATCACCTACATCTGTCGATCCACCAGAACCTTTTTCATTCACTTCAAAAGGAGCAATTTTAGTGGCATCTTCCGGAGAAACGATTACTCCTGGAGGATAGGTTTTAATAATATCCTCAGCAAATTTGGTTTCCTCTGGATTGTATTCTACCCCACCTACTTTTTCCAAATTCTTATGCATTACACTTGCAAGAGTTTCATTTGGCAAAAGGTTATAAACTCCATTAATTATTTCATATTCCATGGTAGTCTGAGTTCCTTGAGCTGCTCCTTCTGCAGCATCTACCAGTTTTGCAAAAATCTCCTTTACTTTCATCGCATCAGGATGTCTCACATAATGATATGACTCAGCAAATGCCGGAACTACATTTGGAGCTTCTCCTCCTCTTGTGATCACATAGTGCATTCTAGTCTCTTGCGGAACATGCTCTCTCATTAAATTCACCATGTAGTTCATCGCTTCTACCCCATCCAATGCAGATCTCCCTCTGTCAGGAGCTGCTGCAGCATGAGAAGCTTCTCCATAAAATCTGAATTTTGTAGAAATATTGGCCAAAGAAGAGTTTGCTCCAGCATTGTTTACTGAGGATGGATGCCAGTGAAGCATTGCGTCTACATCATCCATGATTCCAGCTTTTGCCATATACACTTTCCCTCCACCGCCTTCTTCGGCAGGTGTTCCATAAACCCGAATAGTTCCTTGAATGTTATTTTCTTTCATCCATTCCATAGCCGCAATACCTGCAGCTACAGAAGCAGTTCCAAATAAATGATGACCGCAGGCATGTCCAGCGCCACCTTCTACCACTGGATCTCTAAATGGTACTGCTTTTTGAGAAACTCCCGGAAGGGCATCAAACTCTGCCATGATTCCAATCACAGGCTTGCCAGATCCATATTCTGCGACAAATGCCGTTGGAATGTCAGCTACCCCTGCTTTCACAGTAAATCCAGCATCCGAAAGTGTCTTTTGTAAAAGTCCAGAGCTTTTTGTCTCCAGATATCCGAGTTCTGCATAATCCCAGATTTGCTGGGAAACATCGGTGTAAAAAGCAGCTTTTTCATCCAGCTTCTTAAGCACTTCTTCCTGTGCTGAAGCTGCAAAAGCTAAAAGCAACATACATATTGTGAATAAATTCTTCATTTGATTAGGGTTGTGGTTGATTTAGATCCGAAAATAAGGATTGATATACATAATCTCTTGGATGAACCGTAAAAAAAGAAATTTCATTTTTATCTGAAAACATTTTTCAAAAGCAGAATAGTAACTATCAAAGATTTTATTCGAAATTTTTAATCATTTGAAAAGTTTGTTTTATCAATGTTTCATTAAAATCAATTTTTCCATAATTTACTGATTACCAACCTTAATACATTTTTATGAAAAAACTTCTCAAAATCTTAGGCTACCTTTTTGGTTTCCTTATTATCCTAGTTTTAGGAAGTCTTGCGTATCTCCAAGTGGCATTCCCAAGTGTCTCCGACCCGGAAGAAATAAATGTCGAATACAGTCAAGCAAGAATTGAAAGAGGCTCCTATTTGGCAAATCATGTCACAGTTTGTATGGATTGCCATTCCACTAGGGATTTCTCTTTGTTTTCTGGTCCACCAGTACCTGGAACGCTTGGAAAAGGCGGGGACAAATTTGATCATAGCATGGGATTCCCTGGCGTGTTTTATGCAAAAAACATTACCCCGGAAGGAATTTCGGACTATACCGATGGAGAACTTTTTAGAGTGATTACCACAGGCGTCACGAATGATGGGAGAGCCATGTTTCCTCTGATGCCCTATCTTTATTATGGAAAAATGGATCCAGAAGACATCTATTCTATCATCGCCTACATTAGGTCTTTGGACCCTGTGGTCTATGAAGTACCGGATTCTAAAGCTGACTTCCCTGTAAACTTCATCCTAAAAACAATTCCAAAAGACGCTGAACCTGTAAAAATCCCTAGTCCTGAGGATCAGGTGGCTTATGGAGCTTATTTGACAAATGCCGCTGGCTGCATCGAATGTCATACTCCTGTAAATCCACAGGGACAGATCCTTGCTGAACAGGCATTTTCTGGTGGAAGGGAATTTGCAAACCCTGATGGTTCGGTAGTGAGATCTTCTAATATTTCACCGGATCTAACCGGGATAGGGAATTGGGATGAAACTCAATTCGTCCGACAATTCAAGCAATATCAAGACTCTGGTTATGTTATCCCAAAAATCCAACCCGGTGAATTTAACAGTATCATGCCTTGGACTATGTATTCGGGAATGAAAGAAGAGGATCTTAAAGCTATTTATGCCTACCTGAAATCCGTAAGACCATTTTCAAACCAAGTAATCAAATTTTCCCCAGCTAAAATTTCAGAGTAAAAATACGTTTAGACCAAAAAAGCTTACTCGCTCCTAATGAAAGCAGGTAAGCTTTTTTTTGCTGTTATTTTGGTTTTACTTTAGAATACCTCATTCGGATGATCCAAGACTCTTTCCCAAAGTATGAACTTCTGACTATCCCTTTTGATCGTAATTTTATTGATTGAAAAGCTTTACCGGAAAAGGCTGTAAAATCTTTCAAATTTTAAGGCAGTTTAGGAAAACACTTCAAAAAATTAGGCTTCAATTAATCCATTTACTGCCAATTTCCTTTTAGCTTAGCTATTGAGATTAGCTGAACAGATTTCCAGACAAAAGTTCCATCCCCTAACAATATCTATTTCTAATTCAAAATTTGACTACTATGAGACTCATAAAGCGATCAATATTTTGGATACTTATCGTTGCATCTTTTTCATTTTCCTGCAGTTCCAAATCTACTTTTAGAATCTTCGAAAAACCTATCACCTGGAATGAAGTTCGAGAAAACCTTTCCTTACAGTATCTAAAAGAAAGGCATGGGTTAGATCAAGAAAAAGCGATTATTGATCCGAAAATTGTTGTGGTACACTGGACAGCGGTGAATTCCATTGAATCAACTTTTGATATTTTTGACTCACCGACATTGGGTGGTAGAGCGGATCTATCTGGAGCTAGTAACCTTAATGTATCAAGCCAATTTTTAATCGACCGAGATGGGATGATATTCAGATTATTACCGGAGACAACATTTGCAAGACATACAATCGGACTTAATTACCTAGCAATTGGAATCGAAAACATAGGAGGACCAAATGACCCACTGACAAAGGAACAGCTCAAGGCAAATGAACTGCTCATCCGACACCTAAAGAAAAAATATGCAATAGATTATGTCATAGGTCACTACGAATATCAGAATTTTCAAGAAACTGATCTTTGGAAGGAATTAGACCCAGACTATAGAACAGTAAAAACGGATCCCGGAGAAAAATTCATGGAAAACCTTAGAAAAAATCTATCGGACCTGAATTTGAAACCTGTACCTTCGTTTTGATTTTCCAGCGATCAACTATGCGTTTTCTTTTAAAGTATCTCTTCCTCCTACTGTTTTTGGGTGTTGTTTTATATGGTTGCAAATCCCAAAAAACTCCTTCACCCGCGACTAAAAAGGAATTACCAAAAACACAACAAACACCAGATCCAAGTATAAACTTACCGGTAAAAACCATCCCCAAAGCAGCTGTCCACCTTCAGCCACTAAGCTATCCATTGCCGGAAATCCCAAGGGAATTTAGAGGTGTTTGGATCGCTACCGTCGTTAATATTGATTGGCCTACCCTAGCAACAGATTCTTTTCAAAAGCAAAAACAAGACTTTTTAGCTTTATTGGATTATTATAAATCACTGAACTTTAACACCGTAATCGTACAGGTAAGAGCCGCAGGCGATGCTTTTTACCCAAGTAATCTCGCTCCCTGGTCAAGATATCTGACAGGGAAAGAAGGTAAGGCTCCGGCAACTTTAGAAAACCCATTGACCTGGATGATAAAAGAGGCACATGCCAGAGGGTTGGAATTTCATGCCTGGCTAAACCCCTACCGTGCTACTTTTGACTTGAAAACCGAGTTACTCAGTCCTGATCATGATTTTAACAAGCATCGCGATTGGATGCTAAAATATGGAACTAAATACTACTACAATCCAGGGCTGCCTGAGGTAAAATCCCATTTAACAGCTATCATCAAAGAGCTGGTTGATAATTATGATCTAGATGCTATCCACTTTGATGATTATTTCTACCCTTATAAAATTGGAAAGGAAGTTTTTCCTGATAAAAAGTCTTACGACACTTACAAAAAGCAGGGACAGTCGATCGACGATTGGAGGAGACAAAACGTCAATGATTTGATAGCTTCGGTGCACCAATACATCGAATCGAGTAAACCATGGGTTCAGTTTGGAATCTCTCCATTTGGAGTTTGGAGGAATCAGGACAAGGATCCGAAAGGCTCACCGACACGTGCTGGGCAAACCAATTATGATGACCTGTATGCTGATCCAATTACCTGGATGAAAAATGGATGGATTGATTATTTAATCCCTCAGATTTATTGGAGTATGGAATACGATCTTGCGAGTTACCGCAAGCTGAATGATTGGTGGTCCAATAACTATAACCAAACCAATATTTACATTGGAAACGGTCCTTATAAAATCCGTGACAATGCGGATAAAGCCTGGGAAAATCCATCAGAAGTCCTAAATCAGATTTCCTATACGAGAACTGCTCCTAATATTCAGGGGAATGCTTTTTTCTCAGCGAAGTCACTTTTTTCCAAAAACCAGGATGTGGCAAGAAATATCAAAAACGAATTATATCAAGAAACTACCCTCCCACCAGCTTTTGAGCCAAATTCCGAAACGATTATTGATATTCCATTGGTGCTTGATATAATAGCAGATGCATCATTGACAAAGATTTCACTGGAAAAACCATTAGATCCAGCGGTCAGATATGCCTTGATTCATGGAGCTGATGAACTTGATCAACTTGCAGATTCAGAAATTCATCCTGTTTGGGTGGGCGGAACGAGAGCACGAACCTTAGAAGTACCAAGTTTAAACACCAAATTTTTGGCGATCAGATGGATTGACCATTATGGTAGGATTGTCCAAACTCAAGTCTATCAAGTTCCTTAACCGAATTTTCTATGAAAGACATGCTCGTCAGATTGATTGGATTACCGGATTGTTCAGAAATAGAAAAACAACTGGTCAAAAAAGAGAACATCGTCTTTCGAAAAGCAATTGCACCTGAGAAGCATTTAGTCACTTCTTGGGTTCAGAAAGAATTTGGAGATTATTGGCAATCAGAAGTTGAAGTAGCTTTTTCAAGACAGCCAGTGGCCTGTTGGATCGCTCATCGAGGCAATGACATTTTGGGATTTGCATGCTATGAATCCACCGCCAGAAACTTTTTTGGGCCTACTGGCACCTTAGAAAGCGAAAGAGGAAAAGGTATTGGCAAAGTCTTACTCATTAAAAGCCTTCAATCCATGAAAGAAATGGGATATGTTTATGCCATAATTGGAGGAATTGGTCCATCCGAATTTTATCAAAAAGCCGTAGGGGCAAAACTAATAGATGGCTCCGAAATCAGTATTTATGAACATTTGATTCGCAAAAAATGACCCAAAAAACCAAAAAGAACCCTTGGCTTTGGATTCCTTCCCTCTACATGACGGAAGGAATTCCATACATCGTCATCATTGTGGTATCAGTGATCATGTATAAAAAACTAGGGGTCTCAAATAGTGACATTGGACTTTATACAAGCTTACTCTATTTGCCTTGGGTGATAAAACCAATCTGGAGTCCCATCATTGATCTTTTTGGAACCAAAAGAAAATGGTTTCTCAGTATGCAGTTCATACTGGCTTTGGTGTTTATTTTAGTTGGCTTTTTTACATCAGGCAATAATTTCTTCTTTATGACGCTGGCGTTTTTCTGGATGGGCGCCTTTGCTTCAGCAACCAATGACATCGCATCAGATGGGATGTATCTGATTGCTTTAAAGCCCGAACAGCAAAGCTTTTTTGTTGGCTTGCGGGGCACTTTCTATAGAATCGGAATGATCACAGGGCAAGGCCTGATTGTCATTATTGCAGGCTACCTGGAGACAAGTTTGGGTGACAATAACAAAGCATGGTCTTACACCATGATACTAGTAGGTGCATTGATGCTACTATTGACGGCAATAAATTATTTGACTACACCAAAAGTTGAAGAGGACTTCAAGGAAACCACAAAAAGAGAAGCAAACTTTGCACAGGTTTTCAGCACATTTTTCACGAAGAAAAACATTGGAATCTCACTTGCTTTCGTACTTCTTTATCGGTTAGGAGAATCGCAATTGGTAAAAATGGCGTCTCCATTTCTATTGGAAGAGCGTAGTTCTGGTGGACTTGGATTAAGTACTACTGAAGTAGGGTTTCTTTATGGAACTGTTGGCGTCATTGCTTTGCTCCTCGGAGGAATTTTGGGAGGGATTGCCATCTCTAAGTTTGGACTGGGTAAATGGATGATCCCAATGGCACTTTCTCTAAATCTCCCCAATCTCCTATACATTGCTTTGGCACACTTTCAACCAGAAAGCATAGTCTTTGCCGGAGCTGTGGTTATTATAGAGCAATTTGGCTATGGTTTTGGATTTGCAGCTTACATGGTATTTTTAATATACCTTGCGGAAGGAATGTTCAAAACCTCCCATTATGCCATAGCAACTGGGTTTATGGCAATGGGAATGATGCTTCCAGGAATGCTTTCAGGATTTGTTCAAGAATGGCTTGGTTATACTGGTTTCTTTATTTGGGTTGGAATAGCCATGATTCCAGCCTTAGTTATGGCAAAATCCGTAAAATACCCCAAAGAGTTTGGAAAGAAATCTGATTAGTTTTTCATTATTTCAATTTCCTTTTCAGTAAAATTTAACATTCATTATTCACTATGCTAATATTGAATAATGAGCCCTAAAACGTCAATTTAGACTAAAGAATCATCAATAGAACCTAATGAAACCTATTTTAACCAAAAGCCAAAAAGTAGCTCAGTCTTTCTTTCCTGCGGCATTTATTCATGATACTGAAGAAAATTACCAAACATTAGAAAATCTGATCAGAGAAGAGCAGGTCGGAGGATTGACATTTTTTCACAGCAGAATCTCTGCTGCAGCCAATTTTGAAAAAAGACAGGAAGTTTTAGATGTTTCAAACACGTTAGAAAAATTAATCCAACTGATCAACAGGTATCAAGAGGCTTCAAGCATTCCCTTGATTATTTCAATAGATGGAGAGTTTGGTTTAGCGATGCGGATCGAGGATACGCCAGTCTATCCCTATGCTATTTCTCTCGGCGGAATCAGCCTCGAAGGCGAGAAGCAAGTAGAGGAAGTTGGGTACAAAATGGGTATGGAAATGAAAAGCGCTGGAATCCACTTGAATCTGGCGCCTTGTGCAGATGTGAATACCGACCCATTGAATCCGGTGATTGGTTATAGATCTTTTGGTTTAGATGCGAATACCGTGGCAAGACTTGCTCTTGCTTCTTACAAAGGATTGACAAAAGCAGGTATCGGAGCTTGCCTAAAGCATTTTCCAGGACATGGAGATACCCAAGTCGATTCTCATTTAGGCTTGCCTGTAGTAGACAAAACGAAGGAGGAACTACTAGCGGAAGAACTTTATCCTTTTCAATATGGGATTGATCATGAGGTAGAAATGATCATGGTAGGACATTTGGCTGTTCCAGCTCTTTCCAATGGAAAAGAAATTGCTGCAAGCATAAGCAGAGAAATCGTCACTGATTTACTGAAGAATGAAATGGGATTCAAAGGAATAGTCATTTCAGATGCCCTAAACATGAAAGCTGTTTCAGACCAATTCCCTATTCCGGGACAACTTGAATGGGAGGCTTTTTATGCCGGAAATGATATTCTATGTTTTTCAGAGCATGTGAAAGAAGGGATTCAATTGATATCAGAAAAAGCAACTGATGAAGAAATAGAAAATGTTTTTGAAAAAATACAGGACTTAAAACGAAAACTAGGAGTTTTTGAAAGAAGGTATTTAGATGTTCCAAAATTCAATTGGGAGAATCATGAGAAGTACCTGGAAAAGCTTTCTAAAGAATTTCTTTGCCAGCTAAACGGAGAAATAAATCCTATCAAAATACGAGATCTTGGAGAGTCTGGAAATTTGGGCCACCGTACTTTTCCTTCAAAATCCGAAACAGTTTTTAGCAATCTTCTCCAAGAAGCCTTTGGAAGGAATCTTTCAGAGGTTTCAGATAAAAAAGCAGAGCTAATAGTTATATCGCTTTTTGTTCCTTCCGCCAAGCCAGTCAATCAATTTGGTTTAGATGATGACGTGTTGAATGAAATTAAGCAGTTGGCGCGAAACAAAAACTGCATTCTTTATCTTTTCGGAAATCCCTTGTCATTAAAATTATTAGGTGACCTCAGTATGTTTAAGAGTGTGGTAGTAGCTTATCAATCCTTTGAAGCAACTCAAAGAGTAGCTATTAAACATCTGATGGGAGAATGGAAGGCCATTGGAAAGATGAGCGTCAATTTATAGAATAAAAAATCCCAAGTCATAGACTTGGGATTTTCCAATTTCATTTTTTAGATCTGGGTATTAAATCCCTTCCAATCCTAATTCTGCTTTCACCAATAAGGCTTCTGCTTTATGATCTTTGACAATTCCCAAAGATTTATCAGCATATCCTATAATGGTAAAATTCTCTCCATTGTCGATTTGATTTTCAAACATGGACATGGAGTTGTTCAATAAATCAATTTGGAAATTGATAAATTCTTTATCAAACTCTTCTCCCTCCAAGGCGGCTAGTTCATCGTATTTTGCCTGCATATCCGTCGTAATCCCATCAGAAATCTCCACCTCTTTACTATCCGCAATTGCAGCCAATTCAGCTTTGCTTTCTGTATTTTCATCTACGATCAGTTGAGCATATTCCATCACAGAATCATCTTCTCCGTTAGTCATTGCCAATTGACCAAAGCTAATCTGGGCATTGGTATGCTGAGAAGCAGAAATCGCAAAGTTTTCATCCTGCTGACTTACTGTGTCAACGATAGGTTCATCGTCTTCATTTTCACAGGAACTTAGGCCTCCGATTGCAAATGCAGCCAATAAAACTGCCCCAGACATTTTCAGCTTCCTTCCAAATGTTCTTGTGATTGCTGTTTTTTGAAAATTGGTTTTCATAAGTAATATAGTTGGTTAATAATTCAACTATCTACTTACAATCCCTATTCCGAGCCTCCCATTGAAGTCTAAAGGGATATTTCACGATCTTCCATGGGTAAACTTTCAGCAGTCTGTTGAAAGAATTTCTCTATTCAATCAATTCTCGACTATTTCCCACAATTCAAATGGGATGTAGTCTAGCTCTTCATCCCCCTCATTCACTTTTACTAAAAGTCTATTATTAGGAAGAGCCATTTCTACCATTCCAGAGGGTATAGTATGTTCCCCTGGCAATTGAACCCTATCTTTAAAAAGGATCAATCGATGGACTTCCGGATCATTTAATCGATAGGTTTTACCCGTGCTTTTTCTTAATTCATAAGAAGATTCAGATTCCCCTATTACATAAACTAACCCAAGTAAATCGGAATCAAACTTCAATAATTTTCGGTTCATAGCAAATAACCCCAACCCACCTAAAGTCTTAAAATTTGACTCACGAAGAGGTAAATCATCTAAAGGTTGAAATTCCTTATGTTTCACTTTTATTCTTTTGACAACAAACCAATTTATCGGATTGTAAACGGTGATTTCATTATCAATCGTAGTAGTTAAATACAGTAGATTCTCTTGAGGATTTAATGCATATATTGAATTGATTCGTGCCGGAGATTTCTCATCTCCAAACCCTTGAAAAACCTCTCTCTCTGACAATGGAGCCATTGATTGAATAGTTTTTAAGCTCGGATCATAATATTCTATCAAATGTACTTTTGATGGAATTTCAGGTCCCATGGCCATCCCAGATAAATTTGACACACTAGTCAAAAATGAAATCTGATCCCCTTTAGATAAGGGAATAAACTTCTCAAAAGGACCAGAATAAACCACGATAGTAAATTTTGGTTCGAACCGTATTCTTTTGATTAAATTAAATTCCCGATCATACTTAAGAAACTCCAAGGATGTTTGCACATAAATTCCTCCATCAGGAGCAAAACCCATCGTCAATGCCGAAGAAGTATAATCGTTGGGACCTTCCCCTCTTCTGACTTTGTTGATCAGTATTTTACCCTTAGAGTCAAAAATCGCCAATTCAATACCTTCTGAACCTTTATCCACAAAGCCCAAATATTCATCTTTGATAGGATCATAATCCCTGATTCCGACACCTGCGAAGCTATCAATATGCAAGTCCCCAACTTTTCGAAGTGAATATTCTTGGGCAGAGACAAGGTTGGACAAAAAAATAGCACCCAGGAAGAGTGCTAAAAAAGTGAGTTTGTTTTTCATTGAGATATTGTTTTGAAAAAACAAACTAACTAATTATTACAAAATATAAAATTTATCCTTTTGTTAATCCTCCACTTCGAACCTATATACAATCTCATGCATATAAGTTTCGCCCGGTTTAAGTTCTGCCGAAGGGAAATTTGCATGATTTGGACTATCCGGCCAAGCTTGAGGTTCTAAGCAGAACGCCCAGAAAGGCTGATAAACTTTTCCATTGGCACCTTTAAAATCCCGCATGCCATTAGAAGTATAAAACTGAACTCCAGGAGCTGTACTGTACACTTCCATAACCCTTCCGCTTTCTGGATGTTTGACTCTTGCTATTTCTATCAGTTCAGGTGAATTTTCTCTTTTAGTAACATAATTATGGTCAAAACCCCCTCCTTTCAAATCCATCTGAGTAGCCAGTAATTTTGGAGTACGGAAATCAAACGGAGTTCCTTCAACTTCTGTTAGCTCGCCTGTGGGAATCGATTGTTCATCCACTGCGGTATATGCATCTGCAAAAATCTGAACTTCATGATCCTTGACATCCCGCTCAATTCCTCCAAGATTGAAATAACTATGATTGGTCAGGTTGACGATTGTATGTTTATCAGTGGTGGACTCAAAACGAACCTTGATTTCATTATCTGAAGTCAATTCCATGTACAACCAAGTATCCAAATTTCCCGGATAGCCTTCTTCTCCATCTACACTTAGATAATGCATTTTCACCCCAATGGCGCTATCGGTATCATAAGGCTCGGCCTGATCCCAAACTTTTACCCCAAAACCTTTTCTTCCTCCATGAAGATGATTTTCGCCAATATTTTTGGTTACTTCGATTTTTTGTCCGTCCAGCATAAATGAAGCATTGGCAATCCGATTTGCATACCTACCCACTGCAGCTCCTAAATAAGGCCCATTTCCGGTGAAATACTGAGGGATACTATCTAATGCCAAAACCACATTTTCCAAATTCCCATTTTTATCCGGAACAATTATTCTAGAGATAATCCCTCCAAAATTTGTCATTTCCACCTGCATATAGCCGTTATCTAGGCTATATTTAAATACATCTTTATCCTCCCATTGCCCTACTTTTTCTGCTTTGAATTCAAAATTCACTTCCTGGATTTCTTCCATTTCTACTTGTTCTTTGGGTTTATTCTGACAGGCTAAAAATAAAGTGAATACAAGGAGTGTCCATTTACTTTTTAAAATTTGTTTCATAGGGTTTGGGTTTGATACTTTCTTTAAGATTGTTTTTTATTGCCTTTTGTGATTTGCTTCAATTTTGGCTAATTCTGTTTCTAATTTTTCACGATCCAACAGCTCTCCTTTCATCATTACAGCAATCGGATTTTTTAATGTTTCAAGATCTTCCAATGGATTTTTCTCTACTAAAACAAAATCTGCAGACGCTCCAGGTTTGATCACTCCCCATTCACCTTCTTCCTCAAAATAGATAGCTGGGTTTACAGATCCAGATTTTAAAATTTCATAATTGGACATTCCAGCATCGGACATCAATTTGATCTCATGATGAATAGAAAATCCAGGTACATTAAAAACCTGAGGGGAATCTGAGGTCATCAGTACTGGCACGCCAGCTTGATGAAGTGTCATGAAAAGCATGTTTCTAAAATCAAGATAAGGCTGAACATTTTCTTTTGTCAAAACTCCAGCCTCTTCATAAGGCTTCTTAGCATTAATCCAACTTTGGACTTGCTGAGCTGACATGTACTTCATTTCTGGAATAGTTCGATATTCCTCGGCAGGCTTAAATCCGAAGTACCGATCAAAGAGCGTTAAAGTTGGGGCAATCCATACGTTATTCTCCAAAGTCATCTGCACCAAAGCAGGCAGCTTGCTCAAATCCGCCTCGTTTACCAAAAGCATGGTAAAAGGGCCTGCAGTTTTAGAATCCAAAACTCTTGAATAGTCGGGAATCAAAGCTTCTATATATCCATCCATATGCTCTATGGACTTGTAACCTCCTTTGAGACTGGCCTCCAAACCGACATTTAAAGAAACATGCCCTCCAAATGGGATATCCAATTCTTTCGCTGTTTTGGAAATTGCCAAAAACTCATCCATCTCCAAACCCGGATGCAGTTTTAAATGATCATAACCGGCAGCCTTTTCATCAAGAACCATTTGAGCAGCTTGTTGTGGGGAGGAAACAGTACTTCCACTAAAAGACGGACCAGATAGAAACAATCTTGGTCCTGACATTTCACCCGCTTCAATTTTAGCTTTTAATGGCAAATGTGATGCATGACCTATCATTCCTCTCACTCGCAAAACGCCATTTGCCAAATACAACCACATCGCTTCTTCCTGTAGTTGTGTATTGCCATTTTGAGCTACGGGAATATGGGAATGAAACTCAGCCAATCCTGGATAGACATAAGCTTCCTTGCCATCGATTATTAAGACATCCGGAACCGAAACAGATTGGGCAGCAGGGAGAATCTGTTTGATCTTTCCATTTTCGACAAGGATAGATTGATTTTTTTTAACCTGATCATCCTCCATTGTTATCAAATGAACATTGGAGATTAAATAACTTTGGGAGAAAGAAGGTAGAAAAGGTAAAATGAAAATAAGCAGAAAAACGAGTGACTTTTTCATGATTTGACAAGCGAAGATGTTTTTTCAAGTTCGCCTTTTCAAAGTTCAAAATCAATACTATTTCATACTGCCTGTATCTTTGATGTAATGAAGTGCCTCATTTATCATTTCTCCGGGAGAATGGGAAATAGAAAGTTTTAAACCATAAGTAGGCTCTTCCCAAGTAGCTATTTGGGAATCCAGCATGCCCGCTTTCATGTAGTGGTTTTTCCGGGCTAGCATCCGTTCCCAAATTAATTCTCTGTTTCCTTCCAAATGAATCCACTGTACATGATCATTTACTTTGAGGATGTCCCTGTAAGACTCTTTTAAAGCTGAACAGGCAAGAACAGCTCCACCGGTTTTTTCAGATTCTATTAACTGATTCGCCAAAGCATTTAACCAAGGCAATCGATCTTGGTCATTTAAGGGGATTCCTTCGCTCATTTTTGCAATATTCTCTTCCGGGTGAAAGTGATCTGCATCAAAAAATGGTAAATTGAAATGATTGGCAATCCCTGAACCAATGGTAGTTTTACCAGTACCTGAAACTCCGGTGACAATTATTAGCATATCACAAATTAAGTACTATTTCCTTGTATTAATATATTCAAATTGACCAAAATGGACTTTTCAACCCCTGCAATTACCGACCATTTTTATTCCAAAAGAGTCAGGGATTTACATTTCAGACATTTAAGGCTCGCTTTATCCAATACGCCAGCTTATGCTTGTGCCTCACAAATGGCAAAGGAAAAAGTAAGTTGTTTGTTTATAGGAAGCTCTAGTAATGAGATTGAAGGATACATCACCGATATCACTCTTCGTGATAGACTTTTGGCAAAACAGCTTACTCCCGAAATACCGGTTTCAGAAATCATGGAATATGATATGGTAACCATTCATCCTGATGCTTTTCTGGTGGAAGCTCTCATGCTGATGTTTCGGACAAAATCACGATATCTCCTAATTCAAGAAAAAGGAGATTTTGTAGGCTGGATCAGTAGGACAAAGATTTTGACAGAGCAATCGCAAGGTCCGTTTATGTTTATCCAATCCGTAAAAGAAGCCCGGCAGATCCCTGAGTTGAAAGAAAAATGGCAAAGAATGCCTGAAATCATTCACCTACTTTTATCAAGAGGAATGAAAGCTGGAATTGTAAATCAAATTATTACAACTGTTGCAGACACAATTACCCAGCGAGTAATCGAACGAGTTTTTAAAGAAATCGGACCTGCGCCTGCTAAATTTGTCTTTTTCGTTTTGGGAAGTGAAGGAAGGGGTGAATTGACCTTGAAAACTGATCAGGACAACGCAATCATCTACGAAGACAAAGCGAATGAGCACAGAGAGGAAGTAAGAACTTATTTTTTGGATTTTGCTACTCGGGTTTCCTCTGCATTGGACAAAATCGGAATTGTGCTTTGCGAAGGCGAATTAATGGCTATGAATCCAAAATGGACGCATTCCTTATCCCATTGGAAACGAAATTATGAAAGCTGGATTCAGGATGCCTCCCAAGAGACAACTATGAACTACGCAACTTTCTTTGACTGCAGAGCTATCTATGGAGAAAACTACCTTTTGGATGACCTGAAAGACTTCATGGATATACAATTGCAGCAAGCCACTGAGCGGTTTTATCTTAACCTAGGCTATAATGCCCTCCAATACGAGCCTCCTTTGACTTTCTTCCGAAAGATAAAAACTGAAAAAATAGAAGGTGAAAAGCAAATTAACCTAAAGCATATCATGCGACCAATTGTTGATCTGGCACGAGTATACGCATTAAAACATCGTGTTTTTGAAACCAATACTATTCGGAGAATAGAATTGCTCACTGAAAAAGGAGTTTTTTCTCAAATGGAATCGCAGGAATTAATCCATGCATTCGACTACCTCATGGCACTGAGATTGGAAAATCAATCCCATTTAATTTTAGAGATGAAAGGCGAACCCAAAAACTATTTGAAAATTGACCAAATTACAAAAGTCCAATCTGTCACTCTACTTGAAATTTTTAAAGTTATAAAAGAATTTCAAGCCAGAATAAAACTAGCTTTTACCCGAACTTTATGAATTCCAGGGAATACTTTTATAAAATTTTTATGAAAGTGCTTTTTATTCAAAAACTTTTTTTAAATTTGTTTAGATAAAGATAGATTTAATCAATCAAGGCTTTACCAAACAATATTCTTCAAAAACTAATAAAATTGGGCTAAATCGATTGTTTTATGGATTTTCTTATTCAATTTTCTTAGGAAAAAGATTTTCACAAAATAATCACCCAACAAAACCTAACCTGTTCCAAAAGCATGCTAAGTAAGTATCCTCTTTCAGAAGTAGAAAAAAGTTTTCTTAAGGAATCCGGGGTTGAGAAGATCAGCACACTTATCCCCTATTTAACAGTTGATAATTTCCCGAAACTAGGTTTGCTGACAGCATGCCGCTTTTTAGAATGGGCATCGGAAAACCCAAATGGTGTCATCAGTTTACCAACAGGAAAATCTCCTGAATTTTTCATCAAATGGACTCAGTTCCTTTTAGACAACTGGGATAACAAAAAAGGGAAAGATGCGAGAGAAAAATACGGTTTAGGAAACTGCAAAAAACCGGTTTTAAAAGATTTGACATTTGTACAGATCGATGAGTTTTACCCTATTTCTTCACAGCAGCATAATAGCTTTTACCACTATGTAAACAAATTCTATATTGAAGGATTCGGTTTATCTAAGGAAAATGCCATTTTGATCAATTCGGATGAAATACCTTTGGCCAAAGGATTGACTTACCAAGAAGTTTTTCCAGACCTTAAAGTAGACCTTTCCTTAAGATTTAGAGATCCACAAACTGATTTAGAAAAACTTCAACAAGAATCCATTTATCTAATTGACAAATGGTGTGGAGATTATGAGCAAAAAATCAGGGATAAGGGAGGCATTGGTTTCTTTTTAGGTGGAATTGGTCCTGATGGCCATATTGCTTTTAACACGCGAGGGTCGCATATTTTTTCTGTCACAAGACTTACGGAAACTAACTTTGAAACCCAGGCAGTTGCAGCTGGTGATTTAGGAGGAATCGAAGTTTCTGCAAACCGATTGGTAATTACCATTGGTCTTGACACTATAGTTTATAATCCAGAAGCTGTCGCCATAATTATTGCGTCAGGTGAGGCAAAAGCAGGCATCGTAAAGGATTCTCTTGAAACCCCTTTAGACAATGTATTCCCGGGCACAGTTCTTCAAAAGCTAAAGAACGGAAGATTCTATCTTACCAAAGGAGCTGCTGTTAAATTAACGGATTCTGTTGATGCTTACTATGAAAAAGGCGAGTGGACATGGGAAAAAACAGAGAGATCTGTCATTGATCTTTGCAAGAAATTAGGGAAATATGGTCATAGAATCAAACTCTCTGACCTAAAGGCTGATAAATATACAAGCCTGATTCCAGGACTCTCCGAAGATACCGTAAATCAGGTAATGAAAAGTACCGAGTCAAAACTCGCAAAAGGTTTAGAGCAGGAGACGGATGAAGTGCTTCTTCACACAGGCCCGCACCACGATGATATATCGTTGGGCATTCTTCCGCATATCACGAATCAGTTATACGAGCCAACAAATGAAGCTCACTTCTCTGTATTGACCTCTGGCTTTACTGCTGTTACAAATACTTTTGTCATTGACACTCTGCAGTATACAAAAAGACTTTTGGATGAAAACCGAATTCAAATGGTCAATTTCCAAGACTTTTTCGATGTTGGGTATAGTCTAAAAACGGATAAAGATGTATATCACTTCTTGACCAATGTAGCTTCTGAAAGAGCTGATGAGCGTAAAAGAGGATTATGTCATCGAGTAGTAAGAGCTTTGGTGATCGTTTATGGAGTTAAAAATAAAACCCAACTTAGAGAGACGATCAATGAAGTAATCAGCATTTTGAGAAATAGCTATGACGGTGAGAAAAACCCGTCTAAGGTTCAAAAGCTGAAAGGAATGATTCGTGAGTTTGAGGAAGAGTTGGTATGGGCTCATTTTGGAGTGCAGGTGAAAAACGTACATCATTTGAGGTTAGGTTTCTATACCGGAGATATTTTTACGGAGCAGCCTGATAAGAAACGTGACGTGGAACCGATCGTGGAAATGTTCAGAAAAGTCAATCCTACAAAGATTAGCTTAACACTCGATCCAGAAGGTTCCGGACCTGATACTCATTACAAGGTTCTCCAGGCTACCGCAGAAGCTGTTCGTCAGTGGGGAGAAGAAAAAGACATTAGTGAATTAAGAATTATTGGCTATAGAAATGTTTGGTTTAAATTTGAGCCACATGAAGCCAATGTTATCGTTCCAGTTTCTTTGGGTGATATGTCAGTGATGGAGGACTCTTTTGCAAATTGCTATTTGAGTCAGGTAAACGCTTCGTTTCCGAGTTATTCTCATAATGGTAAATTCAGTACAGTTGCTAAGAGAATTTGGGTAAATCAACTAAACGATATTCAACTCTTACTTGGTAAAAATTATTTTTACCAGCATGAACGAGCTAAAGTAAGATCTAGCCATGGTTTGATATTCTTTCGCGATATGAATGTGGAAGAGTTTCTAGCTACAGCCAGAGAATTAGAAAAATCAATAGAAGGGATGCTTTAGCGTGTCTTTTACAAAAAACAAAGTATTATTGGAAACAAGTTGTTGAGAAATCTTCAGCTTTATCCTTTTTTTAAAACCTAATAACCTAAAAAGTAAACCAAATCGAATGGAGAAGGCCATTTTGGGATTGGACATCGGTGGCACTGGCATCAAAGGAGGTGTATTGATTAAAGGGCATCTTGAAGATATCAGGTCAATTCCTACCCCAGCCGATCAAGATAAAGAACATATTCTGGAAACAATTGCCATGTTTATCGAATCCTATCTCCACCATGATATTGCAGGAATAGGGATTGGAATACCTGGTTTGGTGGATGTCAATGAGGGAATTGTTTTAGGACTCGCCAATATTCCTGCCTTCCAACATGTAGAACTCAGAAAATTTCTTTCAGAGAGATTTGGAAAGCCTGTTTTCATCAACAATGACGCAAACTGTTTTGCTCTTGGTGTTTATAAATATGGAGTCGGGAAGCATTTCAAAAATCTAGTTGGAATTACCCTCGGGACCGGCACTGGAGGAGGCATTGTCATCAATGGCCATCTTTATAGTGGTGTTACTTCTGCGGCAGGTGAATGGTGCAGCGCGCCTTATTTAGATAATAATTATGAGTTTTACTGTAGCGGGAAATTCTTCCATAACTTTTATCACCAGCGTCCAAAAGCACTTGCCAAATTAGCCTTGGCCGGCGACCCAGTTGCTATTGGAGCATTTGAAGAATACGGTCATCATTTAGGTGAATTGATTAAAAACATTCTTTATGCTTTGGCACCGGAAGCAATAGTCCTGGGAGGTTCAATAAGAAAATCATATCCATTGTTTAAGGATTCTTTGTATAAAACATTATCCACTTTCATGTATCCTACCGTATTAGAAAATCTTCAGATATTACTTTCTGAATTAGATGAAACCGCCATTCATGGCGCTGTCGCACTGGTAGAGGTTGAGCCAGAAGTGGTGAATAGTTAGTAAGTTGGTTTAGATAGAAGAAAATACGGCTCAAAAATGAGTCGTTTTTTTTGCCAAAATAATTCCCATTGCTACTCCTTTTCAAAACTCTTAATTTGAAGGAAAAAATGTCTGCTCCTAATGAACTGAAAGTAGCCTTGGCTCAAATCTCACCTGTTTGGCTGGATAAAAAGGGGACTTTAGAAAAAGTAAAATCGAGTATTCTTGAAGCTGCCAAAACAAACTGTGAATTAATCATTTTTGGAGAAGGCCTTGTCCCGGGATATCCATTTTGGCTTTCTATTACAAATGGAGCAGCTTGGGATGACCCTATACAAAAGGAAATCCATGCTCATTATCTTCGAAATGCTATTCAGATTGAAAAAGGTGATTTACAGGAAATTCAAACTATTGCAAAGACCCATAAAATCGCTGTTTACTTAGGCATTATTGAAAGGCCTATTGACCGAGGTGGGCACAGCGTTTACTGCTCATTGGTTTATATTGATCAATCCGGAGATATAAAGTCTGTTCATAGAAAACTACAACCTACCTACGAGGAGCGATTAACTTGGTCTCAAGGAGACGGGAAGGGACTTCAGGTACATCCATTGAAAGAATTCACGATTGGAGGATTGAATTGCTGGGAAAATTGGATGCCCTTGGCAAGAACTGCTTTATATGGTTTAGGTGAAAACTTACATATTGCTGTTTGGCCAGGTGCGGTAAGAAATACTGAAAACATTACCCGAATGATCGCTCAGGAAAGCAGATCTTTTGTGATTTCAGTTTCAAGTTTGATGAGAAAATCCGACTTTCCTTCAAACACACCCCATTTGGATTTAATTCTAAAAAACTCACCTGAGGTTTTAGCTGATGGAGGATCCTGTATCGCAGGACCAGATGGGAAATGGATACTCGAACCAGTTCCTTTGAAAGAAGGACTTTTAATAGAAACTTTGGATTTCAATAGGGTTTTAGAAGAGAGACAAAATTTCGACCCTGTTGGCCATTACTCTCGCCCGGATATTTTGCAATTGAAAGTCAATCGTGAAAGACAGTCAAGTGTACGATTTGAATAACGAAAGACGCAAATCTGAAATAATTAGAGGGTTTATTACCAACATTGATCAAAATTTCTAATGCTATAAATAAAAAGACCTTTGAGGAAATCTTTTCTACATCGTAGCTAAGATAAAACCCCAAAGGTCTGATTTATTTATATTCCTGAATTTCTATCAAGTTCCTCTTCCCGAAGCTTTCAAAGGAATATCTGTCATATCCTGCACCATCACTGGTTTTCCTGATTCAATGCTATTCCTAGCAGCAATGCCTACCAAAATTGACATCGCTCCATCTCTACTTCCCGCAGATTGTCTCCATGGGTCGGCTACTGATGGATCTTTGAAGATTTTATCCTTCAATCTGGTATCTCCTCCTCCATGTCCACCACCACCATGAGGTACTACGATGATCTCACTTTCTCCAAAATTCTTTGTTAGGCGAATTTCATCCTGTGGCTCTACTTTCCAAGGTTGGCTTTCTTTCACCCAAGCTTCCAGCCTTCCTTTTGTGCCGTTAAAGGCAATTCTATATCCCTCATAAGGAGAATAGGTGGTCAAAGAATAACTCACCTGAACTTTGTTTTTATATCGGATTTGAACCGCCATTTTATCGTAGATATTGATGTCCTCTCGGAAAACACAACCATCTCTATGATAACCATCGTATTGCTCGTTCTCTACATAGAGTTTAGTGAGATGCCCGCTTCTTGTCACATCCCAATAGAAATCACATTCATTTTTATGAGAACAGCTTCTGCAAGTCTCGCCACGATAAGGGCCATTTTTACCATAAAACTCTAATTGACCGAAAGCAAATACTTCCTCTGGATCAGAATCCAGCCACCAATTGAGTAAGTCAAAATGATGGGTTGATTTATGGACTAGAAGAGTCCCACTTTTTTCTTTATACCCATGCCATCTTCTGAAATAATCTGCTCCATGGGAAGTATTGAGATACCAGTGAAAATCCACTGAGGTGACATCCCCTATTTCACCTGCTCTCAGTAATTCATAGATTTTTTGCCTGTGAGGAGAATAGCGATAATTGAAAGTCACAATTAGCTTTTTTCCAGACTTTCTTTCTGCATCCAAGATATCCTGACATTTGAATTCATCTGTAGTCATTGGCTTTTCTGAAATGACATTTCTTCCAGAATTCAAGCCTTTGATAATGAATTCATGATGGGTGCTGTCCATGGTAGTCACAATGATCACATCAGGATTTGCCTCAGAAAGCATTTTATCAAAATCAGTGAAAACGGGACAATCCACACCGATGTATTGCTTTGCATAAGCTACCCTGCCTTCATTTATATCACATAATCCCACAAATTCCACTTGGTCATTATAGACGTCTTTGACGCTCTTTCCAAACATGGTGGTACCTCTTATCCCAGTACCAACCAAACCTATTTTCATCTTTTCTTCTGGCTTATCCCATAGCGTCAATGCCTCGCTGATGGGATGAATAAAAATAGAGCCGGCAATTAGACTTCCGGTTTTTGCAAGAAAATCTCTTCTTGAGTTTGAAGATTCAGTATCCATGATTTGAGGGTTTATTATTTAGGAATCTTAATATAATTAAAACCAAAAACTTAAATCATAAAAATCACGGAATGGTTTTTTACGTATTCCAAAGGTAAATAGTGATTTAATGCACTGATTTAGACTATTTTTGAAATATGAATGCCATAAGCATGGATAGAACGATTTCTTTTGGAGGCTTATTCCGTATCAGCAGACCAGTAAATCTGCTTATTGTTGCCTTTGCACAAATCATGACTGCCTACTTTTTGGTCGGTACTACCAACTCAGGAATTCCGGTTTTACAGGATTTTAACCTCTACCTATTGGTGTTTTCTACAGTGATCATTGCAGCAGCAGGCTATATGATCAATGATTATTACGACGTCAAAATCGATTACGTCAACAAGCCTAATGAAGTAATAGTGGGCAAAGGTATCAAAAGAAGAGTAGTGATTTTTTTCCATACCATTCTCAATTTCACCGGGATCGGACTGGGCTTTTTGATTTCCTCAAAGGTTGGAATAATTAATTTTGTAGCTGCTTTCCTGCTTTGGTTGTATAGCAACAGATTAAAAAGAGAACCGCTCATCGGGAATCTAACTGTAGCATTATTGACTGCGACGTCAGTCTATCTTATCGGATTTTATTACCAAAAATCAGAGTTATTAATATTGACTTATGCGATCTTCGCTTTCTTTTTAAACCTGATTCGAGAAATTATCAAAGACATAGAAGATCGGCCTGGAGATCGCAAACATGGTTGCAGAACATTGCCAATTGTCATTGGTTTTCATAATACCAAAAAAGTGATTTTCCTGATTGCCATAATTTTTGTGATTTCCATTTTGGTCGTGACTTTCAAACTTGACAGACCGCTTATCTTCTTTTATTTCGGAGGACTAGGGATCTTTTTCAGTTACTTCATGTATTTGATTTATCAAGCTGACCGTAAGGATCAATTCACCAAACTGAGTTCTTACGCCAAAATCCTGATGCTTGTAGGTACCTTAAGCATGGGATTGCTTTAGTCATTTACTAGAAATTCAGCTACCAAAAATTAAGTAGGCAATCGTGTCCTTTACTTCATGATTCCAACTTCAAAGTATCTTTTTTAGCAATTCCCTGTCATGTTCCCTATTTTCAGGCAAATTTTCGATTATGCTGAATAGCAAGCTGCTTGTCATCAAAATAGGATCCAATGTGCTTACTCAGGAAAATGGTCTTCCTGATCTCGAGCGTATGGAAAAACTTGTCGATCAAATCCAAAACCTGACCCAATCCGGTAAAAAAATCGTGTTGGTCAGTTCAGGTGCCGTGGCATTTGGAAGACAGTCTATTCCCCTTCCCGAGAAGCTTAATCCAGTTTTCAAAAAGCAGATTTGGGCTTCGACCGGTCAAATTAGATTGATCAATCAATATCAAACCCTTTTTGAAAAGTGTGGGCAATCTGTCGCTCAGATCTTGGTCACCAAGGAGGATTTCAGAGATAGAAAGCATTATTTGAATATGAAAAACTGCGTGCAGGCTTTGCTTTCACAAGGGATTTTACCTATTATCAATGAGAATGACTCCGTCACCATCACCGAGTTGATGTTTACAGATAATGACGAACTTGCCAGTCTTGCCGCCGCAATGATCAATGCGGATACGCTGATGCTATTGACTAATGTTGACGGGATTTTCACAGGAAATCCTTCAGACCCAGCATCTCAATTGATTGAAAAAGTAGCCACAAGTATGCCCGAAGTGAGTAGCTACATTTCAGCATCCAAATCTTCCTTTGGAAGAGGCGGAATGCTCACCAAATATGCGATGGCAAAAAAATCAGCAAATCTGGGAATTCAGGTGATCATAGCCAATGGAAAGAGAGAAAATGTGCTCGGGGAATTTTTAGAAAAGAAGCTACGTTGCACATGGTTTGAACCGAAAAAAGCAAAGCAAGGTGTCAAAAAATGGCTGGCTCATGGTGCCGAATACTACAAAGGAGTGATTATCGTGAACGAAGGGGCAAAAGCCTCTTTACATTCGGATGTGATTCGCAGTCTTCTACCAGTGGGAATTATTGGTCTGGAAGGAGAGTTTTCCAAAGGAGATATTTTGCTCATCAAAGATGAAAAGGGACACAAAATAGGATTGGGGAGAGCTGAATACTCCAGCCTTCATTCCTTGGAGCGCATCGGGCATAAA
This sequence comes from uncultured Algoriphagus sp., assembly GCA_965659625.1. Taxonomy (GTDB): domain Bacteria; phylum Bacteroidota; class Bacteroidia; order Cytophagales; family Cyclobacteriaceae; genus Algoriphagus. The sequence continues at coordinate 54,520 of CBFHWO010000012.1, read as the reverse complement.
AATCAAAAAGCATTAATACATTACGATTACCTCTATATTTTCGATCATGAATGAGTACCTATCTATTTTTGAAGAAGTAAAAAAAGGAGCCAGAAAACTGACCGGAATCAGCAATGATCAGGTGAATTTTGTCTTGCATAACCTTGCCGCTTTGGCAGTAGAAAATGCGCCTTTTCTTTTGGAGGAAAATGAAAAAGACCTTCAAAAAATGGACTCGGAAGATCCCATGTATGATCGACTATTATTAACTGAAGAAAGACTTACCGGGATTGCCGGTGAATTGGTATCAGTCAGTGCTTTACCAAGTCCGCTGCATCATGTTTTGGAAAGTAAGACGTTGGAAAACGGACTTTCGCTTGAAAAAGTAACGGTTCCTTTGGGAGTCATTGGTATCATTTATGAGGCCCGACCAAATGTGACTTTTGACGTTTTTTCTTTAGCTCTGAAATCAGGAAATGGATTAGTGCTTAAAGGAGGCTCGGATGCCGATCATTCCAATCGTGCCATCATGACTTTGATCCATCAAGTTTTGGAAAATCACGGGTTGCCGACTTCAGCATTTCAACTTTTACCGGTGGAAAGAGCTGCCACGAAAGCGCTTTTGGAAGCAGTTGATTTTGTGGACGTGATCATCCCAAGAGGTTCACAGGGTTTGATCAACTTTGTCAGGGGAAACGCGAAAGTTCCAGTGATTGAAACCGGGGCCGGAATCGTGCATACGTATGTAGATGAATCTGCTGATTTAGAGAAAGCAAAAACGATCATTTTCAATAGTAAAACCAGAAGACCCAGCGTTTGCAATTCTTTGGATTGCTTGATTATTCACAAATCAAGACTTTCTGAATTGAATGAAATGATTGTTCCATTATTGGAAAAAGGAGTTGAGGTTTTCGCTGATGAAAAAGCTTTTGATGCCTTGAATTCCAGCGAATTGATTTCGAAGGCAAATGAATCTCACTTTGGAACAGAATTTCTCAGTCTCAAGATGTCCATCAAAACTGTTGACAATTTAGATGAGGCATTAGATCATATAGCAGAATATTCCTCCAAACATTCGGAAGCGATCGTTTCGGAAAATCAGGAGAATATTGATCGATTTTTATTGGAAGTAGATGCTGCCGCTGTTTATGAAAACGCATCTACGGCTTTTACAGATGGGGCTCAGTTTGGCTTGGGAGCTGAAATCGGAATTAGTACTCAAAAGCTTCATGCCCGTGGACCTATGGCTTTGAAAGAACTATGCAGCTATAAATGGATCGTGAGGGGAAATGGGCAGGTGAGGGGTTAGTTGTCGGTTGTGAGTTGTCGGATGTCAGTTGTTGGTTACAACGGCATTACCTGCCCTCAGGAAGACGAGTGAGCCATAGCAGAGGTTTAGGAGGAGGAAGGCGCAGCAATCTCGTTATGTTGGAAATGACCTTAGAGGTGTAATCCCAAAACGCCAGAGGCTTTGGGATCTCCTTGAAGCTATTCTAATCGTAAAACCTTCGAGGTTAGAAAAAAAACCTCAAAGGTTATCCAGCGCTACGGGAGAATTCCTTTAATTTCGCAGTAATTCATCAAATCCTCAATTCAATTGAAACGACTTGCCATTTTAGCATCCGGAAGCGGTAGTAATGCCGAAAAAATCATGGAACATTTTTTAAACTCCGAGAAAGGTACAATCGCATTGGTCGCTTCCAATAAAAAAGATGCATATGTTTTAGAGCGAGCAAAGAAATTCAAGGTTCCCACTTTTACCTTCACCAGAAAAGAAATGGAAGCAGGGATTTTGCTTAAAAAATTAAAGGAAGAAAAGATTGATTGGGTGATTTTGGCAGGATTTCTTCTGAAAATCCCAGTGGAATTAATCCGGGCATTTCCAGATCGAATGGTTAACATCCATCCGGCACTTTTACCAAAATATGGAGGAAAAGGGATGTATGGTTCTCATGTCCATGAAGCTGTCAAAGCTGCAGGCGAAAAAGAAACCGGAATTACCATCCACTTGGTCAACGAAAATTATGATGAGGGAAAGATTGTTTTTCAGGCTCATACAGCATTAGATGAACTGGATACTCCTGATAGTATCGCTGCAAAAGTTCATGAGCTTGAGCACAGATATTTTCCCGAAGTGATCGAGACTTTAATAGCTTAATCAAACATTTAGTATTCAGCGAAATTTCTTAAGTTTTATATTCAAAACAATCTGGTCGGTTTTGATTGGTTTTTGATCCCAAATGAGGCCTTACTTCACTGTTGCTCTGATTAGAATTAGCAATCCTGAATCTACTTTTTTTCAGTAATTAAAATCCTAGCAATGGAGTTAACAAGATCTTAGATTTTTCGATCAAGCTCAAAGTATTTAATGCTTTATACCATAAAGGTTCTCTTACTTCACGATCCTTCTAGGAATAGCAGCTGGAAGCCTACTGAGCATTTCATTGTTTAGCAACTGTGTCACTTGTGAGAATGAACTGATATTGATTGTGTTGTTATTTTGACGGCCTACTAGCACCACTTCATCACCTACCTCTACATCTGAAAGATTCGAGACATCCACCATAAAAAGATTCATATTGATCAGACCCACGATCTGTACTTTTTTACCTTTAATGAGTACGTGACCTGTGTTGGATTGAGCTCTCGGATAGCCATTGCAATAGCCTAGCGGCATCACAGCCACTTTCATATCTTGTGAGGCCTGGTAGGAAGTTCCATAACCAATAAACTCGCCGGCTTCTACATCCCGAACATCCATTACATCAGTTTTCCAAGTAAATATTCGCTTCAGTGCACCATCCGATTGCTTTCCTATCTCCTGCAAATGCATGTAATAAATATCAGGACTCGGCCAAAATCCATACTGTGCTACTCCGATTCTTACCATGTCATACACGGTGTCCTTGTAAGCCAAGGCTGCAGCGGAACAGGCGATGTGGCGAATTTCTGGTAGGATGTTCTTTTGCTTGCACTGCTTCAGGAAGTTTTTATACCGCTCATGCTGCATGGTGATTTTAAACTGATTCGAAAAATTCTCTGCCCCACCGAAATGAGTGCAAAGACCCTTGAAAGCAATTTCTTCCTGATGCTTTTTTAAAAAAGTCAATGTAGTAGGGAATTCCGTTTTTGTTAAACCTGTCCGGTTGGCTCCTGTTTCCACTTCTATATGAACCTTGGCTTGCTTGCCTAATCTTATTGCAGACTCGAGTACCAGTGGTAGCCTCGAATAATTAAAAACATAAAATTCAATGCCATTTTCTACCGCCCAATCTATATCCTCATCATAGAGAATACCCATAATCATGGCGTCGCTGCTGTCTGACTTTGCGGCTAAGACTTCTTCAGCCTCAAATGCTGATGCGGTGGCAAAATGACTTACTCCAGCCTTTTCAGCCATCTTCACAAATTCACGAATCCCATGGCCATAGGCATTTGCTTTAACCACCGATGAAATTCTCACTCCCTCACCAACTTTCTTTTTAATGAAGTTGATGTTATTGGTGAGCGAAGATTGACTTAGTTCTATTCTGGACGAGTGTCTTACCATAATTTAGTTTGTTGATTCCATATGTAGGATTTACCCCAACTCTCTCTTCCCAGCTTCTCTACTCGCTGAATTTCCTCCTCCGGCACATTGATAATTCTGTTTTTCACATCCAAAGTGCTGTAGTGAAATGCATAGACCCTTGCTGCAAACTGATAAAAGGGTAGGGAAGACTCCCCCTTCTTTTCACCTTTGCCATGTACTGAGGGCAATATATTCTGACCCCAGTCCTGTCTTCCCTCGTTGTTGGGATTGAGGAAATAAGCACGGATTTCTCCTTCTGGGCTTTTCTCTACTCGAAGTAGTGAAACAGCATGAAAGCCTATCATATCCCCCTTATTACTCGTAATGAAAATACCCACGGGATTAGGATATACCATATGTTGGTTGCCGTTGTACTCTGGATGAAAGGCAGCATAAAAGATCCGCTCATAGCCTGGAAAGTCCATGATGGAATTACTCATGTAATCATAGCAAGAGGCAAATCCTACCTGAATCCACTGTCCATACATGGCAGGATTGACCCACTTGTGAGGATCATCCAATCTTCCTGTGGAAAGGCGCATCATCTCATTGTAGATTTTGTCCAAGTGCGGTACCAATACTACTGATACCACATCCAGATTATAATCCAACTGATCAAGTAGCCCTTTTATCAGGTTATTGGAAACCAGATTTTGGTTTTCAAATCGCATGATGAGGTTATTCTGTGTAGACACCGTAATGATCATATCGATCAGTTTGGCGGGAGAGTGCTGACTCCACATGCTGATGCCTCGGGCAGATTGGCAAGTTGGATTATTGCCTTGACCTACGCCCAATGGTTGACCCAACACTTTTATCGTTCCACCGATCAGGTACTGCAAGGCAGTTACTTCAGCATCACGGGCAACCAAGGATTTTAAAATCCTTTTTTCTACTTGAGGATTTATCTTAATTCTGCGCAGGTTTTCTAAACTCACACGCACAGCTCTTCTGGAAAACAGGTTTTTTCTTAGCATTCGGGCCAGACCATAAATACATTGGCAGTTATCCCAGCTTACTGTTTCCAAAATCAATGAAGAAATTAACTCATGGTATTTCTCCCACTCAGCAATCCCTCGATCATTGAGATTAAGACAGATCGGGACTAGGTTTGAGTGACCCTTTACAATGTGTTTCAGAAAAATGGCCTGATACCCACTGACCAGGCCAGTAGCATTCATGTATTCACCCATTTGGTGAGCTTCATTTGCCAAAGTCGTTGCATCAGCTCCAGCTAAAAACTCACGATAAGCTTCCTTCCCTTCATTCGCTTTCGCTCCGGGAGAAGGCGCATACAGGGCATCGATATAAATACGAATTGCCTGATCTTTTTCTGAATCTCCAGAAGTATCAAACCTTCTATTCACCAGACTGATCAGCTCACGTGCTTTGGAGGTACGAATGGGCCGCTGTTCGCAAATCAACCGAACTTCCTCTACCAGCTTTTCATAAACGCCCTTCAGGTCCATTTCAGACATAATAAACCCAAATAGGTTATAAGCCTTCTTTAACTCCCTTTCCGGCATTCTCATGCGGGTCTCTTCAGTCGGTTCACGCAACGCAAACTCTAGATTATGCACAATCACTTCTTCTAAGAAGCTCTGAGCGTCTACAGCTGAAATTACTTCATGAACATCATCACCTTTCGCATACCGCAACATTCGGAGCTCGGAAAGGGTCTCAAAACTTGAGGATGGGTGTCCATATTTCAGGGTTCCTTTAACTAAATAGGGAACTAGTTTCGCAGGGTCATTCCAGGAAGATCCTTTGAAAAATTCAGCACGATCGAGTTCTACACTTTTGCTATATAAAAAAGCAAGACCAGATCTGGTCAAGCTTAGTATATCGATATGACTGGCTAATTTTGTGGCTTTTTCCTTTTTGGTAAGCGGCCCCGAGTCAATAAACTCCTGGAGACTTTGGTCAAAATTAGTAAATACCTTATCGGTGGTCAATTCCATTTATTACTTTAAAATTTACACGTAAAATTCTTCTTCCTCGTAATGCTTCAGAAGCTCTGTCATGCGATCCGGATCCTCACCTTTGAAGTTGATTGTTCCAAAGTGATTTCCGAAACCATCACGATCTGCACTTAGCTTTTGCCCTTCATAAGGTGCAATCAGTGTATGCTCCACAAAGTAAGGCTCGTTATTCAGGGATTCTGGGATTTCAAGCTTAGAGAACTGACGCTTGTGAGGATAAATCATCACATTTCCATGGTAGTTTTTAGGCTTGAAGTCTTTAGCAGGGAAGATTTCATCAAGTTCCTCTTCCGTTGCATTTGGATCATGAGAGATCACAAAGGCCGCTAGTGCATCAAACTCATAGGATTTAGAGCAAAGCTCTAGAATATGTCCACCAGGAATTCTGCAGGCGGTCTCACCGAAGTTTAGCTCATCCTTATCTGTCAAGAACCACTCAGGGTGAACCATTCCATATTCTATGCCGAAGATATCTACCATCTTCTGCACTTCTTTGTGAATCAAATCACGCTTGCTTTCAAGGTATTTTCCTTCAGGAATGAAATTGGAATAACCCAACTTGACATACTCTGTGATATTAAGGAATCGGATTTTTCCTTTATTGATAAATGCTTCACAGGAAAACTCACGTCCAGGCAGGTGACTTTCTGCCAAGCATGGGAAATCGCTGTCCTCACATTTTTCATCAATATCTGCCATGGAGCGAAGTAATCTATGTCCAACTGTTCCGGCGGAAGCAAAAGGTTTGATGTGGACCCAGCTGTCCTCTTCTCCGTCCAGCTGCAGATTGGCTTGATTAAGTCGTTTCATAAAGGCTTTTACCCCTTCTTTATTGAATACTTCCTCGAACAGTCCGACACGTAGCCCGCCAATAAGTGCTTTTCGCTTCATCATCGCTTTATTTCTGAATAAGAAAGCTCTGTTGAGCACACGTGGATCGCCACGATAGATTGAGTTAAGTGCTCCTGCCCATTCTACAGTTTCTTCATAAAGTGGAACTGCTACATCTACATCAAAAGCTTGTAGTTTTTCGAATAGATCTATCGAGTTAGAGGTGTCACTCCATTCATCCAGCGGATAGGATACGAAAGGGATATTATTTTCTGCAGCGTAGGGTTCAAAATCTGCAAAGGAAACCACGACAAAAGGTCTTCCGGTTTTCTGCATACTTTCTATTACAGGAAGACTCCAGCCTATTAGTGCGAAACATTTAGCCATTATAAAATTAAGGTTAAGGGTTAAAAATCAATTTAAAATCTGGTGCCTCTAGCAACACGGGAAGTGTTAAGGGAAATGGACAGAACTGTCGAATAGATCACGGCACCCAGTATTATATAATGGGGCTAGACGGAAGATCGTTCCATCTATTTTCAATCCCTTTGCTGAGTGCAGTGAGTTCTTAGAATAATAGAAAAAAGAAGAGGTTTGGGCAAAAGCTAGATGAATTGAAGAAAATATTTCCAGTTCTTTACAAATGGCCTCCTGAATTGCTAATTAGATAAAAAAATGCATAGGCTTTTTTAATCTTTGCATTCAATAAAAAAACGTTCAAAAAATACGCTAAAAACTAAGAGGAAATGGATTAGCAGGAGAGGATAAGATAATAGATCTAGAAGCTTCAATTAAATTGTGATCAAGCTCATATAGTTCATCTCCCAAGAAATCAAGCGCTACAAATAGTTGCCCATCCGTTGAGATAGTAATTTGATTGATACCTAGAGCTTCGAATTGTTTTGTTACAGTACCATCAGGAGTCATATAGAAACGGGAGGATGAACTAAACAAAATGGCAACTTCTAATAATCTATTGAAAACAAAGATCAAATGATTTCAATGATTTCCTTAAAGATGGTGGCCACCTTGATTTTTTTTAAACATTAAACTCAAATAATTTAAGCTATAATGAAGCTATTTCAATTGAAAAATTATAATAAAAAGAAAAGGAAATTTCTGAAGAGCTTGATTACTAAAAGTCAATATATATGCTTGGCGACCAATTTTTTTTGGACTGATTGAGAACATCGCATAAAATCAGGAACTCTACTTTCTAATCCAGGCCCATAAAGTGTATAAAATTTATGGCGAAAGCTTATTAATAAATGAGTAATTTAAACGAATAATAGTAATTTGAAATTCCTAAAAACACGAACTCGCATGCCTTTCTGATTCGCACGCAGCTCAGTTGATCTGGAAAAAAGACAAGGCTCTGTATCATCGCTTCTAGTCGTACGCTGCTCAATGCGCCACAAATAGTATACAAACCCGTTATCTATAAGATTAAATAACTAGTAATCTTAAATAATTTTTAAAATATCTAAAACATGATTTCACACAAACACAAATGTATCTTTATTCATATTCCTAAATGTGCAGGAACAAGCATAGAATCTAAATTAGGACATCTTGAAAATCATAATGGATATGGTGGGCAAGACCATAGAAGTCTAAGAATGATTGAACAACCTTATTTAATTCCTAACACATTCCTTTCTATGGAAAACATTATCGAATTACTTCGCAGAGAAAAACACCAACATATAAATAAGGTTTCTAATCCTAGAAATAAATATACAGTCACAGAACAACAATATAAATCCTATTTTAAATTTTCAATTGTTCGAAATCCATGGTCTCGAGCCTATTCTTTGTACAAAAATGTAATAACAGACGAAACACATCTTAAAAATCATGGAATAACAAAAGAAACATCTTTCAAAGAGTTTTTACAAAATTTTGCAGGAAAGCGTTTGCTTAAATCTCAAATGTATTGGATTAAAAACTTTAAAGGCCAAATTCCATTAGATTATATCGGTCGATTTGAAAATTTACATCAAGATACACAGGAAATTTTTAAACGATTAGAGATGGACGAAACTTCATTACCTCACATGATAAAAGGCTCAGGAGATGATTATCGAAGACACTATGATAAAGAGACCAATGAAATTATTTCTGATATTTATAAAGAAGAAATAGAGATGTTTGGGTACAAATTTGATTAAGACAATTTGAATTTTCTAATTGATATCTTGAGTAAAACCATATAAGGCAGTTTATTAAACAAAGTAATTGGATAGGTAACATATAGATATGAAAGCTTTAAAAAAAGCTAGTGGCTCACGTTTTCGAAGAACACCTAGCTGCCCAAATCTATAACCCAGCTGTATCTGCGTACATTCTATTGTACTTTTTAGATTGCGATGGGCACATTTTTTTTCAGTCGATATCCTGAGTATTGTCCACAAATACTGATTACAATTTTTCCATATGCTACGACTTAACTACCAGTTGAACAATCCATGTCGTTAAAAGTAGGAATTACCAATAGGCAGTTATTACCCCCTGCCTAGGGTTTTGTTAACTGCTTTATTACTGTGAAAAGTAACTTCTAGAAACCCGTCTGTTCGAGAGTTTGTATAGTCCTTTGAGGCGTATCCTGTTAAGTTCGATAGGCTCTTGGCAAAAGCATTTAATTCCTTTTTCCTTCCTTATGGGAAAGGTTTTACGTCTTGTTAACAAGCTTCACCAACTCGCCTCAAATGTACTTGCACCCTCTAGATTTATTATATACATTCGGTAAATAAAAGATGACCATTTTGGGCTATCAAGGTATAGTGATTTCAGATTTCAGAGGTTTTTGAATATTTTCAGCTCGTAAAAAAGGGCTCTATAAACTGATAGGAAATCACGTCATATTCCAGCAAATACAGGGTAGTAATTATATCACAAACACACTAAACTATTATGAATCATTGGATTTCACCAGAACCAGAATTACTTCCCGATTTTATTATCGGAGGTGCGATGAAATGTGGAACCACAACCCTTCATCAAATCCTAAGCAAACACCCCAAAATATTCATCCCAAATGAAGAAATTAATTTTTTTGATATTGACAATATTCTACAACACAGTGATTTCAACTTCTATTTAAAAAATAAATGGATATCCCAATCAATGGATAAAAATCCAACTTTGATGTGGAAATGGTATCAAGAAAAGTTTGCGGAGCATAAAAATCTAATAAAAGGAGAAGATTCAACTACATATTTAGCATCTAGAATAGCTGCAGAGAGGATTTCTATTCAAAAGAAAGAAATAAAATTAATATTCCTTCTAAGACAACCTTCTCAAAGAGCATATTCTAACTATAATCATTTACTTAAAAGTGGAAGAGCTACTTTCAGCTTTGAAGACACTATTCGATTTGAACCATTTTCAATTCTAAATAGAAGTCTATACAAAGAACAGCTTGAAATGTATTACAAGATCTTACCCAAAGAAAGGATTAAAGTTATCTTATTTGAAGACTTAATAAAGGAACCAGAATTAACTATTAAAGAGGTGTCAAATTTTCTTGGAATAAATTATGAAGAATTTCCAGAAGGCGTAACAAAAATGCATTCTAACAAAGGGAAGGAGTCCATAAGTAAAACGTTACATGCCAAAAAAAATCTTTTATTAAGGGGCTTAGGAAACTCAAATTATCTTAACAAACTCCCATTTACTGGTCCAACTGCAAATAAAATAACACCATTTCTTTCAAAAGCATTAAATCAAGTCTTTTATATTAAAAATCCTCTATCCCGAACTAGTTCAAAAATAAATCCAGAAACAAAATTATTTCTGGATGATTACTTTTATAATGAAATGCAAGGTATTGATGAATTAGTTGGAAAGAAGATACTTTCAAAATGGTTCGCAAAAAAAACTGTTGGCAATGAGGAGACGAATCTTCAGCATTAGACTTAGTTAAATCTCTCAAAACACCGATCACGAAAGCTTAAAAGAGTTCTCGAATATCCCGATTCGTAAATCATAGGTTATTCTTATTTTCACCTCCTGCCTATTTACGATACTTTTAAGAATAAAAACGTAGTTAGGCTCCGCTTCGAATATTTATTACACTAAGTGTCAGTTAGTCATCCATTACTGAGAACTCTTCGATTTTTCAAAGCTTATTTCCTATTGACAAATATTGCCTTTATTGACCTCTTAATACTTAATTCGTGAAGCCTTGGATCACCTTAGATTATCCCACAAAGCAAGCTAAGGAAGCATCCTTTTCTCCAATTACAGAGGTGACCACCTAAAAGGAATATTGTTTTGAATTTTGTAAAAATATACATACTTACCCACTTATATTAATCATTGAATCCAGTTCCTGTTTCTCTACAAGCGTGATAGGTTTTCTGACTTTCGTTTACTTCTGTTTGTTATCCCCTCTAAAAAGGGATTTTCCCCCTGGAATATTTTGATATCTTCGATACTAGATCACCATGTTTTAAATATGCGTTTTAGTATTATTTTGAGTACTAAAAAAATTTAAATCCAAGTTCTGTACTAGTTATCAGTTTAGTGAGTTAACTAATATTGCTAATAAACGAGCTGGTTGTGCTCCAATACGACTAATTAGGTAATCAATGATCAAGTTCTTTAGAAGAATCCGCCAAAATTTACTTTCCGAAGGAAAAACTGGCAAATAGCTTAAATATGCCTTTGGTGAAATTATTCTGGTAGTAATGGGGATTTTAATAGCATTTTCTATCAACAATTGAAATGAGAAAAGAAAGGCTAGCAATCCAGCCAAAGATGTTTATCAAAACCTGATGACATCACTGGTACAGGATTCTATAGAAGTTCAAGAAATAATCAACTTGCAGACAAGGAGTATTGAGACCATAAAAAGTTTAATAATTGATTCTGAGGATATGCCCCTCTTTAATAAAGAGGAAATAGACTTAGATAGAGTGGTAGGAGATATCAGTTTGAGCGGAAGGAGCTTTTCCCCAAAAACAAGAATTTATAATTTACTTGTATCCAACAACGGGCTGGAGCTTTTAGAATCCAATGAAATCAAGGCCTTGCTTATTAATCATTATGATTATCAATACAAAAAAATATGAGAATCAGGACACGATTATTGACCAGAAATGTCAGTTCCACCTAGGTACTTTGATACGCAAAAAAATTGGGTTTAGTATAGAATACAACCCTGATATTGTTCTTGTAAAAAGTGTAGATCCTATTTTATTCAAGGAACATTATTCAGAACTCACATCAGAATGCAAGGATATCTATGCAGTATGAACAACAGGAAGAAATCACCTTAGTCAAATAAGAAGTTCGATCAATGAATTATTGATTTTAATGAGACAGGAACTGAATATATAAAATACCTATGAGACCCACTACAAAAATAAAAGCTGCGAAAAATTGGGGCTTTTTGGCGGATAGAGCCCCAAAATCAAAAGAAATCAGCTATTTTAAAAGGGAATTAAACAAGTTCTTAGTGATTTTTAAATGAGATAGATGACCCTTTGGTAGAAAACGAATGGTTTTTTTGATTTGTAACCGTTTAAAATAAGTCAGGTCAAGTCTGATCCAAATTGTCAACTAATAATTGAAAATAGGGAACGGCTTTTTTTGGCTTCATGCTATTTTAAAGGATTACAGTAAATTGGTTTTAAAGGAGAAAAATATAAAAAAGTCAAAACTTAAATTAAATACATGCATTCGATTTCAATAAAAAAATCGGTGGTAAACTTTCATTTAATATTACTCCTTGGTATCGGTATTTTCAATTCGAATGGATTCTGCCAAACAGCAGGAAATGACAGTATTAAGATTCGAAAATTCGACATATTTCCTGTCATAAGCTATTCACCTGAAACCAACTTCACTTTGGGTGCACTAGGATATTTATACCCTGACCTAAAAAATAAAGATCCCGAAACAGTTCAGTCATATATTAATTTTCTCGCACTATATACTTTTAACAATCAGGTGCTAGTGGAAACAAACTGGGAGCTATTTACCGATGGAAATAAAATGCGCTATCTGGGCGGAATGGAATTTGCCAAATACCCTAATCGTAATTATGGCTTGGGCAATGTGGCCAATACCAAAGTGATCGAATACGAATTGTTTCAAGGACAAGCTATAGACTCCACTATTAATAATTACAAACGGTATAGTATTATGAGGTTCAATTTTAAACTGGCAGCGCTCAGGGAATTGACTAACCATTTGTATGGTGGCTTTATTACTGATATAGAACACGTTTGGAATTTTGAGGAAATAGCTGATAGTGTCAATATTACTCAAGGAAAAGACGAAATAGAGATTCTTGAAAAAAACACCCTCGGCCTTCGGGCAGGCTTAGGACTTAACTTCATCTGGGATAATCGAGACTACATATTAAGCAGTTCTGCAGGCAGTTTTATTAATCTTAGTGCCATTTATTACGGAAGTTACCTAGGAAGTAAATACGATTACTATTCCATTGTCATGGATGCACGAACATATTTGAATCCAGTAGGTAGACAAACACTAGCCCTCCGAGGTTTGGCAAGTCTTAAGGGTACCAGTGAAGAAACATTGCCCTTGCTAGGATTATCGAAAGTGGGAGGTAGTAACCTTGTTAGGGGTTACTTTAACGGTACTTTCCAATACAATAATTTAATAGCCCTTGAAACTGAATATAGGATTCCATTTTGGAAGGAAGATAATTTAGGCCCTATTTATCATTATTGGAAAAGATTAGCAATGACAGTCTTTGCAAGTGGAGCACAAGTCTTCGGACCTAATGAACCATTCAATGCTTCTAATTTCAATTTCGCAGCAGGTGCTGGGCTTAGGTTACTATTTAATGAGCAATCAAGAAGCTATTTACGCATCGATTACGCATTTGGCTTCTCTCCAAATTCGGGTGGTTCAGGTAATTCTCAAAGAGGATTTTATTTTACTTTTGGTGAGGCATTTTAGTTTTGGGTTTAATTTTGATTTTAAGCGTTTCTTTTACTATCAGGAAATTTTAGAAAACTGAGATGTCTTTAATCATTGAATATGGGGCAAACGAATACAATCAATAGGTATTTTATAAAGCACATATCCAAAAAGTTTTTATGTGGATATAACTAAAAAAAACAAGAAATTTCTATTGCGCTTTATATATCAAGGTATTCTATTGACAAGTTATGATTCAATTTTTTAGGAAAATTAGAGAGAAATTTCTTTCTCAAGGCAAACTTAGCAAATACCTCGTTTACGCAATTGGGGAGATAATACTTGTTGTAATTGGGATTTTGATCGCACTCCAGATTGGTATCTGGAACAATGAAAATCAACTCAAAAAAATAGAGATAAAGTACCTTACTGAAATAAAAAACAATCTGGAATCGGACTTACCTGACGTCCTTTTCAATTTGAAATTCAATGAAAGCAAACTTAACTCCAATGAAATAATTCTTCGATTTATTGACCAAGAATTCCCTTATTCAGACAGTCTGAATTTTCATTTTTCAAACTTGTTATTTAATACAAGAACACTGGTGAATTCCAGCACCTACCAAAATTTAAAATCTCGTGGTTTAGAAATCATTTCCAACGACACATTAAGACAAAATATTACTAAACTATATGAATTTGATATTTACAATCTTGTTGATTTTGAGGCTAAAGATGACCACCCTTTTCAGTACAATACTTTTATCCCAGAAGTTACTAAATCGATTAAATTCAATACTCTAAATTCGGAATCCGGATTACCTAGCGGACTTGCAGAACCTTTAGATCTTAAAACTCTTCATAAGAGTTTTTCCCTGAAAAACGCAATCATTATCAACATTAATTTACGCGAGTATATGATTATTAATTATCAGGATTTGAGAGATCAAATTGAAAACACGATTTTTGAAATAGAAAAGGAATTAAGATATCTAAAATAGAGCAACTTATTAAACAGGTTCATTTTTTTATTCTGATTCATTTAAAACCTCAATTGGATTTTCCTTTTTTACCAATTATTTAATTGCTTCCCATCTCTCTTTTAAATTCGCTAACGTTTGATTTAATACATCAACTGACTCAATGGTTTGTGTAGTCGGCTGGACATCTGCCGCTTGAATAAGATTCATCATAAAAAGAAACTTCTCCTGTAAACCAACCAATGTTTCTAGTTTTGGATCCGTTTGATAAATACTTCCATACATCGTATCAGGATCACCCACCGAACCATTTCCTCTCAAGGCATTTTGTGCATCTGATGGATTACCTTGAGAATCAATCGCCTCCACTATTTCTTGTAATTCGTGATATCCGTCATAGCAAGCTTTGCTCAAGTCGGTTTGCATTTGCAATGCGCTTTCAGAAATAGTGACTCTGGGATCCATTTTTACAGTTAAAGAGCGTTCGGAAAGTTTTCCATCTACGGTCAAGCTGACCTGATAAGTTCCGGGCTTTACAAATGGCCCTCTTGGTCCTGTCGGCGTATTTTTATATACAGCAGCGATTGAGAATTCTCTTATGGAACCTCTTGGTGGTTCATGCCTTAGATCCCAAATAAATCGATGGTGACCAAGGCTTAAACCCAAACTTTGTTGAGGTTTGATCCAATAAGTTGGGTGTGGCAAGGCTGTTGTATCAATTTCTTCAGGTATTTCATCACTGGAATAACTTCTGATAAGATTTCCATCATCATCTAGGATTTGCAGTATAACCTTATTAGCAGCTTTATTAAGTTGATAGTCTAAAATTGTACCATCTGGAGGATTTTCGCCGGTAGGCTCCTCAGGAGGTAGAGGCGTATCCGAAAACATATTCCATCTGACACGATAAGTATCAGAAGGTGAAAACAAGAAGGATTCAGATTTAGAAGAGTTTGCAAGTTCTCGAAGCGGTGCGATATTATCTAAAATCCAAGCAGATCTACCATGTGTTCCAACTACTAAATCGTCCTCATGAATCACTAGATCCCGAATGGATGTTGCAGGCATATTGTTTCGTAGTGACTGCCAATTTTCGCCATCATCGATAGAAAAGTAAACCTCACGTTCAGTTCCAGCATAGAGCAATCCTTTCTGCTTTGGATCTTCACGCACCACATTCACAGGGCCATTTGGATTCAATCCCTTAGTAATTAAATCCCAGGTCTTACCTCCATCTTTTGTTCGATAGATGTAAGGAGTCATATCATCTTTACGAATCGCATTGATTGCGATATAGGCGGTCTGATCATCGAAATGGCTTGCATCAATTTGTGAAACTTTATCCCAAGTGCTCATAGCGGATGGCGTTACTTCATCCCAATCGCTACCGCCATTTTTGGTAACATGAACACGTCCATCGTCTGTTCCAGCCCAAATTGTCTGAACATTTAAAGGTGAGGGGCCAATGGAATAAATAACTCCTCTTCTGTCCTTAGTCTCCATTTCTTTTGTTTTGTAATGACCTACACTAGATGGCACTTCTGGTTGTTCATAAGTCAAATCTGGACTGATGATCTCCCAACTTTGTCCTCCATTCATGGTCTTCCACATCACATTCGTACTAAATAGCAACATGTTATCATCTGCTGGGTGAAAAAGCAGTGGCATTGTTCTTACAAAACGGTATTTTCCTGAACGTAATGCCTCAGGAGCTACGTTCGACGATTGCCCTGTTTTCTTATCAAATCTCATCAATCGCCCACCATAAATAATATCTGGATTCTTTGGATCAGGTGCTACATAAGCATATTCATCAGCTCCCACTCCCATGAATTCTCTAAAACTTATCTGGCCTCCATTTCCTCGACTCGCCACTCCGATAGCGCCACTTTCTTGCTGGCCTCCATAAACCCAATAAGGATATGCATTATCGGTTGACACATGATACAATTGTGTCGTGGGTTGGTTGTACCAAGAACTCCAAGTGCGACCTGCATTGACAGTAATTACCGCTCCTTGGTCTGCAACAAAAAGCATAATATCAGGATTGATAGGATTGATCCAAATACGATGGTAATCATCACCTCCAGGTGCTCCTTTTAGGGATGACCAAGTCTTACCTCCATCGGCAGATGTGTAGGAAGCTATATTGGCTACATAAATTCTATCAGGATTTTTAGGATGGATTTTAATTTCCGCAAAGTCCCCTCCTCTGCCCCATAGCCTTCTATCTTCGTGGATCAGCGCCCAACTCTCGCCAGCATCTGTACTTTTATAAATCCCTCCATTTTGTCTCGCATCTACCGTAGCAAACATGATATTGGAATTGCTAGGTGCGATTCCTACTCCTATCCTTCCCAAACCTTGTTCAGCACCTGGTAATCCCTTGATGATTTTCTTCCAATTCTCTCCCCCATCCACGCTTTTATAAAGTCCGCTATTAGACCCGGAAAATGCTGCATTCTCCCAAGGTCCTTCTTGATGCTCCCACATATCAGCAAAAAGAATGTCTGGATTATTTGGATCAAATTCTACTTGTACTGCTCCAGTATTTTCATTGATATAAAGTACCTTTTCCCAAGTTTTTCCACCATCGATTGTTTTGAAAACGCCTCTTTGCTCATTGGCGCCATAAGGATGGCCCAAACCTGCAACAAAGACAATATCAGGATCAGAGGGATGAATTATTAATCGTCCCACCTGCTGAACATCTTTCAAACCCACATGCTCCCAGGTTTTTCCGCCATTTATACTTTTGAAAATACCATCTCCTACACCCAAATCTGGCCGATGAAGTCCCTCACCACTTCCGACATAGATAATGTCAGGATTGGTCAAAGCGACTGAAACATCTCCAACTGATCCGGTAGGTGCATCATCGAAGATGGGATTCCAAGTGCGACCATAATCATCTGTTTTCCAGACTCCTCCATTATTTACACCCATAAAGAAAACATTGGGTTGGGAAGGAATACCGACTCCGCCTACTGTCCTGCTGGCTCTAAAAGGCCCTATCATTCTATAATCCAGATCCTGATAGGCAGTAGATGGAATTTGCTGCGCAAGGAGGGTAGAAAAAGAAAAGAAGACTAAGATGAAGGAAAGTAAAACTCTAGAATTTGATTGAATGGACATAAGGCGGAATATGGTTTAACGAGTTTACCAATAATGCCAATCATAACCAAAATCGATTTTGGTGTAGTAAGTGATAACTAACGGTTTGCTATTGGAATAAAAATCATTTTCTATTGTCAAACAATACGAATATGCAAGCTATCCCTGATCGGCAGTCTGCAACTGTCCAATCATAAGAGAAGAATCTTGCATTGCCAGAAATAAGTCCGCTTTGTTAATCTCATCTGATTTACTCATGCCAGGTATTGAACCTGCCTCTAAACTTCCACGAGCTGATCATTTCATCCACAGCCATTGGCTCATCCGGGTTGAGATCCATGACTACCACTTTAGCACCAATCAATCCAAAATATCGGTCAATGGCTTTTCACATTCCGGATGCTACTTCGGTAACTATTGCCGTTTTTATTCAAACTTCTTCTGCTTTCTCTGATTTATTTTTGGCTTCAGCTTCAATCATATTCTCTATGCCTTTGAGCAAAGCGTCTGCATTAAATGAAATACTATCAATCCCCTGAGCGATCAGGAATTTGGCAAAAGAGGGCTTGTCACTTGGCGCCTGTCCACAAAAGCCAATTTTCTTTCCATTTGCTTTTGCATCCTTAATCACTTTTGAGATCATCCATTTAACTGACGGATTGCTCTCATCAAAAAGCTCACTCAGTACCTCGGAATCCCGATCCACACCAAGGATCAGCTGTGTCAAATCATTGGACCCAATGGAAAACCCATCAAAAACCTCTGCAAATTCCTTTGCCAATATCACATTGGAGGGTATTTCTGCCATAACATAGATTTCCAATCCATTTTCTCCTTGCTTGATTCCCTGCTCTTTGAGAATCTCAATTACCTTATTCCCCTCTTCAGGTGTTCTGCAAAAAGGAATCATTATTTTCAGATTTTCCAGTCCCATATCATCCCGTACACGCTTCACTGCTTGACATTCCAGAGCAAATCCTTCCCGATAGCGCTCATGGTAATACCGAGAGGCACCTCGAAAACCAAGCATTGGATTTTCTTCTTCCATTTCAAATTGATGACCTCCTAACAAATTGGCGTATTCGTTGGATTTGAAATCACTCATTCTCAAGATCACATCCTTTGGGTAGAATGCCGCTGAAATAGTTGCTATTGCTTGTGAAAGATTATCTACGAAGTATTCTTTTTTATCCGAATATCCGGTACACAAGTCTGCGATTTGAGTTTTTTCCTCCACATCCTCAAGCTCTTCAAAATGAACCAAAGCCATCGGATGAATCCGTATGCTGCTATTTACCACAAATTCCATCCGCATCAATCCAACCCCCTGATTAGGAAAAAAAGAAAGATTAAATGCTTTATCTGGATCCGCCAGAATAAACATGGGCTTGGTCTCCGGTAGTTCTAAATCATGAAAATCATGTTCGGTAGTCTTCCATTCAAGTTCTCCCTCATATACTTTCCCCATTTTTCCAGAAGAATTATCGATCGTTACTACATCTCCGTTTTTGAGAATTTCTAAAGCCCCTTCTGCTCCGACAATTGCCAAAGCTCCCATTTCTCTGGCTACTATAGCAGCATGGCTGGTTCGTCCTCCTTTGGTGGTTATGATGGCGCTAGCCTTTTTCATGATAGGATCCCAATCAGGATTCGTATTCTCTGTGACTAGAATATCTCCCTTATCTAATTGGTCTGCTTCTGAGGGAGAAAGTATGATTTTGACTTTCCCTGCCGTTATTCCTGCTCCTATGCCATAACCAGAGGTCAGCAATTTACCTTTTTCAGTCAGGGTAAATTCATTCAATAAATAGGGATCTTTTTCTGCATGGATGGTTTCCGGCCTGGCCTGGACGATAAAAAGCTCTTCGGTAATTCCATCTTTGGCCCATTCTATGTCCATGGGAAGGTCATAATGCTCTTCAATCTCCACTGACCATTTTGCTAAGGTCTCCAATTCATCATTGGTAAGAACAAAGGCTTTTTGTTTGTCCAATGGGGTATTTAAATTGACCACTCCACCCGAATCCGAGTATACCATAGTTTTTGTCTTAGAACCGCACTTTTTAGAAATAACGGCCATTTTGCCCTTCTCCAAGCTTGGTTTGAATACAAAAAACTCATCTGGTATAATAGCTCCTTGAACTATGTTTTCACCCAAACCCCAGCAACCTGTCACCAAAACGGAGTCTTTAAAACCAGTTTCGGGATCAATAGAAAAAGATACTCCACTACAAGCTTTATCTGCTCTTACCATCCGTTGGACTCCTACCGATAATGCTATTTCATGTTTGTCAAATCCTTTATCGATTCGATATTTTATCGCCCGACCATTATACATGGACGCAAAACAGGAACGTACCGAATTTAATAAAGCCTCCTCACCACTGATATTTAAAAAGGAATCATGCAATCCGGCAAAACTAGCATCGGGAAGATCTTCTGCGGTGGCACTACTTCTTACTGCCACATCTATATTTTGACGATCTTCCCCGCCCAAAGAGTTATAA
Source organism: uncultured Algoriphagus sp. (assembly GCA_965659625.1). Lineage (GTDB taxonomy): Bacteria > Bacteroidota > Bacteroidia > Cytophagales > Cyclobacteriaceae > Algoriphagus. The sequence continues at coordinate 34,659 of CBFHWO010000012.1, read as the reverse complement.
GATTGGATGATTTCCTTGGCCAGTTTTTCAGGTATTTCACCATTTTTAATTGAGGATTTAATGGCGTCTGATACTTCCTTAAGGTTGGAAAATTCTTTCTTGTCCAGCTTATCCAATTGATCCTGAATCGATTGTTTAAGTTCATTTTCAGAAATAAAAAGTCGAAAACCAGCAGAAGTCACAGCAAATCCATCCGGTATCCTGATACCCAAAGGAATAAGTTTTTGATACATTTCTCCTATGGAAGCATTCTTACCTCCTACTTTTGGAACATCTTCAATCCCAATTTCTCCGAATGAAATCACCAAATTTTCCATGATTCATACTGTTTCGTTCAAGTCTAAATTTTAGAATTCCTCAATCTAGCCAGTAACCCTCATTTCGACAATGATCCAATGAAGGTAAAATGATGATTTATATCAGGTAATCTTCCTCATCATCAGATCATAAAAAGAATTTTTCTTTATAGCTTCTAACTTAGTATTATCAAAATTTCGAAAAAGACCAACAAACCCATGATATACTCCTGTAAAGCAAGCTCCTATTCAAAAAATAAGGCTTCGATTTCTATTAAGGAATCAAAAATTGAATTTGGTATCACTCCCGATTCTGCTGAATTACTACCAAATCCAGCTGAGTTATTTTTGGGTTCTATTTCGTCATGTATTCTAAAAAATGTAGAACGGTTTTCCACCTTGATGAATTTTGAATATGAAAAAGCAGAGATAACAGTGACAGGAGTCCGAATGGAAAAACCGCCCAGAATGGATGAGATCAATTATGAATTGAAGGTCTACAGCCAAGATGATAAACTGAATATTTCCTTACTTCAAAAGAATATTGAGAATTTTGGAACCATTGTCAATACCGTCAAATCGACTTGTTCCATCCAAGGTGAGATCAAAATAATATCTTCGTAATTATTGGTTTTTAAGCAATAAACCCCATTCTTGGCAGTAAATGGATCAATATTTAGATGGTTTTTTCCATCTCCACGATAGAACATGAGATTCTATTTAATCATTCTTCGAAAGAGTTTAGTAAGGATTATTTTTTTACTTTTCTATGACTCGTAAAATCTAAAAAGTGGAATCTTTTTGAAACAATAGGGATACCATTCATTTCTAATCCTACTTTGCTCCAAATAAAATTTTCTTTCCTTTCTTTTAGGTCTTTTTCCCTACCTTTGCAATCCGTTATCTCGGACAAGATTATCCTTTAGAAATCAAACAAATCCATTCCCAAATGGCAACAAAAAAAATTCAATCTGCCCTTATCTCTGTCTATTATAAAGACAATCTCGAACCTATCATCGCCCTTTTAAAAAAGCATGGAGTTACTATCTATTCTACTGGTGGTACTCAGAAATTTATTGAAGAGCAAGGTGCAGCCGTTGTTCCAGTGGAAGATTTGACAAGCTATCCTTCCATTTTTGGAGGAAGAGTGAAGACTTTACACCCAAAGATTTTTGGCGGGATTCTTTACAGAAGAGATAATGAGGGAGATCTTTCCCAGGCAAACGAATTTGACATCCCAGCCATTGATTTGGTAATTGTGGATTTGTATCCTTTTGAAGAAACTGTGGCTTCAGGAGCTTCTGAAGCTGATATTATTGAAAAAATCGATATTGGAGGTATTTCTTTGATCAGAGCAGCGGCAAAGAATTTTAAAGATGTTACGATCATCGCATCCAAAGATCAATACAAAGAATTGGAACAGAAACTAGCAGATCAGGATGGCGCCACAACCTTAGAAGATCGTCGTTATTTTGCAGCACATTCTTTCCAGGTTTCTTCCAATTACGATACTCATATTTTTAATTACTTCAACAAAGTAGAGAACATTCCTGCTTTGAAAGTTTCTGAAAATAAAGCAAAAGCACTTCGTTACGGAGAAAATCCACATCAATCAGCACATTTCTTTGGTGACATGGATGCACTTTTTGATCAGCTGAACGGAAAAGAACTTTCTTATAATAACTTGGTAGATGTGGATGCTGCGGTAAACCTTATTGCTGAATTCAAAGGAGAAACAGCCTTCGCCATCTTGAAACACACCAATGCTTGTGGAGTTGCTTTGGCACCAACCGTAAAAGAAGCGTATCAGAAAGCATTTGATGCGGATACCACTTCTGCATTTGGAGGAGTTTTGATAACAAACCAAATTGTAGATAAAGATGCCGCTGAAGAAATGCATTCTCTTTTCTTCGAAGTCTTGATTGCCCCTGATTTCACTGAAGAGGCATTGGAAGTGTTGACGGCTAAGAAAAACAGAATCTTGTTGAAGCAGAAAATGGATCTTCCTGGTACCAAAATGATGAAGACTCTATTGAACGGAGTGATCGAACAGGACAAAGATCTGGCCACAGAAACAAAAGCTGATTTCACGGTTGCCACTAAAAAAGCACCTACCGAGGCTGAAAAAGACGCATTGGTTTTCGCAGCTAAAATCTGTAAACACACCAAATCAAATACAATCATCCTTTCAAACGATAATCAAATGTTCTCTTCTGGCGTGGGTCAAACTTCACGGGTGGATGCCTTACAACAAGCAATCGAGAAGGCAAAAGCATTTGGATTTAACTTGAATGGAGCGGTAATGGCATCTGATGCATTCTTCCCATTCCCTGACTGTGTGGAGATTGCCGGAAAAGCTGGAATCACTGCAGTAGTTCAGCCAGGCGGATCGATCAAAGATCAACTAAGCATCGACTACTGTGACGAAAACGGCATGGCAATGGTGATGACAGGAGTAAGACACTTTAAGCATTGATATTTCAACTAACCTTTGGGGTCTTTTTTTGACCCCGAAGGTTTTATTTTCCCTAAACGATAAATCCTTCGAGGTTTTTAAACCTCAAAGGATGGATCTCAAGACCTTCTGATTTAATTCGGAAGGTATTTTTTTTAAACCCCAAACACTATAATCTCTACATTATAAGAGTTTGCGTCATTTTTTTAAAAAGTGAGTCTTAGGTCAAAGTTTCAAGATCAAAAAAATATTTTAAATAAATCATCCAATAAAATTATTATTTTCGTTGATCTATACAACTGGTTTTTACTTGTTTAGCGAATGAAAAATATCCTCAATTATTTTTTGATAATAAGTGTTTTTTGGTCCATTTCAAGTTGTGAGGTAGGTCCAAAAGAGGAAGATATTTTAGAGCCTAAAAATGAGCCCTATTTCTCTTTAGATCTACTAACTCAAAAAGCTGTTCCTTCCAAAAGCAAACCTAGTAGAGTCACAAAATATCAGTTAGATCGCTTCTTATCCCACCAAGATAAATATTATGATTCTCAGGGATTGGAATTAGTTGATGTATACCTTAATGAATCTTTGGATACCACTGGCATAGTTCTTTATGTCTATTCTGACGATTTGCTTGATGAAAAAAATTTCTATTCAAAAAGTAGATAAAGAGTACGAATTAACGGGTACTCAAAAATACATGTATAATCCCGACAAGACCTTACATCAAATCACAAGAGAAGGAGGAAACCATTTTCAGTATAAATACAATGAAAGTGGCTTGGTTAGCGAAATTATTCTTGGACCAATTACACCTCAATACGAGGCGTATTTCTTTTTTTACGATGAAAATGATCGAATTACACGTCAAATTTGGGGAGTCTCAGATCAAAAAGAATCTCCAATTAGGGATTGGCATTATATCTACGATGAAAGTGGCAAACTTTTATCTAAATCCATCCCAGTTTTATCTTATGATAATCTAAAACCCATGTTTGTCTACTCTTATGACAATCAAGATAGAATGATTGAGGAATTAGAACTCTATCCTGAATATGGCTTCTCCCTTTTTTTTAAAACAGTTTATAGGTATGGCAAGACCAATTGATCTGGCATTAACCTAATTCCAATTACCTTTCATTTCCCCGTTTGAATCTGCTATTTTGCAGTCTGAATCAAAATCGGATTTATACCGTACACGATATTCTGTACCTCGTACTTCATTCACCCTATGAAATCGCATCAATTAAAGCTTTACAACACTCTTTCCCGCAAGAAAGAGAACTTCCAAGCCATTAACCCTCCTTTCGTAGGATTGTATGTCTGTGGTCCCACAGTTTATGGTGACGCACATTTAGGTCATGGCAGACCTGCTGTTACATTTGATACAGTCAATCGCTACCTCACACATTTAGGATATCGGGTTCGATATGTCCGAAACATTACGGATGTGGGTCACCTCCAAGGCGATGCGGATGAAGGGGAAGATAAAATCGCCAAAAAAGCCAAACTCGAGCAGTTGGAACCGATGGAAATTGCGCAGCAATACACCGATACTTATCATCGTGACATGGCCTTACTGAATACTTGGAAACCTCAAATAGAACCCCGTGCCACAGGTCATATTCCGGAGCAGATTGCTTTAGTTGAAGCTATCTTGAAAGAAGGATTGGGCTATGTGGTAAACGGTTCTGTCTATTTTGACACGTTGAAATACAATGAGATCACTCCTTATGGAAGACTTTCCGGAAGAGTAATCGACGAGCTGATGAGTGGAAGCAGAGACCTGGACGGACAGTCTGAAAAAAGAAATGCAGTAGATTTTGCCCTTTGGAAAAATGCATCGCCCGAGCATCTGATGAAATGGGACTCTCCATGGGGAGTTGGATTTCCGGGATGGCATCTGGAATGTACTGCCATGAGTTCCAAATATCTGGGAACGCAATTTGATATTCACGGAGGAGGAATGGACTTGATGTTTCCGCATCATGAGTGTGAAATCGCACAGGGAAATGCCTGCAATCATAAGGATCCTGCCAATTACTGGATGCACAATAATATGATTACCATCAACGGACAGAAGATGGGTAAATCATTAGGGAATTTCATAAACCTGCAGGAATTGTTCACCGGAGATCATAAACTCTTGGAGCAGGCCTATAGCCCGATGACAATCCGATATTTTATGTTGACAGCCCATTACAGGTCTACCTTGGATTTCTCCAATGATGCCTTGAAAGCTGCACAAAAGGGATACAAAAAGTTGATCAACGGCTTAAGGATTTCAAAAATGTTGGAATACCAAGCTGCTGATATAGCTGTGGATGAAAAGCAAGTGGAACAAATAGAACAAAGTATCTCGAATGCTTATCGCGCGATGGACGATGATTTCAACACCGCTCAGGCAATTGGTCACTTATTCAACTTATTGAAAAAGATCAATTCCATGTATACTGGTCAGTTGCCATCGGCAGAACTGGGAGAAGAAACGTTTAATAAATTGATTTCCACGTTTTCTACCTTCGTAGAAGATATTTTGGGATTAGTGGAAGAAAAGTCTGATTCCCAAAATAAAATGATCGACTTGTTATTGAAACTGTATACCGAAGCAAAGACAGCAAGAGATTATACCAAAGTAGATGAAATCAGAGCTGGATTGAAAGACCTCGGATTTGTAGTGAAGGACATGAAAGATAAAATTGACTGGGCATATGAAGAATAGATTTTGGCTGGTAGGTTTATTAATACTGGCCTGGGCTTGCAGCTCACCAGAGAAGAAAACCGAAACAGTTGAAGAGGTCAAGGTAAAACCCTATCCTACCTTTTCACCTGATTCTGCCTATGCTTTTATCCAAAAGCAAGTGGATTTTGGTCCAAGAGTTCCAGAGACGCCTGCCCATGCCAAAACTAAGGACTGGATAATTTCCAAGTTTGAAAGTTATGGAATGGAAGTAAGCACTCAGGATTTCGAAGCAAAGACTTATGATAATCTAACTTGGAACCTAAGCAATATCATCGCTTCCTATAAACCTGAAGCTACCAAGCGGATCATGCTTTCTGCGCATTGGGATACCAGAAGATTTGCAGATAAAGATTCTCAGGATTTAGACCAACCTATTGATGGTGCCAATGATGGAGCCAGTGGAGTTGGTGTATTATTGGAGATAGCCAGAACAATCCATTCTCAGGACTTGAAACCAGATGTAGGGATAGATTTTATTCTATTTGATGGGGAAGACGATGGAGAATTAGAAAATGGCCCTAGACTGAACAATGGAAAAATCTGGTGGTGCTTAGGCTCTCAATATTGGTCCAATAATAAACATGTACCGAACTACACGGCTTACTATGGTATTTTGCTGGATATGGTTGGAGCAAAAGGAGCCAAATTTTATTATGAGGGATATTCAAGACGATACGCCTCAGGTATTCTAAGGAAAGTTTGGGAAAATGCAGCTAAAATCGGCCATAGTGACTTTTTCGTAATGAGAGATGCCGCAGAGATCTTAGATGATCATGCCTTTGTCAACGAGAATGCAGGGATCCCAATGATTGATATTTTGGACTTTTCTCCTGACTACGGATTTGGGCATTACCATCATACACATAGTGATAATATGGAATTGATTGACCGCAGAACCTTGCAAGCTGTCGGAGAAACAGTTTTATTTACGATTTACCAAGAGTAAACTAGTATCTTCCCAGATAGTAGTTATCTGAATTGCAAAACTATGCAATCATTTTAATCTAAATTTCGACAATGAAAAAAGGGCATCAGGTCACCATGAAGGAGATCGCCAAGAAATTAGGCGTTTCGGTTTCTACTATTTCCAGAGCATTGAAAGACTCTCCAGAATTACATCCTGAGACGAAGAGAAAGATTGTGGAAATGGCGAAGGAGATGAATTATGAGCCTAATCTTTTAGCTCAGAGTCTCCGAATCAGCAGAACCAAAACACTCGGGGTAATTGTCCCTGAAATCACCTCTCACTTTTTTGCTTCTTGTATTAGTGGCATTCAGGATGAGGCTAACGTCAGGGGATACAATGTGATGATTTGCCAGTCTAATGAGCATATTGAGTTGGAAATGGCGAATATCAAAACTTTGGTAGCTAGCCAAGTCGATGCTTTATTGATTTCTTTAAGTAGAGAAACCAATCATTACGAACATCTTTTTGATCTTTATAATCGAGAAATCCCCTTTGTCCTTTTTGACAGAGTTCACGAAGATATTCCAGTTTCGAAAATAACTTTCAACGATGTTGGTGGAGCCTATCAGGTCACTAAACACCTGCTAGAAGTAGGATGTAAGAGGGTTATGTACGTATCAGGACCAGAAGACCTTTATATTAGTAAAAAGAGAAAAGAAGGATATTTAAAAGCCCTAGCTGAATTTGGAATTCCTGAAAGTGAAAGCCTGATCAAAGTGACAGATCTGACAAATGAAGGAAATATTGCGGTTGCAGAAGAAATACTTGAAATGGAAACACGTCCAGATGGTGTTTTTTGCATGATAGATCCAGTAGCTGTAGAAGTCTTGATGCATTGGAAAAGTAAAGGAATCAGAATTCCTCAAGATATTGCTTTAGCTGGTTTTACCAATAATCCTACTTCGGCAGTCATAGAACCTCCATTGACTACCGTCTCTCAGCCAGGGTATACGATGGGGAAACTTTCTGTAAGTCACCTACTAGATCAATTGGACGGTATCGCTTCCGATGATCCTATTTCCATCGTTTTGGAAACCACACTTGTCCCAAGGAAATCCACAGAAATCAGTAAATAAATGCGTGAACTTATCACGAAATCCTTCGTGGAGATTTTTTCTCAAAAACCAATCCTTGCCTTTGCACCGGGAAGAATCAATCTGATCGGAGAACATACTGATTACCAAGAGGGATTTGTATTTCCAGCTGCAGTAGCCCAGGGAATCTGGTTTGCAATTCAGAAAAACAACAGCCAATCTGCCAGAATCCATTCGTTGGATTATCATGAGGACTTTGCATTTGATATCACTTCTTTTTCTCCAAAAAAGGGGCATTGGGCAAATTATATCATGGGCATGGTTGCACAATCCAAACAGGCTGGATACCCTGTCGCCGGCTTCGATATGGTCTTCGGAGGAAATATCCCTGTTGGATCTGGATTATCCTCTTCGGCAGCACTATCAGTTGGGGTAGGGACAGCTATTTCTGCATTATTTGGCTTTAATATTCCTAAGAAATCACTTGCCATTTACGCTCAAAAATCCGAGCAACTTTTTGAAGGTTTAAACTGTGGCATCATGGATCCTTATGCCTCCGCCTTTGGCAAAGCAGACCATGCTTTGCTATTGGATTGCAGAACCAATACGCACCAAGAAATCCCCATCGAGCTTAATCAGTACAGTTTACTTCTAGTTAATACCAAAGTAAAACATAAACTAGCTGATTCAGCTTATAATAAAAGGCGATCTGCTTGTGAGGAAAGTGTCGGGATTTTATCCCAAACTTTTCCTGGCATTAAAACGCTAAGAGATATCTCTGAAACAGATCTTCCAAAGGTAAAATCCCTTTTAAGTGAAGAGCTTTTCCCCAAAGCAAAACATGTAATTCTTGAAGATTTAAGAGTTCATAAAGCCGGAGAAAGTTTGAGAAAAGGAGACTTAATCAATTTTGGTGAATTGATGAAATCATCCCATAAAAGTCTAAGCATGGATTATGAAGTGAGTTGCAAAGAGTTGGATTTTCTGGCAGAAGAGTCATGGAAAAAGAATTATGTTTTGGGCTCCAGAATGATGGGAGGAGGTTTTGGAGGATGCACGATCAACTTATTAGAGAAGAATTCTATCCCAGAATTTAAAACTTCCATCTCAAAAAGCTATCAGGAGACTTTCCACATCGAACCGGAATTTATAGAAGTTGTACCTTCAGATGGTGCCAAAATTGTTAAATAATTTAAAATGACCACCAGGAAAGATGAATCCTATTGTTTCAAAAAGAAATAATCCGTATTTCTTCCTGATTTGTCAGTTGATTTTCAGTTATTTGACGTCGCTTTGTCAATATTCCCCTAATTAATGAAAATTTGATATTATGAATTTCCCAAAAAACCTACGAACCCTGCTACTCTTGGCAGTACTTGTAAGCTTGGGTACCTGGAGTTGTAAGAATAAACGCTCAGGAACACCGAAGGTACTTGTATTCAGTAAAACAGCAGGTTTTCATCATGAATCCATTCCAAATGGCATTGCAGCCATTCAAAAACTTGGAGCTGAAAACGGCTTTGAAGTGGATACAACTACTCAATCAGAGAAATTTACCGAAGAAAATCTAGCACAGTACTCCACTGTAATATTTCTCAGCACCACCGGCGATGTTTTGAATAATTACCAAGAAGCCGATTTCGAAAGATACATTCAAGCTGGTGGCGGATATATGGGTATCCATGCTGCTGCAGATACAGAATACAATTGGGGATGGTACGGAAAACTTGTGGGTGGGTATTTCACCGATCATCCCGGCATCAATGACCCAAATCCTAATGTACAGGCTGGATCTATTTCGGTAAAAGATGCTTCTAACGCATCAACTTCTTTTCTCCCAAACCCATGGGAAAGAACGGACGAATGGTATAGCTATAAAAACATGAATCCTAATGTCAATGTATTATTAGAACTTGACGAAGATTCTTATAAAGGTGGCTTTGACATGGGAGTGCATCCCATCGCTTGGTATCATGACTTTGATGGTGGTAGAGCATTTTATACCGGAGGTGGACATACTAACGAATCATTTACCGAAGAGCTTTATTTAAAACATGTTTTAGCTGGTATTCAATATGCTATTGGCGACAATTTGGAACTTGATTATAGCAAAGCAAAGTCTAAAAGAGTACCTGAGGAAAACAGGTTTACAAAAACTCCATTGGTAGGTGGCGAATTTACAGAACCTACAGAAATGACCATTCTTCCTAATCTCGATATTCTCGTTGCACAAAGAAGAGGAGAAGTTTTATTCTTCGACAATGAAACTGAAGAATTGAAAGAGGTAGCAAAACTGGATGTTTATTGGAAAACTGAAGTGAAGGGAGTGAATGCAGAAGAAGGATTAATGGGTATTCAGAAAGACCCTAACTATGCTCAAAATGGGTATGTTTTTGTTTACTATGCTCCATCGGGTGAAGAGGAAATCAACAGGCTTTCGAGATTTACATTCAAGAACGATATTTGGGATATGGCTTCAGAAGTCGTGATTATGGACATCCACTCAGATAGAGATATCTGCTGCCATACGGGAGGTTCTATCGCTTTTGACAAAGATGGAAATTTATATCTTTCCCTTGGAGACAACTCCACACCATTCAATCAAGGAGATTCTGAGTTTGTAAATAATGGTTTTGCCCCGCTTGATCAGAGACCGGGAAGAGAGCAATTTGATGCAAGAAGAACTTCAGGAGACGCAAATGATCTAAGAGGTAAAATCCTTCGAATCAAAGTCAATGAAGATGGATCTTATGATATTCCGGAAGGCAATCTGTATCCTGTAGGAACTGAAGGAACAAGACCTGAAATTTATGTTCAGGGAAATAGAAACCCATACAGAATCTCGGTAGACCAGAAAAACGGTTTCTTATACTGGGGTGAAGTGGGACCAGATGCCAATGCTGATAGTATGGACACTCGTGGCCCACGTGGTTATGATGAATTAAACCAAGCTAGAAAAGCAGGTAATTTTGGATGGCCATACTTTGTGGGAAACAATTATGCCTATCGTGAATTTAATTACGAAACAGGCGAAGTAGGAGCTGCATTTGACCCAAATGGTCCTCAAAACAATTCAGTAAATAATACTGGTATCAAAGATCTTCCTGCCTTGTCACCTGCATTTATCTGGTACCCATATGGTGTATCTGAGGAATTCCCATCTTTAGGATCTGGAGGTAGAAATGCCATGGCGGGTCCTGTTTATTATTCAGACTTGTATACGGCGGACACCAAGTTCCCTGATTATTACGACGGCAAGATCTTTATCTATGATTGGATCAGAGGCTGGATCAAAGCTGTGAGCATCAAAGAAAATGGCGATTTTGATAAAATGGAGCCATTTATGTCCAGCACTAAATTTAATGCGCCTATTGATATGGAAATGGGTCCAGATGGAAGAATCTATATTTTGGAATATGGAAATGGATGGTTCTCCAAAAACCCAGATGCCGGATTATTTAGAATAGATTTCAATGGAGGAAACAGAGCTCCTTCTGTAACCCAGATTTCAGCTGATAAAACCTCTGGTACCAATCCATTGACCGTTACTTTTTCCGCAAATTCTTCTGATCCTGAAAATGATGCTTTGACCTATACTTGGGATCTTGGGAATGGTGAAACCAAATCTACAGATGTACCTAGTTTAACTCATACGTTCAATTCTATTGGAGAATATGAAGTTAAAGTAACAGCTGCTGATCCGGCTGGATTGACAGGAACTAGCGGAATCGCAAATGTCTATTCTGGTAATATCGCTCCGGAAGTTAAAATCGCTATTCAAGGAAACCAATCCTTCTATTTCCCAGGTAAAAAAGTAGCCTATCAAGTGAGTGTTTCTGATGCTGATCATCCAGAAGCTTCCAGTGATTTAAGTACGCTTTATGTTTCTGCTGATTATATAGAAGGTCTAGATCAGGCTGAATCAGACATGGGGCATAAGGTAATGACTGAAGCAATGATGGGGAAATCTCTCTTTACCACTTTGACATGTAAAACATGCCATAAAGAGGTAGAAGCTTCTGTCGGTCCTGCCTATATCGATGTTGCTAAAAAATACAATTCAGGAGATATAGACTACTTAAAGAATAAAATCAAAAACGGAGGCGGCGGAGTTTGGGGTGAAACTGTCATGGCAGCAAATCCTGATTTAAAAGACTCAGAATTAAATGCCTTGGTAGCTTACATTCTTTCTTTGGATCAAGTTACGACCCCTTCTTTACCAGCTTCTGGAAGCATTGATGCGACTTTAGGCAAGAAGGCTGTACCAAATGGAGTGCTAATGATCAACGCTTCTTATACGGATCAAGGTGGAGAAAATATTAAACCACTTTCAGGTTCAACTACCCTATTGTTGAAGAGTAACACAATTGATATGGGAACTACCGTTGACTATTCTGGTGGATATAGTAGCATGAGTTATGAAGGAATGAATTTAGTGATGGTTCCAAAAAATGAAGCTTCTTTCGGAATAAACGGGATTGACCTAACTGGAATAACTTCAGTTACTACTTCTATTGTCACTATTGGAAATCTTGGCGATGATTATGTATTTGAACTTAGACTTGACAGCCCATCAGGCGAACTTGTTGGATCTGAAACTTTCAGTCAGAAACCTTCCAATGGCCCTGAAGGAGCTCCAAGCTTTGGACAATTTACGATCCCTGTTACAGGCACTTCTGATGGAAATTTGCATAAATTATTTGTTGTGACAAAACCTAAAAATGATGGAGGTGCGGGAACATTTATAATTAATGGCCTGACCTTTAATTCAAAATAAAACTCACTCTTAAAACCTAAAAAAGCCATTCTCTCGTTGAGAATGGCTTTTTTTATTTAAACTGAAAACAGTTTTAGATGAGATATTTCTGGAAGAATTACTGAACTATAGAACGATCCTAAGTCCTTAATTTGCTAAGAAAGTTGGTTAACTTTTCTAGCCAAAAACCTTTTTTAAGATCAATCCTTGAATATCCACTGGCTCAATTTGAGTTTGGCTTGTCAATGTTTTATCAGAACTAAAGAAAACCGGATGGTCCAAATGATCTTCTGGAATCCTACCATGAGCTCCTTTTACAAGTGTCGCATCTAGAGGTATAATATCCATGAGATAACGAAATCCCAACTTCTTTTTTAAGATTTTCAATCCAACCGTAGCCTTCAGCATTTTAATATCCGGATTGGCAAAAAGCTCCACTGGATCGTAGCCCGGCTTCCTATGAATATCCACACACCTAGCATAATCTGGAGCTTTGGAATCATCCAACCAGAAATAATAGGTAAACCAGGAATCCTTATCTGCAACCACCACAAAATCTCCTGATCGCTCATGATCCAAATGATACTTCTTCTTCCCTTCTTCATCAAGAATCAAGTCAATTCCTGGAGTGCTTTCAAGCAATTTTCTGACAGCTGGCAAATCCTTTTTATCACTGACATGAATATGTGCCAATTGATGATCTACCACTGCAAAAGCTCTACTAGTCCCTGCATCTAGCGTTTCCAAGCCTAGCTCTTCTTTCACCTGAATCATTCCAGCTTCCCGAAAAACACGGTTCAAATGGATAGGATTACTCACCGAAGTAATCCCATATTCAGATAGTAAAATCACTTCAGCTCCTTGCTTTTCATAATAGGTAATCAGATCCTCACAGACTGCATCGATTTCATGAAGGTCTTTTGAAATCTCTGAAAAATCGATCCCGCATCGCTGGAGATTGTAATCCAGATGTGGAAGATAAATCAGTGTCAAAGTCGGATTGTTCCATTCATCTACTTTCTTTGATGCCTCTGCAATCCATTTTGTGGATTCAATATTTGCATTGGGACCCCAAAAGGAAAATAACGGGAATTGGCCCAATTCTTTTTGAAGTCGATCCCTTAAATCCATTGGGTGGGAATGACAATCAGGCATTTTTCTACCATCTGCCAAATACAAAGGTCTTGGGGTCACTTGAAAGTCGGCAGTGGAGTACATATTGTACCACCAAAACATATTGGAAACCGTAAAGCCAGGGTCCTTCTTCTTGGCAATATCCCAAATGTTTTCTGCTTGAATTAACTTGTTTGACTGCCTCCAAAATTTGATTTCACACTCATCTTTGAAGTACCAACCATTTCCTACAATCCCATGTTCCGTAGGCCATTTCCCTGTCAAATAAGTAGTTTGGGCAGAAGTAGTTACTGCGGGTAAAACCGGATTGATGGAGGCCTTATGAGTAGTTGAAGTCCATTTTTTCAAGAAAGGGGTATGTTCCCCAATCAATCTTTGTGATAAAGCAACGACATCAATAACGACGGTCTTTTTCATGTTTTCTTCATGTTTTCAGAAACCCAGGAAAGTTCGCGGATTATAGAATTCTGAATATCTATATTCATTCCTTCTGGCAAAACATCCCATGTATATGTTTCCACCTCCAGATGATCTGTGACTTTATGTGTCTTGATGTATTCTAACACCTCCAAAATATCAGACTGTGTAGAAGCTACTCGGCCATAGTCGGCTAAGAACACCGGAACATGAAAATGAATCCTCCACTCTTTTTGTTCTGATTCCTCCAGTTCTTCCAAAGCTTGGTCAAGATCACGAAATGAGTCAATCTGCCCCTCTGAATTTCTTCCAATCACTTGGTGCAAATAGGTGGACTCCGCAAATGGAAGAAGTGTTTCACGTATTGCTTTTCTTTCCTCTATTGTTTTTGGAATAGTCAGTTTTAAAGCAGCCGAAACCTGGATCTTACCGATTTTGATTCCAGCGGTATCCATTGCTTGAAAAACTTCTTGAGGCTTTTCATAGACCAAAGCAAAATGGCAGACATCATAACATAGTCTGATATGCTCCCGGATCGCCGACTCGGCATCTTCTTTACTCATTGCCAAGACATCCATCAAATCCCTGGTTCCCATGGGAATCAGCCAGTCTTTAAAAAAAACTAGCATTTCCGAAGTGTTTTCTAAAATCCCATCGGGTTCTGGTTCTATATCCAGATGAAGAACTTTTCCTGTTCTTTGCTTTATTTCAATCAATTTGATTGCAACTTGTACTAAATGCGTTGTGGACAATGTGATAGCTCGATCCAATTCTTGTTGCGAATCAAACCAAAACCTATAAGATAAAGGAGATGTGGAGATTCCTCCTTCCATACCTTCAGGAAGCAATTCTGCAAGAATCTCAAAAAGTCTAATCGTATAATCTCTCCTGTCTTTAGTGGTCCAGTCCGGTGTATGAACATCTTCTTTTACCGCCTTCCCATGAAAGTCTCCATAAGGAAAGCCGTTCATGGTAAAGACATAGGCATTTTCCTTTTTCAACCAGGTTTTAAAAGCAGCTAATTCACTTTCCCTGTGAAGTACCAAACTAGCTTCGTTGGAAAGTCTTAGACCAATACCAAAAGCCTGATCTGGCGACAGATTCGATTTGATAGTTGGAATGTATTTTTTAAGATTTTCGAAGGTCTCCTTCCAGCTTTCTCCAGGATGAATATTGGTACAATAAGACAGGTGTTTTCCTTCAATCAGCATAATAATAAATCAGTAACTTCTACGAGTTTTATTTCATAATCAATTGATAATCAATTGATCTGATCGGAATTCTTTCAATTTTTCCACAGCAGCAAGAATTAGAGTTTGATCCATTTCATGCACTTCTTGGCCTTCGCCAAGTGCTTTCAACAACATGATGGTTAATTGCCCTCCCAAATGCTCTCGAAATTCCTCTAGTCCTTTCAATAGCATTTCGCCGGAAAGAACAGGGTGGTATAATTGGAATCCCAAGGAGGCTATGACAGAAATAATTCTATCCAATTCAACCGAAGTAATCATTCCTTTCAAATAAGAATAGGTGGAATCCAAGGCTATTCCGATCGATACAGCTTCTCCATGACGAATTTCATATCCACTTAGATGCTCCATTTTATGTGCAGCCCAATGTCCAAAATCCAATGGTCTTGAGGAACCCATTTCAAATGGATCTTTACCAGCGATATGATCCAAATGCATCTGTGCACATCTCACGATCAACTCTTGCATGGGTTTCATTTCCCTATTTGCCAAGGCATCTGCATGATCCTCAATCCATTCAAAAAAATCTAAATCTTTGATTAAGGCAACTTTTATCGCTTCAGAAATCCCTGATCTCCAATCCCTATCATCAAGGGTCGGTAAGAAATTAAAATCATTTAATACAGCATATGGAGGCGCAAAAGTGCCTAAGTAATTCTTCTTTCCAAATGAATTGATTCCATTTTTGACTCCCACGGCCGAGTCATTCTGCGAAAGAACAGTGGTCGGTATTCTTATCAGTCTGATCCCCCGATGCGAAACAGCAGCGGCAAATCCTACCATATCCAAAACAGCTCCACCACCGACAGCTACTATATAAGAATGCCTATCTATTCCATATAGATGAGTAGCTTCAACAATTTTCTCATAATGCTGAGGATCATTTTTTGACTCCTCTCCCCCAGAAACAATCAAGGGTTCTGCACAAAGTTTGAATTTACTCTGATGAGCTTTAGCATAAGATTTAATCTGATCGACCAAATCTGAATGTGCATCTTGGACTCCACTATCAATCACAAAAAAGGCCTTTCCCCCTTTCCCATTGTCCAATAGTCCAGCAAGTGTTTCATCTTCAACATTGAATATGTTTTCGGAGAAAATCACCGGGTAAGTATAAGGAACAGCAAATTTTTGCTCTATTATTCTTTTCATCAATTAATCAATCTAAAACAGGGGCAAAAGGTTCTTTCAACCTGCAATTTATGGCTTTACTCCTTGTATTGGCTTATGTCACAGCAAATTTTCTCGCCAACCACAAGGATATTGGCAATAAGATTAATACCATTAAACCATATAACCATCCTGCAAATGCGGCTGACAGTGATGCATTCAAAATTATTAATGAAATCACTGCTGCTTTCACGGCTTTCCCAATCAGTTTTGGATCTTGCTTTTGTATGGCTTTTACCAAGGGCGGAAAAATCATGAAGGCAAACAGAAGAATAAAAGGGATGATTTCTAATGGATTATTTCCATACGTAAATGCAAGTAAAATGATAGATGCAATAATTACTAGGTACATTCCAAACCCTCCAAAAAGAGCAGCACGGTTTTTACCATGAACTTCCCCTCTACTGATCATTGTAATGGCTGCCACAAAAACCAATGGAATCAAACCAATGAAGGCATACTCCTGAACTAAGCATGGAACTATGCTTACTCCCAATAATAAATTTCCAGCACGACAAAGTCCCATATTTATCGGGCCTAAAAATGTCTGATGTTTTCCCCAATAATCATACAGAACTGCACAACAAGCCACAACAAGAGCAATGACTGCTGAAGTTTGGCTTACTTGAGCTGCTGCCAATACACCTATAAAAAGCAATAAAACAGCCATCATAGCAGCACTTTTCACAGTTGCTCTTCCACTTGGAATTGGCCTTTCCGGGCGCTCTATCGAATCGAGATCAGCATCAAACACATCGTTGAAAGCAACACCACCACCATAAAGCCCAATCGTCGATAAAACCAACCAAGCCAAATCAAACAAATATCCATCTGAATTGGAAAAAGAGGTCAAATAAACTCCCATGCCTGCGATAGCAAAGCCGGCCAAAATATCCGCTATTGCAGTTACAACGTTTGCAGGTCTTGTTAGCTGCAAATGAGCATATAACTTGGAGGTATTCATGAGTTAATTCTCCACTCGATCACTTGGCCCCTCCACGCGAGGAACTTGCCCACCTCTCAACACGGAATTTCCTGACATCTTTTTTGTCTGATCAATTGGATCTGCATTTAACCAGTCAGATTCGTCCATTTGCCCACTTTGAGAATACGCAGTCAAGGCATTTTGGTAGCAAGTCATCTTGATATGTTCTTCTGGAATCCCCATTTTTTTCATCAAGGCTGCCGTTTTCGGAACAGCTAATGGATCAGAAATCCCCCAATCGGCAGCCGAATCTACAATGATTCTTTCTGGGCCATATTGTTTTACTATTTCTACCATTCGCTCACTTCCCATTTTGGTATGTGGGTAAATGGTAAATGCAGCCCAATAACCTCTGTCCAACACTTCTTTCACAGTTTCCTCATTGTTATGGTCTACAATAACCATGTTTGGAGCCAAGCCGTGTTCTTCACTCACATCCATACTTCTAGTAGTTCCTTTTTTCTTATCTCTGTGAGGTGTATGAATCATGACAGGAAGATCCATCTCTTTTGCAAGATCAAGCTGAAGTCTGTAATACTTGTCTTCAGCGGCAGTTTGGTCATCATAACCGATTTCGCCAATCGCGACCACTCCCTGCTTTCCCGCATATAATGGCAGTAGTTCCATCACTTCCTCGGCTAATGCCTCATTATTGGCCTCTTTGGAATTCAATCCAATAGTACAATAATGAACGATACCGAATTGCTTGGCACGAAATCTTTCCCAGCCTACCAAACTGCTGAAATAATCTTTAAAACTAGCTGCCTCCGTCCGGGGTTGGCCAAGCCAAAAGGCAGGTTCAATGATGGCTACGATACCAGCTTTTCTCATTGCTTCATAGTCATCCGTGGTTCTGGATGTAACGTGTATATGTGGATCAATAAACATTTCCATGTTTGGTAAATTTGGGGTTCACAAACTATTTTTTCTAACTGATTTAGGATTAAGCCAAGGCTAAAGCTTGTTCTCCAATCCAATTCCAGTTTAGCTTTCCTGATTTAATTTCTTCCTCGATTTCCGGATGACTTTTTAGTAATTCCTTTGCATCCGGGTAACTGCTCATGCTACATGCCAATAAAGCAGCTTTTCTTTCTAATTTATCTTCGGACTTAGCTACTCGTACAATGTCTTCGAAGTTCTCCGAATTGATAAACGGTCCAACGAACCGCCACAATTCGGGTATGACATTTCTGCCAGCTGCCCATCTTTCATGTGCAAAATCAATAATGATATTAGCAAGTTCTTTGTTTGCTCTTGATTCAGCATTCTGAATTTTAAACAATGGCCTTTGCATAAAGATTGCTTTTACCACCATTTGATTCCAAGCACTTTGATCAAAATAGTTGGATGGGTAAGGATTATTTAAAGCAACTGCGTCAAAAACAGAAGTAATATTTGTCCTCAAACCTTCACGGGCTCTTCCCACCATTTCCTCTGGAAAAGGCATGATAGGCAATGCTGAATACAATGCCTCGATTTCAAGCATATCACCTGTTTCAAAGAGTTTTTGCAAGGTACTCATCCATGAATTTAAATTTGGAGCTGGAAATTGCAAAAGCAAATAAACTCTTGCTGACTGCAATTGGCTCCACAAATCCATTCTCAGTCCTTCACAAAAAGAATTGGCTTCCAGTATCTGTTCTTTACTTAACTTAAATGGATTATTCTTGAAATATCTGGATGCCTGGCTAAAGGCCATAAAGAAATCCATTTCCTTTTCAGACAATAAAATTTTCTCTCTTTTTTGAGCTAACCAAACAATAGATTTCTCTTCAACTTGGTCACTTAGCGCAGAAAGTATAATTGTTGAAATTGGGTTTACTTTATTTGGAGTAGACATATCGAATTTTGAAATTTCGAATGATTAATTGGGCTGAATAAATGTAAGGTAATATTCTATTTTTTAATTGGAGAATAACACCAGTGGTCAAAAAAAGGCCGCGTTTTCAGGCTAAAATGAGAAAAATCATGTTTTCCATTCTCTGATTTTTTAAGCTTTAATTTCTTCAACCTGAATTTTTCAATTCTATAAAAAAACTAATTTATAGCATGATTAAATCCTTATTCTGTATCAGCCTCCTTTTCACTTCTATAAAAGGAAAAAATCGGATTTTGAATATGGGACTCTTCCATTAATTTTTCCATTTCCGCGACTTTTTCAGGGTATTTGGAAGCTAGATTCTCAGTTTCTCCAGGATCAGTACTCAAATCATACAGTTCAAATTTTGGAGTATCACTATTGAACACTTCCAGTTTAACTGCTTTCCAATTCCCCTGTCGGATTGCTTGCTTGCCTCCTTGCTCATGAAACTCCCAATACAAATAATCATGGTTGGATTGATCACTTTGTCCAAGCATTGCCGGTAAAAATGAGATCCCATCAATAGCTTCGGAAACAGTTTGACCTGCGACATCAGCAAAAGTTGGTAACAAATCCCAAAAAGCTGCGATATGATCCGAGGTAGTACCAGCCTTAATTTTTCCAGGCCACCATGCAATCATTGGGGCCCTTACCCCTCCCTCATACAAATCTCTTTTGAATCCTCTAAACTGTCCATTGCTATCAAAAAACTCTGGATCTGCTCCTCCTTCTTGATGAGCACCATTGTCTGAAGAAAAAATAATTAAAGTGTTTTCAGAAAGCCCGTTTTCCTCCAATTTATCAAGAACCTCGCCTACGTATCGATCTATTCTTTCCACCATTGCCGCAAAAGTAGCATGCGGATAGGGTTGGGATTGATATCCCGGGATTCTCATGTCTGGCCCATAATCAGCCCCAACACCACCGACATAGGGCGTTTCATCAGGAAACATCGCTTTATATTTTGCCATGATCTCATCATCAGGCGCAGCTAGTTCTGCATGCGGTGTGACAATAGGCATAAACAAGAAAAATGGTTTTTCCGCATTCTCATCGATAAATGCCAACGTTTTTTCTTGGATAATATCAGGTGCATAGTCTTCTGCTTTTGTCCAGTCATTTCCAGGTAAGTCAACTTTTTGATCATTGTGCCATAAATAATCAGGATAATATCTATGTGCATACCGCTGGCAGTTGTATCCAAAAAATTCATTGAATCCTTGGTTTACAGGTTCGCCAGAAGAGCCAATAAACCCTAGTCCCCATTTTCCAAAAGCTCCGGTTACATAACCGGCATTTTGTAAAGACTTTCCTACGGTCATAACCGAATCCGGCATTGGCAATTGTCCTTCGGGCTGAACCTCAGAATTGGCTCTTATCGGAGTATGGCCTGTATGCAATCCCGTTAAAAAAGACGATCTGGAAGGGGCACAAACGGTAGATCCTGAATAGAAATTGGAAAAAAACATCCCTTCCTTAGCCAAGCGGTCAATGTTTGGTGTCTCAATATATTGCTGACCCAGAAATCCTAAATCACCATATCCCAGGTCATCTGCCAAGATAAAGATGATATTGGTTTTTTCTTCTGTAACTACCTCTGCAACTTGTTCTTTTGACTCACATCCAACTCCAATCCAAGTGAGAAGAAAAAAACCGAATATCCTGATTGCGTTGGAATATAATTTCATCTTTAAGTCTTGTTTGAGATTCGTACAAAAAAGCTCAACCAAGAATAAACTTGATTGAGCTAGTATTTATTTCCTGAATTTAAGAAATTTTATTTCTCTACCCAGTCAACTCCAGTATCTTTCCAGGCCCTCTCATTTGCAGAATCAATCACCGCTTCACAAACTTTTTGTGTCTCAAAAGCATCTCTGAAAGTTGGATGGCAAGGAGTACCCTCATCCAAACTCTTGAAGAAATCAGCCACTTGATGAATAAATGAATGTTCGTAACCGATAGACGTACCTGGAATCCACCATCTGTCCATATATGGATGATCTCCATCTGTCACGTGGATAGACCTCCATCCTCTCACTTTTCCTTCATCTCCATGGTCAAAAAATTCTAACCTTGTCAAATCATGTAGGTCCCAGCGGATGGATGCATGTTCCCCATTGATTTCAAAAGTATAAAGAGCTTTGTGTCCCCTTGCATATCGGGTAGCTTCAAATAATCCCAAAGAACCGTTTTCAAAATGGCAATGGAAAATACACGCATCGTCTATTCCTACTTTCTTTTTCTCACCGGTACTTTGATGAACTCTTTCCTTGATAAACGTTTCGGTCATGGCAGATACATCTTTGATGCCACCATTCAGCCACATTGCTGTATCGATGCAATGCGCCAATAAATCACCGGTTACCCCAGAACCTGCAGCCTCGACATCCAATCTCCAAAGTGCATCTCCTCCCTGAGGTAAATCCGGGCTGATTGTCCAATCCTGAAGGAAATTTGCTCGGTAATGGAAAATTTTTCCAAGTTTACCTGAATCAACAATTTGCTTTGCCAACGTAACTGCGGGCACTCTCCTATAATTATACCAAACAGTATTGGGAACACCTGCAGCCTCAATGGCATCCACCATAGATTTTGCCTCCTCCACTGTTCTAGCCAAAGGCTTTTCACAAAGGATCATTTTACCTGCCTTCGCCGCAGCAATCGCAATTTCGGCATGCATGTCATTAGGAGTACAAATATCGACTGCGTCGATATCGTCTCTTTCCAAAAGCTTTCTCCAATCGGTTTCAATAGATTTATAACCCCATTGCTCCGCAAAAGCTTCTACCTTTTCTTTTCTTCTGGAGCAGGCTGCCTGCAGTACTGGTCTATGCTCATACTCCGGAAAGAAATCTGCTAATCTCTTATATCCATTGGTGTGGATTCTTCCCATCAACCCTGTTCCAATCAATCCTATTCTTATATATTTTTTGTCTTTCATCTTCTGAGTTTATTATTGTTCTTATTCACTTCGATATTCATTATTCGACATTCTTTATTCATCAATAAAAAACCGATTCAATTTCGAATGATGAATGTTGAATGTAAAATGATGAAGTTTAGGCTTTCCAACCATGTGCTTCTCTCACTTTGACCATTGCAGCAAGAATATCATTCCAAGTTTCCGGACTCTCCATCACTGAATTTGGGAACATACATCCATCCCAGCAGATATGCTTGAATGCTTTTGTCAAATTACCATTTTCATCTCTTAGCCAATAACCGGCATCATGAGCAATATCCAACAAACCATTTGGGTCTGTAGCTTGGCAATGGCGACCTGTTTTATCATGTGAACCAGATCCAAAAACAGAACCATCATTTTGGGCAACATGGAAATCAATAGTCCAGGGACGAAGTGCATCTGTTACAGTTTTCAAACCTGCTTTAATTACATCCCGATCGTTTAGATCAGCATCTTTATCTATAATTCTATGCTCAGGAGCATTGTATCCCAAAGTATAAAGAAAGGTATGAGACATATCTGCCTGAAGGCCAATATTTGGTCGATCCACCATTTCCAAAAGTTCCACCATGTATTTCCAACTATGCATCGCTCCCCAGCAAATCTCTCCTTCGGCAGCTAGCTTCTCTCCATACCCAGCGGCCACATCGCAAGCTTCTCTAAAAGTATCAGCAATGATTTTGGTATTTCCTTTCGGATCTTTGGCCCAGTCATCTACTCCAGCTGCAGAATCTATTCTGACAACGCCATAATGGCGAACTCCTAGATCATTGAGCTGTTTCCCAAATTCGCATGCATTTCTGACCATGTCCACGAAAGTCTTTCTCTGGTCAGCAGTACCCATTGCCGATCCTGCCCAAATCGGAGCTACTAAAGATCCCGCTACCAAGTTATAATTTTGAAGTTTTTCTGCAAGAATCTTAGCTTCATCAGGATCGTTTAGGGTGAAATGCGGTTCGAGTAAACCTAAATCAACTCCGTCAAATTTCACTCCATTTACCTCTGCCGCTGCTGTCATTGCCAGCATTGAATCAAATGGAATTACCGGCTCAGAATCAGGCCCCTTTCCTACAATTCCGGGCCAAGTTGCGTTATGTAATTTTGGATAATTATTCATAGTTAAAAATGGGTTATTAATTAATTAGCAATCAATTTTAAATGGTTTGATGATCATGGAATTTTCCACTTGTTATTCCACTACTTTCAAATCAGGATTATCTGGTCCAAAATGCTTTAACATCACGATTGGATCTGTTTTAGAATGATTCGTGATTTTGACTCCAGCTTGAGCAGCTTTCTCAGATACAAAATATTCATCATGTGTCAATTGACCAAAGCGGATCAGCGCCGGAGTTTCAATATCCCAGTCATTCATTTTTCCATAGCCTTGCATCATGATCATTCCATAAGCAGCAGCATCTTTAATCGTCACTGTTTGGCCTGGGAAAATGGTCAATTCTTTGGCACTGTAATCATGAGATCTGTAACAGATCCATTTGTCATCATAACCTGCAGCATTCATTTTTGCCCGATCTTCTACAGGAATTGGCTCCATATAGTGATTATCCATCAAATTAGGATTGACATTGAGATCCCAATCGATCATCTCTACCAGTAAATCATAATCACCCCAACGATCTTTTGGAGTAGCATTCCAAAGCAATTCATCCGGAATAATCGCTTCATTCACCAAGGACTGATACATGGCGAAAATATCGGAGGCTTTCTGTGGTTCATAAGTACATAAGCTACCAGGTGCATGTAGCATTCCAGGAGGCACATTCCATCCTGTACCTGGCTGCAGTCTGAATGCCTGTGAATAATTCGTGATCTTATTATCTCCTTTATTGAAATTCTTTAAGCATTCAAGAATCGTCTCTTTGGAGGTACCTGGAGCAATCCCGAAGAAAGTATACGGGAAATCTCCTCCATGATTATTGACTTGAGGAGGAAAATAATAAGCTTCCGGCTTTCCATTTTGACCTGTAAGTTTCCCAAATTCATCACTTGGATGAATATGGTGCGGCAATGGCCCCATGTTGTCAAAAAACTTGGAATACATTGGCCAAGACTTATGGGCATCCCAGAGTCTATTTCCAATGATTTCCCCGCCCAATTCATCGATGGCCTCTTTCAACAGAAATAATTCTGTTTTGCCACCATCTTCAAATGCGATATGGCTTAATCCTTCATTTTTACTGGTCAATGGCCCGTTTTCAGCTGGTGTAGTTGAAGAAAACCAACGCTCATCTATTCCACCTCTGGCACCACCCAAGGAATAATAATCATCAGGATGCAGTTTTATTCTTCTACCAGGTACGCAAAAGGACCGAGGTACCCAGGTAGGAGTCAATCTTAAAATACCTTCTCCTTGTTCGAGTGCTTTAGTTGCTAAACTCATTTCTTGTTATAGGTTAATGGGTTATTGAGTAAATTATTTTATTGAATAAACAGGGTTCATGCTTATTTTTCTATTTAAAGTCCAGCACCTCAAAGCCAGTCATTACTTCTAATTTAAGATCATAAGATCTGCTTTCACCGGGTTCCATCATGATCAGAGTATTATTTTCTCTCGCAGCAGCTTGCCCTATTGGAGGATTTGTAGCTGGTTCTAAAGCTGTCACATATTCGTTCTTTCCCCAATGCTGCCAATGAATCAACCAAGGCATTTGACTTTTTGAGAATGAAATCTTCAACCCAAGCTCAAGTTCATCATTTGCATAGCCACAAACTACCTGATCCATTTCATCAGTTTTAGGATCAATAAATGCCACATCCTCTCCGAACCCACTATGCTCTTCCAAGGGAGGAGCACACTTTGTGAATTGATTTTTTTTATTGAACTCTGTATTGTTTACATCACTCGCTTTAGGGACAATTTGACCATTCCAAACAATCCTTGTCCCCTTGTCAATTAGAGGCCAACCACAATTGATATGATACAAAACCATATGCGGAGCAGCGGTATTTCCTTGATTGACCACCTTATCACTGATCTGTATCGAAGGTGATCCGAGCTGACCTGAAATAGTTCTTGTTAATTCGAGACTTGGTCCAAAGGTCGTTGTCTCTCTGACTTTACCGACTATTTCAAATGTCAAATCATTATGAAATAAATCTGGCTGTTTGATGGAAATCAGTTCAGCAGGAGTATTACTGAAATTTCCATGAAGACCTCTCTCCCCATACTCATCTGAATTTGGAGGTCCTGCATTTGATAAGCCACAAGTAGTCAACAGACCACCTCCAAAAGTTCTGAGCCAGTCAATTCCTTTATTTGAAAATGGTTGCGGCCCGACTGCTCCTCCATGACTGATCCATGCAAGACTGCTGTCATTAAAAAAACAATCCAAAATATCAAGGCCCCGATCTAACACAACTTTGTATCTAAGTCCTGAACCAGTATTGACCCAAGCGATTCTTACTCCCCTTCCAGCCCCATTATCTAATACAGATGTTTCAATTCCTCCAAGTTGATGAGAATTGGAAATTTTGTGCTTCCATTTGTCTATTTGAGCTATTTTGGGAGAGTTCATACTTTATTTTTACACCTTAATTTCCTATTTGAAGCCCTATCTTCCATCCTGTAGTGTCAGGTTTAAAAGTTAATTGTATCCTGTTATTATACCAAGCGACTGGTGATCAATGGTCAAATATTTAGTTAAAAAAAAGCACCGATAAAAAGCTGTAATTCTTATCGGTGCATTTAACATTACAATTAATCTATTCCAACCCAATTAATCCATTTTAATCATGAGGTCTTTGTATTCGACTTTCATTGGAGGTCCTACATGAACCTGAACACCTAAGTAGCCTTTGGCAGAAAAATTTGCCGGGTCTTCGTCATGAACCTCACTCATCAGGACTCCATTCACATAATGCTTCAAAACATTCCCTTCAGCAACAATGTGAATATCGTTCCAATCCTCAGATTTGATTTTAGTTTTTAATTCGTCCCGATCACCTATTTCCTCAATCACATTCAGCCCTTTCCAGGCATTTCTTTCTACATAATCACGAAGGTTTCCGGTAGGATTTTCCTGAGGAGTAATCTTGGTTTTTTGGCCTCTGTAGGCCAAAGTTGTTCTCTTTCTTTCCTCATAGTTTTGACCAGTATAATTGATTCTTCCATCAATATCCGCCTGATACCCTTTAAGGGCAAAAGGCACATCTTCTACCATATCGCTTCTGTAATTGATTCCAGAGTTCCCTGTTTCAGTGATTTTAAATTTAGCTTTCAATTCAAAATCTCCTGGCTGTCCACCTTTCCAAATAAGAAAAGTGTTGGCTTTAAGTAAAGTCTCAGGGGTAATCAATCCTACAATCGCTCCGTCTTCAACTGACCAATAAGTAGGATCTCCCTCCCATCCTTCTAATGATTTTCCATCAAATATAGATTTGAAATCATCTTGAACCTTAGGGAAGACAGACTCAGGTTTCTCTGCCGGCACCATACTCAAAAGCATGCCTAAAGCCATCGTCGGTAAAATCCCTATCAACAAATAATTTATCTTTTTCATGTTTAATCTGTGCTTGATTGACTTCCAGAACCTTTGAATACTTCATGGTCCGGATTGCCTCCTGAAACCAAATAGGCCATCAGATCTTTCAGTTCTTCTTCATTTAGTCTATTGATCATTCCAGGTAGCATAATAGAAACTTCAGAAAGCTTGACATCTGAAACACTTGATTTAGGCACCGTTCTGATCGTCTGAGGAGCAAATGGATTTTGCGAAACATAATAGTTCGAGTCATCTTCATTCGTCACTCGACCTACTACCGAATTCCCATCATTCAACACCAAAACTGTGGCAGCATATTGATCTGAAATCACCGCACTAGGATCCATTGTCGCTTCCAAAATATCTTTTGGAGAGAACCTTGTTCCCAATTGTGTCAAATCCGGACCGATTATTCCCCCTTCACCTTGCATGGTATGACAAGACTGACAAAGGGTTGCTGCATACATAGCTTTGCCTTTTACATAGTCTCTACCAGATAAATCTTCCACCAAAGGTAGAGCCTCCTCCAATGTCCATCTTCTTCCAGGACCTTCTGGCTGAACATCTGATTGAATTATATCATTACCATTTCCAGTAAGCATTGCAGCTCCTGATAGCTCGTCGTATTTAGAAAACTCTGAGCTAGAGACATGTGACAATGCCATTTTTCTGGCTCTATCAATAAAACCTACATAACTTCTTCCGCCCTTATAGCTGAATGCATTTTTTATCCAGGAAAAATATTTTTCACGTAAATCTGGAGTCCATCCATTTTCTGCCCCACCTAAGACTACGGCGTAGTAGGTTTGTTGTGCTGGCGGAACATTCGCTAACATGTTGGCGATATCCATTCCATACTGAGGATTTCTCATGATCAAATCTGTAGAAGATGTGAATGTCTTCTGATAAGAAGCATCATCTTTGGCAGTTTCTAAAAGAGCAACGGTTTTACTTACTGCGTCTGGAGCTCCTGTATAGGTAAGCAGCTTCGAAAGCTCTCTGTCCAAATTGTTATTCCCTGATGGGAAATTTGGGCTCAGAAAGGATATTACTTTTGAGAAAGATGCTTTTGAGGAATTTTCAAATCTATAAAGAGTCAATTCAATCGCTCTCAAGATATTTTGCTTTCCTGTTTCAGATAAACTTCCATAATCTATGCTTGTCAATTTATCTAAAAGAGGTGTTGCAACACTTGCATCTCCATGTCTTGCCAGGGCTATTGCACCCTGAATAACAATATTAGGATTCTCTTCTGAAAGTACTTTTGATTGCCATTCGGATACTGGCTGGTGCTCAACTGCTATCCTGGCAGCATACTGAACAAATCTGTCTGAATGAGCTAAGTTTGGCCAAGCTGCATCAACTGCCCCCGCTTTTGCACCTGTATGGAACTCTTCCATTTTTCTGCGAAGCAAATGCTCCTCAGTCAAAGTTTGCTTCGTACTTGTTCCCTCTGCTTCATCGCCATCATAATAAACGCGATATAAATCTGATTCCAATCTTCTACCTCCGGTCAAGAAATACATAGAACCGTCAGGTCCAAATTCGCCATCAGTAAGAGGAAGCGGAGAACCAGAAATAAATTCTTCTCCACTTGCAGCATAAGATGCTCCCTCTGGAGTCAATGTAGTTGCGTAAATAATCCCAAAACTCCAATCAAACGTGTAAAGCGCTTTTTTATATTTTTCCGGGAAGTTAGAATTCGTTCCAAACATCACATTTGTTGGCGAACCTTGTCCAATATTTAATACTGCTGGAAGATTGTCAGGATAATTTGGAGACCATTTTTGGTTTCCGGTTCTCCATCCAAATTCTGCTCCACTTGGGACATAACAAATTCTGGTTGGTCTATACCAAGGCATACCAAAATCCCATTCCATATCTGAGTCATAAGTAAACAAATCACCATTTTCATTGAAAGCAATATCAAATTCATTTCTAAATCCTGCTGCTATCAATTCCCAGTTATTACCTTCAGGATCCGTCTTTGCGATCCATCCGCCCGGAGCCATTCTGTTATTTGCGTGTCCTCTTGGATCTTTGATTTCTGGAAAAAGGTTATCCCGATCCCAAACTCTTGGAAGTCTGTAAGCATCCATTTCCGGAACGTCCACATGATTACCAGCTGAAATATAAATGGACTGACCATCAGGAGAAAGAATCATACTATGTGGACCATGCTCTCCCGGGTCACCTTCTAAAAGTTTAATTAAAGTAACAGTCTCGTATTGGTCATCTCCATTAAGATCTTGGAGACGATACATACCCGTAGTTTTTTCAAACTCATCATTTCCTCTGTGATTCACCATCACATAGACACTATTGAATGCATAAAGTAACCCCTGTGCATATCCCATTCCCAACTTTTGGTCAGTCTGGTCACCTACAACTAGTTTTTCAATATTAGGAGCCAAAGAATCAGAACCTATTGCAGGTATCTCTAATCTATAAAGCCCGCCATATTGATCGGCAGTGATCATCCTCCCTTTGTTATCAAAAGTCATGGCCACCCAAGAACCTTGATCATTTTCTCCTGGACTGTAAATATGTTCCGCCACAAAACCAGGCGGTAATTTTAATTTCTCAACCTTTGGGTCAAGAGGTTTTTGTTCTTTCTTGGCACAAGAAACAACCCCAAATAGGATTAGGGATAGAATCAGCATGCGAACCAAATGATTTTTGTGATTCATAGGATTTATGGGAATTAATTGATTGCTAATAATCTGAGTTAACTCAATGAACACAATTCTAGGATAATATGCATGTAGAAATACAAGAGCGGCTAGAATTTCAATAATTTCCTACATAAAGCAGAATTAACTACTTCATGCAGGATTTTACTATTTATGATTTTTAGAAATAAGGGCTCAAATCAGATTCTGCAGCAGGATATGCATAAAACTTTCCAAGGTTTGTAAATGCATTAGATCTTGGTACTGCTCCTTCAATTGGTGGATAATAGTAGTCCAATGGATTAGCAATTATTCTTTGCCCATGTGGTCTGATGATCTCCTCAATTCTGTCTGTACGTTGGATATCAAACCATCTTTTGTTCTCGAAAGCCAATTCAACTCTTCTTTCCTTAAAGATGGCCTCTCTCATATCAGCTTGACCTGATGCGGTTGTTGCCCCTAAGCCAGCTCTTGTTCTTACCCGGTTTAAATAAACTGCAGCTTCTCCTGGCTTACCCTGTTCATTTAAGGCCTCAGCCATGAATAATAATACCTCAGCGTAACGATAAACAACCCAGTTAGTACCGGTATTATTGTGCTGCGAGTGTTGCTTCGCATGTTTCTTTATGTAGGGATAATTTTTGTCAGCTCTAAAACTACCCGCCAAAAACACGGTATCAATAGAAGCATCTTTTCTTAAATCTCCATCTTCGTAAGCTTCAATGATATCTATAGTTGGAATATTATTTCCTTCACCATCTATATTTTGAGGATTACTTGTGCCCATGATTGGCTGAAGTTCAGAGGCACTGATTGGTCTAGGCATAAACTGGTAAATAAAGTTACCATTCAATCCCGCTGCTCCTTCTAAGAACTGAACCTCAAAAACAGATTCTTCATTATTCTTATTTGATGCATTTCCAGGGAAAGCCATCGCATAATCAAGCATCATTCTGTATTCACCACCAGTAACAACAGGAGTCAAAATTTGCTCAGCTTCAGACCATTTCTTTTGATTGATGTAAACATTCGCCAGCAATGTTCTTGCAGCACCTTCAGTAGCTCTGCCAGCTACTTGCGCAGATTTCTTTGGCAATAAAGGAACTGCTGCTTGAAGATCTTGCTCAATCTGGGCATAAATAACTCCTTCAGCTGCAAGTTCCAAGGCAGCTTCTTCTCTCGTAGCTACCGGAGTAAGGTGCAATGGCACACTTCCAAAATATCTAGCCAACTCAAAATAGGCATATGCTCTAAGAAATAGTGCCTGCCCTTTCACATTATCCTTCGCCGCCTGATCAAAATCCACATCATCAATTAAGGTTAGAATTTGATTTGTTCTGGCTATAATCAGATAATCCTGTCTCCATTGTTGCAATACGTGGGTATTGGCAGAAGTTCCGTTAGATTCTGGAATAGAAAAATCTGCAATATCCTCCTGGTTATCAGTCGCCCCAAATAAAACATTTCTAGCATAGTATGTATTATCTGAGTGCATTTCCCCTAGTAGCCAAGCTCTATCATTGATTATGGTTCTTAAGGGCACATAAGCAGCATTCACTGCTTGCTCAAAGTCATTTTGATTTTTGAAAAAGGTAGCCGAACTCAATTGGGTTTCTGGAACTACCGTTAGAAAGTCCTCGCAGCCAGTCAATACTAAAGCCGCTACTGCAAAGGCTATTATATGTTTTTTCATTTTTTCTTCAGTTTGATTTTTACTAATGAGATGAGATCAATCAAAAGGTGATATTAACACCGAAAGTGATCGTACGTGGAACTGGATATCCAGCCAAATCAACACCTGGGCTTAAGTTACCACCGTCACCTTGACCATTGTTCTGCATACTTACCTCTGGGTTAGACCCGCCCCAATACTTTGTAAAAACCCACATGTTCTGACCTGAGGCATACAAACGAGCTGACTTAATTGCTTTAGGAAGATTAGCAAAAGTATAACCGATTGTAATGTTTCGGATAGTAAAGTAAGATGCATCCCAAACGAAATTACTGTTTGGCCAATCTCTCTCAATTCCCGTTACATTACCTCCACCTACTGTAGTACCAAAAATACCTTCTCCTGGATCCTCTGGAGATCTAAAACGATCTGCAACTTTAGCAACCATGTTGAATACTCCATCTAGATTTGCTGTAGAATACAGGTGTCTCATATACAATTCATTACCGTGTGTACCTGAAGCCACAATGCTTGCATCCCAGTTTCTCCAGTTGAAATTATTGGTGAAACCATAAACAAAATCAGGGAATGGATTTCCGATGATAGTTCTATCGTCATTGTCCCCTCCGAAAGTAATTACTCCGTCTCCGTTTACATCCTCTAGCTTGATACTACCTACTGTAGATCTACCTGGGATTTTAGGAGAGTTTGCCAAATCTTCCGCATTAGCGTAATTACCTAACTTATTTAATCCGTAAAACTGTCCGAATGGCTGTCCTACTTGGGTGATATGTGCAAATCCATACACTCTATCAATTCCATCTGCCAACTCTAATACCTCATTTCTATTAAAGGAAATATTACCGCTGGTAGTCCATCTGAATTCTCCAATCGTATTTACTGTATTAATGGAAAATTCATGTCCCCAAAACTTAATTTCTCCAATATTATCGTTGAAATTAGTGAAACCTGATTCCTGTGGTACCTGAACAGCATACAGCAAGTTTGTAGTATTCTTTGTGTAATAATCATAGGTAAAAGTCACTCGATCATCCCAAAGACCAAAATCCAAACCAATGTCAAATTGATTCGTTGTTTCCCAACCTAGATTTGAGTTACTTAAAGATGTTACAGCAGCTCCCGGTACTACACTACCATCAAAAGTTGCATTTATGGTATTATTGACCAAAGCATATTGAGTATAGTTACCAATATTATTATTTCCTGTCACACCGTAACTTGCTCTTAATTTCATGAATGAAATAGAGGAACTGGTGTTCAAAAATCCTTCGTCAGATAACACCCAACCTACAGAGGTTGATGGGAAAACACCCCAACGATTGTCTGCTCCAAATCGTGAGGAACCATCTCCTCTAACTGAAGCGGTAAATAAGTACTTGCTTTTATAATTATAAGTCAATCTTGAGAAAACAGAAGTCAAAGTCCATTCTTCCACTCCTGAGAAAGTACCACCTCTGTTGACATTGATTGCACCTTGGATAGTCGGAAGTCTATCATCCGCATAAGTATCTGCCTGAATTCTAGTTCTATCTCTACGGAACTGTTGATTAGAAAAACCCACCAACGCTTCAAAATTATGATCTCCTATACTTCTGGCATAAGTTGCGATATTCTCATTCAACCAAGAAAAATCCTGGAAATCATCTCTTATAGAGACAGCTACCGTTGGTATCGCCACATTGATCCGATTAGTAGCAGTAGATGGGTTGAAGAAGAAATAATTTGAGTTTCTTATTTCCGCATTGAAAGTTGTCCTCAAAGAAAGTCCTTTGATTGGTTTCCATTCTGCGTAAGTATTCGCTAGAATATTCACCAATTTTGTTTCATTAGTGATCTCATCTGCAGATCTTAACCAGTTAGGATAAGCGAAAATATTTCCTGTTTCTGAAGGGAATCTATTGAAAAAAGTCAAATCTCCGTTTTCATCATAAATATCCATTACTGGCCAAGTGTGAAGGGCATTGAACAAAATACCCGTACCCCTGGAACCATCTGTTTGAGGAGTATTATCGAAAACATAACTTGGAGCCACATTCACACCTAAGGTAACTTTATCAGAAATAGCATAATCCGTATTCATTCTCAATGAGAATCTCTTATAATCGGTATTTCTTACCACCCCTTTTTGATCAAATACACCTGCAATAATGGCCGTATTAACTTTCTCCTTATTGGAGGTAACTGTTAAATTATAAGAGGTAATTGGTGCGGTTTCTAACATTGCACCATACCAATCATTATCCTGTCCGCGAAAATCTGCTGGATTCTGGAAAATTGCTGGCACAGGCTGGCCTGCATCTGTATAATATTCCTTTTTAAACTGAGCAAATTCTTCCGCATTAAGCATTTCTAATCTGCCTTGCTCTGGAACTTTTTGAAATCCCGTGTACACATTTAAGTTTACATTGGTTTGCCCAGCTTTTCCTTTTTTTGTGGTGATTAAAACAACACCATTCGCTGCTCTCGAACCATAAAGAGAAGTGGAAGCAGCATCTTTCAATACGGTGATGTCCTGAATTTCATCTGGATTAAGTGCATTGATGTCTCCCGTAATTGGAAATCCATCCACCACATATAATGGCTCACTTCCACCAGAAACAGACAATTGACCTCGGATTCTTACGTTCATCCCTTGACCAGGCTTTCCAGTCGTTTGGTTGATCTGAACTCCTGCCAATTTACCTTGCAATTTTTGTGCGGTAGAAGAAACTGGCATGTCTCTCAACTCATCTTCACTTATTGTTTGAATAGCACCGGTTACCTCCTTTTTTATTTGGCTACCATAACCTACTACAACTACCTCGGAAAGATCCGACATAGAAGTGTTGATGGTAACATTATAAGTGGTTTGGCCCGATTGAACCGCAACTTCACTTGGTGTATAACCAATAAAACTTACAACCAAGGTAGCTCCAGGAGCTGCTTGGATATTAAAAACACCATCAATATCAGTTACGGTACCAACTTGAGTGCCTTTAATCATGACCGTGGCACCAGGCACAGGTTCTCCTGTCTCGTCCTTTACAGTACCAGTCACATTCGACGCTTGTGCCAAGGCCGATAGGTTGGTTGATAGTACTATAAATAGAAGCAGTAAAAAACGCTTCTTTAATAATAAATAATTGTTTTTCATAGATAATGGGTTTAAAGTTAACAAGCGGTAATTTCTCCT
Organism: uncultured Algoriphagus sp.; assembly: GCA_965659625.1. Classification (GTDB taxonomy): domain Bacteria; phylum Bacteroidota; class Bacteroidia; order Cytophagales; family Cyclobacteriaceae; genus Algoriphagus. The sequence goes on along the minus strand of CBFHWO010000012.1, from coordinate 590 downwards.
AATTAACTTCTATTAACACCCAAACCTATCCTGTCGCATCCTGCATATATATAATTTATTTACTTTATTAAAAACAGGATAGTGCAGGACAGAAAGTAATATTTAAATATTTTATTAATGATCAAGTAAGGTTGTTAAACAATATTTAAATTTCTCTATGTTTTTTTAAATAATCTCAAACAGATCTTCAATACTACTAACAACCCCTTTTATAAGACACTTATTTTCAATAGGTTTGAAAATCCTAAATTTACTAAAAGAATATTTTTTATAATTAAACCTTCTGAACTCTGATACTACTATAATTATTTATCACATTTTTTTTCCTTTCAACAAATTACTTCTCTTTCTTCAAAAATTTTTTATACACAGTATAGAACAGGACAGAAAGAGATCAATATACAATTACATTAACGCAGTAAGTTATTATACAATAAAACCCAAAATACATGGAAAAAATAAATCAACAGTTTACCCATGTCAGCTATTTATGGGATGATAAAAAGGCTGCCACTATGGAAGGAAACGAAGTTGACCTATTAATCTATAGATCCAATATCCTGGGGGCAGATCTGCGCATCACCAATTAT